>CAWZZC010000020.1:0-106574 GCA_963966365.1 Mesorhizobium sp. | reverse complement strand
ACCGACCACACGCTCACGAAGATCATTGGACAAAGGTGCTGTCATCAGATGCCGGCCTCCTTCCCAGCCAGCATCTTGAATCACAAAATCAACGAAACCGGAATCCCTCGCGATTCAATCAAGCTCTGAACCGCTCTAGGGGTGCCCACGGAAACGGGTGTCGAGATTGTCGCCGGCCTGGAACCGGGCATGGTCATCGCGGTGCCCAACTGACCCTGCCATGTGCTCAAAGGGTGCGGCTGTCATAGGCCCATTGCAGCAGCGCCTGTCGCTGCCGGCGGCGGCACCATATGTCACCCTGTTCGCAATGCCGGCGAAGCTGCGCGATATGGCGTCGCATCGCCTTCCACCGCCCGATCTGGCGCTCGTCTTCGCCGGCCAGCCTGCGGCCCATATAGTAGCGGCAGTACCATTGGAACCATCCCCGCGGGTCGTCGGGATGGATCCAGCCCTTGGCGCGCCACACGCTGAGCGGCTGGCTCGCGTCGACGCCGAAAAAATTGACGGATGGATCGCGCCCCGACGGTGACAGTCTGGCCTGAGCGAACCAGCCGTCCGGGAACTCGTCCGCGCAATCGGTCATGTATTTGCCTGCGAAGACGCCGAGGGCCAGCATCTCCGGCGGCGAGAGATCAGGACGGAAATCGTCGTGAAACGCACTGCCTTGCGGCGCGCTCAGACGGTAGCGGTAGCCGTTCTGCATGCGGTCGTTCACCTCGATCCATCGTTCTGTCATTCGTTCGTCGTCTCCAGAATGTTGGCTGGTGCTTTCCTGCGTGTCGCGGTCCCGCAGCTTGGAGCCGCGGGACCCTCCGACCGAGTTGTCAATGTGTCTGCCCGGTGGCCACTGCCTGAGCGCCGGCAGACGAGAAGAGTTGAACGAGCTGCCATGCGGCGGAGATGCCGACGGCGATGTAGACAAGGTGCGCCGGTATCGAACCCGACCCGAAAATCGCCGCCACGAGGTCGAAGCCAAACAGTCCGACAAGACCCCAGTTGAGACCGCCGATAATGACAAGGACGAGTGTGGTCAGATTGAGAAGTTTCATAGCGAAGTTCCCTGCAGTCGGGCCGTGTCAATCCAGGACCAGGATCGATCAGCCTTCCGGCGGCAGTATCACCGTGTCGATGACGTGTATGACGCCGTTCGACGCTGCGATGTCGGTCGCGGTGACGTTGGCGTTGTTGACCTTGACGCCGCCGCCGTCGACTTCGACGTCGATCATCTTCCCGTTGACCGATTTGGCTTCGTCGATCTTGACGACGTCGGCCGCCATAACCTTGCCGGGCACCACGTGATAGGTGAGGATGCCGACCAGCCGGTCCTTGTTCTCGGGTTTCAGCAACGTGTCGACCGTTCCGTCCGGCAGTTTCGCGAAGGCTTCGTCGGTCGGCGCAAACACGGTAAAGGGCCCCGGCCCCTTGAGCGTCTCGACCAGACCTGCGGCATCGAGGGCTGCAGCCAGCGTCTTGAACTGGCCTGCCTCAACCGCGGTGTCGACAATGTCCTTGTCGGCGGCGGCGGTGGCGAATGTGCTGGCGGCAACCGCGAACGTCGTCGCTGCAACCATGCTCAGGAATTTCTGTCTCGCTTTCATCATACGCTCCTTGGTTTACCCAGATGGTCGCCGTCTGGTTTGCGGCTGTTCAAAGAGATTGATGTATTTTCTGTTTGTTGCCAGTAATATTGTCGTGATATGAAAAAATACTTTCCTATAAAGAAAATTGTGTTCGCTTGCGTCCACTGACAGGAAAACCGGCGGGAAAAAGGAGCCCTCGACATGCTGTCCGATACGCTTGCTACCGAACTGGAGCGCTACCGGATCGGCCCGCGCGTGCGGGCCTTGCGGCTGAGCAAGAAGCTGGGACTTGCGCAACTTGGCGCTCACACGGGCCTTTCGCCGGCCATGCTGTCGAAGATCGAACGCGGACAGCTCTTTCCAACGCTGCCGACACTGCTTCGCATCGCGATGGTCTTCGGGGTGGGTCTCGAACACTTCTTCGTCGAAGACGACAGCCGCCCGCTGGTCGCCGTGGTGCGAAAGGACGAGCGGCTGAGACTTCCTGCCCCTCCTGGCGATGAAACGCCCTTCTATCTGTTCGAAAGCCTCGACTATCCCGTGCCTGACCGCAAGATGGAAGCCTACTATGCAGAGTTTCCGCCCAACGCGGAGCCTTCCACGCCTCATCGGCATGGCAGCGCAGAATTCATCTACGTCCTGAAGGGCCGTTTGACGGTGAGTGTCGATGGAGAGGATTACCGGCTGGCGACGGGGGACGCGATCTATTTCGATTCAAGCGCCCAGCACAACTATCGTCTCGACGGTTCCGACCGATGCTCGGCGATCGTGGTGACGGCGCCATAAAGCATGTGTCTTAGACGCTCCCGCTGAAGCGGAAGGTACATTGTCCAGGCTCCATGATTGGCGGAACCTATCCGTGCGAATGCGGCCTGCGCAGATACTTCTCGAGCGCAAGCCGTTCCTAGGCTTCAAGGCACGGGCGTGGAGTGCCGCGCAGATGCGGTCAGCGTGGCGGCATGTCCTGCTCACCGTGGAAGAAGACGCCGATTTCCTCCATGGTCACTTCGCCGTCGTCATCCGCATCGACCGCGCGGAAGATGCGCGCCTGGAAGTCCTGCGCTTCCTGCAGCGACACACCTCCATTGCCATCGGCATCCAGGATGGCGAACACGATCTGCATGCGCATCGGATGCCGATGGCGGCTGTCATGGCGGCCCTTCATCTGGTGATATCCCGGACCGGGCCCCCGTCCCATTTCCGGACGCTGAGGCCGCCCCATGGCCCGATCGCCAGCCGGCCCGCGACCCTGGTCCTGCATCATCTCCTGCATCATCTCGCGCATCATGCTGCGCATCGACTGCTCCTGGTCGGCCATGCCCTCTTGTTGAGCCGTGGTGTCCTGAGCCAGTGCGGCGCCCAGCGAGGCGAGTAGTGCGCCGGTCGAGATGAGACCCGTAAGTGTCGTCAGTCTGGTCATGATACCCTCCTGTGGGTCGGACATTGGCGTGGCAAGCGGTTCAACCGCTCCGCGTGCCATTCACCATATGGTGGCTCTGCCGCCCCGCGCTACAGCGACGCGATCAAATGATCGTCAGCCCGCCACTTGTGTCTCGCCATCACGGCAGATTCCGGATTCAGTCGCGGAAAATGGCACCGGAGCATTGGGAGGAGACGGTGGCTGCGCGGCGAGGATGGCGGGAATGCGAGGTGCCCGCAAGAATAGGGGAAGGGGCCATTTGGCCACGGTTGAATTCAGAGCACCTCATAAACCGGTGCTCGCCGCATTCTCATCCAGACGACAATTCTAATAGGTATGTCGGTGAATTGGTAGGTGGCTGGGGAACCTGGATTCGAACCAGGACTAACGGAGTCAGAGTCCGCTGGTCTACCGTTAACCTATTCCCCAAAGCCGGCCGCAGCGCGATCAGTCCGTCGGCAGCGCTTGGCTATGTGCCGGGCGTTTTATCCAATGAGCGCCAAGAGTCAAGGCCGGGATGTCAATCTTGCTGTCTGTCGGCCCCGGTTCTATATGCGCCGGGCATTCCCGCAGGCGTTCCGGCTCCCGACGAGCGCGATATAGGGCGCTGCGCTCCACCCTTCAATGCATTGATCCGAATACCGGTTCCGATTCCGCATCCGATGCGCTAGACTGCCGCCAACTCAACGATCAGGGCCATGCTGCCGCCACCGGCTGGCGCGGGCCGAAAGGACTTTCTGTGAAAGACCCCCAGGATGGCGGGCCTCCGCCAGGCGGCGGGGCTTCGCGGGGACGTGCGGGCGGCAAGCGCCGGCGTCAGCGCAGATCGGGCCGCCAGAAGACGGCTCGACAAGTCGGAGCCCCGCAAGAAGCCGAATCGCTGCCGGACGAATCGAAACAGGCCATGCCGCGCAAGCGACGCAAGCGCCGTCGCAGCCGCAAGGTTTTTGCGCGCGACGGATCGACCGGCGACGCCCAGTCGGGCACGCAGGCCGAACCTGCGCGCGCCCAGGCCAGCCATGCGCCGGCATTCCGTGCAGGCAGTTCCATCAGGCCGCGGGTGCAATCGGGAGCCGACGACGCGGCCTATGCCGCGCTTGATCTTGGAACGAACAATTGCCGGCTGCTTGTGGCCGTGCCGACCCGTCCCGGCCGATTTCGGGTGGTCGATGCCTTTTCGCGCATCGTCAGGCTGGGCGAGGGGCTGACCGCCAGTGGGCGGCTGAGCGATGCGGCGATGGACAGGGCGCTCGAGGCGCTTGCGGTGTGTGCGGAAAAGCTCAAGGCGCGCCGCATTCGCCGCGCCAGGCTGATCGCCACGGAAGCCTGCCGCTCGGCGGAAAACGGCGCCGAGTTCATCGAGCGGGTGCGGCGGGAAACGGGGCTGGTGCTGGAGGTGATCGACCGGGAGACCGAGGCCCGGCTCGCCGTATCCGGCTGTGGGTCGCTGGTCGAGCCGGAAACGCATGGCGTGGTCCTGTTCGACATTGGTGGAGGCTCGTCGGAAATCGCCCTCATCGACACTGCGGGACGCAGGGCCGCGCGGCTGGCGCGCCATATCGTGTCCTGGACATCGCTGCCGATTGGCGTGGTCTCCCTGTCCGAGCGCTTTGGCGGGCGTCATGTCACTCCGGAGATATTTGCTTCCATGGTCGACGAGGCGTCGCGGCATCTCGAGGCTTTCGACGGGCGCGAGCGGCTGTCCCACGTGGCGTCGAGCGACCGGTTCCATCTTCTGGGAACCTCCGGCACGGTGACCACGCTCGCCGGCATCCATCTCGGCCTGCCGCGCTATGATCGCCGGCGCGTCGACGGGCTGTGGATGGACAACGACGATGTCGACCGGATGATCAGCACCTTGCTTGGCTGGGAGTTCGAGCAGCGTGTGGACAATCCCTGCATCGGGTCAGACCGGGCCGATCTCGTGCTGGCCGGCTGCGCGATCCTCGAGGCGATCCGGGCGGTCTGGCCCTCGCAGCGCCTGCGGGTGGCGGACAGGGGGCTTCGCGAGGGCATATTGACCGATCTGATGGCCGATGACGGCGTATGGCGCCGCGGTCGTGGCCGCCCGAAAGGAGTCCGAGCATGAAGAAGCCGTCGGGCAATCCCGGAGCGCGCGCGCTCAAGACGCGCATCAAGAAGAAGCGCGGATTGAAGAATTCGTCGCGCCGCTGGCTCGAGCGCCATCTCAACGATCCCTATGTCCATCGTTCGAAGGCCGAGGGATACCGATCGCGCGCGGCCTACAAGCTCATCGAGATCGACGACCGCTACCACATCCTCAAGCCGGGTGCGCGCATCGTCGATCTGGGCGCGGCCCCGGGAGGCTGGAGCCAGGTTGCCGCCCGGCGCACCGGCTCGACCGACGAGGCCCCGGCGATCGTCGCGATCGACTATCTCGACATGGATCCCGTTCCCGGAGCCGTCTTTCTGAAGATGGATTTCCTCGATGCGGAAGCCCCGGCGCGGCTGATCGAGGCGCTCGGCGGGGCGCCCGATCTGGTGATGTCGGATATGGCGGCGCCGACAACGGGGCATCGCCGCACCGACCATCTGCGCACCATGCATCTTTGCGAAGTGGCCGCCGATTTCGCAATCGAGACGCTGAAGCCGGGCGGGCATTTCCTGGCCAAGACTTTCCAGGGCGGAACGGAGACGGGCCTGCTCGACAGGCTGAAGCGCCATTTCCGAAGCGTCCATCACGTCAAGCCCCCGGCCTCGCGCGACGAGTCGGTGGAGCTCTATCTGCTGGCGCGCGACTTCAAGGGCCGCGCCCAGGACGACGAGGCCGAGGCGGACGAATAGCGACCCGTCCAGCACCGGCCGTCGGCGTCGTCAGGCCGTCGGCGGCGCAACGCCGGTGCGCGAATTGTCGCCGCCGATGCGGTGGCCCGAAACGGCGTTTCCGGCGTCCGGCGTGAGCGCCACGAAGGGCAGGGCGGCCATCGCGGTGATGATGGCGACGATCACGAAGGCGACGGAAAAGGCAGCCAGTTCCAGGGACCCCGCCGAGAAATGGGTGAAGGCTTCGAGGATCGCGCCGGCGATCGCCACGCCGAGTGCGATGCTGATTTGCTGCGACACCGCCGCGATCGCGGTCCCCTGTCCGCTTTGGGTGCCGTCGAGATCGGCAAAGACAAGTGCGTTGGCCGAAGTGAAAAACAGTGAGCGCAACAGCCCGCCGGCGACCAGCACGGCGATGATCAGCCATACCGGGGTCTGCGGGGTGAAGAGGGCGATGATCGCGATGAAGACCGCGCCCCCGAGCGTCGCCGCGACCAGTACCGTGCGGAAGCCGCCGCGTTTGAGGGTGGCGCGGGCCATGAACTTCATGCCGATTGCTCCGAAGGCGCCCGTGAAGGTCAGGAGACCCGACTGGAATGGTGTCATGCCGAAGCCGAGCTGGAACATCAGCGGCAGCAGAAAGGGAATGGCGCCTGCGCCGATGCGGAACAGGGAGCTGCCGGAGATTGCCGCGCGGAAGACAGGATTGGCGAACAGCGAGGGGTCGAGGATGGGATTGGCCACGCGCCTTGCATGCATGAGGTAGAGTGCGCCGGAGGCAAGCCCTACGAGCAGCGTTGCCAGTCCGATGACGGGAGGCAGGGCCGGCAGGCTGATCACCGAGAGCCCGAAGACGAGGCCGGACGCCGCAAGGCCGGTCAGCACGAAACCCTTGAAGTCGATGGCGCCCGGCTCGTCGACCTCGACTTCCGGCAGATAGATCCAAGCGGCCGCAATGCCGGCCAGTCCGATCGGCACGTTGATCAGGAAGATCCAGTGCCAGCTGATATAGGTCGTGATGAAGCCGCCGACGGGCGGGCCGACCAGCGGGCCGACGAGCGCCGGTATGGTCAGCCACGCCATGGCCGAGACGAGATCGCGCTTGTCCGTCACGCGCACCAGTACGAGCCTTGCCACCGGCGTCATCATCGATCCGCCCATGCCCTGAAGGAACCGCGAGACGACGAAAGCCTCCAGCGAATTGGCGAAGGCGCAGGCGACGGACCCGACGATGAAGACCCCGATTGCGGCACAGAACACCCGCTTGGCGCCGAAGCGGTCGGCCATCCAGGCGCTCAAGGGAATGAAGATGGCGATCGAGACCAGATAGGCGGTCAGCGCCAGCTTGAGCGCGATGGGACTGGTGCCGATATCGGCGGCGATCGCCGGCAGCGACGTGCCGATGACGGTCGAATCCATCTGTTCCATGAACAGGGCGACTGCGAGTATGAGCGGGATGGTGCGGTTCAACTGTCATTTCCGGATGGTCTGAAACGCGGCCCGCTTAGCACGTCGCGTCCGGCCTGTCGCGACACAAGCATTCGTCCAACCGCGCAGATGGTGAAGCTGCGCAGGCAGGCTCGTCACGAACCTTTGAACGGGCTGCTACCGCATCCATCCCCCAAACAACCGCTCACCTATGCTTACATGACGCGTGACGCATGTGTTCCGGTTTGAGCAAAACGAGGAGGAATCGATGATGAAGTCTTCGCTCGATCGCCGTTCGACGCTAAAGCTCGCCCTGACGGGTGGCGCCGTTCTCGCCACGCCTCAATTGATGGTACGCGGGGCCAGCGCACAAATGAACGATGCACCGCCGGATGTGTCCGGCTTCGAGCGCTTCACGTTTGGCCAGTTCGAGATCACGACGATCCTCGACGGCAAGCGCGCGTCCGAAAATACGGCTGGAACGTTCGGCATCGACCAGCCGCAGGAAAGCGTTGCCGAATTGCTCGCGGGCGAATACCTGCCGGCAGACCATTGGATGAATTCGTTCACGCCCACCCTCGTGCGGGCAGGAGAGGATCTGGTTCTGTTCGACACCGGATTGGGCGAGGGCGCTCGCCAGGGCGGTCTCGGCCGGTTGCGCGATCGCCTCGCCGGGGCCGGATATGCGCCCGAGGACGTCACGGTCGTCGTCCTCACGCATTTCCATGGCGACCATATCGGCGGACTGATGGAGGGCGAAGGGCCCGCCTTCCCCAATGCGCGCTATGTGGCCGGGCAGGCGGAGTATGATTTCTGGACGGCGCCGGATCGCCTTTCCGGGCCGACGGAGAACACGGCCCGGAACGTCGAGGCGAAGGTCAAGCCGCTTGCCGACAAGATGACCTTTATCGGGGATGGTGACAGCGTCGTCTCCGGCATCACCGGCATGGCCGCCTTCGGCCATACGCCCGGCCACATGATCTTCATGCTGGAAACGGAGGGCAGGCAGCTCGTTCTGACCGCCGACACGGCCAATCATTATGTGGCGTCGCTGCAGCGCCCGGACTGGCACGTGCGTTTCGACGTGGACAAGGAGGCGGCCGCGGCCACGCGCAAGAAGGTCTTCGACATGATCGCGACCGATCGCCTGCCTTTCATCGGCTACCACATGCCACCGCCGGCCATCGGTTTCGTCGAAAAGGTCGGGCAGGGCTATCGCTACATTCCCGAGACCTACCAACTCGACTTCTGATACTTGGAGTGTCCCGGAATTTTGTCCCACTCCCCGGGGTGGCCTTTGCCCGATGCGATGTGTCGGAAGGGACACGCTGTCCCCCGACCGATGATGTCGCTTCGGGTGTCCGCACTCTGTGACTTTTCATTGTCATGGAGACGTGTTACGAGCCACCGCCAATCCTGAAAGGGAAGAACCGGATGAATCGGCGCGGTCGGCATGGACGCGGCGTCGGTCTCCATTTTTCAAGGAATGGCCATGGCGAAGATCATCGAGACAGCAACCGGCGCCGAGGCGCTCACCTTCGACGACGTGCTCCTGCAGCCCGGTCACTCCGATGTCATGCCGGGGCAGACCGACATCCGCACGCGGATCGCCCGTGACATCGAGCTCAACATTCCGATCCTCTCGGCGGCCATGGACACCGTCACGGAATCGCGCCTGGCCATCGCGATGGCGCAGGCCGGCGGCATCGGCGTCATTCACCGCAATCTCTCGCCGGCCGAGCAGGCCGAAGAGGTGCGTCAGGTCAAGAAGTTCGAGTCCGGCATGGTGGTCAACCCGGTCACCATCGGGCCGGACGCCACCTTGGCCGACGCGCATGCGCTGATGCGCGCGCACGGCATTTCGGGCATTCCGGTGGTGGAAAACGGCGGCGTCGGCGGGCATGTGGCGGGCCGCCTGGTCGGCATCCTGACCAATCGCGACGTTCGCTTTGCCTCCGATCCCTCGCAGAAGGTGGCCGAACTGATGACGAAGGAAAACCTCGTCACGGTCACCGAGAATGTCGACCAGGACGAAGCCAAGCGGCTGCTTCATCAGCGGCGTATCGAAAAGCTGCTGGTGGTCGACGGGAAGGGCCATTGCGTCGGTCTGATCACGGTCAAGGACATCGAGAAGTCGCAGCTCAATCCGAATGCCTGCAAGGACGCCCAGGGCCGGCTGCGCGTGGCGGCGGCCACGAGCGTCGGCGAAGATGGTTTCGAGCGTGCCGAGCGCCTGATCGAAGCGGGTGTCGACCTGCTCGTGATCGACACCGCACACGGCCATTCCCAGCGCGTGCTCGACGCGGTGACGCGGGCCAAGAAGCTCTCCAATTCCGTGCGCATCCTCGCCGGCAACGTGGCGACCGCTGAAGGAACCCGCGCTCTCATCGACGCGGGCGCTGATGCGGTGAAGGTCGGTATCGGTCCCGGCTCCATCTGCACCACGCGCATTGTTGCCGGCGTCGGCGTGCCGCAGCTCTCGGCTATCATCGCAGCGGTCGAGGAGGCGGAGAAGGCCGGTGTGGGCATCATTGCCGACGGAGGCATCAAATATTCGGGCGACCTCGCCAAGGCGCTTGCAGCCGGTGCCCGCGCGGCCATGATCGGTTCGCTTCTGGCCGGCACGGAGGAAAGCCCGGGCGAGGTCTATCTGCACCAGGGACGCTCCTTCAAGGCCTATCGCGGCATGGGTTCGGTGGGCGCCATGGCGCGCGGCTCGGCGGACCGCTACTTCCAGGCCGAGGTGCGCGACACGCTGAAGCTGGTGCCCGAAGGCATCGAGGGACAGGTTGCCTACAAGGGGCCGGTCGGCGGCGTGCTGCATCAGTTGGCCGGCGGCCTCAAGGCGGCGATGGGCTATGTCGGCGCACCAAATCTGGAAGACTTCCGGACCCGTGCGACCTTCGTGCGCATTTCCGGAGCCGGCTTGCGCGAAAGCCACGCCCACGACGTGACGATCACCCGCGAAAGCCCGAATTATCCCGGCATGGCATAGACCGACAGGTCGTTCCGCATAAGCTCAGACCCGAAGGAGCGCCGCGCGCCAACAAAGCGCGCGGCGCTTCAGCGTCGGTTGGCGAGCGCCTGCTCCATGTCGAAGATCGTGGCCCTGAGCGCACTGTCGTCAACCAGGATCAAACCTTCATTGCCGCGCCTGATGTCGATAATCGTGTACATCACCGCACCCAGAAAGAAGGCGAAAGCAAAACTGCGCCAAGTGAGATCCCGTCCAAGCAGCCCTGTTCGATTGCCGATCAGGAAGATCGCGATGGTCGCCGCGCCGAGCACGATTGCCTGCGTAAAAGCTGCGATCGGCACCGACAGCGTGGCTATTCGATAGAGATGGGCATCGAGCACGGCATTGATCGCGCTGGCGACAAATGCCTTGATCGGCGGCGAGGTGGGATCCTGCGTTGCCTCCAGCGTCAGGGGCCAAAGCCGCGATTGCGCCCGAAGGCTCTTGTCGAGGAACACCTCCAATTTCTCGCGCGTGCTGATCGGGTGATTGGTCGGTACGACACGAGTCTTGGCATAGTCGACAAGTGCGATCTGAAGCTTTGTGCGGCCGGGCTCGGCCAGGTAATCCGCCCTCAGGAAAGCTGTTCCGAGTGCTGCGGCCTCGTCGGTTATCGCGCCTTTGATCGACTGGGAAACCGTCAGCGCATTGCCGAAGGTGAAGGCAAGCTACAGCCCGACCAGCGCCAGGAACGCGGCTTGGGTCGTTTCGCCAACGATCCTGTCGATGTCCGCCTCGGATTGGTACAGGCGTTTTCGTCGCGCCGAACCTATGTAGAATCCGGCTATCAGCGCCCCGGGCATCGCAACCGCCAGGATCACAGCGATGTGCATAAGGCGCAAACCTGAAAGGCTGATCTCGCTGAGCAAGGCGGCGGAAGTCGCAGGTTGCATCGGCACCATCGTAAGCAAGACCGATCCTTGCAGAACATGTATCACATCCGATGGCACGCTGTATTGAGTATCGCCATCGACGTTTCGTGGTTGGCCCGAAACGGTCCGGCGCTATCTTGACGCTGCTTCGGTGAGCGACTTGCCGATCTCGCCGACCAGTCGCTTGACCATGGTTTGCCTCGCAACGCATTCGATATCGGACAATGGCGGGAGGTTCTCTCGCGCATCGGTGAATGCGGCCCGCAATGTCGGTGTGTCTATGTTTCCGTTTTCGGAGAGTCTCGCTTCAATTGCGTCGATACCTTCCGCAACCCTGTCCAGTCTCTCCCTCTGTGGGAGGATGGCTTGCGCGACGACTTGGATCGTCTCGTCGCGAAGATTGGACATGCGTTCGACAAGTATGATGGAACAGACAACCAGAACGATTGCCAGCAACAGCGTGGCATTCAGCAGTGCCACCAACAGGTCGCGAATGATTTTCACGCGCTTTTCTCCCGTCAATCCAAGCGACGAGCGTCATGTTAGCTTCGGCTTGAGGAAAAGTCGTGCACTTCCCTTCAAAAGGAAGGGTCGAGATATTTCGATGAGTTCACTCGAACGCCCGGCCGGAAGTCAAATTGTCAGAAGCCGCGTCGGGGCGTGCTCGTTATCGTCGTCCTCGTCGATCATCGCCTCACGATAGGCGCGTTCCAGCGCGTCGCCAAAGCCGACGAGCCCATGCTTGTCGGCACTTGTCGAATCGTAAGCCGAAGCGGACCCCCCGACCTCACTGGAGGCATCGATTGTCTCTTCGAGTGCTGGCGTCTCCTCGGCAACGCGGCCTTCGACCTCAACAGCCTGCGCGAGTTCCTGAATCAGCGCCAGCGCGAACTGAGCTGATTTCCCGGCGTTGGTGGGACCGGTGCTTCGATAGCGTTCCTGAAGCTGCGCAATGCGATCCTGCCAGTAGGACTCGCTGAAGGCCGGAAGCCAATATCGTTCGCCGATTCTGCTAGATCGAAACCGACCGGCTCGGTGCGCTATCGTCCGCGTCCTGCCAGCGTCTGTCATTGTAGGCCAGCATAGCGACGTCAAGCCCGGCAGAGACCGGGCCGTGCTGCTGAAGACTGCGGAGTGTCTGTTCGGACCCGACGGAGCCGGAATCGTTCGCTGATTCAAGAATGCGCGCAAGCGGACGCACGGGCTTCGTGTCCCGTTGGTCCGTCTCCGCATTGCCGTTCTGCCTCAGGCCGAATGCGCTCCATGACTGGATGATCACTGCTGTCAGGTCGCTGTCCAGGGCACGCTCGGTCGTGCCGTCCTGATCTTTGGAGGCCTGCGAGAATGGCGGGCGGTTTGATGTCACGAGGTTCACGGATGATCGACTTTCCGGCTTGATTTGGCCCGACCGATCTTTTCGTGACGTGGTTAAGGCCGCGTTAATGCGCTGGTGCCACTGATCGGACGGAGCCATCGCGAGCTGGCGAAAGGAGACCTCGATGAACTCGGCTGCGATCCTCTGGCCTTTGATCGCGCATGTCGTCCTTGTCTACGTGATCTATGGGCTTCTCTCGCTGCGGCGATTCTCGGCGATCAGATCAGGCGCTGCGGCGAGCGATCAGTTTCGCGACAATGTCGTCGAGCCGGCCGAAAGCCGCTACGTTCGAAACAATCTTCAGAACCAGTTCGAACTGCCGGTCCTGTTCCACTCGGTCTGTCTGGCCCTGCTGGTCGCGGATGCCGTCTCATGGTCGGTGGTTGCACTGGCGTGGATATTCGTCGTCTCGCGCTATGGGCATGCATTGGTGCAGGTCACGTCCAATCGCATTGCGCACCGCAGCCCCTTTTTCATGGTTGGATTCCTCGCGGTCGCCATGATGTGGCTATGGCTGGGGCTCCGCCTGCTGGGTCGCGCTTGAGACGACATTCGTCTTGCCAGACGCGGTGATCTCCCTGATGGCGGTGGCCAGGGCGCGGCATTCGTCGCCGCGCGGACTGTTGCGCCGCCAGGCAAGGCAGATTGTGCGCGCGGGAGCCGGCTCTGCGAAGGGCACGACCTTGATGTCGCGCATGCTGCTCGTGGCGTCCAGTGCCATTTCCGGAACCAGCGTGATACCCAGCCCGTGTGCGACCATCTGCAGCAATGTCGTCAGGCTCGTGGCGCCATAGCTGGCCATGGCGACGGGCTTTACGCGGCCGCAGACCGCCAGCGCCTGTTCGCGCAGGCAGTGCCCCTCTTCAAGCAGCATCAGCCTGTCGAGAGCCAGGCTTTCAGGCGCCACAGGCGGCGCAACATAGTGCGGGTCGCCGGCCGGCACGGCCAGGAAGAACCGGTCCTCGAACAGGATCTCGCTCGCCAGTGCGGCCGTTTCCAGCGGTTCTGCCGCGATGAAGCCGTCGAGCCGGCCGTTCGATGTGTCGTCGATGAGTGTGGCCGTCACCGCTTCGCGCAGTTCAAGCTGCAGTTTGGGAAAACGCTGCCTGATGGCCGGCAAGGCCCGAGGCAGCATATAGGGTGCGATCGTGGGAATGATGCCGAGCCGAAAGCGGCCCTGCATCGCCTGATGTCCGCGCCGTGCGATCGCCTCGATATCGCGAAGCTCCTCCAGAATGCGCCCAACGCGTGGGCGCAGGAGCCGCGCCTCTTCCGTCATCCGGACGACCCGCCGGTCGCGCTCGAACAGTCTGCAGTCCAGCTTCTGCTCCATTTCGGCAATCTGTGACGAAAGGGCCGGCTGGGTGACGCCGACGATCTCAGCCGCCCGGCCGAAATGCATGGTGTCGGCCAGGGCCTGAAAATATTCGAGCTGTCTCACGGTCAGTCTGATCATAAGGATTTGTTATCAAAAGAAGCAGCAAACGCAATTGGAATTTATCGTGATTGATGTCTAGTTTTGGAATCGTTCCAAACTGAAGTGGCGAGAGGGGCATCAAGTTTTTGCTGCACCCGATTGATACGGGTTCGACCGTGCCGTGACGAATGGCTTGATCTGGAGACTCGTCGCCGCGATGTCTTGGACATGATTTGAAGGAACGAGCGGCTCCGGCGGAGCCGCCGTGGCGGGCGGACTGTCTGCAACGCGCACAAGATGATCGGAGAGTTAAATGGACGCTAAAGTTGAAAAGACCGGGACATGCCCGGTGGCGCACGGCGCCACGAATGTCAGCATGCGGTCGAACCGTGACTGGTGGCCCAACCAGCTCAACCTCAAGATCCTCCACCAGAACTCGTCCCTTTCCGACCCCATGGGTGAGGGATTCAACTATGCCGAGGAATTCAAGAAGCTCGACCTTGCGGCGTTGAAGAAGGATCTCGTCGCGCTGATGACGGATTCGCAGGACTGGTGGCCGGCGGACTTCGGTCACTATGGCGGTCTCATGGTCCGCATGGCATGGCATTCGGCCGGCACCTATCGCGTCGGCGACGGCCGCGGCGGCGGCGGCACCGGCCAGCAACGCTTTGCCCCGCTCAACGCCTGGCCGGACAATGCCAACCTGGACAAGGCGCGCCGGCTTCTTTGGCCGATCAAGCAGAAATACGGCAACCGCATCTCCTGGGCCGATCTGATGATCCTCGCCGGCAACGTCGCTCTGGAGTCCATGGGCTTCAAGACCTTCGGATTTGCCGGTGGTCGCGCCGATGTGTGGGAGCCCGAAGAGGACGTCTATTGGGGCGCGGAGACGGAGTGGCTCGCCACCAGCGACAAGGCCAACAGCCGCTACTCCGGCGAACGCGACCTGGAGAACCCGCTGGCTGCCGTGCAGATGGGCCTCATCTACGTCAACCCGGAAGGCCCGGACGGCAACCCCGACCCGCTGCTCGCTGCCAAGGACATTCGCGAGACCTTCGCCCGCATGGCGATGAATGACGAGGAAACGGTCGCGCTGATCGCCGGCGGCCACACCTTCGGCAAGACCCATGGGGCCGGCGATGCGTCCCTCGTGGGTGCCGATCCCGAGGCTGCCGGACTTGCCGAGCAGGGGCTCGGCTGGATCAGCAGCCATGGATCGGGCAGCGCCGGGGATGCCATCACGGGCGGACCCGAGGTGATCTGGTCCCAGACGCCGACGCAGTGGAGCAACTATTTCTTCGAGAACCTGTTCGGCTTCGAATGGGAGCTGGAGAAGAGCCCGGCCGGCGCCTACCAGTGGGTTGCCAAGGATGCAGAGGCCTCCATTCCCGATCCCTTCGATCCTTCCAAGCGCCGCAAGCCGACGATGCTGACGACCGATCTGTCGCTGCGTTTCGATCCGGAATACGAGAAGATCTCGCGTCGCTTCTACGAGAATCCGGACCAGTTCGCCGACGCTTTCGCCCGCGCCTGGTTCAAGCTGACGCACCGCGACATGGGACCCAAGTCCCTCTATCTCGGACCGGAAGTTCCGCAAGAGGATCTGCTCTGGCAGGATCCGATCCCGGCCGTCGATCACGATCTGATCGATGCAACGGACATTGCCGATCTGAAGGCGAAGATCCTCGCGACCGACCTGACCGTGTCCGAACTGGTCTCCACGGCCTGGGCTTCGGCCGCAACCTTCCGCGGATCGGACAAGCGCGGCGGCGCCAACGGCGCGCGCATTCGCCTGGCCCCGGCGAAGGATTGGGATGTCAATCAGCCGCAGCAACTCGCCAAGGTGCTTGCCGCCCTTGAAGGTGTGCAGAAGGCCTTCAACGATGCCCAGACCGGCAACAAGAAGGTCTCTCTGGCCGACCTCATCGTTCTGGCCGGTTCGGCAGGGATCGAGAAGGCCGCCAGGGATGCGGGCCACGAGGTGGAGGTTCCCTTTGCGCCCGGCCGCATGGATGCCTCGCAGGAACAGACCGACGTGGAGTCCTACGCCTTCCTCGAACCGGTCGCCGATGGCTTCCGCAACTATCAGAAGACCCGCTTCAGCGTGCCCTTGGAAGAACTTCTGATCGACAGGGCGCAGCTTCTCACGTTGACCGCACCCGAGATGACGGTGCTGATCGGCGGCCTGCGCGTGTTGGGCGCCAACCATGGCGGGTCCAAGCACGGTGTCTTCACCGAGAAGCCGCAAACGCTGACCAACGACTTCTTCGTCAACCTGCTCGACATGCGCAACAAGTGGGCGCCCGTGACGCCGGAGGAAGAAGAGTTCGAGGCCCGTGACCGCAAGACCGGCGAGGTGAAGTGGACAGGCACCCGCGTCGATCTCGTCTTCGGCTCGAACGCGCAGCTGCGCGCCATTGCCGAGGTCTATGCCCAGTCGGATACCGGCACGAAGTTCGTCAAGGACTTCGTCAAGGCCTGGACCAAGGTGATGAACGCCGACCGTTTCGACCTCGCCTGACCACGGCGGGACGATTGCGATTTGGGGCAGTGCGCGGATCGACCGCGCCCTGCCTTCTTTTTGTGGGATGAGCGGTGCGACCCCGTCGCGCTTGTGCGCCTTGCCGTGACAGGCTACCAGTCGAGCGAACGGGCTAGCCGAAGACGGGAAAACCAGTATGCGCTTGGGTGGACGGCTGTCTGCAGCCATCGAGATTCTTGCAGACATTCAGTTGCGGCACCGGCCTGCGGCCGAAGCCCTGAAGGATTGGGGCCTGTCGCATCGATTTGCCGGCGCTGGCGACCGCGCGGCCATCGGCAACATCGTCTATGACGCGCTGAGACGCCGTCGGTCAGCGGCATGGCTGTTTGGCGACGAGACCCCGCGGGCGCTGGCGTTCGGCGCTCTGTTGCTGGAATGGGGCGAAAGCCCGGCTTCACTGAATGCAGCCATGGAGGGTGACCATTTCGCGCCAGCCGCTTTGAGCGCGTCTGAACTTGACGCGCTGAATACCCGCTCACTGGATACTGTGCCTGCCGCGGTCGCGGCCGACTGTCCCGACTGGTGCGCACCCTATCTCGAAAAGGCGTTCGGAGCCGAATGGATCGATGAGGGCCAGGCCCTTGCCGGCCGCCCGCCGCTCGATCTTCGCGCCAACACGCTGAAGTCCAGCCGCGAACGCGTTCTCACTGAACTCTCGGAGCAGGGCGCGGTTGCGACCACGATCGCCAGCAACGGTCTGCGCATTGCCCCCGTGGAAGGTGGACGCAGGCATCCCAATGTTCAGGCGGAACCGGCGTTCCGCAAGGGCTGGTTCGAAGTGCAGGACGAAGGCTCGCAGATCGCCGGAGAACTCGCCGGGGCGCAGCCGGGCCAGCAGGTGCTTGATTATTGTGCCGGCGGTGGCGGCAAGACGCTGGAGCTGGCGGCGCAGATGCAGAACCGTGGCCAGATCTTTGCCCATGATGCCGAGAAGATGCGTCTCGCACCGATCTTCGACCGTCTGCGGCGCGCCGATGCGCGAAACGTACAGGTGATCTCGAAGACCAGGGAGCTTGAACCGCTCACGCAGCGCATGGACATCGTGCTTGTCGACGCACCGTGTACGGGATCGGGAACCTGGCGGCGGCGACCGGACGCCAAATGGCGGCTGACGCAGCGCCAGCTCGATCATCGCGTCAGCGAACAGTCGCAAATCCTCGACAAGGCGAGCCGTTTCGTCAAACCCGGCGGACGTCTCGTCTACATCACCTGTTCGGTGTTTCCGCAGGAAAACGGCGATCAACTGCGTTCCTTTCTCGCGCGCACGCCCGATTTCGTGGCGGTCGATCACGAAAAACTCTGGCGCGAGAGCTTCCCCGCCCATGAAGCGCGGGTGCGTGTGGACAACAAGGGTGGCATCGTGATGACGCCACATCTGACAGGCACGGACGGCTTCTTCTTCGCCGCCATGGACCGCGTCGCCCAATAGACGACGCTCCCGGCTGCCGAGGCTGGGCGAGGAACCATATGATTTCGCACTGCAACAAAAGCCGTTGCCTGAATTTGCCGGCTTTGCGATAAGCGCAGAAAGCTGGGAGGTTCCGCAATGGCAGCCAAGATCATACCGGAGGTCGATTTCGAGGACCGGGTGCGCGCGAGCTTCGCGCGGCAGAATGCGATGAGCACGGTTGGCGCCGAACTGACCCGGGTTGCTCCGGGGATGATCGAAATCGAGATGCCGCACTCCGACGCCTTCACCCAGCAGCACGGATTTCTGCATGCCGGCGTGATCTCGATGGTGCTCGATTCGGCTTGCGGCTACGCAGCCTATTCGCTCATGCCCAAAGACGCAGCGGTCCTGACCATCGAATTCAAGGTCAATCTGCTCGCGCCGGGAAAGGGGGAACGGTTCCTGTTTCGCGGCAGCGTGACGAAGCCCGGCCGCACGATCATTGTCGCCGATGGGCAGGCCTACGCCTTCGACGAGGCAGGCGAGGCGAAGCTGATCGCCACGATGACCGGCACCATGATGACCGTGCTCGGGCGCGCGGGGATAGAAGGATGAGCGGCGTCGAGGGTCGCGATATCCCGCTGACCTCGATCGGCGGATACCGGATCCTCTTCGCCATGGCGGTCGATGCCGAATACGGCCCGCACCTCCGGAAGCGGTTCCAGCCCTTGATGACGGGCGTCGGGCCTGTCGAGGCGGCTGTCGGGCTGACGGCGGCGCTCGCCACCGCAGACGGACACGGCCGACGGCCGGATCTCGTCGTTTCACTCGGTTCCGCCGGAAGCAGGGTTCTGGAACAGACCGAGGTCTATCAGGCCGTGTCGGTGTCCTATCGCGACATGGACGCCTCGCCGCTCGGTTTCGAGAAAGGCGCGACGCCTTTTCTCGACCTGCCGGCGATCGTGCCGCTGCCGCTGCGCGTGAGAGGCGTCGGGGAAGCAACGCTTTCGACCGGCGCCAACATCGTATCCGGCGCGGCCTACGACGTGATCGACGCCGACATGGTCGACATGGAAAGTTACGCCTGCCTGCGTGCGACCATGCGTTTCGGCGTGCCGCTTATGGTCTTGCGGGGCATTTCGGACGGCAAGTCGGAACTGCGCCATGTCGACGACTGGACGGAGTATCTGCATATTGTCGATGAAAATCTTGCGGCTGCCGTGGACAGGCTTGATGCAGCGATTGCCGAAGGGGCGTTGAACCTTTCCGCATCAGGCAGGCGCTGAGGGTTCCGGCACTCATGTGCGCGGGTGCGCGCTTGCAGAATCGCTGCGACTTCTTTATGGGCTCGACATGAACACGACCTCCCATCCCGACACCGTCCTCATCATCGATTTCGGCAGCCAGGTAACGCAGCTGATCGCACGGCGCGTGCGCGAAGCAGGCGTCTATTCCGAGATCGTTCCCTTCCAATCGGCCGGCGATGCCTTCACGAGGCTGCGCCCGAAAGCCGTCATCCTGTCCGGCAGCCCGGCTTCGACCGTCGATATCGGCAGCCCCCGGGCGCCCGATGCAATATTCGGCGCCGGAATTCCCGTTCTCGGCATCTGCTATGGCGAACAGACGATGTGCGCTCAGCTCGGCGGCAAGGTCGAGGCAGGCCATCACCGTGAATTCGGCCGCGCCTTCCTGGACGTGAAGGAGGACTCGGCGCTTTTCGAGGGCGTATGGGCCAGGGGCACGCGCCATCAGGTCTGGATGAGCCATGGCGACCGCGTGACCGCCCTGCCACCCGGCTTCGAGGTGATCGGGACGTCGACGGGCGCGCCCTTCGCAGCCATCGCCGACGAAGACCGGAAATTCTATGCCGTGCAGTTCCATCCGGAAGTCGTGCACACGCCGGACGGCGCGAAGCTCCTGTCGAACTTCGTTCACAAGATCGCAGGATTGAAGGGCGACTGGACGATGGCGGCCTATCGCGAGCAGGCCGTTGCCGCAATTCGCCAGCAGGTCGGCGACGGCAAGGTGATCTGCGCCCTTTCGGGCGGGGTCGATTCCTCGGTTGCCGCCCTTCTCGCTCATGAGGCTGTCGGCGATCAGCTCACCTGCATCCTGGTCGATCACGGCTTGATGCGAAAGAACGAGGCCGCCGACGTGGTGGCGATGTTCCGCGAGCACTACAATCTGCCGCTCATCCTCGTCGATGCCTCCGAGCGCTTCATCGGTCAGCTGGAGGGCGAGGCAGACCCGGAGACGAAGCGCAAGACGATCGGCCGGTTGTTCATCGAGGTGTTCGAGGAGGAGGCATCGAAGCTCGGCGGGGCGGATTTCCTCGTTCAGGGCACACTCTATCCCGATGTCATCGAAAGCGTCTCGTTCACCGGCGGACCGTCCGTGACGATCAAGTCGCATCACAATGTCGGCGGGCTGCCGGAGCGCATGAACATGAAGCTCGTCGAGCCCCTGCGCGAATTGTTCAAGGACGAAGTGCGGGTGCTCGGCAAGGAACTCGGCCTGCCCGAGAGTTTCATCGGTCGCCATCCGTTCCCCGGTCCGGGGCTCGCCATCCGCTGCCCGGGCGGCGTTACGCCCGAGAAGCTCGACATCCTGCGCGAGGCCGACGCGATCTATCTCGACGAGATCCGCAAGGCGGGACTCTACGATGCCATCTGGCAGGCCTTTGCGGTGCTGCTTCCCGTGCAGACGGTCGGCGTGATGGGCGACGGACGGACCTATGAATATGTGTGCGCCCTTCGCGCCGTCACCTCGGTTGACGGCATGACGGCCGATTTCTACCACTACGACATGGATTTTCTCGGCCGTGCGGCGACCCGCATCATCAACGAGGTGCGCGGGATCAACCGTGTCGTGTACGACGTGACATCCAAGCCGCCCGGCACGATCGAGTGGGAATGATTCAGGCCCATCCGTCTCGATCTCACGGACCTGCCAGTTCGTCTATCGCGCCAATCGATCCCGTGAGCCGGTAATTGGCGAAGTTGGCGAGGTCGCCAGGCGGCCCCTCATTTCCGCTGCAAAGGGATGGGCGTGGCGCGACAGTCCGTTTCCGGAAGCGCCGCGCCACAGCCGGCCGCCTCTTCAGCTCATGGAGCACGGCGCCGGTGGTGTGGGTGTTGCCGCGCATCGCCGGCTGGTCGGCTCATGGGATGCCACAGCCGAAATGACGTGCCGTGACCATTGCTTGAGCATTGCGAGGCCCTGGCGAACGACTTTCGCCCGCTCGATCCGTCCCTGGTCGCGGATTCGGTGGATTACCTCCCGATCGATGCCGGAACCAGAAAGCCGACGGGTCGAGATATCCTGGGCATGATGGTTAGAAAAAATGTAGATCATCCTGAATATCACCTCCGTTCAATCCTTCTATGAAACATAGCGAAAGAAGGGTTTCAGGGCTTGTCAGAAAAGCTGCGGTATTGTTAGTTTTTCTATCATGGAGAAAGGCAACGATATCGCCGGGCTGCCGCTGAATTCCCTTCGGGCGTTCGCCGCGGTTCACGAAACCGGCTCTGTCGGTGCGGCCGCGGATGCGCTCAGCGTGACGCATGGCGCGGTAAGTCAGCATCTGCGGGGTTTGGAGGAGCGCCTGCAGCGCAAATTGTTCACCCGATCCGGCAATCGTCTGTTGATGTTGCCGGAAGCGGCGGACCTGGCGGCCCGTCTACTCAGGAATTTCAGGGCGATCGCCAGCGATATCGACCAGTTTCGGCGTGAGGACAATATCCTCAACATCACCGTGACCCCGCATTTCGCCCAGCATTGGCTGATGCCGCGCCTTGGTGCGTTTCTGCAGCGTCATCCGGAGATCGACCTGCGCATCAACACCGATGCGACGGTGCACGACCTCGTGCACGGCGATTTCGATGCCGCCGTTCGGCACGGGGACGGCACCTGGCCGGGGCTGAACTGCGAAAGGCTTCTTGAAGGCCGCGATGTCGTCGTGGCGGCGCCGTCGGTTCTGGAGTCTGTTTCCGTCCAGTCCCCGCAGGAGCTGACCAGGCTACCATGGATCCTGGATGAGGATCGGGACATCGAAATGTCCAACTGGTTCGCCGACCACGGCGTGACCCACCAGGAGTACGCGCGGATTACCCGGCTGCCCAGCGCGCTGACGCTTGTCGCGGCGCTCGATGGGTTGGGCGTGGCATGGCTGCCCCATGTCTATGCGGCGCCCTATCTGACCAGCGGACGCCTGGTGCAATTGTTCAACGAGGACCGGTGGGCAGAGCAGAACACGCGCCACTATTACCTGTGCTGGGCAGACAGCAAGAACCGTCCGGCTTTCAGGACCTTCCGGCAATGGATAAGGCGGCACCTCCCACAATAATCGAGCGATTGCGGCAGCTTGGGTATGTCGCGCTCAAACGGAATCGTTTGAGCGCAAGGCACATGCTGCAAGGTATCGAACTGGCCGGGCGTCTACTGGTTTCGAACGGTTACGCTTGAAGCCAACGCGCGCCAGCGCATCGGCCCGAAAATCGGAATGGATACTCGGCGAGCATGATGCGCAGATTCAAAGTGATAGAGCGTCCCTTCTGCGTCCAACAAGACACGCGACGCTCTAGTAGGAGCGTGGCAGGCCGAGAATATGCTCGGCCACGTAGCTGAGAATGAGATTGGTCGAGATCGGCGCCACCTGATAGAGGCGCGTTTCGCGGAATTTCCGTTCCACGTCGTAGTCGCAGGCGAAGCCGAAGCCGCCATGGGATTGCAGACAGGCATTCGCCGCCTCCCAGCTCGCCTTGGCCGCGAGATACTTCGCCATGTTGGCCTGAGCGCCGCAGTCGAGGCCGGCGTCGAAGCGGTGACATGCCTGCCATCGCATCAGGTTCGCCGCCTCGATCTCGATATAGGCCTCGGCGATCGGGAACTGCACGCCCTGGTTCTGGCCGATCGGCCGGCCGAAGACCGTGCGCCCGCCCGTGTATTCGACGGCCTTGTCGGTGAACCAGTAGCCATCGCCGATGCATTCGGCGGCGATCAGCGTGCGCTCGGCGTTCAGCCCCGTGAGGATGTATTTGAACCCCTTGCCTTCCTCTCCGATGAGATTTTCGACCGGGATCTCGAGGTCGTCGAAGAAGAGCTCGTTGGTCTCGTGATTGACCATGTTGAGGATCGGACGCACCTCCATGCCCTTCCTCATCGCCTCGTGCACGTCCACCAGAAAGATGGACAGCCCCTCCGAACGCTTCTTCACCTGGTCGACGGGCGTCGTGCGGGCGAGCAGGATCATGAGGTCGGAATGCTGTATCCGGCTGATCCAGACCTTCTGCCCGTTGACGACGTAGCGGTCGCCCTTGCGAACGGCCGTCGTCTTCAGGCTCGTTGTATCGGTGCCCGTGGTCGGCTCGGTCACCGCCATAGACTGAAGGCGCAACTCGCCCGCCGCAATCTTCGGCAGATAGCGCTGGCGTTGCTCGTCCGAGCCGTGCCGGACGAGCGTGTTCATGTTGTACATCTGGCCGTGGCAGGCACCGGAATTGCCGCCGGCACGGTTGATCTCCTCCATGATGACGGACGCTTCGGCGAGACCCAGTCCCGAGCCGCCATACGCCTCGGGAATGAGCGCGGCCATCCACCCCTCTCTCGTCAACGCGTTGACGAACTCTTCGGGGTAGGCGCGGGCCTCATCGATCTTGCGATGATATTCCGGTGGGAAGCTGGCGCAGAGCGCGCGCACACCGTCGCGAATGTCGGGAAAAGCGTTCTTGGGGTCTGTCATCGTGGTCACGGCGATGCCTGAAATTCGAGGTTCGAGTGTCACAAACGGGTGAAATGGAGGCGCACGGACGATGCGCCTGGCAGGGAGGCGAGCCGTTCGCGAAGGGCCGCAGCGCCGCCATCGAGAACAGGACCTGCAAGCGCGTCGAATTTGGCTGCCAGTGCAGCCGCATCGGGGAATGTTTCGGGCTCGCCGGACGGATCGGCAACGCGCAGGGTGAGGCGTTGGGCCCCCGTGTCAACTGTGAGCGTCGCGCCGAAGGGATGGGCGAGACCTTCGAGCGTTTCGTCGCGGAAGGTCTCGACGCGGTCGGAAAGCGCATCCACCTGCGGGCTGCCGAGGAGATCGTAGTCGTCCCATCCGAAACGGCCACGCAGCAGCGCGACCGAAGCGGCGAATGGCATGGAGAACTGTCCCTCGACGATGCTGCGTGCGCGGCGCTTCGCATCAGCCGGATCGCCCACCAACGCCATGCCGTTGCGATGCAGCCCCACCGCAATATGCCGCACGGTCTCGGCATCGAGCTTGTGACGGGCGCGCAGGTCCAGAAGACCATCGACGGCGGCATGGGTGTAGCGGCAGGCAGGGTAGGGCTTGATGCCGATGCGAAGCGTTTCCCAAGTCTGGCGGAGCCCGGCCAGTGCGCGCGCTGGCGTTGCCGCGTCACTGTAGCCTTTGAAGAACCCGTGCCGGCCTTCGAGCGCCGCTGCGGCACCGTGGAAGCCTTCGGCGGCGAGACTCGCCGCCATCAGTCCCTTCATGGCGGCCTCGCCGACCTGGTAACGCTTGTTCCAGGCGCCATTCTCCAGGAATTGCAGCGAGCCCGAGGCCTGGCTGGCGGCAACGCCGAACGCGGCCTCCATCTGCGGGGCGTCAAGGCCGAGCAGCCGGCCCGCCGCCGCAGCCGCCCCGAAGACGCCGGCGGTGGCCGTGGGATGAAAGCCGCGCGCATAATGCGCCGTGGGATCGAGCGCCATGCCGAGCCGGCAGGCGACCTCCAGGCCGATGACGATCGCCGCGAGAAGGTCGTTCCCGCTGGCGTCCGCCGCTTCCGCCGCCGCCAGGGCGGCCGGTACGACCGGTGCGCTGGGATGCAGCGAACTGTCGGCATGGGTGTCGTCGAAATCGAGCGAATGGCCGAGCGACCCGTTGAGCAGGGCAGCCGCGGCAGCGCCGTATCGGCGTTTCAGGCCGAAGACCGTGCAGGGACCTTCGCCGTCCATGCCGACGCGGCGCAGCATGCCCAGAACGGCGGGGGTGGATTCGGATTGCGCCGCCGCACGCACGATCGAGCCCACGAGATCGCCCGTCAACGCCAGGGCTCGCGCTGGTACCTCCGTCGGTAGTGATGCAGTGCTTGTTTCCGCCGCAAAACGGGCAAGCGTGACGGTGATGGACATGGGTCTCACTCCGAAGGATCCCCCGTGAAAGGCGCCGGGTAACCGGCAGCATCGGCCAATCGACCCAAAATGAGAAATAGAGATTTGCTCAGGGCGCGATAAAGAGAAGCGATGGTACATGTCTGCATCCGTGCCGCCAGTCCCATAGCGTCCCGGTATAGGGGATGGACGAAGGTTTTATTGGCAGTGATGGAGCATTTGGCCGATGGTCCTGCGGACGCGGCCTGTCCGCATCGAATAAGACAAATTCGCCAGGAGGCGGCACGATGAAGTGCACGGATCTCGAAGGAATTCTGGTCGTGTCGGTCGAGCAGGCAGTCGCTGCACCCTATGCGTCGTCGCGTTTGGCCGAAGCGGGCGCGAGAGTGATCAAGATCGAAAGGCCCGAAGGCGACTTCGCGCGCGGCTACGACGATCTCGTTGAGGGTGAAAGCGCCTATTTCGTCTGGCTCAATCGCGGCAAGGAGTCGGTCTGTCTCGATCTGCGCGACGAACCGGGCCGGGCCGCGCTCGCCGCCATGATCGCGCGCGCCGACATCTTCATTCAGAACCTGGCCCCCGGTGCGATCGATCGTCTCGGATTCGCGCCGGCCGACCTGCGGGCGAAGCACCCGCGACTGATCACGGTGTCGATTTCAGGCTACGGCGACGATGGTCCCTATCGCGATCTCAAGGCATACGACCTGCTCGTGCAGGCCGAGAGCGGGCTCTCAGCCATCACCGGAACCGAGCAAGGCATGGCGCGGGTCGGCGTTTCGGTCTGCGACATCGCCGCCGGCATGACCGCGCATCAGGCGGTGCTGCAGGCGCTGTTCGCGCGCGAGCGGACCGGCAAGGGCCGGCACGTCTCCGTATCGCTGTTCCATGCGCTTTCCGACTGGATGAACGTGCCCTATCTGCAGCATGTCTATGGCGGCCGGGAGCCGGTGCGCAGCGGCCTCAACCACCCGACCATCGCGCCTTACGGCGCCTATGCGGGCATCGATGGGCGCTCTGTTCTTCTTTCGATCCAGAACGAGCGCGAATGGGTGCAGTTCTGCCACTCGGTTCTGAGGCGTCCCGAACTTGCCGCGGACGCACGCTTCGAGACGAACAGCCTGCGCGTCGCCAACCGCGCGGTTCTCGACACGATCATCGCAGAAGCCTTTGCCGATCTCGCGCGAGAGGAGATCGTCGCGAGACTGGAGGCTGCGCGCATCGCATATGGCCGCATCTCATCCATTGCCGATCTGGCTGCCCACCCCCAGAGCCGCCATATCGAAATAGACACGCCTGGTGGGCCGGTCACCATGCTGGCACCCGGCGTTCTCGTCGACGATACGCCGGTGCAGCTTGGCCCCGTGCCATCGTTGGGCCAGCATACACAAGCTGTCCTCAAGGAATTTGGTTCGAAGGACTGACGGCTGTCGCGGCAGGCGGCTGCCGGAGACAGTCGACAATCCACGCGTGGCTCGCCGGGATTGGGCGCGCAGGCAGATCGTCCCTATGCCGGTGTCACATCGACGATAGGCTCGATGTGGATTGTATTCTCTCCGCGGTTGAATGCGACGGCCAGCCGGAACGAATGGGCGATGCGGATGGCCCGATCCATGAACAGTTCCGCCACCTGCGGAGGGCACAGCGCATCGACGGTCGCCTTGAACAGGCTCAGCCAGCGGCGGAAGTGCGCCTCGCCCAGTTCCGGAAGCGCCAGATGCGGCGCCAGCGGGCGCCCCTCATAGCGACCGGTGCGCAGCAGCGTGCTCGACCAGAAATCGCACATCTTGTCGAGATGACGCGGCCAGTCCTGCGGCGCTATTGCGTCGTTGAATATCGGCCCGAGCAGTGTGTCGTTGCGGATCCGGTCATAGAAGCCGTGGACAACGGAAGCGATCATCGCCTCGTCCAGCATTTCGGGCAGCGGCCTGCCGTCGATCACGATGGTGCGCTGCGGGGCAGGACGTCCCTTCATTCGATGCTCTCCTGTCGAAAACGCTCGCCGTCTTGTAGAGGGCGGCGTCTCCCGCGTCCATCCGATCAGCTCTCCTCGCCGCGACGAACGGGCTTTCCCTCTTCCGCCTTGTGATAGAACTGACTGGCCACGAGCCAGCCCTTGAGCGGTCTGAGAGGCGGGATGCACGTCAGCAGCACGACGGGCAGGGACACGAAAACGTGCAACCACATCGATGGTTCGAAGACGACCTCCATCCACACGGCGAACAGGATCGAGGGGACGCAGGCGAAGCAGATGACGAAGAATGCCGGACCGTCCGCAGGATCGGCAAAGGAAAAATCCAGACCGCAGTTCTCGCAGCGCGGGGCGAGTTTCAGGAACCCGTCAAAAAGCCGCCCCTGGCCGCAGCGCGGACACTTTCCGGGGATGCCAACCCGCCAGGGTTCAATGGGCGGCCAGTTCCCGTTCTCCATCGGTCCTTCCTTCCTGGTCATGCTCATCGCCGAGACATCACATTGTCTTTCGTTGAAAGTATGCATACAATGTTTCAAAATGTATGGCTACTGGAGAGGCGAGCATGGGCGCTAATGCCGCACCCGCATGGGCTTCGGGTATCGAGGCTCGGACGGGGCCCATCTATCTGCGCATCGTGGATGCCATCGCGCAGGCGCGCGCCAATGGCGACCTGCAGCCGGGGGACCGGCTGCCGGCGCAACGCGATCTGGCCCGGCACCTCGGGGTCGACCTGACGACGGTCACCCGGGCGTTCTCCGAGGCGCGCCGCAGGAACCTGATCGATGCGGCCCCCGGGCGAGGATCCTTCGTGACGGCCGCCGGCGCCGAGGAGCCCATTCTGGACCTCAGCATGATCATTCCGCCATCGCCGCACGGGATGAACCTGCCGGGTCTCATTCGCGCCGGCATCGACAGCCTGTTGCGGCGATCGAGTGCGGAAGCGCTCCTCTCCTATCATCCGGGACCCGGCTCGCCGGCCGAACGAGCAGCCGGTGCCGAGTGGTTGCGGGAGGCCGGCGGACGTTCACCCGTCGAAAGGGTTGCCGTCGGACCGGGGGCTCAGGCGCTGCTTTGTGCCGTGATTATGACCACGACCGCGCCGGGCGATGCAGTCCTGGCCGACAGCCTGACCTATCCAGGCTTCATCTCCCTGGCGAAGACGTTGAGGCGCAAGATCGTCGGTGTGCCGGCCGACGAGGACGGCATGCGTCCGGATGATCTCGACAAGATGGCTAGGGCTTCAGGCGCTCGACTGGTGTACCTCAATCCGACCTTGCATAACCCGACCGCGCTCTCGATGCCCGAGCACCGGCGCAAGGAACTGATCGATGTGGCGCGCCGGGCCAACCTCGTCATTCTTGAGGACGACCCCTACAGCCGGCTTCTGGTCTCAAGCGCACCGACCTTCCTGGCCATCGCGCCCGACGTGACGTTCCATGTGGCGACGCTGGCCAAGTGCGTTTCTCCATTCCTGCGTACCGCGTTTCTCGTTGCGCCCGATAGCGGGAGGATCGAACAGGTGGCAGGGGTTCTGCGCAGCACGATCCTGATGGCGCCTCCGCTGATGAGTGGTCTGGCCGCGGAATGGATTCGCAACGGAACCGCCGCGGAGATTGCCGGCGGAATCCGGCAGGAAATGGAAGCGCGCAACGTCCTGGCGGCCGGGATCCTGCCGTCACGGGCGCAAGGGCACCCATGCGGCTTGCACGTCTGGTTGCCGTTGGCAGGGGGTCGCACGGCAACCGAGATCGTGGCGGCGGCGCGCCGGCGCGGTCTGGCTGTTGCCGGTGCCGGCGATTTTTGCGTGTCGGGCAACGCCCCTGAAGCCGTCAGGATTGCACTTGGCGCGGTTGCTTCGCGCAGCAGGTTGCAGGAGGCCCTTCGCGGCCTGGGCGCAATCCTTAAGGAACCCGCCGCACCAATGACAGTTCTCGTCTAGTGGTTTGTTTCCAACATTTGCATCCAATCTGTATCGGCCGCGAACGCAAATGCTGGAAACAGAAAGCACTAGCGTGGGCTCGCTTCGAACGGAAGCGTTTGGAGCAAGGAGGCGTACGCCAGATCGATAGGTTGGAGATGGTCGCGCAAAGGATGCCGTTCGTGGGCGATAGTCTCTGTTTGTGATGACTTAAGGGGGCGTCCAATCCAACCGGACGAAGGGAGTGCGGACTGCCCGCTGCGTTTCAGTGTTCATTTGACATGACGCCTGATTCATGCGTCATATATTGACGATGCGCCTTTGCGCGGGTGGAGGCTCGCATGCGCGTCAGGGACACTCACGTCGCCCATGCGACGCGCGAAAGCGCTGCCAAAAGGGAGGAGCAGCAATGAACCGGAAGACGAGGATGGCCGCTCTCGCGGCCGCAATTTCCATGATCGCGTTCGGCCAGGCGAAGGCCGAAGACATCAAGATCGCCCATGTCTACGGCAAGACCGGCGCACTCGAAGCCTACGCGAAGCAGTCGCATACCGGCCTGATGATGGGGCTGGAATATGCCACCGACGGCACGATGGAAATCGATGGCAGGAAGATTGTCGTCATCGAGAAGGACACGCAGCTCAAGCCCGACGTGGGCCGGACCGCGCTTGCCGAAGCCTTCGGCGACGACGAGGCGGATATCGCTGTCGGACCTGTGTCGTCAGGCGTCGCGCTCGCCATGCTCCCGGTTGCGGAGGAATACGGCAAGGTGCTGCTGGTCGAGCCTGCCGTGGCCGACTCCATCACCGGCGAAAACTGGAACCGCTACATTTTCCGCACCGGCCGCAATTCCTCGCAGGACGCCATTTCCAACGCTGTCGCTCTCGGCGAGGAAGGTGTGTCGATCGCGACGCTGGCCCAGGACTACGCGTTCGGGCGCGACGGCGTCGCGGCCTTCAAGGAGGCCCTCAAGAACACGGGCGCAAAGCTCGTCTTCGAAGAATATGCGCCGACGGACACGCAGGACTTCACGGCCAGCGCCCAGCGCATCTTTGATGCATTGAAGGACGAACCCGGCCGCAAGATCGTGTTCGTGATCTGGGCGGGCGGCAACAATCCGATCGGCAAGATCAAGGCGATGGAGCCCGAGCGCCTCGGTGTCGAGATCGCCACGGGAGGCAACATCCTGGCCGCCATGGCCGCCTACAAGGCGCTGCCGGGCATGGAAGGCGCGACCTATTATTACTACGACATCCCCAAGAACCCGGCCAACGACTGGCTCGTTGCCGAACATCAGAAGCGCTTCAACGCGCCGCCGGATTTCTTCACCGCTGGCGGCATGTCTGCCGGCATGGCGATCGTCGCCGCGCTGCGCAAGACCGGCGGTTCGACCGACAGTGAAGACCTGATCACGGCCATGGAGGGCATGGAGTTCGATACGCCCAAGGGCAAGATGATCTTCCGTCCGGAAGACCACCAGGCGCTTCAGTCGATGTACCATTTCAAGATCAAGGTCGACCCGGACGTCGAATGGGGCATTCCCGAACTCGTGCGTGAGCTGAAGATCGAGGACATGGACATCCCGATCCGCAACTGAACCTTCAGCCTGCGGCCCGCCGGCCGGTCGTGCCAGGTTCACCAGCGACCGGCACGGCCACGGCTGGCGGGGCGACCGCTCAACCGATCACGGAGACATGTCCTTGGCACGGGAACACCCTGTCCTGGAGACGCGCGAGCTTTCCATCCGCTTCGGCGGTCACGTTGCTGTCGACCGCGTATCCTGCGCATTCGCCCGCGGTACGCTGACGGCGATCGTCGGGCCGAATGGCGCCGGCAAGACCACCTACTTCAATCTGATTTCCGGGCAGTTGCGCGCGACTGGCGGCAGCGTGCTGCTCAACGGTCAAGACATTACACGCACGTCCGTGCCGGCACGCACGGAACTGGGGATCGGCCGGGCGTTTCAGCTGACCAACCTGTTTCCGTCGCTGACGGTGAGGGAGAACGTCCGCCTGGTTGCGCAGTCGAAGGCGCGAAAAGGGTTCGATCTCTTTACGATCGCCGAGAGCCACGTGGAACTGATCGAGCGCGCCGAACATGTTCTGGCCGAAGTCAGGCTTCTCGAGAAGGCCGATCTGACGGTCTCTGCGCTTCCGCACGGCGACCAGCGCAAGCTCGAAGTCGCGCTGTTGATCGCGCTTGGACCGCAGGTTCTGATGTTCGATGAACCGACGGCTGGCATGAGCGTCGACGAGGTTCCCATAATTCTCGATCTCATCCGCGCGCTCAAGGCGGATGCGGACAGGACCATCCTGCTGGTCGAGCACAAGATGGACGTGATCCGGTCGCTGGCCGACCGCATCATCGTGCTGCACAACGGTGCGCTGGTGGCGGACGGCAATCCGGCGGACGTCATCGCATCGCCGATCGTTCAGCAGGCCTATCTCGGAAAGGAGCCGGAAGAGGCCGAGCCGGCCGTGGGGGAGGGTGCCGATGCCTGAGCAGATCCTGACGCTCGAAGGCGTTCACACCCATATCGGCCCGTATCACATTCTACACGGCGTGGACCTTTCGGTGCCGCAAGGCGGCGTCACGATGCTGCTCGGCCGCAACGGCGCCGGCAAGACGACGACCTTGCGCACCATCATGGGGCTGTGGAAGGCGAGCAGCGGGAGCGTGCGCTTCCGCGGCGAGGAGATCGCCACGCTGGACACACCTGCCATCGCGCGCAAAGGCATTGCATTCGTCCCCGAAGACATGGGCATCTTTACCGACCTGACGGTCGCCGAAAACATGACGCTCGCGGCAATTTCGGGGAGGCTCGACAAGCGGCGTCTCGACTGGATCTGCGACCTGTTTCCGCCGATCCGGACCTTCTGGAACTTGTCCGCCGGCACGCTTTCCGGCGGCCAGAAGCAGATGCTCTCTGTGGCGCGCGCCATCATCGAGCCGCGCGAGCTGATCCTGATCGACGAACCGACCAAGGGATTGGCGCCGGCCATCATCAAGGCGATGACGGGCGCGCTCAGGCAATTGAAGGAAACGGAAACGACGATCCTTCTGGTGGAACAGAACTTCTCCATGGCCCGGGAGGTCGGGGACACGGTCTGCGTCATGGATGACGGCCGCATCGTCCACACCGGAGACATGGCGGAACTCGCCGCCGACGCCGGCCTGCAGGAAAGACTGATGGGATTGAGCCTGGAGACCCACCAATGAGCGAGACCGCAATCCGACCGAGGATCGAACAGACGGCCCTCTTCGACAGGCTCAGCGCCGCCGTGCCCATCCTGCTTGTTCCGGTGCTGGCCGTGGTGGGTTTCGCGGCGATCGGCGACACCACGACGTGGCTGACGCTCACCGTGGCCGGCCTTGCCATGGGGCTGATGATCTTCGTCATGGCATCGGGGTTGACCGTGGTTTTCGGGCTCATGGACATCATCAATTTCGGCCACGGAGCTTTTGTCACCGTCGGTGCGTTCGTCGGCTTCACGGCGCTTGCATGGCTGTCCGGGTGGACTGCCGCGCCGAGCGTGTTGCTCAATCTGGCGGCAGTGTTTCTGGCGATCTGCGCTGCGGTGCTGGCAACCGGCGCCATGGGCTACGCGTTCGAACGCGTCATCGTGATGCCCGTCTATGGCCATCATCTCAAGCAGATCCTCGTGACGATGGGCGGACTGATCGTCACGCAGCAGTTGATCCACGTCATCTGGGGACCGGACGCCATTCACCTGGCGCGGCCGCAAACCCTGCAGGGGTCCATCATTGTCGCGGGCGCGGCGATTGAGAAATACCGCATCATGGCGGTGGGGATCGGGCTCGCTCTCTTCTTGGCGATGCAATATGTGCTGCGCGCGACCAGGATCGGGCTGCTGGTGCGTGCCGGCGTGGAAAACGGAGAAATGGTCGAGGCACTCGGCTATCGCATCAAGCGCCTGTTTCTTCTGGTCTTCATCGCGGGCTCCGCCCTGGCCGGGCTCGGCGGCGTGATGTGGGGGCTCTATCAGGAGACGATTACCGCCCACATGGGATCGGAGATTCTGGTTCTCGTCTTCATCGTCGTGATCATCGGCGGTCTCGGTTCCGTCGAAGGCTGCTTCATCGGTGCCCTGCTTGTCGGTCTCCTGTCGAACTATACCGCCTTTCTCGCGCCGAAGGTCGCGCTCGTCTCGACCATCGCGCTCATGGTGGCGATCCTGATGTGGCGTCCTCAGGGCCTGTATCCCGTCGTGAAGGCAAAGTGAGGGTCTGACGATGCTGAAATCCCTGCTTTCCGGCGATTATCCTCAAAGCCGCATCCTCAGCCTGATCGTCCTGGGGATCGGCGTGTCGCTGATCTTGGCCCCGTTCCTCTTCCCGGGCACCAAGTCGCTCGACACTGCCGCGAAGATCGCCATCTTCATCGTGCTCGTGGCGAGCTACGATCTGCTGCTCGGCTACACGGGCATCGTTTCCTTCGCCCACACCATGTTCTTCGGCATCGGCGCCTACGGCACGGCGCTGACGCTGTCCTCCATGGGACCGAGCTTCACCGCGATCGCTCTCGGCACATTGGCCGGCGCTGCGGTTGCCGCCGTCTTCGCGCTTGCAATCGGGCTCTTCTCGCTGCGTGTGAAGGCGATCTTCTTCGCGATGGTGACGCTGGCCATCGCCAGTGCGTTTGCGGTTCTGGTTTCCCAGCTTTCGTGGTTCACCGGGGGCGAGGATGGTCTGACCTACAGCGTGCCGCGTGAATTGACGCCCGGTTTCCGGCCGATCCGGGAGAAGGTCTTCGACGTCGCGATCAACGGTCGGCTGATTGCCTATTACCTGATCGTTGCCGTCTCGGCATTTCTGTTTCTGGTCATGCTGCGCATCGTCAATTCGCCCTTCGGCCGGACCTTGCAGGCGGTGCGCGACAACGCGTTCAGGGCCGAGGCGATCGGCTATCGCACGGTCTGGTATCGCACCACCGCGACCGTTCTCTCGGCAGTCATGGCCGCATTCGCAGGCTCGCTTCTGGCCATCTGGCTGCGCTACACGGGGCCGGCGACGACCTTGTCGATGGAAATCATGCTCGATATCCTCTTGATGGTCGTCATCGGCGGCATGGGGACGATGTATGGGGCCGTCGTCGGGGCGACGATCTTCATTCTGGCCCAGACCTATCTTCAGGATGTGATGGCCGTGGCCGAGAAGGCGACGGAAGCGGTGCCGTTGGTCTCGCTCCTTGTCGCACCGGAGCGCTGGCTTCTCTGGCTGGGCGTGCTGTTCATCCTGTCGGTCTATTTCTTTCCCTCGGGAATCGTCGGGCGGCTGAGAGGACAGCGGGGGTGACCGGTTCCAGTCCAAGCCGGCTTTCCGTGCGCGTCGCCGGCAACGCCCGGCCAGGCCGCAGGCCGCTCGTCCTCCTGCATGGCTGGTCCTGCCATGGCGGGTTCTTCCATCCGCAGCTTTCCGCCATGGCCGACGAAACGCTCGTCGTCGCGCCCGATCTGCCGGGCCATGGCGAGACTGCGGGCAGGGCAGAACTCACCATCGATGCCGCGGCCGATGAACTGGCGGCGCTCGTTCGCGAACACAACCTGCACGGCATCGTTCTGGTCGGTTGGTCGATGGGGGCACATGTCGCATACAGCTACATTGAACGGCATGGCTGCGAGCGGCTTTCCGCTCTGGTGGTCGAAGACATGACCGCGAAAGTGCTGAATGACGAGAACTGGCAGCTCGGCACACGCGACGGGACGGACGCCGAGCGAAACGTAGAGATCCTGGAGGCCATCGTTCCCTATTGGCCGCAGCTTCATCCGAGGATCGCAGAAAAGATCTTCGCCCGCGATCTCGAACCGGACGCGGACAGCTTCGCCTTCGTTCTCGACCAGATCGCCCGCGCTGATCCGCGTCTGCTTCGGCCGATGTGGGCCTCGCTCACGTCGCAGGATTTCCGGGCGCTCCTTCCCGCGATCGATGTGCCAACGCACCTGGTGAGCGGCGCGCGCAGCGTGCTGTACGGCCATGATGTGGCGCTTTGGCAGGCCGAGCGCATCGCGGATGCGACCGTTCACTCCTTCGAGGCATCAGGGCATGCCCCTCATCTCGAAGAGCCCGGAAGGTTCAACGCACTCTTGATGGATCTTGCGGGCGGCTCCGGCTGATCGGCCGGGATCAGCCCGCTTCCACATCCTCGACATAGACGAGAGCGCGGCCTTCGCAGACGCGCGTGCCGTCGGCGGACTCGCAAACCGTTTCGAGATCGACCAGATGTTTCTCGGGCCGCAGCCGCGTGATCGTGACATGTGCGGTCAAGGGTTCGTCGAATGGAGCAGACGCCAGAAAGCGCATCTCCTGTTTCAGATAGTTGGTGCCGAAACCCGGCAGCTCCACGCCGAGGAGATAGGAAAAGAGGCCGCCAATCAGGGGCTCCGGCACCTTCTCCGGCACGCTCTTGAGACCGGCAAGCCGGGCATAGCCGGCGGCATCGGACGAACGATAGGTCCTTGTGACCGACGCGCTGTCGCCCAGGGCCAGTGTCATTGTTTGCCTCCTGCCAGCAAGCATGTTCCCTGCAGCACCACCGCATCGTCGGACTTGCGCCGGACGCTGACTGCCAGCCGGACTGGCACCTGGCCTTCCTCTGGCGCGATGCGGATCGCCAGCGCTTCGTCGGCATAGGCAGGATTGGGAAACATCAGGGATTGGAACGCATGGTCTGCCTGCGGCACCGCCTCGCGAATGAGCGCCCAGACGCGGCTGTAAAGCAGCATTCCATGCGATACGGTTCGCCCGAAGCGGGTGCGCGCGGAAAACGCCGGATCGACATGGATCGGATTGTCGTCACCGGAGATATCCGCAAATTGGTCGAAGTCGGCCTGACGTGGTGTCCAGTCTGCTTCCATTGGCAAGAAACCCGTCATTGGTCGGTCTCCTTCGTTTCTTCGAGGAAGGTCCGTTTCAGGACATGCTTCTGAACCTTGCCGGCGGCGGTCCGCGGCAGTTCGCTCACGACGTGAAAGCTTTTCGGGATCTTGTAGGCGGCCAGACGTTCGCGGCACCACGAAACCAGTTCGGGAATGTCGATCTGGTGGTTCGGTCCGGCTATCAGGTAGGCGGCGCCGGTCTCGCCCCAGCGCTCGTCGGGCACACCGATGACGACGGCTTCGAGGATCGCCTCATGGCTGGTCAGCACCCGTTCGACCTCGGCCGGATAGACATTTTCCCCGCCCGAGACATACATGTCCTTGATGCGGTCGACGATGTAGAAATATCCCTCGCCGTCGCGCCGCGCGACATCGCCTGTCTTCAGCCAGCCGTCCTCGGTAAAGGCCGCCCTGGTCGCTTCCGTGTTGTCGTAATAGCCTGGGGTCACACCGGGACCCCGGATCTGCAGCTCTCCATCGCCTTCGCCGGCGATGACGTCGCCCGAGGGTGAAACGATACGTACCTCGGCCAGCATCTGGGCCTTGCCGACCGATCCGATTTTCGCGGCGGCGTGTTCCTTGTCCATCAGGAAGACGGTGGGCCCGGTTTCCGTCATGCCCATGCCGTTGCACACCGTCAGGCCGCGATCCCGGTAGGACTTCAGGAGAGAGGCGGAGATCGGTGCGCCGCCGCATCCCAATGAGCGGACAGACGAAAAGTCGACCGAGCCGAAGCGCGGATTGAGAGCCAATGCCTGATAGATGGCCGGGACGCCGAAGAACGCCGTCACCTCCTTGGCGTCGATAAGATCGAGGACTGCTTCCTCGTCAAACTTGCGCAGGATCGTCGACGTTCCGCCGGCGAGGAACAATGGCAGTGTAAACAGGTTGATGCCCGCCGTGTGAAACAGCGGCAGATAATTCAGGGCCTTGTCGCTGGAGACGAGATCGACGGCCTGGGAATAGTTGACCGCGTTCGCCCAGGCCATGGAAGCGGTCTGGATCACCGCTTTCGGCAGGCCCGTCGTGCCGGACGTGTAGAGCAGATACCAGGGATCGTCGGCGGCAACGCGGCCCGTGCCGAACGGTGTGCTCGAAGCGCCTTCGATGATTGTTGCGATGGTCCGTGACGCCTGGCTGTCGTCTCCCATCCCGATCGCCATGAGCTTGCCGTCGGCGGACAAGCTCAGCGCGGCCTCCCGCGTCTGCCGGTCGAAGAAGAGCAGCCGGGCACCCGACGAGCGGACGATGGGAGAAAGCTCGGCCGGCGGCTGGCGCCAGTTGAGCGGCACGAGGATGAGGCCGGCCTTCTGTGCCGCAAACAACAGGATGAAGAATTCCGGACGGTTGTGACAGAGCACGGCGATCCGGTCTCCGGCCGACATGCCCATGCCGGCGAGGCCGCGGGCCAGCGCATTGGCCTTCCTGTCCACCTCTTCGAAGGTCAGGGCTTCGCCTGTGTCGTGGTCCTGGAATGCGATCCTGTCCGGCGTCAGTTCCGCCCGCCTGGCCGCCATATCGGTGACCCACTGCATTTGTTCCTCCCTCTAGGACTCTCCCCGGCGCACGAACCGCTTCATCCGCGCGACGACTTCATCGCGGCCAACCAGCGCGACAAAGCTCCGCCGCTCCTCCTCCAGAGCTTCGGCCACGACGTTGCGACGACGCTCGTTCCAGATGCGCGCGCGGGTTGCGCGCAGGCTTTCGGTCTCCTTCTCGCGCAGGACCGAGAGGCACTCGGCCAGCAGGCCATCCAGTTGGTCGGCCGGTGCGAGTGCGTGCGCCAGTCCCATAGCTTTTGCCTGCACGGCATCGATGCGGCGGTTCATGTATTGGATCTCGAGGGCCGCCTGTGCGCCGATGCGATCGGGCATGAGTGCAGTCCATCCGCCGTCTGGTGCAAAACCGATATCGACATAGTAGGGCTGAATGAACGCCTGCCGTGCCATGAGCACGATGTCGGATGCGAGCAGGAAACCTGCGGATCCGCCCGTCACCGGCCCCTGAACGACCGAGATGACCGGCGCCGGAAACTCTGTGAGCGCCATGATCGCCTGGTTGAGAAGGCCGACCAGGCGGGCGGAATAGTCACGCAGATGATCATGGCTTTCCGCGTGTTCGAGAAAACCGCCGATATCGCCGCCGGTCGAAAAGGCGCTCCCCTTCGCGCGGAGAACCAGGCAGAGGGGTGTCTTCGCCCGTGCCTCGTCCAGCGCGCCCAGAAGGTCCTCCAGAAGCGCCGGCACCAAGGCGTTCGCCCGGGCGGGGCGGTTGAGCCAGAGCCTGACGACGCCCTCGGCTTCCTCGGCGAGTATGAACCCTCTCGGGGCCGTATCGCTCCTCCCCATGGGCCTACTCAGGTCTTCAGGCCGTTGACGATGAGGTCGTGGGCTGTATCGACCAGTTCGTCGATGGGCGTCATGTGGCCGAACACCACGGCACGCTCGCCGAGCGAACGCGCGATCCCCATGAGCGCCCAGGCGCGGATGTCGGCGTCGCCAGGCCGGATTTCACCGCTCTGGACAGCCGCCGCGAGGCCCTGGCGGTAGCCGTCGGCGAATGTGCTGAAATAGGCGCGGTAGGTGTCGGGGTCCACGAACTGTGCCTCCTGGACGATCCGGTAGAGTTCCGGATGGGCTGCAACGAAGCTCAGAAAGGCGCGCAAGCCCGCACGTTCTGCTGCCAGACGGTCGGAAATGCCTTTCGTCGCCTCGTTGATTTCGTGGCGCAACATTCGCCCCATTTCTGTCACGAGTTCGGAGAAGACCTCGTCCTTGCCCTTGAAATAGATGTAGAATGTGCCCTGGGCGACGTTGGCTTCCCGGGTGATCGACCCGATGGATGCCTCGTTGAAGCCGACGCGGCCCATCACTTTCTCGGCGGCTTGGAGTATCGATTGCCGGGTCGCTTCGCCCCTTGCCGTCTTGGGCTCCTTTATGGTTGCGGTCTTGTCCTCCGCCATCTGGGCCGTTCTCCTACATGAATTATGAATCAGTATTCATGTCTTTAGCCAATATGCAAGCCCAATGACGTTTGACGCGCGAATGTGTGGCTATGTTCGCCCAGCGGTGCGCGCGCGGAACGACCAACGTCATGGTACTGCACGATCTCAATCTTGCCACGCGCTATGCCGACCATCTTGTCGCCATGGCAAAGGGGCGGCTGCATGCAACGGGCGCGCCGGAACATGTGCTCACGCTCGACAATGTCCGACAGGTCTTCGGCCTGGAAAGCCGGATCGTGACCGACCCGACATCGGGCCGGCCTTTCATGCTGCCGATCGGACGGTACCGTATGACGACGCCGCAACGCCGCTCAAACGCAACCGCTGTAGCGGTGCGGCGCTTCAGCGCGGCATCGTATAGGTCTTGATCGAGGCAGGCTTCATCTCGATGGAAAAGCCGGGTTTATGCGGCGGCATGTAGGCTGCGTCACGGATGGCACAGGGATCGAGAAAATGCTCGTGCAGGTGATCGACATACTCGATCACGCGGCCTTGCTTTGTGCCCGACACGGCAACGAAATCGATCATCGAAAGATGCTGCACATATTCGCAAAGCCCCACGCCGCCGGCATGTGGCCAGACCGGCAGGTCGTATTTCGCCGCCATCAGCAACACTGCCAGTACCTCGTTCAAGCCGCCCATGCGGCAGGAATCGATCTGCACCACGTCGATCGCCCCTTCGGCGATGAACTGCTTGAACATGATACGGTTCTGGCACATTTCCCCCGTCGCCACCTTCACCGGGGCGACGGCCTGCCGAATCCGTCGATGCCCTGCCACATCGTCGGGACTTGTCGGCTCCTCGATGAAGTAGGGCCTGGCGAAAGACAGTTCATTCACCCAGTCGATCGCCTGGCCGACTTCCCACACCTGGTTGGCATCGATCATCAGATAGCGGTCCGGTCCAAGCACCTCGCGGGCAATCGCCAGCCGGCGCTTGTCATCTTCCAGGTCGCGGCCGACCTTCAGCTTCACGTGGTCAAAGCCGGCATCCACCGCCTCCTGGCACAAGCGGCGCAGCTTGTCGTCGGGGTAGCCCAGCCACCCGGCCGACGTCGTGTAGCAGGGGTAGCCTTCCGCTTCGAGGGCGGCGATGCGCTCGGCCTTGCCGGGCTCGGCGCGTTTCAGGATGGCCAGAGCCTCCTCCGGCGTCAGCGCGTCGGTCAGATAGCGGAAGTCGACGATCCGGAGGATTTCTTCCGGTGTCATCTCAGCGACCAGCCGCCAGACAGGCTTGCCCGCTTCCTTCGCCCACAGATCCCAGACCGCGTTGACGACGGCGCCGGTCGCCAGATGCATGGCGCCCTTGTCGGGGCCGATCCAGCGCAACTGGCTGTCGCTGGTGACGTGGCGCCAGAAGCGGCCGGGGTCCTGCTTGATCCAGTCGAGATCGAGTCCGACGACGAGATGGCGCATCGCCTCGATCGCCGCGCAGCAGATGTCGTTGCCGCGTCCGATGGTAAAGGTCAGCCCATGGCCCTGAAGGCCCGGCTGATCCGTCTCCAGCACCACATAGGCGGCTGAATAGTCGGGATCCGGGTTCATGGCGTCGGAACCGTCGAGCGACTGCGACGTCGGGAACCGAAGGTCGTGGGTCTTGAGGTCGGTGATGCGGGTCACTGGCTGGCCTCTGTTCTCGCTATTCGTCTGCCACGCAGGTCTGCTTCTGACTGCCCAGGCCCTCGATGCCGAGTTCGACCACGTCGCCGGGCTTGAGGTAGCGCGGCGGCTTCATGCCCATGCCGACGCCGGGTGGCGTGCCGGTGGAGATGATGTCTCCGGGGCGCAGCGACATGAAGCGGGAGAGGTAGGAGACAAGATGCGCCACGCCGTAGACCATGGTCTTCGTGGACCCGTCCTGCATCGTCTCGCCATTGACCTTCAGCCACATGGCGAGGTTCTGCGGATCGGCGACTTCGTCCTTGGTGACGAGCCACGGGCCGGTCGGGCCGAACGTGTCGGCGGACTTGCCCTTGGTCCACTGGCCCTGATGCTCGATCTGGAAGGCGCGCTCGGAGACGTCGTGCACCGTGCAGTAGCCGGCAACGTAGTCCAGAGCATCGGCTTCGCTGACATATTTGGCCGTCTTGCCGATGACGACGCCGAGCTCGACTTCCCAATCGGTCTTCTGTGATCCGCGCGGAATGATCAGGTCGTCGTTCGGCCCGCAAATTGCCGAGGTGGCCTTCATGAAGATGATCGGCTCCGATGGCACAGCCGCGCCGGTTTCGGCGGCATGGTCGGAATAGTTGAGACCGATGCAGATGAACTTTCCGGTTCCTGCGACGCAGGGACCGAGGCGCGGATTGCCGTCGACAATGGGCAGGCTGGAGGGGGCGACTTTTGAAAGTGTGCCAAGCCTTTCCGGCGAAAGCGCCGCGCCTGCCACGTCGTCCACATGGCCGGAGAGATCGCGCAGCCTGCCGTCAGTATCGATAAGGCCCGGCTTTTCCGCGCCAGGTGCGCCATAGCGAACAAGTTTCATGGAGTGCGTCCTTGGTTGTGGGGTCAGATGGTCCAGCCGCCGTCGATGGCATAGGCCTGACCGGTGGTGTAGGTGGCGCCTGCCAGATGGACGGCCAGGTCGGCGATTTCCTCAGCCGTCCCGATGCGGCCGATCGGCTGGCGCGCGATGAAAGCCTTGCGTGCCGCCTCGTAGTCGCCGGTCGCCTTCAGGCGCTCCTGCAGCGACGGACTGTCGACGGTGCCCGGACAGATGGCGTTGCAGCGGATGCCCTTGTCAACATAGTCGGCAGCAACCGCCTTGGTCAGTCCGATGACCGCCGCCTTGGTGGTCGAATAGGCGAAACGGTTCGGCACGCCCTTCATGCTCGATGCCACGGAGGACATGTTGATGATCGCACCGTCGCCGCGCTCAAGCATACCCGGCAGCACAGCACGGATGGTGCGCACCATCGCCTTGACGTTGAGATCGAAGGCGAAGTCCAGATCTGCATCCGACATCTCCAGCACCGATCCGGAATGCACCACCCCGGCGCAGTTGAAGAGCACGTCGACCGCACCGATCCTGGAGACCACCGAGGTGACGGCCTCAGCATCGAGCACGTCGAGCCGATGCATCACGATGCCGTCCGTGCCGTTGAGCGCGGCCAGCAGGTCTTCGTTTATGTCGGTCGCGTGCACCTTTGCGCCGGCCCGCGCGAAGGCCAGTGCGCTGGCGCGACCGATGCCCTGTCCGGCCGCGGTGATCAGCACGGTCTTTCCCTGAAGTTGGCTCATCTCTCGTCCTTGCTGTTGTTGGTCAGCCCGCCTTGTCTCGGCGCTCGACCACGTAGATGTGGTCGGCCACGAGCACGACTTCGTCCTTCTGGTTGATGACCTCGCAGCGCTCGAAGACGCGGCCAGCGTCCGCACGCTTGGGATCGTCTTCCTTGGCGATGATCGTCGTCTTCGTGCGGATCGTGTCGCCGATGAAGACCGGCCGCACGAAGCGCAGGCGGTCGTAGCCATAGGAAAAGGCAACCGGATTGATGATGTTCGCCGTCAGCCCGACGCCGATCGAGAAGACCATCGTTCCGTGGGCGATGCGCCCGCCGAATTCGGACGTCTTCATGAACTCGGCATCCATGTGGTGAGGGAAGAAGTCGCCGGTATGTCCGGCATGGACGACGAAGTCGGTCTCGGTGATCGTGCGGCCGTAGCTCATGCGGCCCGAGCCGATCTCGTAGTCCTCGAAATAGGTGGTGATTTCCATCAGGGCCTCTGCGGGATGAGGGTGGCGGGAGCGGCGCTTGAGCGGTAGGCGGCCTCGACCAGCGCCATGGTGTTCCAGGCATCCTCGACCGAGCTCACGAGTTCGGCGTCCTCACCAATGGCGAAACGCTGCAGATTGGCCATCCGGCCGACGAAGGCATCGGGGAACCATGTGCCCTGAAGCGGAACCTTCACCCATTCGCTTCCGCCTTTCGGCCTGATTTCCAGAATGTCGGGCTCGCCGCGCGGATAGTCGAGATTGACGCCCAGCTGCATGTAGGCGGCGCCCTCGGTGCCGCACACGCGGAACTCGCAGGCCTGGTACTTGCGCCCGAAATCGTGGTCGTGATTGATCGACAGGGCGCAGCGCACCGTCTCGCCATAGTCCAGAATGGCGCTGGTGCGCGTCTGCGCCACGTCGTGGTTGGGGTGCCCGAGCGTCTTGGCGTGGACGCCTTGCGGATCGCCCAGAACCTGGCGGATGAGATCCAGATAGTGGATCGAGTGCATGGCGATCTCGATGCGCGGCAGGCCCCTGAGGAAGGGCCAGAGCTGCCAGGGTGTGGCGAGCGCGAGCCAAGCGTCGAAATCGACCACCTCGCCGAGCCAGCCCTTGGCGATCGCATCCTTCAGCGCCAGGGCCATCGGCGCGAAGCGAAGCTGGAAATTGACCGCCGCCTTGAGCCGCTTCCGCCTGCTGATCTCGAGGACCCGGGTCGCCCCGTCGAGGTCGCTTCCCATCGGCTTCTGGATAAGGGTGGCCGCTCCGTCCGGCAGAGCTTCGAGCACGGAAGCATGGGCGGCGGGCGGGGTGGCGAGATCGAAGACTGCATCTTCGACGGCAACGGCTTCCTCAACCGACGAAAACGCTCTGACGCCCCATTCTTCGGCCAGCGTCTGCGCCTTCGAGCGGTCCGGGTCGTAGAGCCCGGCAACGGGAAAGCCTGCCTTGCGATAGGCGGGAAAATGCGCATCGCCGACGATGGAGCCGGCGCCGAAGGTAACGATCGGGCGCGGTTTGGAGGGCAAGGGCCAGGACTGGATGAGGGTGGTCGGATCGAACTCAGTCATGGTGGAACACCTCCTCCATCATCGTCCACCATTCTCCGTCCTTGCGCGTCTCGAACGGGACCTGGCAGGGCATGCACACCGCCCACCATTCCTGCGTCTTGGGATCGGCGGCCATTCTTGCGGCGTCCGCCTCGAAGTCGGAACCGTCATACTCCCAGTAGCCGAAGAGCAGGTTCTCCGGCTGCTTCAGGAAGATCGAATAATTCCTGATGTTGCAGGCCGAGATCATGGCAAGCACGTCTGGCCAGACGGCGGCATGGAGGCGCTTGTATTCTGCGACCTTGTCGGGATCGAGTCCGATGACCATTCCCATGCGCTGCATGTCGTCCTCCCTCAAGCGGTGATCTCGCTGGTGAATTCGGCAATGCTTTTCGCCTTGACGGCATCCCAGTCCCAGTCGATCCCGATGCCGGGCTCGGCGGGGGCGGTCGCATGACCGTCTTCCACCCGCATCCGGGTTGCCGTCACATCATCGAGCTGCGGGATGTACTCGACATATTTGCCGTTCTGCACCGCGCAGACGAGGCTGACATGCAGTTCCATCAGGAAGTGCGGGCAGACGGGAATGTCGAAGGCTTCCGCCGCATGCGCCACTTTCAGCCACGGCGTGATGCCGCCGATGCGGCCTGCGTCGACCTGCACGACAGAGCAGGCGCCGCGCGCCATGTATTCGCGGAAATGACGGATCGAGTAGAGCGACTCACCGATGGCGACCGGCGTCGCTGTGGATTGCGAAAGCCGCACATGACCGTCAATATCGTCGGCCGGCAGCGGCTCCTCGATCCATGCAAGATCGAGGGGCTTCAGGCGGTCGGCGCGCCGGATCGCTTCATCGACGGTAAAGCCCTGATTGCAGTCGGTCATGATCTCGTAATCGTCGCCGAGCGCATCGCGCACGGCTTCGAGCCGGCGGAAATCCTCGGCACCGGTGGGTTTGCCGATCTTGACCTTGGAGCCGGTAAAGCCCTGCGCCTTCGCCGCCAGCGCGTCCTCGACAAGGGCTTGCGTCTCGATGTGCAACCAGCCGCCTTCGGTCGTGTAGAGCGGCGCGCGGTCGCGGGCGCCGCCCGCCAGCTTCCAAAGCGGCAATCCCTGCTTCTTCGCCCGCAGATCCCAAAGTGCGGTGTCGACCGCGGCGAGCGCAATGGACGTGATGGCGCCGATGGTCGTGGCGTGGGTGGCGAATTCCAGCTCATGCCAGATCGCCTCGATGCACTCGGCGTCGCGGCCGATGAGGCGCGGCGCCAGATGGTCGGCCAGAAGCCGCATGACCGAGGAGCCGCCGGTGCCGATCGTGTAGGAATAGCCGGTGCCCGAAGCGCCGTCTGCATCGGTGATCGTGACGATCGGCGTCTCCTGGCTGACGAAACTCTGGATGGCGTCGGTGCGCTCGACCTTGGGTACGAGGTCGACCATGCGCAACTCGACTTTCTCGATCCTCGCCATTGTCAGGCTCTCAAGCTCTTGCCCGTCTCGGCGTCGAACAGATGCGCCTGCGACAGGTCGTAGGAAAGCTTGATCGGTTCGCCCGGCCGCAGCGGGCGAGGGTTGAGCATGCGCGACACCCATTCCGCGTCACCGAAACTGGTGAACACGAGCGTCTCGTTGCCGAGCGGTTCGGTAATGGAGACGGTGCGCTCCATTTCGTGGACCTCATGGGCCTCGCCCGAATGAATGCCGTGGCCGGAGGGATAGAGATCGTCGGGCCGCAATCCGAACACGACCTTCTGTCCGGCACTGACCCGCTCGCGGAACTGGGCTGGCAGGGGGAGGGCGGCATTCTCCGCGAATGCCAGCTTGCCGTCGTCGACGACCGCTTCGCGCAGGTTCATCGGCGGAGAGCCGATGAAGCCGGCAACGAAGTGCGTGGCAGGGCGCTGGAACACCTCCTCCGGCGTGCCGACCTGTTCGATGTATCCGTCGCGCATGATGACGATGCGGTCGGCCAGCGTCATCGCCTCCACCTGATCATGCGTCACGTAGACGACCGTCGACTGCACCTTCGCGTGCAGCTTCTTGATCTCGGTGCGCATCTGTGTCCTGAGCTTGGCGTCGAGGTTCGACAAGGGTTCGTCGAACAGGAAGACCTCGGGGTTGCGCACGATTGCCCGTCCCATCGCGACGCGCTGGCGCTGGCCGCCCGAAAGCTGCGAGGGGCGGCGTTCGAGAAGGGCCTCCAGCCCGAGCGTCCGGGCCGCTTCGGCGACGCGTTGCTCGATCTCGGTCTTGTCCTTGCCGGCGATCTTGAGCGAGAAGCCCATGTTCTCCGCCACGGTCATGTGCGGATAGAGCGCGTAGGACTGGAACACCATGGAAATGTTGCGCGCGCGCGGCGGAAGGTCGTTGACCACCGCGCCGCCGATGCGGATCTCGCCGTCCGAGATGTCCTCCAGTCCGGCGATCATGCGCAGGGTCGTCGACTTGCCGCAGCCGGACGGACCGACGAGGGCGATGAATTCGCGGTCCGCCACGTCGAGATCGATGCCGTGCACCACTTCAACCGAGCCATAGCGCTTGACGAGCTTGCTGAGGGAAACGGGTGCCATGGTCTATCCTTTGATCGCGCCGGAGGTGAGGCCGGACACGAGATGCTTCTGGACGATAAAGGTGAGGGTCAGGGCCGGAATGATCATCACCACGGCCAGCGCGCACATGCCGCGCCAGTCGATGGTGAACTCGGCCGTGTAGTCGAGCAGTCCGACGGGCAGGGTCTTGGAATTGGTCGAACGCGTGAGCTGCGATGCCAGCGCGAACTCGTTCCACGAAATGAGGAAGGCAAAGATGCCGGCCGAGGCGATGCCGGGGCGGGCGAGCGGAAACTCGACCTGCCAGAAGGCCTGCCAGCGCGTGCAGCCGTCGATCTGCGCCGCTTCGGCCAGGTCCTTCGGCACCTGGCGGAAGAAGCCGTCGATCAGCCAGATGGTGAACGGCACGTTGAGGGCCACATAGGCCATGATGAGCCCGAAATGCGTGTCGATGATGCCAAGCTTGGCGTAGACGAAGAACAGCGGCAGCGACAGGGCGATGCCGGGCACCGTGCGCGTCAGCATGAAGCCGAGGAAGATCGAGGATTTCCAGCGGAAACGGTAGCGTGCGAAGGCATAGCCGCCGGCCATGCCGATGGCGAGCGCGATCACCGTCGATGTGGCGGAAATGATGATCGAGTTTCTGAAATACTCGAGAACGGGAATGCCGCCCTGTCCGACGCCGGAGAACATGGCGACATAGGCGTCGAAGGAGAGCTCGCGCGGTATCCATACCGGCGGCTTGGCCATGATCTCGACCGTGGGCCTGAGCGATGAAAGCACGATCCACAGGCCCGGCAGGCAGATGATCGCCATGGCGAGGAACAGGCCCACGCGATGGGTAATCGTCAGCAGGATGCGTTTCAGGCGGTGGGCGGCGTTGACGTCCATGACTACCACTCCGCTCCGATCTGGCTGCGCGCCTGGGCGAGCTTGCGAAAGAAGATGACGGTGAACAGGATCGACAGGAAGATCGCGAAATAGGCCATGGCGTTGGCCAGCCCCATGCGGGCGTCGGAATATCCGGTGCGTGCGATCAGGGTCCAGAGGATCTCGGTGCGCTTGGCCGGGCCGCCGTCGGTCATGATCTTCACGATGTCATAGGCGCGCGCGATGTCCAGCGAGCGGATCGTCATGGCGATGAAGGCAAAGGGCATGATGAACGGCCAGGTGACATAGCGGAACGTCTGCCAGGGGGTGCATCCATCGACCTTTGCGGCTTCGAGCGGCTCCTTGGGCATCGCCATCAGGCCTGCCAGGATGAAGATCGCGAAGACCGCGGTGGAGGACCAGATTTCAGCCACCAGAATGGCGATGAAGGCGAGCGTGCCGTCGATCAGCCAGGGAATGGCCCTGTCGGTCAGGCCCAGCGACTGCAGTGCATTGTTGATGAGCCCGACATTGTCGTTGAACATGAACTTGAACTGGAAGCCCACGAGGATGGGCGAGAACATCATCGGGAACATCATGATGGTGCGCAGAACGCGCTGACCGCGAGTCGCCTTTTCCACCAGCATCGCGAGACCGAGGCCGAGGATCATTTCAAGGTTGAGCGCGAGCGTCAGAAGCAGGACGGTCCGCCCGAAAGCGACCCAGAAATCCCAATCGGCCAGGAGCCGCTCGTAGTTGCGCAGTCCGATGAACGTCCAGATCGAGTCGGGGCGCGTTAGGCGGAACGGCGTGAAGCTCGAATAGAGCGACAGAAGCAGCGGTATGACCACCACCGCCGCCAGCACGATGAAGGTCGGCAACAAGAGCAGGAAGGGTGCGGGAAGTCGCCAGCCCTTCATGATGGGCGCGTCTGGTCGCCTGCTGTCCATGGAGCATTCGCCTCGAAGAGTTCAACAAAGCGGCGCGCCTTGCGGCGCGCCGAAGTCGGGAAGGCGGGGGAGCCTTCCCTCCGGGAGATCACAGTTCGCCGGCATCCTCGAGGATGGCGGTCGCCTTGTCGGCAGCATCGTCAAGCGCCTGTTGAGCCGTCTTGTCGCCGAGAATGGCGGCCTGAAGCTCAGGATAGACGGCGTTGGAGATCTCGATCCAGGACGGCGTCTGCGGCACCGGGAAAGCGTGCTCGGCTGCCTGCTGGAAAGCCTTCAGCACTTCCTGGCGGTAGGCATCGCCCTCCGCTTCCGCAACGACCCATTCCCAGACGGCGGTGCGTGTCGGCAGCGGGCCGGCGGCGGCTTCCAGCTTCTGGCTGTCCTCGTTGGTGAGGAACCAGACGAGCGACGCGGCGGCTTCCTTGTCGGCGCAGCTTTCGGTGACCGAGAAGCCGTGATGGCCCGACCAGCCGGTGCGCGCGCCCGACGAGCCCTTGGGCTGCACCTTCACGCCGACATTGCCGGCGACCTTGGAGGATTCGGGATCGTTGAAGAAGCCCGCCCAGCCCGGCCAGTCGAGATTGAGCGCGACGGTGCCGGAAGCAAAGCCCTGGCCGAGATCGTCCCAAAGGTAGTTGGTGGTGCCGGCCGGAACGGCTTTGGCCTTGTAGAGATCGACGAACCAGTTGAGCGCTCGCACGCCGGCTTCCGAATTGAAGGCTGGGCGGCCGTCGGCGTCGAGATATTCACCGCCCTCGGCGACGACCATCTCATAGAAGCGGCCGTTGATGGCTTCTTCCTTGCCGGCGAATTGCGTGCCGTAGAATTGCGGCGGATTGGCGAAGAACTTGGCCTGGTCGGAAACTTCCTGCCAGGTGTCCGGAGGCGCGAGGTCGTAGCCGTACTTCTCCTTGAACTCGGCTTTCTTGGCATCGTCCTCGTACAGGCTCTTTTGATAGTAGAGCGCCGAGACGTCGAACTGCGCGCGCGGCAGCATCACCAGCTTTCCGTCGAGCGTTGACGCCTTGATGTTGGCCGGGACGAACGCATCGATCTCTTCCTGCGGAAGCAGGGCCGCGAGATCGGCATAGATGCCGGGATATTGCGGGGCGAAGGAGGAATGGTTGGAGCCGACGCACCAGCTGATCGTACCGGTCGCGATGTCGGACTTGATCTCCTTGTCCAGCTCGAAGTGGTTCTTCTTGGAGATGACGTTGACCTTGGCTCCGGTCGCCTGTTCCCATTCGGCGATGCGGGCGTAGAGCGCCTCATACTGCTGGCCGCCGATCAGCTTCGCATCGATCGTCACGCCTTCGAATTTGCCGGGCAGTTCCTGCGCGGCGGCCACGGTGACGCCGAGCGCCAATGCCAGGACGCCGGCCGACACGCCGGTGAGCAATCTGTTCATGGATATCCTCCCAGTGAGCAATCGCCCTCTGCGCAATGGCGGAAGGCGTGGTTGCGCATTCGCCCTCATTGGTGAGGGCTTAATTCATATACAAACATCTGCTATTTTAAGCGTCAAGCGAAAACTGCGTTGCGAATGGATCGTTGATGCATATATGAAGAACCATCTTCACTGGAGGCGCCTGTGAAAGACGAAGACAATGATCGCTATCGTGCCCCGGCGCTCGACAAGGGCTTGGACATACTTGAGCTGCTGGCCGGCGTGGACGGCGGGCTGACCCAAGCCGAAATCGGCAAGCGGCTCGATCGCAGTCCCAATGAGTTCTATCGCATGCTGGACCGGTTGGTGCGGCGCGGCTACGTCACACGCATCGACGGAGACCGCTACGCCTTGACGCTCAAGCTGTTCGGCCTGGCGCAGCTTCACGCGCCCGTGCGCCGCCTTGTCTCCTACGCGACGCCGTTGATGCGCGAACTGGCCGAAAGCTCCCGGCAGGCCAACCAGCTTGCAGTCTTCGACCGGGGGGCGGCCGTTGTCATCGCACAGCAGGAGGCACCGGGCTATTGGGGTATCTCGATCCGCGTCGGCTCGCATATCGGTCTCTTCGATACCGGTTCCGGCCATGTGCTGCTGGCGTTTCGCACCCCGGAAGAGCGCGAGATGATGATCGGGGAAAATCTCAAGAGCGACGAAAAGCCGGAACTTTCACCGGAGTTCTTCGACCGACTCGACCAGATTCGCGAACGCGGATACGAGATGATGTCGAGTGCCCAAACCGCCGGTGTCTTCAACCTGTCGGCCCCTGTGCTGGGCCCGGACGGAAAGGCCATCGCCGCTCTTACCGTGCCGTATATCGCACTGGTCAACACCAAGGATGCGCCGGATATTTCCGGAACCATGCAGCTCCTGCTCAAGACCGCGGCAGAGCTTTCCAAGCTCGCGGGATCGGATATGGGGCAGGGATAGCCGGCGAGGGTCAATGCCATGATCGGCGTATCGACATTCTTATTTGAAGGAATGATTTTCCTGTGAGATGATGGGCGGAATCGGGAGGAGGTCCGCCATGTTCATCGATACGCATCTGCATGTGATCGACCGGGAGGCGTTGCGCTATCCATGGCTCGAGGGCGTGCCGGCGCTTAACCAGGATTTCTCCTACGATGCCTATGCGCTCGAAGCGCGTCGGGTCGGCATCGGCGCGAGCCTGCACATGGAAGTCGACGTCGCCGAGGACGGGATCGAGGCCGAGACCGACTATGTCGGCGCTCTTGCACAAAGGCGGCAAAGCCTGATCGTTGGCGCCATTGCCTCCTGCAGGCCGGAGGAGGAGGGGTTCGCGGCCTATCTCGAGCGCCAGCAGGCCAACCCTCTTGTCAAGGGGTTCCGGCGGGTTCTGCATATCATGCCGGACGACTTGTCCGACGCGCCGCTGTTTCGTCAGAACATCCGGCGCCTGACCGGCACGCGCTACACCTTCGACCTGTGTGTTCTGCCGCGCCAGATTTCCAAGGCCATGGCCCTGGCCGATCTGGCGCCCGACGTGCAGTTCGTGCTCGACCATTGCGGCGTGCCGGACATCCAGGGCGGCGAGATGGAACCCTGGCGGGAGCAGGTCGCCCAGATCGCCCGCAGGCCGAACGTCGTCGCCAAGATCTCGGGTGTCGTCGCCTATGCCGATCCCGGTTCGTGGGCCGTCGAAACGCTCAGGCCCTGGGTCGAACATGTGGTCGCAAGCTTCGGCTGGGACCGCGTGGTCTGGGGTAGCGACTGGCCGGTCTGCACGCTGGGCGGCGGGCTTTCGACATGGGTCGCCGCGACCCATGCGCTGTTCGAGAGCGCCAGTCCCGATGAGCGCGCACGGCTCTACGCGGACAACGCACGGCGGATTTGGGACTTGCCGCCGGCATGGACGGGCGCGGCGATCAGTTCGAGCTTTGTCCAAACAGCGCGTTGATGTCGGCCATGACCGTGCCGGCTGGCTCCTTCCGTGCAAGGCCGGCGTTCAGACGGGCCGATGCCGCTTCCTGGAAGCCCATATAGCCATTGTGGCGCGGGCGCATCCAGGCACCGCCCAGGGTTGCTCGCGTGGCCCGATAGAAATCGCCTGTCGCCGCATTGACGCGCGTATCCTCCCATGCGGCTGCGTGGCCCGGTTGACCGCCTGCTTCTGCGAAGGGCCCGCGCTGGACCGGGCCGCTGGCGATCCAGTAGGCGAAGTCGATTGCCGCGGCGCGCGCCTTCGAGCGGGCCGATACGGCAATGCCCGTGCCGCCAAGCGCGGAGCCGACAGGACCGTTGGTGCCGGCGGGGGCGATGTCGGCAAAGGCGAGGCGATGCGGTCTGAAGCCGTCAATCGCGTAGTTCACGTAACCGTAGATCAACGGAGCGCAGGCAATCGGTGAGCCTTTTTCGGTCATGCGCTGCGAAACCGCGATCGGATCCATGTCCAGGCAGGCCGGGTCGACGAGTTCGGCCAGTTCGCGCAGCATCTCGAAGACGACTGCGCCGTCGTTCGGTGCGATGATCCCGGCGGCGGCCGTGCTGGCGCAGGGATGGCCGATATTGGCCGCGAGCGTGAAGAAACTCATCAGGCTGTGCGGTGGCCTGAGCGGCAGAAGGACCCGCCCCTCTCGAGCAAGTGCGAGGACTTCGCGCCAGCTGGAGGGCGGCGCGCCGATGAGGTCGGGACGCCAGGCCAGCACCTGCGCTGCCGTATCGATCGGAAAGGCCCATTGCCGGCCCTCCCATGTGTAGCTCTCATAGGAGCCGCCCACGCTTGCCGCCGCGAGCGCTTCGCGTTCGGCCTCGCGTCCGGACACGTCGAGCGGCGCCAGACAGTTCTCGGCGGTGATCTGTCCGACATGCGGATGGTCGATCACGATCAGGTCGTAGCTGCGCGCCAGTTCCTCGACCGGAAAGGATTCGAAATCCTGAAGCGATCGCTTGTCCCACGCGACTTCCACGCCCGTCTTTTCCCGCCAGAGTCTGGAACACGCGACCATCGGGTCGAAGCCGCGCGGATGGCTCCACGTCATGCCTCTCAGCTTCGTCGTCATAGGCCGAATTCCTCCCGGATGGCGGCGCTGTGCTCGCCGATGCGGGGTGCCGCCCGCGCCACCCGGGGCCGCTGACCGTTGACCCTGATGGGCGAGCGCGTCGTGCGGATGGCGACGTCGTCCTCGCGCTCGACCGTTTGCAGCATGTCGAGCAGCTTGAAGCCTTCGTGACTGAGCAAATCGTTCCAGTCGAGTACCTTGGAGCACCAGATGTCTGCCGGCTCGAGCACCGAAAGCCATTCATCCGTCGTTTGACTGGCAGTCTTTTCGGCGATGATCGACTTGATCTGATCGCGTTCGGAGAACCAGCTGTCCGGCTTGTCGCGATAGGGTGCCAGGGCTTCGAGCCCCATCAGATCGATGAGCTTCGGAATGGGCGTCATGGCGATGGCGAGAAAGCCGTCGCGCGTCGGATAGACGCCGTAGGGCGCGGCCAGATAGGCGTGGGCGCTGCGTACGCTCGACCGTTTCGGCAGCCGTCCGCCGTCGTTGAGGAAGGTGGTCAGGACCTCGAACTGGAAGTCGACCAGCGCTTCGAGCAGGCTCGTCTGCACATGGCTGCCCCTGCCGCTGATGCCGCGGCGCACCAGCGCGGCGAGGATGCCCTGCGCGGCTGCCGCGCCGGCCAGCATGTCGGCGACCGCCAGGCCGAAGGGCACCGGCCCCTGGCCCTCGTCGCCGTTGAGCCACATGAGCCCGGATCGTGACTGGGCGAGCAGATCCTGTCCCGGCCGCATCACCCACGGGCCTTCCTCCCCGTAGCCGCTGATGGACGCGTAGACGATGCCGGGATTGAGTGCCTTGACGTTCTCGTAGTCGAGGCCGAGCCGTTCGATCACGCCCGGTCTGAAGTTCTGGATCAGCACATCGGCGCGCCCCAGAAGCTTTCGCAAAGCCGCCAGGTCGTCTGCGTTCTTCATATCGATGGCCAGGCTTTCCTTGCCGCGATTGATGGCGTGGAAAATGGTCGAATCGCCGCCGATCTCGGTGTCGCTCAGGTAGAGTTGGCGTGACAGATCGCCGGTTCCCGGCCGTTCGATCTTGATCACGCGGGCGCCCAGATCCATCAGACGAAGCGAGCAATAGGGACCCGACAGGAACTGGCTCATGTCGACGACGACCAATCCATCGAGGGGCAGTTCACTGTCCGCCGTCGCGCCGGCGCGAGAGGTGGTCTTGCTGTGTGCGGGGCCGGGCCCCTTGATGATTTGGTCGGGCATCATTCCTCCCACGCGCATTCTTTTGTGAAGATATTATTCAAATATGAGGCAAATGACAAGGCGTCGCTGTCCGCGTGCAACGAAAACGTTGCGCCTTCAGGCTCCTTCCAGTTCAAATAGCGTTCTTCACGCGTTTCTCGCTTGACGTGATAGTTCTATGTCATAACGTTTCTGGCAGGCGAGCCGGTCGGTTGGAGCGTTTGAACGGCCGGATGCCAATGAGGGAGGAATTGCCAATGCTACGTACAGGATGTGCGGCGCTCGCCGTATTGCTGACGACTGTCGCATCACCGACACTTGCCGCCGATGTCGAATTCAGGCTGGCCCACTGGCTGCCGCCGACGCATCCGGTGCAGACCATGGGGATCGAGCCATGGGCGCAATCGATCTCGGATGCGTCGGATGGACGGATCGCAATTACGGTGTTCCCGGCGTCCCAGCTTGGCGCGCCGCCGGACCACTACGACATGACCCGTGATGGAATTGCCGACATGGGATATGTCAATCCCGGCTATCAGGCCGGCCGCTTCCCGATCTACAGCCTTGCCGAAGTCCCGTTTCACGTCAAAGACGCCAAGAACGGTGCCGCAGCGCTGCATGAATGGTACGCAGAATACGCGGCCACCGAAATGCCGGACGTCAAGTTCTGCCTGATCAACCCGCACGACCCGGGCACGATCCATTCCAAGACCGAGGTGAAGGTTCCCGCCGACATCAAGGGCAAGAACGTGCGGCCGGCGCACGCCACGATGGCGCGCTTCGTGGCCAATCTGGGCGGTGCCAGCATCCAGGTGCCGGCACCTGAAGCGCGTGAAGCACTCTCCAAGGGGACGGCAGACGCGATCACCTTCCCGTGGAACTCGATCTACATCTTCGGCATCGACAGCGAGACGAAATATCATCTCGACATGCCGTTCTATATTTCTTCCCAGATGATCCTCATCAACAAGGCAAAGTATGAGGGCCTCTCACCGGAAGACAAGAAGGTGATCGACGATCACTGTACGCCGGAATGGTCGCAGAAATTCTCCACCGGCTGGGCCGACAACGAGGCGTCCGGGCGCCAGAAGATGATCGATTCCGGTGAGCACACGCTTTATGAGCCGAGCGCGGAGGAGATCGCACTTTGGCGCGAGGCGGCAGCTCCGCTGGTCGACCAGTGGAAGAAGGATGTCGAGGCCGCGGGCGGCGATCCCGACGCCATCTACCAGGAATATGTCAATGCGCTCAAGGAGCACGGCGCGCTCTACGAATAGTGCGCTTCCGGAATCTGAGGAAGAGGGAGGTGCGCGGTGCGGTTTGCCCAAGCCCTCGAGAAACTCTCGATCGCAATTGAAAAGGTCGCGGCGGTTCTGCTCGCCGCGATCACCCTCCTGATCGTCGCATCGGCGATCGGGCGCTATGGTTTCGCCGCCCCGATTCCCGATGCCTTCGACGTGTCGCGCTACCTGCTTGGCGCCACGATCCTGTGGGGCTTCGCCAGCGTCGGCTTTCGCGGGTCGCACATCAAGGTGGACCTGTTTGCCGAGATGATGCCTGCGGGGCTGCGCCGCCTCGTCGACATTTTCGCGTGGAGCGTTCTTCTCCTCTTCACCGTTCTGCTCACCTGGAAAATGGGGGAGCGGGTGCTCAGTGCAGCGGCGAGCGGCGAGACGACTTTCGATCTCCGATTGCCAGCCTGGCCGATGATGGCGCTCATCGCGGCCGGGGCCGCGGTGAGCACGGTCGCCATCCTGGCACGCATTCTCATCATTGCGCGCGGCGAGGGCGGTCTGGATGCATTCGAGGATGCCGAGGCCGCGTCCTCGCTGGACGATATCGATGAGTGAAAGACCGGAATGAGCCATTCAGATTTTGTCGCAGTCTCCGGCTTCGCGATCCTCTTTGCCTTGATGGTGCTGCGTGTTCCCATCGGCGTCGCCATGGGCCTTGTGGGTGTCGGCGGCTTTGCAGCCATTGCCGGCGTCAAGCCAGCCCTGAACCTTCTGGCGCAATCTCCGATCCGGACCGTGACGGACTTCAATCTCAGCCTGATCCCGTTCTTCATCCTGATGGGCGTTCTGGCCACCAACTCCGGCATGTCGCGGGAACTGTTTCGTGCCGGCTATGCCTGGCTCGGTCAGTTCCGCGGCGGCATGGCGCTGTCGACAATTGCCGCCTGCGCCGGCTTTTCCGCCATCAGCGGTTCGTCCGTGGCGACTGCGGCGACCATGACCAAGATCGCCCATCCCGAGATGAAGCGGGTCGGCTATTCCGACGATGTTTCCACCGGCGTGATCGCGGCCGGCGGAACGCTCGGCATTCTCATTCCGCCATCGGTCGTGCTGGCGGTCTATGCCTACATCACGGAGCAGGACGTCGGGAAACTGTTCATAGCCGGCGTCGTGCCGGGACTGCTGGCCGTCCTGATGTACATGGCGACCGTGCGCGTCGCCTATGGGCGCAAACTGCCGAAGGGCGCGACATTCGAACTGGGCAAGGCCGTGCGCTCGCTGGCCGGCGTATGGGCTGTCCTCGTCCTTTTCATCGCCATCATCGGCTCGATCTATCTGGGCATCGCCACTGCCACCGAGGCGGCCGCCGTCGGCTCCGTCCTCACCGCGCTCATCGGCATTCTGCGGCGGCGTCTCGGCTTTCATGCGCTGATGGAAAGTCTGATCGAGGCGCTGCGCACCTCGGTTGCGATCTATACGATCCTGATCGGCGCCATCCTCTTCGGCTATTTCCTCGCGATCACGCAGACCCCGCAGAAGATCACCGCCATACTCGTCTCCTGGGACCTCGGCGCCTATGGCACATTGGCGGTCATTCTCGGTTTCTTCCTGCTCATGGGCTGCATCCTCGACGCCATGGCGATGATCATCCTCCTGGTGCCGATCGTCTATCCGGTCATCGTTCAGCTCGGCTTTGACCCGATCTGGTTCGGCATCATCATCGTGATGACCGTCGAACTGGGACTGATCACGCCACCCGTCGGCATGAACGTCTTCGTCATCAACACCATTTCGCGCGATGTGAGCCTGCCGACGATCTTCCGCGGCGTCCTGCCGTTCGTCGCGACCGACATCATCCGGCTGGCCATACTCGTCCTCTTTCCGGCCATCGTGCTCTTTCTTCCTGGGACCATGAAATGACCGAACCGACGCTGCGCCACCTCTGCGACCTGAAAGTCGAACTGGGCACGCCGATCGAACTGGGGGACGCGCCGCGCGGCAGACGGCGCATCATTCCCATCGTCGGAGGCACGGTTACGGGTGAGCGTCTGGGCGGGCGTATCCTCAATCTCGGCGCGGACTGGCAGACGGTCTTCGGCGATGGTTCTGCCGAACTCGATACGCGCTATGCGATGGAAACGCATGACGGGGCGACGATCGATATCCGCAATTTCGGCTACCGGCACGGTCCACAGGATGTACTGCAGCGGCTGGCACGCGGCGAGGCGGTGGACCCGTCAAGCTACTACATGCGCACCAGGCCGAGCTTCGAGACCGGGGACGCACGTTATCAATGGCTCAACCGGACAATGTTCGTCGGCACTGGCGCGCGCGGCTCCGACCATGTCAGCCTTTCCTTCTTCGAGGTCCTGTAGCCAGGCTCCAGATCGGCGTTGACCGCCGCGTCGATTGACCTATCCTGTTCTGGTACGGCCGTTCGGCCCGTCATCCGCTCCCTGGCAGGATTATCAGGACACCCATGATCTACGATTACTGCGTCATCGGAGGCGGCATTGTCGGTCTGGCGACCGCCATGCGCCTACTCGAGCGCCATCCTGGTTGCAGTCTCGTCGTCCTGGACAAGGAAGACAGCGTCGGTCGCCACCAGACGGGCCACAACAGCGGCGTCATCCATGCCGGGATCTATTATCCGCCGGGAAGTCTGAAGGCAGAGCTGTGCCGCAAGGGTGCGCAGGCGACCAAGGATTTCTGCGCCGCCCACAACATCGCCTTCGACGTCTGCGGCAAGCTCCTGGTTGCGACGAATGCGCTGGAGATGCAGCGCATGGATGCGCTCTACGAGCGTTCGAAGACCAATCAGGTCGACGTCGTGCGTCTGACGGGCGAGGAACTGGCCGAGCGTGAGCCGAATGTCGCCGGGCTTGGCGCGCTTCTGGTGCCCTCCACCGGCATCGTGGACTACCGCGAGGTCTGTCGCGCCATGGCGCGGGAGATCGAGGCCGCCGGTGGCGAGATTGCGCTCGCCACGAAAGTGACGGCCATTGCCGAAGGCGGTGGCAGCGTCAGCGTGGAGACGCCCGGGCGCACATGGCAGGCCCGCAAACTGATCGTCTGCGCCGGCCTGCAGTCGGATCGGCTGGCGGTCATGGCCGGGCTCAAGATCAGTCACCGAATAGTGCCTTTTCGCGGCGAGTACTATCAGTTGCCCGCAGACAAGAACAACATCGTCCGCCACCTGATCTACCCGATCCCCGACCCGGATCTGCCCTTTCTAGGCATTCATCTGACGCGCATGATCGATGGCTCGGTGACGGTCGGTCCGAACGCCGTCATAGGTCTCGGTCGCGAGACCTACGCCAAACTTGGGATAAATCTGTCCGATATGCTCGATTTCGCCACCTTCGGCGGATTCTGGAAGACGGTGATGAAATATCGGCGCTCCGCCATATCCGAACTGCGCAATTCGCTGTGGAAGTCGGGCTATCTCGCCGAATGCCGCAAATATTGCCCGAGCCTGGAACTGGCGGATCTGCTGCCGCGCGAGGCTGGCATTCGTGCCCAGGCGGTGAAGAACGATGGCACGCTGGTGCATGACTTTCTCTTCGCCAAGACGGACCGCATGCTGCATGTATGCAATGCGCCGTCGCCGGCCGCCACGTCGGCGATCCCGATCGCCGACCTCATCATCGACGAGATGAGCTGACGCGGCGGACTGTCTGCCAGCGGGCAGGTGTCGGGGTCACATGTTGCCGGCGAAATAGCTCTTCGTGCCACGGGCCTCGATTGCCGCCACGATGCGCTGCAGGGCGAGTACATAGGCCGCCTTGCGCAATGTCAGGCCATCCTTGTCGGCGAGGTCGGTCAGCACCTTCGTTTCGCGCTTCATGCGATCCTCCAGCTTTTGGGCGACTTCCGCCCTGGACCACTGGATGCCGATGCGGTTCTGGACCCATTCAAGATAGGAAACGACGACGCCACCGGCGTTGGCGAATATGTCGGGCACGGCAAGAATGCCCCGCTCCTCCAGTATCTCGTCGGCTTCCGGATCGACCGGCCCGTTGGCCAGTTCGAGGATCACCTTGCAGTCAAGCTTCGGCGCGTTCTTGGCGTTGATCTGTCCGGCCGCCGCCGCCGGGATAAGAATGTCCGCGCCCCGGCACAGCAATTCTTCGTTCGACACGGCTTCGGCATCGCCGGAGCCAGCCAGCTCGTTGAGCTTCCCGCCGGACTTCTTGTGCTCCAGGGCTCTGCCGATATCGATGCCGGCAGGGTCGTAAAGTCCACCTGAGGATTGCGACAGGCCGACGACACGATAGCCTGCCCGCGACGCCAAGGACGCGATGTTCGAGCCGACATTCCCGAATCCCTGTACGATGACGCGCAACCGATCACCATTCAGTTCCAGCCTTTCCCGAAGATTGTGCAGGACGTTCATTCCGCCAAGCGCCGTGGCAATGCTGCGGCAATGGGAGCCATGCAGATCGAGCGGCTTGCCGGTAATCACTGCGGGCGCGTGATGGCCGACGATCGTAGCATATTCGCTCGCCATCCAGCCCATGATGCGCTCATTCGTCCCCATGTCCGGCGCGGGGATGTCTCGGTCCGGGTGGATCAGGCCGTCAAACGCGCGCACATAGGCACGGGCAACGCGTTCAAGTTCTGTCGCGGACAGGCCGGAGGGATCGACGCAGACCGCACCCTTTGCACCACCGAACGGCAGGTCGACCACCGCACATTTGTAGGTCATCCAGAAGGCCAGTGTCATGACCTCGTCGATGGATGCGTCGGGAGAAAAGCGGACGCCACCCTTTGTCGGTCCGCGCGTGTCGTCGTAGCGGCAGCGCCAGGCCTTGAATATGCGGCTTGTGCCATCGTTCATCCGTACGGCAAGGGAGGCCGACAGCGTTTCGCGCGGATAGCTGAGCATCGTCAGCAGTTCCTCGCTGAGATTGATATGTTCGGCAGCCTCCTGCAGTCGGCGTTTGGCAAGCTTGAAATGTGACAATCTGGCCTTCCTTTCTGCCGCGCGGGGCCGGCGAACTCGTCAGGTCTTGGCCTTCTGGCGTGTTCGCGGCGGCTTCGTCTCGCGCATGTGCTGCGCGGCGAGCGGCGAGACCTGGTCCATGGGAAATGCGTCGACCGCAACGACGTTCCGGACTGCGGCGCGCGCTTCCTCGAGTTGCGCACGTTCTTGCCTGGTGATGATCCCGAGCTCCAGCGCACGCTCGGCGTCAGGCGTCTCGGCTTCTCGCATGCGCTTTGCGACCGGTTCGAGTCTGATGGTGAGCTTGAAGGCCCGCTCCAGGTCCTTCATCGGGTGCCCCTCATGGCCGGAGCCGAGATAGATGTCGGGGGTCAGGCGGTCGCGCTGCGCGCTGTCCTGCATCAGCATGCGCGCCACCTTGCCCGTCAGTGCGTCCGATGGAGTGCGGTGCGACGCGCCGAAGGGCAGGGCGAGCGCCTGCACGAGCCATGCTGCCGGCCGTGACGGCAGGTTGTCGAGCACACCGTCGAAGGCGAGCGCGATGCGGCTGATGCCCTTGATCATGATGTAGTTGACGAGCGGGATGTCTTCGTCGCGCTGCCCTTCGACTTCCCACCGCTTCAACACGGCGCACAGAAGGTAGATCTCCGACAGGATGTCGCCGAGCCGCGCGGAGATCATTTCCTTGCGTTTCAGCGTGCCGCCCATTGTCAGCAGAGTCATGTCCGCGAGCAGGGCAAAGGCGGCGCAGTAGCGCGACAACTGGCGCCAGTGACGCGAAAGGCCCGCGCCTCGCGGCGCGGACGCAAACAGTCCGCCGGTCCAGCCATGGACCGCCGCCCGCAAAGCGTTGCCCAAGCTATGCCCGGCATGTTTCCAGAAGACCTTGTCGAACGCAGCAAGGCCGCGTTCCTTGTTGGTGTCCGAAATGGCCAGCAACTCATCCAGCATGAAGGGATGCGCGCGGATCGCGCCCTGACCGAAGATCATCAGGTTGCGGGTGAGGATGTTGGCGCCTTCGACCGTAATGCCGATGGGTACGGACCGATAATGACCGCCCAGATAATTGCGTGGGCCATCGATGATCGTCTTGCCTCCGTGGACGTCCATCGCATGGCTGATCGACTGGCGCATCCGCTCGGTCGCGTGGTACTTCATGACCGCCGAGATGACCGAAGGCTTGTGGCCTTCGTCGAGCGCGGCCAGGGTCAGACGCCGTGCGGCGTCGATGAGGTAGGCGTTGGCGGCCAGGTCGGCGAGCGGCTTCTGGACACCCTCGAAATATCCGATGGGCACCCCGAACTGGGTTCGAATGCGGGCATAGGCACCGGTTGCACGCGCGCACACGGCGGCCGATGCGGCCGCCTGTGAAGGCAGCGAGATGCCGCGCCCAGCCGCAAGCGCCGTCATGAGCATCGTCCAGCCCTGGCCGATGCCCGCCTCGCCGCCGAGAATATGATCCAGCGGTATGAATACGTCCTCGCCGTGAAGCGGCCCGTTCTGGAAGTGGGTGAACTGCGGGATATGGCGTTCGCCATGGCGCACGCCGGGTGTCGCCGTGGGCAGCAATGCCACGGTGATGCCGAGATCCTCGCCCCGTCCCAGATGGTTGTCCGGGTCGTACATCTTGAAGGCCAGTCCCATGACCGTGGCGACCGGACCGAGCGTGATGTAGCGCTTGTGGAAATTGAGGCGCAGCCCGAGCGTACGCTTGCCTTTCCATTTGCCGTGCTCGACCACGCCGCTATCGGTCATCGCGGCGGCATCAGAACCGGCATCCTCGGATGTCAATCCGAAGCAGGGTATCTCGCGACCGTCGGCTAGACGCGGGAGCCAGTATTTGCGCTGCTCGTCGGTGCCGAAATGCAGCAACAGTTCGCCGGGGCCGAGCGAATTCGGAACCATGACGGTAACGCCCGCGACCACGCTGCACGAGGAGATGGTGCGCACCACCTCCGAATGGGCCGCGTTGGAAAAGCCGAGCCCGCCGAATTCCTTCGGTATGATCATGCCGAAAAACTTGTTCTGTCGCATGAAGTTCCAGACCGCTTCGGGAAGGTCGCGATCCTCCCAGGCGATCTTCCAATCGTCGATCATGGAGCAGAGTTCGCGCACCGGCCCCGCAAGGAAACGCTGCTCGTCCTCGCTCAGCGCCGCAGGCGACATCGACACGAGTTCGTCCCAGTCGGGGCGGCCGCTGAATATTTCGCCGTCCCACCAGACCGTGCCGGCGTGGATCGCCTCGCGCTCGGTCTCCGATATCGGTGGAAGAATACGCGAAGCCCAATTGTGGATCGGTTTCGTGATTGCGTCGCGGCGAAATCCCATGGCGCTCTCCCGGCCTTCAACGCCCTCCGGTAGAAAAAGACGTCTTTCCATTGGCATAAATGGGGCAGGTCTGCGCTGCGTTCCACAATGGGCGGGCGGCCGCGCTGCATGGGACGCCGCGAGCGGGAAGGGGGCGTCCACCAAGAACAGCCGACTTCACCGCAGCAACGATGCAACACTTGGCCGACAAAGAACTTCTGCTTCGTTCAGCAAATCCTCGCCACACTTGGCTGGCAATAGGTTGGATGGTAAGAAAATTGAGCACAGCATAGCTATTCCCCACCGATCGGTGGCCGGGTTCTGGGCATATCATCATGACCGATGAAAATATTTCGCGCCGTAGGCTGATATTGGGTGGCCTCCTCGTCGCTGTATCCGGTGCCGCCGCAGGCTGCGCCCCCGTGGCGAGGGAAGTGGGGATCAGCAGTTCCTACGCATTTCCCGCTCCACCGCAGCCGGAACCGCGTTTCAAGCGCCGCAGCGTCAAGTATGACGGGGGTGAGGCGCCGGGAACGATCGTCGTCGATACGACGGAACGCTACCTCTATTTCGTCGAGAAGGACGGATGGGCGACACGCTATGGTGTCGGTGTCGGTGAGGCGGGCCTGACGCTCAAGGGCAAGGCGAAGGTGGGGCGCAAGGCGGAGTGGCCTTCCTGGACCCCGACCGCGAACATGCTGCAGCGCAAGCCGCATCTGATGGAGTATGCCGGGGGTGTTCCTGGAGGACCGGAAAATCCGCTCGGTGCGAGGGCGCTCTATCTCTACCGGAACGGGCGTGACACCATGTTCCGCATTCACGGCACGAATGAGCCCTGGACGATCGGAACGGCGGTGTCGAGCGGCTGTATCAGGATGACCAACGACGACGTCATCGACCTCTATGAACGTGTTCCTGCCGGGACCGCAGTTGTCGTCATATGACAGACGAGATCATGGCCTGCATGTGGTCTGGCGGCGAATCCGTCAACCTTTGCCGTGTCTTGCCGTCTTTCTCAATTAGCTTGAGATGATGTAATCTGGATGGTGACTGTGTCCTTCTTGCACTAGGCGAAGGGCGCTTTTACAGCTAATGATGGTGTGTTGCCTTCGAAAATCTATTCCACAAGTGGGGAAAGGATTAATTGATGAGCAGAATTCTAGTCGCCGTAATTGCCGCGTTTGGCGTGGCCAGCCTGAGTTCCTGTGCCGGTATTGGCAAGGGCAAGGGTAAAGCTCCGCCACCGGTCGTCGAACCTGCTCCGGCGCCTGAACCGGCACCGGTGTACAAGTAAGTTCGGCTGTCGGCACTACGGGAAAGGACCGGGGGGCCCTTTCCTGTCAGGCCGAGCGTTGTTGCGCAAAGGTCGGTCGCCGTGGTGGCGGCCGAGAATGGCGTGGTGGCGTATGTCGATTCCAGAAATGCCCTGTCAATGCAGGGTTGCGATGATGCCGGCGAACCACCGTGTTTGCGGCTGATCGGAGCATTGGAATTGAAATGACGATAGCAGGTAGCCGTCGATGGCTCATTGTCCTGGCGGCACTCGTTGTGGCGTCATGTCAGACGGACGATGGCCCTCCTCAGCCGCGGTACGTTTCCGCATCCCTGAACAGTGATATGGCGGCCTTGCCGCTGGCCGCGACGGGCAATCCGGCATCGGGGCCCAATCTCTCGCAAAGCGAGGAAAAGCGGTACTTCATCGAATTTCGCTCCCGGTATGCGCTGAGCTATGGGCACACCTATGTCGTGTTCGGGCGGCTGAACCAGGCGGGCGAGATGGTCAATCCCGAAGTTGCCGGCTTGCACCCGTCCTCGGAGGAGGCTGCGCCCTACATGCTCGGCCATGTCGTGCCCGTGCCCGCGGAGACGGGCTGGAGCGACGGCGATCTCGAAGAGGAATATCGCTCGGCGAGTTGGCGCATCATGCTGAGCGAGGCGGAATACAGGAAGGTCGTTGCGGATATCCGCAAGTTGCAGAACAGTTCGCCCGTCTGGCACGCGGCGCTTTACAATTGCAACGCCTTTACGGCCGACATCGCCAAGTCGATGGGCCTGCGGACGCCTGCGATTTGGCTGCGACCGCAGCAGTTCATCACCAAGCTCAGGGAGATGAACACCGGACGTAACGCCCCCGATTTTCTCGGCTCCACGACGACAGGATGAGGTGCCCGGCTATTTCGCGTCGTCACGGGGCCAGTATTTTTGTCAGGTATGTGCGGCGGCTCAGAGCCACACGATATTTGGGTCGTGGTGTTGTGTTCACCGGGAGTGACTTGATGTGAGCATCACGACGGCTGCCATCGGCAAGATTCTTTGGGTGATGGGTATCGTCGGGTGGTACATCATCCGCTATCCGTTCGAGCGCCGTGCGCGGCGTGTCCGCGTGGTCAGCGGCGGGCGATCGGCGACGGACGGCATCGGGCTGGGCGCCGCGCTTGTCGGCATGGCGGTGCTGCCGGCCATCTATGTTGCGACAGGCATTCCGAGTCAGGCCGACTATACGGCGAGCGGATGGCTCGTTGCGCTCGGGGCTGTCGCCTTTGCCTCAGCGCTCGCCATGTTTCGCATTTCGCACAAGCAGCTCGGCCGCAACTGGTCGATCACGCTCGAAATCCGTGAGGAGCATGCACTGGTCTCGACCGGTCCATACGCCCTCGTTCGCCACCCCATGTACACGTCCTTCCTGCTCATGGCGGTCGGCCAGGCCCTGCTTCTGCCCAACTGGTTCGCCGGGCCGGTGGGGCTGGTCGGCTTCGCGATCCTGTTCTTCCTGCGCGTCGACAAGGAGGAACGGATGATGATGGACAATTTCGGTCCCCAATACAGCGCCTATATGGAGCGGACGAAGCGGCTTATTCCATTCATCTACTAGGAAACCAGCGATGCGCGGGCGGTCCATCAAGCTATCCTTGCCGAGGCGTCTCGTGGGCGACCTCATGCGGTTCTCGATCGGCGTGCCGAGGATCACCGTGCAGCGGCCCATGACGATCGGCCGCCTGGTTCAAGCCCGGGCGCAGGCGGCGAAGCGGCCGTCCTGGACGGTGCTGTTCCTCAAGGGATATGCCCTTCTGGCGCAGGAGGTGCCGGAACTTCGTCGGGCCTATGTCAAGCTGCCTCTGCCGCATCTGTATGAATACCCCGAGAGCGTTGCCTCGCTCGCCTACGAGCGTGAGTTTCGGGGCGAGCAGGCGGTGTTGCTGGCGCGCATCAAGGCACCTGAAAAGATGACCATTGGCGAACTGGAGCAATCCATCTTGGCCGCGCGGTCGTTGCCGATCAACGAGGTCAAGGATTTCCGGCGGGCTCTGAAATTCGCCCGCTGGCCTTCGCCCGTTCGCCGCTTCCTGATGTGGCTCGGTCTGAACATCGGCCGGCAGAGGGCCAACTTTTTCGGCACCTATCAGCTTTCGGTCTATTCCGGTCTCGGGGCGGAATCCTTCAATCCCCTTTCGCCTCTGACGACGCTTTTCAATTATGGGCCGATCGACGCGGAGGGCCGGGTCAACGTGCGTATCCACTATGACCACAGGGTCATGGACGGGGCCAATGTGGCCAGGGCGCTCGAAAGGTTCGAAGCCATTCTCAACGGTCCGATCGCCGATGAGGCGGAGCAACTTGCACGGAAGGCGGCGGCAAACGAGATCGACACGGGACCGAAGCGTTCCCACTCCCGGCCCGCCTGACGCCGCGCGTGCGCGGCCTGTGAACGCCCAGCCAGATTGCGGTCATGTCCTCAAAAGCGCCATGAAGGCGTCCGACTGTGCCGGTCAAATCATGTCGCGGCCGGAGGGGAGCGGCTTGCACATTGCGGCGCACAGAGGGATCGGCCGCGTGCGACAAGTTCTTCCTGTTTCCGCTCAACCCGCAGGCACGTGATCCGGCATGGCGCCGGATGGTGTTGCATCTGCGTGCGCGGCAGTCGTCATTCTGCATCAACCGGAGTTGCTTTCATGACCACAAGACCGACCCGACGCGACGTGCTCGTCTCGGGCCTCGCCGCAGGCGCCTTCTCCCTCTTGCCCGCAATCGCATCCGCGGCCGAGGATGGCGGCCTCGACTTCGGGCCGGCCGTACCGTTTTCCTTCGATGATGTGCGGCGCATGGCCGAGGAACTGGCTGCAATGCCCTACGAGCCTGCGCAGGTCCCGGATCGCGATCTCCTTGAACAGATCGACTATGATTTGCACAACAAGATCGTCTTCAAGCCCGAGAGCACGCTGTGGCGTGACGCTGAAGGCGGCCCTGCGATCCGCTTCTTTCATCCGGGGCGCTATTTCAAGGAGCCGGTGGGCATATCGGTCGTCGAGAACGGCGAGGCTCGGGAGATCGTCTTTTCGGAAACCTATTTCGACATGCCGGGCGATCATCCGGCACACCGTCTGAAGCAGGCCGGCTTTGCTGGTTTCCGGGTCATGAACGCGGATCAGAAGAATGACTGGATGGCGCTGCTCGGCGGCACTTATTTCCGGACGTCTGGTCCCTTCAACCAGTTCGGTCTGTCGGCGCGCGGAATTGCCGTCGATCCCGCCGCCTCGACGCCCGAGGAGTTTCCACGGTTCACCCGCTTCTGGCTGGAGCGTGACGCAAATGGCGGATTGGTCACCTACGCGCTCATGGATGGACCGAGCGTGACCGGCGCCTACCGCATCGCCAGCCGACAGGAGGAAGGCGTGAGACAGGAGGTCGAGGCGACGATCATCCTGCGTGACGGCGTCGAGCGCCTTGGCCTGGCCCCGCTCACCTCCATGTTCTGGTATGCGGAGAACAATCGCGAAGTCGCCAAGGATTGGCGGCCGGAAATTCACGATTCCGACGGGTTGGAGATATGGACGGGTGCCGGGGAGCGGATCTGGCGCCCGCTCAACAATCCGCCGCGCGTCGTCGTCAATACCTTCGTCGACCGCGACCCCAAGGGTTTCGGATTGATGCAGCGGGATCGCGATTTCGAGAACTACCAGGATGACGGGGTGTTCTACGAGAAGCGCGCAAGCCTGTGGGTCGAGCCTCTTGACGGGTGGGGCGAGGGTGCGGTCCAACTCATGGAGATCCCGACCGACGACGAGATCCACGACAATATCGGCGCATTCTGGGTTCCGGCCGGGCCGGCGGAGGCGGGAGACCGGTTCGACCTTCGGTATCGCCTCCACTGGGTCGCCGATGCGCCCTATCGCGACGCCGACACGGCGCGCGTTGTTGCAACCCGCACGGGTCTCGGAGGCATACCGGGCCAGCCGCGGCCCGAGGGTGTCACGAAGTTCACGGTCGATTTCGAGGGTTCGGCCCTTGACGGTCTGGACAGGTCGAGCGGCGTGGAGGCGGTCATCGATGCGAGCCGCGGCACGATCGGCAACGTTGCTGCCTACCCGGTGGTGGGCACGGATCGGTGGCGCGCGATGTTCGATCTCACCGCTGAAGGCGAGGAACCGGTCGACCTGCGCATGTATCTGCGTCACGAGGACCGGGCCTTGAGCGAGACCTGGGTCTACCAGCTCTTTCCCGAGCAGCGACGGCAGTCCTGAGAAGGAGGTGGGAAGCTTCCGGAGCCCCGCCTATTTCCTCTTTCTTCGGCGGGCCAATTGGGTGGCCTTGGCCGGAAGTTCGTTTGCCATGTCGTGCGCGAAGCCGAGCCGGCCCATCTCTTCCTGTATGTCGGCGATGGCGTTTGCGAGCGCGCCATGCAGGCCAAGCCCGTTCAGCGTGGCAGCACTTTCGCGCATTTCCGCGGCCCGGCGCCTGCCGTGTCTCAATGTGCGTTCGAACTGGTATTCGGCAAAATCCGGCCAGCCGAGTCCGGGAAAGGACGTGCTCAGGGACTTCAGGATGTAGTCGAAGCAGCTTGACGCCGCGGCCGCCTGAAGCGTTTCGACGGTGATCGCCTCGAGACCCTTGACGAACAGACTTCGCACCATCTTGATCGCGGTTGCCGCTCCGGGCTCGCTTCCGACCACATCGAAATCGAAGCCGAGGCCGTCGAGCACGCCCTCGATGTCGCCGGCAGCGTCTCCGGCGATCAGGACCGGGGTCTTGTGGCCGCGCGGATGGACCGGCGCCATCACCGCCATGTCGACATAAGCGGCACCGCGCGCGTTGACGATGTCGGCGCTGCGGCGCTTGCGCTCCGGCGAGACGGAGTTGATGTCGAAATAGACTTGCCCCGCCCGCAACCAGCCGGCTGCGGCCTCCGCCGCAAGCAGGCTCTGGTCGGCCGTCACGGCGCTGACAATCCAGTCCGCCGTGGCGAGACCATCAGCCGGGATGGCGATCTCGACATCTGCCGCGCGCATTGCCGCCGCGCATTGGCCGTCGCCTGCCTCGCTGTCGAGAAGGATATCGAACGCCGCGAATTCGAGCGTTGGGTCGACCGCGGCAAGGCTTTCGCGAAATGCCCTGGCCGCCTCGCCGAACCCGATAAAACCAATCTTCATGTCGCGTGCCTCGTGTCAATCTGCGAAGACCACTCCGTCAAACAGCTTGCGCGCCGTGCGCAGGATCGCCGCGCGCACCACTGTGCCTTCATCGTCGAGTGTCGCAACGACCGTCATTTCCCCAGTCGGGTGCTCGATGGAAAGGGAGCGTTCGCGCCCGCTGCCTGTCCGGGCCAGATCCGCTGCCGGGCTTTCCGGCAGGAGACAGGCAGTCGCGACGGAAACCGCGCCGAGCACGCCGATCGACGAATGGCAGCGATGCGGGATGAAGGTGCGCGTGGAGATCGCACCGCCGTGGCGCGGGGCCGACACCATCGTCATCTTTGGAACCGACTTCTCTTTGACGTCGCCGAGATTCATCATCGGTCCGGCCCTGAGCCGTATCGCCTCCAGCCGGGCGCGCAATTCCCCGTTGGCCTCCAGTTCTGCCGGCGTTTCGTCGCCTGTGATGCCCATGTCCGCCGCGCGCATGACGACGCAAGGCATGCCGTTGTCGATCAGGGTGACGGCGACGCCATCGATCTCGTCGCATTCGTTTCCGGTCGGCAAAAGCGCACCGCAGGAACTGCCGGCGGTGTCCTCGAATTGGATCTGCACGGGCGAAGCGGTGCCGGGCACCCCGTCGATGCGCACCTTGCCGGCGTAGTCCACGCGCCCTCCGGGCGTGGATACGCTGGCGACGGCAACCTGTCCGGTGTTCTCCATGAAGATGCGGACATCCGTCGTCTCGCCGGCCGCCACGACCAGCCCGCGCTCGATGGCGAAGGGACCGACGCCGGCCAGGATGTTGCCGCAGTTCTGCGCGTCGGTGACGATCGGCTGGTCGACGAAGACCTGCAGGAACAGATAATCGACGTCGATGCCGGGCCGGTCCGATCTTCGCACCACGGCGACCTTGGATGTCAGCGGGTCGGCCCCGCCCAAGCCGTCGATCTGGCGCTTGTCCGGTGATCCCATGACACGCAGCAGGAAGGCGTCGCGGACAGTCTTGTCCGCAGGCAGATCTTCGGCAAGGAAGTATCCGCCCTTGGACGTGCCGCCCCGCATCCACATGCACCGCACGCCGGAGCTTTCAGACATATTTCAGTCCCTTGGCCGCGAGCCTGTCGCGCATGCCGTAGATGTCGAGGCCGAGTTCGCCGGCCATCAGGCGTTTGCGCGTTTCGGCCTCCTTGGCTTCGCGGGCGCGCGATGCGTCGAGCGTCCGCCGGGCATCCGCGCGCGGCACGACGCAAACGCCGTCGTCATCGGCCACGATGACGTCGCCGGGGTTCACCGAGGCGCCCGCGCAGACCACTGGCACGTTGACGGAGCCGATCGTCTCCTTGACCGTTCCTTGGGCGAAGATCGCCTTGGACCAGACCGCAAAGCCGATCTCCGTCAGGTCGCGCACGTCGCGTACGCCCGCCTCGATGATCAGGCCGCGCACACCCTTGCACATCAGCGAACGCGCCAGCAGTTCGCCGAAATAGCCGTCCTCGCAGGGGCTGGTCGGAGCGACAACGAGAATATCACCCTCGCGGCATTGCTCGACCGCCACATGGATCATCCAGTTGTCGCCCGGTGCGATCGACACCGTGACGGCCGGTCCGGCGATGCGTGCGCCGGCATAGATCGGCCGGATGTGGGAACGCATCAGGCCCTTGCGTCCCATGGCCTCGTGCACCGTCGCCACGCCGCATTCGCCGAGCCCGTCGACGATTTCGGTCGCCGGGCGCTCGATATTCTGTACCACGACGCCCATCACAGTTCGTCCACGGTTCGAGGGAAGATCGACTGGAAGGCCTCGGCATATCTTGCCTCGCGCCCGCCGGACTGCCCGCCGGAGTTGCGCCGGAACTGGTTGGCGCGGTTCTCCGCGACGTTGGTGTAGTAGGTCCACAAGTGCTGCTGACCTTCCATGCACTCGATTGCCGCCTTCTTCTTTTCCCATACCGGAGTGATGTCGAGGATCGTGTCCGGCTTCCAGCCGCACTGCTCGGTCTGGTGCGGCTCGAACAGATAGAGCTGCGGAGCCCCGAGCACCTTCTCGCCCGGATTGTGCCCCCATGCCTGGGCGACCATACGGCATTCCAGGGCGACCCGTGTCGCATAAGGGTGGTCGGTGTTGTAGGGATCGTCCAGCGAGTGCGACAGCATGAAGGCCGGCTGCACCTTGCGGATCACGTCGACCAGCCGGAACTTTGCTTCGCGGTCCAGCTCCAGCGGATAGTCGCCCAGGTCGAAGAACTGGATGTCGGCAACGCCGAGTGCGGCGGCAGCATTTTCCGCTTCCTTGCGCCGGCCCGTCTTGACCTGCTCCAGCGTCATGCCTTCCTGCTTCCACAGTTTCGCGCTCTCGCCGCGCTCGCCGTAGGACAGGCATACGACGGTGACGTCGTACCCCTTCTCATTGTGCAGGGCGATGGCGCCACCGCAGCGCCAGACGAAATCGGCCGAATGGGCGCTGACAACCAGTGCCGTCTTACCACTCATTTCTTCTCTCCGTCGGGTTTGGAGGCGCCGCCCACCGGGGGCGTGCCATGGGTGTGAAAACTCTCGATTGTCTTGAGGCCCCATGCCTGGCCTCTGCGGCGTTCGATCTCTGTCCACACCACGGTGGGCCAGTCGGGCCGCAGGATCAGCCGTGCTCCGGCATTGGCGACTTCGACGCGATTGCCCGCCGGTTCGTAGACATAGAGAAAGAACGTGCCCTGGACGGCATGCTTGTGCGGGCCGGTCTCGATGTAGATGCCGTTCTCCAGAAAGATGTCCGCGGCCCTCAGCACGTCCTCGCGGCTGTCGACCGCGTAGGTGACGTGATGGAACCGGCCGCGCGCGCCGGAATGATCTTCCGTGTAGGCGATATCGTAGCTCTTGTTATTGATCGTGAACCAGCAGCCGCCGAGCCGTCCGTTGTCGAGCAGGATTTCTTCCGTGACACGCGATCCCAGCGCCTCGACCATGAAGGCCTTGATCGCCCTGACATCACTGGCGAGCAGGTTCAGGTGGTCGATGCGGCGCACGCCGACGCCACGGCCGTGATAACGCTGCGCGATGTTCTTCAGCGCCGGCTTCTCTTCGGGCGGCGGCTCGTAGGTGCGCGTGTCGTAGTAGAGTTCGAAGACGTGTCCGTCGGGATCCCGGAAGCGATAGGCGCGGCCATGGCCCATGTCGCCGTCGACCCAGCCGACGCCGCTGCCCATCGCCTCGATCACTGCGACGCGGCGTTCGAGTGCCGCCTCGGACGTCGTCCTGTAGCCTATGTGCCCGACGCCCGTCGTATCGGATGCCGTCAGTTTCAGCGTGTGGAACTCATAGTCGTCGAAGGCGCGCAGATAGACCGAATTGCCCTCGCGCCCGCTCTCCGTCAGCCCGTAGACATTGACGAAGAAGTTCAGGCTTTCCTCCGGCTTGTCGGTCAAGAGCTCGACATGGCCCAGATGGGCGACGTCGAAGCAGGGTTCGTTGGCGTTCATTCCGGGTCCACCCGTTATCTCGCTGCCAGCTGCTCCGGCCAGTAGAGGCGCGTCGGATTGTCGACCAGCAGCCGATGCATGTTGGCCGGGTCTGGCGCAATCTGCGGCAGAAGATCGACGAGCGCGCCGTCATCGGGCATGTTCTTCTTGATGTTGGGGTGCGGCCAGTCGGTGCCCCACAGCACGCGGTCCGAAAAACGCTCGACCAGCATGCGTGCGAACGGAACGGCATCACTGAAGGGGGGACCGGCGCGCGAGATGCGTTCGGCTCCGCAGACCTTGACCCAGAAGCGCTCGTCGCGCATCAGCTCGAGCAGCATCTGGAAGGCGGGCTGGTCGGTTCCCTGGCTGGCATCCACCCGGCCCATGTGATCGATGACCATTGTCACGGGCAGTGCCTTGAGTTGCGGAGCCAGCGTTTCCAGCCTGTTGGCGTCGAAATGCACCACGGCGTGCCAGCCCAGGGGGGCGATCTTCTCGGCAATGCGGCGCACGGCATCCATGTCCGCATCCTTGCCGAGATGGGTGACGAAATTGAAACGCACACCGCGCACGCCGCCTTCATGAAGCCGCTTCAACTCGTCCTGCGTGATGTCTGCCTTGACCATGGCGACGCCGCGGTAACGGCCGTTGGAGACAGCGATGGCGTCCAGCATGGCGGCGTTGTCGGTTCCGTGACAGCTTGCCTGAACGAGCACCGAGCGCTCGATGCCCAGGAGCGAGTGAAGCGCAAACAGCGTCTCCTTCGGCGCGTCGACCGGCGTATAGGTCCGCTCCGGGGCGAAGGGAAAACGCGCCGCCGGTCCGAAGACGTGGCAATGCGCATCGCAGGCGCCGGCGGGCAGTGCTGTCTTCGGCTTGCTCGGCGATGGGTGGAAGGGAAGATTTTCAGCTGTCATTGCGAGACCTTGTCATGTTCCGCAGGCGACGGCGCGCCCGCGGTCGTTGCACGCCAGAAGAGTATTGCCAGGCCGGCGCACCCGGCGAGCCGTGCGGCGAGCGTCGCGGGATCGACGGCGTCCACTGCTGTCGGCCAGAGGACCAGGAGCGAGCACACAGCCATGGCGATCCGCTCGGCGCCCGTCTGCGTCCGGCCCAACCATCCGGCGAAGGCGATCGTGAGACCGACGACGCCGATCGTCGCCAGAACGACCGACAGGGCGATCTGGGCGGCGCTGCCGATCATGAGCAGACCCGGCATGCTGGCGAACAGAAACGGCACGAGCAGCTTGACGAAGCCGAGGCGGACGGATTCGAACGCCGTCTTGTTGGCGTCGCCGCCCGAGATGCTGGCGGCGGCGTAGGCCGCCAGCGCGACAGGCGGGGTGATGGCCGAGACGAGCCCGTAGTAGAAGATGAACATGTGGGCGACGATCGCCGGCATGCCGAGCCGAGTGAGTGCGGGAGCGACAAGGACGGCGAGCAGCAGATAGGCGGCCGAGGTCGGCAGTCCCATGCCCAGCACGAAGGAAACCAGTGCGGTCAGCACGAGGATCGTGAGGATGCTCTGGCCGCCGACTTCGACGATCAGACCGGAGAGCATCAGGCCCATGCCGGTGAGGTTGAGCACGCCGATCACCGCGCCGGCGGCTGCCACTGCCGCAACGATCGGCATCGTTGCCAGCAGGGTGTCGCGGCAGACGAGCACAAGGCCGAGGGGACTGATCCGCGTCGCCTTGCGCCACGGCGAGATCATGAGCGCCAGGACGAGACAGAGGACTGCGGCGCGCGTCGGCGTGTAGCCCACGATCAGGAAGGCGATGAGACCGATGAGCGGCAGGAGCAGATAGCCGCGCCGCAGCAGCGTCTCGCGCAACAGGGCGAGGCCGGCTTCCGTGTCGCGCTCCAGCCCGAGCCGGCCGGCTTCAAGCCGGACAGCCACCATGAGAGCGACGACGTAGAGCACGCCCGGCACGAGCGCGGCGAGCGCGATCTGCGAATAGGGCACGCCGATGATCTCGGCCATCAGGAAGGCGGCCGCACCCATCACCGGCGGCAGGATCTGGCCGGCGGAAGACGCGGCTGCCTCGATGGCGCCGGCGAGATTGGCCGAATAGCCGACGCGCTTCATCAGCGGGATTGTGAACGTGCCCGTGGTCACGACATTGGCGACCGCGCTGCCGTTGATCGTGCCGAGCAGGGCGCTCGAAAGGGCGGCCGACAGACCCGGCCCGCCGCGCATGCGCCCGGTCAGCCCGCGGGCGATATCGACGAACACCTCGCCTGTGCCGATCTTCATCAGCAGCCCGCCAAGCAGCGCGAAAAGGAAGATATATTCGACAGCGACGCCCATCGGCAGCCCGTAGACGCCTTCGGTCGACAGCATCAGCGTAGAGGCAAGACGCCTGAGATCATACCCGCCGTGGCCGTACTGACCGGGAATGAGATAGCCGAACCACGCATAGGCGAGGGCGGCGGTAACAAGCACGACCAGCGCCCAGCCGAGCGCCAGCCGCACCAGCACCAGAAGTGCGGCCATCAGTCCGACGAAGATCCACAGATCGGGCGGCGTCGCCATGGCACCCCGCATGACGATGTCGATATAGGTGGCCTGCAGGTGGTATCCGGGGATCAGTACGATGATCGCCAGTGCGTAGCAGAGATATCGTGTCAGGTTGCTCCTGGAGTTCAGGCCGACGAAGAGCAGCCCGCCGCAGGCAACCATGGAGAAAAACAGCGAGCGCAGGATGAGCGCGGTGATGAGGCCGAAATAGGCGCCATAGATCACCAGTCCCGTCACCGCGACCGCAAGTGCGGCGAAGAGAAGCGACACGATCGCCGCTTCCCTGTCGTTGCGTTGCGTTGCGCGATCGAGCCGCAATTGATCCAGAAGTCCGGTCATATCGGCCGCGCCTTTCCCTTATTGTGCGGAGTCGAAGTAGGCCTTGGCCCCGGGGTGCAGCGAAATCGGCGTTCTGGTGGCCGTCTCGAGCTTGATCGCCTTGGCCTGGGGATGGACTTCGCCCAGTTCGCCGAGGTTCTCGAACATTGTCCTGGTGATCGTGTTTATGAGCTGCTCGTCGGCACCGGCCTTGGTGAACAGGGTCGCCGGGTCGTTGATCACCGTCACCGGCTCCTTCTGATCAGGATAGGTCCCGGCCTCGATCTCGTAGGGCTGGTAGTAGGGATAGATCTTGAAAAGATCGCCGACCTTTGCCTCGTTGAGCGACAGGAGGACCATGTCGCGTTGTGCGTCGAGGTCGATCAGCGCTGCGGTCGGGGCGCCCGCCAGGACGACGGTCGCGTCGACCGTACCGTTCATCAGCGCATTGGTTCCCTCCGTATAGGACAGGAACTGGACTTTGCCCGGATCGAACACGCCGTACGCTTCCAGCAGGCGTTGGGCAAGGACGGCGGCGTTGCTTCCGGGCGGTCCGAGATTGACCCGCTTGCCGGCCAGGTCCTCGAAGTTGGAGATGCCGGTGTCGGCGACGGTGGCGACTTGCAGCACGGCCGGGTAGAGATAGGCCATGGCCGCGACCGGCTGGGCGCCGTCCTTGAAGGGGCCTTCGCCGTTCTTCGCCTCATAGAGGGTCGAAGAGGACGACAGGCCGAACGTCATCTGGTCGGCCACCACCCTGCGGATGTTCTCGACCGAGGCGCCGGTCACCTCGGCGCGGGCCGTCGTGTCGGGCATGTGCTTGTTGAGCACGTCGGCGATGCCTGCACCGATGACGTAAAACAGGCCGCCGGTCCCGCCCGTGCCGATGGAAAGCCGTTGTTCCGCCATGGCAGGCGCCGCGGCGAGTGTGGCCGCAAGGGCAACCATTTTCATTGTGAGCGAATGTTTCATGCATATCCTCCCGTTCGATCGTTGAAACGCTTACGCCAGTTCGGACGCGGTCGGCGTCTCGGGCCTGGCGAGAGCCCGAAGACTTGCAAAGCTTGCATTGACGATCTGTTCGATTGCCGCTTCCTGGTCGCTGCCGTCAGCTGTTCCGTCGGAGAGCCGGTCGACGCGCTCCGGGTTGATCAGCGTGTAATAGAGCGAGCCGAGCAGGAACTGGCTGCGCCAGACGATGTCCACGCGGCGGGCACCTGGAAGGCAACCGGCGATCGCGTCGATGAAGGCGCGTGTCGTCGCGTCGAAGGCCCTGGCGATGATCTCGCGCGCCTGCGCATTGCCTTCGGCTGACAGGATGGCGCGCATCCGCGTGAAGCGTGCGCCTCCGCCGGCCAGATCGTCCGAGGAGGTGAAGGCGGGCAGAAGGTAGGCCCGCAGAATGGCCTTGAGACGCTGGTCATGGTCCTCGATACGAATTGCCTCGCCGATGAGTTCGAGGCGGCGTGCGTTCATCGGCCGGGTATGACGCTCGTAGATCGCTTCGAGAATGCCGAGCTTATTGCCGAAATGGTAGGTGACGCTGCCGACATTGACCTTGGCCTGGCGCGCGATCTCGCGCAGCGCCACCGCGCCGAATCCACCCTCCGAAAAGAGCTTTTCTGCTGCTTCCAGAATCGCGGTCCTTGGGTCTGATGCGCCCGACGATCTGGGCATGACGGCAATATCCTCCCTGCTTGGGGGTCTTGTAGCGAAGCTGTTTTCATATGTCCATAGTTTTTAGACAAGTGTACAAGAAGGGTGTGGACGCCTGGCCTGGCAAGGCTGCCCTCGCATGGATCCGTTGGCGCGGTGATGATTGGGGAGCGGGGAGGGGCGAATGCCGTTTCCGGATTCGGCCCGGTGTGCCCTCCGTGTCTGGGGCGAGCCTCACGGCGACGACTGATCGCGAAACTGTCATTGCATCTTGAGTATTGTCGGGTAAGCTAAACAAAGACGTCTCCCGTTCGAGACAGCGACGCGTCCAAGGTATCTGATGAGGTCATGACCCAGGACAGCGGAATGCCCACCACGACGTCCCGCGCGCGGCAGCGAAGACATGAGCTGCTCGCCTTCCTCATTCTCGCCTTTGCGATCTGGCCCGTCGTCGCTGTCGGCGTCGTCGGCGGCTACGGCTTCCTCGTCTGGATGTGGCAGATCGTATTCGGCCCGCCCGGCCCCCCGGGAGGATGAGCCATGAACGGCGTTCGAACGTTGAGCAGGAGGGCATTCCTGACCGGTCGGCGTCGGCCCGATACACACGGACATGGATCTGACGTTCCTCGGGTGGCCGCCATCTCGTCGGGCCTCTGCCTCGCCCATCAAGGGATCTCCTGCATGTCCTGCCGTGATGCTTGTCCGGAAGATGCAATCTTCATGGCGCCGCGGGCGGGCGGTCCGTTTCTGCCTCGGGTCCGCGATGATGTCTGCACCTCCTGCGGGGAATGCGTCAGTGTCTGCCCTGTCGGGGCCATTGGTTTTCGACATGCCGATGAGGCCGGCCATGGCTGATCTGCGGCGTCACCACATCTCAAGCGCCGTTGTCGCCGTCAGGCCGGAACATGCGGGTTCCGTGGCCAAGATGCTCGCCACTCTCGAGGGGACGGAGATCTACGCCCGCGAGGGCGGGCGCATCGTCGTGGTGATGGAAGGTGCGAGCAGCGGCGAACTCGGCGATCGGCTCAACGCTATCGGTGCGCTTGAAGGCGTGATCGCGGCAAACATGGTGTTTGAACACATAGAGGAACCGGAGGTCGGACAGACATGACGGGCGAACTCAATCGGCGCGTACTTCTCAAGGCGCAGGCGGGGGCGATTGCGGCCTCCGTTGCCGGAATTGCGCTGCCCGCCTCGGCCCAGCCCGTTCCGGGCGGGGTTGGCGCGCTTGAGATCAAATGGTCGAAGGCGCCGTGCCGCTTCTGCGGTACCGGCTGCGGCGTCATGGTCGGCGTCAAGGACGGCAAGGTCGTCGCCACGCACGGCGACATGCAGGCGGAGGTCAACCGCGGTCTCAACTGTGTGAAGGGCTATTTCCTGTCGAAGATCATGTATGGCGAGGACCGTCTGACGACCCCGCTCATGCGCAAGAGCAACGGAGTCTACGACAAGGACGGCGAGTTCGAGCCGGTTTCCTGGGACGAGGCCTTCGACCTGATGGCCGAAAGATGCAAGCAGGTCCTGCGGGAAAAGGGACCGACGGCGGTCGGCATGTTCGGTTCGGGCCAGTGGACGATCTTCGAGGGCTATGCGGCCAGCAAGCTCATGCGGGCTGGTTTCGGCTCCAACAATCTCGATCCCAATGCGCGCCATTGCATGGCGTCGGCCGCGACGGCCTTCATGCGCGCCTTCGGCATGGACGAGCCCATGGGGTGCTACGATGACTTCGAGCACGCCGACGCCTTCGTGCTGTGGGGCTCCAACATGGCGGAGATGCACCCGATCCTGTGGACGCGGGTCGCCGACCGCCGGCTCGGACATCCGCACGTGCGCTGCGCGGTGCTGTCGACGTTCACCCATCGATCGATGGACCTGGCCGACATTCCGATCGTCTTCCGGCCCGGGACGGATCTCGCCATCCTCAACTACATCGCCAACCACATCATCCAGACCGGTCGCGTCAACGAGGAGTTCGTTCGCGATCATGCCGTCTTCATGCGTGGCGCAACCGATATCGGCTACGGGCTGCGGCCCGACAATCCGCTGGAGGTGAAGGCCACCGGCGCCGCCGATCCCGGGAAAATGGACCCGATGGATTTTGAGGAGTTCAAGGCGCTGGTGGCCGAATACACGCTCGAGAGCGTGTCGCAACTGTCGGGCGTCGAGCCGTCGTTCCTGGAAGAACTGGCCGAACTCTATGCCGATCCCGACCGCAAGGTGATGTCGCTGTGGACCATGGGTTTCAACCAGCATGTGCGCGGCGTTTGGGCCAATCACATGGTCTACAACCTGCATCTGCTGACTGGCAAGATTTCCGAGCCCGGCAATTCGCCCTTCTCGCTGACCGGCCAGCCGTCGGCCTGCGGCACGGCGCGCGAGGTCGGAACATTTGCCCACCGGCTGCCAGCCGACATGGTCGTCACCAATCCCGAACACCGGGCGCATGCCGAGGAAATCTGGCGTCTGCCGTCGGGCCTGCTGCCCGACAAGACCGGTTTCCATGCGGTTCAGCAGGACCGGATGCTGCATGACGGCAAGCTGAATTTCTATTGGGTCCAGGTGAACAACAACGTCCAGGCAGCTCCCAACTGCAGCAACGAGACCTATCCCGGCTACCGCAATCCGGACAACTTCATCGTCGTTTCCGATGCCTATCCGACCGTCACCGCCTTGTCGGCCGACGTCATTCTGCCGGCCGCGATGTGGGTGGAGAAGGAGGGCGCATACGGCAATGCCGAGCGGCGCACGCATGTCTGGCACCAGCTCGTCCAGGCCCCCGGCGAGGCGCGTTCGGATCTCTGGCAACTGATGGAATTCTCCAAGCGGTTCACGACCGACGAGGTGTGGCCGCAGGCCATTCTGGACTCCAACCCGGAATACAGGGGCAAGACACTCTTCGAGGTCCTCTTCAAGAACGGCAATGTCGATCGCTTTCCGGCCTCCGACGTCGATCCGGATTACGTCAACAACGAAGCCGAGGCGTTCGGCTTCTACGTTCACAAGGGGCTGTTCGAGGAATATGCCTCCTTCGGGCGGGGGCATGGCCACGACCTGGCCGACTATGACCGCTACCACCAGGAGCGCGGATTGAGATGGCCTGTTGTCGACGGCAAGGAAACGCTATGGCGATACCGTGAGGGCTATGATCCCTATGTGAAGCCCGGCGAGGGCGTGAAATTTTACGGCAGGCCCGACGGAAGGGCCGTCATTCTGGGTGTACCCTACGAGCCTCCAGCCGAATCGCCCGATGACGAATACGACGTCTGGCTGGTCACCGGCCGTGTGCTCGAACATTGGCACTCCGGCTCCATGACCATGCGGGTGCCTGAACTCTACAAGGCGTTTCCCGGCGCCCGCTGCTTCATGAACGCCGCCGACGCGCGCAAGCGCGGGCTCAACCAGGGATCGGAGGTTCGCGTTGTCTCGCGGCGCGGCGAGATCAGGACGCGCGTCGAGACGCGTGGCCGCAACCGCATGCCCGATGGCGTGGTCTTCGTCCCGTGGTTCGACGCCAGCCAACTCATCAACAAGGTCACGCTCGACGCCACAGATCCCATCTCCAAACAGACGGATTTCAAGAAATGCGCAGTCAAGATCGTGCCCGTCTGAAACGCGCCCGCAGGCGGATCGTCGCCGGTGCCATGCTGGTTGTCCTCACCGGCAGCATGGCGGTTGCTCAGATGGCGAGCGAGCCGCCGCAACTTGGCGGACCATCCCCGGCGATGGAAGCCGTACCGGCGGCTCCGCTGCCGAAATGGGTCACCGACGACGTTCGCAGGATGCGGGCCTATCCCGAGCAGCCGCCCATCATTCCGCATTCGATCGAGGGCTATCAGCTCTCGGTGAATACGAACCGGTGCCTGTCCTGCCATAAGCGCGAATTCACGCAAGGCTCGGGCGCGCCGATGATCAGCGTGACCCATTACATGACGCGCCAAGGCCAGATGCTGGCCGACGTCTCGCCGCGCCGGTATTTCTGCACCACCTGCCATGTGCCCCAGGCCGATACAAAGCCGCTGGTCGACAACAGCTTTACCGACATGAGCGAGCTTGGCATCGACCATGCGGGGGATCAGTGAATGCTGGCCCGGTTGAAATCACTCGCCATGCGGGCGTGGAAGATCGTCTCGACGCCTGCCGGGACGCTCAGTCTGGGCTTCCTGACGCTTGGCGGGTTCGTTGGCGGGGTGATGTTCTGGGGGGCGTTCAATACCGCGCTCGAATTGACGAACACCGAAACCTTCTGCATTTCCTGCCACGAGATGAAGAACAACGTCTACGAGGAACTGGGCCGCACGGTTCACTTCTCCAATCGTTCGGGCGTGCGTGCCTCGTGTCCCGATTGCCACGTGCCGCACGAATGGACCGACAAGATCGCCCGCAAGATGCAGGCCTCCAAGGAGGTCTGGGGCAAGATCTTCGGCACCATCAACACGCGGCGCAAGTTTCTCGACAAAAGGCTCGAACTGGCCCAGCATGAATGGGCACGCCTGAAGGCGAACGACAGTCTGGAGTGCCGCAATTGCCATTCATCGGTGGCAATGGACCTGTCGAGGCAGACACAGAGGGCAGCGGAGATCCACACGCGCTATCTCCTCTCGGGGGAGGCGACCTGTATCGACTGCCACAAGGGCATCGCTCACGAGCTGCCGAACATGGAAGGCGTCGATCCCGGCTGGAAGGTGCCGCCGGAACTGCAGGGACAGGTGTCGCGATCCTCGGTGATGGACGAGCTCGAACGGCTTGCCGGGCTGCCTGGACATTCCTTCAGCCTTGCTGCCTCGGGTGTCATGTCCGATCGCTAGGATCGCGCACGACCAAGCCGGCCTGGCCCTCGCTCACCATGTGATTCTAAGTCCGAGGCGTCCCTCCCAGACGTCGATGTTCTGGCCGCCGAGATTGGTCGAGTAGTCGACATTGGCGTAGAGACTGGTCTGCTCGTCGAAATCGGCGGTGAGGCCGAGGCCGAGTTCCAGCGAGGTTGCCTCGCGCTCGTTGGCGAGCGTCGTGAAGCTGTTGTAGGTCAGCTGGTCGCTGCCGGAGAACTGGTGCCAGATGTTGGCCTTTGCGAAGGGGCGCAGGCGGATGTCGTCGTCGGTCAGGTATTCGCCGACCAGTCGGGCGCCGATGCGTCCGGTGAAGGCATCGACATTGTCGAAATCGATGGTCGAGAACTGGTCGGCGGCCTGATCGAAGTCCTGATGCTGCCAGATGATCTGGCCCTGCGGCTCGATCTGCCAGGTTTCGGTGATGTCGAAGGGGATGCCGGCCTCGATGGAGGCGGCGACCTCGGTGCCGTCGATATCGGCGCTGATGCCGCGGTTGGATCGCGATTCCGCGTCGAGCCAGGAGAACATCAGGACGGCGTCCACATAGGCCTCGTTGGGCCAGTGATGGGTCCAGTAGCCGCCGATGCTGTAGGCGTTGATCGACAGGTGGCCGACATCGCGGTCGGGCTGGCCAAGCGCGAAGCCGCTGACGTCGCCGGTTGTGCGCCCGAAGCCTGCGAACAGGCCGAAGACGTCGCGCTGGCCGTTGTCGTGCTCCATCAGATGCACCGGCAGGCCGGCCTGGAAGCCCCACAGCTCGCCGTCGAAGGTGGGATCGAGATCGCCTTGCCAGGACTGTTCGTGCAGCATGCCGAAGGTGCGCAGCCAGGCGGCCTCGAAGCCCTCGTTGCGTCGTGACCAGACCTGTTCGCCCTCGCGTTCGTGGAAGGTCCCGAGGATGCCGCGCGTCAGCGCGCGTCCCATGGCCGGCACCGGCGCGTGAATGGGAACCTCCGGCCGGTAGAGCGGAACCTCTATGTCGGGATTGCCGTCATTGTCGCCATCGATGTTTCCATCGGTGTCGCCGTCGTGGTCCTCGTCCCGGTCGTCGTCGCCGTCCTCGCCATCGCCGTCTCCGTCGATGTCCGTAGCATGGGAGACCAGGTACCAGTTGTTCTCCGTGCCGGCGTCCGATCCGCCCTGCACGAGACGGTATTCGTAGGCGCCGGCGGCCACCACGCCGCCCAGGACATAGGCGCCGTCGCTCACCCCGATTCCCCTGTTCACCAGGATGCCGTCGTCCGTCGTCAGGTCGCCCGGACCGTCGACGTTGGTGATGAACAGACGTGTGGTGCCGGTCTGGGTGCCCGATACGATGAGGTGGTCCGACGGCGCCCCGTCGCTGGCCAGATAGGTGTTCAGAAGCTGTGAGCCGTTGTCGCCGCGATAGTTGCCGGTAATCTGCAGCGTGTCGGTGACCGAATTGCCGCCCGCCGTCATGTCGATCGTGCCGGCGTTGATGACGGTCACGCTTTCGCCGGCGGTGGCCGGGGTGATGGTGTGCTGGCCTTGGCTGGCAACGAGCGTGCTTGTGTCGTCGATCGACAGCGTGCCCGTCCCGCTCCCGCTATCGCCAAGCACGAGGTTGCCGCCCATGGTGAGTTGGGAACCACTGGTCAGGCGGATGAGCTCCCAGTTGAGCAGCCGTTCTGGACGCGAGCCCTGCGTGTCACGCCATGTCAGCCTGTCGCTGCCGAAACCGCCGTTGATCTCGATCGCGCGCAACTCGGTGTCTGAAAGCCCGACGAAGAGAGCCGTATCGTTCTCGCTTCCCATGTCGATGCCGCCGACGAGGCCACCGTCCCACAGAAGATCGTCCGCGCCCGTACCGGCACGCAGGAACCCCGATATCTCTCCGCCGGAGATCGTTGCATTGTCCTGGCCGTCGCCTTGCTCGATGTTGCCGTTCACGCGGCCGCCGAGCATGTTGAACGCGTCGTTCGACCCGCCCATTAGCACATTGGCGTTGATGGTCCCGCCATCGTAGTTGGTCACGACGTCCTCGCCCGTGTCGAGGCTGAAGGTACTACCCTGGATCGTACCGTAGTTGTCGATGGTGGTGTCGGTCGCGCCCGTCACCAGGATCTGCTGGTTGATGAAGGAACCAGCATTGTTGAGCACGGTCAGCGTCCCGTCGCCACTCACCGTGATGCCCGGGTTCAGGATGCCGGTATTGGTGATGGAGTTGTCGCCATTGCCGGTGATGGAGAAGGTGTTGTTGATGTTGCCGTTGAGATTGGTGATGGTGTGATCGCCGTCACCGACGATGATCAGGCCGTTGTTGATGTTGCCGGAATTGGTGAACGTGACGATGCCGTTATCAGTCAGCGTGATCGTCTGCAGATTGCCGGCATTGGTGATGCCGAGTACGCCGGTATTCGATGCGCTGAACGGGCCGTTGAAACTCGTGCCGGACAGGATGTCGACCGTCAGGCTGCCGAGCCCGTTTGTGGTGAAGCCCGCCGAGGTGCCGGTGCACTCGACGGTGTCGCCCGAGGTTGGAGCTGCCGGATCGCACTCCGCCCATGCTCGTGTCGGAATGGCCGCTGCCGGCAGCGCTGCTATCAAGGCTGTCGCAAGACCCAGGCGCCTTCGGCGATCACGAGAGCAAAAGTGTCCAATACCGACTGCCTGAGAGCCTCTACCGGAAATTGTCTGAACTAAGCGCCGTTCATCGATCAAATATCTGAAGGCATTAGAAGAAAATCGGACCGCCATGCACGCTCCCAATCTTCCCCACCCGGATCGACGCTATTGAGTTGGCGTGCCGTCGTCAATGAATCTCAATCGGAATATTCATCGCGTTACCAGTAGATATTTGGTGCGCGTGTCCCTGGTGCAACATGATCATCATGTTGCAGAAGTATATGAAAATTCATGCTTTATATCCGGCGTTGCAGGGGCCGTTGTTTGAAGTCAAACGCAGCCGATCACATGATACGGTGAGGCGTGACGCTTGCCAGTCGAGCGAATTCGCACCTATGCTACCGATACGAGTAGGTCTGTATTCCCGGAAGGCTCGCCGTGGTCAACGTCCGCCTATCGACCTTAGCAAGCTCTGGACAATTTGCCCGCTGCTGCGCGTTCGGTGCAGGCGTTCACCCGCCATGGCTGAACTGCAAGACCTGTTTGGCGTCGCTGCGAAGTGCTTCATTTTTCAATCCAAGAAAATCCGAGGAACGTCGATATGACCGAGTCCAGAAAGCGTGCGCTGGTGGCGGTGCTCGCCGCAGTCGTGGCGGTTGGGGGGTATTGGATCTGGCAGTCGATCAATGATCGGGGTCTCCCCGACGGGTTTGCCAGCGGCAACGGCCGGATCGAGGCGGTCGAGATTGACATCTCCACAAAGACGCCTGGTCGCATCAAGGAAATCCTTGTCAACGAGGGCGATTTCGTCGAGGCCGGACAGGTGCTGGCGCGGATGGATACCGAGCAGCTCGAAGCACAGCGCCGGCAGGCCGATGCCCAGTTGCAGCGGGCGAAGATCGGCGTCGATACGGCCGAGAGCCTGGTGATACAAAGAGAAGCCGAACGCAAGGCGGCTGCGGCGGTGATCGAACAGCGCACTGCTGAACTCGAGGCCGCGCAGAAGCGTTTCGAGCGTTCGGAGCGGCTGGTGACGACAAGCGCCGTGTCGCAACAGGTTCTGGACGATGATCGGGCTGCGGTGCAGGGCGCCACCGCGGCGCGCAGCGCAGCCGAGGCCCAGCTTGCCGCAAGCGACGCTGCCATTCATGCCGCAAAGGCGCAGGTGGTCGATGCCAGGGCGGCGGTAGACGCGGCCCAGGCAGCGATCGAAAGCATCGACGCAGACATCAACGACAGCATCTTGCGCTCGCCGCGCAGCGGACGCGTTCAGTATCGCGTGGCGCAGCTGGGCGAGGTCTTGTCTGCCGGCGGGCGGGTTCTCAATCTCGTCGATCTCAGCGACGTCTACATGACGTTCTTCCTTCCGACCGCACAGGCCGGGCGGGTCGCCATGGGTTCCGAGGTCCGCCTCGTGCTCGATGCCGTGCCGCAATTTGTGATACCGGCAAAGGCGACCTTCGTTTCCGACGTTGCCCAGTTCACGCCCAAGACGGTCGAAACCGCCGACGAACGCGAAAAGCTGATGTTTCGCATCAAGGCCCAGATTCCCGAAGAACTGCTCAAGGAGCACATCCAGCAGGTCAAGACGGGGCTCCCCGGTGTCGCCTATGTCAGGCTTGACCCCGCCGTCGAATGGCCGGCCAATCTGAGCGGATCGCTGGTCGAATGAACGGGCGGCATACCGAGTTGGCGGCCGCGCCGCCTGTCGCGCGGCTGGAAACCGTCGGCCTCTCCTATGGGTCGACGCGAGCGCTGGATTCCCTGACGATCGACTTGCCCTCGGGTTTGATGGTTGGACTGATCGGTCCGGACGGGGTGGGCAAGTCAAGCCTGCTCTCGCTGGTGGCCGGTGCGCGTGAAATGCAGACGGGCCGGATCACAGTGCTTGGCGGCGACATCGCCGATCCCGGTCATCGCAGGGCCATCTATCCGCGCATTGCCTACATGCCTCAGGGCCTGGGCAAGAATCTCTATCCGACACTGTCCGTCTTCGAGAATATCGACTTTTTCGGCCGGCTTTTCGGGCACAATCGCGAGGAGCGCGAACGTCGTATTGCCGATCTGCTGCAAAGCACCGGGCTGTCGCCCTTTGTCGACCGGCCCGCCGGCAAGCTTTCGGGCGGCATGAAGCAGAAGCTGGGATTGTGCTGTGCGCTCATTCACGATCCAGATCTATTGATCCTGGACGAGCCGACGACCGGCGTCGATCCGCTGGCCCGCCGTCAGTTCTGGGAACTCATCAACCGGATCAGGGTCGATCGTCCGGGAATGAGCGTGGTCGTTGCAACCGCATACATGGACGAGGCGGCGCGGTTCGATTGGCTGGTCGCCATGGAGGCGGGCCGCATACTGGCGACGGGCTCGCCAGCCGAACTCCTGCAGCAGACCGGTGCGCCGAACCTCGATGCGGCCTTCATCGCTCTCCTGCCTGAGGAGGAAAGGCGCGGGCACAGGGAAGTGATCATCCCGCCGCGCGTGAGCGACGACGGCGGCGAGCCGGCAATCGAGGCGGAGCATCTGACGATGCGCTTCGACAGCTTTACGGCGGTCGACGACGTCAGCTTCCGAATTCAGCGCGGTGAGATCTTCGGCTTCCTCGGCTCCAACGGCTGCGGCAAGACGACGACGATGAAGATGCTGACCGGCCTCTTGCCGGCGAGCGAGGGGACGGCGCGGCTGTTCGGTCGCGTCGTCGATCCCCGCGATATAGAGGTGCGGCGCCGCGTCGGTTACATGTCCCAGGCTTTCTCGCTCTACTCGGAATTGACCGTTCGGCAGAACTTCGAACTGCATGCGCGGCTGTTCAACGTGCCGGCCGATGCAATAGCGGGCAGAGTCGCGGAGATGGCCGAGCGGTTCGACCTGGCCGACGATATGGACGAACTGCCCGACGCGCTGCCCCTTGGCATCCGCCAGCGGCTGTCGCTCGCCGTGGCGATGATCCATTCACCCGACATGCTCATTCTCGACGAGCCGACCTCGGGCGTCGATCCCGTCGCCCGCGACAGCTTCTGGCAGATACTGTCCGACCTGTCGCGACGCGACGGCGTGACCATTTTCGTTTCCACCCATTTCATGAACGAGGCGGAGCGCTGCGACCGCATCTCCCTCATGCATGCCGGAAAGGTGCTGATCAGCGATACGCCCGCTGCGATTACGGCCAGTCGGTCAGCGGCGACGCTGGAAGACGCGTTCATCGCCTATCTGGAAGACGCGATCGGCGAACAGGAGCCGCCGCAACAGGCGCAGCAGCCTGCCGCGCATGCCGTGGAGGCGCTTCCGGCCATGCCGCAGAAACGGCACCGCGCCTTCGATCCACGGCGGATGTTCGCATATACGCGGCGCGAGTCGCTGGAGCTGCGGCGCGATCCCATCCGCGCGACGCTTGCCATCCTGGGCAGCGTCATCTTGATGTTCGTCATCGGTTACGGGATCAACATGGATGTCGAGGACCTCACATTTGCCGTCCTCGACAATGACGACACGACGATCAGCCGCAACTACGTGCAGCAGATCGCCGGCTCCCGCTACTTCATCGAACGGCCGCCCATTACCGATTATGACGATCTCGACCGGCGCATGCGCGACGGCGAACTCAGCCTGGCGGTCGAGATACCGCCTGGCTTCGGCCGTGACATTGCTCGGGGCACCAGCGTCGAGATCGGGGCCTGGATCGACGGCGCGATGCCGTCGCGGGCGGAAACCGTGCGCGGCTACGTCCAGGGAATGCATGCGGCCTGGCTGACGCAGGAAGCACGCAGACTGTATGGCAATGCGGCGACCATCGGCGATTTCCAACTGGCTGTGCGCTACCGCTACAACCCGGACCTTCAGAGCCTCGTGGCCATGGTGCCCGCCGTCATCCCGATCCTGCTCCTGATCATACCGGCGGTACTGTCCGTGCTCAGCGTGGTGCGGGAGAAGGAACTGGGCTCCATCATCAATTTCTATGTCACGCCCATCACCCGCCTGGAATTTCTTGTCGGCAAGCAGATACCCTATGTCGCGCTGGCAATGGTCAACTTCTTCATGCTGACGGCCTTCGCCGTGTTTATTTTCCGCGTTCCGTTCACCGGCAGTTTTCTCACCTTCACGCTCGCAGCCCTGCTCTATACGATCATAACGACCGGCATGGGTCTGCTGATCTCCACCTTCATCAAGAGCCAGATCGCGGCCATCTTCGGAACGGCCCTGCTGACCATGATCCCGGCCGTCCAGTATTCCGGCCTGATTGATCCGGTCTCGTCGCTGCAGGGCGCAGGCGCCTTCATCGGCACCATATTCCCCACGACCTATTTCGTGACCATTTCGCGCGGAACGTTTTCCAAGGCGCTGCAATTCGGCGATCTTTCGGGTGCGTTCGTGCCGCTCCTGATCGCCATACCCGTGTTGCTCGGGCTGGGCGTGCTGTTGCTCAGAAAGCAGGAGCGCTGAGGATGCGGATAGCGAACGTCTGGAACCTCGGCGTCAAGGAATTGCGTGGGCTCATGCGCGATCCCATGCTCATCGCGCTGATCGTCTATGCCTTCACGCTGTCGATCTACACATCGTCGAACTCGATTCCCGAAACCCTGAACAACGCCGCCATCGCGATCGTCGACGAGGACCACTCGCCGGTTTCGGCGCGCATAGAAACCGCGTTCTATCCGCCCTATTTCACCGTCCCCAATCTCATCTCGCTGCCGGAAATGGACAGCCGGATGGATGCGGGGCTCGAAACCTTCGCCCTCAACATTCCGCCCGACTTCCAGCGCGACCTGCTGGCCGGGCGTTCGCCGACCATACAGCTCAACATCGATGCCACCCGCATGTCCCAGGCCTTCTCGGGTGGTGGCTACGTTCAGACCATCGTCAGTTCCGAGGTCAACGAATATGTGAACCGTTATCGTCAGGTTCAGAGCCTGCCTGTCGACCTGACGCTGCGCGCCCGCTTCAACCCGGAACTCGACAAGGGCTGGTTCAGCGCAATCACCAACATCATCTCCTCCATCACCATGCTGTCGATCGTCCTGACGGGCGCTGCCCTCATCAGGGAGCGCGAGCACGGGACCGTCGAGCACCTGCTTGTCATGCCGGTGACACCGACGGAAATCATGTTGAGCAAGATCTGGTCGATGGGCTTCGTGGTGCTCGTGGCATCCGCCTTCTCGCTCATCGTCATAGCGCATGGACTATTGGAAATACCGATCCAGGGCTCGATGCTGCTCTTTCTGGCTGGCACCGCCCTTCAGCTCTTCGCCACGACGTCGATGGGGATTTTCCTGGCGACCGTGGCCGGCTCCATGCCGCAGTTCGGTCTGCTCCTGATGCTCGTCCTGCTTCCCTTGCAGGTTCTGTCCGGCGGTCTCACGCCGCGCGAGAGCATGCCCGAGATCATACAGAACATCATGCTTGCCGCGCCCAACACGCATTTCGTCATACTGGCGCAGGCGATATAGTTCAGAGGTGCCGGCCTGAGCGTCGTGTGGCCGCAGTTTGCCGCGTTGCTTCTCATCGGCACGATACTTTTCATCTTCTCTCTGCGGCGTTTCAGGCGCTTCTTGAGATAGGAGGGCTTCGGGTCTTCAATAGTGTCGGGATGATCGCAGCGGTGTCAGCCAGATCACGGGTCTACAAGTACAAAAGCATGCGCTAACATTTGACCGGTGGGGCAAACGGTGACTTCGTCAGCAACCGGGAAAGCAGCATGGATACTTCCTCCCCCGCCAACACTTCCGATGAGCAGAGTCCGCCGCTCGATTTTCATGCCCGGTCCGCCAAGGACGTGGTGCAGGCCCTTGATACGCGCGAAACCGGATTGAGCGGGGATGAGGCGGCGAAGAGGCTCGCCCGGCATGGGCCCAATTCACTCAGGTCTGCAACTGGCCGCCACCCGCTCCAGAGATTCCTGCTGCAGTTTCATAATGCGCTGATCTATTTCCTGCTTGCCGCCGCGGTGGTGGCGGCGCTGCTTGCGCATTACGTGGATGCCTCGGTCATCATCGCCGTCGTGCTGGTCAATGCCGTGGTCGGCTATCTGCAGGAAGGCAAGGCTGAGAAGGTGCTCGACGCCATCCGCGATCTGGTCTCGCCGCATACGCAGGTCAGGCGCGACGGTCATCGCCAGGTTGTGCCGGCGGCCGATCTCGTGCCCGGCGACATCGTTCTCCTGGAGGCGGGAGACCGGGTCCCGGCGGATCTGCGCCTGGTTCGCTCGCATGCGCTGCTGATCGAGGAGGCCATTCTAACGGGCGAATCGGTCGCCGCGGAGAAATCCATCCTTCCTGTGGCCTTCGATGCCTCGCTGGGTGACCGTCATTCCATGGCGTATTCCGGTACGATGGTCGCCTCCGGCCAGGGCGCGGGGGTCTGCGTGGCGACCGGGGCGAATACGCAGATCGGGCGCATCAGTGCGCTGCTCCAAGAGGTGCGGCCGATGACGACGCCGCTGCTGCGGCAGATCAACCGGTTCGGCACGCGGTTCACGTGGCTCGCATTGGCTGTATCGGCCATTCTGTTCGCATTCGCCACCTTGGCACGCGGCTACGACCCGGTCGATGCCCTGATCGTCGTCGTGGCGCTGGCCGTGGGCGCCATTCCGGAAGGTCTGCCGGCCGTCATCACCATAACCCTGGCGATCGGGGTGCAGACAATGGCCCGCCGCAATGCGGCAATCCGTCATCTGCCGGCGGTGGAGACGCTCGGCGCCACCTCCGTCATCTGCTCCGACAAGACCGGAACGCTCACCCGCAACGAGATGACCGTGCGTCGGCTCGACGTGAGCGCAGGCCAGGTCACCGTGACCGGCAGCGGCTATGATCCTGAGGGCGAGTTCCGCTCTGTCGCCAATGACGGGACGCAGAAGGATATCCTCGCGCAAAGCGGAAAGCTCATCCTCGCCGGGCTTCTCTGCAACGATGCGCATCTGAAGCGCAACCGCGAAGGGTGGATCGTGGCCGGCGATCCGATGGAGGGCGCACTGGTCTCCGTGGCGATGAAGTCCGGTCTCGACAGCGAGGAAACCCGGACTGCGTGGGAGCGCCTCGACACGATCCCCTTCGATGCCAAACATCGCTTCATGGCGACGCTCAATCAGAGGGGTGACGGCGCGCCTGAGATTTTCGTCAAGGGAGCGCCGGACGAACTGCTGGATATGTGCGCCCTTCAGGAAGGCGAGGACGGTGTGGAGCCCATCGATCGTGACTACTGGCTGAAATGCATCGGCGCCGCCGCCGAGGCGGGCGAACGGGTACTGGGTTTCGCAACGAGGACTGCTGCTGTCGCAACTCGCGAGATCGACTTCGGCGACCTGAAGGAGGGGATGGTCTTTCTGGGGCTGGCGGGTTTCATCGATCCGCCTCGCGAAGAGGCGGTGACGGCAATCGCGGAATGCCGTTCGGCCGGCATCCGGGTCAAGATGATCACCGGCGACCATGGTCAGACCGCCGCGGCGATCGCGCGCCAGCTCGGTCTGGACGATGCGCCTCAGGTGATGACCGGGCGCGAACTCGACACGGTCCCCGATGCCGAACTGCCGGACGTGGTCGCCGAGACGGCAGTCTTCGCCCGCACCAGCCCGGAACACAAACTGCGCATCGTCAGGGCCCTGCAGTCGACGGGCGCGGTGGTTGCGATGACCGGCGACGGGGTCAACGACGCGCCGTCGCTGAAGCAGGCCGATGTCGGCATCAGCATGGGCGTGAAAGGCACCGATGCGGCACGCGAAGCCTCGCAGATGGTCCTGCTCGACGACAATTTCGCGTCCATCGTCTCCGCGGTCAATGAAGGGCGCGTCGTCTTCGACAACATACGCAAGGTGACTGCATGGACATTGCCGACCAATGGCGGGGAGGTGATGACGGTCGTCGCCGCGATATTGTTCAACTTCGCGCTTCCGATGTCCGCGGTGCAGATTCTGTGGATCAATCTCCTTTCGACGGCAACGCTGGGTCTCGTCCTGGCATTCGAGCCTGCCGAGCCGGACATCATGCAAAGAAAGCCGCGCGCCCCAGACGAGGGGCTCCTCACCCCGTTTCTCGTGTGGCGCGTGATCTTCGTCTCCTTCCTGTTCCTGGGCATCGGCCTCGTCATCTTCTTCTACGCGCTCGGCCGCGGATACGATCTGGAGACCGCGCGTACGATGGTCGTCAACACCATCATCGTCTTGGAAATCTTCTATCTGTTCAACGTGCGCTACATCCACATGACCTCGTTCAGCCTGCGCGGCGCAATGGGCACGCCAGCCGTTCTGATGGCGGTCGGGGCCGTCGTTATCGCGCAGTTGGCCTTCACCTATCTGCCGGTCATGCAGCAGCTGTTCGACAGCCGGCCGATCCGTTTCTGGGACGGAGTGCTCATCGTCGCGGCCGGTCTGGGCATGATGATCGTGCTGGAAATCGAAAAGCAGATCATGCGGCGCATGGGTTGGCTGAAGATGTGAGGTGATCGACACGACGCCCCGCCATGCGGCGCAGTTGCGGGGCGCACACAACCCGAATTCGCAGGGGGCGCTGGACGAAAAACCGCGTGTGCAGGAAAGGAGACCCGCTATGTCGAACATGATGAAGGCGGCCGTGTGCAGGACGCTCGGCGAGCCGCTCGTTATCGAGGAATGGCCCGTGCCGGAGCCCGATCCCGACCAGATTCTTGTGAAGATGGCGGCCACAGGGGTCTGCCATACGGACCTCCACGCTGTGAAAGGCGACTGGCCCGTCAAGCCCAGCCCGCCGTTCATTCCCGGCCATGAAGGCGTCGGCACGGTTGTAGGTGTCGGGCGCAACGTCAAGCGTATCAAGGAAGGCGACAGGGTGGGTGTCCCGTGGCTGCATACCGCCTGCGGCTACTGCACCTACTGCCGCACCGCCTGGGAAACGCTGTGTCCCAACCAGCAGAATACCGGATATTCGGTCAATGGAAGCTTTGCCGAATATGCACTTGCCGATCCGAATTATGTCGGACGGCTGCCCGACGCGCTGGAATGGGGCCCTGCCGCGCCTGTGCTGTGCGCCGGGGTGACGGTCTACAAGGGGCTGAAGGAGACCGAGGTGAAGCCGGGCGAATGGGTGGCGGTTTCGGGCATCGGCGGTCTCGGTCACATGGCAGTGCAATATGCCCGCGCCATGGGCATGCATGTCGCCGCCGTCGACGTTCACCCTGACAAACTGGAACTTGCGAAGTCGCTGGGAGCAGAAATTGCGCTCAATGCGCGCGAGGTCGATCCGGCGGCCGAGATCGAAAGGCAGATCGGCGGCGTCCACGGTGTTCTCGTCACGGCCGTTTCGCCGAAGGCGTTCGAACAGGCCTTCGGCATGTTGCGCCCGCACGGCACGATGGCGCTCGTCGGTCTGCCGCCCGGCATGTTCGCCATGCCGATCTTCGATACGGTCCTGAAACGGATCACCATACGCGGCTCCATTGTCGGCACGCGTCAGGATCTCGAAGAGGCGCTCGATTTCGCCGGCGACGGTTCGGTGGCGGCACACTTTTCCTGGGACAAGCTCGACAACATCAATGACATATTCGAGCGCATGGAAGCGGGCGGCATCGACGGGCGCATCGTGCTGAAGCTGCACTGAGACGAGCCGCGAAAGGGGCGTCGGGCCGGTTCTACCGGCCGGCGCCCTTGTAGGCCCGTCCGGCCACGGTCATGCCTCCGAGCCGGACGTCCCGGCCGCAGATGATGTCTGTGAAGACAGTCATGTCGACATTGCGCCCGCTGACGATTGTCGCAGCCGGACCGCCAAGCGGGCCGACCCGGCCGCTTGCCAGAGCCGCAATGCCGACCGCGCTGGCGCCCTCGGCGACAAGCCTGTCCTCGTAATAGAGCGCCTGCATTGCGCCATAGATCTCGTCTTCGCTGACGAGCACGACGTCGTCCAGAAGGTCGCGGCAAATCCGGAAGGAGATGCGGTTTTCCAATCCGATGCCGCCGCCTAGGGAATCGGCCAGGCTGGCGACTTCCTCCACTTCTACCGGGTGGCCAGCATCGATAGAAGCCTTCATCGCAGCCCCGCGATCCATCGACAAGCCGATCACCTTGATGTCCGGCTTGATCGCTTTGGCGGCCAGAGCGATGCCGCCCGCCAGGCCGCCTCCGGAAAGCGGCACCAGAATTGCCGCCAGGTCGGGTCGGTCCTGAAGTATCTCGAGGCCGATCGTTCCCTGGCCAGCGATCACCAGCGGATCGTCGAAGGGCGAGATTTCGACGAGCCCTTCCTTCGCGGCCAGTTCCCGGCTTGCGGCCAGCGCCTCGTCCTGGCTGCTGCCGCCGATCCGCACCTCGGCGCCCAGCGCCTTGATGCCGTCGATCTTGACCTGCGGCACCAGCGAGGACATGCAGATGACGGCCCGGATGCCGCGCGCGCGGGCAGCGTATGCGACGCCGCGGCCATGATTTCCGGTGGAACAGCAAGTCACCCCGCGCACGTCCTCGCCGAGTGCGAAGACGGCGTTGACAGCGCCGCGCAGCTTGAATGCGCCGATCGGCTGCGCGATTTCGAGCTTCAGGAGGAAGTCGTTGCCGTTGAGTGCCGTGGCGTGTGGAGAGGGGACAAGCGGCGTGCGCGCCGCCACTCCGCAAATCCTCGCCTGGGCGGCGAGAATGTCGGCAAGGGTCGGTGCAGAACCCCGGGCAGCGGCTTCAGTCGTCATTTGGCCTCCATGAAATCGGAAACGTCTGGCTGTGCCGCTCCGACGGATCGCCCTTTGGGCCGTCGCGCGATTGTGGCACGTCGATCCGTTGGCGGCATATCTGTGCACGACACCATGTGGCCAAGTTACAAGTCAATGCAGTGCCCTGCGGAAACATGCTCGGACGGTCTTTGGCACTCTCGCTTGATGAGTGCCAATTTTTCCCTCACACTGTCTTGAAACGGGCGCTATCGCGACCAGATCATGCCTTGTGGGTTCACAGCCCCGGGATGGGTGTGTGGGGGGAGGAGAAACTGTCTGGGTGGATCGTGTGAAGGAGGAGAAACAAATGAAATTCCGTCCCTTGCAAGACCGAATTCTGGTGCGTCGCATCGAAAGCGACGAAAGGACCGCCGGGGGTATCATCATACCCGACACGGCCAGAGAAAAGCCGCAGGAGGGCGAGGTTGTCGCCGCCGGGCCCGGGGCGCGCAACGAAAATGGTCAGCTGCAGCCGCTCGATCTCAAGGTTGGGGATCGCATCCTGTTCGGCAAATGGTCCGGAACGGAGATCCGGCTGGAAGGCGAGGATCTGCTCGTCATGAAGGAGGCCGACGTCATGGGCGTGATCGAACAGACCGCGTCGACGAAAAAGGCCGCCTGACCAGGTCTTACACAACGCAATCGCTTCTTCGTGAAGGAGTATCGCGATGACTGCAAAGGAAGTCAGATTCCATGGAGATGCGCGTGAGCGCATGCTGAGGGGCGTCGACATTCTTGCCGATGCCGTCAAGGTCACGCTCGGTCCGAAGGGCCGCAATGTCGTCATCGACAAGTCTTTCGGCGCGCCACGCGTCACGAAGGACGGCGTGACGGTGGCCAAGGAGATCGAACTGGAGGACAAGTTCGAGAACATGGGTGCCCAGATGCTGCGCGAGGTCGCGTCGAAGACGAGCGATGTGGCAGGCGACGGCACGACCACCGCGACCGTTCTCGCACAGGCCATCGTCAGGGAAGGCGCCAAGGCCGTTGCGGCCGGCATGAACCCGATGGATCTCAAACGCGGCATCGACAGGGCCGTCGAGACAGTGGTGGCCGAACTGAAATCCAAGGCCCGGAAAGTGACCAGCAACGACGAGATTGCGCAGGTCGGCACCATCTCGGCCAACGGCGACGCCGAGGTTGGCCGCTTCCTGGCCGATGCCATGCAGAAGGTCGGCAATGACGGCGTCATCACGGTGGAAGAGGCAAAGACGGCGGAGACCGAACTCGAGATTGTCGAAGGCATGCAGTTCGATCGCGGCTATCTGTCGCCCTATTTCATCACCAACCAGGACAAGATGCGCGTCGAGCTCGAAGAACCCTACGTTCTGATCCACGAGAAAAAGCTGTCCAATCTGCAGGCGCTGCTGCCGGTTCTGGAGGCGGTCGTCCAGTCGGGGAAGCCGCTCCTCATCATTGCCGAGGATGTGGAGGGCGAGGCCCTGGCGACGCTCGTGGTCAACAAGCTGCGCGGCGGTCTGAAGGTTGCCGCGGTCAAGGCGCCTGGCTTCGGTGACCGCCGTAAGGCCATGCTGGAGGACATTGCCGTGCTGACCGGAGGCACGGCCGTTTCGGAGGATCTGGGCATCAAGCTGGAAAGCGTGACCTTGAACATGCTTGGCCGGTCCAAGAAGGTGATGGTTGAAAAGGACAGCACCACGATCATCGACGGTGCGGGGTCGAAGGAGGAAATCAAGGGTCGCGTCGCCCAGATCAGGGCGCAGATCGAGGAAACCACATCCGACTATGATCGCGAGAAATTGCAGGAGCGTCTGGCCAAGCTCGCTGGCGGCGTCGCGGTGATCCGCGTCGGCGGCTCGACCGAAGTCGAAGTGAAGGAGCGAAAGGACCGTGTTGACGATGCCCTGCATGCCACACGCGCGGCGGTCGAGGAGGGCGTTCTTCCTGGCGGCGGAGTGGCTTTGCTCAGGGCTCAGGAGGTTCTGGATGGCGTCGAGGTCGACAACGACGATCAGAAGGTGGGAGTCGAGATCGTGCGGCGAGCTCTCGAGTCGCCGGTCCGTCAGATAGCGCAAAATGCCGGAGCGGAAGGCTCGCTCATTGTTGGCAAGCTGCGAGAGACGGGCAATGCCGGATACGGATGGAACGCGCAGACCGGCGAGTTCAGCGACCTGTACAGGCAGGGCGTGATCGATCCCGCCAAGGTGGTGCGTACAGCCCTGCAGGACGCCGCCTCCGTTGCCGGCCTGCTCGTGACGACCGAGGCCATGGTGGCCGAGAAGCCGAAGAAGGAGGCGGCATCTGCGCCGCCGATGCCGGGCGGCATGGATTTCTGACACTGCCGAGGCTTGACGCCGTGTTAGCGCGTCAGGGTGGAATTGCGGATCGTGACCGCCATTTCCTCGCGCAGCCAGGCCGTGAAGGCGCGCACCTTGCGCGGCCGCGCTGCGCCGGCGGGCCGGCACAGATAGTAGCCGAGCCCACTGATGGCGCGGACGCCGTACGGGGCAACGAGCCGGCCGTCGGCGAGACCGTCGGCGGCCAGCAGTTCGGAGGCGAGCATGACCCCGTGACCGTCGAGCACAGCATCGAGTGCCAGCATGGGATCGGTGAAGCTTGCTCCGCGCCTGAGTTCGACCGGGGCCACGCCCGCGGCCTGAAACCAGTCTTCCCACTGGATCATCGAGTTCTCGTCAGTGATGGCCGCGATGCGGGAAAGGTCGTCGATGCCTTTCAACTGGCTCGCCAGCGATGGCGCGCAAACGGGAAAGATGTCCTGTTGCCACAGAAGTTCCGCGTCGGTCCCCGGCCAATCGCCATCGCCCATCCGGATTGCCAGGTCGACATCCGAGTGTTCGAGATCGACCAGCCGGGTGCTGGCATCGAAACGGATGATGATGTCGGGATGACGGGCGAACATGCGCCCCAACCGCGGCACCAGCCATTTCGAGGCGAAGGCCGGTGCGACGGATACGACCAGCGTGTCGTCACGATCCATGTCCGCCAGCCTGACCGCCTGGGCGATCTCGTTGAAACCTGTCGTGAGTCGCTTTGCGAACTGCGCTCCGAAGGGCGTTGGCGCAAGCCCCTTGGGAGTGCGCTCGAACAGCGTGCGGCCGAGTTGCCGTTCGGTCCGGTTGACCTGCTGGCTCACTGCGCTGACGGAAACGCCGAGTTCGAGGGCCGCGGGCTGCAGCGCCCCCAGGCGATGGACGGCCTCCACCGCGTGCAGTCCGTTGAGATGAATTCTGTTCAGTGATCTCATCAAGTTTTTCTAAACTGTGGTCGTGATCTTCGCGATACCCGATGTCGCGAATGGCTTCTATATCATGCGCCGAATGACTTGGCCCACGAAAGGAGTGGCGCGATGATAAAGTTATTCTCAATGGTTGAAAAGCTGAGGGGCGTTCGGGAAAAAAACCGGTCGGGAGATGATTGCGGTGCGGAGGACTGGATGGCCGATCCGCTGTCGCATCCGGTGCTGGCGCATATGAACGAACGCCAGTTGGCCGACCTGCCCATGCCGCGGAACCTGCCGTCGGCAAGGGTGCAGCCGGCAGGGTGCGTCGCACGACGCAAGGCAGAGCGGGTCGAACCGCCGAGTGTTGGCCTGCAGCCGACGTCGACCTGCCCCGCAGTGTGACGGGCTCAGGCTTCGTCGCCGGACAGGGTCGCCGTCAATTCCTCGAGTTGATCGAGCAGGGAGTGAATACGATCGCGCCCGTAACGGGCTTCCAGTTCGGCGAATATCCTGGCGCTCTCGGGCACGACGGCCCGGATCAGGTCGGTTCCGGCGGGTGTGATGGTGAGAAGCACGCGGCGTCCGTCGGTCTCATGGCGCGTGCGCGCGATCAGGCCGCGGTCTTCGAGCGACTTGATGATCCGGGTGAGGCTTGGCGCAAGGACACAGGCCCGCTCGGCAAGCTCGTTGGCTTCAAGTTGCGGCACCTCGCCCAGCGTGCGGATGACCCGCCATTGCTGTTCGGTCACGTCATGCCGCGCGAGCATCGGACGAAAGCGCGACATGACCGCTTCGCGCGCCCGCAGAAGCGCGATCGGTAGCGAACGCCGCGTATCGCGTGGCAGGAGCCGGTCTTCCGGCAAGACCTCCTGATGTGTCGTCGGTGATTTGCTGCTCACTCTTCCCGCTCGATCCGGTTGCGCAACGTTCCCACTCCCTCCACCTCGACTTCCACCACGTCGCCGGGTTGCAGCCAGCGCGGCGGGTCGAAGCGCGCTCCCGCGCCTGTCGGCGTGCCGGCTGCGATCATGTCGCCCGGCTGAAGCGTCGTAAAGGTGGAGATATATTCCACGATGCGCGCAAGCGAAAAAGCCATCGATCGGGTGGTATCCTTCTGGCGCAACTCGCCGTTGACGCGCGTTTCAAGCGCGAGGTTCGTGACGTCGAGCGCGGCGAGATCCGTTTCGATCCATGGGCCGAGGCCGCCTGAACGGTCGAAATTCTTGCCCTGGGTGACGTTGAACTTGCCGTGGCGAAGCCAGTCGCGCACCGTCCCCTCGTTCATGATGGTCAGGCCTGCCACATGATCCATCGCCTTGATCGGCGCGATGCGCCGGCCGGCCTTGCCGATGACCATCACGATCTCGCCTTCATAGTCGAGCTGTTCCGACTCGCGCGGGATGAGAATGGCCTGCTCGTGGGCGGCAAGGGAGAGGGGACCGCGCATGAAGAGCGAAGGATAGGCGGGCGCCTCCTGGCCGTCCCGATATTCCGCGTTGCGGTTCATGTAATTGACGCCAACGCAGAAGATGCGCCCGGGGTCGGTAATCGGCAGGTCGAGAACCACCGAATCGAGTGCGAAATCGGCGTCCGCTGCCGCGACGGCTTCTTCTGCCTGCGGCAGAAGCCCACGCTGGAGGATCGCCTTGACGTCCGAAACGCCGAGCCGCGCCGCGAGGTCCACAATCCCGTTGCCCTTCACCGCCCCGGGCTTCGTTTGATCTCCGTCGAAAAAGCTCAGGAGCCGCATCAGATCAGTCCCGTCTTTTCCAGCACCCGGTCGAGCCGCTCTTCGAGCTCCGGCGTGGCCGGCACAAGCGGCAGACGGTGTTCGTTGTCCGGCATGATGCCGAGCCGTTTCATCATATATTTCATGGGGATCGGATTGATATCGTAGAACACCGCCTTGTTGATGTCGAGCAGCCGGCGATGCAGCGCGCGTGCGGCGAACAGGTCGCCCTCCCACACCGCCTCGCACAGGTCTGCCAGTGGTTTCGGCCTGAGATTGCCGACCGCGTTCATCAGTCCGCAGGCGCCGACCGCCATCATCGGGAAAGACAGTTCCTCCAGCCCGACGAAAACGCGCAAGTCCTCGTCGACCTGCTCGAAGAGTTCGGACACGTAGCCCAGATCCAGCGAAGCGTGCTTCATGCCGACGAAGGTCGGGCAGGTCGTATCGATCTCCCTCGCCGTCTCGATCTTCACATCGACCGCGGCGCGGCCCGGGATATGGTAGATCATCCAGGGCTTGTCGTGGATCGCGTTGAGCTGGCGGTAATATTCGACAAGACCGCGCTGCGGCGGACGTGCGTAATAGGGCGTGACGATGAGCAGGGCGTCGACGGCCTTCCTGGCTGCCGCATGCCGCGTCACCGCCTCCGTCTCGGCATAGCTTTGCGAACCCGTCGCCACCACGACGGTGGTGCGCCCGGCTGCAGCCTCCACCGCGACATCGACGATGCGGTTGCGTTCCTTGACGGTAAGCGATGAGGGTTCCGATGTGGTCCCGTTGACGAGAATGCCGTGCGATCCTTCGCGGATCTGGAATTCCACCAATCCGGCGTAGGCGTCATAGTCTACTTGCCCGTTTCGAAACGGGGTCACGAGCGGCGGTATGGAGCCTTTCAGGAAGTCCTTGTCGAGCGATAGCAATGCGGGTTCCTCCCTCCTGTTGCGCCGGCGCACGTTGCGACTTGACATCGGCTTCGATATAATTAACATGTTAATAACAGGGCCGCAAGTGCCGGTACGGACCGCGGGAGGAGACGGTGCCTCATCTGACATTCGAATATTCGGCCAATCTCGAAAGCCGGCTCGACATGCAGGCTCTGTGCGCGGCAGCGATGGAGGCCGTTCTTTCGACCGGGGTCTTCGAGGAGGGCGCTGTCCGGGTAAGGGCACTGCGCGCCGATCACTACGTGGTCGCGGACGGGCATCCTGAAAACGCCTTTCTCGACCTGTCGATGCGCATCGGTGCCGGTCGGGCGCAGGAAATCAAGCAGGCCGTAGGCCAGGCCGTTGCAGGCGCGGTCTGTGCCTTTTGTGCGCCATTGTTCGACGCGCCGCACTTCGCTTTCTCCTTCGAAATCCGGGAGATCGATCCGGAACTGAGTTGGAAGAAGAACGCAATTCATCCACGCCTGAGAAATGGCCGGGAGTGAGACGATGCCGAACCTCGAAGACAATCTGATCCGGGCCAGAACCTATCTTGAACGCTTCCGTACGGCCGGTGTGATGAACCAGGTCGGCGGGGAAGCCGTGCCGGCCGTTTCCGGCAAGACATTCGAGACCCTGTCGCCTGTCGATCTGAAACCGCTGGCTCGGGTGGCCCACGGAGGCGCCGAGGATATCGACCGGGCGGCGACGGCTGCGAAAGCCGCATTCCGCGACTGGGCGGCCATGCCGGGAGCGGAGCGCAGGACGCTTCTCCACAGGATTGCCGATGCGATTGTCGCGCGCGCCGAGGAAATCGCCTTCGTTGAATGCATGGATACGGGGCAGGCGCTGCGCTTCATGTCCAAGGCGGCGCTCCGCGGGGCGGAGAATTTCCGCTTCTTTGCCGACCGTGCTCTCGAGGCGCGCGACGGCAAGGCACTGCGTGCGCCGGGCCAGGTCAACATGACGACCCGCGTGCCGATCGGTCCCGTCGGGATCATCACGCCATGGAATACGCCATTCATGCTGTCGACGTGGAAGATCGCGCCGGCGCTGGCGGCCGGCTGCACGGTGGTCCACAAGCCGGCGGAGTTCTCGCCGCTCACCGCGCGCCTTCTGGTCGAAATCGCTGAGGAGGCCGGACTGCCCAAGGGCGTCTGGAACCTGGTCAACGGCTTCGGGGAGGATGCGGGAAAGGCACTGACGGAGCATCCCGACATAAAGGCGATCGGCTTTGTCGGCGAAAGCCGAACCGGTTCGATGATCATGCGCCAGGGCGCCGAGACCCTGAAGCGCGTCCATTTCGAGCTGGGCGGCAAGAACCCGGTCATCGTCTTCGCCGATGCCGATCTCGAGCGCGCCGCAGACGCAGCCGTCTTCATGATCTATTCGCTCAATGGCGAGCGCTGCACCTCGTCATCGCGCCTGCTGGTCGAAGAACGTATTCACGATGAGTTCGTCGCTCGGGTTGCCGAAAAGGCGGCGCGCATCAAGGTCGGCCATCCGCTCGATCCTGAAACGGTCGTCGGTCCGCTCATCCATCCCGAACACGAGAAGAAGGTACTGTCCTATTTCGATCTTGCCCGCCGGGAGGGGGCGACCATCGCCGTGGGCGGCGGGAAGGCGAAAGGCCTCGACGGTGAGTTGCGCGGCGGCTGCTACGTCAGTCCGACACTCTTCACCGGCGCGCGTAACGACATGCGCATTGCGCAGGAAGAGATATTCGGCCCGGTGCTCACGGCAATGCCGTTCAGGGACGAGGCCGAGGCGCTGGCGCTGGCCAACGACGTCGCCTTTGGACTGACCGGCTATCTCTGGACCTCGGACGTCACCCGCGCCTTCCGGTTCACCGAGGCGCTGGAGGCCGGCATGATCTGGGTGAATTCGGAGAATGTCCGCCATCTGCCAACTCCCTTCGGCGGCGTGAAGAATTCCGGTATCGGGCGCGACGGCGGCGACTGGTCCTTCGATTTCTATATGGAAACCAAGAACATCGCCTTTGCCACGACCTCGCACCCGATCCCCAGGCTCGGTGGCTGAACAGCCCTCAACAGGGAGGAAACGACGATGCCGGTCCCGGTTCCCAATCTCTATCCGCCGTTCAACGTGGTGCGGCTCAGCCATGTCGAACTGATCGTGCGAGACCTTGCCGCCAGCCGGGCGTTCTACGTCGATACGCTCGGCCTTCAGGTCACCTACGAAGACAGCGAGATGATCACCCTGCGCGCGCTGGAGGAGCGCTGCCATCACTGTCTTATCCTGAAGCGCGGTGATGTGCCGGTGGCCCACCATCTGGGATTCCGGCTCTATGACGAAATCGATCTGGAGCGCGCGGAAGCCTTCTTCCGCGACAAGGGGCTGCCGGTCGGGTGGACGGAGCGTCCCAACCAGTCGCGCACCATGCGTACCCGCGATCCGCACGGCATCCCGCTCGAATTCTTCGTGCGCATGGACCGCCTGCCGCCGATCCATCAGAAATATGCGCTCTACAGAGGCGTGAAGCCGCTGCGCATCGACCACTTCAATTGCTTCTCAACCAATGTCGATGAATCGGTCGCCTTCTACAACGAACTCGGCTTCCGGGTGACCGAATACACCGAGGACGATGCGAGCGGGCGGTTGTGGGCGGCGTGGATGCATCGCAAGGGCGGTGTTCACGACATCGCCTTCACCAACGGACGCGGACCGCGCCTGCATCACGTCGCGTTCTGGGTACCCAATCCGCTCAACATCATCGATCTGCTCGATCTCATGGCGACCACTGGCTATGTCTCCAACATCGAGCGCGGTCCGGGACGTCACGGCATCTCGAACGCTTTCTTCCTCTATGTACGCGATCCCGATGGGCACCGCATCGAGATCTACTGCTCGGACTACATGACGGTCGATCCCGACCTCGAGCCGATCCGCTGGGACCTGAAGGATCCGCAGCGCCAGACCTTGTGGGGCGCGCCGGCCCCGCGATCCTGGTTCGAGGAGGGCAGTGGCTTCGCGGGTGTCCCTGTCGGCGAGCCGGATCTGGCAGCCACCCCGATCGTCGCTCCATGAGGCGGGCGGGCAGGCGCTGTTCTGAGAAATCTTTGAGAATTTCTGGTTGAGCTTTGAAATCACCAGCCTTTTTGCCTAAGCTTGCGCGATCCACCCCGGCCGGGGCCGATATCGGACGCGTTCAGCTGCGAAAGCGTCGGTAGCCCTCCGGCAATTCAGCCAGCAGTCGCCGCGGCGCGATCGGCCCGCGGCGAAGAGGAGGGAGGCAATCATGGCGCAGGCTCAACCGGATACCGAGATCATCGAGGACCACGGGCTGGAGCCCGGTCAGGACAATGTTCGTGTGCTCGGACTGGATGTCCACAACCCGGTCTTTTTCGTGTCGGCACTTGTCATCATCGCCTTTGTCGTCTTTTCGCTGATCTTCCGCGAGACGGCCGGTGCGGCGCTCGGCGGACTGCGCGTCTGGCTGACGTCAACCTTCGACTGGGTCTTCATGCTCGCGGCCAATCTCTTCGTTCTCTTCTGTCTCGTGCTCATCGCCTCTCCGCTCGGCAAGGTGCGCCTGGGGGGAGAGGACGCGACGCCGGAATATTCCTATCCCGGCTGGTTCGCGATGCTGTTTGCAGCAGGCATGGGGATCGGGCTGATGTTCTTCGGCGTGCTGGAGCCGATGTATCATTTCAACAATCCGCCTCTGGGCGTGGCGCCACCGGTGGTCGACGGACAGCTCATCAACGATCCGGCCGCCATCGCTAGGGCCCGCGAAATGGGCATGGCGGCGACCATCTTCCACTGGGGGCTGCATCCATGGGCGATCTATGCGGTCGTGGCGCTGTCCCTTTCGCTCGCCGCCTACAACAAGGGGCTCCCTCTTTCGATGCGGTCGGCCTTCTATCCGATCTTCGGCGAGCGCGTGCGTGGCTGGATTGGCCATGTCATCGATACGATGGCGGTCTTCGCGACCCTGTTCGGCCTCGCCACCTCTCTGGGCTTCGGCGCCTCGCAGGCTCTGGCAGGCCTCAACGATCTCTACGGCGTTCCCAACACTGACATGATGAAGGTCGTCCTGATCGCGCTGATCACCTGCGCCGCCCTTGGCTCGGTCGTCGCGGGGCTGGATGCCGGCGTCAAGCGGCTGTCGGAGCTCAACATGATGCTCGCCGTGCTGTTGCTCGTCTTCGTCATCGCCGTCGGGCCGACCCTCGGCATCCTCACTGGCTTCTTCCGAAACACCTGGTACTACGTGAAGGATCTGCCCGCACTCGCCAACTGGATTGGCCGCGAGGATGACGCTTTCATGCATGGCTGGACGACATTCTACTGGGCCTGGTGGATATCCTGGTCGCCCTTCGTCGGCATGTTCATTGCGCGCGTCTCGCGTGGCCGCACGGTGCGCGAGTTCATCACCTGCGTGCTGATCATCCCGACCGTCGTCTCGATCCTCTGGATGACCACCTTCGGCGGAACGGCCCTCAACCAGTTCCTGGCCGAGGGCTATACCGGCGTTCAGCAGACGGTCGTCGACTACGTTCCCGAGCTCTCGCTCTTCCGCATGCTGGGCGATCTGCCGCTGGCCGGCATTTCCTCATTCATCGGCATCGTGCTCGTCATCGTCTTCTTCGTCACCTCGTCGGATTCCGGTTCGCTGGTCATCGACACGATCACCGCCGGGGGCAAGATCGATGCACCGGTCGCGCAGCGGGTTTTCTGGGCAATCTTCGAGGGCCTGGTGGCCATCGTTCTGCTGCTGGGCGGCGGGCTGGCAGCACTCCAGGCTGGCGCGATCGCGACCGGCTTCCCGTTTGCGCTCCTGTTGATGCTGATGATGTACGCCACCTGGATGGGCCTGCGCTCCGAGCGCGCGATCTTGCAGGCGGCTTAGCGAGCCTGGCGAGACTCCACGACAGGGCTTTGAGCCTGGCCCTGTCGTTGGCGCGCGCTGCCCGTTGCGGCACCATGCGTCAGAGGCTAGTTGCAGCGGAATGCGGACCGATGCTGTGAGCCCTTATCGCCATGCCCTTGCGGGAATGATCGCAATGGCAGCGGCCATGGGCATCGGGCGTTTCGTCTTCACGCCTATCCTGCCGGGCATGATGGACGGGCTTGGCCTGACGGCGTCGCAGGCCGGTCTCATCGCTTCGGCCAACTATCTCGGCTATCTCGTCGGCGCCGTCCTGGCCGCCGGAGCATGGGCGCAAGGGCGCGAACATGGCCTCATGCTGGTCGGGTTGGGTACAAACGCATTGCTGCTCGTCTGGATGGGCTTGGCCGATGCCGTCAACGCGTTTCTGGCAATACGTTTCCTGGCCGGCGTGTCGAGCGCCATTTTGATGGTCTTCATGACCTCGATTGTTTCATCGAGGTTGCTCGCAACTGGCCGGCAGGACCTTCAGGCGTTGCACTTCGGCGGCGTTGGCGTCGGGATGTGCCTTTCGGCGCTCATCACCGGCGCGGTCGCGATTGCCGGCTGGGACTGGCGCGCCTCCTGGCTCCTGTCGGGCATCGTGGGCGCCGTTGTGTTCGTGCTTGTCTGGAAACTTGCCCCTGGCGGTCCCCTGCATGGAGCCGCCGGGCACAGGCCGGAACCGGCGCTGCCGCGCACACCTGCATTGTTCAGGATCATCCTTGCCTACGGTCTGTTCGGAGCCGGCTATATCGTCACCGCCACCTTCCTCGTCGCCATCGTGCGCGAAGGTGAGGATGGGCGTCTGTTCGAATCGGCGGTGTGGCTCGTAACGGGCCTTGCGGGCGCGCCTTCGGTGTGGATCTGGGGCAGGCTGGCGCAACGCATCGGCCTGACTGCGACTTTCGCGCTCGGCTGTCTCGTGGAGGCCATCGGTGTCGTGGCAAGCGTGACCCTTCCGTCGCCGGCCGGGCCGGTCATCGGCGGTATTCTGTTGGGCGGCACATTCATTGCCGTCACCGCGCTTGGCCTGCAGCTGGGGCGGCTGCTCGCGCCATCAGCACCTCGGCGCGTCCTGGCGTTGATGACGGCGGCCTTCGGCACCGGACAGATCCTCGGACCGGTCGCGGCCGGCTATGCCGCGGACTGGACCGGCAGCTTCTTCGCCCCATCGATCGGAGCGGCCGCCGTCCTCCTTGCCTGCGGCCTGATCGGCTGGTCTGCGGGCGAGCGTGGACAACGACCCTAGAGCCTTTCAGTTTTTGACGGAAGCGTATCCTGCATTTTCGAGATAGTTGCTGCATTCGGTTGGTTGGATTGTCGAGACGAGATGGCCAACGTGGCGCCAAGTATCCTCGATGGTGCGCTTCTGGGCTTGGCGCATG
>CAWZZC010000019.1:0-109380 GCA_963966365.1 Mesorhizobium sp. | reverse complement strand
ATGGCTGTTCTCCATTCGATGCCTGGGCCCGGCGTCCAGTCGTGAGCCCGTATTTTCCATCCTATCGGGGAACAGCCACCACCTTCCATTGTCGGGAGAGATTTGGGATGACCGCTCTCGCGATTACCCCATGTGGACGGCCGCTCCCGGCATCGCGATGTGCCTCCTCGCCAAGGGCCAGTCGATCCGCATCTTGCGGGAGACGGACTTTCGGGAGCTGGTCGCAATGGCCTGAGCTTGTCGCAAGGGCCGAAAGAGGCGGCCGAGGAAACGCTGGAGAGCCCCCTGCCGGGGATGGCCCTCGAAACTTCTCACTGAAGGCGGTCACCTTGGGGGGGCAAGACCGGCTGCTCTTGCGGCGGGCCCACTCCTGCCGTGCTACTGCGTCGGAGAATTCGTTCGTCAGTTCACGCATTGCGTAAAAATTGCCAAGTACGTCTTGGTGGATTTCCGCAAGGCGGAGCTTGTTCAAAAGCACCTCCCACTGGAGCAAATGGATATCTTCGGTATCGATAGTTTTTTGGATAGTATGGCACGATCGAGAACATGCGTTATTCAAACGATTCGCTCGCAATAGGCAGAGAGACGAGCAGCTTGAGCGGATTGTGCCAATGGTTATCACCACCGTTGCTAGCTCGTCGGGAAAGCGGACCTGCTCATCGTTCTGCGGGTCACATGTCGTGCCACTAGGCTGTCAACCCAAGTTCTCCTCGGAAAGCGCTTGGGCTACGGCTGGCCGCATCTTCATGCGATCAAAGTAATTCCGAAGAGGCGCCGGCAGATCGACACCGCTCTTGGGTGCGACCATGAGAACCCAGAACAGGTAACAGTCGGCAATCGTAATCTCGTCACTCAGTAGGAACATCTGGCCGTCCATCTGGTCGGTCAGAATGGAGAAAGCATTATGGAGCTTTTCGCGTGCGCGCTCCTTCTCTGGCTCCGGAAAGTTTCTGAAAAACGGCTGATAGCTTCCATGGATTTCGGATGCCATGAAGGCGAGCGCCTCAAGCACCTGCCATCGCATGCCCTCACTCTTTGGAAGAAGATTGCCGCTCTTCTCAGCGATATAGTTCAGAATGACCGGATTTTCCGTGAGGACGGTTCCGTCTTCCAGTTCGAGAGCTGGGATGTAACCCTTCGGATTTATCGCAAGGAAGTCACGACCGTCGGCGGTCTTCTTCTCATGGTTGATGGCGACCAGCTCGTAGGAAAGCCCGGTCTCGATGAGCGCGATATGATCGGCCAAGCTGCAGGCGCCAGGAAAATAGAAGAGGATCATGGTGGTCTCCTTGTTCGGTAGACCTCGCGAATTTCAATCGAAATATTAGGTCTACATTGTTGACCACATCTGGTTATTAGGCTTACAAATTCCCGTCAAAAGCATATCTTTGGGAGTTAGTCAGATGAATGTGACTGTCTCGCACTCAGAAGGTGATTGCAGAGGCGTAAGTGAAATCCTGAACCGCGTTGGCGACAAGTGGACGATCCAAGTGGTCGTTGCACTTCGGCTCGGCCCGCTGCGTTTTAACGCCATCAAACGGCAGGTTCGTAGCATTTCGCAGCAGATGCTGACGAGAACGCTTAAAGCCCTGGAGCGCGACGGGATGATCGAACGGACAGTTCACCACAGCACGCCACCGCAGGTCGAATACACGCTGACGCCGCTCGGGCACTCCTTATCGGAAACCGTGCATCAACTCGCGGAGTGGGCAGAAGCCCACCGGAAGCTAATCGAAGAAAGCCGCCTCGCCTACGACGTGCGGCGGCGGACGTGAAACGACCTTCTGCGACTGCTTTTACAGTAGGATACGGAATTCACTTTGCCGCATGGTGGAAATGAGGTGCTTCCCAAGATGTGAGGCTCGTAAGTCCGAAACCATACAGATTGCCACGCTTCGTCGACTAGCTGAGCGCGCAATTTTGAAATCTTCTGTGGGGAAGATGGCGCGCCGCGCCGGGTGAAGATGAGAACTACGTCTACTCCATAGCCCTCTAAGGCCTCCTTTTGCGAGAAACGAGGCCTGCAACATACAGTCTGCTTTGGGTGATTCTGAGCGTATGATAGAGGACGGTCGGTATTGAGCGTTAGCCGGGGCATAAGGAGTATCTAGAGAATGTGGTCACCCAGATCTCCGGTGCAAGACGCATTGACTCACGACGTTCTAGTTCGTCCGGCGTGTCTGGAAGACTTCTCGGCTATGAGAGCCCTCCTGCGTGACACGTTCGAAAGCACGTGGCGGCCGCAGATCACGGAAGCCTCTGCCCGGCGATATATCGAGACGGACATCGGCGGGCGTTTCGTGGAGCGCTGCGGGGCAGACATGCTCGTTGCCCAGGTCAACGGTGAAATTGCAGGCCTGATCCATTGCGTCGACGATTTTGTTGACGCTCTGCATGTCCGTTCCGGATTTCAACGAAAGGGCATAGGACGCAAGCTCATGCAACGGGCGGAGCGGGACATGGCTGCAAAGCAGGTCCGGCAGGCACGGTTGGAAACGGACACCTTCAATGAGCAGAGCCAGAGCTTCTACAAAAGGCTGGGCTATATCGAATTGGGACGCTATCCGGACGAGGAATGGCAGAGCGGCCTAACCACAATCTTGTTCGGAAAGGTACTTGACGGAACCCACGCATGATGCGGGCGCCACTTGCTCTACTGGTTGCGGCGACAGGTGGTCGGATGGCTGAGTGGGACCCGGTGATCATTCTTTACCATTCAGCCGGTAAGATCACCAAAGAGAGGAAAGACCGTCCCAGATCCCGTCTGCGAACTCGCTTTGTCGCAACAGCACGCTATTCGGTCTCTGACCCGTCCGCAGGCCGGCGCGCTTCAAAGCTGATGATGTCGTCATCCTTCTGCGGCGCTTGTCCATGCTCGTAGTTGCCTGACACGACCACGTTCGCAAACCCGGCAGCATTCAGGGCGAGCACGAATTCATTGACGCCCCACCACCGCAGTTTGAACAGGTCGAGCTCGGTCGCCATCAGGTTTCCGCCTTGCCAGTGCTCATAGCGAAGGTGGGACAATGTTGTTTGCGCGACATAGTCGGTTTCCACCCGATGGTCGGTCAGCGTGAGCAGACTGCCGTCGTCCGTGGTCCACGAGCGGACAGAACCCGAGGGACCCAAGAAACTCCCGATTGGATCAAGGTCGAGGATCAATTTCCCATCGGGAAGCAAATGTTCATACAAGCGCTTCAACACCGCGCCTGCCGAGAGTGCGTTGGTGATCAACTGAAACGACCCTGCTGGGATGATGACAGCGGCAAAGCGCTTGTCATAGGCGAATGTCTCGAATGTCTGCTGCGTCAGGCTGACGGCGAGCTTTCGCTTCCGGCACTCATCTTGGCAGTATTCGAGCATCTCGGCAGATGCATCAAAGCCCTCGACGGGGAACCCGGCTTCGATAAGCGGCACGAGAAGGCGGCCATTGCCGACGGCTGGCTCCAGAATGGGGCCACGACGGCACTGTTCAAGGCGCTGCCGATAGTACTCCTGATCCCCGAATGAGCGGCCTATTGGCTTGTCGAGATCATAGACCCAAGAGGCGAGTTTCCCGTATCGATTTATCATCTCACTCCCATCCCCTCGTGGTCTCGCCAGTCGAGAACCGACAGCTGATTGGTTCGATTTGAAAGCAACCTATCGTGCGGAGGAGCTGCGCAAATCCTCTGCGCCGTAGCGAGCATTGTCTGCGTGTTCGTTCTTCGCACGTCCTTGCTGTTTGCGGTTGCATAAATAAACAACCGATGTATAGCGATGCCGAACCAGGCCATTACTAGGGAGGCGCGCGATGCTTAACATTCTTGACGTATTCCCGCTCGCCGGTTTCGGGTTTCATCCACAGCATTAAGTCCTGCCGGGGCGAGCATCGCCGGAATCGCGTAGCCAACACCTGCGTAGAGAAGCGCATCGTTGGACACGCAGATCCACTCAATCCAGATGCCGAGATAGTGGCGCGATCCTCTGCGCCATCGCAGGAAAACTCTATCATGAAACAGGAAGTGCAGCCTCACCTTGGCGTGGCATCTTCGATATCCGTAAATCACATCGGTCGCGAGGACTATGATTGTGTTCGTTCTTTGCACGTGAGCGAAGACCAGAGCTCATTTGTGGCAAGCAATGAGGATTCACTCGACGAGGCAGAAGACAACCCTGCCTGCGTACCCCTCCTCATCCGCGCGAAGGGAGAGCCAGTAGGGTTCGCCATGTACGCGCTCGATGAGGATGATGGAAACTATTGGATTTATCGCCTGATGATCGATGCACGCGTCCAGGGCAAAGGGTATGGGCGTGCTGCTCTGATGCAGATCATCAGAATGATCGCGGAACACCCGGACTGCTCACGTGTCGTTCTGGGCGTCAAGCCCGATAACAAGCAGGCGCGTAGACTTTATGAGAGCGTCGGTTTTCACGTCACCGGCGACATCATAGATGGCGAGACCGTCATGAAGTACGAGCTTTAGCCCTCAACAGCCGCGGGTGCTTCTTTCGCACCCGCGGACACATCTGGACCGGCTTGGGTGCCACCATGCCGCACGGACCAATGTTAAACCTGGAAAAGACGCACAATGCGCAAGGATCTTCACGAGGCGAACCGCCTCTCACGGAATGTGGCGACGATCGCCCACAACAGTCACAAGGGCGACCAGGCCGCCTTCTTCCGTGGGGGCCGTTCGACGTTATTCCCGGAAGAGCTCAATCTCCTCGGGGACGTTGCCGGCCTGAGCCTGCTCCATCTGCAATGCAATTCCGGCCAGGACAGCCTGAGTCTCGCACGGCTCGGCGCTGATGTGACGGGGGTCGATATCTCAGACAAGGCGATCGCCTTCGCCTGTCGCTTGTCGGACGAGAGCGGGATCCGAGCGCGCTTCGAGCGCGAGGACCTGTTCACATGGTTCGAGCAAGCGGTAAGCAATGGCCGGCTGTTCGACCGGGTTTTCACCTCTTACGGTACGATCTGCTGGTTGTCGGATCTCGACACCTGGGCGCGCGGCATTTCCAACGTCTTGAAGCCGGGGGGCCGTTTCACATTTATGGAGTTTCATCCGTTCGCCATGGTGTTCAACGAGCAGTGGCAGCCCCACTACGACTACTTCAATAAGGCACCGGTCGAGGAAGACGGCGTCGGCGACTATGTGGCTGAGTCGGGCGACGGATTAATGCCGGGAGACAAGGAGGCAGGAGTTGCGGGGTTTCGCAATCCGCATCGTTCGTACGAGTTCTACTGGGGCATGGGCGAGGTGGTGTCCGCGCTCATCCGTGCAGGACTGACTCTTGAGAGGATGGTCGAGTTTCCATACGCCAACGGCTGGCGCGGGTTCGAGGGCATGCGCGACATCGGAGGCCGACGCATGGTTCCACCTCACACCATGCCGCGCATTCCACTCATGTATGGCCTCGCCGCAGTTAAGCGTTAGGAACAACCATGTGCTCGAAGAGGCTGGCCTGCCCCCTGAAAAGTGGTCCTCCGTGAAATAGGCTTCTTGAGCCTTGGAGGATGCCGCTATGGCGCAGACTAAGCATAAGCCTGGAGAGATCGTCGTGAAGCTGCGGCAGGTCGACGTGTTGTTGTCGCAAGGTCAGCCGGTTGCCGAGGCGATCCACGATCGGAGTGACGGCCTTTACTGTTGATTTGCACTGAGAGCTAACCCGGGATTTGCGCCGAGAAGTGACCCGCCTTGGCCGAAGGTTAGAAGCTGTTTCGGACATGCCCAAGGGCGCACTGTTATTCAAGCAATTGGCTCCTTGCTTAAATGGGAGTTCAACCAAGTTAAGCGCCCTTAAGTAGCGGAGCGATAACATCATGGGCGGGTAGCTACGTCAGCTGAATGGCTTCTTCGGCTTACGCGATTGCTCATCCACCGATTTGAAGGCACGGAGCTGTCATACAAATCTCCAAACGCGAGGCCTCCGCAGGAAACCGAAGACGACCTCGAACTTTGTTACCGCCAAACGCCGCCGTGTCTACGCTTTTTTGCACATAGGCTGCCCGCTACCCAATGCAAAGGGGTACGTTCGGCGATTATAGCGTAGTGTAGAGGGCAATCGGCGGAATTTGGCGCGCCGGAGAGGATGAAACTGGGAACTCGTATGTGATTGTAGGCGCTATATAATTTCTTAGGCGGGATTTTCCAAAGGGGGTTCCCGTTGTCCTTGACCTGCCTGCCTTGAAGGAGCCGCCGTTGCCCTCATCCTATTGAGGACCGCAATCCGGGACAGGCAGGCGGAGGGTCTGCTATGATGGTGGGCCAAAATGCCCTCTTATTTGCCTGCCGTGCGGATTCACATCCCCGCTTCGTTCTGACGATCCGATCGGACTTCCTTGCTTCTTTCCAGCGCGAGGAGTCGTCACCCGAATGGGCCAAGCCCCGGCGGGCTTGGGCGCACGGCACCGGGACCCGGCCGGGCCGCAGGCCCGACGCGCCCTATGGCCACCAACGCTCATTCATGAGGTCGCGCCAGCAGGTCGCTTGAGTCAGAACCGGATCATCCTCCGGGATCGATCCGGCCTCTGGAACCAGAAATCCCAAGAGCCAGCCGAAGGTAGGATCTTGATGAAGGTGGCCGGGGGAGAAGTTGTCGGGTTGATAAGCGACCTGTGCCGTGTCGCCGATGATGCCGACGACCGCGTAGCAGGCGACCACGAATGCGGAACAGAAAAAGCTCTGCTCGGCAAATTCATCGTGTAAGGTCACTTTGCCGTAATTCTCGCGGATGAATTCAAGCTGGTTGGTGAAGTACGCCGCACTCTGGCTCTTGAACTTCAGCACGTCGATAAAATCGTAGAGCTTCTTGTGCGCAAGGACGGCATCGACAAACGCTCGCAGCTTCTGCGGCCGATCGCCGCCAAAGCCAAGCTGACTTCTCAAGACCGCAACGCACCGGCAGCCCTTGATCGAGTCCGTCAATGTGCGCTCGCCAACCCCGAGGGGGAAATTGGATTCCGCAACAAGACCGTCGCCCAAATAGATCGCGGCGTGCGTGTACGGGGTTCCAGTCGCTTCTGATATCTTTTGTTGAATTATCGTGATTTTGTGCGGCCTGTAGAGCAGCACATCGCCAGGCATCAGGTCTGCCTGTTCAACGATCAAATCGCTGTCCGGCGGGATCGTGGATTCCCCGCTTTGATCGCTTGCTTCGGACCCATCATTATTGCCGATCATGTCACCCTCCGGATGGAATGTCTCATCGTCGGGCCAGTTTATCGAGGCTGTGCGATCAAGAGGTCAATGCCAAGATCGACACGGGCGATTTCGCGTGCAACGAGGATGTCGATGAGCACCCGTTCTTGTTCGGGCGTTCTGGTTTCACCGACCCTCCTTTCAGCAAGGCGAGCGCGCAGCCGATCCGAGAGCAGAGACTCGGTTTGCCTCCATGATCGCGAGGCAAGAGTAAGTATGTCCTCCCTCAAGGTACGTGCGACATCTCCCACATTGGAGAAACGATCGCTCTTCAGGCTTGCGCTGATCCGGGAAGTAAGCGCTTCGAAGGTCAGAGCGTTGATGATTCTGGGTTCTGAGCAAAAATAGCCGACAGACAGACCCGGTTTGTATGCAATGCTATGCGCCTTATCGTCGGGCAGAGGGCCGATATCAGTCGGTGAGAAGAAAGCCGAGTTCTGCACAACAGCGGCGTGATCGTATGCGCGATTGAACGCCGGGGTATCTTGCAGAGTCGGCGCAGCGTAGAAGACGTGTGACGGATATCTGGCTTCCAGCCCGATTAGCAAGGCGTGCTGGCGTGAAAGGTCGCGACGCATCATTGCTATGCGAAAGAACGGCAGGGAGAGTTGGGGGCATTGGCCGCTCGCGATTTCAAAGGCTGTTCCACGTCTCATCAGTTCCGGCAGCTTGTACTGAAAAAACAGCGGCACCCCCGGAAGATTGATCTGAACGTCAAAACCTGATTGCGCCTCCTGAACAAGATTGGGAAACACAGGAGCGCCCACCGGTGCGGTTACTGACGATCTTATGAGATTTTCTGTGAAAGCGTATCCGTATGAGAATTCAGTATAACCAACTTTCATTGCATCCCCGCGTTAGACCCATACCATTCGCACGTTCGCGCGCGCCGCGCCTTCTCCTGCGGAAAGCCGCAGGAATACCGCGAACCGATATGCAATCTGCTCCTTGATCTTTGCAAGCTTTCGCAAATCAGCTTCATCCGGCATCACGTTGGTCGATTTCTTGACCTCGATGACAAGGATGTTCTCGCGGTCATGGCCCGGCTGGTGGATGATGATGTCGGGAAACACACGCGTGCTCGTAAGAACGCCATCCCCATTCGGAAGCTCGATTTCTTTGGGGTAAACGCCATGCCGGTTGTATTCGGCATGGACTGAGTGTTCCCGGAAGGAATTCTGAAGGATGGCAGACAAGCGTGCGCATAGCGTCCGTTCGTTGACATCCATAACAATCATCGGCTGGTCGTGGCCGTAAAGCGCATCGAGGGCAGCATTCAGAATTTCCTCAAGGGCGTCCCGGTCCATAGCGGTTCTCAAATCACCTTCTAATATTCCGTTGTCAGGTATATGCCGCTGCGCCCCGGACATGCGTACCCGCCGGTCCCCTTGTGAGCGTTAAGCGCGCTCGTCATCGTCTTGCGCCGGAACTTCTTTTGGCAATATGGGCATTGATAGACATAGGTCGGGCCATGGGCGGCCGTCGCTTTGCGCGGCTTGGGAGCACGCGCGAGACGCGCGAAGGGCGATGCCTGAACGTGGCGGGCGGGCGCGGCGGCTCTGGCGATAATGACCGGACCCGACGGATTCAGCTCGATCGCATAGCGCGGGGTGAAACTCTGGCTGGTCGTCCGCGCGCCCTCGATGCGGTCGACGCGGTAGCTGCGATGTTCGTTCCGGTCGATGTTCCAGGCGTGCAGCACGACATTGCCTGCCTGAGTCTGCCTGAGCGAGTAAGGTTCGATACGGCGGGTGCTCCCCTGATAAGCCAGCTCGACAATCAGGCGATTGGCAGCAGCGAACCTGATGATCTCAAGCGCGGACTGGCCTGCCATACCAATCGGCAGACGCAATGTCCGTTCACGGATAACGGTCTCTCCGACCGCCCCCGCAAAGGCGGCCGGGATTGCCGCCGCAGGTCCGCCTTCAAGCCACGCGAAGAATTCCGGCAGGACGGTCCAGAACGCCTCGACCGGCGGCAGCGCCGGCAGCTGATGACCCAGCATATGGCCCCACGCGCCTTCAAGATCGCCGCGATGACCGTCGAGGTCGCCAGCGCGCGGCACCGGAATCCCTTTGAAATCACATTTCTGGCGCAACACGTCCATCAGCACCGCCGCTGCCGGGCGCGCCTCGACGTTGCGGTACAGGTTGACGACATCGTAAAGGTCGCGCGGCCGCGTTCTTTCCGCGAGCGCCCTGACTTTCTCTCCAAACGCTTCCTCGTAGGCGTAGGACAACACCGTGATCCCGTCCTCCGGCGCATCCGAATAGGGATGGAAAATCGGCACGCGGACCGGTGCCAGCACCACCTGCTCATCGGCGGTGAGGTCGAGCTTCACGCGCGGCAGCCCGCCTGTGTTGGACGATACTGGCCCCCGATAGCTGATCTTTCCCTGGCAGCTCGGATTGCCGCGCGGATTCGTCAGCATCTCGAAATTCTGGAGGTTTGCCGGAAATTCAAGGCCCGTACGCTCGTAAATCCAGGCCGATATTTCCCCGAACACCCGCTTCAGGAACGCTTCGTCCAAATGGGCCGGATCAAGCAGCGTGAAATCGAGGTCCTCTGAAAACCTGTAGGTCTCGAAGTAGCATTTCTTGAGGCAGGTCCCGCCCTTGAATACCCAGCTGTCCGCAAGCTCCGGATGCGCGAATATGCCGGCAAGCGCCCAGCCAAGCGCATAGTCCTTTTCCACGACGCTCGGATTGAGCCCCATGCGCACCGCAGTGTCGAGAATTTCGCGCTTCCCGATCATGCGCCGGCCCAGCTTTCGGGGACGCGCAGACGCCAGCGTGTGACGAGCCGGGGGGATTCAAGCGCCGGGTCCAGAAGGGCGTGGCCTTTGGTCAGCCGCGTGCTGCACGCCTCAGCCAGAGCCTTCCCTTGCGGCAGCCGTTCGGAGAGAAGGCCAAGCCGTTTGAACACGGCCCCGTTGCCGAGGCGCTCCGCGTAGCCAATGAGCTTTTCCGGGTCACAGTCGTTGCGCCGGAGATACTGCGCAAGACAGTCCGCGACATGCTGGATGCCGCCGCCGGCAGCGGGATCGTCGAGCATGTCAACGATCGTGCGATGGATATCCGACACAGCGATTCTGGTGCGCCCGCGCCAGACGGACTGCGTGCCAAAGAATTTGGATTCCGCAATGTGGCGCACCGAAAAGATCGCGCCCTGCCGCTCGACAACGGGCGCATTCACGCGTCGCTGCGTGTAGACAACGATGTCCCTGAATATCTGCTCGGTGAGGTCCCAATGCTCGGCCGCCGTGCGCCCGCCGACATAGGCGGGATCGAACAGCACCGGCACGAGTATCCACGGGTCCTCAACGACCTGCTCCGCGTCGAGCAATTCCAGTTGCACCGGCATATAGGCCCCGGTCCCGACACGCCGCAGCCAGCCCTGGCTCGCCCATCGCGACAGGAGCTTTGATGCGGTGGTCCGGGATATCCGCAGGGCCTCCTGCGCATCCTCAATACGCACAACCGGCCCTGCCGCTTTAATGACAGCGGCAAGACGGGCTCTTCCTTCCGGCAGGGCGTGCGAATCCATGGATATAATCATACCATGAAAATTCACGAAAAGCGCGAATTTCGTGTAAATAGCTATATGCTATAGAAATATACTGAAAATTCCCATTATCGGGGATTTTTAGGGGATAGAATGTACGCCGGTCAGACTAGGCCACGCGTACCGGGCGCTCGGAATCATGCTGAAAAGTCCGCACCATGTGCGGAAATTCGGCAATGATCCGCGCGAAGTCTCACGGCAGCCGGGTTTAACGGAAAGCGTCATTATTCGATACTTTGCGCAATCAATCTAAGCGTCACCTTCAACCTGCCGGCCGTTTCCCTCAAGATGCACGCCCCCCACCGCCTGATACAGCGCCCAAAGGGATTCCGCCGCCGAGTCCGCCAGCGCCTTCCATTCAGGATTTGCGTTCACTTGCGCATGTTCGCAAAGCTCGCTGGCGACCGCCCGGCTCAAGAACGACGCCATGTGCAAAACCTCATGACGCCCGTAATCATCCAATTCCGCCATATCATTCCCTCTCGAAATACCCGTCGTTGCCTCGCCATTCTATCGCGAAGCGGGTGCGCCAGCACCCCTGGCCCTTGCCGAAAGCAGGTGGGTCCGGGTCGGTGCGCGTTCGTGGCGGGCCGGTTTGCGGTCCGCGCGGGGCGCACCGCCCTGCGGCGGACGCGGACCTGCCCGGCCCTAAGAACGCGTGCCCAGGGAGGGCGGGCAGCGCCCGCCCTGGTCCCTGTGCTTCCCGCCAGGGATCGTCACCCTCACGGGCGAAGACAGCCGACTGGCTCCGTCGAGCGGCTGTCCCGCGAGATAGAGCCCGCTTCGCCTGCGGCGAAGGTGGATTGTGGATAGAAAAACCGATTCATCTGGTAAAACCGGCCTGCTGCACGATTAATTACTGGTTGTATTTTATTGGCGACTCAGCCGTGGCGAACCGGCTGCGAAATACTGTTGGGGGATAGCGTGACGGAACGGACCTGGCCACGAGGCTCAGAATGGCGCAAATGGGACCTGCATGTCCATAGCCCGGCCTCGCACGGCTTCAAAGGCGACTACAACCAGTTCGTCATCCAGCTCGGCAATGCCGACTGCGATGTCATCGGCATCAACGACTATTTCTCGGTGGCGGGCTATCGCGAGGTGTTGAAACGTCTCGCCGACCCCGCCGGCACCGAGGGCAACAAGGCCTATCGGGAATCGCTTGAAAAGCTGCGGAGCAAGACGCTGATTCCGGTCGTCGAATGCCGCATGACCAACGTGCTGGTCAATAAGAAGAACGTCGGGCAGCGCATCAATTTCCACCTGATCTTCGATCCGGTCGTCGATCCCGAAAACATCGAAACCTTCCTGAAGAGCCAGCAGGTCAAGGGCAGCTCGATCGGCAATAAGTATAGTGACAGCCAATTCCTGCTCGACGACGTGGCCGTCGATTTCAACGGCGTTCTGAAAGACCTTCGCAACGACGGCAGTTTCCGGGACAGGTTCCTGGTCTGGCTGCCCTATGACGAGTATGGCGGCGCCGACGGCATCAACCCGAAGACGGACAAGCTGTTCAAGGAAAACCTGATCTACAACGCCGACATCCTCGGCTCGTCGAACAAGAAGCAAGCCGATTTCTTCCTCTGGAAGGACTGCGCCTATGCGGAGGACGAATATCGCGGCTGGTTCGGCAGCCGGAAGCCGTGCATCAAGGGCAGCGATTCCCACAACGTCAACGACGAGCTGGGCAAGCTGAAGGACCAGAATTCCCAGCCCGTGGACAAATATTGCTGGATCAAGGCGGACCCGACATTCGGCGGCCTGCGGCAGATCATCAACGAGCCGGAAGACCGCGTCTATATCGGCAGGCTGCCGCCCAAGCTGGAGGAAGTCCGCGCCAATCCGACGCGCTATATCGACCGGCTGCATGTAACCAGGACGGCAGACGCGGATACGGCGGACACATGGTTCGATTCCGACCTGCCGCTCAATGCCGATATGGTCGCGATCATCGGCAACAAGGGCAGCGGGAAAAGCGCGCTCGCCGATATTCTGGCGGTGTCCGGGAACACGCATTGCGACCCGACGCATTTTTCGTTCCTGAACAAGACGCGGTTCTGTGAACGCAATGGCAAGCTTGCCAAACAGTTTGAAGCCAGGCCGGTATGGAAGGACGGTATGGAGAGCACCGTTCCGCTGAATGCCAGGCCGGACATCAATGGCGTCGAGCGCGTCCGCTATATCCCGCAAGCCTACCTTGAGAAGGTTTGTAACGACTCGGAACCGGGCCAGCAGAGCGAGTTCCAGACCGAGCTGCGCAAGGTGATCTTTTCGCACATCAGCGATGCCGACAAGCTCGGCAAGGAAACGCTCGATGAGCTGATCCAGTACAAAACCGAAGAGCTGAAGGGGCAGATCAATAATGCGCGACGCGAGATTTCCCGCGTCAATACCGATCTGGTGCGGTTGGAGGAGAAAGCCGGCGCCGCCTATGTGACCCGGCTCGACGCCCTGCTCCAGCAGAAGAAACAGGAACTGAAAGCGCATCTGGAGAACGAGCCGCCGAAGGTCGAGCAGCCCGGCGAAGTCAGCCCCGAGCAGAAAGCGGCCTATGACGCCATCTCTGCCGATCTCGCCAAGGAACGCGAGACCCTGAACGGGATCGAAGCAAAGACCGAAGAGCGCCAGCAACAACAGAAGACCCTGACGGAAAAAATCGCGCTCGCCCGCAAGGTCGAGGGCCGGATCGACAATTTCGAGAGCGATTTCCACAGGCTCCAGCGCGAAACCGTGCCCGATTTCGAAAAACTGGGCCTCGACTTCGAGACCATCATCGCCCTGACGCTGAACAAGGCGGTCCTGACTGACGCCCGCGATAAGCTGGTGGCGGACAAGGAAAAGGCGGACGCGGACCTGGACGCGGATAATGACGCAAGTCTGCCCGCGCAAAAGTCGGCGTGCCTTGAGCGAATCAAGGCCCTCCAGGACAAGCTGGATGCGCCGAACAAGCGGTTTCAGGAATACAATGAAGCGCTACGCGCCTGGCAGGAAAAGAAGCAGGCGATCGAGGGCAGCGCGGACAAACCCGAATCCCTGAAATGGTATGAAGCCCAGATCGACTACGTAAAGACCGGCCTGCCGGGTGACATCGAGAAACTGCGGAAGCAGCGCCGCGAGATCGCCGCAGACATTCACAAAAGCGTCGCCGCCATCCGCGACGTGTACAAGGAACTGTTCTCAGCCGTGCAGGAGCTGATAACCGCCAGCGTGATTATCAAGGAAGGCTTCAAGCTGACTTTCGAGAGCAGCATTGTCGAACGAACGCTGCAAACCGAACTGTTCGACCACTATGTCTCACAGGGCAATGCCGGATCGTTCTACGGGAAAGAAAAAGGCGCTGCCGTTCTTGAGGAATTGTGCGCCGATTTCGACGCGAACGATGCCGCCGACGCCCTGGCGCTTGTCGAAAAGCTCATCCAGTATCTGGAATTCGACATGCGGACGGCCCAGAAGACCCCGACCGGCATCGCTTCGCAGCTGCGCAAAAATGTCGAGGTCAAGGACCTTTACGATTTCCTCTGGAGCTTCGGCTACCTCGAACCCGAGTATTCGCTCAAGCTGGACGGCAAGGATTTGAGCCACCTGTCGCCCGGAGAGCGCGGCACATTGCTGCTCGTGTTCTACCTGCTGGTGGACAAGAGCAACAAACCCATCATCGTCGATCAGCCCGAAGAAAATCTCGACAGCCAGACGGTCTACCGGCTGCTGATCCCGGTCATCAAGGACGTAAAGAAGCGTCGCCAGATCATCATGGTGACGCACAGCCCGAACATCGCGGTCGTGTGCGATGCCGAACAGATCATCCACGCCCATATCGAACGGTCAGCGGGCAACGCGGTTATCTACACGATGGGCGCGATCGAATCCCCGGCGATCAACCGCTACCTTGTCGATGTGCTGGAGGGCACGCGTCCGGCCTTCGATAATCGCGACGCCAAGTATTACGTGCAGTGATTTCGATTTCACGAGTTAGTTTACTGCGGGAGGTGGCGTTTGACGAAAAAGAAAAAGATACCGGAAAGGCTCTATAAGTACCGATCGTTCAGCAACCGGACCCTGGACATGCTGGTTGGCGATCAACTTTTCTTTGCCGATCCCGGCACGTTCAATGACCCGCTGGATACTAAACCGTCTCTCGCTGCTGATCTGGACGCCGACGCGCTTGCAGATATTCTTGGGCGTCTTGTTGAGCAGCGGATTAGCGCCGAAATGAGCGCGGCTGCGAAGACGATCAAATATCGCGGCCCGAAAACGCTCAATCATATCGCGGTTCACAGTCGGCGGAGGGCCGACCAGATGGTAGCAGAGATAAGATATAACGCGACCAATCCGGAATACGAACTCGATGACCCTGCACAATTTCTCTTCGGGCAATATATTGAGGACGAACTGCTCAGGAGATACGACAAAGGGATCGTCTCTCTAGCTGAGCGGCCAGAATGTCCTTTGATGTGGAGTCATTACGGCGATCAGCACAAGGGGCTTTGCGTGGGCTACTCAATACCAGACGGTGCCGCCGAACAGCTTCACAAAATATCGTACAAGGGCAGCAGATTGATTGAGGCCAGCACTGTGGCCGCGATGCTCAACGGCGATGAACAAGCTCGGCGACAGGTGGATCAGGCCGTGCTCACACGAAAGGCTGCTGACTGGCACTACGAACGGGAATGGCGACTCGTCGGACCCCGCGGCGCCCATGACTCACCTCTTGAGCTGGAGGAGGTCGTATTCGGCATGCGCTGCTCATACACTGTCAAGTACGCCATCGCAATGGCTCTTGCCAATCGGCGCCGCCCCGTCAAATTTTACGAGATTCGTGAGCGCCGCGGGCAGTTCGTGCTTGAGAGGGATGAGCTGAATACCGAAGAGCTATCGGTTTCTCTACCCCGGCGCGCTTTGGATATTTATGAGTTTTTCGAACCGATCGACAGCGATCCACAAGGTCACGGATGAAAAGCTCAGGCCACTAAATACTGTCGCCTGCGTCGGGCTCCGCGGCCAGCAGTCCTTCCATCCGCGCCTTTTCAAGTACGCCGACAAGCACCATGCATTGCTTCTCGGTGGGAATTCTGTTCGGCATCTGGGACGCGATCTGCATGACGCCGGTTTCCTTTGGAGAAAGGACCCGCTTCTTTGACAGCTGCTGAAGCATGGCGGACCATTGCTGCGCGGGTATGCCGATCACCCGTTTCTGCGCATCGATCCCGTTGTCGATCTTCTGGGTTTTTCGCGCGTCCTTTTTTTCGAGAACCTGCTCCTCGACGGCCACGAGATCGTTAAAAAAGTCCTCGGGCAGGAGCGGTTCAAGCTGCGGTGTACGGGACTGAATCCGCGTCCAGCAGGCGTCCTTCTTACACCACTCGGAAATGTTCGATATTCCCGGGGGCGGTTCGATGATGTCGTCGTTCACGAAGCGCGCCGCGATGATGAGCGCTTCCGTCAGAGACGGGTGGACCGACTGAAAGTTCCAGATTCGCTGATAGTCAGGGACCTTGTTTTGCCGTTTGCAGCATTCCCCTATCGTGGCAAGAGCATAGGCCACGATATTCGCCCTGTAGCCGCCGTTGTACCACGGCTGTTCGGAAACGAGCTGTTCGGTCCGGCGAAAGAGGATGGCGCGCGCTATCGCACGGCGATAGTAGAATTCGTTGAAGTTGTCGGCCGACTTCTCCCATTCCTTCCCAATGCGGCCCGCATATCTGGCAAAGTTTTTCTGGGCGCCCAGATTCACCCATTTCGGATGATCGTCCCAGACGTTCTCGAATTTCGCCAGATCGGTCTTTGTGAACATTTGCGGTTTGGGATATTCCGCCTTGAAGCGGCGCTGCTCGCTTTGCGTGAGCTTGGCCTGGGCATCGGCGTACTGTCCCCGTGCCCGTTCGTAGAACCATTTGGTTTCACGCTGCGCGCCCTGTTGCGCCGGCGCCCAGATTCTGCGGGAAAACTCCTCGATGCGGATATGAAATGCGTGGTTTGAAAAGAAGTCCGCCGCATTCACCCTGTTCTGGGTATTTGCATATTCCGAAATCTTCGGGACGACGATCTCGCTTTCCTCGCTGTCGATGACAGACAGCTTCATCTGAACAAACACGCTCTGCAACGACGCCTTGCTGCCACGCTGCGCGTGAAACAGGGATGCTGTGGTCTGCCCGCCGTTGACGATCTGAAGGTCCTTTATCCTGGTAATCCGGAGACCGTCGTCACCCTGCTCGGTTTCGACTTGCTGAGCTGTCGCAGTCACGCCGTTGTTGTAGGCGAAGAACATGGCGGGTTCGGTAAGGATTGTTGTTCGTATGCCCTTGTTCACTTTGGCCCGCGCCTGGAGAAATGAACGAACGTTCTGCTCAAGCAGACGCGCGCCGAATTTCCCGTAAAGCGCGGCAAGCATCTCACCCGGTATCACGATGAGAAACGACCTGTAGGCATCCGCGCCCAGATGGGCCGGAAGGCACGGCAGGCCGGTTCCGAACATGGCTTTCAGATCGATGTCGAGCGCTTCCTTATGTCCGCGCGAACTGCGCTGACGCTGAAGGCGGGAGATATCCCAGATATGATAGGTGGCCGGAAAGCCGACAATTTCATTGTCTTCAAGCGCCTGAAGACGATCGCTGAGCACGCGTTCGGAAAGGAGAAAGAGATTGACCTTGCGGATCAGATTTTTACGGTCGGCTATCTGCCGTGCCAGCCCGTATTCGGGCGAGGTCTCCTCCAGTTCGCGGTAGAGCTGTTTTTCGGCGCTGGCCTCTAGAAAATTGGTCAGGCGTTTGAACGCGGCAACGACATCCGAAGCGGTAAGCGAGGCAAGCTCCGCGCGGCATTCAAAATCGGCAACGAACAGATCGAGATTGCCTTCGTCGTCAAACCAGAAGCCATCCACGCGCATCCCCCGTTGCGCGCGATAGTGGCAGAATTCAAATCCTTCGATGAACCCTGTCTCGATAAGTTCGTTCGCCACGGCCTCCATGAACTCCGCCAGCTGGAAGGCGCTATTGGCTTCAGCACCGGCCATCAGCTCCTGTCGAAAGTCATGAAAGAACTCCTCTGTCGTGAGTTCCACTATCCCCCCCATATCCGATCGGCCGTACACTCAAACGGCGTCAGCGTCTCAAGTTGAATCTCGTAACCGACCCTGGCGATACCCGTTGGAAGCCGAGAACGGATCAGTCGGGGAAAGCCGTCCCTGACCTCGAAAACCCGCTGCCCGGTAACGACAAGCTTCGGCGTGTCGTACTCCCGCATGTCCACGTATCCGCATGCGCCGAGCCGTACCCAGAATTCCTCCAGCGCCTCTGAATCCGTGAGTTCGCTCTCGATCAGGCGAACCTGATCGTTGAGAGACAGCGCGCGGTCGGACTCGGGCATCTCACTCAGGCGGAAAATAGTGAGGAAGAGCTTGTCGCAGGTGCTTTCAAGCTGGTCCTCTGACGAAATCCTGACCGTGCTCCGCTCGCGCCCGGAAACTGCCTTCGTTTCGACCGCCGTGTCGCCGAATATGAAATCCTGATGGATGCCGTCCGGCCCGCACCATGCATCGACGGCCGCTTTTTGAGGAAGTTTCTGATAGAGCGACCTGAGAAACTGTAACTCCGCAAACAGGCCTCTGATCTCTTCCGGGGACAACATGCGCGTCTTGCGGCCGGCCAGAAACGCCTTCCACCGCTTCAGGTGCGCCAGCGCCACGGCAAGAGCCTCGGTTGAGCCTCCCGCCTGCTGAACACTCGCAATCAGCGTCTGACACAGGCCCAGAAACAGATCACGGTCAACCTGCTGTTCCAGCGTCAGAACAAGACCCTGACTGCGCGTCGCATCCAACAGCCTCAGATCGACACCGATGCCGTGGACCGAAGTCTCGCTTCGGCGAAACAGGGCCGTATTATCGCCCTCCAGTTCAACTATGAACAGGCAGCGCCCATCGCTGTCCCGCCCCCAGTAAAGGGGCACCTGACTTCCTCCGGGAACAAGGCGCACATTGTAATCCCGATCGGGTTTGCGGATATCGTCCCAGGGAATCGGCCTATTCATCATAATCCTCGTCTTCGTCCAGCGTATCGACCGGTGGGCCGTGCATGCGCTCGATCCAAACCGTGTTCGCGACCACCTTGATTTCGGTGTTGTACAGGCCGAACGGGAAGCTCACGCCGAATGCCGGCACACGATCCTGAGACTCGTCCCCTTCCACGGGATTCAGCACATGGATCATCAGGAGCGGCTTGTTGCGTACTTCCCGGTAATCCCGGTCCGACGGCGCAGCCGCACCTCTTTCGGCGGCAATCTCGCCTGCGCGTTTCTTCTGGGTATCGGTCAGGCCGAGCTTTTCATCACCCCGGCTCGCGACGCGGTAGCCGGCGGTTCTCCAGGCGCCGTCAACGGTGTCGCTTTTTCGTTCCTGTGTGCCGAGGCGGTGCCGATCCGCGTCTTCACCGGCCTTGCTGACGGAAATGAGAAGAACATCACCTTCGGGATATTTGTCCGCTATGGCGTGAAGATAGCTGACCGTCGCCGATTTCTGCGGAAGAAAATTGGAATGCACCTGAAATCTGGTCAGGAACTCCTGCATCAGCTCTGAACTCACATCGCCGATAAACCACCCTTTGTCCGTGGGAACGACAGGCCGGCCGCCAAATCCGGACGCCCAGTAACCGGAGATCAAATCCTCATTGGCCGCGTTGACAGTATCGTCTTTGGACAGGAAGTAGCTTTCCACCAGGTCGCCGGTGAAGTTCTGATTGATCACAACTTCCGATCCGCTGCGCATCTTGTTGGTGGCGGTAATAAGAAGACGATCGGGGTGCGAGAGTACGTACAGACCGAACTGTTTCGGGCTGAGTCCGTCGCGGCGCATGCGCTTGATCTGCTGCCGGAGTTCCTCCGAAGCTTCCGCGATATGCGAATACCAGCTGATTGAATCTCTGGACAAATGAACGCGGCATAAATCCTCAAAGCCGGGACGGTATCCGAACCAGCGCCCCATCTGCATCAGCGTGTCGTACATGCGGGTGTTCCGGTACATGTAGCTGACGCAAAGCCCCTCGATGGTGAGACCGCGTGACAGGCTGAGGCCGCCGATGGCAATGGCCGTGAGGCCGTGGCCGTCGCGTTCGTATTTTTTGTAGTCAAGAACCTCGTCAGACTTGCTGTTAACGACGTAGAGCCGAAGGCTTTCAAAGACACTCCAGAGGGCGCCCTTCACGTCCTTCCAATCGTGTCCGCAATGCTCATAATCCGACAGGTACGCCTCTTTCAGAGCCCGCATATGGGCATTCTGATCCGAAACGGATTCGGGCATGGCATAGTTCGCCTTGACCGCCTCCCGAAGCTTCTTCTCATAGACGCTGATGAAATCCCGCACCGTTTTCTGGATGTTCACAAAGCGGGAGACATTGACCATCATCGAGCAATGCTTGTTGGCGTGGCCCCTCAGATTTCTGATGGCCCGTGCCACAATGAACTGATTGATCGCGCGGTACAGGCTCGGCGGCAGCTCGGCCACCTCATGATCCTTCTTGTGCGAAAACGGCAGATAGTCTTCGCAGTCGTCGATCGTTTCCAGAATTTCTGTGCTTGACGGTTCGTCGAGGAAGACCTTGTCGGGACCGAAATAGGTGTTCGGCGCATCCAGGCAGTAAATGAAGTCGCGCGGGAACAGTTCGTCCCGCACATCATCGTCGTAGGATTCCGGATTGATGAAAATGTTGGCGAAGGGCGTCGCCGTGTAGCCGACATAACAGGACTTTGCGAAAAGCCCCAGAATGCGCCGGATCATGGCGTTGGTTCTGGTCGGATCGATGTCCTCTTTGTTCGTGTTGATGGAGGCGTTGTCAGCCTCATCATCGATCATGAGCATCGGCACGTCGGAGATGAGCCCGTCGCCCTGAGCGTTCATTTCCTTGAGCCACTTGTGAAGGGCGTCGAGGGTTTTCACGTTCTTTTTGATGACGAAAATGATGGGCTTGCTGAAATCGTTGAGTTTCCAGCCACCCTGATCGGCGGTCTTCTTATTGAAGTCATCGTTGATGGTGGTGAGCGTCACCGGGTGCGGATAATGACCATCAAGCCCGACGCCGACGCGTATCCGGTTTGCGGGGTCGCTCGAACGGCCGACGAAGCCCTCGTCTATACGCTCCTGGGTCTGCTTTCTGAGGTTGTTGTGAATGCCGGCGATGACAATGATGAACTTGTATCCGGCATCGGCCGCTTTCGCGATCACGCCCATATAGTTGGCTGTCTTGCCGGACTGGACATGGCCGATAACGAGGCCGCGCCTGTCCCACGATCCCTCGCTGGTCGGGTCCTGAAGATGGCCCAGGATGCGCGTGCCCACGTCGCTCAGTGACTGCACCACGCTGGGATGCCAGCGCTCGTTCCTGAGAAAGGATTCGTAGGCCTGAGAATACGTCCAGTCGATTTCCCGCTTTCTGACCCATTCCTCGTCATGCTGTGCGGCAACGTCGATGAGCGAGACGCCGGCGCCCATTCTGGTATCCACGGCAATCATCGCTTCATCGATGATCGTGGTCAGATCGCCGTCATAGCCGAAGACGGCGGCGAGTCCCGCAGCCTTTGTCCGGACCTCGTCTCTGGTCGGCACCGTCGGAAGCAGCGCCAACGCATTGATCAAGGCACTGGTAAAGTTCTTTTCGCTTTCCACCCGGTTTATGTTCATTTCAATTCCTCCCGGATGAACCTTTCAGTGATTTCCGTATGGTTGTCGAACAGGCGCACCGACCGCAGAACCTCCCGAAAGCTGTCCGGGTCGGCGCGGCTGCCATTGAAGAGGGTTTCCCGGAGAAGGCGAAGGCGATCGAGCACCTCCTCTTCCTCAATCGCCTGCTGCCGGATTTCTCTCGGACTGGTCGAATAGTCCGAATAAATCATCTCGACCGGAAGGGAGGCGGCAACAGCCTCCAGCAGGATATTGAGCCGCTCTCTGTTCGCGGGATCGAGATGTGCCCACAGAGACTGCACCAGAGGATGCGAGCCGTTCAGCGCGTATCTTATCCGGCCCTGGTCGGCATAACGCTCCCAGACCGGCGCCGAAACCTCCTCGAAAAGACGCTTGCCCCGGCCGCGATGGACCGTTGTGCTTCTGTTCGAGATTCGGGCAATGATCTGGCGCAGACGCTCGCGGACAGCATGCGGCGGGCGGGCGCGGGATTTTTTTATGTCAATTGTCCATGACTCATCGAGGCTGCTTGGAAAATCGATCTGGACACGGGCGAGCTTTGTGGCTTCGCCTTTGGGAATGAGCCGGAACCAATCGCCCCATGCCATCAGACGACCGTTGCGGTAGATGTAAGCGCCCTGATTTGAAATGAAGTCGCTGCGGCTCTGGTAGAAATCATATTCAGTTGCCGAAAGCCTGCTGTGATGCGGCAGAATGTAAGGCTGCATGTGTACCGGAACCCCGCCGACGCGGACGACTTCCTCCGGCATGACCTGTGTCGCCGCATTCTTCCGGCAGAAGGGATCGAACGGCTCTACCTTGTGGCCGTTGATTGTGATCGAAAGCTTTTTTCTTCCCTTTACCTCACCGGACAGGAACCGGTGAAAGACCAGGGCCAGATGTTTCTCCACCACGTCCAGCTTTTCGTTGACGATCTCATCCCGGCGGGCGCCGATCTCGTCCTCGAACAGGCGGTCCAGCGATCTCCAGATGATGATGGTGCCCTCCCCGCCGAGACGATCGACGAACGGCATACCGTCGATCTCATCCGGATCGGGAATGGAAATCAGCCAGTCGTCTTTCTCATCAACAAGGTCGAGATTCCATTCAGCGGCGCTCCGGGTGCCATCCCGCGCGCTCACAACAGTGAGTCTTCTGCACTGGGAGAAGGAAGCGGTTTTCAGCCCAAGACCGAAGCGGCCCAGATCGCCGGGCGCGCGGGGCTGTCTGGGATTGGTCGCGCCATGCCGCATGGCGGCGATCACCGCGTCGGCATCCATCCCATGACCGTTATCGATAATCGCGAGCGTGGGATCGGCATGGGCGAGCACGCAGAAAATATTAATCTCCGTGGCGCCTGCGGATATGCTGTTGTCGATCAGATCAGCCACCGCGGTTTCGAGCGAATAGCCAAGGTCACGCATTGAGGCGCTCAAGGAGGCCGCACTCGGCGGCAGTCTGTGTTCCCTGCCCATTATCCCACCCCCGTCAAGTGCTGCCGGACCGCCCGGAGAACGGCGTCAGGGTTTTGCTCCAGATCGCATTCCCAGACCGTCACGACGCGCCAGCCCCGGCTTCTCAGCTCCTCCGCCTTGCGCTGATCGCGTTCCACGGTCCCCTGAAACTTCGTGAGCCAGAAATCGGTACGGGACTTCGGCGTCGTTGCTCTCGAACAACCCGGATGCCGGTGCCAGTAGCAGCCATGCACGAAGATGACAGTCCTGTACCGGGGCAGGACCAGATCGGGTTTTCCGGGAAGACCCGCATCGTGGAGACGAAACCGGAAACCCGCACGGTGCAGCAGAGAGCGGAGTTGCTTCTCCGGACCCGTGTCCTTGCCGCGGATACGGGACATGTTCCAGCTGCGGTGTTCCTGGGAAATCCGGTCCGCCATCAGTCCCCGTCGCTCATTGAATCAAGCACATCGGCAATAATGTCAGCGATCTGCGCGGCGAGATACGGGGGCACGGCATTTCCGACCTGATGGTACTGGGACGTTCTCGGCCCCTCGAATTTATAGTTGTCCGGGAATGTCTGAAGCCTGGCGGCCTCCCGCACCGTAAGACTGCGGCACTGGATCGGGTCGTAGTGAATGAAGTAGTGCCCGTCCTTGGAAATGTGCGACGTGATCGTTGTGGAAACCTGATGCGGCAACTGCACGCGGAAACGATCAGAAAACATCTCTCCCGATCTTCCGCGATCGACGTTGCGGTGATCGGGGAGAAGCGACTCCGGGAAGTCCGCCAGTTTGGGACTGCGCTCCATGACCTCCGCAAAGACAGCCGCGAACATGTAACGGCGCAGATCGGACGCCATGTGTGAACGCGCTTCATGACCGTGGAGTGTGCGAAGCCGGCCGTCATGCATGGCGGCCAGCGCGCGGTGACGTTTTGCAGGCCGTCCCGGATAGCGCAGCGCGAGCCGTTCCAGGGGAAACGAGTCGTCGTTCGCATGCAGCCGGATGCGGCTCAGCACGGCTTTGGCATACGGAGCGCCATTCATCTGTTCGCGCAGACCGCCGGCCGTCAGCGCAACAACCTCTCGCCGCCAGGCTTCCGGACTGTCCTTGCCGCGGGAAAGACCGCTGCGCACGGCGGGAAGGTGCCCTATGGTCTCATCGACCGTGGGCGGCTTGTGACGGCGCAGGCGGCCGGGCTTTACGTCGATGTCGTTCCGGATGCCGACAATGAACATGCGGTGGCGGGCCTGCGGCACGCCGAATTCCTCCGCTTTCACAAGGAACAGGCGGGGATCGACATGCTCATCGGGCAGTTCGTCCTCCGACAGCGAATAGAGCCGGTAGCCCAGACCGTTGGCCCGCTTCTCCATAGCGGCTTTCGGTTTTGCGAGGTCGGCGACAATGCGCCGGATGACCGGCTCTCCATCCACCTGGGCGGAGAGAAGACCCTTGACGTTCTCCATGACGAAGACCGGCGGGCGATGGTCGATGATGATCTTCAGATATTCCCTGTAAAGGAGATGCCGCTCGTCCTGCGCGAAGTCGGGATCGTTCATCATGCGGGACCGGCCCACCAGCGAATAGGCCTGGCAGGGTGGCCCGCCCACCAGCGCCCATTTCTTCTGTCCGGCAAGGCGGCTCTTTATGAGCCGCTGCACCTCGTCGTGCGTTTCCGGCCCCAGCGATATCTTCAGGGCCGATTTGCGGGCCTCGTTAAACTGCGGCTTGTGACGCCGGTACAGTTCGTCGGCGGCGATGCCGCCATTCAGATAGTCGTAGTAGTCGTCCGGGATTTCAGCCGACGGGAACGACCGCAGGAAATGGCGGAGGAAAAGGGTTCTGTGAGAAAACCCGTCGCGCTCGATCGAGACGACGCTGTGAAAGCGCGGACGATCACGATCATCGATGCACGTCGAAAAACCTTCCCCCAGCCCTCCCGGACCGGCGAACACATCCACGACGGGGTATGGAGTCCTGCGGCGCGTCATGTCCGGAAGCCTTCTCCGGTACGACGATCAGGACATTCCGCCGCCCTGCGCGATAATGGCTTCCCCCTTCTCATAGCCCCGTATTCACTTTCAATTTTTCATGTTGCGGCTCTCAGCGATCCGGCTCCCGGCCGTTCGACGACGACGCACCGCGCGGCTGCCCGTTACGGCTGCTTCCCCCGTGGAGGCGTTCGAATTCCTCGACACTGAGAACCACGACCACCGGCCGCCCGTGCTTTTCGACCGTCACGGGCTCAGCCCGCGCCGTATCGAGCAGCAATCCGAACGCGTTTTTCGCGTCCTTCGCCGACATCGTCTTCATAAGCCACCGCCCCTGAGACCAGTGTGTCCATAATGGCTATTTCAGCCACGGTCTGCAACCATTGAGGCAGTATGGTTTTCCGTAATTTCAAAACCATCCCCAGTCTTAAAGCCTGCTTCGTCCGGAGCCGTCCGTCGCCCTCACAAGCGGAGGGGCGACGGCGATCCGGCGAAGAACAGGCGGGCCTGCTTTGGGGGTGGGCTCCCGAGCCCCTCTTGAAATGCGCGAAGGATCGTCACCCGGATGGGCCGAGACCCTGCTGAGCCCCCGGCAAGGCGGGACTCGGGGCGCAGCCTAGAGCCTGGTCCGGCCTGCCGGACGCGCCATGCTCTCTTTAAGAAATAGCCATTTTGTGCCTCTAAAGTACCCATAAACACGATCATTCAAAGAGAACTAGCCACGGACTTTGAAAATGGGCTATAATGTGTACCATGAGTGCACCACGAGAAGAGAAGCTAAAGAGCGTTTTGGAGGCGGTTCCGGCCGGCTTCGTCGTGGACGCGCGCTGGCTGGAATCCCACGGCGTCAGCCGATTCCTGACGCGAAAATACATAGACAGCGGCTGGCTGGAACGCCTGGAGCGCGGCGTTTTCCGTCGCCCCACGCCGCAACCCGCCTCGCTCGACTGGCAAACCTGCGTGCTCTCGCTCCAGCATATCATGGGTTATGACATGCATGTCGGCGGCATATCCGCCCTCGGCTTGCAGGGTTATGCCCACTATCTCCCTCTCGGCGGTCGTCCTCCCGTATGGCTTTACGGCAACGACATACCGACCTGGCTGCCGCGCGTGAATCTGGACGCACCGCTCATAAGCCGCAACCTGTCCCTGTTCAACGATCCGGCGCTCGGTCTGACGGATAACAAGGCCGGCAGCACCGCCTCAACGCTCCCCTGGGGCTGGACGCTCCGCATGTCCTCGCCGGAACGCGCGATCCTCGAAGCGCTGGATGAAGTGCCCGCCCATGAGAGCTTCCACAATCTCGATATGGTGTTTGAAGGGCTCGCGACACTGAGTCCCCGCCGCCTTGCGACGCTCTTGCAGAGCTGTCGCAAGATCAAGGTCCGGCGCCTGTTCTTTGTATTCGCCGACCGCCACAAACATTCCTGGCGTGAACGCCTCAACCCCGATGATTTCATACTGGGCGCGGGCGACCGCGCGCTGGTGAAGGGCGGCAAAATCCATCCCCGCTACCGCATCATGGTCCCGCCGGAGTTCGTTGAAAAACCAACCGGAGCTGCCGATGGCCCGTGACGCCTATGCCGCGCAGGTCGCACTGCTTGTGCGTTTATTGCCCTACATCGCAGAGGAAGAGGTCTTCGCGCTCAAGGGCGGGACCGCCATCAACCTGTTCTATCGCGACATGCCGCGCCTGTCGGTCGATATCGACCTGACCTACCTGCCGGTCCGGGACCGCGCGGAGAGTTTGGCTGAGATCGACGAAACGCTGGACCGGATCGCCGCCGCCGCCAGCGGCGGCATCCCGCGACTGGACGCGCGGCGTATCGAGGGCGGCGGCGGCGGTGCCACCCGCATCCGGGCCAGGCTCGACGGCGCGGAGGTCAAAATCGAAACCTCGCCCGTCACGCGCGGCGTCGTCCACGGTCCCGAACGCCGCGATGTATCGGCCGCCGTCGAAGACGAATTCGGATTCGCCTCCATCCAGGTCGTGTCGTTCGAGGATTTGTTCGGCGGAAAGCTCCACGCGGCGGTCGATCGCCAGCACCCGCGCGACCTGTTCGACGTGAAGCTGCTCTACGAGAACGAAGGACTGACCGATGCGCTGTTCCGCACCTTTCTGGTCTATGTCGCCAGTTCCCCGCGACCGGCGCATGAACTGCTCTCCCCGAGCCTGAGCACACTGGACGAGCCCTATGCGCGCGAATTCGTCGGCATGACGACGGTCCCCGTCACACTCGACGAACTCACGGATACCAGGGATCGGCTCATCGCCGACATCCGCGCCCGTCTTGATGACGACACACAGACCTTCCTGCTCGGCCTGCATGAAGGCGATCCGAATTTCGAGGCCATCGGTCTGCCGCAGGCGGCGGCGCTGCCAGCGGTACGATGGAAGCTTCTAAACCTGAAAAAGCTCATCGCCGAGAATGCCGACAAGCACGCCGCGCAACGGGCGGAGCTGGAACAACTCTTTACCTGAACGAATCGACAGGAGACACGATCAATGAAATTGCAGGGACCCTGGAGATTCGACTCGCCGGGCGCTATGCCGCCGGAAGCCGTTCGCGAGTTCGATGTATTGGTCGGCAAAGTCGCCGCCCAAGGCAACCGCTGGGCGATACTCGAACATTTCAAACGCTATTTTGCCGGGGCTGCCGGTGCCACCGCAAGCCGCAGTTCGTCGGAAAGCTGGGCTGAATCGGACCTGGACAGGCTCATGTCGCAGGCCGCAGAGAACGCGCCGCTATTCATCGAAGCCTTCTATGACGGCTGCGAGGCGCTCAACGGCGAAACCGATATTACTGTGCCCGATGCCGGCCGCATCAATCGTATTCTCAGCGAGCACAGCGTCGGATACGAGATCAGACCGCCCGCGCTCGTCGCTGTCGGTCTTCACCAGCCCATTCCCGTGCCCGCGCGTTACCAGTCACTCGACGAACAGGCGCAGGAGATCGTCCAGCAATCGCTCCAGCAATCGGAGAAGCTGCTTGCCGAAGGACATCCCCGGCAGGCGGTTCAGGAAATTCTATGGCTTATGGAATCGGTCGTAACCGCTTTCAAAGGCCTGGGCACAGGTGAGGACACGATTGAAGCGAAATACTTCAACAAGATCGTCGGGGAACTCAGGAACAAGCGGAAGGGCCAGACTATCGAGCAGGTTCTTGCCTGGCTCACTACCTTGCACGGCTACCTGTCGTCGCCAACAGGGGGCGGGGTCCGCCACGGCGTTGACCTGAAGAGCGGCATTACAATCGACGCAGACGAAGGGCGTCTGTACTGCAATCTGATCCGCAGCTACGTGACCTTCCTTATGGCGGAGCATGAGCGCATGAGCCGGGACCAATAGCAAAAGCATCAAACTACCGCTCCCGCTCGAAGTCCTTGTCATCTCCATCCCGCTCATTCCCCCTGGCCGACCGTGACGGCCTGATCCGGCGGCCGCCGGTTTCGCTGTCTTCCCGCTCGCCATCACTATCCTGCGCGGCGTCGCGGAATTTGTCGGCGAGTGGCAGTTCGGTCCAGTGCGGTTCGGGCATGACGGGCGGCGGGGTCTCGAAGACGGGCGCCTGATCCTCCGGCACCTCGATCTCGCGTGCCCGTTTCCGCGTCCGCTGCCGGCGACGCCCTGGTTCTTCACCGCTATCACCACGTCCGCCGCGCCCGCTCTCGCCGCGACCGGCGCGTTCGTCCTGCGCCTTCTCCGCCCGTTTCTTCACGGCGGCGCTGAACGCCTCGCGCAGGACGCCGCCACCATCGGCGGCATGATCGTCGGCACCATGCCGACCGACGGTGATGACGATGTCCGGCTGCTGGTGCCGATCATGCCGCCGATCATCATGCCGATCATCGGCATGATGACGATCGCGTTTGCGGTAGCGATCCTTCGCCTTGTGCGGCACGGCCGGCCGGCCTTTTGGCTTGAGGGCGAGATTGAGGGTGGGCATGTGGTCATGGCCCTGGCGCTGCTGAATCCGCTCCTGCCTGCGCTGTGCGACTTCGTAGCTTTTCAGCTCGCGGGCGTCGATCTGCGCCAGTGCGCGGACCTCGCGTGCCATATCGACGGACTGCAATGTGTGCCGATGTTCCAGCACACGTTTCGCCTCGTCCTGCCGATCCACAAGCGCCGCCTTCTCCGCGAGGAAAGCGGCATGACGCTGCGCGTCGCGATGCTTGTGGATCTTCGCGATGACAAAGCTGACGCCCGTGACCCGCCCCAGGAACGCAGCCAACCCGGTCGGCTTCGCGGCGGCGCGGGCGTCCTTCACACGGCGGACTTCGGCGAGATAGCGCGCCTTCAGTTGTCGCCGCGCGGCGAGCTGTTCCTGCGCCAGCGCCAGACGCTCGTTGCGATGCCGGGTCAGCATGGCGGATTGGGCGGCCTCCACCTTCTGTCGCCGCGCCGCCTGCGCCCTCTTGAGCATGTCGAGCTTCCTGGCGTCGCGATTGGATTTGACAAAATCCTCGCGCGCCTGGCGGTGCTGCGCGACCAGCGCCTTGGCCTCGTCAACGGTGGGCAGCGAGTCCGGCGGGAACTCTGTCTCGAGAAAGGCGCGGATATCCTTCGTCCGCACGGACCGGTCGTCGATCAGTTTCGGCAGGGCGTTCATGTTGCCGTAGAGATCGACCAGAACATAAGGCCGGTTGCCGGTCGCGAGCATGTAGCCCATCTCCTCCAGCGCCCGGACGAAAGCGCGCGGGGAGTCGCTGCGCTTCCACGCCGCCGTGATCGCCGCCATGCGTTCTTCTTTGCCGATGCCGGAATTGCGCTGCTGCTGCATCTCGTAGAGGGATTTGCGCTTCCGGTCGTCGCCGCCGCGCGCGTAACCGTCAGGCAGGGCCAGCCCATGGTCGCGGGCGAAGGCCCGCGTCACCATCATCAGCTTGTCATGGTCGAACGGCTGGTGGATCGCTTTGCCGGCCCGCGCATCGATGCGCGACCAGACGATATGACAATGCTCGCGCCCGTCCTTGATATGAAAGACGAGCGCGCGCGGCTGGCCCGATAGACCGAGCGCCTTTTCGACGCGGTCGGCATAGTCGCGATACTGATCGCGACTGAGCGGCCCCTGGCCGGGATCGGGATTGACCGACAGGCTGTAGAGGTAATTCCGGCACTTGGTCAGGTTATGGGCGATCGCCTCCCATTCTGCGAACGCGCCGTGCAAATCGTTCGCGACCGCGCCGCGGACCTCCGCCAGCTCGACAAATTCATTGTCGAACCCGTTGAGCAGATGGGTGGCGAGGTCCTGCCCGCCGGCACGCTGGCTGGCTTTGGGGATCATGGTTTTCTCCCCAATGCCGCCAGACATGCGGCGCGGATGTCGCGCAGGTCGCGCGCGGCCTCTGCGAGCAGCGCGGCGTCGATGGTGCCATCGACGCCCACCGCCGCAAGGCGGTCATGGAGGCGCGCGGTTTCCGCAAGAAGCCGCGCGATCTCCTGCTGCTCCACAGGCGCACGGCGCGCTTGCCGGGGCGCGTCATCGGCGAAGACGGACTGCGTGATGTAGGCGTTGACGGAGAGGCCCGACCGGGCCACGCGCGCATGAAATTCCTGCCGCAGCTGTTCAGGCGGCCGGTAGGAAATCGGTGCGTCGCGTCTCTTCCTCTCCGTCATGCATGACACATAGCGTCCGCTGATCGCCCGCATCCGCGCGCAAACCGCGCGCGCGCATGAGCCGATGATACGGGCGCCCACCGCGCGGCCGGGTCCAGGGGCGGAACGCCATGCCCCTGGTCGATGGGATTGCAAAGGGAGAGCCGAAATCTCGCCTTTGCGCGAAGCCGGTGCCGCAACACCGGCCGTGGTTGCAAGGGGCGCGGAAGCCCTTTGCGCGATGGGTCCGGGGAGAGCCGCCGTCTCCCCGGTCGGGATGCAACGCCGAAACCGTTGCCCTCAGCCGGGGCGGGCTCGATGCCCGCCAGCATGCCTGCGCCCGGCTGACCGCATCCGTTGGACCGAATCCGCCGCAAGCGGATTCGCAGCCTTACGGAGGCCCTGAGGGGGGTCCGCGGGGGACTGGAGAGTCCCCCCGGCAAGGTGCGCGTGGTACTACCACGCACACCTTGTACAAATCTCTATTCAGGAATCCCCTGCTATAGCTTCATTATACCAGAGGCGGAGTGGACAATGGAAATAGTCACGCCAACGCTGCGCTGTTGTCATGCACATTACACTATGAGCCACAACGCTGCACGAGGTTTGCGCGGGGAAAAAGGAGCGCTGCGCGCACGATATTGATCGCCATCACTGATGTCGCGGCCTGGTCCCGATTGGAATGTACACCCCAAACGGTCCGGCCGCTTCCGAAAGGATGGCCCGCCATGAACTTGCATCAGACGCCCGGGACTGTGCCCGCCGCCGATTTGCAGATCAAGCCGACGCGCGAAACCTACGACCGCTTCCAGCAGGCTTACGAGCATTTCAACAGGGCGCTGTTCGACAACGCTCTGCCCAATGCGCTCATTACGTTGCAGCGCCGCAAAGGGAGCTTCGGTTATTTCGCGGGCGACAGGTTCAGCAATCAGGAAGGCCGTCCGGCCGACGAGATTGCGCTGAACCCGCTCGCCTTCGGGGATCGCCCGGTCATCGATGTGCTTGCCACCCTCGTCCATGAAATGGTGCATCTGTGGCAGCATCACCGGGGGGCGCCGGGACGCGGGCGCTACCATAACCGCGAATGGGCGGAGAAGATGAAAGCGGTCGGGCTCCAGCCGACCGACACCGGGATGGACGGCGGCAAGGAGACCGGCGAAAGCGTCGGTCACGTGATCGTCGCCGGCGGCCCGTTCGAGGGCGCCGCGAAAAAGCTGATTGCGAAGGAATTTACGGTCGCCTGGAAGGAAACTTCGGTCACGCCGTCCTTCCGGCCCGCCGGCGACGGCGAAGCAGCGCCGCCCGAGAAAAGCGGCAAGCGCGTGCGCTATTGCTGCCCGGACTGCGACCTCAAGGCCTGGGCGAAGCACGACGCGAAACTGGTCTGCGGCGACCATATGGTTCCGATGGTGCCAAAGGCATGATGCTCGTTAATGGCGGCGCGGCGGTTCCTGCGTCCTGTCCGGCAGAATGCCGCGCCCGAAAATCATCGAGCCCCCGATAGCGGACGACAACAGAAGGAAAGGCGCGGCCGCGCCGCCCGTGATGGCGATCCCGCTCGCGTTCGCAAGAATGCTTGCTGTTCCGTAAGTAGCGAGCGCTCTCTTCTTGTCTTTCAATAGCGTTTGTTCGTTTTTCACGTATTCCGTGACTTCCTTCGATGCCTGACAGATACCATCGCGATATCTCTCCGCGCATTCCCGCACCACGTCCGCATCATAGTGGGTGACGACGATCTGTTCCCGTAGATTGGCAATTTCAGAGACCATGTCGCTTGCCGCTTCTTCGGAAGCGCCACAGGCGACGAGTGTTTCTTTCTCGAAATCCAGAAAGCGCGAGAACGCTTTCATATCCCGAACGATGGCCTGCGCCTCGATGCGGTAGCCTTCGTTCGCCGATAGGCCTGCGCCGTAATTGATTGCGTCGGCCAGCCCGTTGTCGAAAGATTCCCTGAAACTGCCGCATAACTCCGCCAACAGATTTCTGTATTCCTGAATAGTAAAAGAGTCAGGGTCGGTCTTCAGGCGACGCATTCTGTCCGTCACGCGGAACAGTTCCCTGTGATACGCCGGATCGATACCGGAGAATCCGTTCATAGAACCCCCTCCCGCTTTGCACGCAATTCAGATGGCGAATAATGGAAAGCTAAATTTAAAACGCACAAAAGTATAGCGGCCAACCGCGTATCACGGGAGTGGATATCATCTCACGCCGTCAATCACGGTGCTGGATTGTCCGGCTTGGCCGTTTGCGCCGGCTTCTCGCTCCTGACGGTCCGGGCTGCGGCATACAGGCATGCGCCGCATACGGCCAGGTTCGTGACGGCGGCCGCGGCAGCGAAAGCAACACCGGCCGTTGAAAGCGCAGCGGCATTGAAAAGCAGAGACGTGGCATAAGCGCCCGACGCTCCAGTGATCATTGCGCCGGCAGCAAAGGAATATATTTTGTCTTTCTTCGTCATTTTCACCTCGTTATTTAAAACTACAATCTTTGTAGACTGGTTTCATCAACTTTATTTGTTTCCGTAAGATGGTCTCTTGTGATTCTGTGAAGTATCCGAGAAGCTGATAGCGGCGCGCCCCGCACGGGCCGCGCCGTTTTTTCATGTCCGCAGCGCGCGGCTAGAAAAGAGTCATCTGCCGCGCCGCCTCTTCCCTGTCTTTCCAGGTTCTGGTGCCGGCTTCGCGGTCGAGCCAGGCTTCGACATAGGCGACCGGGCCGCCGGCTTCGGCAACCGCCGCTGCCGGGAGGAAGTGCGAGCGGTAGCCGGTTTCGGTGATGGGCAGCATGACGCGCTCCGGCTCGATCGTCTCCACCTCCAGATGAGCGGTGCTGAACGGGCCGTTGCTGCCGAGCCATTGTTCTTCGTAGCGCACTTCAATGGCGATGCCGCGCCAGACGATGGTGTGGGTTTCGAGGGAGCGCGTCATGACGCGCTCCCGATTTCGTTCTGGTAGATGCGCGAGGCCAGGTGGTCGCAGGCCGCGTAGTCGATCCCGGATTCCCGGCACCAGTGGCGGATATCCACCAGCAGGTCGGCGATGGCGTCTTCGCCGTAGTAGGGGGCGACCCCTCTCGCCCAGGCTGCGCGGGCGAGCGCCGATTTTGCGGCGAGTATCTGTACGGACAGGCTCATGTCGTTTCCTCCTTCCGGCCGTGAGGGGGCGCTTACGCGCCCGCCTCCTGATTTGTGTTTTCCTCGGCCGGGGTGCGGAGGATGACGCGGCCGCCATTGACGGGGACCAGGTCGAGCTGGAGGGTGTAGCCTTCGCCGTCCTTGTGGTCCCAGGCGGCGCCGATGCGGGTCCAGAATTTCTTCTCGCCTTTTTCATCGACGTGCCAGGCGATGAACGCCGGGGCTTTGGTTTCGCGGGCGGGTTTGCCGTTGCGGTTTTGAATGCGTGCCATGATGTAAGCTCCTTTCGCTTGGGTTTTCCTCGACACGCCTCATCCAGGAGCCGGCGGACAAGCGGCGGGTTCACGGCTGACGCGCGGGAGGGGGATCGCCCGCCTTGCAGGGAGCGCAGCGAGTGAAAGGCGGGGACACCCGCGCGTCACCCTGTAAGGGCCGCAGGGCCTTGAACCCGGCGCGCGCCGGATCAGGTTGGGGCGTGATCAGTCGAGGGAAATCCCATGCGAAAGGAACGATGCGCTTTCAGGCACGCGCTGCCGCAACGGTGAAGCCGCCCGCGAGACTGCCCGCCGATAACGTGCTCCGGCGATGAAGAAGGCTCCGGTAGGAATGGACCCGCTTTGCGCCGCCGGACCCGGATGATGGTGAAGGTGGTGCCCTCCGCATTCGCACCGTTCCCGCAAAGGCGTCCGCTTTTTCGCACGCGTCCGGGACAGCGATCAGGAGAAGGATTGAGTCTCCTCACGGCGACAGAAGGCGACGACGGTCGTTATAGTTTTGTCATGGCCAAAGCAGCGCAGAAAACACCCGCCCGCAGGAAAAGGCCGCGGGGACGGCCCCGCGTCGAGACGGTCTACTATGTCGTCGAAGTCGAAGACTGGGACTGGAGCCTCTGGTTCGGGGTCAGCACCATGCCGGAGCGCGAAGGGCCGTTTGACGATTATCGTCACCTGAACCTGCGCGGGAAGTTGCTGCGCCCGTCGAAGCTCAGATGCGAAACGGTAGAGCTGCATTTCCTGCCCGACAAACGACTGAACGAAGGGGAGCAGGAGCGGAACCGGCCGCTATCGGTCGGGCACTTGAACCTGCGCAGTGGTCGCATGTACGGCGTGATGTCGATGCCCACCGATGCGCTGCCGCCGCTGCTGACGATCGCGACAGCCGGCAGGCTGCGCTATGTCGTCATGCAGGGCGAAAGACTCCGCTACGGCAATGCCGGCGTCAAAAGCTTCCGCGTGGAGATGAACATCGACGAGGACGATCTGCCCGTCGATGAATGACCTGTCCGATGCGGCCGAATATTTGCGGATCGGCGTATTTCTGCAAAAATCGCGTAGCCGGATTTTTGCAGGAGAGGCCGCGCCATGGCGAAGATCAAAATTGAAATCGACGATGCCCTGCTCGCCCGCGCCGCGGCGACGGGCGGCACGGTTCAGGAGCTGGGCGCTGCCGGGTTCGCACTGGCGGTCAGCGATCGCGAACATGAGGCCGTCATTGATGAGTTCATGCGGGAAGAGGACAAGAAGGAACGGGAGCGGGCCGCGGAACGCGACGCCTGGGCGCAGGGGGCACGTCCCGTTCTTGCCGACTCCTGGCGCGCGCTGCGGGAGGAATGGGGCGATAAATCGGACCGTGAAAGGGCGGCGACACTGCCCTTGACGGAGGAACAGGCCGCGACTTTCGCGTGGCTGGCGCTGGTGACGGCGGCGTGGACGAAGACGCTGCCGCTCGAAAAGCTGCGGATCGATCTCGACGATCCCGCGCATTGGCGGGCGGCGCAGGATTATGCGCGCCGGACGCTGTACCGGCATTTTAAGGAACAGCGGTCGGCTCTGGAACAGGGCACGCATCCCCTGCTGTTCCGGGAACAGGACGGCGACGGCCCGTCCTGACAGGAAACAGGCCGGACCGGGATGTCCGGTCCGGCTTCGGTGGTCGGGATTACCACCATGAGGAATAGAAGACCGTCAGTCCCACCGCGAGCGCGGCGCGGGCCTTGGCGACGAAAGCGAGATCGTCTTCGGTTTCGCTGCCGTCCGATGCGCCGAAGAAGAAGCCTTCGGTGTGCGGCAGGCCGCGGTCGCGGATCGCGGCTTCGAGCCGGTCGAGATCATCGGCGGTGAGTTGCAGGTTGACGCAGTTGAAGTCCGCGTCGGTCCCGCCCTTCTCGCGGTAGAGCTGCGCCATCCAGCCGTGCAGGTTCGGATGTTTGCGCCAGTAGTGCAGTTCGCCGACGTCCTCCGCCTTGAAATCGACCGGCGCGTTCGGCGGTTCGCGCAGGGTGCAGGCGTACATATCGAGTCCCATGATGTTCTCCTTTCGTTGGGCGTCCCGCGGGACGCGACCGAAAGGCCGGGCGGCATCAGCCGCCGCCGTCATGGGCAACACGGTCCCGCGCAGCGGGAGTGGTGCGGGCCGGCCATTGACGGCAAGGCGTCGCCCGGCAGGGACGCGGCAGAACCGAAGGGAGGGCCAGCGAAAGGAGATCGGGGACGTGCATGCCCGCCCCATAAAGCAACCGCCCGGCGACGGGCGCGGGGCGGCGGAAGTCGGTGGATCGGTGCGCGGGCGCTACGCCGCCAGCAGGTTGCCGTTGTTTTCGAGTGCTTCCGGCGAGGACAGGCCGGTGACGTGCTCCAGCTTCACCACCTGCGCGAAGCTGTAGGTCGAGCCGGTGCCGTCGCGGTCCACCTCGACGAAGGTGCTGCCGCTGTTCTCCGTAAACTGCACGAAATCGGCAATGGCGTCGTTCAGCGGATCGTAGACCGTGTCGAGAATGTCCGTCAGGTCCAGCACGTCGCCGTCCGCGACGCTGAAATCCCGGATCGTATCGACATTGCTGAATGCGCTCGCCGTCTCGAACACGAAAATGTCGGCACCATCGCCGCCATGCATCGTGTCGGTTCCGGCACCGCCATAGAGCGTATCGTCGCCGTCCCCGCCGTAGAGCAGGTCGTCACCGTCCTCACCCTCCAGCGTATCCGCGCCCGCGCCGCCATGCATATCGTCATGCCCGGCCCCGCCGGTCATGCCGTCATTCCCGGCATAGCCGATCATCGTGTTGTCGTTGCCGTTGCCCGCAACCATGTCGTTCCCCGACGTGCCGTTGAGCCAGCTTGCGTAGTCCGGCAGCGACGTTGTGAACCCGTCGTCGAAGGTGATGAACTCGACATGGTGCGTCGCGCCCGCGCGCAGGCGGATGACCGTCACTTCGTCCACCCCGGTATCAAAGGTGATCTTCGTGTCGTTCGTGCCGGTGCTTGTAAAGCTCAGTATATCGTTGACGGTGCGCCCGCCGGTGATCCAGAGCGTATCCGTGTCCGCCGCGCCGTTCGTGTTATCGACGGTATCGAGACCCTCGCTGTAGACGAACGTATCGTCGCCGGTCCAGCCGGATAGATAGTCGTCCCCTGCGCCGCCGTGCAGGAAGTCATTACCGTGCGCGCCATTTAGCGTGTCGTTGCCGTCGCCGCCATACAGGATGTCATTACCGTATTGGCCGTTGAGCGTGTCGTTGCCGTCAAGACCGTAGATGATATCGTTGTCGATTCCATTCGCGGCCGGTATGCCGTAGATCGTGTCATTCCCCGATGTGCCGTAGGTCGTGATCTGCAAGGTGAGCGGATCGATCGTGTTGCCGTCAACGACGATGCTGGCCACGGTCAGGCCGCCGCTGAACTGGCTATAGAGCTGCACGGAATTGGCCGTCGTCAACTCGATCACCATGCGATCCTGATCCGTGGAATAGCGGACGAAGGACAAATCCTCCAAAGTCCACCCCGGCGCGAAGATCAGGCTGTTCGTGCCGGATGTGTCGTAAATCTCGTCATGACCGCTGGCGTAGTAGAACGTATCGTCGTTCCCGCCGCCTTGCAGGATATCGTCGCCCGCGCCGCCGTCGAGGTAATCGTTGCCGTTCCCGCCGCTCAGATCGTCGTCGCCGGTCCCGCCGTACAGGATATCGTTGCCGCCGCTGCCGCTGATCGTATCGTCGCCGCCATTGCCGTAAATCGTGTCGTTGCTGCTGGTGCCGGTCAGGGTGTTGTTCGTCTCGTCGCCCTGCGACACGGCCGTCACGGTGGTCAGGTTCACGGTCGTGGTGTTCTCATAGACCATCGACTCGATGGCCTTGCCGTTGAAATGGCTCTCCACCGTGATCGTGTTGTCCGCGTCGAACCAGATGATCAGATCGTAGCCGATCCGCAGATATTGCGGCGTCACGCCGTTCCAGGCCGCATCCAGATTGATAACGTCCGTCCCGCCCTGATCGTTTATGACGTCAAGTCCTTCGGAATAGATGTACGTGTCCCCGTCATAGCCGCCATGCATCTCATCGTCGCCGGACCCGCCGGACAGGATGTCAGCACCCGCATCGCCTTCCAGGTAATCGTCCCCATCCCCGCCGTAGAGCGCATCGTCGCCGTAGTTGCCGATCAGATGGTCGTTGCCGGCTTCGCCATACAGCGTGTCGTCCCCATCCTGCCCGTTGATCGTGTCGTTGCCCCCACCGCCATAAATCGTGTCGTTCGTCAGCGCGTTGCCGGAGGTCACGCCTTTCAGCGTCTCCGCCAGATCGGTGCCGTGCATCGTCCAGGCGATGTTGGTCAGGTCGATCGTGGACGTGTCGGAAAACTCTATTGTCTCGACAAAGCCGCCGGTCGCACTGAAATTGAACTGGTTCTCGATCAGGATCTGCCCGACATAGGTCCCGGTATCGATATCGATCCGCAGGTCCGTGTTGCCAACCCGCGTCAGCGTCAGGTCGCCGCTGTCGATCCCCGCGCCGAAGACGATCCGGTCGTCGTCGTTGCCTGTGCCGATGCCGTTTTCGCGGATAATGTCGAAGCCGTGGCCGATGTCGTACATAAAGCGGTCGTTGCCGCCCTGACCGAGGATATAATCCTGCCCGCCCTGGCCCCAGAGGATGTCGTCGTCGAAACCGCCATCGAGCGTATCGTCGCCGATCCCGCCAGACAGCGTGTCGTCGCCATACCCGCCGTTCAGCGTGTCGTTCCCGACGCCGCCCGTCAGCGTATCGCTCCCCGACGTGCCGGTGTAGGTGTCCCCCGCCGGAGCCTGCCACGCCAGCGAATCCACCACATCCTGCAACGTCAGCGCATTGTCCGTCGCGTAAATCGCATCGTCCAGATAATCCGCATCCGTCGTGGACAGATTATCGACGCCGATCGTGTACTCGATCACCCGCACCACGTTCGCCCAGAAAACCTCCGGGTTCGTCATACTCATGCCAAGGGTTTCGAGAACGTCGATGGTGTCGTGGTTCAGGCCGGCGACATCGACAAGAGAATCGGTGGCGATATCGTAGTACCAGTTACCTTCAAACAAATCCGCCCCGGCCGCCTGCGCCACGAGCCGCGCATAAATGTTCTGCTGCGCAATAAAGAAGGCCTCTTTCAAATCCTCCGCCGCCCACTGGCCGGGGTTCGTCATGTAGCCACGTTGCAGGAAATCCTGCCCCAACAGCTTCTCCAGGAACTCCAATTGACGCGCATCGATGTTCACCCCGCGCGACGCCGGATCGACGCCGTCCACGCCCGCCCAGCGGTACATAATTGCGGTGATTTCATTGAGGACATCACTGGTGTCATCAAACAGATTTTCAGTAGAAAGACCAAAGATGTCTCCTACCAAACCCCGCAAATTGCCGGAGCCCGTAGCGTCAGAAGACGTCGCAAAATGTAAATCCGGAATATTTCCAAAACCCCTCAATGTCGGAAGAAGCGATATCGCTTCATCTAGAAGATTATTGCTAACATACATCGTATTGACGTTGTCATAAGCGAACCAAATATCTTGTATAATTCGTTCTTCCGGTTGATTTACGCCATCGTCAACGATGAATGTCGAAGTATGAGTTACCTCATTCCCCTCATTAGTTTGCGTTATCTTAGTAGCATTTAAGTTAATAGAGACAATATCAAAGTCTCCAAGAGAATACATCTCTCCTACATCAGAAAATCCGTCTTCGTCGGCATCCTGCCAAATAATGAGGTCACCCAACACAGCATCTTCTGCTGTAATTAGGCCGTCGTCATTTGAGTCATACTGGGACAATATCGCAAATCCATCGGTATCGACTGTTCCAAATAGCTCTCCGTTATCATTTACTAGCCCATCGTCGCTGAGGTCTATTGCTAGAACGCCATCTGCAGAATCGACCCAGCCAGAGAGCTCACGAAACCCATCCTGATCGATATCCCACCAAGCATTGCTGTTGGCGAGACTAATAAGATCAATTGCGTCATTCCCTCCCAAATCCAGAACCAGAGGCGATCCGTTTGTTTGCCCGGCACCGAACTTGTCAAGGATAGCAGGATCGTTGGCAGACTCTCTTTCACAGTCTATGGCGGTGTCAGTACGTATCCATCCAGAACCTGGTGCCCAATTCTCTCCGAAATCATCGTTATTTGGCTGATTTAGTCCGTTTGGATATTGAGTCGTGCTGACATTTGCCGATGCGGTGTCAAGGCCGCTGTTGCAATTTGTCCAATATGGATTGTAGGGCTCATTCCAAGAATCAATTTCAGCAATATTCGCTTGAAAGGCTGCCCATTCTGCGGAGAGATCGGCGGCTTCAGCAGCAACAAAGCTTTCACGATTGGCTGAGTAACCGTTCGGCGAGGTACTATCCCAGTCTGGATTGTTCTCGTTCCAATTTTCTCCATTGTCGCTATATCCATACAACTCTCCAAACGGACACTTTCCGCCAGAATAGCTTTTTCCATAAAATTCGGCAGTGTCAACTTTACTTGACCCAAGTCGCGCAGAACCCTTGACTTCACCGTCAGGGCCAATATAGAGAGCGTATTTGTGATGCGTTCCTGCACTTAACGGCTTAAAATAGATAACAATTTTTTCGTCAGCCATACTCAATTTCTCCTTTTGCAAGCCATTTAGAATCCCTCTGTATGCATCACGCTGTGTGCATTTATGAACCGACCATTGTTGAAATATACTGTGATGCGGCGTGTATTTATTTGCGGAACGAGTGCCGCAAGAGTTTGTCCAATGCTTCGTGAATCGGCAGGAATCCAAACAAGATCTCGTATCTCTGATACAATAACTTTATCGAAGTCACCGATCTTATTTTCTTTGTTTGTGTCTGCTTGGATATAGTTTTGCGTTACCTCTTTTATTGACCTGAATCCCGCATCGTGTAGTTCCGCAATTACCGTATTATAGTCGCCGCAACATTTTGTTAGATAGTTGTTCACTGCGAATGCAAGCGCTTTCTGGTCGTTCTCCGATCCTATATGTATCCGCTGCGCGAGTTCGTATATTTCTTTCAGGGACTTTGCTTCTTGAAAACTTTTAGTATTGGCGTGTAGGCCGCTTTTTCCAGCATGTAAGTCAAGAATGAACAGTGTCGCTGTGGTGATAAGCGATAATACAATAATAGCGAGCAATGCATTTGGATACTTTTTCATTTAATCTTCTGACTTGATGCGTAAGCGAACGCGAAATACTCGCACTATTTCTAATTAATCGCAACCATAAAGAGAATTTACAGAAATGGACAACTGACACGGCGGCGCGGTTTCCACGAGGAAACTTCAAACATCGTCCCATTAAATTCACCGCAGGTTCTGAAAGGCTCCTGCATCCATGTCTCACTTCGCCACCGACTTCACCCGTGACATCCCGCGTGGCGTTGCTGCGCGGTTTCTCAACCAGCAGAGCGTGCCGCAGGCGCGGTGGCAGGATGTGGAGGGGTTGGCTGGGAGCAAGGCGGTTGCGTATGACCCGGCGCAGCCGGGGCGCAAGGTGCTGGTGGGGGCGTTGGGGGAGAGGCTGATCGGGATCGATGATAACCGCCACATGCTGACCGTCGCGGGATCGCGGGCGGGGAAGTCGGTGACGCTGGTCGCGAACCTGATGTTTTATCGCGGCAGTGTGCTGGCGCTCGATCCGAAGGGGGAACTGGCGAATTTGACGGCGCGTTGTCGTGCGGGACTGGGGCAGGACGTGCATGTGCTCGATCCGTTCCTGACCTGCGCGGCGCATGTCGCGCCGTATCGGAAACGCTACAATCCGCTGGCGATGCTCGATCCGGGCAGCGACACAGTGATCGAGGATGCCGGCATGATCGCCGATGCGCTGGTGATCCCGTCCGGCGGCAAGGACCCGCACTGGGACGAAAGCGCGCGCAATTTCATCGAAGGGCTGATCCTGCATATCGTCAGCGCGCCTTCGTTCGCGGGGCGGCGCACCCTCGTCTCGCTCCGCGATCTGCTGCGCGATGCGATGATCGCGGCGGAGGAGGATGACGGGGCGTTTGCGCTGGAGCTGGCGATGTATGCGAATGCCGAGCGCCTGTCGAATAAGGCGGAGACCGACGATCTCGCCAACGCAATCGAAAGCGCGGCGCGCGAGTTCTACGAAAAGCCGGACCGGGAGCGCGCGAGCGTCCTGTCCACGGCGCGGCGGCACACGAAGTTCCTGGACTACAAGGCAATGCGGCGGGTGCTGTCGGGGCATGATTTCGACCTGGCGGATTTGAAGCGCGCGGCGCGGGGGCAGACGCTTTACCTGTGCCTGCCCGCGAGCCGCATGGGGCTGTGCAATCGGTGGCTCCGCCTGTTCGTCAATCAGCTGCTCGATGCGATGGAGCGCGAACGGGCGAAGCCGGCCTCGCCGGTGCTGGTCTGCCTCGACGAATTCCCGGTGCTGGGCCATATGCGCCAGCTTGAGGACGCAGCGGGGCAGATTGCGTCGTTCGATGTGAAGCTGTGGGTGTTTTTGCAGGACTGGGGCCAGGGCAAGGCGCTGTATGGCGATCGGTGGGAGACGTTCGCCGGCAATGCCGGGGTGCTTCAGTTCTTCGGCAATAATGACCTTATGACGATGGAATATGTGTCGCGGCGGCTCGGCAAAACCATGGTCGCCGTCACGCGCGAGGGCGAAGTCGGTCCGGACCAGAGCGCCGCCGGCCTGTCGGGGCGGTCGCAGAGCATCGAGCTTCACGATCTGCTGACGCCGGAGGAAGTCAGCCGGCAGTTTGCGCGCAGCGACCGGCTGAAACGCCAGCTTGTGATCTGGGCGGGTTATCACCCGATGATCCTTCAGAGGGTGGAGTATTTCGATACGGCGAGCCCGGTGCATGCGGTGTTTGCGGGCAAATATGAGGAAGCCTAAAGCGTGCCGCGATCGGCTTTACGCACTTTCGTGGCATCCCCTACCGGTTCGGCCTGCGGTTGTTGTTTGTGCTGCTGGTCGTAGAGATAGCGGCCAAGGGCGGGATCGTCGGCGACTTCGATGGCGAGCGTCGCCGCCGTGCGACCGCGTTTGTCGCGGCGCATGAAGTCGCATTGGCCGGTGGCGATCAGCATTTTCAGGATCGCCCTGGCGTTGCGGGCGGCGGCGTAGTGGAGCGCGGTCAGGCCGGTGTCGGGTTCCGCATGGCCGATATCGCTGTAACCGTCGGCCAGCATTTGCCGGACGGTTTCGACATCGCCGACTTTCACCGCTTCCAGAAACGCATGCGGCATAAGCATGCGGCGCGGGGGCCTGTCGTTGCCGCCCGTCATCACGCGGGTTCCTGCCGGTCGAAGCGCCAGCCGTTCATCGCGGTCCACTCGTTCATGATAGCGGTCATCGGCGGCGGTTCCGGCGCGGGCGCTTTGCCGAACGGGATGTCCCGGACCGGCAGGCCCAGCTCGCCGTGCTTCAGCATGTAGAGCGACCCTGCCGTGCCGCCGTCGGATGCGGGCACGGCGTAGACGATGCTGCGCAGTTCGGCGGCGCCGGTCAGCCGGTCCTTGATCAGGACAAGCACCTGCTTGTTACGGCCGCGCACGATCCACCCGTCATTGCGGGTCGTGGATGTACCGGCGACTTTGAAGAACCGGCGCAGTTCGGCCGGATTGCGCGTGCGCGCTTGCATGGCCGTGGTGTGGGAAATTTCCTCGACCTGAAATCCCTTGTTGCCGTCCTGCGCAATCGCCAGAATGCGATATTCGTTGCGGCCGCGTTGGTCGCGGCGTTCCGCCAGATATTGCCCGCACAGCAGAACGGTATCGGGTATGGGGCCGTCGTCGTTGCCGCCCAGAAATTCGGCAAGGCTGCGGATCGCCTGCGCCGGTGCGTCCGCCTCCTGCAATTCGTCGCGACTGAGACAGCCCTTCTCGATCAGGAAGGCGGTGATCGCGTCCAGACGTTCGACGGACGGGACCGAAATCGCCGCGGCGAAGCGGCGCAGCGCCTCGCCGAGCACGTCGAAATCGTCTTCCTTGTCGTAGAAGGCGCGCGGGACGCTGTCCGCGTCGGCGATATCCTGCGCGATGCGGTTCCAGGGACGCTTGCGGCCCCCGATGCGGCCTTCGCTACGGTAGCGGATGAGCCGGTCCCGCAGCCGCCGGATGATGGCATCCGTATAGTCCATACTCCCCTCCGCCGCGTGGAATGCGCGCGGATTCACTGTCGCCGATGGCCTTATCTTCTTTTCAGACAATGCAAAGCGCAAGCCTTGCCGGAAAGGAAGACGGTCATGGAGCAGTATAAATCGCCGTTCGAAGGTGAACCGCTCACCACGCAGAGCATCGACGACAACGGCAACATGACATTCACCGTCACGGCCCGCGCGCTGACGCCGCTGCGGGCGCGGATCGCGGATGCGGTCGCGGGCCTGATTGTCGGCTACGCCGTCCTGGTCGGGATCGCGGTGGCGGTCCACGCGAACGATCCGTGGGCTTTCCTGTTCTTCGGCGGCAGCGCCATCGCCTGCCGCAAAATCATCCACCGCTGGGTGGCGGCGGAATTTGAGAAGCAGACCGTGATGATTTTCACGGGCGACGGTTTCGCGGTGAAGCGCGGCCTGTTCGGGACATGGGAAAGTTTCGACCGCCGCCACAATCACCGTTTCGCCCTCGTCCATCACGACCAGGCGCACGCGGAACAGCGCGAACACGAGCACGAGCACCGCGAAGACCAGATGAAGCGCCGCGTCGTGTTTCGCAAGCCGTACTATCAGGACTCGTACATCGTCAGTTTCGAGTATCTGGGCCAGCGCAACGACCTGATGGCCGTCTACGGCCGACCGGACGCGCTGGCGATCCTCGCCCGGCTCAAGGCCTGCGACGAGGTCATGGAAGCGCAGTCCCGCAACGGCCGGGGCGTGCCGATGACACCGGCCGAAGAATGGGGCGACCAACCCGGCACCATCCCGGAGACCGTGTGATGGACGGACGTGCGACGATGCCGATGAAAGGCCGCCGCTCACGCGGCGGCCTCGACCGGGCGGTTCAGCCCATGCAGGTAATCGGCGGCGCGCTGCGCATGCGCGGCGGCGGCGAAGATCGCCCGCTTGTCCTCCTTCAGGACGGCCAGCCAGTGGCCGATATAGGCGGCATGGTCGGCGCGATCCGCCAGCGCGAGCCCCAGATCGGCGCACAGGAACGCGGCACCGAGTTCGGCGACCAGTTCCTCGCGCGCGTAGCCGTCATCGCCGAAGCGCTTGCGCCCGAAATCGCGGTCAAGGCGCGTCGGATGACGAGTCCAGTGACAGGTCTCGTGCGCGAGCGTCGCGTAGTAGGATTGCGCGTCGCGGAAGGCATCGAAGGCCGGCATCTGAATATAGTCGAGCGTCGGGCTGTAATAAGCGCTGTCGCCGCCGTGCCGGATGTCGGCGCGGGTTGCGGCGATGAAGCTCTCGGCGTCGGCGATGCGCTCGTCCGGGTTCCGGGCGGGTTCGGCAACCGCGTAGAAGTGTCCGGGCAGTTCGTCGATCTGTTCGACGTTGAAGACCGTGTAGGCCTTCAGGAACGGGATCGTGCGCTCGACATCGTGGCCGGTGGCTTCGTCGGTTTCCGCCTTCGTGATCGTGTTGGCGTAGACGACCGGCGATCCCTTCTCGCCCTTGCGGACATGGCCGCCCAGCTCCGTCGCCTGGCGGAACGTCATCCAGATCGGGGCGCTGAAATTCGCGCTCATGGCCGACGCCCAGAGGGTCAGGACGTTGATGCCGCCGTAAGGCTGGCCGTTGTGACGCAGGGGCCGGGAGACGTGACCGGCGGCGTGCGCGGCGTTCCAGGGCTGGGTCCAGGGTTTCACGCCCTGTTCGAGGGCTTCGATGATCTGATCGGTGATGCGGCTGTAAATATCGGGCCGCGGATTGTCTGTGGTGTCCGGCATGACCTGTCTCCTTTGCGTTGCGGGTTTCCTCAGGACGCGGAAGGAAAAGGCCGGGCGATCGAGCCGGACGGTCAGGCCCTAACACGGTCGCGACGCGCAGCGGCGGGAGTGGTGCGGGCGGGGTTTGACCGGCCGGCGCGCCCGGCCCCATGCTTGCGTCCATGTCTGAGGAACCCGCGCCCGAAGGAGCGGTCTGTGATGGCGCGGCGAAAGAACCGGCGCGGTACGGCGCGCCACATCCCGGTCATCGCCCGAACAGGGCAACGCCCACCGATTCAGCCTGCCAGCACACCAGGCCCGGAGAACCGCTCATGACCTATGACCACTGGAAACAGCTGACGCCCCGGCAGAAAGCGCAATGGCCCGCCACGGCCAAAGCGTATCTCCGCCCTCAGGACCAGGTGACCATCAACCTCGACGCGGACCTGACGGCATGGCTGGTGGAGACCATCGTCGGGCAATCGTCCTTCTCCAGCGATCTGGAGGAGACCGTGACAACGGCCCTGCGGGTCGTTCGGGGAGACCTGAGCCTGGACACCCTGCGTCACCTCCAAAAGCTGGCGCAGGCGCGGCGCGGGCCTATATCGGAGCCCATTCATCGGTAAGGAAGCCAGCGCAGGGCGCCAGTCAAGCGGGCTGGACTTTTCCGCGCAACCGGAGGGGGCTCGCCACAAACTTGCCACAAGCCGAGACGGGCCACGCCGGACAATCGAGGATTTCCGCGGGTTTCAGCGGGGTGGCGATTTGTGGCAAGAATCACGATTCCCGGAGGAAAACCGACCAAATTTGACACCTAAGTCATTGATTTAATTGTGGCGCGCCCGGCAGGACTCGAACCTGCAACCACCTGCTTAGAAGGGCGATCCAAAAGATGGCTTTTCAATGGATTATTATTCAGCTGCCACAGACTCGCCACAGCTATATTGGTCCAATCTGGCGAGCAATCCTATCTTATCACGGTTTTTTATTTCTGCACGCTCAATCAGGTGTCCGTATATATTTAAGGTCGTCGTGACGTTGGTGTGACCCATCAATTGCTGAATACGTTTCAGGTTCAAGCGCGCCTCAATCAGCATCGACGCATAGAAGTGACGCAGATCGTAGGGCGTATACTTTGTCCGCTCGACCTTCCGGCTATTGACTTCCACCTCTTCAACCAGCCCCGCCTCAAAACAGGCGGCTGTAAAGGCCTGGGCACGCCAGTTGGAAACCGACTGCCAACGACCGGTCCCTGTGGGGAAGACAAGGTCGTGCCTGTTGGCAGGCGCATGGTTGTCGGCATAGTGGATGACCATCTCTGCGGTTTCGGGGCTGAGATCGATCCAGCGCCAGCCCGCCGGCGTCTTGGTGACGGATATCTTGTCGCCGTTGCGCTCGACAGCGCGATCAACCTTCACCTCGGTGCTACTGACATTGAAGCGGGGTAGCGCCAAATACTCACCCGGTCGCATGCCGGTATCGGCGGCCAGATAAATCATGGGCCGGTTCCGACGCCACGCTTTGGCTATCTGCCTGTTTCGATGATTGGCGAGCCGGTCCGCAGCAGAAAGTAAGGCCTGGACCTCCTGCAAGCTGGGAGGAGTGACCGGTTGCTCATAACGGGAAGCCGTACTGACAGTGATGCCGGACGCAGGGTTGCTGCCGATATGCCCGCGCAGCGCCATCTCTTTCATGACAGTCTGGAAGTAGGTCAGCGTCTTGCGCGCCACGTAGCGGGACGGGCAATTGCCCAGCAGCCATGACCGGAAATCGACAATATCGGGCGTCTGGAGTTCGCGCAGCGGCCTTTCCCAAGCGTAGCCTTTCATGTACTCGGCGAAATAGCGGTAGGATTTCAGCGTGAAAGTCGTCACCGGTTCGTTCCCGTCCGTGCCCTCTTTCTCACAGATGTCAAGCCAACGGTCGATTGCCTGGGGCACGGTCTTGATCGAGTTGTCGGTTACGCCATCGGAATGACGCGTTGCGCCGCTTTCCACAAAAGCACGTGCCTCTTTGAGTGTGTCGAAAGTGGCGTAGGTATAGCCGCTCACTGTTCCAGGACGAGCGTAGCGCACCTGATACCTAACTCCTTTTGATCCTTCTCTTTTTCTTATATCTGCCATTTTATGTATTTTGTTGTTACAATGCAGTGATCAGTAGATCAAATCGCGATTCTCCAAGTCAATCTTTATTTCTGTACTGATTTTCCGCCTCTATTTGCAGGCGGCGGTAGATATCGACCAGCGTGCCCTTCTCGATCTTGAGCGTGCCTTCGATCGGATCGACGAAGAAGGGCAGCTTGCGCCGCCCGGCGGCGTCCTTGTCGGCGGCGCGTTTCATCTGGCGCGGGTTGAGCTCCACGCCCATTTCGGCAAGCACCTGCCGCGCCTGTTCAAGGTCGATATATTGCGGCGGCATTTTCATCCGCACCCCCTGTCAAATCTCTTGTCCCCGCGTTGCGCTATCGCGGATCGTAATGATCCGCGGCAGAGCGATAGGCGCCTTTTTTCGTTACCTTTTTCACCTGATGACCGAGCCGGTTACGGAGGACGACACGGTCGCCCAACCCGTCGGTCGGATTGATGAACAGCACCGCGCCGGAGGAATGGCGCAGCGCATATTCATCCTCGATCTCATTGATGGTTTCGAACAGCGCCTGACGCAGCTCGGCGATACTCATTTCGCCGATCAATCTTATCTGCATCAAAATATCCAAAATTGTATACATAATAATCACACAACTATTACGTCAATTATAGCGCGTAACCGCGCGGCCGCACAAATTTGAAACCCCGCAAACCCGCAGAAACCATGGGGTTCCGGCCTGTTTTCCTGCCGGTCCCGGCCTGCCTTCCGGCAGCGCCCGGCCGCCTGTCGCCGCCGCGCCGCTGCGGTCGTCTTCTTTCTCCTTCCCTTCTCCGCCCCGCCCACAGGGGCCTTCGTCCGTGGATGATCTGTGTGCGGGCCTCGAAAGGCCCTGATGGTCGGGGCCTCCGAAGAAAAGGAGAAAGACGATGTCCCGCATCATCACTGTCAGCGAACTGAGCAGCCGGTCGCTTGCCGACCTGCATGCGCTGTACCGGCAGGTGCAACAGGCGCTGGCCCAGGCGGAGCCGGGCTCGGAGGCGCACCGTCACGCGGTCGCCAGCCTGGACGCCGTCAGCCGGATGATCCGGCTGCGGCAGCAGGCGATGGCGCCGCGCTTCTAGCCGGTGCTGACCGGCCCGGTTCGCCGGGCCGGTTTCCGCCGGTGTCGCGGGCGCGCGGTTCCCGCGCGGAAAGCTGGTGCAAAGTGCGGCCATAGTCTCCTGAGAAAGGAGATTGGCGATGCAGATGCAAACGAGCGCTGACCGCCTTGTGGTGGTGCGCATGCCCGCACGGTTCGAGCGGGCTGCGAAAACCTGGCTGGCAGAATTCGACCTGCCGGCGACGGAGCGGGATGTGGATGTGTTGTTCCAGCGGATGATCGACGGGTTGTTTGCCGGAACGCAACATGACGACGATCCGCCGTGCTGCGACCCTGGCGGCGGGATGCGCAGCCCCGACTGACGGTTCCGGTGCCGCCGCATGAAGGCGCGCGAGGCTCAGGCCCCGCGCGCCTTTATTTTCGTGGGAATGGCGGGGATTTCCACGCGCTTTCCCCGTGAAAAGCTGCGGCGCGGCGCGCGCATAGTCGTTCCATCGGACAAACGATGGAGACGATCATGGACGCGGACATTCGCCGCTGGGCCGCTGGGTATCTGGTCGCACAGGGACATGAACCCTGTCCGGCGCGGATCAGTGCCGTCCACGATGCCGTGGTGATGGTGTTGCAAACGGGCCTCTTCGGGGATGCGCGGTCCGCCGCGATCTACGACCAGGTCTATGCCGCCTACGGCGACGCTTTCATCCGCGTTTGCCATCAGCGCGGCCTCCGCCATCGCCGGATCACGGCGAACGACAACTGAGCGACCCCCGGTAAAACCGCTACGAGAGAGGACTGACCGATGCGCGGACAGGAGTCCCGCCATCGCCGGATTTTGCCGCCTCGTCCCGCCATGCAGAGCGGGACGAACGGCAGCCTCTCTTCCGACGGCTGGCGGGTCCTCGACGATCTGGATGACGATCACCCGATTACGGAAGAGGAACTGGCAGTAATCGAATCCTTCCTGATGGCGGAACTCCAGGCGTTGCTTAAAGACGAAAACGCGACCTCTGACTCGAAAGAGCCGCAAAGATTTGGCAATCGTAAGCGCAGGATCGTTGCTGCGGATAATCGGCCATGAACACGCGCGTTACAGTCCCTCACGATGCGGAAGCACCGCAGCGCGCCGCGCTTTACATGCGCGTATCGACGGGCCGGCAGGCGGAAAGCGACCTGTCGATCCCGGACCAGCGGCGGCAGATGACCGCTTTCTGCGCGGCACGGGGGTGGGAGGTCGCGGCGGAGTTCGTCGATGCGGGTCTGTCCGGCACCGACGACAACCGGCCGCAGCTTCAGCGTCTTCTCGATATCGCCACCGCCGGTGGCGCGCCGTTCGATGTGGTGATCGTTCATTCCTTCAGCCGCTTCGCCCGCGATCATTTCGCGCTGGAATATCATGTCCGCCGGCTGCGCAAGCATGGCATGCGCCTCGTCAGCATCACGCAGGACCTCGGCGACGATCCGATGAGCGTCATGGTGCGGCAGGTCTTCGCCCTGTTCGACGAATACCAGTCGAAAGAGAACGCCAAGCACGTCCTGCGCGCGATGCAGGAAAACGCCCGGCAGGGCTTCTGGAACGGCGCGGCGGCTCCGTACGGATACGCCATCGTCGCCGCCGAACAGCGCGGGGCGAAGACAAAGAAGAAGCTTGCCGTCGATCCGGTCGAGGCCGAAGTCGTCCGCCTGATCTTCAAGCTCATTAGGGAAGGAGACGGCGCGTCCGGGCCGATGGGCGTGAAGACCGTCGCAAGCTGGCTCAACGAACACGGCTATCGCACCCGCCGGGGTGCGCGGTGGGGAATCGGGCCGCTGCACAAGCTCATTACCAGCACGACCTACAAGGGCGAGCATCGCTTCAACCGCAAGGTCTGGAAGACCAAAGAGGACAAACCCGAATCCGAACAGGTCGCGGTGCCGGTCGATCCGATCATCGACGCGGCGACCTTCGACGCGGTGCAGGCGCAGCTCAAATCCCGCAACCCGAAATCAACCCCGCCGCGCGTCGTGACCGGGCCGATCCTGCTGACCGGCATCGCGACCTGCGCCGGCTGCGGCGGCGGCATGACGCTGCGCACCGGCAAGTCGGGACGCTATCGCTACTATGCCTGCGCCACCTGTGCGCAGAAGGGTAAGAGCGCCTGCAAGGGCCGGTCGATCCCGATGGACCGGCTCGACAATGCCGTCACCGAAAGGCTGGCCGATCAGTTGCTCACACCTGACCGCGTCGAAAAGCTGCTGGCGGGCCTGATGGAACGGCAGACAGCCCGCGACGCCGATCACGGGCAGCGCCTGACGGCGCTGCGCGGCAAACTCTCCGACGCGGAAGAACGGCTGAAGCGCCTCTATCAGGCCATCGAGAACGGCATCGCCGATCCTGCCGATCCGACCCTCAAGGACCGGATCGCCGCGATCAAAACCGAACGCGATATCGCGCAGGTCGCCTTCGACCGCGCTGTCGGCGAACTGCGGCCTGAAGCGCTTATCACGGCGGAGAGGATCGCGTCCTTCGTCGATGTCATGCGCGCCAACGTGCTGGACGGCCCCATCCCGTTCCGCCGCGCCTGGCTGCGCGCCATGATCGACAATGTCGAAGTGGACGACACGGAAATCCGTATTCACGGCCGGCGGACGGTTCTGGAACGGCTGGTGATGGGCGGCGGGGCGGCTCCGGCCGGAGTGCCCAGTTTTGTTCGGAAATGGCGCACCCGACAGGATTCGAACCTGTGACCTCTGCCTTCGGAGGGCAGCGCTCTATCCAGCTGAGCTACGGGTGCTGGCCGAAAGGGCGTGTCCGCCCTTCATGTCATCTCCGGCAGTGTCTGCCGGACAAAGCGCTACATAGCCGAAGCGGACGGCCGCATCAACGCAGAAATGGAGCAGCGCGATTTCTGAAGGCAGATCTCATGGCTTCAAACCCTGTTGGGTGCGCCGCGGATCGTCGCGCGCCTCTGTCAGGTGCGCCGGGCAGGCGAAGAAAACGGCACGATCGGGCCATTCGGGCACCTCTTTCCGCAGCCGTCGCCTGCTCTCTTCCCGAGAGGGAGACAATCCGCAGGTCACGATGATCTTGGATCGAATCGATCCAGGATCATGAACATGATCGATTGCAATAATTTGGAGCGGGATGCGGGCGGAAAGCCGCCCTCCACTTTTCCTCATCCCGCCCTGGCCTTGCGTCTATCCGCCCTCGAAGCCGATCAGCACGCCGACAGCGTTGATCCCGATCTCCTCCACCGCATAACCGCCCTCCATCACGAAGAGCGTCGGCAGCTTCAGGCCGGCGAGGCGGCGGCCGATCGCCGGATAGTCGGCGACCTTCAGCTTGAAATTGCTGATCGGGTCGTTCTCGAAGGTGTCGACGCCAAGCGAGACGAGAAGAACGTCGGGTCCATAGGCCGCCACCTTGTCGCATGCTGCGTCGAGTGCGGCGCCCCAGGCATCGAAGTCCGTGCCCGCAGGCAGCGGGTAGTTGTGATTGAAGCCCGCGCCGGGACCGGCGCTGCGTTCGTCGGCATGGCCGAGGAAGAAGGGATATTCCGTGCGCGGGTCGCCGTGCAGATTGATCACCTGAACATCTGCGCGTTCGTAGAAGATCTCCTGCGTCCCGTTGCCATGGTGGTAGTCGATGTCGAGGATGGAGACGCGGGCAGCACCTTGGTCGCGAAACCATTGTGCCGCGACGGCGCAATTGTTGATGAAGCAGTAGCCGCCCATGAAGGCGTGCCCGGCATGATGGCCGGGCGGACGGCAGAGCGCGAACACACTTCGCTCGCCCGATTGCACGAGGGATGCGCCCGTCAGCGCCACGTCATGCGACGACTTGACCGCGTCCCAGGTGCCTTCCACGAAACCGGCTCCGGCATCGAAGGAGTAGTAGCCCAGAAGCGCCTCGATGGCCTCGGGCGGCCTGTCTGCGCGCAGGCCGCGCACCGGCCAGACGAACGGCAAGGCCGTTCCCGTCCGGCCGTCCTCGCGCCAGCGTTGCCAGACCGTCGGCAGAAAATCGAGATAGGCCGGATCGTGCACCTTGCGTGCCGTTTCGAGCCCGTGTCCGTCCGGTTCCACAACCGGTCCCAGCCCCACCTCGTCGATCCGGGCACGGATGAACTCGGCGCGCTGCGGCTTTTCGAAGGCAGGCACGATCTCGCCGGCCACGAGTTCGACATTGCCGGAATGGCCCGCATGGCGCGGTGAAAACACGGTCTTCATCTGACGATTTCCCCAGTCTGTGTTCGCCCAGCCTAGACGTGTTGCCGGGGAATGGACAAGCCAGATCGGCGCAAGTTTGACCCTGTAGGCTGGCGCATCGGCTCAAAGGTCGAATTCATGATTCGGCGTCGGCGTCAGGCGTGCCCGGCATTCGTCCGGCCCGGCCTCGGTTGACGGCGCGAGAGGGTGTTGATGGGGGCTGGAAGGCAACGGCGGGGATCGAGCGGGCTGGTCTTGGCGGCCATGCTGCTTCTGGCCGTCTGCACGGTTGCGCTGTCGAACGTGTTCTTCGCGCTGCTCCGGGTCCCTGACGCGCCGGGGCTCGACGGGCTGAAGCGTGATCTCATAGCCGTGCAGATTGGCGGGGCATGTGTTCTGGGCGCCTTCCTTCTGGTTCTCTTGCGCTGGGGCGTAACGCGGCAGACAAGGCGTGCGGCCGCGGGTGCCCGGCGATTGGCGCAAGGCGATCTGGACGCGCCCGTCGATGGCGGCGGTCCTGCCGCGCAGATCAGCGCCGCGCTGGAGGAGTTGCGGCTTTCGCTTCGGGCGCGGCGTGAGGCAGAGCGCGATGCGGAGCTCCGGCGTGCGGACGAAGAGGCACAGCGCCACCAGGCCATCGCGGCCAAGGGCGCGGCGGAGCGTCTGCAGGGTGCGCTCGTGAAGCTTGTCGGGGTTGCGCTGGCCCGCCTCGCGCAAGGCGACCTGACGGCGCGAATTCGCGTGGAGGTGCCGGCCGAATTCCGTCACGTGAAGGAGGACTTCAACCGCGCGTTGGAGGACCTGCAATGGGCGATGGTGGAACTCACCCATTCCAGCGGACAGCTGGCGGCCGATGCCGGACGGCTGAGCGAGCATTCGGGCATTGTCGCGCGGCGCGCCGCCAGGCAGGCGCATGCATTGACGTCGGCTCTGCGGCAATTGGGCGAGGCCGCGGCGGCGCTCGACGACATTGCGCGCGAGACCGACGAAGCCGGTACCGCCGCGGCGGCGGCGAACGAGGACGCGCGGCTCGGGGCCCGGACCGCCGGTCGGGCGGGCGGGGTGATGCGCGGCCTGGAAGATGCGCTGCAGGAGATTGTTTCGGCCGTCGCAATTGTGGACGAGATCGCCTTCAAGACCAATCTCCTGGCGTTGAATGCGGGCGTCGAGGCGGCGCGGGCCGGAGAGGCCGGTCGCGGCTTTGCGGTTGTGGCCGCGGAGGTGCGTCGTCTGGCCGAAAGCTCGGCTTCAGCCGCCGCCGGCATCAATTCGCTTCTCGCAGCCTTCACGACAAGGCTCGGGGAGGGGGCAAGGCTGGTCGCGGAAACCGGCGGCTTCCTGCGGAATGTCGACACGGCAACCACGGAGCTGGGCGGTTCCCTGCGGCGAATCGCTGCCCGTCTGCGTGAGAAAAAACGCGCATTGGGGCAAGCCGATGCGGCCTTGCACGATCTCGAATCCGCAACCGACAAGACTGCCGAGCTCGCCGAAAAGCTCGCTGCTGCCAGCGCCCGGCTGGAAGAAGACGGCAGGGCGGTGGAGTCCTTGCCGGCGCGCTACAAGTCGGGGCAGGGCGATGCGGGGCGCGGCCTCTTGCGAGAACCGGTCGATCGTGCTTCGGGCGATCCGGGGCCGTTGCAGGCGGTTCGCCGGTTGAGAGCGGGGGGAACGGCATCGTAGCCGGCGGGCACCGCGTTTCGGCCCGCATGGAATTCGGTCAGACGGCGCTAAGCGCGTCCTCGGCTCCGATCCACACCCCGCGTACGTCCAATTCGTCCGTGAGATGGAGGAAATCGGCTCGAGCGCCGGCGGCGAGCCGCCCATATCGTCTTTCGAGCCCCATTGCCTCGGCCGGGTAGAGCGAAGCCATGCGCAGCGCCTCCTCCAGCGGCAGGCCGAGCTCGCGGTGGACCAGGCGAACGGCGGAAATCATGTCCAGATCGGAGCCGGCCAGCGTTCCGTCGGCCAGCGTCAGCCGGCCCTTTTCGCGCAGGATGGTGCGGCCGTTGAGCATGAAGGAGCCGAGCTCCGTCCCAACCGTCGCCATGGCATCGGTGACCAGGAAGATGCGTCCCGGACCGCGCTTGGCGCGCAGCGCGATGGCCATCGTAGCCGGCGCGACATGGATCCCGTCGGCGATCAGGCCGGCGTAAGGGGCGCCGAGGTCGAGCGCGGCGCCCACGACGCCGGGCTCGCGATTGCCGATCTGGCTCATGGCGTTGAAGAGATGGGTCACCATGGCGGCGCCGGCGGTCACGGCCTGCTGCATCGTTGAATAGTCTGTGTCGGTATGGCCCAGACTGACCACGATCCCGCCTTCGGCGAGCCGCCTGATCCGCTCTGGCGGCACGGTCTCCGGCGCCAATGTGACGAGCAGCGCCGGAAGCGTCCCCCGCGCCTCGATCAGAAATGCCTCGTCCCCGTCGCTCATCGGCCGGATAAGTGCCGGATCGTGCGCGCCCTTGCGCTCGACCGACAGATGCGGTCCCTCCAGGTGAAGCCCGAGAAAGCCCGGCACATTCTGGCGCGCGGCTGCCGCGCCCGCTTCCACCGCAGCGCGGGTGACCTCGTCGGTGTCCGTGATCAGGGTCGGCAGCAGCGCCGTGGTGCCGAAGCGCGCATGCGCCGTGCAGATCGTGCGGATCGCATCGACATCCTGCCGGTCGTTCAGCATGACGCCGCCGCCACCGTTGACCTGCAGGTCGACGAAACCGGGCACAAGCATTCCGCCGTCGAAGCGATGCAGCGGGGTGTCGGCGGCAACGTCGGCCGCGGGCTTTATCGCTTCGACAAGCCCCTCATGCACGATGATCGCGGCGTCCTCGTGCCAGTCCGCGCCGTCGAAGATGCGCGCGGCGGAATATGCGGTGCGTTCGCTCATAACGTCTCCGTCACTTTGCGCAGATTGGGCGGCTCGTCGGGGTCTAGACCGCGGCTGCGGGCATGGCCCTCGACGAACGCGTAGAAGGCGGCTACCAGAACGAGAGGGTCAGTCAGCGGATGGCCCGTGGCGACAAATGGCAGCCGCTCGGCCTTGCGCACCTTTTCGCTGGTGGCAAGCACCGCCGCACCGCGCCTTGCCAGCGCGTCGGCCGCTTCGGCGATTGACGGTTCGGACCTGTCGCGTGCGGCCAATGCCAGAACGGGGAAGCCTTGCTGCACAAGCGCCAATGGCCCGTGCATGACCTCTGCCGCGCTGTAGGCGTCAGCATGCATGCCGCAGGTTTCCTTGAACTTGAGCGCAGCCTCCTCTGCGATCGCCATGCCGGGGCCTCGGCCCAGCACGAACAGCGAGTCCCTGCCGTCCAGTGCACCGGCAAGTGCCGACCAGTCGCAGCCGATCGCGTTGCCGAGATGACCGGGGAGTTCATGCAGCGCCGCCATCAGTTCCGCGTCTTGGGACCAGTGCGCGACGAGCAACAGCCCCGCCACGGTCGAGGCGACGAAGGTCTTTGTCGCCGCCACGCTTCGCTCCGGCCCTGCAAGGATGTCGAGCGCATGTTCCGAGGTTTCGGAAAGCGGCGAGTCTTGCGTGTTCGTGATGCCGATCGTCAGCGCACCGCCGGCGCGCGCCGCCTTCGCCATGGCGACAATGTCCGGGCTCTTGCCCGATTGGGAGATGGAAATGGCGCAAGCGCGCTCGAGATTCAGCGTAACGCCGTAGATCGAGGCGACGGAAGGACCGACGGACGCCACAGGGATGCCGGCGACCAGTTCGACGGCATATTTCAGGTAGGAGGCGACGTGATCCGAGGAACCGCGCGCGATGGTCACGATCAGGCGTGGATCGATGTCGCGCAGCGCCTTGCCCGCCGCTTTGATAGGGGCGGCTCCATGGTCCAGCAATCGGGCGATGGCATCGGGAATTTCGCGGATTTCGGCCAGCATATGGGTCATTGGCGGCGTCATGATTGAATGCCTGTCTGCTCATCGGTTTCGCCGAGCCGAAGCTCGGCGACAAAATCATAGGTGTCGCCCCGATAGACCGAGCGCGTGAACTCGATCACCTTGCCGCTGTCGAGATAGGATATGCGCTCGATGCTCAGGCCGGCCGCCCCGGCCTCAACGCCGAGGAGTTCTGCATCGGGGGCCGAAAGATTGGTTGCCGAGATGCGCTGTACGGCACGCACCGGCCGTTGGCCGGATTTCTGCAGGGCCAGATAAAGCGAACTCTCCACCGCAGTGGGTTCTGGCAGCACCGTTGCCGAAAGCGCGGCCCGCTCGATCGCCAGCGGCTTGTCGTTGGCGAGCCTCAGCCGCGCGAGTCGCGCCACCAGTTCCTTCGACGAAAGACCGAGCACCATGATTTCGTCCGGCGAAGGCGTATATATGCCGCGGTCGAGCCATTGCGATCGGGCCGTCAGTCCGCGGCGCGCCATGTCCTCGGTGAACGAGGTGAGTCGCGAAAGCGACTGTTCGACGCGATCCGTGCGCGGTGCGACGAAGGTTCCCGATCCATGGCGCTGCACCAGGAGGCCGCTGCGGACGAGGTCGTGCACGGCTTTGCGTACCGTCACGCGGGAGACATCCGCCCGCGCTGCGATCTCGCGTTCGGACGGCAGGGCGTCGCCGGGCCGGATGACACCATGGTCGACGGCCTCCTCGATGCTGCGTCGCAGCCGCAGATAGAGCGGCGCTCCTGGTCGGCCGTCTTCGTGCAGCGACGCGCGGATGCGGTCGGTGAGCTCGTTCATCGCTCCGTGCTCCCTCCGCCGAAAAGGCGCTGCGCCATCGCGACCGCTCCACCCAGCGCGTCTTGCCGCGGCGGCTGAAGTATCGACTGGTAGCGCTCTGCGAGAAGCGGCGCATAGAGTCCGGCAAGGCCGCCCAGCAGGCACAGCCGATCGCCCGGGCCGAGACTCAGCACGCCGAGCGCGCTTTCGACCTCGCCAACCGCCTTGTCGATGATCCATCTGGCCACGAGATCGCCTTTTCGTGCGTGATCGAACACCTTCGGCGCAAACCCTGCAAAATCGCCCGGCTTTGCATTGGTGGTGAATTCGACAACATCCTGTGGCTCGCCGCGAAAGATGGACAGGATCTCGCCGCTCAGCGCCGATCCGGGGCGGATGCCGTCATGGGCCAGCAAGGTCTGCTCGAGAAGGTCGCGGCCGATCCGCGCGCCGCTGCCCTGGTCGCCGATCAGAAATCCCCAGCCTCCTATGGCGCGGGCTTTGCCGTTCTTGCGAACCATGTAGGCGCTGCCTGTGCCAAGGATCGCGATCGCTCCGTCGCCGGCGCCAATTGCGCCCTCCAGCGCGATCTCTGCATCAGTGACCACACTCGACTGCCTGAAGGGAAGGATGGCCTGAAGCTGCTGGCGATAGGTGCCGACATTGGCTCCGGCAAGACCGAGCACAGCCGCGGTCGCGGAAATCAGTTCAGGATCGCGTCCGGCGTCGATGAAAGCCCGACGCGCGGCTTCGGCGATGCTTGCACGTGCCCCGGAAAGATCTGTGCGAATATTGGCTGCGCCGGTCTTGGCCCGGCCAATGACCCTGCCGTCTGCCGTTGCAAGGGCAGCCCTGCAACTCGTGCCGCCGCCATCGATGCCAAGGATCAGTTTCACGTCTCGTTTCCTCCGGACGATATAATACCAATAAAATACCAATAACCAAGGTAAAAACACTGGGCGGAGCAAAAATCAGCCAAATCTTTGGAATTCGGCATAAATTCGCCGCGTGTGCGGCCGTCGCGTCAAAAAGAGGTTAACGCCGCTGGACAAGTGGTATTTTTTTGGTATCGTCGCCATGATGGGAGAGGAAAATGGCCGTGCAGCACACTGAAGAGCAGCACCCGGATGCCGTGGGGATCGATGTTCAGGCCCCCGAGGTCGTGCTGCGGCGGCTGGCTGACGGTCAGATGGCGGCAGCGGCGGCCGTGCAGGGAGCTATTCCTGACATCGCCAGGGCCGCCCGGCTTGCGGCCGACACGGTCTCGTCGGGTGGACTCTTGGTCTATGCCGGGGCGGGCAGTTCGGGGCTTATGGCGCTGGCCGATGCGCTGGAGCTGCCGGGCACGTTCGGCATCGCCAACGAGCGGATCGTCGTCCTGCTCGCCGGTGGGGCCGCGGCGCTGACGAATCTTGCCGGTGCGCCGGAGGATGATCGCGACGACGCCGCGCGGGCCGTGCGCGACGCGGACATCGGCGCCGGCGATTGCCTGATTGCACTGTCCGCCAGCGGTTCGACGCCCTATGCCGTGGGCGCCCTGGCGGAGGCACGTTCGCGCGGTGCGGCGACCATCGCCATTGCCAACAATCCAGGAGCGCCGCTCCTGCGGTCGGCGGATGTCGGCATCCTGCTCGCCACGCCGCCCGAAGTGATCGCCGGTTCGACCCGCATGGGCGCCGGAACGGCGCAGAAGAGCGCGCTCAACATGCTGTCCACCCTGATGGCCATCCTTCTGGGGCATGTGCATGACGGGTTGATGGTCAATCTCCACGCCGACAACGCCAAGCTCAAGGCGCGCGCCGCGCGCATCGTGGCGGCGATCGCGGGTTGCAGCAAGGAAGAGGCAGCGCGTCTGCTGGATGATGCGGGCGGCTCGGTAAAGCTTGCCGTGCTCATGGCCGCTGGTGCCGCCTCCCGGCAGGCGGCGCACGAAATGCTTGAAGCGGCGGGCAGGCGTCTTCGCCCTGCGCTTTCAATGCTGGAAGGTCGCGGCATCGACCGCAAACACGGAACCTAAGAGGGTCAAAGGGAGACTGGACATGAAACGCAAGGCATTGACCGCATTGCTGTTGGGCTCGAGCATTCTCGGCAGTGCCGGGGCGGCTTGGGCGCAGGACGTCACGCTGACGATCGAGAGCTGGCGCAACGACGATCTGGCGATCTGGCAGGAACAGTTGATCCCGGCATTCGAAGCCAAGCACCCCGGCATCAAGATCAATTTCGCGCCCTCCGCGCCGACCGAATACAATGCCGCGCTCAATGCCAAGCTGGATGCCGGATCGGCTGGCGATCTGATCACCTGCCGCCCCTTCGACGCCTCGCTCGAACTCTACAACAAGGGCCAGCTCGCCGATCTCAGCGGCCTGCCGGGCATGGAGAATTTCTCCGATGTGGCGAAGTCGGCATGGCAGACCGATGACGGTTCGGCCACCTTCTGCGTGCCGATGGCTTCGGTCATTCACGGCTTCATCTACAATGCCGACGCTTTCGAGGAACTCGGCATCACGCCGCCTCAAACGGAGGAAGAATTCTTCGCCGTCCTCGACAAGATCAAGGAAGACGGCAACTACATCCCCATGGCCATGGGCACCAAGGACCTGTGGGAGGCTGCCACCATGGGCTACCAGAACATCGGGCCCAACTACTGGAAGGGCGAGGAGGGCCGGCTGGCGCTCATCAAGGGCGAGCAGAAGCTGACCGATCCGCAATGGGTCGAACCGTTCGCCACGCTGGCCAGATGGAAGGACTATCTTGGCGACGGATTCGAGGCGCAGTCCTATCCCGACAGCCAGAACCTGTTCACGCTCGGCCGCGCCGCCATCTATCCGGCGGGGTCGTGGGAAATCTCGGTCTTCAACACGCAGGCCGATTTCGAGATGGGCGCTTTCCCGCCACCGGTGAAGAATGCCGGCGACGAGTGCTACATCTCCGACCACAACGACATCGCCATCGGGCTCAACGCCAAGAGCCCGAACGCCGAAGCGGCCAAGACCTTCCTTTCCTGGGTCGCCTCGCCGGAATTCGCATCGATCTACGCCAACGCCCTGCCGGGGTTCTTCAGTCTCTCCTCGACCCCGGTCGAGATGGAGGATCCGCTGGCCAAGGAGTTCGTCGCCTGGCGCGAGAAGTGCAATTCGACCATCCGCTCGACCTATCAGATCCTGTCGCGCGGCACGCCCAACCTCGAAAACGAGACCTGGGTGAAGTCGGCCAACGTCATCAACGGCACCGAAACGCCGGAAGAGGCCGCAGCCGAACTGCAGAAGGGTCTGGAGAGCTGGTACGAGCCGCAGCAATAAGAAGAGCACGAACGCTGCATCGATTTCCCTCCCCGCACGGGGAGGGACCGAGGTGGGGCAGATGAGCCGGCGATGCGCGCGCACGAAGGTTCGCCCTCGGGGGACGACAGGCGCGGGACTCCTGCGTTGCGTTTTCCGCTCCTGGCGTCGTGCAAGTCTGAACAGACGGGTAAGCAGACAGTGGCCATGGATTCCGAAGAGCGCCGACCGATACGCTGGCACATCGCCGTGTTCCTGGCGCCGGCAGTGCTGATCTACACGGCGATCATGATCGTCCCGCTGTTCGGCACCCTGCAACTTTCCCTGTTCGGTACCGTCGACAACCAGCCGGTTTTCGTCGGTCTCGACAATTTCCGCACGCTTCTCGGCGACCCGCGCTGGTCGGCCAGCTTCTGGAACGCGCTGTGGAACAACACATGGTTCTTCATCATCCACATGCTGGTGCAGAACCCGGTCGGCATTCTGCTCGCCGCCCTGTTGAGCCATCCGCGGCTCAGATTTGCCGCATTCTATCGCAGCGCCATCTTCATCCCCACGATCCTCTCCTTCGTCATCGTCGGCTTCACCTGGAAGCTGATCCTGAGCCCGCTGTGGGGCGTGGCGCCCGACCTTCTCGGATATGTCGGGCTGAAGCATCTTTTCACGCCCTGGCTGGGCAAGGAGGAATATGCCCTGACCACCCTCGGGCTGATCTCGGTCTGGCAGTTCGTCGGCATTCCGATGATGCTGATCTATGCCGCGCTCCTGTCGATCCCGGAGGAAATCCTCGAGGCCGCCGAATGCGACGGCATCACCGGCATGGGGCAATTCTGGAAGATCCAGCTGCCGCTGATCCTGCCGTCGATCGGCATCATCTCGATCCTCACCTTCGTTGGCAATTTCAATGCCTTCGACCTGATATACTCGGCACAGGGCGCGCTTGCCGGGCCCAACTACGCGACCGACATTCTCGGTACCTTCCTTTACCGCACCTTCTTCGGCTTCCAGCTCCAGGCTGGCGACCCGAACATGGGTGCGACGATCGCTTCCCTCATGTTCTTCATCATCCTGTCGGGCGTCTGCATCTATCTCTTTGCCATCCAGACGCGGCTGCGGCGCTATCAGTTCTGAGGAGGACGCGATCATGAGCCAGGCCCGTTCTTCCACGCCGCGCACCATTGCCGCTCATGCGGTGCTCATCACCTACACGGTGATCGCGCTGTTTCCAGTGCTCGTCATCGTCATGAACTCGTTCAAGTCGCGCCAGGGCATCTTCCGCGCGCCGCTGACGCCGCCGACGGCCGAGACCTTCGACCTCGTCGGCTACCAGACGGTCCTCGCGCAGGGAAACTTCCCGCTCTATTTCCAGAACAGCCTTATCGTCACCGTGGTATCGCTCGCCATCGTGCTGGTCTTCGGCGCCATGGCGGCTTTCGCGCTGGCCGAATACCAGTTCCGCGGCAACACGCTGATGGGGCTCTACCTGGCGCTCGGCATCATGATCCCCATCCGGCTCGGCACCGTGGCGATCCTCAAGCTGATGGTGGCGAGCGGACTCGTCAACACGCTGACAGCGCTCGTTCTGGTCTATTCGGCACAAGGATTGCCGCTGGCGATCTTCATTCTGAGTGAGTTCACCCGGCAGATTTCCGACGATCTGAAGAATGCCGGGCGCATCGATGGCCTGTCGGAATACACGATCTTCTTTCGCCTCGTGCTGCCCCTCCTGCGCCCGCCCATGGCGACCGTCGCCGTCTTCACCATGATTCCGATCTGGAACGACCTGTGGTTCCCGCTGATCCTGGCGCCGGCGGAAGAAACCAAGACGGTGACGCTGGGCGCCCAGATCTTCCTCGGTCAGTTTGTCACCAACTGGAACGCGGTCCTGGCCGCCCTGTCGCTGGCCATCGTGCCGGTGCTGATCCTCTATCTCATCTTTTCGCGGCAGTTGATCCGCGGCATCACTTCGGGAGCGGTAAAATGAGCTCTGAAAGACCCTTGCGGGTACTCGTCGCCGGCCTTGGCAACATGGGCAGGAGCCATGCGCTCGCCTACCATCGCGATCCCGGTTTTGAGATCGCCGCGCTCGTCAACCGTTCGCCGGTGGAGCTGCCGGACGAGCTCGCCGGCTATGCCGTGCGGCCCTCGTTCGAGGACGCGCTGAAGGAGCTGCAACCGGATCTCGCCTCCATCAACACCTATTCCGACAGCCACGCCGACTATGCGGTCATGGCGCTGGAGGCGGGTGCGCATGTCTTCGTGGAAAAGCCGCTCGCGACCACGGTCGCCGATGCCGAACGCGTCGTGGCGGCAGCAAGAGCCAATGGCCGCAAACTGGTCGTCGGCTATATCCTGCGCCATCATCCCTCATGGATGAGGTTGATCGCCGAGGCGCGCGCGTTGGGTGGTCCCTATGTCTTCCGCATGAATTTGAACCAGCAGTCGAGCGGTCCGACATGGGCCACCCACAAGCAGCTCATGCAGACGACTTCGCCCATTGTCGATTGCGGCGTCCATTATGTCGACGTGATGTGCCAGATCACGGACGCGAAACCTGTCGAAGTTCGCGGCATGGGGCTGCGGCTGTCCGATGAGGTGGCGCCGGAAATGTACAATTACGGGCATCTGCAGGTGCTGTTCGAAGATGGATCGGTCGGCTGGTACGAGGCCGGCTGGGGACCGATGATCTCGGAGACCGCCTTCTTCGTGAAGGACGTCATGTCGCCCAAAGGCAGCGTTTCGATCGTCATGGACGAGGGCGTGAAATCCGATGATATCGACACCCACACCAAGACGGCCGTCATACGCCTGCACCGCGCTGAGACCGGAGCCGATGGCCGCTTTGTGAAGGCGGATGAGGATCTGGTCATGGCTGGCGAGCCGGGCCATCAGGAACTGTGCGAGCGCGAGCAGGCCTTCGTCTTGAAGGCGATCCGCGAGGATCTGGACCTGGAGCGGCACATGGACGATGCGGTGCAGTCGCTCAGGATCTGCCTCGGCGCGGACGAGAGCGTGCGCAGCGGCATGCCGGTGAGGCTCTAGATGGCAGACTGCGAGCGGATCGGGAATAACGTGTGGGGAGCAGCTTGGTGGGATCGCTGAAGCTCGAGAAGATCTACAAGTCCTTCGGCGATGTCGAGGTCATCAAGGGCATCGATCTCGATGTCGAGGAAGGTGAGTTTGTCGTCTTCGTCGGCCCGTCGGGGTGCGGCAAGTCCACGCTTTTGCGCATCATCGCCGGGCTGGAGGACGCGACCGCCGGCAATGTCGTGATCGACGGGGCGCGGGTCAATGTAACACCGCCGGCCAAACGTGGCATCGCCATGGTCTTCCAGACCTATGCCCTCTATCCGCATCTGACGGTGCGCAACAATATGGGGTTGGGGCTGAAGCAGGCCGGCGCGCCGGCCGACGAGATCAAGCGGCGCACCGAGGCCGCCTCGGCCATGCTGTCGCTCGAGCCCTATCTGGAACGCCGCCCGGCGGAGCTCTCAGGCGGTCAGCGCCAGCGCGTGGCGATCGGCCGGGCCGTGGTCCGCGAGCCGAAGCTCTTCCTGTTCGACGAACCCCTGTCCAATCTGGACGCGGCGCTGCGCGTCAACACCAGGCTTGAGATCGCCCAGCTCCACCGGCGGCTCAAGGCGACGATGGTCTATGTGACCCACGACCAGGTCGAGGCGATGACGCTTGCCGACCGCATCGTCGTCCTCAATGGCGGGCGAGTCGAGCAGATCGGTGCGCCCATGGATCTTTATAATGCGCCGGCGAACGAGTTCGTCGCAGGCTTCATCGGCTCGCCGAAGATGAACTTCATCGATGGCGGTCGGCTTGGCGAGAGCGTCAAGACCGTCGGCATCAGACCGGAACATCTGCTGGTCGATCGGGAGAAGGGCGACTGGAAAGGCACCGTCATCCATGCCGAGCACCTGGGCGCAGACACCAATCTCTATATCGACACCGAGCGGGCGGGTCTCTTGACAGCGCGCATCTTCGGCGAGTTCAGGGCCGAGCCGGGCTCGACCATATACGCCACGCCGCAGCCCGAACGCGTCTGCCGCTTCGATGCCGAGGGCAGGCGCGTGAACTGACCGGGGGCAGAGAGCCCCGCCCAATACAGCCCAATACAAATGTGCGTCATGCCGCAAGCGGCTCGAAGACCAGAGATCGATGCGCTGCCGCACCTGCCATGACCCCGTCGGACGAGGCGAACGTCGCGTTGTGCATTGCACGGGTGATGTCGCCGGCGGCATAGACGCCTGAAATGCTCGTCATCTGCTGCCCGTCGGTGCGCAGCAGCGGCCCCAGTGGCCCATCCTCGATCGCACAACCCAGCTGCTCGGCGATCGGGCTTTGAAAGCGTGTCCGCGCCGCAAGATAGAGTGCGGCAATCTCGACCAGACGGCCGTCGGCAAGCCGCACGCCGGCAAGATGTGGTGCATCGCCCTCCAGCCCGACGATGCGCTCGGGCTCGATTACCACCCCGCGTGCGGCAAGACGGGCACCGGTTTCCGCGTCCGGCGCCGGTCCGCCGTTCAGGAAGAAGGTGACCGGGCCCCATTCGGGGATGAATTCGGCCTGGTGAAGCGAGGCCGGCATGGTGCTGAGCACGCCCAGTGGCCGGCCGAGAAACTCGTAGCCGTGGCAATAGGGGCAGTGGATGGCGGTTTTCCCCCAGCGCTCCTTCAGGCCGGGGATATCGGGCAGGGTGTCGGCAATCCCGAAGGCCAGTACGAGCTTGCGGGCGGCAAGCGCCTCACCGTTCGACAACGTGATGTCGAAGCCGCCGCCGCGTGCGCGTGCGCTGCTCGCCGTAGCCTGAACGAAGCGTACGCTTGGATAGGCTGCAACCTTGTCGCGGGCATTGCCGATCATGTCGTGCGGGGCCATCCCGTCCTGGCCGAAGAAGCCATGCGAGGCGTCTGCGAACCGGTTGCGCGGACGGCCATTGTCGATGACGCAGACTGAACGGTTGCCCCGTGCGAGCTGCATCGCCGCCGAAAGGCCGGCGAAGCTGCCGCCCACGATGATGACGTCATCCATGTTTGTGATCCTCCAGTGTCTGCCCGCGCTCGGCGAGGCGCCTGTTGAATTCCCGCGACATCGCCGCGAGCGTGATCGTCTTCAAATGCGTCTGAAACACCGCTTCGACCTCGCGGAAAGCAGTATCGAGCGCCTGGTTGACGGCCTGCTCGACAAGGCAGCCCGGAATTTCCGTGCGGTGGCCGAGCGCGACCAGAGGTGGCTCGCCGACGGCCTCGTAGATGTCTGCAAGCGTGACGGCAGCCGGGTCGCAGGCGATCGTCCACCCCCCGCCATGCCCCTTGGCCGACGCGACGAAACCCTGATCGCGCAGCCCTGCCATGATGCGGCGTATGACAACGGGATTGGTTCCCATGATGGAGGCCAGTTGGTGGGACGTTGCCGGGCCCTGCATGCCGAGCATGTGGAGGAGCACGTGCAGGACGCCCGAAAGCTTGCTGTCTCTCTTCATGTAACTTTATATGTTACAAAAAGAGCGGACGCGCAAGCCCCTCCATTCGACCGCTTTCGGCAAAGCGCAGTAGGCTCGCCGTTTCCAGGCCGAAGGCCGGATCGGTCACCACGCAGGCGCTGCTTTTGCGACATGGCGCGGAAGCGAGGTCCGCCCGCTTGATGCCCGATCAGGACGCGGCGGCTACCGCGACCGTCTTCAGGAGGGGTGTTTCAATATCCGAAGCCCGGTCCGTATCGATGAAGTCGCCAGAGGCGATCAGCTTGCGCGATGCCATGTGGTCGGCGGCGCGGTTGACCGAATAGGCGGCCACCAACCGGCTGCCCGCCAGTTGCAGTATGCTGAACGCACCGCTTGCGGGATCGCCCCGCAGGAGTTCTGTCGTGCCGGGCCTCGGCAGGCCGGCCATCTGCATCTTCAGATCGTACTGGTCGGTCCAGAACCAGGGTACGGCGCTGGGCGGTGCGGCGGAGCCGAGAATATGTTCGGCCGCCGCCTTAGCCTGCTCGACGGCGTTCTGCACGGATTCGAGCCGTATCGGTGCGCTGGCATAGGCGTTGTGGACGGCGGCTACGTCACCGAGTGCATAGATATCGGGCGCGCTGGTCCGGCCATGCGCGTCCACCTCTATGCCTCCTGCAACGGTCTTCAGCCCCAGCGGTTCGGCAAGCGCTGTCTCGGCCACACCTCCGACGCCCACCAGCACGAGGTCTGCGGGCAGTGCGGTCCCATCGGACAGGAGAACGCCACTCACCTTGTCACCGCGGGTGACGAACCGCTCGGGCAGCGCGCCGAATCGGAAGGCGACGCCGTTGCCGGCGTGATAGCTGCGGATGAACGCGCTCAGCGTTTCTGGCAGCGCGCGCGCCAGCAGTCGCTCCTGGGCTTCCAGCACGACGACCGACTTGCCTTGCTTGATGGCTGTGGATGCGAATTCGAGCCCGATGAATCCGCCGCCGATGATCACGATGTTTTCGGCGTCCCGCAGGGCGCTGCGGAGAACGCGCGCGTCGGAGATGGAGCGTAGAGTATGAATGCCGTGGGCGTCGGCGCCCGGCAGCGGCAGTGTCCTCGCTCTTGAGCCAGTGGCGAGGACGAGTTTGTTGTAGTCGAGCCTTCCCGCCGAAACGGTCACCTGTCGCGCGTGCGGATCGATGCTCCGTGCGGGTTCATTCAGCCGCAGATCGATTCCCTGGTCCCGATAGAATTCGGGTGCGCGCAGAAGCAGCTGCTCCTCGGCCTTCTCGCCGGCCAGATAGGCCTTCGACAGGGGCGGTCGATGGTAGGGATAGTCCTCTTCCGCTGAAAGGAGAACGATCCGCTCCTGCCACCCCCGCTGTCGCAGGGATGCGGCGGCCTGGACGCCCGCGTGGGAAGCGCCGATGATGACGACTGCGCTCAAGACTGGCTCTCCGGAATGACGAAGACCGCATCCTCAAGCTTCTCTGTCACACGAAGCTGGCAGGAGAGCCGGCTGCTCGGCCGTCGCTCGGCAGGGCTCATGTCGAGCATGTCATCTTCCTCCGAAGACATTTCTCCGAGCGTGTCTTCATCCAGATCGTCGCAATAGACATGACACGTGGCGCAGATGCATGCCCCGCCGCATTCCGCTTCGATTCCCTGCACGTTGTTCATCACTGCGGCTTCCATGACGCTGATGCCTGGGCGTGCCCGCACCGCGATCTGCTCGCCGCCGCTGGTCTCGAACTTGATTGTGATGGCTTCACTCACAAGCAATCTCCGATTATCGAACATATATTCATTTATCGATCAATTGATCACATGTTTCGACCGGATAGACAAGCCGAATTGAAAGATTCCCAAGATGAAGAAGGCGACGACCCGGTTTGGGGGACAGTGAGATACGATCGAGGCGCGGCAATTGATCCAATCGAAGCCTCGAGGATGATTGGTGGGGAGCAGCCCTACCGCCGCTATGGCGCGGCGGTTCGCATTGGCCGCGCCGGGCACAGCGTTGCGCTGCGGCTTGTCTGGTATCGGGGGCGAAACCTGGCGCGCGTCACCCGCGTTTGGCGGCCATGACCTCGACCTCCACTGTAAATTCCGGCTTCGAGAACCCGCTCACGATCACGAGTGTCGAGGCCGGGTAGGGCTCGGGAAACAGCGCGTTGCGCGTTTCCATGTAGGGGGCCATGTGTTCTCGCCCCGACACGAAGGCGTTGATGCGCACGACGTCCTCGAAATCCATGCCCGCCTCATGGAGCAGATTTCGGACATTGTCGAAGCAGATTCGGGCCTGCTCTGCGGTGTCGTTCGGGATCGTGCCGTCGGTCCGCATTCCGAGTTGGCCGGAGCATACGAGAAGGCGCGAACCTTCAGGAACCAGCATTGCGTGGCTGTAGTTGGAAAGAGGCGGTGCAAGGTCGGCAGGGTTCACTGGAATGGGCAAGCGCGTCTCCATCTGACTGGCCGGCTGCAAGGATTTCGGCAGACCGCGCGAGAGAATTGCCGCCCCGTTTCCGGGACGGCATCGACTGGTGTTTCAAGCGGGACTTGGTCTACTTCAGTCCTATGGTTGGATCGATGAACCTGTTGGTCACGACGCTCTGGGGATCGAGGTCTTCCTTTGCTCGTTCGTCCAGCCAGGGCTTCACGATGTCGAACATCACGGCGACGCGGTCGGTATCGAAATCGGCGATGGTGTCGTTCGACCCGTTGCCCATGATGCCGCGCTCCTTGAGCGTCTTCCAGCCATATTCAAGCTTGTCCATCGACAGCTTCCACCAGGAAGTGGCGTAACCGCCCTGGGTGAAGTCATGTATTGTTTGCAGAACCTCGGTCGGGTCTTTCATGTAGTCGACAACCGCCTGCTGGATGATCGGAACGAGTTTTTCAAGGCAGGGCGCGAGCTCTTCCATGCGGTCCTCGGCAACCGACAGCATGCCGCTGTAGTTTGGATATCCCAACTCGCCGACCGTCACGGCATCAATGGGCTTGCCCCAGTTGTTGCCGGTGGAGAACGCATAGGGTTCGCTGGTCACGAATCCCTGGTTGAGCCATGTGCCGTTGTTGGTGACGAAATTCTCGCCGTCGCCGCGATAGCCTTCCACGAAGACATCCTTGGAAACGCCCGACTGCAGCAGGTAGAGGCCGAAGGTACGCTGGATCGTGGAGACGTAGATCATGCCCTTGCCGGATTCTCCGAACGCGATGATGTCGTCGATGCTGTGGAAGCCGTCAGGATAGGTCTCGCGGTCCCAGAATAGGCCCTGCGGCGCAATGTTCAAAGGCGCGACGACGCCGACCACCGGAAAGCGCTTGGAAAAGATGAAGGCATTGTCCAGTTCCTGGTACCCCAGATGCGGCCGAAGACCTGCCTTGGAGTTGCCCATGAATAGGGCCGAGTAAGCGGTTTCGCCGTCGCCGAGGCCCATGCCGCCGCCGCCTTCGAGAATGACGAGGTCGATGCCTGTGCTGCCGAGAGGGCCGGTGTAACGGCCGCTTTCCATTTTGCCGCCGCCTCCGATCATCTGGTAGAGCGCGCCGTGTTCGGCCTGGGCCAGCCAGTCCTTCTGCACGATGAAGGGATTGGGACACACATCGGCGAGCGGCGTTGTGTATGCCTTCTTGGCAAAATCGCCGGGCTCCTGTGCCAGGGCAGGATGTGCCATGGCGGGCGCGACGGCCATCGCGGTCGCAAGCAAAGCAGTCTTCAGGTTTCTCATTTTTCAGTTCCCTCTTCTTGTTTTGAATTGAGCGGTGATCGGCTCGCCGCGAAGAACGGTGCCAGGTGGAGAAAGGAGCGGGCGAAGAGCCTGGCTCCACGCCCGCCGACCGGCGTCATGTCTCCTTGCCGCCGGATTCGTGCCACTCGGAGAAGAGCCGGTGGCCGAGCCAGGTGAACGCGATGTAGACGCAGACGGACAGGAACGTCGCTGTGATCAGCGCCGCGTACATCTGTTCGTATTTGAAGTCGATCTTGGAGTTGATGATCATCTGGCCAAGGCCGCCGCGGCCAGCCAGGAAGAACAGTTCCGACACGATGGCGCTGATGACGGCAAGGCTGGCGGCTATTCGCAGGCCGGCAAACAGCGCGGGGGCTGCGGAAGGAAAGCATGCCTTGACCAGCGTCGTGCGCCAGCTGGCGCCCTGCAGGCGGAACAGATTGATGATGCCGCGATCGACGCTCTTGAGGCCCAGCAGAAGGGTGATCGGAATGGCGAACATTGTGAACTTGGCCACGATCAGCACCTTCGGCAGCGTTCCGAAGCCGAGCGCTGTCTGTATGAGCGGAATGATGGCGAGTGTCGGGATGGATTGGAAGGCGACGATGTTGGGGAACATGGCGCGCTCGAGGATCGTTGCGCGGAACATGATGACCCCCAGCAGGATCCCGACGGGAATGGAAATGCCGAGACCCGCAAGTGCGATGCCGATCGTGGTGATCGAGCGGTTCAGCAGTTCCCAGCGGACCTCCGCGATGCCGAACGCATTTGTCCAGAGCTCATAACCGGACGGCATGAGGAACTGGCGGTGCGGTTCCAGATTGGCGCGCACCATCGCGTAGAGCACGATCAGCATGCCGAACAGGACGATCGGCGGCACCAGCAGCATGACGAGATTGCCAAGGACACCGCGCGCCGCCGTGAAGGGAACGGGCTGATGGGCGGTCAACGTGGACGAGTGTATTGTCTGGGTCATCGGATCGGGCTCACTTCTCGATGGCTTCGCGCAGAGCGACATTGATCTCGCTGCACAGCGTCGAGAACTCGGGCGCGTAGCGAAGCTCCGGTTCGCGTGGGAACGCGAAGGGGATGTCGAACACCTGAAGGATCTGGCCGGGCCGGCGCGACATCACGACGACCTTGCTGGAGAGGTAGACTGCCTCCGGGATGGAGTGCGTGATAAACAGACCGGTGAACCCCTTGCGCATGAAAAGGGACACCAGTTCGTCATTGAGACGTTCGCGGGTGATCTCATCGAGCGCGCCGAAGGGCTCGTCAAACATGAAAACGCTGGGATTCAGTGCAAGCGAGCGCGCGAGCGAAGCGCGCATGCGCATGCCGCCCGATAGGCGTTTGGGATAGTGGTCGGCGAAGCCGTCGAGACCCACAAGGCTGATCTGCTCCTGGGCGATCCTGCGCCGCTCTGCTTCCGGATAGCCGCGCAATTCCATCAGCAGTTCCACATTGCCGAGCACCTTGCGCCAGGGCAGAAGGGTTGCGTCCTGAAACGTGTAGCCAAGCTGTGTGCGATCCACCCGGACGATTCCCGACGTCTGCGGGACCAGGCCGGAGGCGATCTTCAGAAGCGTCGACTTGCCGCAACCCGATGGCCCGACGATCGAGACGAATTCGCCCTTGGAGATGGTCAGGGAAACATCGTGAAGCGCCTCTGTTCCGTCGGGAAACTGCATTGAGATGTTCTCGAACGAAAGCGAGACATCATTTCCCGCAATCGGCAGTCCGGAGGTGGAGGTCGAGCCTCCGGTTCCTTCAGGGGGCTGTGGAACAGCCTGCAATGTCATGATGATCCTCCGAGTTGAATTGCGGTTTGGAGCGCTCGCTAGAAGCGGCTCACCGAAAATGGCGACAGATCGATCTTTGGCGTTGCGCCGGACATCAGGGCGGCGACATGCTTTCCGGTGGGTGCTCCGGAACAGATGCCCACATGCTGGTGACCGAATGCGAAGATGGTGTTGGGATAGCGTGGCGAACGATCGATAACCGGCAGGCTGTCGGGAAGACAAGGTCTGTGCCCCATCCATTTCGACTGTTCGGTCGTGTCGAGTTCGGGGAACATTTCAAGTGCGATCTCGGTCAACTTGTCGGCGCGGGCATAGTTGGGGGCGGCCTTCAACCCGGCCAGTTCCACCGTTCCGGCAATGCGCAGGCCGCAATCCATCGGATTGACGAACACGCTCCGCTTGTTCCACATGACGGTGCGGTTTACGCCGATCCCCGGTTGGGGAAAGGTGACATGGTAGCCGCGCTGTGTTTCCAGCGGCACTTTTGCGCCCAGCTTGCGCGCCAAAGGTGACGACCATGCGCCGGCGGCAAGAACCAGCCGGTCCACCGGGATTTGACCCTTTGTCGTCTCCAGAGCGACCGGCCCTTCTGCTCCAAGCGTAACATCCTTGACTTCCGCCTTGAGGAAGCGCCCTCCGTTCTTCCTGATCTCGTCGGCAATGCTGTTGACCAGCAGATGCGGATCAACGGTCGACCCGTTCTCCGGAGCGAAGATGCCAAGGTCAAAACGCTTGTTCAGGGCAGGCTCGAATTGTCTGATCTCGTCACCACCGACTTCGACCATTTCGGCTCCGAGGTTGCGCCGAAGATCGAGCGACCATTTCGCCGCCTGAAGCTCCTCCCGGTTCTCGTAGATGTACAGGCAGCCGTTCCGGCGAATGAGCCGGTCGAAGCTGTCGCCGGGCAGGATGGAGCCATAGTCGTCGAACACGCTTCCCATGAGGGACCGCATCGCGGTCGCCACGCGTACGCACTCCTCGCGCGTTGCATGGCTGATGAAGCGGGCGAGCCACGGCGCAATCCGCGGAAGGTAGGACCAGCGCACCGTCAGCGGGCCGAGCGGGTCGAGCAGCCAGCCGGGAATCTTCTTCGTCATGCCGGGCATGGACACCGGCAGGATGGCGCTTGGCGAGACCGAACCGGCATTGCCGAAAGAGGTGCCGAGCCCCGGCTCCAGCCGATCGATAACCGTCACCGCGAACCCTTCGCGTTGCAGGAAGGCGGCGCAACTCACGCCAACGATACCCGCACCGATGATGGTGACTTGTCCCTTGCTGCCGGTCATGTCGTCATGTTCCCCTGGTCACATCCGCCGTGCGATGGCGCTCATTCGGCAAAGAGATATGTCTTGCCGGGGGTGGGCACCCAGTCGGGCTCCGTCCAGGCAATCATCTTTCCAGGGTTGAGCAGCCCCTTCGGATCGGCCTGCTTCTTGAAGGCAAGTTGGTGCGGATTGGTCTTCTTCATGCCCCCTTCCTCCAGCGTCACACGATGCGGGTTGAACACGGGCAAGCCAATCTCCAGCTCAAGAATCTGAATGATCTCCTCCAGCCGATCATTGGTCGTGTGGCGCACGATGGGCAGGCCCACCGGCGAGACCACGCCGTCGAATCGCGTGAATTCGAAATGCAGCAACAACTCGTCGGCGAAGCGCTCCTTCAGCTCGGCGAGCTTTTCGAACATCACCGGCCGCGGGATCATCATCTGGAGATAGGTTATGGTTGGATCGACACGCAGGGCGCGCAGCGTCGTATGGTTCCAGGCGAGTTCGAAGGCGGCGGGCAATTTCATGCCCGGTTCCAGTTGATCGTAGCGCAGCCGGACCGTCGCTCCCTCGAACGTGCTCACGACGTCTACCAGACGGTCCAGCGTGTCGCGGGAAACGGTGACGGCAAGCACCGCCTCCGTCTCTTCCAGAAACGGGCGATGACGCCTGAAATAACTGTGGGGTATGGGCGCCTCGAAATTCGACAGCATGCGCTTGCAGATCATGTCGTCGTCACCGACTGCCAGCGCCAGCTTGCAGGAATCCTCGAACGTATCGACCCCGATGATCACATCCACCCAGTCGGTCGCCGGATCAGCAGGCATCTCCACCTCGACGATTACGCCATTGACCCCATATGCGTGCGCCGCCTTGCTGATGTCGGCTGCGCCGACCAGATCGATGATCTGCGGTTGCTCTTCCATGGTCACGAGGCGCAGTCGGCGGATATTGGCCGGGTTGCGCAGCCCACCCCAACGGATTGCGCCCACGCCACTCGACCCGCCTGCGATGAAGCCGGCGATGGTTGCCGAACTCATGGTGGAGGGGAACAGTCGGATCTCCTTGCCCACGTCGCGCAGCGAACGTTCGATGTGCTCGATCACGGTGCCGCCCTGCGCCACGAAATAGTCGTCGCCGATCTCAAGGATCTCGTTCATGTGCTTCATGTGCAGAACGACGCCGCCGGAAAGGGGCATGGCCTGGCCGTAATTGCCTGTGCCAGCACCCCGCGTGGTGACGGGCACGTCGTGCTTCCAGCAGACTGCCAGGATCTCGATGACTTCCTCGACGCTGCGCGGGGCGATGACAAGGTCGGCCGTAATGTCATCGAGCTGCTCCTTCAGGATCGGGCTGTACCAGTAAAAGTCGCGGCTCTTCTGGCGCACCGTCTGAGGATTGTCGTCGATGTCGAGATGGGCCAGCGCCTCGCGGCAAGCTGAGATGTCGGCGGTCATGAATACTCCATCGCGAAGAGGTCGCGCAGGTTGAAGGGAAGCGGCTGAATCGGGACGCCAGCGCGCAGGACGATCCGTCCGTCTGTCGGGCGGCTCATCAGATCGAACCAGTCGCAGGCGTCGAAGATGATCAGGTCGGCGGGTGCGCCGGCCGCGATGCGCCCGTCCCGGCTGAAACCGCAGGCCCTCGACGGCTCACGGAACTGACGGGCCACCCACGCGCCGATGTCCGTTTCCAGATGTGCCGTGCGCACCGCGGAACGAAAAACGTCGACCATGTCATAGTCCCCATAGGGATAGAACGGGTCCTGCACATTGTCGGAGGCGAAGTGGACGGATGCCCCGCCCGCTGCCAGTTCGCGCACCGTCGTGATGCCGCGCCGGGCAGGTGTCGCGCCATTGACCCGGTCCTGCAGAAACAGGTTGGAATGAGGAAGCGAGACGATGTGGACACCGGCCTTGGCGACCTTTTCGATGATGCGGTCGCGATCCGCCGGCGACATGCTGCTGAGCGAGCAGCAATGTCCTGCCATGACCGGATTCTCGAAGCCGGTGCGCAGCACGCTGTCACAGATCAGTTCCAGCGCATTGGCCTCTGGATCGAGCGTTTCGTCGACATGAAAGTCGACGGCCAGCCCTGTTTCTTCAGCGCAGGCAAAGAGTGCATCAAGTCGCTTCGCTGTAGCGGTCCTCGGTGCGATGAAGGCACCCAGGATGCCGCCGAGCCGCTTGATCTGCCTGCACCGTTCGATGAACTCGGCCTGTTCGACGCGCTCCAGCGCCATCAGTGCCACCGCCTGGAGCGTGATGCGTCCCTGCCATTTCTCGCGCATCCCCGCGAACACCCGCCACGTGTCGCTTTCGTCCGGCATGACAGGCGTATCGAGATGCGTGCGGATTGCCGAAGTGCCATGCAGATAGGCGCGCTCCAGAGCCCGGCTCATGCGGCTATCGAGATCCGATGGCGACCAGTTGGCCGCGTCGGCACCGGACAACTTCACCGCGTCGAGCAGACCACCTCGGGGAATACCGCTCCGCCTCACGATGTAGGCCTTGTCGAGGTGGACATGGGAATCGATGAATGTCGGCAGGACAATGCGACCGCCAAGGTCCACGTGTGGAGTGCCATGGTCGCCGGCTTCAAGCGTGCCGTCCGGCGCAACGTAGAAACTGATGGTCGCAAGGCCGCTTTCGGCGTCGGCGGCGACCGGCGTGAAGCCCTCAAACAATTCTTTGGGGACCCGGGCATTGGTAAAATGGATGCCCCTTGCCGTTTCGCGGGCGCGAAGGTTCATGTGCGGGGCGCTCCGAAGGGAATCGCGTAGCGAGCCACCTCTTCGAGAAGCCTGGCGTAGCGTGTCGCCGCATGGTTCACGAGTGCCTCGCCCAGTTCCGCCGTTGCGAGCGCGGCGTTGCCGGCGGCTCCGTCAGGGTTCAGGTCGTGCATCGTCCAGCCGGTCGAGACGGGACCGAGAAGCCGCAGCACTTCATTGGACTGAGCGACTGCGCGGGAGCTTGGAACGAAATCCCTGGCTTCGCGCATGGAAACGAGATCGGGACGCAGGTGCAGCATGGCAGCGGTTTCCACGAGCCCGCCGTGGATCCCGTCGCGCAATTCCTCTTGCGGTATCAGGCCGGGCGGATACCCCATGCTCATCCATCCCGCAGCGACGCAGAACATCTCTTCCTCGATGCGCAGCGCACGCGCCGTGATCTGAAGCACGGGCACGTTGCCCCCGTGAGCGTTGAGAAAGACAAGTCGGCGAATGCCGGAGCGTGAGACGCTTCTGCCGATCTGCATGAGCACGGCCTGCAACGTCGGCGCGTCAAGCGTCAGAGCGCCCGGAAAGGCGAGGTGCTCGTCGGATTTGGCGACGGCAACCGGCGGAAGCAGGAGCACTTGAGCATCTTTGACGCATCTTGCGGCTTCCCGTGCGATGCCTTCCGCAAGAGCCGCATCGGTATTGAGCGGCAGATGCGGGCCATGCTGTTCGATTGCGCCCACCGGCAGAAGGGCGACGGTGGCATCGTCTACCAGCGCCTCAAGAGCGTTCGCAGTCAGTTCGCCCCACAGATAATAACCCATCAAATCACCGATTATCGAGCAATAGTTCGCATAGCGTTGCAAGAAACAATCTCAGGGTCAAGTCGGATAATCGCACACGCGGTGTCGTGGATTGCGCGTCCTTCGCCAGCTTCCGCTTTTGGAATTGACAGTGCGGCGCCCAACTGTCGTTATAATAATTGATCAAAAGTTCGATAATCGAATAAATGAGTCAGATATCATGATTGCATTGCAGCAGCTGAACAGCGCAAGTTTTTCGGCTTTTGGCCATGTGGCGCGCAGCAGGCAGGGGCTGACCAGGTCTATACGAGCCGACACGGTTCTCCTGACCAAATCGCCGGCCATGTTTCATCACGATGCAGAAGCAGTCGATCTAGCACTCGATTTCTATGACGTGCAGCCTGAAGGAGATGTGTTGCGCATCGGCCAGGCGGAACGTCATGAGCACAGTTCCCAGATGTTCGTTCCAATGTCGGTCGAGCGCTATCTGGTCATCGTCTGGGAAGGCCACCCACACAGGAGCGCGGCACATGGTTTCATCGGCGGTCCGGACGATGTGGTGATCTACAACCCTGGTGTCTGGCATCATGGCATCATCGCGATCGGCGGCCGGGGGGTGTTCGCATCCGCCATGTGGCGCACCCGCGGAGGCCGGGATGTCGAATTTCTGAATCTTGAATCGGTTCTCGAGACCAGTCTTGACGGAGCAGCCCGTTGAGCGTCCTGGGAGCTGATATCGGTGCCTCGACCATCGATCTTGCACTGTTGGTCGGGGGCTCGGTTCGCGCGGCCAAGATTGCGCGGGGTGAGGGTTCGGTAGCACGGGAGCTTGCGGCCGCTATTCGCCAGCATGCTGCGCAATGGTCATTTGATCCCGCCTCGCTCGACGAGATCCGCATCGGCTCCACCGGCGCGGTCAACATGCTTCTGGGACGGCGCGTCGCCCGCGTCGGGTTGATCACCACAGAAGGTTTCGCAGACACGCTTCAACTGGCCCGCCAGAACCGCGCGGATCTCTATGACCCCGTGGCGCGCTCACCCGCGCCGACCTTTCTCGTGGCGCCCGGCGCGATCCATGCGATCGAAGGCAGGCTCGACAAGGACGGCAACGAGATCATTGCGCTCTCGGTCGATCAGATTCGCCGGGCGGGCGAGACCCTGCGCGCGCAAGGTGTCGAGGCCATCGCCGTCTGTTTCCTGTTTTCCTTCGTCAACCCGGTCCATGAAAGACTCTGTGCGGATGTTCTTTCGCAGGTGGCGCCAGGGATCCCCGTCGTCCTGTCCCACGAGGTGGATGGCAACGCACGCGAATACGAGCGCACGGTTTCCGCCTGTCTCGAGGCTGCGCTTTGTCCCGCCCAGCACGCCGTTCTGGATGAAATCGGGCAGCAGTTGTCGCATCTCGACTTCACCGGACGGCTTTCCTTCGCCGACTCGCGCGGTCATCTCGTCGCGCCGCAGACCGCGCGCTCCTCGATCTGCAGGCAGCTGGCAGGAGGTCCGGCAGCATCCGCACTCTTTTCAGCCCGGCTTGCGGGCAGAGCCGGGGCGAGACAGGCCATCGCGCTCGACATGGGTTCCACGAGCACCGACATCGTCCTCATAGATCGCGCAGGCCCGGCGCAGACCAACTACGGCGTGGTGGCGGATGTTCCTCTGCGCACACCCATGTCCGACATTCACAGCATACCCATCGGCGGAGGTGCACGCGTCACACAGGTCAGCGATGGAGGCATCCGCTTCTCGCCGCGTGCCAAGCCTGATGCGCCGAGCCTCAGCGATGCGCTTGTCGTTCTGGAACAACTGCCGCAAGCACTTGCGCCCGATGCCCGTGCACGCCTTGCCCGCCATGCCGATGAAGCGGGGATCGACCATGTCACCTTGGCCGCGATGATCCGGGATGCGGCGCTTGATGGAGTGGTTTCGTCGGTGGTGCGTTATGCCGTCGGCCGCAATGTGGATCCCTCCTCGGTACCGCTTATCGTGGGAGGTGGTCTGGGACCGGTGGTTGCCTGTGCGTTGGCAGAGCGGCTCGGGACAAGCCGCATCGTCCTCGATGAGCATTCCGCGGTGTCTGGCGCAGCCGGTCTTCTCCTCGCCCGCCATGTCGACGAGGCAATGAAGGAACTGAATACACCGCTCGACGATCTTGCGGACGGGCGGGTCGCCGAAATCTTGGGCGAACTCGATGCGACCCATCCGCGGGCTTCAAACGGTGTGCTGCAGCTGACGGTCGCGCCCAATGCCTTCATGCACCCCGTTACGCTGACGCTCGGTTCGAATGTTCCCACCGTGGAAATGCTGCGTGCCGCCTTTTGCGCCTACCACACCGAGCGTTTCGGACACCCTTCGCGGGAGACCGGTTTCGCGTTCAGGATCGGCCGCTTTCTGCTCGAGGAGCCCGTGGCTACAGAAATCGCAGCGAGCAAGAGAAGCCTCGCCGACTTCGAACCACGTCCCGGCTGGGATCTTCAAGCAGAAGGCGGTGTCGTGCGTCTGATCCGCCAGGCGACGAGCACCGCTCTGCGTCCCGAGACATTGCAGATGCGCCTGAACGCCGTAGCCCAGACGATGCAGGAAATGCTCTTTCGCACTGCGGTCTCGCCGGTGGTGCGTGAAGGCAACGATGCCGCCGCGGCGCTGCTGACCCCTGAAGGCGAACTCATCGCGCTATCCGATGCTATCCCGCTCCTGCTTGGCGCACTCGACGGCTCGGCGCGGGCCATTCTCGATCACTTCCCGCGCGAGACCATGCGCGAGGGCGATCTTTTCCTGATGAACGATCCGTTCCTGGGGGGCACCCATCTGCCCGACCTCACGGTGATGCGGCCAGTCTTCGCGGACGGCAGGATGATCGCGCTCGCCGCCAGCATTCTTCATCACCAGGACGTCGGCGGCATGAGAGCCGGTTCGGTACCGCCCGACGCGGTCGACATCTTTCAGGAAGGGCTGCGTCTGCCGCCCATTCGCCTGGGCGCGGCTGACTGTATCGATCCCCTCGTCGTCAATCTCTTCAACTCCAATTCGCGGGCGCCGGATACCGTTCTCGGCGATCTCTCCTCCCAGATCGGCGCAGCCGTCAAGGCGGCGGCCCTTCTTCAGGACCTTGTCGGCGAAACAGGGGTCGCCGCATTCCTTGCCGGCATGGACGAGTGCCTTGAGCGCGGCAGGGCGCTGGCCGAAAGCACCATCTCAACCATGGCGCCCGGTCCACACACGGCATCCGAGCGTTTGGATCCCGCACCCGGTCTGCCAGAGGTGAAGATCGCCTTGAGCCTGACTTGCGTTGACGGCCGTTTCCGCTGCGATTTCACCGGAACTTCAGCGCAAGTCGCGGCACCGATCAACTGCGTGCGATCAGGCCCGTTTGCCGCTGCCTTCTACAGCCTCCTGAGCGCCATGGGAGATACGGTGTTCCGCAATGGCGGCGTGGTGCGCACCATCGATCTTGTCTTGCCGGACGGCTGCGCGATCAATGCCAGCCCGCCAGCCGCGGTGAATGCCCGTATGGGCATTGTGCGCAGTACCACTTCGGCGCTGTTGCAGGGGCTCGCCAGGGCGCTGCCTGAGAGCATGCCGGCCGCAAATTCCGGGATGTCCTACGTTCTGGCCTTCTCAGGTGCGGGCAAGGACGGCAAACGCTTCATCGCCACCGAGATTATTGCCGGCGGTGCCGGCGGTGGGCCACACCATGACGGCGCGTCGGGCATTTCCACCGATGTCGGCAACGCGATGAACATGCCCGGCGAGGCTCTGGAATCGCAGATTCCCGTGCGTCTGATGAGTGCCTGCGTTCGCCGGGCCTCGGGCGGGGCCGGACGGTTCCGCGGCGGCGACGGCATACGCCGGACCTATCTCGCGCTCCAGGACGGCATCGGCGTATCGCTGCGCGGCGACCGCTTCAGATATGTGCCCGAAGGGCTGTTGGGCGGAAGTGCGCCGCAGCCGGCCGCTGCGCGTATCGTGCGGGCTGATGGCACGATAGAAGAACTGGGCAGCCGTTCTGCGCCTGTCCTTGACCGCGGAGATCAACTGATCGTTGAAAGCTGCGGCGGTGCCGGCTATGGCGTGCAGGCATCGCAGGCCGATCGAGACGGCTGACAGTTTCAGTATATTATTGTTTGAATCTCAATAATTGTACGATTGCGGATGCGCCGTTTGGGCGTGGGAGGCCGGCATAGTCATGATATTGCATCAATTGCTCGACAAGGATGACAAGGAGGTCTCCTTGACCTTCGGCAAGGGGTTGTCCGTGATCATGGCCTTCGAGGGGCGCAACAGCGAACTCACGATTTCGGAGATCGCCGAAAGGGTGGAGCTCAATCGAGCCGTCACACGCCGTCTCGTCCGCACACTGGAGCAACTCGGATTCGTTTATCACGATCGAGGACGCTATCAGCTCACGCCTCGCGTGTTGCGCCTCACCAGGGGCTTCCTGGAGACGCATAGCGTTCCGCAGGTCATGCAACCGGCGCTGCGCAATGCCTCCCACGAGATTGGCGAATCGGTTTCATTTGCAATGCTGGACGGTGACGAGGCTGTCTACGTTGCCCATGCCTTCGTTCCCAGCCGGTTCACTCTCAATATGGTGACGGTCGGCAGCCGAGTGCCGCTCGCGCCAACCGCCGTCGGTCGCGCCATTCTCGCGTTCCTCGACAAGCCCGAGCGAGAAGCGATCCTGGATCGACTCAATCTGTCTGCCTATACGGCGCACACGCTGGTGGAGCGCAAGGAGTTTACGGACCTGCTGAACTCCATACGGCTGAGCGGCTTTTCTTTCAGCGAGTCCGAGTATGTCGAAGGCGTGAGTTCGCTCGCCTTGCCGGTATTTGGCCGTGACAAACGTGTGATCGGCGCCGTGTCGATCATTTTTCCGCACGGACAGTATGACGAACAGGATATCCACGACCGATTGGTCACAAAGCTCATGCGCTGTACGGAGGATATTGGCGCGGTGTTCTAGCGATCATCCGAGGATCGGGATTGCCTCTCGAAGAGCGCGATGTACCGCTTCAAAGCGTTCGGTTCCTCGTGCGTCGAGATGGACGCCGGGCGCTTGTATCTGCCATCGTTCGGAATATGTTGTCGGATCGTCAACGACCGAATTCCTTTGTGTATCCCGTGGATTTGATGAGAATGTCCCGGGACGCTTTTGACCATCAGATGCAAGCCCAAGACCGGAGCAAAGCATGTCCAAACTCGACGTTCTGACCCCACAGAACAGCCAGTTGATCTTTATCGACCACCAGCCGCAGATGGCTTTCGGCGTGCAGTCGATTGACCGGCAGGCGCTCAAGAACAACACTGTGGCGCTGGCCAAGTCGGCAAAGATCTTCGGGGTTCCGGTGGTCATTACGACGGTTGAGACCGAAAGTTTCTCGGGTCACACCTATCCTGAGTTGCTCAACGTCTTCCCGGATGCGCCGATCCTCGAGCGCACATCGATGAATTCCTGGGATGACCAGAAGGTGCGTGACGCCCTCGCGAGGGGCGCCGCCGACGGGCGCAAGAAAGTCGTCGTGTCGGGTCTCTGGACCGAGGTTTGCAACCTGACATTCGCGCTTTCCTGCATGAAAGACACAGACTACGAAATCTACATGGTGGGCGACGCCTCGGGCGGCACCACGGAAGACGCGCACAAATACGCCATGGACCGGATGGTGCAGGCGGGCGTTGTGCCGGTCACTTGGCTGCAGGTGCTCCTGGAATGGCAGCGCGACTGGGCCCGCAAGGAGACCTACGACGCGGTGATCGGTCTGGTACAGGAACATTCCGGCGCCTACGGCATGGGTGTCGATTATGCCTACACCATGGTCCACAAGGCGCCGCCACGCACCGAGCACAAGGGTGAAACCCGGGCGCCGGTGCCTGCGAAATGAACTGACGGACTCGCGGGGCCGATCCCGCGGCGGCATCCAGCAGGAAAGACCCGCACCATGACCGATCTGATCTTGTATAACGGCCGGCTTACGACGCTGGATCCGGACCGTCCCGAAGTGAGCGCCATCGCCATCTCCGAGGGCAAGATCACCGCTACCGGGCCGGATCGCGAGGTGATGGCGCTGAAGGACGATGCCACCAGGCTCATCGACCTCGGTGGCCGTCGGGCGATTCCCGGCCTCAACGACAGCCACACGCATCTGATCCGCGGCGGGCTATCCTACAACATGGAGCTGCGCTGGGAGAATGTGCCCTCGGTGGCGGACGCACTGGCGATGCTCAGGAAGCAGGCCGCCAATACCCCCGCGCCACAATGGGTTCGTGTGGTGGGTGGCTGGTCCGAGTTCCAGTTCGCCGAACGCCGGATGCCGACGCTGGAAGAGATCAACGCGGCCGCCCCGGACATTCCGGTTTTCGTGCTGCATCTTTATGCCCGCGCCTTGTTGAACCGTGCTGCACTGCAAGCCATCGGCATCACCAAAGACAGCCCGAACCCGCCTGGCGGCGAGATCGAGCGAGATGCGGCTGGTAACCCCACAGGCATGCTGATCGCCCGGCCCTCGGCTTTGATCCTTTATTCGACGCTGGCGCAGGGGCCCTCCCTGCCGTTGGAGGATCAGATCAACTCCACTCGCCATTTCATGCGCGAACTGAACAGGCTCGGCATCACCTCGGTGATCGATGCGGGCGGCGGCGGCCAGAACTATCCAGAGGACTACGATGTGGTGCGTCGGCTGGAGGCCGATGATCAGCTGACCGTGCGCATCGCCTACAATCTCTTTGCCCAGAAGCCGGGCAAGGAACTGTCAGACTATGAACGCTGGCTGACGATGACCGAACCGGGGGCGGGATCGGACATGCTTCGGATGAACGGCGCGGGCGAAAACCTCACCTGGTCGGCCGCCGATTTCGAAAACTTCCTCGAACCCCGGCCCGAGCCCGCGCCAGCGATGGAGGCCGAGCTTGAGCGGATCGTTGAGTTGCTTGCAAGCAACGAATGGCCCTTCCGGATCCATGCCACCTATGACGAGACCATCGACCGTTTCCTGACTGTCTTCGAGCGCGTAAACGGGCGCACGCCCTTCAAGACACGCTTCATCATCGACCACGCTGAAACAATCTCCGAGCGCAATATCGAACGTATCAAGGCGCTCGGCGGTGGCATCGCAACCCAGCACAGGATGGCTTTTCAGGGCGAGTATTTTGTGGACCGCTACGGCGCACAGGCCGCGTCGGCGACACCGCCGATCCGCAAGATGCTGCAGACGGGCGTGCCGGTGGGCGGTGGCACCGATGCCACCCGGGTTGCCAGCTACGACCCTTGGGTCGCCATGCACTGGCTGACGACCGGCAAGACGCTGGGCGGCCTGCCCCTTTACGGAGACGAGAATCTTCTGACCCGTGAAGAGGCTCTGGCGATCTGGACCACCGGATCGGCCTGGTTCTCGGGCGAGCAGGAAGCCAAGGGACGGCTGCAGTCGGGGATGTATGCCGATCTCGCGGTGCTGTCGGACGACCTGATGACGGTGGAGGACGCGCGTATCCGCGCAATCACATCGGTCCTGACCGTAGTGGGCGGGAAGGTGGTCTTTGCCGATGACGAATTTGAGGATCTGTGTCCACCGCTGCCGCCCGCAAGTCCCGGCTGGTCGGTCAATGCGCTCTTTGCCAGTCCGGCGGAGCGGCAGGCGCCGAAGGCTCCGGCAGCAACGGCGATGCGAGCCTGCCATGATGCATGCGCGTCGAGCTGTTCGCTGCATGGCCACGACCATGGCATCGCGTGGACAAACCCTCTGCCGGTGCGCGACAAGATCGCCTTCTGGGGCGCTCTTGGCTGTTCGTGCTGGGCGGTATGAACCGCCTTGGATGCATCGAAACCCGCACCAAGCGCTGTTTTGCGGCCGCCAAAGGCTGTGAAGAGCACGACAAGCCGGGCATCCTGTCCTGCGCAGGTGCGACGCTGATCATCGCCGGTCGCAACGGCGCACCACATTGCTCGTGGGGACCGGGCATGGCCCACGCACAGGCCATTAAGAACAACGAGGAGGGCCGGGCTCATGCCATCGAATGATGCCGCCGCGAGCAACACGACAGACAATGCCGGAGCCTTCGCCCCCTTCCGGCATCGCGCCTTCGCGCTCTTGTGGGTGGCGACGTTGGTCTCCAACATCGGTACCTGGATGCATGAGGTCGGTGCCGGCTGGCTGATGACCACCCTGGCGCCGAGCCCGGCGGTGGTCGCGCTGGTACAGGCGGCCACGACGCTGCCGATTTTCTGCTTTGCGCTTTTGGCCGGCGCGCTGGCGGACCGGCTGGACAAGCGGCGGCTTCTGATCGGGATCAATATCGTACTGATGCTGATCGTCGCGACACTCGCTCTGCTGGTAAGGGGCGAGGCGATGACCCCGGTGCTGCTGATCGCGTTTACCTTTGCCATCGGCACCGGTGCCGCGTTCATGGCGCCGGCCTGGCAGGCGGTGGTGCCGCAGCTGGTTCCGCGCGAGTTGCTCCGACCGGCGATCGGGCTGAACTCCATGGGGATCAACATCAGCCGCGCGATCGGACCTGCGCTGGCTGGCGTGCTGATCGCCTCGATCGGTCTTGCCTCGCCTTTTGCGGTCAATGCCGTCAGCCACCTGGCGATCATCGTGGCACTGCTGATGTGGCGTCCGGAAGCCACTCCGAAGAAGCGCCGCGGGCCGATCCTGGTCGACATCGCCACAGGGCTGCGACACGTCGCCAACAACGCTCCGATGAAGGCGACCCTGGCGCGCGCGGCCGCCTTCTTCATATTTGCCTCCGCCTACTGGGCGCTTTTGCCTCTCATCGCACGCGGCGCCGAGAAGGGCGGTGCCGAACTCTACGGTATATTGCTGACCCTGATCGGCGCCGGGGCGGTTTGCGGCGCGCTGCTGCTGCCCAGACTGCAGAAGAAGATCGACTCCAACCAGGTGGCTTTGGCGGGAACCGCCGGCACCGCGCTGGCGCTGGTGCTCCTGGCCATGTCGCGGGGTAGCGTCCCGATGATGGTGGCGGCCTTTGTCGGCGGCGTGTCCTGGATCGCGGTTCTGACATCCCTCAATGTCTCGGCGCAGACGGCTCTGCCGGACTGGGTGCGCGCGCGCGGACTGTCGGTTTTCCTGACGGTATTCTTCGGCTCGATGGCTCTTGGTTCCGTGGTTTGGGGGCAAGTCGCGTCGCGGCTCTCCATCTCGACCGCGCTGCTGATCGCAGCTGCGGGGCTGGCGCTTGGCTATCTGATCACCCGCGGCTTCCGCGTCGGTCAGGGGGAGGATCTGGATCTCACACCGGCGAACGCCTGGCCCGCCGCGCCGCCCTTGACGGGCAGCTTTTGCGAAGATCGGCCCGCCATGGTCAGCGTCGAATACAATGTGGCCGAAGATCAGCGCGAGGCCTTTGCCAAGGCCATGCGGGGTTGGTCACAGCAGCGATACCGTGACGGCGCCCGGCACTGGTCACTGCAACATTGCATCGAAGAGCCGGATCTCTGGCTCGAAACCTTCCATCTGCCAAGCTGGGCTGAACATCTGGAGCAGCATGAACGGCTGACCAAGGAAGACGCGGACCTCCAGCAGGATGTACGTGCCTTTGATACTCGTCCGGATGGCCCTGTCGTCCGACACTACCTGAAACCGCTCGACTGATAATAAGAGGTGCCAAATGAGCTGGAATCCCTGCTACGACCCCGACTGCATCAACCAGACCACGCTCGACAGCATCGAGACGCTGATCATTCCGCGCGCCCGTGACCTTGGCGGCTTCGAGGTGCGCCGCGCCCTGCCCTCCACGCGCCGCCAGATGGTCGGGCCATTCATCTTCTTCGACCAGATGGGCCCCGCCGAATTCATCACCGAAGGCGGCATCGATGTGCGCCCGCATCCCCACATCGGCCTGGGCACGGTGACCTATCTCTATCAGGGCGAATTCCAGCATCGCGACAGCCTGGGCACCAACCAGATGATCTACCCCGGCGAGGTGAACTGGATGCTGGCGGGTAGTGGCGTGACGCATTCCGAACGCACAAGCCCGGAGACACGGAAGACGCGTCATTCGTTGTTCGGCATCCAGACCTGGGTGGCGCTGCCCGAGGACAAGGAGGACCAGGCAGCGGATTTCGAGCATCACAAGAAGGAGACGCTGCCGTTTCTCGACGATCATGGCGTGCAGGCGCGGCTGATCCTCGGCTCGGCCTGGGGCAAGAAGGCGCCGGTCACGATGCACAGCGAGATTTTCTACGCCGACGTGACGATGCAGCCGGGAACACATTTTCCGCTGCCCGATGAACACGAGGACCGCGGAATCTACATCACGCAGGGGTCGATCGAAATCGCAGGCGAGACGTTCGAGGCGGGCCGCATGATGGTCTTCCGCCCCGGCGACAGGATCACCGTGCGGGCGGGCAGCGAGGGCGCGCGGCTGATGGCGCTGGGCGGCGAGACGTTGAACGGCCCGCGCTATGTCTGGTGGAACTTCGTTTCCTCGTCGCCGGAGAAGATCGAGGCGGCCAAGACGGCCTGGAAGGCCGCCGACTGGCAGAACGGTCCGTTTCATCTGCCGCCCGGCGATGAGGACGAATTCATACCGATCACCGACGACATGGACCGGATGAAGATCAAGCGGCCCTGATACCGCCGGTCGCGCGTAAGTTCAGGCCAGCAGAGTACATGTCTCGCTCAGACGATTCTGTTTGTGCGGGACGTGCTCTGTCGCCTTGGCTACGACTGGATGCTTTCCAGGGCTGCTCTCAGAGCGGCGCTGAGCGGTGCCGGGCGTCGCGTCCCGCGATCGACATAGACATGGACGAAGAAGCCTTCGGCTGCAGCCTTGTCCTCGTCGTTGCGGAACAGCCCGACCTCGTAGCGCACCGATGATGTGCCGATCCTCGCCACGCGCAGGCCGGCGGCGACGACGTCGGGAAAGGCCATTTCGGCAAAATACCGGCATCCGGTTTCGACGACCAGCCCGATCTGCCCGCCGTCATGGATGTTGAGCGCATCCTGGTCGATCAGCCAGCCGTTCACGGCGGTGTCGAACAGAGAGTAGTGCACCACATTGTTCATGTGACCGTAGATGTCGTTGTCCATCCACCGGGTGGTGATGGTGCGGAAGGCGCGATAGGCATCACGAGACGAGGGCGCGGGACGGTCGGGAGTCGCCGTCATCACCACGCCGCCCGATAGATCGCCAGCGCGTCGGCTTCGCTGACCTCGCGTGGATTGTTGACCAGCAGGCGCGTCTGTTTCATCGCATCCGCCGCCATTTTGGCCAGATGCTCTTCGCCGATGTCGACCTCGCGCAGCCGCGTCTGCATGCCGAGCCGCTTAGCGAGGCTGGCGAGTTCCTCGATGAAGGCTGCGCAGCGCCCTTGCGCGCCCTCCTCGCTGGCCAGGTGCGGGAAGGCGTCGGTTGCGATTTCCGCATAGAGCTGTGCGGCGACCGGTGCGTTGAAGCGCAGAACATGGGGCAGAACGAGCGCGTTGGAGAGTCCGTGCGGCACGTGGAAAGTGCCGCCGACCGGATAGGCGAGCGCATGGACGGCGGCCACGGGGGAATTCGCGAAGGCCTGGCCGGCGAGCATCGAGCCGAGCAGCATTGCACCGCGCGCCCCGATGTCGGAGCCGTTGAAGACCGCGGTCTCGATATTGGCACCCAGGAGCCGCAGCGCCTCACGCGCCAGGATGCGCGAAACGGGATTGTTGTTGGCGCTCCTGGAGGCGTAGGCCTCGATGGCATGGACCATCGCGTCGACGCCGGTGGCTGCGGTTATTGCCGGCGGAAGGCCGAGCGTCAGGTTCGGATCGAGGACCGCCAGATCAGGCAGGATGACCGGCGATGAAACGCCTCGCTTCTCTTCGTCTGCAACGGTGATGATGGAGACCGGCGTTACCTCGGAGCCCGTCCCCGCCGTGGTGGGGACAAGCGCCAACGGCAGGCGCGGCCCCTTCGCATTGCCCACGCCCCACGCCTCGTCGAGCGCCTCGCCCGAGCCGATGAGAAGTGCGGATAGCTTGGCCACATCGAGCGAGGAACCACCGCCGAAGCCGATCACGCCCGTGACGCCGGCCGCCCTTCCGGCTTCGACCGCTGCGTTCAGCGTCTTCAACGAAGGGTCGGCCTCGACCTGGTCGAACACGGTCGTCGCGATCCCTTCGGCTTCGAGCGACGCGAGGGAGGTATCGCACAGGCCCAGCGAGCGCAGCCCTGGATCGGTGACGAAGAGCACGCTGCCGCCGAGCAATGGCGCCGACACTTTTCCAAGCCGCGCCGACACACCGGCTTCGAAAAGGACGGACGGGGTTGTATTGAATGTGAAGGAGGCTAAAGCAGAGGTTGGCATGGCAGGGAAATTGACAAGACGAAACGGATTTGTCGAGAGTAATCGCGTCCGCAGTCGGATTGGCAAGCTGGTTCGTCCATGCTAGCTCTTTTGACCAAATGATAAAAAGAACAGGGGAAGCTGGTGCATGGCGAATGCTGCCATCGAGCTTAGGGGCATCAACAAGAGTTTTGGCGCGGTCCGTGCGAACCGCGACATCAGTCTTGAGATTCCGCAAGGCACCATTCATGGAATCATAGGCGAGAATGGTGCCGGCAAGTCGACGCTGATGTCGATCCTGTATGGCTTCTACCAGGCCGATTCCGGCGAGATCTACGTCAACGGCCGCAAGGCCGCGATTGTCACTCCCAATGACGCAATCGCCGCCGGGATCGGGATGGTTCACCAGCATTTCATGCTGGTCGAGAACTTCACCGTACTTGAAAACGTGGTCCTTGGTGCGGAGGGCTCGCCTCTGCTCAACGCCGGCCTTGCCCGGGCGCGCTCGGAATTGCAGCGGCTGGAGAAGGAGTACGGTCTCGAGGTCGATCCCGACGCCGTCATCGAGAACCTCGCCGTCGGCCTGCAGCAGCGCGTCGAGATCCTCAAGGCGCTGTTTCGCGGCGCCGACATCCTTATTCTCGACGAACCGACGGGTGTCCTCACCCCGGCCGAGGCGGATCATCTCTTTCGCATCCTGCGCAAGCTCAAGGAGGAAGGCAAAACCGTCGTTCTGATCACGCACAAGCTGCGTGAGATCATGGCCGTCACGGACAATGTGTCCGTCATGCGCCAGGGCGAGATGGTCGCGACGCGCAAGACGTCCGAGACGACCGTGGAGGAACTGGCGGAACTGATGGTCGGCCGGCGCGTGCTGCTTCGCGTGGAAAAGGGTGAGGCGAAGCCGGCGGGGTTCAGGCTTTCTGTCAAGGGTCTGACCGTGAAGGATGCGCGCGGCGTGCCGATGGTCAAGGACGTCTCCTTCGACGTGCGAGGCGGAGAGATCGTCGGCATCGCCGGGGTTGCCGGCAACGGCCAGTCCGAATTGATCGAGGCCATCGCCGGCACCCGCAAGGCCGAGGCCGGCGAGGTGCTGCTCGCCGGCGAGCCGATTGATGTCACCGGCACGGCCGATCCAGCAGAACTGCGAGAGCGCGGGCTCGCCCATGTGCCCGAAGACCGGCACAATGTCGGGCTCGTCCTGCCATTCGAAGAGAACGAGAATTCCATTCTCGGCTATCACGGGCAGCAGAAATACCTGAAGGGACCGTTCCTCAATATCGAGGCGATCCGCGACGATGCTCGCCAGAAGATCGAAAAATACGATATCAGGCCCGCCGACTGCCGGCTGAAAACGGCAAACTTCTCCGGCGGCAACCAGCAGAAGATCGTGCTGGCCCGCGAGATGGAGCAGGACCCCGACGTGCTCATCGTCGGTCAGCCGACGCGCGGCGTCGATGTCGGCGCCATTGAATTCATCCACAAACGCCTCATCGACATGCGCGATCAGGGCAAGGCCGTGCTTCTGGTGTCGGTCGAGCTCGACGAGATCCGCTCGCTTTCCGACCGTATACTCGTCATGTTCGACGGGCGCATCGTCGGCGAGCGCGGGCCGGACGCGACGGAAGGCGAACTGGGCCTGCTGATGGCGGGCGTCGAGGCCAGGGAGGCCGCGGAGTAAGTCAATGAGCACCCCTTACGCCAAGCTTCCGGCCTGGGTCGATTACGGCCTCATTCCATTCATCAACCTTGTCGTCGCATTTCTGGTCGCCGGCCTCGTCGTGCTGCTGGTCGGGGAAAGTCCGATACAGGCGGCCGGCCTGCTGATCAAAGGGGCCTTCGGTTCCGGCGCGGGCATCGGCTACACTCTCTACTATGCGACGAGCTTCATCTTTACCGGTCTGGCTGTCGCGGTCGCCTTCCATTGCGGGCTGTTCAACATCGGCGGCGAAGGCCAGGCCTATGTCGGCGGCCTGGGGGTGGCGCTGGTCTGCCTGACATTCGATGGCATCTTGCCCTGGTGGATCAATTTCCCGCTCGCCATCCTGGGTGCCGCAGCCGTCGGCGCCATATGGGCCATGATCCCGGGCTGGCTGCAGGCCAAACGCGGCAGCCACATCGTGATCACCACGATCATGTTCAACTTCATTGCCGCCAGTCTGATGGTCTATCTCCTGGTGGGGGCGCTGAAGCCGGCCAATTCCATGGCTCCCCAAACCCGAACCTTCGCCGAAGGCGCGCATCTGCCCAAGCTCGACTGGCTCCTGGAAATGTTCGGCGCGACGATCCGCTCCACGCCGCTCAACCTGTCCTTCGTCCTCGCGCTGGTCATGGCCGTGGCCGTCTGGGCCCTGATCTGGCGCACCAGGCTCGGCTATGAGATCCGCACCCGCGGCTTCAGTCCCAAGGCGGCGCGCTATGCCGGCATCAATGAAGCCAGGATCATCGTCGTCACCATGATGATCTCCGGTGCGCTGGCCGGCATGATGGCGCTCAACCCCGTCATGGGAGACCAGCACCGCCTGCAGCTCGACTTCGTGACCGGAGCCGGCTTCGTCGGCATTGCCGTAGCGCTGATGGGCCGTTCTCACCCGGCCGGCATCGTCCCGGCGGCGGTCCTGTTCGGCATGCTCTATCAGGGCGGGGCCGAAATCTCCTTTGTCATGCCCAACATATCGCGCGACATGATCGTCATCATCCAGGGCCTCGTGATCCTGTTCGCCGGCGCGCTGGAGCACATGTTCCGGCCGACGGTGCAGACAATCTTCGCCAGCCTTCGGCCAAGCGCGGTGGGGCTCGGCACGGCCAAGAGCGAGGGCGCCTAGGACCATGGATTTCTTCCATCTCATCGTTCAGCTCCTCGACGCCACGGTGCGCGTGTCGGTGCCGCTCCTGCTCGCCTGCCTGGCCGGTCTCTATTCCGAGCGCTCCGGCATCTTCGACATCGGGCTTGAGGGCAAGATGCTGGCGGGTGCATTCGCCGGCGCGGCCACGGCCGCGGTCTATGGGTCGGCCTGGCTCGGGGCGCTCGCCGCGGTGACCGTCTCCGTCTTCCTGGCGCTCGTTCACGGCTTTGCCTCCATCACGCATCGCGGCAACCAGATCGTCTCCGGCGTGGCGATCAACTTCATCGCCGCCGGCTCCACCGTCATTCTCGGGCAGGCCTGGTTCCGCCAGGGCGGCCGTACCCCGTCGCTGGGCGCCGAGGCGCGTTTCAATCCCATCACCCTTCCCGGGGCGGACGCGCTGCGCGATGTGCCGATCGTCGGCCCGATCTATTCCGACATCATCTCCGGTCACTCGCTGCTGGTCTATTTCGCCTTCCTCATGGTTCCGTTCACGTGGTGGGTGTTGTTTCGCACGCGCTTCGGGCTGAGGCTGAGGGCTGTCGGGGAAAACCCGGCCGCCGTCGATACGGCCGGCATTTCGGTCACCTGGCTGCGCTACCGGGCGGTGATCTGCACCGGCGTTCTGACCGGCCTTGCCGGAACCTATCTGGCGGTTTCGCAGAATGCCGGCTTCGTCAAGGACATGACGGCCGGCAAGGGCTTCATTGCGCTCGCGGCGCTCATCTTCGCCAAGTGGCGGCCGGTGCCGGCAATGTTCGCCTGTCTGCTGTTCGGCTTCCTCGACGCCTTCGCCATCCGCTTCCAGGGCATCGCCCTGCCGTTGATCGGCAAGGTGCCGGTGCAGCTCATGCAGGCACTGCCCTATATCCTGACCGTGGTGCTGCTGGCTGGCTTCATCGGCCGGGCCATCCCGCCCAAGGCCGGCGGCGTGGCCTATGTGAAGGAGCGCTAGGAGATGCAGTCCCACGACCTCTTCGAGGCCGCCCGTGCAGCGATGGAAAAGGCCCATGCGCCCTATTCGAAATTCCCTGTCGGGGCTGCGATCCGCACAAGCGACGGACGCATCTATGCCGGCGCCAACATGGAGGTCGCGTCCTATCCCGAAGGCTGGTGCGCCGAAACGACGGCGCTCGGCCACTATCTCATGGATGGCGGCGGCGAGATCGCGGAAGTGGCCGTCGTTGCCGAGAAGATGAACAGGATCACGCCGTGCGGCGGTTGTCGCCAGCGACTGGCGGAGTTCGCAAACCGCGCGACGAAACTGCATCTGTGCGACGACAAGGGCATCGTCGAGACGACCACCCTGGGGGCGCTTCTTCCCTACGGCTTCAGCGGAGAGACCCTGAAATGAAGGCGGCAGTCGACCGGCTGACGGAAAGAATGGCGGGCCTCGCGCCCGAATTGGCAATCGTGCTTGGATCGGGCCTGGGCGGCCTGGTCGACGAGGTGGAAGGCGCGGTGCGCATTCCCTATGGCGAACTGCCGGGCTTTCCCGAAAGCGGCGTCACCGGTCACGCCGGACAGGTCGTTGCCGGAAGACTGGCCGGTACGCCGATCCTCATGCTGGCCGGCCGCTCGCATTACTACGAACACGGCAATTCCGCCGCCATGCGTCCGGCAATCGAGGCGATGGCAGGCCTTGGCGTGAAGAAGCTGCTGCTGACCAATGCCGCCGGCTCGCTCGATCCCGACATGCCGCCGGGCTCGGTCATGCAGATCACCGATCACATCAACTTCTCTGGCACCAATCCGCTGTTCGGCGAACCGTCGGACCGCCGCTTCGTCGGGCTTACGGAAGCCTATGACGCGGATATGCGCCGCGTGATCGAGGCGGCTGCGGGGCAGACCGGCACGGCATTGCACAAGGGCGTCTACATGTGGTTTTCCGGCCCCTCCTTCGAGACCCCAGCCGAAATCCGCATGGCGCGCATGATGGGGGCGGACGCGGTCGGCATGTCCACCGTTCCCGAAGTGATCCTTGCCCGCTTCTTCGGGCTCAGGGTCGCCGCCTGCTCGGTGATCACCAATCTTGCCGCCGGAATGACCGGCGCGGAGCTGTCGCATCAGGAGACGAAGGACATGGCGCCCCTGGGAGGCAAGCGCCTTGCCGCGATCCTGAAGCAGGCTATCGGAGACCTGTGATGGCCGGAACGGCGGATGACGTCTTCGGTGGGGCGGCCTGATGCTTCCTCAGGAGACCATCCGCAAGAAGCGCGACGGCCAGCCGCTGGCCGATGCCGAGATCGCCGAATTCGTCGCGGGCATCACATCCGGCGCGGTCGGTGAAGGGCAGGTTGCGGCCTTCGCCATGGCGGTCTTCTTCAACGGCATGGCGCGCGAGGAGGCGGTGGCGCTGACATGCGCCATGCGCGACAGCGGCGAGACGCTTTCCTGGGATGGGTTCGACGGTCCCGTTGTCGACAAGCACTCGACCGGCGGCGTGGGCGACAATGTATCGCTCATGCTGGCACCGATCGTGGCCGCCTGCGGCGCCTTCGTGCCGATGATTTCAGGGCGCGGCCTCGGCCATACCGGCGGCACGCTCGACAAGATGGATTCCATCCCCGGCTATCGCAGCCAGCCCGACAACGCACTGTTCCGCAAGGTGGTGCGTGAGGCGGGCTGCGCGATCATCGGCCAGACCGGTGCGCTCGCTCCGGCCGACAAGCGTTTCTATGCCATCCGCGACGTGACTGCGACGGTCGAATCGATACCGCTGATTACCGCGTCCATCCTGTCGAAGAAGCTTGCTGCCGGTCTGCAGGCGCTGGTTCTCGATGTGAAGTCGGGCAATGGCGCCTTCATGCAGAAGTCTCGGGACGCGTCGGCCCTGGCGCGCAGCCTGGTCGATGTCGCCAACGGCGCCGGGCTCAAGACGTCGGCGCTCATCACCGACATGAACGAGCCGCTGGCGTCTGCTGCCGGCAATGCGCTTGAAGTCATCAACGCGGTCGACTTTCTCACCGGGCGGGCGAGGGATCGGCGGCTGGAAGCGGTCACGCTTGCGCTGGCGGGCGAGATGATCAGGGCAGGCGGCCTTGCCGCTTCGACCCGCGCGGCACGCCAGATTGCGCGTGAGGCCCTGGAAAGCGGGCGCGCGGCAGAGGTCTTCGCCCGCATGGTGGCGCTGCTTGGTGGGCCGGGCGACTTCGTGCCGAACTGCCGGCAATATCTTCCCGAAGCGCCCGTCATCCTGCCCGTGGCGGCAGCGCGCGACGGGTTTGTGACGGCGGTTTCCTCGCGCGATGTCGGCCTTGCCGTCGTGGCGCTTGGCGGGGGACGGACCAATCCGGCCGACGCGGTCGACCCGGCCGTCGGGTTGAGCGGACTATTGCCTGTGGGCGCCGAAGCGCGCCGCGGTGAGCCGCTTGCACTGGTGCATGCGCGCAGCCGATCCGAGGCGGAGACGGCCGCCGAGACCCTGCAGGCCGCCTATCGGCTAGGCGCGACGAAGCCTGCCCCCGTCGATCCGGTCCTGCGCAGGATCGTCGACTGAGACGATTGATGCGGGGCGGACAGGGCGAACCAGTCTGCGCCTACTGTTCCAGAAACAGCATTCCGTCCGCCACCTCGAAGCGTGCCAGCCGCTTGAGAAAGCTCATGCCGATCAGCGTCGACGAGAGAGCCTCATCGTCGAGCACGACGGCGGGCACGTTCTCGACGGCGATCCGTCCGATCTCCACGCGATCCAGAACGATGCCGGCTGCCATGGTCGAGCCGTTTGCTGTCGCGACAGGGTGACGGAAATCGCCGCTCGACAGGGAAACGCCCATGCGCCGCGCAGTCGAGCGGTTGACTGCGACAAGCGTCGCGCCGGTGTCCACCATGGCATCGATCCGCCGCCCGTTCACGGTGAACTCCGCCACGAAATGCCCGCGCGTGTCCATCGGCAGAGATACCCGCCGCCCGGCGGGCGACGCATCATGCAGGGCAGCGGGGGTGACGGAGGCGGCGGGTTCGGGATCGCCCCCGTGGTCAGGCCCGATCAGCCGGCTCAGCCACTCCGGGTTGGCCTCATGGAACGCCGGCACGGCGAGTGAAAGCACCACGACTGCGCCCAACAATGTCAAATGTCGCACGGCATTGGCCCTCGATTCAGACAAGGTCATGCCGCACGTCTGCTTGCCGCCGGATTAAACCGCCGGGCGAACGGATATTGTGGTTACGACGCCGTTAAGAGCTACTTGGTGCCGTACATACGATCGCCGGCATCGCCGAGACCCGGAATGATGTATCCATTCTCGTTCAGCTTCTCGTCGATCGCGGCGGTGAAGACCGGCACGTCGGGATGTGCCGACGTGAAGCGCTCGATGCCTTCGGGGGCGGCCAGCAGGCACAGGAAGCGCAGGTTGGTGGCACCGCGCTCCTTGAGCTTGTCGACGGCCGCAATCGCCGAATTGGCCGTCGCCAGCATCGGATCGACGACGATCACCAGACGGTCGGCGAGATCGCCGGGAGCCTTGAAGAAATATTCCACCGCTTCCAGGGTTTCGTGGTCGCGATAAAGGCCCACATGGGCGACGCGCGCGGCCGGCACCAGATCGAGAAGTCCCTCGAGCAGGCCGTTGCCGGCCCGCAGTACGGAGGCGAAGACCAGTTTCTTGCCTTCGAGCGTCGGTGCTTCCATGGTCTGCATCGGCGTTTCGATGGTGCGCGTCGTCAGTTCCAGTTCGCGCGTCACCTCGTAGCCGAGCAGCAGCGAGATTTCCCGGAGCAGGCGGCGGAAGCTGGCCGTGGACGTATCCCGGTCGCGCATGATGGTGAGCTTGTGCTGCACAAGCGGATGATCGACGACGGTGACGTCCTTCATCTGCGCTTACTCCTTCGTCCGGTTCTGGTGATCAATCGTATTTAGCCGCTTGCAGGGCATTGCGAAACCGCCGCCATCGCCAAAAGCACAGCTTTGTCGCCCTATTCGAACCGCTCTGTGTCGAATCTCGGACAGGAAAGTGGCGGCGCTACTCGGCAGCCATTCCGGTATCGAGGCGGGCAAGCAGTGCGGCCTTCGTCGCATCGTCGACGAAAGCGGCCTCGATCGCCGTTCGGGTGATGCCGGCAAGGGCCGCATCGTCCAGGCCGAAATAGCGTCTCGCTTCATCGTATTCGCGTTTGAGCGTCGTGTGGAAATAGGGCGGGTCGTCCGACGACAGGGTCACCTTGCACCCGGCCGCCATCAGGTCCGGAAACGGATGGTGAGCGAAATCGTCGAAGATCCCCAGGGCGATGTTGGAACAGGGGCAGCATTCGAGGACGATCGCCTCCTCGGCAATCCTGCGCACCAGTTGCGGATTTTCGATCGCACGCACACCATGTCCGATGCGCGCCGGATGCAGATGGTCGAGCGCTGCCGCCACGCTCTCCCATCCGGCCAGTTCGCCGGCGTGCACCGTGACGCCGAGACCGGCCTCGCGGGCAATGTCGAATGCGCGAGCATAATCGCGCGCCTGCCCGTGGCGCTCTTCTCCGGCCATTCCGAAACCGGTGACGAGCGGTTCGTCGCAATCGACGGCGAAGCGGGCTGCCTGCTCCACCGCATCTGCACCGAAATGGCGCACGCCGATGACGATCATGCGTGCTTCGATGCCGGTCGATGCCCTGGCACGGCGCACACCTTCCGCAAGGCCGCGCACATAGGCATGTCCCGACAGGCCGGAACGCGCAGCGTGGTCGGGCGAAACGAAAAACTCCGAATAGATGGCACCATCGGCGGCCAGGCTGGCCAGATAGTGCTCGGCGAGGCGGGCGTAGTCCTCTTCGGTTCTGAAGAGGCTGGATGAAGCGTCGTAGGCTGCGAGGAAGCTGGTGAAATCATGCCAGACGAATGCGCCGTCGCGGATGAAGGGCGACATGTCCGCGCCATACCTGTCGGCCTGTCGCAGCACCAGTCCGGCATCGGCCGCTCCTTCGATATGGCAGTGCAGCTCGGCCATTGGCATCATTTCGTTTCCCCTTGCTGCTGGAATATGCCGGCGCGGCGGATAACCGCGCCGCGGACAATAGCGCCCGGCATTGTGATGGGCTATGGTCCGCGCGAAATTCGGGTCAAGACAATGTCAAACGAGCGTACAACCGCCATCGGCGGCATGGAAAGTTCCTTCGGGTTCCGCACGGTGGCGGAGGACGACAAGCAGCCGCTCGTCGACGAGGTGTTCCATAAGGTAGCCAAGCGCTACGATGTCATGAACGATCTGATGTCGGCCGGGCTGCACCGGGTGTGGAAAGACGCCATGGTCTCCTGGCTCAACCCGCCGAAGCGGGCCGGCTGGCGCTCCCTCGACGTTGCCGGCGGCACCGGAGACATCGCCTTTCGCATTGTCGAGGCATCCCGACGAACCGCGCACACGACTGTGCTCGACATCAATGGATCGATGCTCGGTGTCGGACGCGAGCGGGCGCAAAAGCGCGGCCTGTCCGACAATGTCGATTTCGTCGAGGCGAATGCCGAGGAACTGCCTTTCGACAACGGCATGTTCGACGCCTATACGATCGCCTTCGGCATACGCAACGTGCCGCATATCGACAGGGCGTTGAGCGAGGCCTACCGGGTGCTGAAGCCGGGCGGTCGCTTCCTGTGCCTGGAGTTCTCCGAGGTTGACATGCCGGTGCTCGATCGCGTCTACGAGGCGTGGTCCTTCAACGCCATTCCACGCATCGGCCAGATGGTTGCCGGCGAGGCCGAGCCCTACCAGTATCTGGTGGAATCGATCCGCAAGTTCCCCGACCAGCGCAACTTCGCCGCCATGATCGAGGCGGCTGGCTTCGAGCGCGTCACGTGGCGAAACTATTCCGGCGGCATTGCAGCGCTGCATTCCGGATGGAAGCTCTGAGGCGCTGACGGATGAGCACGATTGGCGCCTATTTCCGGCTCGCGCGCGCTGGCTGGATCATGCTTCGCGAAGGTGTTGTCGCGGCCGTGCCGGGAGACCAGCTGGCCGGTCTGCCCAAAGCGGGGTGGCGGCTTGCCAATGTGATGACCAAGCGCCGGGCCAGCCATGCTGACCGGTCTGAACGTCTGTCGAAGGCCGTCGTCCGGCTCGGGCCTTCCTATGTCAAGCTCGGACAGTTCCTGGCGACACGGCCGGACGTGGTGGGCGCCGATGTCGCGCTCGACCTCGCCAATCTCCAGGATCGCATGGAGACCTTTCCCAAGGAGCAGTCGGTCAGGCAGATCGAGGAATCGCTGGGCCGGCCGGTCGACGAGCTCTTCGCCAAGCTCGGCGATCCGGTCGCCGCAGCCTCGATCGCCCAGGTGCACCCCGCCGTCATTGCCGGCGATGCGGCGCGCAAGGTTGCCGTCAAGGTGATCAGGCCCGGCGTGCGGCGCGCCTTCTACCGGGATCTGGAAAGCTATTTCGTCGCCGCCCGGCTGCAGGAGCGCTTCATCCCCGCTACCCGGCGTCTCAGGCCGGTTGAGGTGACCGAAACGCTGGCTCAGGTGACCAAGATCGAGATGGATCTGCGGCTCGAGGCGGCCGCCCTGTCGGAAATCGCGGAGAACACCAGGGACGACCCGGGCTTTCGCGTGCCGCGTGTCGACTGGGAACGCACCGGCCGCGACGTGCTGACCATGGAATGGATCGACGGCGTGAAGCTGTCCAATCTCGAAGGCCTGCGTGAGGCCGGACATGATTTCGAGGCGCTGGCCGCCACGCTCGTCCAGTCCTTTCTGCGCCATACGCTGCGCGACGGCTTCTTTCATGCCGACATGCATCCCGGCAACCTATTCGTCGAGGCGGACGGCACGATCGTGGCGGTCGATTTCGGCATTACCGGGCGGCTCGGCAAGAAGGAACGTCGCTTCCTGGCCGAGATCCTCTACGGCTTCATCACGCGCGACTATCGCCGCGTGGCCGAGGTTCATTTCGAGGCCGGATACGTTCCGCCGACGCACGATATCGCGGCCTTTTCGCAGGCCATCAGGGCGATCGGAGAGCCGATCCACGGCCAGCCTGCCGAGACGATCTCGATGGCGCGGCTGCTGACGTTGCTGTTCGAAGTCACCGAACTCTTCGACATGCATACCCGCCCCGAACTGGTTTTGCTGCAGAAGACCATGGTCGTGGTGGAAGGCGTGGCCCGCACGCTCGATCCGGCGTTCAACATGTGGAAGACCTCCGAACCTGTGGTGGGCGACTGGATCGCGGCCAATCTGGGGCCGCGAGGCATGCTCATCGACGCGCGCGAGGGCGTGAACGCACTCGTATCGCTGGCGCGCCAGGCACCCGAACTTGCCAAGCGCACCGAGAAGCTCTCCCGTGAGATCGATGACATGGCCGAATTCGGACTGCGTCTCGACGAGGCGACGACCCGCTCAATCGGTCGCGCGGAGGCGCGGCATACGCGATCCGGCCGCATCGCGTTGTGGATCATCGCGCTGACGCTGCTCTTCATCGCCTGGAAGCTCTTCTGAGTGCGTGCAGTATTGCCAGGCCGCGCGAGGCGCGTTCCCCTGGCGTGGAATGCGCGAGCGATATTCTGCGCGTGGCGATTGGCCTGAAACGGCCCCTGCGGTCAGGGGGAGCGAGAACGAGAGGCCTGCCGCTTCTTTTCAAGGGCGACGATTTCATCCATACCGATGTCGAGCCGGCCTTGTCGCCGGGCTGAAACGGGCATGGAGCTTTGATGACTCTTTCCGGCAAGCGCATTCTCCTGATCATCGGCGGCGGCATCGCGGCCTACAAATGTCTCGACCTCATTCGCCGACTGCGCGAGCGTGGGGCGTCGGTTCGCTGTGTCATGACGGGCGCTGCGCAACATTTCGTCACGCCGCTCGCCGTCGGAGCATTGTCGGCCGATCATGTCTTTACCGATCTGTTCGACCGCGCTGACGAGCATGATGTCGGTCATATCCGTCTGTCACGCGAAGCCGATCTCATCGTGGTCGCGCCGGCCACCGCAGACCTGATGGCGAAGCTGGCTCACGGGCTGGCGAATGATCTGGCGTCGACGGTGCTTCTGGCGACGGACAAGCCGGTCCTCATGGCGCCGGCGATGAACCCGCGCATGTGGGAACATCCCGCGACCCGGCGCAACCGCGCGATCATCGAGGCTGACGGGGGCCGTCTGGTCGGCCCCAATGCAGGCGAGATGGCCGAAAGCGGCGAAGCCGGGGAAGGCCGCATGGCCGAGCCCATGGAGATCGTCACGGCAGTGGAAACGATGCTCGACGACGAACCGAAGCCGCTCAGCGGCAGGACGGTCATCGTCACCTCGGGGCCGACGCATGAGACGATCGATCCGGTGCGCTACATCGCCAACCGCTCGTCCGGAAAACAGGGGCATGCCATCGCCGCCGCGCTGGCCCGGCTTGGTGCCGATGTCCGTCTGGTCTCGGGGCCCGTCGCGATTCCCGACCCGCAGGGCGTGACGACCGTGCATGTCGAAAGTGCTGTCGAGATGCGTGATGCGGTGGAACAATTGTTGCCGGCCGACGCAGCGATATTCGTTGCTGCTGTGGCCGACTGGCGCGTGGAAACGGCTGCGTCCCAGAAAATCAAGAAGGCAGCAGGCAACGGACATCCAGTCTTGCGCATGACGGAAAACCCGGACATTCTCGCGACCGTCGGACATCACGCCAAGCGCCCGCGGCTCGTGGTCGGTTTCGCAGCCGAGACGGATCAAGTGGAGAAGAACGCTGCCGACAAGCTGGAACGGAAGGGGGCGGACTTCATCGTTGCAAACGATGTGTCACATGGAACCGGTATCGGCCCGTCGGGGGTCATGGGCGGTGACCGAAACAAGGTCGTCATCGTGTCACGTGGGGGCGTGGAGGAGTGGCCGGAAATGAACAAGGAAGAAGTGGCGCGACGGCTGGCGGCGCTGGTTGCAGGACGCTTGCAGAGCATGACGACTTGACCATCCGTCCCGCGTATTTCATCAAGTTTTGCTTTTTTTTCCGGCCGGCGCATGTCGCCGATGCCGCTGAAGGAGCGGTCCATGTCCGAATTGCGCTTTGATGAAGCGCCAATAATCGAAACCGCGCGCCTCAGGCTGCGCCACCATCGTCCCGACGATCTCGAAGCATATGCTGCCCTGCTGGCAGATCCTGTCGTGACACGGTACGTCGGCGGGCGGCCTTTCACGCGCGAGGAGGCCTGGGCGCGAATCATGCGCTACGTCGGCATGTGGCGTGTCCTTGGCTACGGCTTCTGGGTCGTGGAAGAGCTTGAGTCGCGGCGGCTCGTCGGAGCCACCGGCTTCCATGAACTCAAACGCGACATCAACCCGGGCTTTGAAGGTGAACCAGAGGCCGGATGGATGCTCACCCCGGATGTTCACGGCCGCGGTTACGCCAGCGAATGCGTTGGCGCCATTCATGAATGGAGCGATCGGAACCTGCCCGGCTCGACGACCGTCTGCATCATTCATCCCGAGAATGCCGCCTCCCTCCGGGTGGCCGGCAAGATCGGCTATCGCGAAGTTATCCGAACCGAGTATGCCGGGGCTCCGACGGTGATCTTGCGCCGCAACGCAAGGAACGCCGTGTCTGAGGTGCGGTAAGGGGTGGCCTTAAGAACGCTCCAAGGTTGATCTGGCATGCACATCGCTTCAAACGTTTGCGTTTGAAGCGAATGCGTTCTGATCGGGCTTGTGACCCCCGCGCGATCAGGCCGCCATGCACGACACCGGCGGCGCGTCCTCGCCTTTCGTAAGATCGTAGAGATCTCCCGCATCGCCCTTGGTCCACCAGACGAAGCGACCTCCGGCATATTTCGCGCCTGATGCGGCGAGCACGTTGGAGGCGACGACCACCTCGCCACCCGTCTCGAAGACGGCAAGGGAGACCGAGCCGGCATTGTAATAGGTGACGCTCATCTCGTTGTCGGGGCACGTGTAGTTGACGGTTTGCGCCTCGACGGCTTCATCTCCGGGCAGTTCGATCGTCAATGCGGAGGCCGACGCTGTCGAGATCAGCGTGCTCAGCATCATGGCGGCAAGGCAGGTTCTTTGCATGGGTGGGGCTCCCTACTCGATCAACGCAATGCGGTTCCGCATCCGGACCACGACGCCACGATCTGTGCCAGACCGGGCGATCCCCAAGACCGGCACGGAATGGTGGCTCGGGCTCCAACTTGCCACCAAAAGATGCGGCAGGCCACCGACAAGCGCCGGTGCCGGGCGAGCCGGCGCCGGCGCGAGGCAAACGTCTGTCAGGCGCCTGGCTGTCTGGTCTTCCTGAGATAGGGCAGGATGGTCTCGAACGACCCGAACCGCGCCGTCGCGTCCTCATTGGAGACGGCCGCCGTGATGATGACGTCCTCGCCCTGCTTCCAGTCGGCGGGAGTCGCCACCTGATGCTTGGCGGTGAGCTGGATGGAGTCGATTGCCCGCAGGATTTCCGCGAAGTTACGCCCGGTGGTCATCGGGTAGGTGAGGGTAAGCTTGATCTTCTTGTCCGGTCCGACGACGTAGACCGAGCGCACCGTGGCGTTGTCGGCCGGGGTGCGTCCTTCCGAACTGTCGCCCGCTTCGGCCGGAAGCATGTCGTAGAGCTTGGCCACTTTCAGGTCCTTGTCGCCGATGAGCGGATAGTCGACGGACTGACCGGTCGCGACCCTGATGTCGTCCTTCCATTTCTCGTGGCTCGCAACAGGATCGACGGATATGCCGATGATCTTCACGCCGCGCTTCTCGAACTCGGGCGCATATCCGGCCATCGCGCCGAGCTCGGTTGTGCAGACGGGGGTGAAGTTCTTTGGATGCGAGAACAGAACAGCCCAGCCGTCGCCGATCCATTCATGGAAATTGATCGTGCCCTGTGTGGTCTCGGCGGTGAAATCGGGTGCTGTATCGTTGATGCGAAGGCCCATGACGTTTCTCCCTTCAAGTCTTCGACGCCATCATAATCCGATCGTGTGGCGGATACGAGAACGCCAGACGCCTGGCAAGCCTTGCTTTGGAACGCGCGTTCGCCCTCACGCCCGCATCGCGCAAAATAATGCCCCGCGACCTGCAGGCGACGGGTCCGCATTTGCAGCGCGAATGCGTCAATATGCGTAGATTTTCTGCAGCCCCTCGAAACCCTTGAAGGGGATTTCCGCGGCAAGTTTCGGTGCGACGCACAGATGGCCCGCGGTCTCCTGCGAAGCGACGCGCCTGAGTGAAAGCGACGAGGCGGCGGAAAGCAGACGGGCGGCATAGTTGATCGGCTGGCCGATCGCCGTGAAGTCGAGGCGGTTGGCGCCGCCGATGTTGCCGTAATGGAAACGTCCTGCATGCAGCGCCGAGCGGAAATGCACCTCGTGCCCGAGCCTGGCTTCGGCAAGCCGGCGTTCGCCTTCCACGAGCGTCGCGCTGGCCGCCTGCACGGCATCATGCAGGTCGGCGGCGTCGTCATACGGGAAGATGGCGAAGAAGCCGTCGCCGAGGAACTTCAATATCTCGCCGCCATGTGCCTCGACCGGCGGCACCACGATGTCGAATGCATCATTGAGCAGGGTCACGATCTCGGGGCCCGAACGCCGGTTCGACAGTTCCGTGAAATTGATCAGGTCGGTGAAGAGGATCACTGCCTCGATCTCCTCGCCGTCGCCACGATGCACGCGTCCCTGGAGGATCTGCTCGCCACTGTTGCGACCGACATAGGTTGAAATGATCGTGGCCGCGTTGAGCTTCAGGAGATAAGTTTCGGCGAGCCGTGCCAGCGGACGCTGGATCAGGTCGATGGCGCCGATCGCCTCGATGCTGAAACCTCCCGGCTCCTTGGTCGAGAAGGTCGCGGCATGGGCCTCGCCATCGGAGAAGACCAGCGGCAGCGCCATGTAATCGGTGAAGCCTTCCTCCTTGAGTTCGCCCAGGATCATGAACTCTTCCAGGGATTTCGGATCGGTCAGCCGGCGCCGCACCGACATGTGCTTGCGCGTGACCAGAGGCAGAGGATTGCGCCGGTAGTCCTCGCGCGCGAACAGGTCCACCGGACCTTCACTCCGGCTCACGCCGTCGTTGGGCGTCCAGGTAAAGCGAAGGCCCGACATGTTGGGGTGAAGCGTATCGACGAAGAGCGCGAAGCGATCGATCGTCACGCCGGCAGCGACGAGACGCCGGCAGATGGCGTCGATGAAGTCATCGGCGTTTGCGCTTGGACGCGCGCCGTCGATCATCCAGGCAACGAGCCCGTCGATGGCGGCATGGTCGATATCCCGGCCTACGCCGAATTGAGCCTGCGATTCGAGAATGCCCATGGCGTGCGCCGCTTCCTGCTGTTGTTGGGAGACGGGACGTAGGTAGGTCGACCCGCCGACAACGGCAAGGCTCCCACTGTCCACATCCTGACAACGCTGTGTCAGGCGGCCTTGGACTTCGCCAGTACCTGGTAGTCCTTGACCCCGGCGAATCGTACCGCCTTCCAGCGTTCCGCCTCATAGTTGAGGCCGAACTCGTGCGGCGCCAGAAACACCGGATCGCCGTCGAGATCGCGCGCAATGTCTCCGCGATGAGCATCGATGAAGCGCTGCAGTTCGCCCTTCTCGTCGGTCGAGATCCAGCGGCACACATTGAATCGCGCAGCTTCGAAGTCGACGGGCAGCCCATATTCGACCTTGAGGCGCTCCTTCAGAACGTCGAGCTGCAGCGCGCCAACCACGCCGACTATCGCTGGCGAGCCGTCCTCGGGCAGGAAGAGCTGCACGACGCCTTCCTCGGCCATCTGCTGCAGGGCCTCCTTGAGCTTCTTCGCCTTCATCGGATCGCCGAGCCGAACACGCCGCAGGATCTCTGGCGCGAAATTGGGTACGCCGCGGAAGACGATGTCCTCGCCTTCGGTCAGCGTGTCGCCGATCCGGAGCGTGCCGTGGTTGGGAATGCCCACAACGTCGCCGGCAAAGGCGGCGTCCGCTGTCACGCGGGTCCGGGCGAAAAAGAACTGAGGTGCGGAAAGGCTCATCGGCTTGCCCGTGCGCACGAGCTTGGCCTTCATTCCGCGCGCGAGCTGTCCGGAGCAGACGCGGACAAAGGCGATCCGGTCGCGATGATTAGGGTCCATGTTGGCCTGGATCTTGAAGACGAAGGCGGTCATCTTGTCCTCCGTCGCCTCGACCCTGCGCGTGTCGGCCTCCTGGGCGCGTGGCTGCGGGCCATAGGCGCCCAGCGCCTCGATCAGGTCGCGCACACCGAAATTCCGCAGCGCCGAGCCGAAATAGACCGGGGTCAGGTGGCCTTCGCGGAAGGCGGCGAGATCGAAGGGCCGGCAGGCCTCGCGCGCCAGTTCCATCTCCTCGATGAAGTCGGGACGTTCGTTCTCCGGCAAAAGGCCTGCGACGCGATTGGAGTCCGGCCCGTTGACCGGCGTGCGATCGATCTCGTCGTCGCCGTGGCGCACCGCGTTGTCGGCCAGGTGATAGGTGCCGCGGAATGATTTGCCGCGGCCAATCGGCCAGGTTACCGGTGCGGTATCCAAGGCCAGCTTCTGTTCGATCTCGTCGAGAATCTCGAAGGGATCGCGCGTCTCGCGGTCCATCTTGTTGACGAAGGTGACGATGGGAATGTCGCGCAGCCGACAGACCTCGAACAGCTTCAGCGTTCGCGGCTCGATGCCCTTGGCAGCGTCGATCACCATGACGGCGGCGTCGACGGCGGTCAGCGTGCGATAGGTGTCGTCGGCAAAATCCTCGTGGCCCGGCGTGTCGAGCAGGTTGAAGACGTGATCGCCATATTCGAACGTCATCACCGAGGTGACGACCGAGATGCCGCGCTCGCGCTCGATCTTCATCCAGTCGGACCGGGTCTGGATCTTGTCCTTCTTGGCCTTGACTTCGCCGGCGAGCTGGATCGCGCCGCCGAACAGCAGCAACTTTTCCGTCAGCGTCGTCTTGCCGGCGTCGGGGTGCGAGATGATCGCAAAGGTGCGGCGGCGGGCAACCGCCCGTTCGATAGTTTCCACCATGTCGAAGAAGTCCTGTTTGCGCGGCTTCTAGCAGCGCAGGAGCATTCTGTCGAACGGAAATGGACCGTGCTCCCTTAAGCGGGGGACAGTTCTATTCGAACGTGCAGGGCCAGGATGCAGGCATCTTCAGGTCGGCCGGCAGCCTGGTTGTCTCGTCGCCGCATGCCAGTTCGATCTGACCCTGCTCGAGCCCCGTTGCTGCGGAGAGGTCCATGCCCTCGATGCGGGTCAGGAAGAGGAATGCGCCTTCGAAGTCGATCGGACCGTCGAAGACGGCTCCGGTGAAGGTGGCGCGGGCGAGATTGGCGAGCGTAAACCGCGTGGCGGACAGCTCGGCGCCTGTGAAGTCGGCGCGCCCGGCTTCGGCCTTCTCAAAATCGGCGCCGGTGAGCGTGGCGTTGCGGAAATTGGCGCGCTGCAGCTCCGCGCCCGAAAACGAGGCGCCCTTCGCAGAGGTGTTGGAGAAATTCGCGCGGTAGGCCTCGGTCTTGGTGAAGTTCGCATCGTCGGCCCTGGTATCGGCCAGAGAGGCGCGCACCAGCGTGGCACTTTCAAGATCGGCTCCGCGAAGATTGGCCCTGCGCAGGTCGGTCTGCGAGAAATCCGCGTTGCGCAGGTTCGACTCCGGCAGATTGGCCCCGGCCAGCATCAGGTTGCGACGCTGGCAGTTCTCCCAGTTTGTCCCTGGCGATGGCGCGGTCATGCAATTGGCTGCCGACGCCGTGCCGGTGAATAGAGGAGAGGCGGCGAGCAGAAAGCCGACTGCGCAGCCGACCATCCATCGCGCCATTGGCGACCGGCGGTCGAGGGATGCGTCGAGAAGGCAGACATCTGTTGTCATGATCGGACCCATTGTTCAGGTCCCTATGAGACGACGCCACACCGCGATTTGCAAGCATTGCGCCAAGCGCGGCTCCACCTTGCGGCGCCTGGTCCGATCCGAGACCGTCAGCGCCGATTGTCCATGCGCTCGCACAGTTGGCGAACGATGCGGCTTGCGGTCGTCTCGAACAGGAATGGAAAGCACGCGTGAACCAATGCCGCGGCGGCGGCAATCATCAAACGCGATGAAAACCACGCCGCAAACTCCATGTGACCAAGATAGGTCTCGCCGACGCTTGCCGGATGCTGGTTGAACAGGCGGACAAGTGACATGAACCCTCCTTCTTCGGTGTTGTCGAAACCTCGGCTAGGCGTTCGACGTTGTTTGAGCGAAGCGGTACAATGATCGTTGATGACGTTAGATTTGTCCCAATTTGTCCTTGATTGAAGGTAATTCTTGGGACAATTTCCTTGAATGCCTCAAGGAATTGACCCGACTGACCGCAGGATCTTGGCCGAGCTCCAGCGCGACTGCACCTTGACGATTGACGAACTGTCGGAGCGAATGAACCTGTCGCGCAACGCCTGCTGGCGCAGGGTCAAGCTTCTGGAGGAACAGGGCGTCATCACCGGGCGCGTCGCGCTCGTCGACCCCGAGAAGCTCGGTCTTGGCCTCAGCGTCTTCATCCTGGTGAAGACGTCGCATCATGACCCCGATTGGCTGGAACGGTTCAGGGCAGCCGTCACCAGCTTTCCGGAAATCACCGGGGTCTACCGCATGTCCGGCGACCTCGATTATGTGCTGCGCGCCCGTGTGGCGGATGTGAAGGCCTATGACAGGCTGTATCAGCGTATGATCGCCAGGATTCCGCTTTCCGACGTCTCTGCATCCTTCGTGATGGAAGAGATAAAGGAGACGACCGTGGTGCCTGTCGAGATCCGCTGAAGGTTTTTGACCCGTTTGGCGATTGGGGAATTGACCTTCGGCCGCGTCTGTGGCGATAGGATCGTGGTATGACATCCCATCTCGATACATCGCCTGTCGTCGGCGTGGTCCGTCTGCCCCATTCGGAAGGCCTCGACCTGCCGTCCTATGCGACCGATGGTGCGGCCGGCCTCGATCTCAGGGCGGCGCTCGCGCAGGACCGGCAGATCATTCTGCTTCCGGGTCGGCGGGTACTGGTTCCGACAGGGCTCGTCTTCGAGATACCGCATGGATTTGAAGGCCAGGTGCGCCCGCGCTCCGGACTTGCCGTCAAGCACGGCATAACGTGCCTCAATACGCCTGGCACGATCGACAGCGACTATCGCGGCGAGGTCCAGGTGCTCTTGGTCAATCTGGGCGAAGACGATTTCGCCGTGACGCGCGGCATGCGTATCGCGCAGCTCGTCATCGCGCCGGTAACGAGGGCCGTCATCGAGGAACGCCACATGGCAAGTCAGACCGGGCGGGGCACCGGCGGTTTCGGGTCGACCGGTACCGCTTGAACTCGCTGGTCCATTCGTAGCCATCCGCGCACAAAGGACGCTCAATCACCTTGAGTCTGCGCATCGTGCTTTCCGAAAATCGATTCCGATTTTCGGGCCGATGCATTTGAGCGCCGTGCGTCCGACTGGACGCACAAAGGACGCTCAATCACCTTGAGTCTGCGCATCGTGCTTTCCGAAAATCGATTCCGATTTTCGGGCCGATGCATTTGAGCGCCGTGCGTCCGACTGGACGCACAAAGGACGCTCAATCACCTT
>CAWZZC010000018.1:0-422279 GCA_963966365.1 Mesorhizobium sp. | reverse complement strand
CATGCGCCAAGCCCAGAAGCGCACCATCGAGGATACTTGGCGCCACGTTGGCCATCTCGTCTCGACAATCCAACCAACCGAATGCAGCAACTATCTCGAAAATGCAGGATACGCTTCCGTCAAAAACTGAAAGGCTCTAGGCTCCGCGCAACAAAAAATCCCGGCCTGGGGCCGGGATTTTCGTAAAGGTCGCAATCTGCGATCAGAGTTCAGCTTGCCTGCACCTTGGCTTTCGCCTGCTCTTCGGCGATCTTCTGCTGGAACATCTGGGCAAAATCGATCGGGTCCAGCATCAGCGGCGGGAAACCGCCGTTGCGCGTGGCATCGGCAACGATCTGCCGCGCGAACGGGAAAAGCATGCGCGGGCATTCGATGAACAGAACCGGAAGCACATGCTCCTTCGGGAAGTTGGCCAGCCGGAATACGCCGCCATAGACCAGTTCGACGTTAAACAGGACTTCCTTGTCGAAGGTGGCCCTGGCGGTCAGGGTCAGGTTGACGTCATAGTCCGTTTCCGACATCGGATTGGCATTGACATTGACATTGATGCCGATGCTTGGCGCCTTGTCACGTCCACGCAGCGAAGCCGGTGCGCCGGGACTTTCGAAGGACAGGTCCTTCACATATTGCGTCAGGACGCTGAGAGAGGGCTGTGCGCCGTTTCCCGCCTTTCCTGCTCCGGTTGCCTCCTTCGGGGTTGCTGTTTCTGCCATCTTCTTCTTCTGCTTTCCTGCAACTGGGTTCTGGCGCAAAAATACTGCCCGTCGCTAGCATGGTGGGCCGGGACTGACAAGCGCGCGAGGGGTGTATGGCGAAATGAGGATGACCCGCCGGAACGGGGCGCGAGTGCTAGCGGATCCTCTTGTCGCCCTGTTTCCAGGGCGAATCGGAGCGCTCGTCGTGTGAATATTCGGACTCGTCGAGATCCACGACGCCGTCGTCCTTCTCGAACGGTGAGCGCCTAAAATCGCGCGCATCGACGTTGGTGACGATGCGGATACGCGGGGCAAGAAATGCCCAGACGGCGTCGCGCACGGCGGGGACGAAGAGCAGGAGCCCGAAGGCGTCCGTGACGAAGCCCGGCAGAAGAAGCATCAGACCGGCCAGCAGGATCATCGCGCCATGGATCACTTCGCGCTGTGGCAGGCGCCCGGCGTCGAGTTCGCTTCTGATGCGTGTCAGAATGCCGAAGCCCTGGTAGCGCAGCAGGATCGAGCCGGCGATCGCGGTCGCGAATACGAGCGCCAGCGTGGCAAAGACACCGATTTCGCCACCGATGACGACAAAGGCGGCGATTTCCATCAACGGAATGGCAATGAACAGCAGAAACAGTAGCGGCAAGGGCACGCACCCGATGTTGTTGATTTTCAGGCCGGCTGATCGGCCGTGTCGGATATAGGAATGCAAGATCGCCATTTGAATGATCGGCGTACGCGTTCTATATGCATTCTTTGAGGCGCAGGCGCGAGAGGCGGCTGCGCAGGCGTTGCGTTAGCATGTGGTTTGCCGGTCTTGACCGGCGCGATTGGCGGACGAGATGGAATTTCTGGATTTTGGGACGCTGTTCTTCATCGTTGCCGCGGTGGTGATCTTCCTGCAACTGCGCAATGTGCTTGGCCGGCGCACCGGCAACGAGCGTCCGCCGTTCGATCCCTATACGGCTGCACGCACGCGCGCCGGCGAGAAGGGTGACGCCCAGGACAACGTCGTGTCCTTGCCCCGCCGCAAGGGTGGTGCGGAAGGGGAGAATCCCTACGCTTCGATCGACAAGGTTTCAGAGCCCGGAACGCCGCTCAACAAGGGAATGCGCGCCATCCGCGACGCTGATCCCAGCTTCGAGCCGGGCAGGTTCGTCGAGGGCGCCAAGATGGCCTACGAGATGATCGTGATGGCCTATGCCGACGGTGATCGCAAGACGCTCAAGAATCTGCTGTCGCGCGAGGTGTATGACGGCTTCGTTTCGGCGATTGCCGATCGCGAGGGCCGCTCGGAGAAGATTCAGTCGTCCTTCGTCGGCATCGACAAGGCCGATATCGTCTCCGCGGAGATGAAGGGCACGGAAGCCCATGTGACGCTGCGCATTGTCAGCGAGCTCATCTCGGCCACCCGCGACAGCAGCGGCGCCGTCATCGACGGCGACCCGGAAACAGTGGCCGAAGTCAAGGATGTATGGACGTTTGCCCGCGATACCCGTTCGCGCGATCCGAACTGGAAACTCGTGGCGACGGAAGCCGAAGACTGAGGCGCAAGCGGAGATGGCTCTGTCTGCGGCGTTGCGGCAGATCAGCTACGCCGACCTGCCCGGATGGACGGTGGACGACCACTGCGCGGCGTTTCTGGCCTTTCGGCGCTGCGCCCGTCAGGCATCGCTTCGCCGCTATCGCACCGGGGCCCTCGGAATCGATTTCGCCGCTTTTGGTGCAGCCTATGCCGAAGCGCGCCTATGCCAGACGGTCGATGGTGACGACGCACGAGCATTCTTCGAGAAACATTTCCAGCCCTGCGTGATAGTTCCCGAGCATGGATCGGGCTTCGTGACAGGATATTACGAACCGATCGTCGCGGCCTCCGCCGAACGCACGGCCGATTTCTCTCTTCCCCTTCTGGCTCGTCCGCCAGATCTCATCGATCTCGATGACGAGAACAGGCCGGCGGACATGGACCCCTCCTTTGCCTTCGGACGGCTGGAAAAAGGAAGGATCGTCGAATACCACGACCGCGCAGCGATCGAGGCCGGTGCGATCGACCATCAGGGGCTTGCTCTCGCATGGCTGGCGGATCTCGTCGATCTCTTCTTCATCCATGTTCAGGGGGCAGCACGCCTGGTCCTTTCCGATGGCACGACGCGGCGTTTCACCTATGCCGCAAAGAGCGGTCACCCATTCACCGGGCCGGGGCGTCTGCTCGCGTCACTGGGCGAGATTCCGCTCGAAAGCGTCACCATGCAGTCCATCCGGGCCTGGTTCCGCGACAACCCTGATCGCATAGACGAAATATTGCGGCAGAACCGTTCCTACATCTTTTTCCGCGAAGCGCCGGTCGATGATCCTGAGCTCGGTCCGATCGCGGCCGCCAAGGTGCCTCTGACCTCAGGCCGATCGATCGCGGTCGACCGGCTGTTGCATACGTTCGGCACGCCGATTTTTGTCGATGCAGCCAAGCTCGACGTGCAGGGAGGTCCGTTCCGGCGGCTGATGGTCGCTCAGGATACAGGCTCGGCGATCACGGGGGCCGCGCGCGGCGATCTGTTCTTCGGCTCCGGCGATGCAGCTGGCCAGGTTGCCGGGGTCGTGCGTCATTCGGCAGATTTTTACGCTCTGGTGCCGAAAGCGTTGCTGGAGCGGGCGCCATGAAGACGAGACGTGCGCGCGGGTTGAGCAGCGAGGATAGGCGGCTCTGGCATAGAGTGGCCCGCACCACCACGCCGCTGAAGGATCGCGAGTACCCCACGGCGCCGGATGAGCCGGTGGATATCTGCGAAACCGGAACCGGAGAGAAGGGTTGGCCGCAGGCGGCAGGCGAACGCCCCGCATACACGGCAACACCCGTTGCGCGTCATGCCGAACCTGCCCGGCCCGGCGCCATCGACAGGACGACGCGAAGCAAGATTGCCAAGGGTCGTCTGGTGCTGGAGGCGACCGTCGACCTGCACGGACTGACGCAGGCAGAAGCCCACAGCCTGCTGCTTGCCTTTCTCAGCCGTGCCTACGTTGCGGGAACACGCCAGGTTCTCGTCATTACGGGCAAGGGAACATCCTCGGGCGGCGATGGCGTGTTGCGCAGATCGGTGCCGGAATGGATGGCGACGCCCGCCTTCCGCCAGATTGTGGCAAGCTACAGCCATGCAGCGCGCCATCATGGAGGCAGCGGCGCGCTTTACGTGCGCCTGCGCAAGCCGAGGTCGCCAGCATGACGCCGTTCGGTCAGATGGTGCGTGAGATGCGCCGCCGAAAAGGCGTGACGCAGAAGGAAATGGCGGCGGCGATCGGTGTCAGCGCGGCCTATCTGTCGGCCCTCGAACACGGCCGTCGCGGTATGCCGAGTTGGCCGCTGCAGCAGAAGATCGTTGGATATTTCAACGTGATCTGGGACGAAGCGGAGGCGGTCCACCACATGGCGGCTCGTTCGAACCCTCGTGTCGTGGTTGATACGTCGGGTCTGTCGCCGGCAGCCACTGAATTGGCGAACATGCTGGCGGAAACAATCGGCAGCCTCTCCGCAGAGCAGATCGAACAGATGAAGTCGATGCTGCCGCGCCGCGGTTAGCCCAGGTCCGCCTCATTCATTGTCCGGCATTGGGTGAAACAGGCGACCGGCTTCAGCTTTCTGGAAACAGCGCCCTGAGTTCGTCCAGGCGATCATTGACCAGCCAGCCATAGTAGTTTTCCTGCGGCAGGCGTGGCTGCCTGCCTTCGGCCGCGCGTCGCCGGTTTTCGTCGCGCAGGGCTTTGGCCCGTTCCTCGGGATTGCCGACATTGTACAAGGTGGCCGTGATGCCCGGATTATCCGAAATGTCGAAGCCAGCGATGGAAGCATAGGCATCCATGGCCTTCTTCAAGGTTGCCGCCATGTAGGGCAGGGTCCGGTCGGGGTCCATGATGGTGCGATACACTTCCTGCGGGCTGCTATGGTCGAGCTTCGGCAGGCCCGATATCTCATGGACCAGATCGGTCATCTGCAGGGCGGTCAGCGGATTGAGCTGCCCGATGCCAAAGGTCTGGCCGGCATAGAATGGCTGGAAGAATACCGCGCTGAACCGGTCGTCGGGATAATAGCGTCCTTCGACGCGCCTGCCCCGGAACTCCTCGTTCCATACCGTCTCGCGGCAGGTCCAGAGCGAATAGCTGTCGGTTGCGCCGACGCACTTGTCGAACTTCGGCCGCTCGACGAAATCGCCGACGTCCTCTCCATCATAGGAAAAAGTGAAACTGGAGCGGAAATAGGAGACGGCCTTGACGTAGTAGGTCTGCAGCCGGTCATAGGCGTCGACATTGTAGGTGTGCTCACCGACAATGGCGCCGGCCATGTGCAACGGGTCGATTCCATATTGACGCGCTGTCTCGCGGATCTTGGTGCGCAGATTCCCGTCGGTTTCAAGCAAAGCGTGGATTTTGTCGTATTTTGCGTCGAAGGTGGTCTTGAGCGCCCGCGTGCGGCTCTTCGACCCGCCGGGGATGGGCGGCTGTTCGGCATTGCGATTGCCGGGCGGCACGACAATGGTCCCCGCCGCGGCCGGCAAGGTCGCGAGACAAAGAAGCAGGGACAGGATGACGCGCGGATAGGTGGCCATTCGCAGACTTCATAGAACCAGATGATTGCCCCGGCGAAACCTATCGGAGGTCAAACCGGGTGTCGAGCCGGCCATCCCGGCTTCGCTGGCGCGGACCGAGATGGCAGACGCTGCCGCTCTTAAAGGATGAATCGCGACAAATCTGTGTTCTTCGCGAGATCGCCGACATGTTTTGCGACATAGTCGGCATCGATCGACACGGTCACGCCGGAACGGTCGGGTGCATCGTAGGAGATCTCGTCGAGCACCCGCTCCATCACCGTCTGCAGGCGCCGCGCGCCGATGTTCTCGACGGAACTGTTGAGATCGACGGCAATGCCGGCGAGCGCATCGATGGCGTCGTCGGTGAATTCCAAGGTCACGCCTTCCGTTGCCATCAACGCCACGTATTGCTTGATCAGGCTTGCTTCCGTCTCGGTGAGAATTCGGCGGAAATCGTTCTTTTCGAGGGCGCGCAGTTCGACCCGGATGGGAAGGCGGCCTTGCAGTTCCGGCAGGAGATCGGACGGTTTCGACACGTGGAATGCGCCCGATGCGATGAACAGGATATGGTCGGTCTTCACCGGTCCATATTTGGTCGCCACCGTGGTGCCCTCGACCAGCGGCAGAAGGTCGCGCTGCACGCCTTCGCGTGAGACACCCGCGCCCATGCCCCCTTCGCGCGCGGCGATCTTGTCGACCTCGTCGAGGAAGACGATGCCGTCGTTCTCTGTCGACTCGATTGCCCGGCGAACGACTTCGTCCTGGTCGAGGAGCTTGTCGGATTCGTCGCTGATCAAGAGGTCGTAGGATTCCTTGACGGTCGTCTTGCGCGTCTTCGTGCGTCCGCCCATCGCCTTCGAAAGCATCTCGTTGATGTTCAGAACGCCGATATTGGCGCCCGGCATGCCCGGAATCTCGAGGCTCGGACCGGACGTGTCGGCGACCTCGATCTCGATCTCCTTGTCGTCCAGTTCCCCGTCGCGGAGCTTCTTGCGGAAACTGTCCCGCGTCGCGGGACTCGCCGTCTTGCCGACGAGGGCTTCCAGGACGCGCTCTTCGGCGTTGAGGTGCGCACGCGCCTTGACGTCCTCGCGCATCTTCTCGCGCACCAGCCCGATCGCCACCTCGACCAGATCGCGGATGATCTGTTCGACATCGCGGCCGACATAACCGACCTCGGTGAACTTGGTGGCTTCGACCTTGATGAAAGGCGCGCCGGCAAGCCTGGCGAGGCGCCGGGAGATTTCGGTCTTGCCGACGCCGGTGGGGCCGATCATCAGGATGTTCTTGGGCATCACCTCTTCGCGCATCTGCCCTTCGAGTTGCTGGCGCCGCCAGCGATTGCGCAGGGCGATGGCCACGGCGCGTTTGGCGTCCTTCTGGCCGATGATGTAGCGATCGAGTTCGGAAACGATCTCGCGGGGAGAAAACGTGGTCATATGTCTAACTCGTTGTTGATGTCGTACTGCATGATCAGAGCATCTTCGAAGCGCCCTGCGAAATGTGGGATGGGACGGAAGCCGGCCTTCTCGTAGGCCCGCACGGCACGCCGGTTGCTGGGGTCGGGATCGATGATGATCGTGTCATGTCCCATGTCCAGCAACATTGCGACGAACCGTCTGAGTGCGGCGCTGCCAACGCCCATCGAAAGCTGATGCTCGTTGCCCAGCGACAGGTCGACGCCGACGGCATTGGATGGAACGTCACGCAGCCAGGGACTTTCCTGCAACAGGGCCTCGTCCCGGATGTCGGCGACGAACCAGTACTGGATGTAGCCCGCCGGTTCGCCATTCAGTTCGATGATGAACGGCCGCGTCGTGTCGCGTCCCTCGACCATATCACGGATGTAGCCGAGCTCGGTTTCCGGATCGCCCCACCATTCGCGCAGATGCGGACGGTTCAGCCACTCTTCCAGAAGTCCGAAATGCTCCGACGCCACGGGAATGAAGGCAATGCTGCCCTCACCCGTCTCATCGTCCCGGCGCAGCCGTGCGGACGCCATGAAAATCCACCTGTGTTGGCGATGCCCTATTGCGCATCGAGGGTTTCGACGACGACGTTGTCGTTTGTGTAGACGCAGATCCCCGCCGCAATCTCCATCGCCTTGCGGGCAATGGTTTCGGCATCGGCATCGGTATCGAACAGAGCCTGGGCGGCGGCGAGGGCGTAATTGCCGCCCGAGCCGATCGCCATGACGCCGCGCTCGGGTTCCAGAACGTCGCCGGTGCCCGTCAGGGCCAGCGTCACATTCTTGTCGGCGACGAGCATCATTGCTTCCAGTCGCCGCAGGTAGCGGTCGGTGCGCCAGTCCTTGGCCAGCTCGACACAGGCGCGCGTCAACTGGTCGGGATATTGTTCCAGCTTGGCTTCCAGCCGCTCGAGAAGCGTGAAGGCGTCCGCCGTGGCGCCGGCAAATCCGGCAATCACATTGCCCTTGCCGAGGCGTCGCACCTTGCGTGCATTGCCCTTCATGATCGTCTGGCCAAGGCTGACCTGTCCGTCGCCCGCGATGACGACCTTGTCGCCCTTGCGGACCGTGACGATGGTCGTGGCATGCATGGATTGATCGTTTGCCATGGATACTCCGGTATGGAAAATGGAACTTCGTTGGATCGTTCGAACGAAGCGTCGGCTGCCGCCATATTTAGGTGGAGGCGGCGGGAATGCAAATTGGCGCATCATGCTGCCGGTGCATCCGTACGCAACTGGAATTCCAATGCAGGTGCTGATAGAAGGCTGGCGCAGCATCGGCAGGCAGGGATTATCATATGGACGCGCCCGCTCAGAAACGGTCCGCCAGGATCGAACGTCGGACCAAGGAAACGGGCGTCACCGTGGCCGTCGACCTCGACGGCACCGGCGCCTATGACATCGCCACCGGTGTGGGCTTCTTCGATCACATGCTGGAACAGCTCAGCCGTCACTCGCTGATCGACATGACGGTCAGAGCCGATGGCGACCTGCATATCGACGATCACCACACCGTTGAGGATGTGGGCATCGTGCTCGGCAAGGCGATTTCCTCTGCGCTCGGAGAACGTCGCGGTATTGCGCGCTATGCGTCCATCGACCTCGCCATGGACGAGACGCTGACCAAGGCCGCGCTCGACGTGTCCGGCCGGCCATTTCTGGTCTGGAACGTTGCATTCACGTCGCCGAAGATCGGAACGTTCGATACCGAGCTCGTGCGCGAATTCTTTCAGGCCCTGGCGCAGAACGCCGGCATCACGCTGCACGTTCTCAATCACTACGGGGCCAACAACCATCACATCGCCGAGACCTGCTTCAAGGCGGTCGCGCGCGCCCTTCGCGCCGCCATCGAGCACGATCCTCGACAGGCGGAAGCCGTTCCCTCGACCAAGGGCACGCTGAAAGGATAGGCGATGGCCGGTTACGTCGTCATGGAGCCGCCGGCGGCTGAGATCGCGGCCGGAAAGGACGCCGTTCTGGTGCGCGACGGGTTTGTCTGGCTGGGCTTTCTTGTACCTTTCCTCTGGTTGCTGTGGCATCGCCTGTGGCTGGAAGCGGTGATCGTGCTGGCGCTGGCGATCGGACTCGGCATTCTGTCAGAGGTCGATTCCTTCATCTATGTCACGCCGCTCCTGTCGTTGCTCGTGTCATTTTACGTTGGACTGGAGGGCCCGGCCCTGCGCCTGGCAAGAATGAGACGGCGGGGATGGCGCGAGGCTGGTGTCGTCGAGGCCGACAACCGTTCCGACGCGGAACTGCGCTACTTGTTCGATGCCGCACAGGCCGGGGAGAGCGGTCTGGAAACGGCAGCGGTCGCGCCCGTATCGTCGTCGCGGCCCCAGACTTCTTCGCGGCCGTCCGGACCGGCCCTTGGTCTGCTTGGCTATTCAGGGAATCCACGATGATGCGCGTCGCAATAATCGACTATGGATCGGGCAATCTGCGTTCGGCGACGAAGGCATTCGAGCGTGCGGCACGGGAAGCCGGCATCGCGGCCGATATCGACCTGACGTCGGATGCAGAGCGGGTGCGCAGTGCCGATCGGATCGTCCTTCCAGGCGTCGGCGCCTATGCCGATTGCCGCGCCGGCCTCGACGCCGTCGACGGCATGGTGGAGGCGATCGAAGAGGCCGCGATCGGCAGGGCGAGACCCTTTCTCGGGATCTGCGTCGGCATGCAGCTCATGTCCGAGCGCGGCCTTGAGAAGACGGTCACCGAGGGGTTCGGCTGGATCGGCGGCGACGTCAAGGCGATGACACCTTCCGATCCAGCCCTGAAGATCCCGCAGATCGGCTGGAACACGATTCACGTGAAACATCCCCATCCGCTCCTGGCGGACATCAGGACGGGCGACGACGGATTGCACGCCTATTTCGTCCATTCCTATCACCTGGACGCCACCGACGAGTCTCAGGTGGTGGCGGTGACCGACTACGGCGGCCCGGTAACCGCGGTGGTCGCACGCGACAATCTGGTCGGCACCCAGTTTCATCCGGAAAAGAGCCAGGCGCTGGGCCTAGCCCTGATCACCAATTTCCTGAGGTGGGCCCCATGAGCGCGACGAAGAAGGGCTACTGGATCGCGATGGTCTCGATCACCGATGCCGATGGCTACCCGTCCTATATCGACGCCAATGCGGCGGCCTTTGAAAAATATGGCGCCAGGTTTCTGGCGCGCGGCGGCCGCAGCGACAGCCCGGAAGGCTTCGCTGCCGATCGCCATGTGATCATCGAATTCGAGTCCTACGACAAGGCTCTCGCCTGCTATCACTCTCCAGAGTATCAGGCGGCACTGAAACTGCGGCGCGCCTTCTCCACGGCGCATTTCGCCATCGTGGAAGGCATCTGACTACCAATGATCCTGTTCCCCGCCATCGATCTGAAGGACGGCGAGTGCGTTCGCCTCAAGCTTGGCGAGATGGCCAGTGCCACCGTCTACAATCGTGACCCGGCTGCGCAGGCCAGGTCTTTCGAAGATCAGGGCTTCGAGTGGCTGCATGTTGTCGATCTCAACGGCGCGTTCGCTGGCGAGAGTGTCAATGGCGCGGCCGTCGAGGCGATCCTCAAGGCGACCACGAACCCGGTTCAGCTGGGTGGTGGCATCCGCACGATCGAGCATATCGAGGCTTGGCTCGACAAGGGGTTGGCGCGTGTCATCCTCGGCACGGTCGCGGTGCGCGATCCGGGCCTGGTGAAGGAAGCCTGCCGGCGCTTCCCGGGCCGAATCGCCGTCGGGATCGACGCCAAGGGTGGCAAGGTCGCCGTCGAGGGCTGGGCCGAGGCCTCGGAACTGGGCGTCATCGAGCTGGCCGAGAGGTTCGAGGGCGCAGGCGTGGCGGCAATCGTCTACACCGACATCGACCGCGACGGCGTGCTTGCAGGGATCAACTGGGAAGCGACGATCGAACTGGCCGATGCGGTGTCCATTCCCGTCATCGCGTCGGGCGGCCTTGCCTCGATCGCCGATATCGTGCGCATGACCATGCCGGATGCGACGAAGCTCGAAGGTGCCATTTCCGGCCGGGCGCTCTATGACGGCCGCATCGATCCGGCGGAAGCTCTGCGGATTCTGAAGGGTGCGCCGTCTTGAGCGATGCTTCGCCGAATAAGACGCGCCGGATCTTCAGGCGCCCGGCATTCTGGCTCGTGATGATAGCTGTCCTGGCTATCCTGCCGCTGATTTCCGTGTTCGCTGCAGATTTCGTGGCGCAAGCGAACGGCTGTACGTTGAATGAGGGAGGCGTGCACCCTTGTATCATTGGCGGTGTCGACCACGGTGAATTGCTCTATACGTTGTTCGTTGCAGGCTGGCTGTCCCTGTTGACGGTACCGGCCGGTTTCGGCGCTGTGATGATCTGGACGGTGGTGGTCGTGGTAACCAGAATTCTCAGGAGCATTAAGGCAAAAACGGCATGACCCTGAAAGCCCGCATCATCCCCTGTCTCGACGTCAAGGACGGCCGCGTCGTCAAGGGCGTCAACTTCGTTGACCTCGTCGATGCCGGCGATCCGGTCGAAGCCGCCAAGGCCTATGATGCCGCTGGCGCCGACGAATTGTGCTTTCTCGACATCACCGCCTCCTCCGACAATCGCGAGACGATTTTCGACGTCGTTGCGCGTACGGCAGAACAATGTTTCATGCCGTTGACGGTGGGCGGCGGCGTGCGTTCCGTCGCCGACATACGCAAACTGCTCTTGGCCGGCGCCGACAAGGTGTCCATCAACACGGCTGCCGTGAAGAGCCCGGATTTCGTCAAGGAGGCGGCAGATAAATTCGGCAATCAGTGCATCGTCGTGGCGATCGACGCAAAACGGGTCTCGGCCGAGGGCGCTGAGCCGCGCTGGGAGACATTCACCCATGGTGGGCGTGAAGGCACCGGCATCGACGCCGTCGAGTTCGCCCGCAAGGTCGTCGATCTTGGTGCCGGCGAGATCCTGCTGACGTCCATGGATCGCGACGGAACCAGGATCGGCTATGACATCGCGCTGACGCGTGCCGTGGCCGACGCGGTGCACGTACCGGTGATTGCGTCCGGCGGCGTGGGCACGCTCGATCATCTGGTCGAAGGCATTCGAGACGGTCACGCCACGGCGGTCCTTGCTGCATCGATCTTTCATTTCGGTACCTATTCCATCGCCGAGGCGAAGGCGCACATGGCCCGCGCCGGATTGCCGATGCGGCTGGACTTGGAGCCTCAATCCGCCTAAAGGGCGCGTCCATGACCGCATTTTCGTTGCAGGATCTCGAAAAGATCATCGCCCAGCGCGCCGCCTCGGGGGACGAACAGTCCTGGACGGCAAGGCTGGCAGCCGCCGGCATGGACAAAGCGGCAAAGAAGATGGGCGAGGAAGCGGTGGAAACCGTCATTGCCGCGGTGGCGCAGGATGACGAGCATCTCGTCGCGGAGAGTGCCGATCTCCTGTATCACTGGCTCGTCGTTCTGCATCTCGCCGGCGTTCCGCTGTCGCGGGTCATGGCCGAACTGGAGAGCCGCACCGCCCGTTCGGGCATCGCCGAGAAGGCGTCGCGGCGAGGGTAATCGCGGCTTTGGCCGGCTGAGGGGAACTGGCATGGATCAGCTTGCGCCCAACCAGAAATATTCACCCTATCGGTTCTTTTCGGCCGAGCGCTGGGCCGAGTTTCGTGCCGACACGCCGCTGACGCTGAGCGAAAGCGAGGTCCAGCGCCTCAGCTCTCTCTACGATCCGATCGATCTGGACGAGGTGCGCCGCATCTATCTGTCGCTGTCGCGGCTCCTGTCGGCCCATGTCGAGACGTCGCAAAACCTGTTCGGCCAGCGCAAGATCTTCTTCAACAACCCCGACGACGTGATCAAGACGCCGTTCATTATCGGCTTGGCGGGGTCGGTTGCCGTCGGCAAGTCGACGACGGCGCGGGTGCTGAAGGAGCTTCTGGCGCGCTGGCCGTCGAGCCCCAAGGTCGACCTGGTGACGACCGACGGGTTTCTCTATCCCAATGCCGTGCTGCGGCGGGATAATCTCATGGAGCGCAAGGGATTTCCCGAAAGCTACGACGTCGGGGCGATCCTGCGCTTCCTATCGAGCATCAAGTCGGGTGCCCGCAACGTTCGCGCCCCGCTCTACTCGCATCTCACCTACGATGTGCTGACCGGCGAATATGTGACGATCGACCGGCCCGACATCCTCATCTTCGAGGGCGTCAATGTTCTGCAGACGCGCGAACTGCCGAAGGATGGCAAAGCCGTACCGGTCGTCTCGGACTTCTTCGATTTCTCGATCTACATCGATGCCGAAGAACATTTGATCCACAAATGGTACATCGACCGCTTCATGAGGCTGAGAGAGACGGCGTTCCGCAATCCGCAGTCCTTCTTCCACCGCTATGCGGAGCTCACCGACGAGGCCGCGCGCGCGATCGCCGAAGGATTGTGGAACAACATCAATCTGAAGAACCTGCAGGAAAACATCCTGCCGACGCGGCCCCGCGCCGACCTGATCCTGCGCAAGGGTCATGACCACTTCGTCAAGGAAGTGGCCCTGCGCAAGCTGTAGCTGCGCTGTTCAGGCCGAATCCGTTTTCGTCACCCGCCGCAGCGTCAGGTTGATCCGCCCGCCATGCTTCAGGAGCGTCGAGCTGGCCGGGTAGATCCTGTCGACGCCGTGATAGCACAGACGTCCCGGACCGCTCAGCACGACGATGTCGCCGCTGTCGAGCCTGAAGGACGTGGTCTTGTCGCGGCGCGCCGTTCCGCCAACCCTGAAGAGGCAGGAATCGCCCAGTGAGATCGATATGACGGGGGCGGCCAGGTCTTCTTCGTCGCGGTCCTGGTGCTGGCCCATCCTCGCGCTGTCGGAATAGAAATTGATCAGGCACGCCTCGGGGGGATGCGGATAGCCAGCCAGATCGGCCCAGATCCGGAGCAAGCGGTCCGGCATGGCCGGCCATGGCCGGCCCGTCGTCGGATGGGTGTCCTGGTAGCGGTAGCCGCCGTCGCGGTCCGTCACCCAGCCGAGCGGCCCGCAATTGGTCATGCGCACGCTCATCGGCTTGCCCGTGCGCGGCATCTCCGGCGTGTAGAGTGGCGCGGCACTGACGACGGTGCGGATCTGCTCGACCAGCGCCTTCTGTTCGGCGTGCGAAAGGTGGCCCGGCCGATAGTTGACCCCTGCTGGCAATTCAGGCATCGCGGAACTTCTTATGGATATGAATGGCGAACGGCAGGTTCACACTGCCGTTCTCCCTCTGCCACCCGAAAACGTCAGGCCGTTTCCAGATCGGGGATGCGCAGCACCTGTCCCGGATAGATCTTGTCGGGATCGGACAGCATCGGCGTGTTGGCCTCGAAGATGACCGTGTACTTGGCCCCCTTGCCCTTGCCATAGTGCTTTTCGGCGATCTTCCAGAGGTTTTCGCCCTTGGCGACGGTATGGAAGACCGGGTCCTTGGCCGGTGTCGCAGCCGCCACGAGTTCGGTCATGTCGGCGCTTGCCAGCGTAAGCCCGGATTGCGGGGGCACGACCTTGAGTTCCGAAGCCTCGACCTTCGAGATGCCCAGCGTGTTGCCGACGGCGACGACGGCTTTCTCGAAAGCCGACTGATCGGCCACGATGCCCTTCAGGATCACCTTGTCGCCATCCACGGCGACGTCCACCTTGTCGGTGCCGAGCTTGTGCGAATCGAGTTCCTTCTTCACCGCATCGGCCGCCGGAGGCTCGTCTTCGCCGCCAAAGCCGAGCTTGTTTCCGACAGATTTCACGAAATCGAAAATTCCCATGGGCGTAAGCCTTTCAGCAATTGAACTGGCCCCTACCCGGCAAGAATTGCACTCAAAGGTGACAAATGGAAGAGCCGGCGCACCTGGCGCCGGCTCCATGGCATCGTGATAGATGGAAAGGCCAGAGCGCGCAGCGAGCGCTATTTATCGACCCCGCCCCAGATCGCTTCCGCGGTTCGAACCACCAGATCCAGTTTGCGCTTCTGGTCGTCCTCGGTGACCTTGTTGCCTTCCTCCGTCGAGGCGAAACCGCACTGCGGCGCAATTCCCAGCTGGTCGAGGTCGGCATATTGGGAGGCGGCGTCGAACTTGCGCTTCAGATCGTCGATCTTTTCCAATTCGCCCGTCTTGGTGGTGATGAAGCCCGGCAGGACACGCTTCTTGCCCTTGGGCAGGAGGCGCAGTGGCTCAAGGCCCCCTGCCCGCTCCGTATCGTACTCCATGAAATAGATGTCGACGCCGGTCTTGTTGAAGATGGCGTCGGCGGCCGGATCGTAGGCCCCCTCGGCGGCCCAGGTCGACTGAAAATTGCCGCGGCACATGTGCATGCCGATGATCATGTCGTCGGGCCTGTCCTTGATCGCCTCATGCATCATCCATGCATAGCGATCGATCAGCCAGTCGGGATCCTCGCCCACGGCCTGCTTGTCGGCGCGATGCTTGGGGTCGCACAGATAGGCGAAGAAGATGTCGTCCATCTGCAGGTAGCGGCATCCCGCGTCATAGAAGGCCTCTACTGCCTTGGCATAGGTCTTCGCCAGGTCGGCGAACAGCACCTCGTCGTCGGCATATTCCTTCGGGTGGATATCCTCCTTGGCCGTGCGGAAATGGCAGCAGCTCGGGCCGGGGATGGAGATCTTCGGCGTTACGCCTGCGACGCTGGCGAGGTATTTGTAGTGCTCGAGCATCGGATGGTCGTCCGGAAAGTCGAGCTTGTCCTTGATGGTCGGAAAGATGGGCCGCAGCTTCACGCCGTGGAACTGGACGCCGTTGTGCCTTTCCTCGAGATCGAAGCCGGTGAGCGCGCCCATGAAATCGTAGTGCCAGAAGGAGCGGCGATACTCGCCGTCGGTAACGGCCAGCAGGCCGGCATCCTGCTGCATCTTGACGGCGTCGCGGATGGCTTCATCCTCCACCGCCTTCAGTTCGGCGGCGTCGATGGCGTGGTCCTCATAAAAGCGCTTGCGCGCCTCCTTCACTGCGGCCGGTCGCAGCAGACTGCCGACATGGTCGGCGCGATAGGGTGGCTTGGCGAGTGATGACATTGCATTTCCTCCCGGTTCGGCAGTTGTCCAGAGCACACCTTTAAACGGATGTGAACGCGGCCTCAATTGCTGAGGCTTGACAAAGGGCATGTATACACAGTGTATTCCTGTTCAGGCGGAATTGCCAAGGGAGGTAGCATCGCGATGCACGGTCAGACATATCCACTCAATGCATGGTACGCGGCTGCATGGGACGTCGAGGTCAAGCGCGAGCTTCTTGCGCGTACGATCTGTGACAAACCCGTTGTTTTATATAGAAAACAGAACGGCGAAGCAGTGGCGCTGGCGGATGCCTGCTGGCATCGGCTCCTGCCGCTTTCACGCGGTGAACTGCATGGCGACCACGTCATCTGCGGCTACCATGGGCTTGAGTTCGACGATACGGGCCGGTGTGTATACATGCCATCGCAAGCGACGATCAATCCGTCAGCCTGCGTGCAGACCTATCCGATCGCCGAGAAGCATCGCTTCGTGTGGATATGGCCGGGAGATCCCGCGCTGGCCGATCCGGCGCTCATTCCCGACCTTCACTGGAACGACGATCCGCAATGGGCCTCCGACGGCAAGGTCATTCAGGTCAAGTGCGACTATCGCCTCGTCATCGACAATCTGATGGATCTCACCCACGAGACCTATGTTCATGGCTCATCGATCGGCAATCGCGCCGTTGCAGAGGCTCCGTTCAGCGTGTCGCATGATACGCGCACGGCAACGGTGACGCGCTGGATGCTCGACATCGATCCGCCGCCGTTCTGGCGGGCCCAGCTTGGCCGGCCCGGCAATGTCGACCGCTGGCAGATCATCAATTTCGAGGCGCCTTCTACGATTGCCATCGATGTCGGTGTGGCTCCCGCAGGCAGCGGCGCACCGGAAGGGGATCGCAGCCAGGGCGTCAACGGTTTCGTGCTCAACACGGTCACACCGGAGACTGGGAAGTCGTGCCATTATTTCTGGGCCTTCGCCCGCAACTATAAGCTTTCCGAACAGCGGCGCACACATGAGTTGCGCGAAGGCGTGGCAAGCATCTTTCGCGAGGACGAGGCGATCCTGGAGGCGCAGCAGAAAGCACTGGACGACAATCCCGACCATGTCTTCTACAACCTCAACATCGACGCCGGCTCCATGTGGGCGCGCAAGCTGATCGACCGCATGATTGCCGACGAGCAGGCGATGGGCATCGCTGCGGAGTAGCCCCATGATGCAGACACGATTCATGAGAGCCCCGGCAAGCCTTCCCGGCGGTAATAGGGTTATTCTCGTCCGTTCGACCTGTGGTGCGGGAGCGCGGCGATGCGGTTGAGACGTGAATGGCGCGAGGGCCGCGTCACGGAGGCCCGCGAGGTTGCCGAGGGCGTCCGCCTTCTGGAGTTCGCGGTCGATGGCCCGATGCCACCCTTCGATCCCGGATCGCACACGGAGTTCGAAGTCAATATCGACGGCAGGCCCGCGATCCGTTCCTACACCTGCCTGCCCGCCGCCTGCGGTTCGGTTCGCGTCGCCGTTCGCCGGCACCAGTCGAGCCGCGGCGGCTCGCGATACATGTGGTCGCTGGGCGTGGGCGACCGGCTTCGCCTCACCGTTCCTGAGAACCGCTTTTCACTGTCCTGGCGGGCGCCGGCCTACCTGCTCGTCGCCGGCGGCATCGGCATCACGCCGATCTACGGCATGGCCCGGGCCCTGAACGAGCGCGGTGCGCCGGTGCGGCTGGCATATGGCGCCAGGACGCGCGAATCGCTTGCCTTCGCCGACGACCTGAAAGCGCTGCTTGGGGAGCGTGCATCGTTCCATGTTTCTCAGGAGGGTGAGCGGATCGACTTGGCGAGCGAAATCGACCGGCTTGCGGAGGATGGCGAACTGTACATATGCGGTCCGGTGCCGATGCTGGAAGCGGCACGGTCGATCTGGCGCGCACGCGGCCGGCCGGTCAGCCGGTTTCGTTGCGAGGTCTTCGGCGACAGCGGCGCGTTTGCCGAACTGCCCTTCCGCGTCGATGTGGCCGATAGGGGCGTGAGCGTCGACGTGCCGTCCGACAAGTCCATGCTCCAGGCGCTGATCGACGCTGGTGTCGAGATGATCTACGATTGCGAGCGTGGCGAATGCGGCCTGTGTGCGGTCGATATTGTCGGGCAAGAGGGGCAGATCGATCATCGAGACGTGTTCTTCGACGAGACCGAGAAGGCCGAGAACAGCCGTATGTGCACATGCGTTTCGCGCCTGCCCGGCGGCACGGTGCGCATCGATACGGGCTTTCGTGCCTGAGATGCGGGTGGCCCTTTTCGTGGCAAATGTTCTCTAGTATAACAAAACACGGATGAACGGGAGGATATCCAATGAACCTGTTGAAATGCACGGTCGGCGCCGCGGTTATGCTGGGCGCCATGACGGTCTCGACCCTGGCCCAGGAAGTCACCCTGCGGCTGCATCAGATGCTTCCGCCGCAGGCGACCATTCCCGCCAAGGCTCTGACGCCCTGGGCCGAGAAGGTCGAGGCGGAGTCGGACGGCCGCATCAAGGTCGAGCTGTTCCATGCCATGGCGCTCGGCGGCAAGCCGCCGGAACTCTACGATCAGGTCAAGGATGGCGTCGTCGACCTGATCTGGACGGTGATCGGCTATACGCCGGGCCGTTTCCCAACCACCGAGGCCTTCGAGTTGCCGTTCGTCATGACCAATGGCGAAGCGACGTCCAAGGCGTTCCAGGAATACTGCGAAAAGCACTGCATGGATGAGTTCGAGGGCGTCAAGGTCATTGCCTGGCACACCCATGGACCTGGCCTGATCCACTCCAAGAACCCGGTGAACACGCTCGAGGACATGAACGGCCTCAAGATCCGTGGCGGCTCGCGGACGATCAACGAGATGCTGGAGAAGCTCGGCGCCACGCCGGTCGGGATGCCGGTGCCCGCGGTTTCGGAGGCCCTGTCGAAAGGCGTCATCGATGCCACGACCATCCCGTGGGAGGTGACGCCGGCGTTGAAGGTCAGCGAACTGGTCCACAATCATACGGGCTTCTCGGGCGAGAACGGCCTTTACACCCAGACCTTCGTGTTTGCGATGAATCAGGATTCCTATGATCGCCTGCCGGACGACCTGAAGGCGGTGATCGACGCGAATTCCGGCATCGAGACCGCGGCCATGATGGGCCGCGTGATGGACGAAGGCGACGTCGCCGGCAAGGCGATCGCCGAGAAGCTGGGCAACAACATCATCGTTCTCGACGAAGCCGAGACGCAGCGCTGGAAGGACACCGCCGCGCCGCTGATCGAGGCGTGGGAAGCGGAAATGACCGCCAAGGGCATGGACGGCAAGGCGCTCGTCGAGGAAGCCCGGGCGCTGGTCGCCAAGAATTCCGAAGGCATGTAGTCCGCGCTTCATATTCGGGACACGTATTTGGGCCGGCCGCTGTGAAGCGGCCGGCCCTTTTCTTTGCCTCTTGGCCTCGCTCTTCAAGGGCGTATATTTCCGTTCGATCGTGCCGGAACGCCCGGCGCGCCGCATGGAGGGAAAGCGTGAAGCGCTCCGAGATCAACAGCATCATCGTCGAAGCGGCGGAGTTCATTCGCTCCCACGGTTATGTTCTGCCACCCTTCGCCTCATGGACGCCGGCCGAAATGCAGGCCCGGCGGGCGGACATCGCCGGCATCGTCGCGGCGCGTCTGGGTTGGGACATAGCCGACTACGGCAAGGATGATTTTGACAGTCTGGGGCTGTTCCTCTTTACCGTGCGCAACGGCAACCAGGCCGATCTCGCCAGCGGCCGCGGCATGCTCTATGCCGAGAAGATCATGATTTCGCGGCGCGATCAGCTTTCGCCGATGCATCGCCACGCCATCAAGGCAGAGGACATCATCAATCGCGGCGGCGGCACGCTGGCGCTGGAACTGTTCGATTCCGCGCCGGACGGATCGGTCGATCGTCATAAACGGGTATCGGTATCCTGCGACGGCATCGCTCGAAGCCTCGATGCGGGGGGGATTCTGCGTCTTGCCCCGGGTGAGAGCGTAACCCTTCTTCCGGGGGTTTGGCACGCATTCTGGGCCGAGGGATCGGATGTGCTGATCGGCGAGGTCTCGACAGTGAACGATGACCTGAGCGACAATATTTTCGCCGAGCCGCTCGACCGCTTCTCGAGCGTCGAGGAAGACGAGGAGCCGGTGCGCCTCCTCGTTTCCGACTACGGGACATGGCTCGCATAACCGCAGGGAGAACCCTCCATGTCGGAAATCGCCCACCTGGTCGCGACCATCTACAAGAAGGCATCGGGTCGGCGGCGCTTCGTCGTCGCCATCGCCGGCCCGCCCGGCGCGGGAAAATCCGCGCTTGCCCGGACCATGCTGCCGCTGCTGCCCGAAGGGTCGGCGGCACTTGTCGCGATGGACGGGTTTCATCTCGACAATGCCGTGCTCGACGCGCGCGGGCTTCTCGCGCGCAAGGGCGCTCCCGAAACCTTCGATTTCGGTGGCTTTGCCGCGCTGCTCAAGCGCGTCCGCGAGGGTGGCGAGGATATCGCCGTGCCCACCTTCGACCGCGAGGCGGACCTGGCGCGGGCTGGAGGCGCGATCGTCCCCGGCGATGCCCGCTTCGTCATGGTGGAGGGCAACTACCTGCTCTTCGACGAGGAGCCCTGGGCGGGTCTCGCACCGCTGTTCGATTTCAGCGTCTTCCTCGACGTGCCGCCTCCGGTCCTGGAGGAACGTCTCGTGCAGCGCTGGGTCGATCACGGGCATAAGATGGAAGAAGCGCGCCAGCGTGCCCTGTCCAACGACATGGCGAATGCCGAGCGCATACTGAACGCCCGCCGCAGTGCTGACCTGGTGCTCGCCTGGAATGACGCGGGCTAGGCTCGGTTCGCGGAGCGTCGATGGGCAGCCGACCGAGTTCGGATTATTTCAACCAATCTGCGATATCTATGGTATTTGCGTAAATTCATGATACTTCATTCCTCATGAACGACACGCAATCCACGATCGGCGAGACTGCCTATCGGCGCATCCGCTCCGATATCCTTTTCGGACGGCTTGCGCCGGATCAGAAGCTCAAGCTCGAACGGCTGAAATCACACTATGGCGCAAGCGTTTCGACGCTGCGCGAAATCCTCAACAGGCTGGTATCGGAAGGTCTCGTGGTCGCCGAGGGTCAGCGCGGCTTCGAGGTGGCGCCGGTATCGGCGGAAAATCTGCGCGAGGTGGCGGCTTTGCGCCAGCTTCTCGAATGCCATGCGCTGGATCAGTCCTATGCCGCCGGGGATGTCGATTGGGAAGGCCGGGTCGTGGCGGCGCATCACAAGCTGCACCAGATGGAGCTGCGCATGATGTCCGGCGACCATTCGGTGACGGAGCACTGGAAGCGCTACGACTGGGAGTTTCATCAGGCCCTTATTTCGGCCTGCGGCTCGCAGGTGCTGATGGACACGCATGCTGCCATTTTCGACAAGTATCTGCGCTATCAGATGATCTCTCTGACGTTCCGCGGCCAGATCGCCGCCGACGAGCATCGCCAGTTGCTTGAGACGGCCCTGGCGCGCGATGCCGCAACCGCGAAGGCCATTTTGCGCCGTCATGTGGCGGCAGGCGTGGAGCACAGCCTCGCCGCAGGCAAGCTCGGCCGGGCGTGACGCCACCCGCGTCTGCCGCAGGGACGGGCGGCCTATTCGATGGCCACGATACCGCCGCTGCGAGCCGCAATCTTCGCCGCTGCGACCACCTTCAGTGTTTGCAGACCTTCGTGTCCTGAGACGAGCGGCGCGGTTTCGCCCGCGATGACCTGGCAGAAATGGCGGATCTGAAGCGCCAGCGGGTCACCGTCGCCAGCCGGCAGGGCACGGCGTTCGATCGGCTCCCACCAGCCTTTCGCGCCGGCATAGTGCCACAGGCCAAGATCGGGCAGCGAAAGCCCACCATCGGTGCCGCCGATCATGTAGCAGGACTGTCCGGTGCGCGGATAGGCTGGATTCTCGCCCGCTGTCAGCTCCCAGCTCCAGGGCGCGGCGACGGCGTCCGAAACGGTCATGGTGCCGATGGCGCCGCCTGCAAATCGCACCAGAAGTGCGGCGCTGTCCTCGACGGGCAGGCCGCGTATCGTATTGGCGTCCAGCGCCTGTACGCTGACGATCTCTCCGCACAGGAAGCGGAGCAGGTCGATGTCGTGAATGAGGTTGATGAAAACGGGCCCCGCCCCTGCCTGGCGCCGCCAGGCAACATCGAAATAGTCGTCCGGCTTGTGCAGCCAGCACATAGCCTGAACGGTGACGATGCGGCCGAGTGCACCGGCAGCGATCACCTCGCTGGCCTTGCGTATCAGCGGATTGTGTCGTCGGTGATGGCCGACCAGCAGCGCCACGCCCTTCGCCTCGGCGGCTTCGACGAGCCGCGTCGCCTCTGCCACGTCGTCGGCAATCGGCTTTTCGACCAGGACCGGCAGACCTGCCGCGATGCAGGCAAGCCCGTGCTCAACATGCAGCCGGTTGGGCGTCGCCACCACCACCCCGTCCGGCCGTTCGGCATCGATCAGCTCCTGCAGATTGTCGTACCATGGCGTTTCGAACTGGTCGGCTGTCTGCCGCGCCGCCGGGGAAGGATCGACGATCCCCGCCAGGGCGGCCTCGCGCATGATGTGATGCATGTGGCGTCGTCCGATCAGGCCGGCGCCGACGACGGCTATTCTGGGGGCTGGGGCCAAACTCATGCTTCTGATCCTCCTTCTTTAATCATATAAAATTCAGAAAGTATGATGTCGACAGATATGTGGGTTGAAAATGGAAGTCGACTGTGCGAGCGTTCGCGATATGCTGGAGATGTGCCGATCCGGCTGCATGCATTGAGGGAGGAACAAGCATGAAAAGGACAATGTCACGCCGAGGCGTGCTGGGTGCCGGTCTGGCCGGCCTTCTGGTCACGACCGCGTTTGGCTTCTCGACCGTCGAAGCATCCGCCGAGCAGGTCGTTCTGCGGCTTTCCTCGCCGGCAACGCCCACCGATCAGCGCGCCGTGGCCCTGACGGAAGTGTTCGCACCGGCGGTAGAGGAGTTCGCGACCTTCGAGCCGCACTGGAACGCGACCCTCTTCAAACAGGGCACCGAGCTGGAGGCGATCGCCCGCGGCAATCTGGAGATGTCGATCACCTCGGCCCAGGAACTGGCCACGATCTTCCCGGAATGGTCGATTTTCACGGCTGGCTATCTGCATCGCGACGCCGAACACCAGAAGAAGGTGTTCGAAGCCGATTTCATGGAGCCGATGAAGAAGAAGGTCGAGGACGAGCTTGGCGTGAAGCTTCTGACGGTCATGTATCTCGGCCGCCGCCAGCTCAACCTTCGCACCGAGGACAAGGTGATGACGCCGGCCGATCTCGCGGGCGTGAAGCTGAGGATGCCGGGAACGGACGCATGGCAGTTCCTGGGTTCCGCCCTCGGCGCCAATCCCGTGCCGATGGCCTTCACCGAGGTCTACACCGCGCTGCAGACCGGCGCCATCGACGGGCAGGACAACCCGCTGCCGACCGACAAGGACTCCAAGTTCTATGAGGTGACCAAGCAGATCGTGCTGACAAGCCATCTCGTCGATCTGAACTATCTCGCTTTTTCCAAGAAGGTTTGGGAGTCGTTGACGCCGGAACAGCAGCAGATTGTCCAGAAGGCGGCCGACGATGCCGCCGAAGCGGGCCGTCAGAAGCAGCTGGCCCTGGAAGACGAACTCGTGCAGTTCTTCAAGGATCAGGGTCTGGAGGTTTACGAGCCCGATATCGAGGCGTTCCGCACCCATGTCCAGAAGGCCTATCTGGAGTCGGAGTTCGCCAAGGACTGGCCGGAAGGCATGGTCGACAAGATCAACGCCATTCAATAGCCGGACGCAGGCATGAGCGCCGTTCTGACATGGCTGCGTCGCCGGGCGGACAATGTGACGGTGGCCCTGCTGGCCGCCATGTTCGTGGCGTTCATCCTGCAGATATTCACCCGCTACGTGATCAACCATCCCCTCGGATGGACGCTCGAGGTCTGCCTGACGACATGGCTCTGGCTGGTCTTCTGGGCCTCGGCCTTCACCCTTGACGAGCGCGATCATGTAACCTTCGATCTGTTCTATCTGGCGGCGCGGGAGCGGCTGCGTCGGGTGTTCGCCATCGTTTCGGCGATCGCCATCCTGGCCGGCTTTCTCGCCGCGCTGCCGGCCACCCTCGACTACATCACCTTCTACAAGATCAAGAAGAGCGCGACGCTGGGCATCCGGCTCGATGTCGTGTTCAGCGTCTATGCCGTCTTCGCGCTCGCCATGATCGTGCGCTATGCGTTGACGCTGTGGCGCCTTGTGCGCGGTGCCCCGCCACCGGCGCATGTCGATGCGGAGCCGGCATGAGCGTCGCCTTCCTGCTGTGCCTGTTGGTGCTGTTCGTCCTGGCGGGGATCGGCACGCCGATCGCCCATTCGATGATCGTCGCCGCGGTGGTGTTCCTTGCCGTCAAGGGCCAGGACCTCGGCCTGGCTGCCGAGCAGATCATCCAGGGGCTGTATGATTCGTTCATAATCCTGGCGGTGCCGCTGTTCATCGTCGCCGCCAATATCATGAATGCGGGCACGATCAGCGAACGTCTCCTGCGCTTCTGTGTCGCCCTGGTCGGCCGGTTCAAGGGCGGGCTGGGCCACGTCAACGTCGTCTCCAGCCTCATATTCTCCGGCATGTCGGGCTCGGCCGTTGCCGATGCCGCCGGCATCGGCAAGATCATCATCGAGATGATGACGAAGTCCGGCCGTTATCCTGCCGGCTATGCCGCGGCCATCACCGCGGCATCGGCGACGATCGGACCGATCATTCCGCCATCGATCCCGATGGTGATGTATGCGCTGGTCTCGGACAGTTCGATTGGCTTTCTGTTTCTGGCCGGCATCGTGCCAGGTCTCCTGATGGGCGCGGTCCTCATGGCGATGAACGCATGGATCGCCCATCGCCGCGGCTTCGCCGTCGACGATCCGGTGCCGCTCAGGCAGTTGCCGCGCATCACCGCGACCGCCTTTCCGGCGCTCCTGATGCCGGTGATCCTGCTCTACGGCATCTATGGGGGTGCGACCACGCCGACCGAGGCGGCAGCCGTCGCGGCCGCCTACGCGCTCATCCTGGCGGGTCTGTTCTACCGCGCCCTGTCGTTCTCGAACCTCTATTCGATCTTTCTGCAAAGCGCCCGGTCGTCCGCCGCCGTCGGCCTGGTCATCGGTGCCGCGCTGATCTTCAACTACATCGTCGCCAGCGAAAACATTCCGGGCTTGCTCTCCAGCGCCCTGCAGGGGCTCGACATTTCGCCCATCGCATTCCTGCTGATGATCAATCTCGTCCTGCTGCTTCTCGGCTGCCTCCTCGACGCCACCACGATCATCCTGGTCATCGTGCCACTGTTCATACCGGCGTGCCGTGCGCTCGGCATCGATCTGGTGCATTTCGGCGTCGTCGTGGTCGTCAATTGCATGATCGGTCTGGTCACGCCGCCCTACGGGATACTGCTCTTCGTCATCAATGCCACCACCGGCATTCCCCTGCGTGACATGATCCGCGAGATCTGGCTGTTCGTCGTGGTGCTTCTCGCGGCGCTCATGGTGATGATCCTGCTCCCGGATCTGGTATTGTGGCTGCCGAGGCAGTTCGGGTATCGCGGATGATCGACAGGCCGGAAACAAGCGCTGCACCAGGCAGCATCCATGAAGCACCGATCCGTCTTGGGCTGATCGGCGACAATATCAGGCGCTCGCGCTCGCCGGAACTCCATCGGCACGCCGGCCGATTGATAGGGCTCGACGTCAGCTATGACCTCTTCATTCCGCGCGACTTGGGAAAATCGTTCGACGCGGTGTTCGAGACCTGCCGGCAGGGCGGTTTGCGCGGTGTCAACATCACCTATCCCTATAAGGAACGGGCGGCCGAGATGGTCGAGATCGCCGATCCGCTGATCGCGGCCATGGGTGCGGTCAACACGGTCGTCTTCGAAAGCGGCCGGGCGGCGGGGCACAACACCGACTTCTCGGGTTTCGTCGCGGCCTACCGCGAGAAATTCGGCGAACGCGCGCCGGGCCAGGTGGTCATGGTCGGTGCAGGCGGGGTCGGTCGAGCGGTGGCGTTCGGCCTGGTGACGCTGGGCGCCGACGGGTTGACGATTGCCGACCGTGACATTTCCAAGGCCGAGGCTCTTGCCGAGGCCGTCGAGCGCGTGAGCGAAAGGCGCACCGTTGCCATCGCAACAAGTGATGCATCGGCCGCGATGGCCGAGGCGGACGGCATCATTAACTGCACGCCGCTGGGCATGGTCGGACACCCGGGCTCACCGGTGCCGGAGAAGGCGCTCGCCGGCCGGCATTGGGCATTCGAAGCCATCTATACGCCCGTCGATACCCTCTTCAAGCAACAGGCGGAAGCCGCGGGGATCGCCGTGCTGAGTGGGTATGAACTGTTCTTCAATCAGGGCATTCAGGCGTTTAGGATTTTCACCGGGCGTCTGCCGCCGGATCTCGCGATGCTGCGGACCGCGATCGCCCCCGGGGACGAAGCGCCTGACGCGTGAAGGCGCCGGTTCGACACCACGGAGCATATGCCCTTCACTCAAACGATTCCGATTGAGCGGGACATGCTCTACGGCCAATCGGCGAAGGATTGGCGGTGGGCAGACCGGCTGCGCAGCGAAAGGGCGCTCCGGAATCGGCCGGGCGACATGCCGGTCTCGCGCTTGAAGAAACGATTGAAGTAACCGGCGTCCTTGAAGCCGAGTGCTTCGGCCACCTGTGCCGTCTGCATGCTGGAGCCGTTGAGGAGAATCTCGGCCTCGGCGATCAGCCGACCGTGGATGAGCGCCAGCGGCGACTTGCCCGTCACGCGTTTGACCGCGCTGGTCAGCCTGCCGCGCGAGATCGAGAGAAAGCGCGCGTAGTCGTCGACATTCCAATGGTCGCGCACATGCAGCTCGACCAGGTGCAGGAAGTTGCGCACGATGGCGCGCGGCGCGGGCTGAGTGTTGGCGGGCTGCGGGCTCGAGGTTCGCCACAGGCCGATCAGGACGAGAACGAGATGGTGACGTGCCGCCTCCTCCGCGCCCGGCGCATCGCGTTCGAGCTCGCTGCCGATCGCTTCGATCGTGCGGCAAATGTCCTGAGCCGTGGCGGCAGGCAGCTTGGCGCCAAGGATGGGATGAAAGAGAGCGTCCTTGACCTGCATGCCGATGGGCCCCGCAGGCACAGCGCGCCCGAGCGACAGTTCCGAGACGGCCAGCGCCGCACCGCGTGCGCCGGCCTGAAGCGAAAGCCGGGCCGGTTTGCCCGCCGGCAGCCACAGAGCGCACGGCGCCGACAGGGGCACAGCGGCATCCTCGAATTCGAGTGAGCCAGCGCCCGAGATGAGCACGAACGCACGGTTTCGGTTGCCGCGCAGGGTCCACGCGATGGCCGACAGCGACGCCTTGACACTTGCCGCTTCCGTGTCGGGGAGCACGTCGATTGGTCGAAGGGTTCCGGCATGGGGCCGACCTGGCGATGTCGAGTCGTGATCCAACGAGGCTGTTCCTGTAACCGCGATCGTAAGCCGGGCGGGCAGCATACGATCTTTATACGGCTGATTGCGATCAAAAGTACAATTCTTTCTTCAAAATGTCCGTTTGCAGTCCGCCCACAGGCCGTATTCTGCGCATGTCACGGGCGGACCTCCGGTCGGGAAACGCGGGAGGTCGCATCTCAGCCGGTGACGGGAGATTAGGGAGGATCATCTCATGAAATTTTTCAGCGGCAGGGTACGCCTGTCGGCACTTGGTCTCGTCGCCGGCGCGCTGACGCTTGGCGCAGCCGCAAATGCGGTTGCTCAGGACCGGAGCTCGATCAAGATCGGCTACGCGGTGTCCAAGACCGGCGCCAATGCCGGCGGGGCGGCCATCACGACGATCCCGAACTATCAGCTTTGGCTCGACGACGTGAAGCAGAACGGCGGGCTCGAACTGCCCGACGGCAGCAAGCTGCCGGTCGAAGTCATCGAATATGACGACCGTTCCTCGGCCGAGGAAGTGGTGCGCGCCGTGGAACGCCTGGCGACGCAGGATGAGGTCGATTTCATCCTGCCGCCGTGGGGAACCGGCTTCAACCTCGCCGTCGCGCCGCTCATGGACCGCTACGGCTATCCGCAACTCGCCGTGTCTGCGGTCACCGACAAGGCGCCCGAATTCGTTAAGCGCTGGAAGCGGAGCTACTGGATGCTCGGTGGCGGCGGGGACTATACCGGCGCCCTGGCCGAGCTTCTCAAGAAGGAAGCCGAGGCCGGCACCATCAACAAGCAGGTGGCCATGGTTTCGGTCGCCGACGGATTCGGCATCGATCTGGTCACGGCGGCGCGCGAATCCTTCGCCGATGCCGGGCTCGAGATCGTCTACGACAAGACCTACCCCGTCGGCACGACCGACTATTCGCCCATGATCAGCGAGGCGCAGGCCTCCGGCGCGGATACCTTCATTGCCTTTTCCTATCCGCCGGACACCTTCGCCCTGACGCAGCAGGCGCAGATCGCCGATTACAATCCCAAGGTGCTTTATCTTGGCGTTGGCACGGGCTTTCCCGTCTATGGCAAGAACAACGGCGAGAATGCCGAAGGCATTATGAGCCTGGGCGGCATCGATCCTGCAAATGAGCAGAATCGGGCCTATCGCCAGCGCCATGAGGCGTTCGCGGGTCAGGCCCCCGACTACTGGGGCAGCGTCATCACCTATGCCAGCCTGCAGATGCTGCAGGAGGCGATCAAGCGCGTCGGCCTCGACCGCGAGGCGGTGGCCGAGGAACTCTCCAACGGAACCTTCGAAACCGTGCTCGGCGAGACGAAGCTGGAGGACAACCAGTTGCGCAAGCTTTGGTGGGTCGGACAGTGGCAGAACGGCGAGTTTGCGGGCGTCGCGCCGGCCGACCGCGCGGGTGCGTCAAAGCCGGTCCTGCCGAGACAGCCCTGGAAGAAGCAATAGCCTGCTGGCGCCGCCCGGTCCCGCGCGAAGCGCCTGGGATCGGGCACGCCGGGCCGCGGAGAATTCTTGAGCGGCTGCACTGCATGTGACGGCCGGACGGAGACGACCTTGACGCTCATCAATGTTTTGATTGCGGGATTGGTGCTGGGTGGCACATACGCCCTCGTCGCGATGGGGCTGACCCTCCAGTATGGCATCTCCCGCATCATGAATCTCGCCTATGGCGAGACGATCATTGCCGCCGCGTTCGCGGCCTACGTTCTGCAGGGCGCTCTGGGCGTCAATCCCATCGTGGGAATGCTCGTGGTGCTGCCGGGCGGATTCGTCTTCGGCTACCTCGTCTACGGGTTGATGATGCGCCCGCTCGTCGCGCGCTCCAAGGACCGTGGCAGCCTGGAGATCGATTCCATCCTCGCCACCTTCGGCCTGCTTTTCGTCATCCAGGGCGTCATGCTGGTGATCTTCGGCAGCAACTACATGAGCTATTCGTTCCTCAACGTTCCTGTCACGATCCTCGGCGCGAACGTCGCGGCCAATCGTCTGCTGGCCTTCGTGCTCGCGTTGACAATCGGCCTGACCCTCTACCTTCTCCTGACGCGCACCCGCTGGGGCACAGCGCTCAGGGCAGTCGCCGTGGCGCCGCAGAACGCTCCGCTTGTCGGCATCGACGTCAACCGCACCGCGCGCTTCGCGTTCGCGCTTGGCGGCGCGCTGGCGGCTGCCGGCGGCGTCGTCATCTCGATGTACCAGACCTTCACCGCCACCTCCGGCGTGGTCTTCACGATGAAGGCGCTGGTCGTCGTCATCATGGGCGGTGTCGGCAATCTGCTTGGTGCGCTGTCGGCCGGCCTGATCCTGGGCCTCGTGGAGACAGGGGTTGCGAGCTATGTCGATCCCGGTCTGACGCTTGCGGCAACCTACGCCATCTTCCTCGCCATCCTGCTGTGGCGCCCGCAGGGCCTGTTTGGCGGAGCGGGACGATGACGGTGCGCACCATGCTGGTTACCGGCGCGGTGCTCGCCGCGCTCGCCGTTCTCGCCGTCGCGCCCTTCTTTCTCGGGGCCTATGGCGTCGGCCTGCTGATCGGTCTTTCGGGCTATGTCACGCTGGCCAGCGCCTGGGCGCTGTTTTCGGGCCCCACTCGCTATGTCTCTCTGGCCACCGTGGCCTTCTTTGGCATCGGCGCCTACACGATGGCCGTCCTCAGCGAAAGCCTGCCCTATCCGGCCGTTCTCGCCGTCGCTGCCCTCATCGGTCTGGCGGTCGCGCTGGCCGTGGGGCTGTCGACCTTGCGCCTGGCGGGCGTCTATTTTGTCATCTTCACATTCGGGCTTGCCGAACTCGTGCGTCAGCTCGTGACCTGGTACGAGGTCAATGTGACCGGCACGCTCGGGCGCTACATCTTCATGTCCTTCGGGCCCGAAACGATCTATTGGCAATTGCTGGCGCTGGCCGCGGTGACGATCGGCCTGTCCTGGTGGATCGGCCGCACCCGCCTTGGCCTGGCGCTCAAGATCATCGGCGACGACGAGGTCGTTGCGTCGCATTGCGGCATCGACATCGCGCGCGTGAAGCTGGCCCTGTTCGCGTTGAGCGCCGTCATCATGACCCTTGTCGGCGCCATTCAGGCGCCGCGCTGGACCTACATCGAGCCCGGCATCGTCTTCAATCCGACCGTATCCTTCCTGACGCTGATCATGGCGCTGCTCGGTGGAGCGAACCGCCTGTGGGGTCCGATGCTCGGCGCAATACCGCTCTTCCTGCTGTTCGAATGGCTCTCGGCCAACTTCCCCAATCACTATTCGATCATCCTGGGCCTGTTGTTCATCGCCATCGTCTTCGTGCTGCCCAAGGGCGTGCTGGATTTCATCGAGAAGGCATGGAAGCGCGGCAGCGCCAAGTCTCGGACGAAATCGCAGGACGGCGTCGGCGAACTGGAGGCTGGACGATGAGCGCGCTTCTCGAGATTTCCGGGCTGACCAAACGGTTCGGCGGTCTGACCGCGGTCAACGAACTGTCGCTAGCGATCGGACAAGGTGAAACGGTGGGTCTGCTGGGGCCGAACGGATCGGGCAAGACGACCGTTCTCAACATGATCTCCGGCTTCCTGCCGGCCAGCGGCGGCACGATCAGCCTCGGCGGGCAAAGGATTTCCGGCCTGCCGGCGCACAGGATCGCCCATTGCGGTGTCGCGCGCACCTTTCAGCTGGTGCGCATCCTGCCCTCCCTGACAGTGGCGGAGAATGTGATGGCCGCCCTTGCCTTTCGCCGCGAGCCGCTGCACGGGGCGGCGGCTGCCGAACAGGCCAGCGCCTTCCTGGCCCGGGTGGGACTGGCCGGACGCGACGACGAGATGGCGGACGACCTGACCTATATCGACCAGAAGCGGGTCGAGCTCGCCCGCGCACTTGCCGCGAACCCGCAATTGCTGCTGCTCGACGAATGGCTGGCGGGCCTCAATCCGACGGAACTCAGGGTCGGCATCGACCTCATCACCGATCTCGGCAAGGATGGAGTGACCATTGTTCTGGTCGAACATGTCATGGATGCGATCCGCGCTCTATGCGGGCGCTGCGTCGTCATGAATGCCGGCCGCAAGATCGCGGACGGAGCGACCGCCGACGTGCTGAAGGATCCCGAAGTCGTGCGGGCCTATCTGGGAGAAAGCCATGCTTGAGGTCAGTGGCCTGTCCCTGCACTACGGTCAGCATCTCGCGCTGGACTCGGTGGCCCTGCGGGCCGCGCGCGGAGAATCGATCGTCATTCTGGGCGCCAATGGCGCCGGCAAGTCATCGCTGCTCAAGTCGATCTCCGGCCTGGTGCGCCCCGATCCCGGAACCGAAATCCGGCTTGAGGGAAAATCGATCCTGTCATTGCCCGCCCACAGGGTCCTGGAGGCCGGCATCGCCCTCGTGCCGGAAGGCCGCGGCATCTTCGGAGAGCTGACGGTCGAGGAAAACCTGCTTCTCGGTGGCTTCGCGCCGCGTGCACGCGACGGAGAGGCGGCAAGACGCGATCTGGTCTACGAGCTCTTTCCGCGTCTTGCCGAGCGTCGCCGGCAACAGGCCAGCACGATGTCGGGGGGCGAGCAGCAGATGGTGGCGATCGGTCGCGCGCTGATGTCGAAACCGGATTGCCTGCTGCTCGACGAACCCAGCCTCGGACTGGCTCCGGTCGTCGTCGGCGAACTGTTCGGAGCCCTCAAAAAGGTGCACGATACGGGGGTCGGCCTCATTATCGTCGAACAGAATGTCAGGATCAGCCTGTCGATTGCCGACCGCGGCTATCTGATGGAGGCGGGGCGCATCGTTGGCGAAGGCACGGCCGCGGCGCTTGTCGACGACCCGGCGGTCCAGCGCGCCTTCCTCGGCATGGGCTGACGCCCGGAACCATTACAACCACGCAAAGGAAACTCATCATGGACCAGTTGGGATTGCTGATCGGCGACGAGGACCAGGCATCCTCCGATGGCCGTACCTTCGAACGGCTCAACCCGATAACCGGCGAGGTCGCCACGCGGGCCGCCGCCGCGACCGTCGAGGATGCGCGGCTCGCCTGTGACGCGGCCGCCCGCGCCTTTCCGCAATGGTCGAAGACGTCGCCCGGCGAGCGCCGGCGTATCCTGCTGGCGGCGGCCGACGCGCTGCAGGCCAGAGCCGACGATTTCGTTGCCGCGATGGCCGAGGAGACCGGCGCAACGGCCGGCTGGGCGATGTTCAATGTCGGCCTGTCCGCCGACATGCTGCGCGAGGCGGCATCGCTGACGACCCAGATCACGGGCGAGATCATCCCGTCCAACCGTCCGGGCAGCATGGCCATGGCGGTGCGCCAGCCGGCCGGTGTTGTCCTGTCGATGGCGCCGTGGAACGCGCCGATCATCCTCGGCGTGCGCTCGATCGCCACGCCGCTTGCCTGCGGCAACACGGTGGTGATGAAGACCTCCGAGATCTGCCCGCGCACGCATCGCCTGATCATCGACGCCCTGCTTGAGGGCGGTGTGCCGCGTGGCGTTCTGAACGCGCTGTCCAATGCGCCAGATGACGCGCCCGAGATCGTAGAGGCCCTCATCGCCCATCCTGCCGTGCGCCGGATCAACTTCACCGGTTCCACCCGCGTCGGGCGCATCATCGCGGAGACGGCGGGCCGCTATCTCAAGCCGGCCCTCCTCGAACTGGGCGGCAAGGCGCCCTTTGTCGTGCTCGACGATGCCGACCTCGAGGCCGCGGTCGAGGCGGCTGCTTTCGGCGCCTACATGAACCAGGGCCAGATCTGCATGTCGACCGAGCGCATCGTCGTCGACGAGGCGGTCGCCGACGCATTCGTCGAGGCGCTCGCCACAAAAGCCCGTTCGCTCAAGGCCGGCGATCCGCGCAAGGGCGACACGCCGCTCGGTTCGGTGGTCGACGCCAACGCCGCCAAGCGGCTCCAGGAACTGGTCAAGGACGCTGTCGGCAAGGGGGCGGTGCTTGCCGCGGGCGGCGGTGTCGAGGGCACCGTCATGGAAGCGACGCTGCTCGATCATGTCTCGCCGGCGATGCGGATCTATGGAGAGGAGAGCTTCGGACCGGTGGTCACCGTGGTGCGGGTGAGCGGCATCGACGAAGCCGTGCGCGTCGCCAACGACACGGAGTACGGACTGTCCTCGGCTGTGTTCGGCAAGGATGTCAACCGCGCCATGGCCGTTGCCCGCCGCATCGAATCGGGCATCTGCCACATCAACGGTCCGACCGTGCATGACGAGGCGCAGATGCCGTTCGGCGGCGTCAAGGAATCGGGCTACGGCCGCTTCGGCGGCAAGGCCGGGATTGCCGAATTCACCGATCTGCGCTGGGTCACGGTACAGGACGGGCCGTTGCACTATCCCTTCTAGTTGGGCGGGGGGCTGGCGCGCATTCGCTTCAAACGGCAGTGTTTGAGGCAAAGAATGCGCGCCAGATCAATTTGCTGGAGCATGTGCCTTTCGCTCGAACGGCACCGTATGAGCGGGATTAGCTCTAGCCGGCCGGATGGCAGAAATGCGCCGTCCGGCACCTTTCTTGACGATCGGAGGAATGCATGAAACTGAGCCAGAAGAATTGTGTCGTCACCGGCGGCGCCGGCAGCCTCGGCCTTGCAGCCGCAGGGCTCTTCCTCGCCGAGGGAGCGAATGTCGTCCTCGTCGACCGTGACGAGACGATGCTCGCCGCCGCGGCCGCGGCGCTGCCAGGCGAGCGGGTCGAGACGGTCGCGGCTGATGTTTCATCCTCCGACGACACGCGGCGCTATGCCGATCGCGCCGTCGAACGGTTCGGTCCGATCGACGTCCTTTTCTCGAATGCCGGCAATTTCGGCACGGTCGCCGCGATCTCCGACTATCCCGAGGATGTGTTCGATGCGGTGCAGGCGGTTCACGTGCGCGGTGCCTTCCTGGCGGCGAAGCATTGCGTGCCGCAAATGCACGACGGTGGCAGCATCATCATCACGTCCAGCGTCGCGGCAACGCGCGGCGATGCCGGTGTCTATGCCTACATCACGGCCAAGCATGCGCAGGTGGGCCTGATGCGCTGTCTGGCCAAGGAATTGGCGCCGCGGCGCATCCGCGTCAACACGATCCATCCCGGCCCGATCGACAATGGGTTCCAGCACGCGGTCGAGGACGGTCTGGGACGCGAGATGGGCGTCGACGGCGCGGCGTTCTTCAATCAGCTCATTCCGCTCGGCCGCCACGGCGGCCCGGACGAGATCGCCCGGGCCGTGCTTTATCTGGCCAGCGACGATTCCAGCTTTACCACCGGTTCGATGCTGATGGTCGACGGCGGCATGAGCGCTTGAACGATGCCCGGCGCACCGCGCCGGGCAGGAGAACATGATTACCGGACGCGAGCTTCAGCGGAACAGCTTCTCCACATAGTCGGCCCCGATTCCCACCTTGTCGTAGTGGTTGCGGCACAGTTCGATATAGTTGTGAACGTCGAAATAACCGTCGGGCTCGCCCTTCTCGTCGAGCCAGATCAGCGGACCCTTGACCTGGAAGAAGACACGCATCGGGTCCTCGTGCTCATAGGCGACGAGCGTGTGCCCCTCACCCGGTGTCTCGTAGACGAAATCGCCCGCAGTGGCCGTCCAGTCATGCTCGAGATAGCCCCATTTGCCTGAAATCGTATAGGCGAAGACCTCGTGCGGGTGATAATGCCGGTTCACCAGCCCGGCGCTCTTGGCCATCAGGATGTCGCACCACTTGTTCTGGGTGGGTGAAATCCAGAGCGGGCGGGAGAACACGGTGTCGGTGAACGGCACATAGTAGCGCTCGTCCTCCGTCGGCGCATTGGCCATATAGACTTCCGGCAGTGCATCGCGCTGAAACACCTTTTCGATCGGTTTCAGGTCCTTCCAGAATTCGTTCTTGGCGGCCTCGGGCATATTCTTTCCTCCTCGCTGTCTGGCTGGGTATGGTTCCAAGAATCGATTACGGACGCACGCGCACGTCGAGCAGCGCCATCGTTCGCTTCGTCTCGATGTGCCGGATCGCGTCCGCGATTGCGCCGGGCAGGGCCTCGCCGTCCACGACCGTGCGTGCGTAGGCGCGGCTCGCCTCGGCCACCTTGGTGAAGTCAGGAACGGGCGAAAGCTGCGTCAGCGGCATCATGTTGGTGCGCGCCGCATAGCCGTCGGGATAGATGCCGAGCACCGACTGGCGCACCGCGCCCCATTCGGCGTTGTTGGTGACGATGAGCAGGATCGGCAGTTCCAGTGCCTCGGCAATCTGGTGGCAGGCGACCGGGTTGGAAAAGATGTAGGAGCCGTCGCCCATCGTGGCGACGATCAGGCGGTCGCGTTCTGCGAGCTGCATCCCGAGCGCGGCGGGAAAGGACCAGCCCAGGCCTCCCGAATGCGGCTCCTGATACCAGGCCTTGGGATGGTCGAGCGCCATCGGCGCCATCGGGCATCCGAGTTCCGACAGGATCGTTGCCCCGCGTCCCTGGATGGCGTTGGACAGGCACAGGCTCACCCACTCCTTGGTCATGGGGCCGCCGTTACCGCTCTCGGCCCGGGCGATCGCCTCCTTGCGCACGGCCGCGTTGGCCCGGGCGATCGTGCCGTGGCGTGCTGCGATCTTTTCCTTGTTCTTTCGCAGGGCGGGTTGCATCGTGCGCTGCAGTGCGGCGATCCCCTCGCCGGTCTCGCACGACAGCGCGATGTCGCAGCGGAAATTGCGCACCGGGAAACGGCTGTAGAGCGGATCCTGACCGAGGTGGATCACCTTGCAGCCAGGTTGCAGACTATGGACGTCGGGCGACCACGGGGCCAGCGAATCAATGACCAGGACCGCATCGGCCTTTTCGATGAGCGGTGTCGGATCGGCAGGTGCCGCCATCGGGTGGTCGAGCGGCAGGGCGAGGCGCACCGCCCAGTATTGGCAGACCGGAATGCCCCAGTCATCGGCCAGAGCCTGGAGCGCCACGAAGCCATCCTCGTCTCCGGCTCCGCGCTGGGCGATGATGACAGGGTGTTCGGCGGCTGCGAGCAGTGCGGCCGCTTCTTCCAGTCTGGCGCCGTTGATCCCTTGCTTGACCGGCTGCATCAATGGCGGCTCGGCGAGGCGGTCGGCCGGGCAGGGCTCGCAGAGCACCTCGCGCGGCAGGCTCACATAGACCGGCCCGCGCGGTGCCGAGGCGGCGATCGCATATGCGCGGTCGACGATCTCCCCCACCTGTTCGGGAAAGCGGAGCTCATAGTCCCATTTGCAGGCTTCGCGCACCAGCGCCGTCTGGTCGCGCATCTCCTGGCCCCAGCCGATGGGCACGGTGCGCGCTCCGAGTCGGCCTTTTTCGACCGTCGGCGTGCGTCCGGAAAAAAGCAGCACGGGTATGTGATCCGTCGCTGCGTTGATGGCTCCTATGGCGCAATTGGCGAGCCCGACATTGGTGTGCGCCATGACCGCCTGCGGCCGCCCTGTCGCCAGATAGTAGCCGTGCGCCATGCCCATGGCCGCCGCCTCGTGCGGCATGACGAGCGCTGTCGGCAGCGCGATCTTCTTTGCTTCCGCTTCCGCCAGCCCCTCGATGACCGGCGGAAAGTCCGTGCCCGAATTGGCGAAGATGTAGTCTATGCCCAATGTCTTGAGCCGTGCGAGCAGGGCGCCTCCGGCGGTAAGCGTGGCTGGTCGGGTGTCGGCTTTGGGCGGTTGCATTGGGTCGCGGAGCTTTCCGATAAAATTTCTATAATTGAAATGAGTACTTCAAATATAGATTGACAATAGCCTTGCCCGCCGTCAATCTCGCCGGTGCATTTTTTGTTGTGGTCGATTGCGACCGCTCCGGTTGGGGGGCGCGGCCGGTCATGAAATTCAATGGGAGGAAACCGATGCAACACGATTTCGTGAAGGCACTGCCGCGCGCCGCACGCACCTTGGTCGGCGCAACGGCGCTGGTCGTGGGCCTTTGTGCCCCGTCGTTCGCTCAGGAGCAGATCAAGCTCAAGCTCCATCATTTTCTCGGTCCCAAATCGCCGGCTCAGACCCAGATGCTCGAGCCCTGGGCCGAGCGGATCGAGAAGGCTTCCGACGGCCGTGTCGACATCGAGATCTTCCCATCCATGTCTCTCGGCGGTCGTCCGCCGGAACTCATTCGCCAGGCGCGCGACGGCGTCGTGGACCTCATCTGGACGGTGAATGGCTATACGGCCGGCCTGTTTCCGCGCTCGGAAGTCTTCGAGCTTCCCTTCATCCACACCAACGATCCGGTGGCGACGAATCTGGCCATGCGCGAGATGTTCGACGACTATCTCGCCGAGGAATATGACGGCGTGAAGGTGCTGTTCAGCCACGTCCATGCCGGTCAGGCGATCCATATGGTCGACACGCCGGTGCGCAAGCCGTCCGACCTCGAAGGAAAGCAGATCCGTATTCCCACGCGCACCGGCGCCTGGGTCGTGGAGGCGCTCGGCGCGAGCCCCGTTTCCATGCCCGTGCCGGACCTGCCGCAAGCCCTGTCGCGCAAGGTCGTCGATGGCGCCTTCATTCCCTGGGAAATCATTCCGGCGCTCAAGTTGCAGGATCTGACCGACTACCAGATCGAGGGCGCCGACATGACCCGTTTCGGCACCACGACCTTCCAGGTTTCGATGAACCAGGCCAAGTGGGACAGCCTGCCGGCCGACATCCAGCAGATATTCCTCGACAATTCGGGCGAGGACTGGGTGCGCGAAGTGGGCGACATCTGGCGTGAGATCGACAATGGCGGCATCGCAATGGCCGTGGAAGCCGGCAACGAGCACATCACGCTGACTGCCGACGAGACCGAAGCCTTCAAGACCCAGCTCGAGCCGGTGGTCGACCGCTGGATCGAAGAAGTGTCGGCCAAGGGTATCGACGGGCGCGCCCTGGTCGACGCAGCCCGCGACGCGATTGCCAAGCATTCGGCGACGAACTGACGGAAGCGGCGATGCCGGGCACGACGACAAGATGCCGATTGGAAACGCTGGCTCGGCGCCTGATCGAATATTGGGCGCTCGTCGGCGGGGTGCTGCTTATCGGCATCGTCGCCGTCAACGCCTTGAGTCTGGCCGGCCTCATTGTGGCCGGCCGGCCTTTCCCCGGCGATTTCGAGATCGTCGAGGTCGGCGTTGCCGTGGCAATCTTTTCCTTCCTGCCCTACTGTCAGCTGACAGGGGCCAATGTTACGGCAGACATATTCACGGCCAGTGCCGGGCCGCGCCTTCTGACGGTGCTTTCGGCGCTCGCATCCCTCGTCGCAATGGCCTTTGCGGTCTTCCTCCTGGTGCAGATGTATGAGGGCTACCTCGACTTCCGCCTCTACGAGGAAACGACGGCGATCTACCAGTTTCCCATCTGGGTTGCCTATCTGCCCATTCTGGTGTCGATCGCGCTCCTGATCGTTGCGACGCTGATCACCTTCGTCGAAGCATTCAGGGGACCGGCTCCCCACACAGAACCCGTCGATCATTGAGCCCATAAACGGACCCGAACATGACGAACGAACTGGTTTTGGGCCTGTCGGGGCTCGGCTTGCTCATCGCACTGATCGCGATCCGGATGCCGATCGCCTATGCGATGATCGCCGTCGGGGCCGGCGGCACCTTGCTCCTTTCCGGCCCGCTGGTGCTCCTATCGCAGATGAAGACCCTCGCCTATGGCGTCTTCTCCAATTACGACCTGTCGGTGGTGCCGCTTTTCGTTCTGATGGGGCATCTGGCGACCAAGGCCAATCTGTCGCAAAGCCTGTTCCGCGCCGCCAATGCCTGGCTCGGGCGGTTTCGTGGCGGCGTCGCCATGTCGGCCGTCGCCGCCTGCGCCGGGTTTGGCGCGGTGTGCGGATCGTCGCTCGCCACAGCTTCGACAATGGGTCAGGTCGCGCTGCCCGAACTGCGCCGCTATCGCTATTCGCCGGCGCTCGCCACCGGCACCCTGGCGGCTGGCGGCGTGCTCGGCATTCTCATTCCGCCCTCGGTGGTGCTTGTCGTCTATTCGGTCATCGTGGAAGCGAACATCGTCAAGATGTTTGCCGCCGCCTTCATCCCCGGCCTGATGGCGGTTCTCTTCTTCATCGCGACGATCGCGATCTATGTCCGGGTCTTTCCGGGTTCGGGACCGGAGGCCGATCCTGTCTCGCGTCGGGAGTTCGCCGAAGCCACCTTCGGCGTGCTGCCGGTGGTGGTCATTTTCGGCCTCGTCATCGGCGGCATCTATTTCGGCTTCTTCAATCCCACGCCGGCCGCCGCCATCGGCGTCTTCCTGGTGCTCGTCTACGGCATGGCCATGCGGCTCATCGGGCTGGTTGAGCTGCGTGATTCGCTGCTCAGCACGGCCAAGACCTCGGGCATGATCTACCTGATCATGCTGGGCGCCGAGATGCTGGAGATCTTCATGTCGCGCGGCGGCGTCCCTCAGGCGGCTGCCGCCATGATGGCCGACAGCGGGCTGTCGCCGCACGTGATCCTGATCCTTCTTCTGGCCGCCCTCATCGTTCTCGGCTGCCTCATGGACAGCCTGTCGATGATCCTTCTGGCCATACCATTCTTCTGGCCGGTCATTTCGGAGCTTGATTTCGGCCTGACGCCGGAGGAAACGAAGATCTGGTTCGGCATCCTGGCGCTGGTCGTCGTGGAACTGGGCCTGATAACCCCGCCGGTCGGCATGAACGTCTTCGTCATCAACGCCATGGCGCGCGACGTTCCCATGTCGGAGACCTTCAAGGGCGCGCTGCCGTTCTTCATGGTGGAACTGGTGCGCGTGGCGATCCTGATCGCCGTTCCTTCGGTGGTTCTGATCCTGCCGGCCATTCTGGACTGATACGCCCGCGAGCGGGATGCCCGGGCGTTAACAACGGGAGCGACAGTGGCGCCGCAGATAAACGGATCCGTGGTCAAGGCATTCCAGGTGCTCAAGCTGTTCACGGAGCAGCGTCCGGAGCTCACAGCGTCCGACGTGTCGGGCGAACTGGGGCTGAATTTCGTGACCGCGCACCGCTTCTTGAAGACGCTCGAGCATGTGGGAGCGCTGGTGGCGTCGTCGAAGGGCGTCTACCGTCTGGGCTACGTGTTTGCCGACCTCGGCGACCGCGTGCTGCAGAACGATGCGCTCGCCCGGCTCATCCAGCCGCATCTCAATGCGGTTACGGCGGACATCAAGGAAGCCTCGATGGCGACGGTCTTCCGCTCCGACATGGTGGTCTGCATTGCGCGGGCCATGTCGCAGCGCTCGCTCTCGGTCGACATCCGGGTGGGCACCCAGCTCGAAGCCTATTGCACCGCCCATGGCAAGACCTGGCTCGCCCACATGCCCGACCATGAACGCGAACGCTATCTGGAAACGGTCGAGCGCCGGCGCATCACCGAGAAGACGATCATCGACCGGGACGATTTCGAGCGCGAGATCGAGCGTATCCGCGCACAGGGCTACGCCCTCAATGATGGCGAGCGCGAGGAGGGCATCAGGGCCATCGCCGTGCCGGTCAGGACGCGCGCTGGCCGCATCATTGCCGGTCTCTCGGTATTCGGTCCGTCCACCCGTCTGAATGACGCGGTGATCGAACAGGCGCTGACCAGGCTGCTCCAAACGGCGAAGACCATCGAGGCGAGCCTTTATGGAAAGGAGCCCGGAACCTTCCGCGATGCTCTGTAACGCGGGGGACGGGCATCGCACGCCATTGAGCGCCACGCCGTCGAACCTATATCTGGATGACGGTGGCGGAAAGTATGGCGAGTTCTGGCAATGACAGTTCTGGAGAGGCGGCGGCATTGGAATGAGGCATACGCCTCCAAGGGCGAGGCGGGCGTCAGCTGGTTCGAAGCCAGGCCGACCGTATCCCTCGATCTCATCGCCCGGCACGGCGCGGGTGCGGGTTCGCTCATCGATATAGGCGGCGGCGCATCGCGTCTCGTCGACGAATTGCTCGACGGGGGAATGATCCGCGACCTCGCGGTACTCGATCTTTCCCCGCAGGCACTTGATGCCGCAAGGAAGCGGCTCGGCGCGCGTGCCGACAGCGTCGAATGGATCGCCGCCGACGTCACGCGCTGGGCTCCGGATCGGACATATGACATCTGGCACGACCGAGCCGCGTTTCATTTCCTCACGGAGCCCGCCGACCGTGCCGCCTATGTCCAGCGCCTCGAAAAGGCATTGCCGGCGGATGGCCTTGCAATCATCGCAACTTTTGCCCCGGACGGGCCGGAACGCTGCAGTGGCCTGCCCGTCGTACGGTACGATGCGCCAATGCTCGCAGACACGATTGGCCCTTTGTTCGAACTGGTCGATGAAGTCCGGCACAGGCATACGACGCCCTGGGGAACGGAACAGTCATTCCAGTTCTGCGTCCTGCGCCGGCACGGCTGAAGCCGGATCGACAGGCCGGGCGATCGCCTTTCGGCCAATTGCTACAGTTCCTGCGACCGGGGTCGGTCCTCCTCGGCCCGGTTCTATATCCCGCTTCCGCCGCCTTCTGACGGCTCATGGGTGAGCGATGCGATGAAGCGCTTGGTGCGTTCGCGCTGCGGGGTGGAGAACAAGGCCCGCGCCGGGCCGCTTTCGACGATGGCGCCCTTGTCGAGGAACACGGCTTCCTGTGCCGTGCTCGAGGCGAGGCGCAGGTCGTGGGTGGCGATCACCATGGTCGTGCCTTCGCGGGCGAGCCGGGAAAGAACGTCGACCACCTCGCCCGCCAGTTCCGGATCGAGCGCCGAGGTGGGCTCGTCGCACAAGAGCACCTTGGGCGAGGGCGCGAGCGCCCGGGCGATGGCGACACGTTGCTGCTGGCCGCCCGAAAGGGTCGCCGGCCAGGCATCGGCCTTCTCGGCCAACCCGACCTTTTCGAGCAGTTGCACGGCGCGCCTGCGCGCATCCTCGCGCGGCCATTTCAGCACCGTCACCAGCCCTTCCATGACGTTCTCGATTGCCGTGCGGTGCGGAAAGAGCTGGAAGTTCTGAAACACCATTCCGGTTTGACGGCGCAGCCTCTGCGCCGCGGCCCTGTCGAGCCGGGTGCCCTCCCCGAATGTCATTTCCAGGTCGTCGATGCGCAACCGGCCGGCACTCGGTATCTCGAGCAGATTGATGCAGCGCAGCAGCGTGCTCTTGCCGCCGCCGGACGGGCCGACCAGGGCCGTCACGCTGTTGTCGGCGAACTGCAGCGATATGCCGTTGAGAACGAGCGTGTCGCCGAAGCGCTTTTCGATGCCCGACAGCTCGATCATGCGCGCGCCTCCACATAGCCGCCATAGCGTCCAAGGCGAAGTTCGAGCCGTGCCTGCAAGGCCGACAGGACAGAGCTCATCGCCAGGTATATGGCGGCTGCCTCGACATAGAGAATAAGTGGCTCATAGGTGGTGGCCACGATGCGCTGGGCGGCCTGAAAGAGCTCAGGCACGGTGATGGCGGCGGCGAGCGAGGTATCCTTGACCAGCGAAATGAAGGTGTTGGAGAGCGGTGGCACCGCCACACGTCCCGCCTGCGGCAAGATCGTGCGCCACATGGCCTGCAGCCAGTTCATGCCGATGGAAAATGACGCTTCCCACTGTCCCCTGGGTACCGATGAGATCGCTGCCCGGATGATCTCGGAGGAATAGGCGCCGACGTTCAGCGTGAATCCGATGAGCGCGGCGGTGAAGGCGTCGAGGACGATGCCGACACTCGGCAGGCCGTAGAAGATCAGGAAGAGCTGGACCAGCAGCGGTGTGCCGCGGAAGACCCAGACGTAGAAGCGCACGATGGCCGAGACCGGCCGTGCCGCGAACATTCTGGCCAGCGCCGCCGCCAGGCCGACGAGAAGCCCGAGGGCGAAGGACGACAGCGTCAGCGGCACGGTGAACTGTATCCCGGCCCACAGGAGCGGGCCGAGCGAATCGATCATCAATTGCAGCCAGTACGGCACGGCTGTGTCTCCCGTTCGCTTGGGTCAATCGGCGGGCTTGGCGAACATGCTCCAGATAGGAGACGCGTTCCGTCTGCCTGACAAGGGCTATCATGATGCACTTCCCGCCAGTGAGGCGTTGCGGCTGACCGGCGTACCAGCAGCTATTGCGACACGTCGTGGCCGAAATACTTGTCTGCGATGGCCTGATAGGTCCCGTCCGCCTTGATCTCGGCCAACGCCTTGTTGATCGCCGCCAGCAGTTCCGGCTCGCCCTTGCGGATGATCACGCCGGAATAGTCGGCATTCTCCTTCTCGGAGGCGATGCGAACGGGCGCGTCCGGCTTGCGTTTGAGAAAGTCGTAGAAGGACAGGCTGTCGTTGATGGTGGCGTCGGCGCGCTTGTTGAGCACCAGCTGGATCGACTGGTCGAAGCCGTCGGTGGCCACCAGCGTCGCGCCGGCCTCTTCCGCCAGCCGGCCAAAATTGCTGGTCAGGGATTGCGCCGACTTCTTCCCGCTCAGATCGTCGAAACTCTGGATGCTGTCGTCGTCGCGGCGAACGATCAGCACCGCTTTTGATGCGATATAGGGATCGGAGAAGTCATATTTGCGCTGGCGCGCCTCGGTGATGCCCACCTGGTTGATGACGGCGTCGTAGCGGTTGGCGTCAAGGCCGGCGATCAGGCCGTCCCATTTGCCTTCGTGGAACTCGGCCTCTACGCCGAGCTCGTCTGCGATTGCGCGGCCGATCTCGACGTCGAAGCCGACCAGCGCGCCCTGCGCATCGTGATAGGTGAACGGCGGATAGGTGCCTTCGGTGCCGATCCGGAACGTGCCGGATTGCTCGATCTGTTCGAGATTGTCGCCGGCATGCGCGGGCAGCAGTGCCAGCGCCTGTGCGGCCAGGATGATCAGAATCTTCTGCCAGGTCATGGGGGCGTCCATTCTTGTCTGGTTGCAGTGACCGTAGTCGCGGGCCGGGAAGGCTAGATACGTGGTCCGCCTGAAACAAGAGCGCCAGAATCGCAAGGACTGGCCAATCCTGCAAATCCATTTCACTGAACCGTCATTGTTGAGACGTAGTTTTCGTCGTCGGTCGACGGTGCGCCTTCGGCGCGATTTCAGGTTTCCTCGTTTTGACGGCGTGTGTCGTTCAGGCAATACAGACTTTCCTCCTCCCCCCGAGTATCTTTTTGGGCTTTCTAAACTGCCGCCCGGCATTTACTCTCCGGTCAGGACATCGAACGATCGTGGTCGCCGGTCGTATCAGGAGGTTGCTGATGGTGTTTCACTCGGCCCGGACTGCAGTTCCTTCCCGATCCGTTTGTATACTTGCCGGACTGCTGCTCTTCGGCGGCATGGCGCACGCCCAGCAGGCTCCGGCTCCGGCCGTCGTTGTGGCGCCCGCCAAGATCGTGGACCTTCGTGAGAGTGCCGGCTTCACGGGGCGTGTCGTCGCCATCCAGAAGGTCGATATCCGGGCGCGCGTCTCCGGCTACCTGGAGGCGCTGAACTTCACCGAGGGCGCCGCCGTCAAGTCCGGTGACGTACTCTATGAAATAGAGGATGAGGCCTATCAGGCCGCGGTGGAGGAGATCGAGGGGCAGATTGCGGCAGCCGAGGCTACGCGGAAACTGGCGGAACTCGAGCGCGACCGCATGCAGGACCTCGTGAAGCGGCAGGCCGTTTCGCAGGCCCAGCTCGATACCGCCGAGGCCAATCTCGGTAAATCCGAGGGCCAGCTCAAGCAGCTGAAGGGCAGCAAGGATGCCGCCGAGCTGAACCTCTCCTACACCAAGATCCGGGCGCCCTTCGACGGCATCGTCGGCCTGTCGGCTCCGGATGTCGGCGCGCTGGTCGGACCCGACAGCGGGGCGCTGACCACGCTGACGCGCCTCGATCCGATCAATGTGGAGTTCCCCGTCGCGTCGTCTCTCTATCTCGAATACCGGGCACGCGTGGCCAAGGGCGAGATCAGCGGCGAGGCGAATGTGACGATTACGCTGGCCAATGCGACCGAATACCCCTCCAAGGGTACGATCAATTTCGTTTCCAGTTCGGTCGCACCCGGTACGGACACGGTCACGGTGCGCGCCACCTTCGACAATCCCGACAGCATCCTGCTTGACGGGGCGCTGGTGCGGGTGGAGCTGGAGCAGTCCGACCCGGAAGAAGTCTTGGCAATTCCGCAACTGGCTGTGCAGCGCGATCAGCTGGGAGCCTTCGTCATGGTGGTCGGAGATGACTCGACGGTCGAGCAGCGGCGCGTCGATATCGCGCGCACCGCAAAGGGCCAGGCCGTCATTTCCAAGGGATTGAAGGAAGGCGAAAAGGTGATCACCGACGGCGTCGGCAAGGTGCGGCCAGGCATCAAGGTCGACGCGTCCGAGGCAGCGGGCAGCTAAGCTTATGATTTCAGACGTCTTTATCAAGCGGCCGCGTCTGGCCATGGTCGTTTCGATCGTCTTGACGCTGGCTGGCTTGATCGCGCTGACGCGCCTGCCGGTGGCGCAGTTTCCCGACATCGTGCCGCCGCAGGTCACCGTGACCGCTTCCTATCCCGGAGCCGGCGCCGACGTTGTGGAGTCAACGGTCGCCCAGCCGATCGAAAGCAAGGTCATCGGCGTCGACGACATGATCTACATGAAATCGACCAGCGGCGCCGACGGATCCTACAATCTCACCATTTCCTTTGCCGTCGGCACCGATCCGGACATTGCCACGGTCAATGTCCAGAACCGCGTCGCGCTCGCGGAGCCACGGCTGCCGGCCGAGGTGAAGCAGAGCGGAGTGAGCGTCGCCAAGAAATCGTCGGCTCTCATGCAGGTCATCGCCATCTACGCCGAAGATGACAACGCGGATTACGATTCGCTGTTCCTGTCCAACTACGCCACCATCAATGTGCTGGACACGATCAAGCGGGTGCCGGGCGTCGGAGACGCCTCCATGTTCGGCGCCAAGGACTATTCGATGCGGATCCTGCTCGACGTGGATCGGATGACCAATCTCGATCTGACACCGACGGATGTCATCAATGCGCTCAAGGCGCAGAATGTCCAGGCTGCGATCGGTCGCATCGGCGCTCAGCCGATGACCGACGATCCGCTGTTTCAGCTCAACCTGCAGACACAGGGTCGCCTCACCACTGCGGCCGAGTTCGAAAAGGTTGTGCTGCGCGCCAATCCCGACGGTTCATTCGTGCGCATAAGGGACATTGCCCGGGTCGAACTGGGCGCCCAGAGCTATGACACGGGTGCGCGCTACAATGGCCGGCCGGTCGCCATGATCGGCACCTACCAGTCGCCGGGAGCCAACGCGCTTGCTGCCGCCAGAGGCGTGGTGGCGCAGATGGAGCGCCTGTCGCAGAACTTCCCGGATGGCCTGACCTACGACATCACATACGACACATCGGAATTTGTCGAGGCGAGTGTCGCAGAGGTCGAGCACACGCTGATCGAAGCCTTTGTTCTCGTCATTCTGGTTGTGTTCATTTTCCTGGGCAATTGGCGGGCCGCACTGATCCCGCTGGTTGCGGTGCCCGTGGCGCTGATCGGCACCTTTGCCGTCATGCTCGCCATGGGCTTTTCGCTCAATACCGTTTCGTTGCTGGCTCTGGTCCTTGCGATCGGCATCGTCGTCGACGACGCCATCGTCGTGGTCGAGAATGTCGAGCGCGTGATGGAGGAAAATCCCGGCATGTCGGCGGCGGAAGCGGCGCATGCGGCCATGGGAGAAATCACAGGCGCCATCGTCGCCATCACGATGGTCCTCCTGTCGGTGTTCGTGCCGGTGGCCTTCATTCCCGGGCTGAGCGGCCAGCTCTTCCAGCAGTTCGCGGTGGCCGTGTCGGTTTCCATGGTCCTGTCGGCCATCAACGCGCTGACGCTCAGCCCGGCGCTCTGCGCCATCCTTCTCAAACCGCATCACGGACCGAAGCGTGGTGTTCTCGGCTGGATCTCGCGCCGGATCGATGACGGTCGCGACGGCTATGCCCGCATCGCCGGGGCGATCGCGCGCCGCGCGATACTCGGCGTCGTGCTCCTGGCGGTTGCCGCCGGTGCGGCCGGCTGGCTGTTCAAGGTGGTCCCGACAGGCTTCCTGCCGGCGGAGGACCAGGGCGCCTTTTTCGTCGAGGTTCGCCTGCCGGAGGGGTCGTCCTACAACCGCACCGATGCCGTCATGCGGCAGGTGGAGCAAATGCTGGGCGGCATCGACGGCGTGAAGGATACGGTCGGCGTTACCGGTTTCAGCTTCCTTGACGGTCTGGCCAAATCCAACAGCGGCTTTGTCGTCGTCTCGATGGAAACCTTCGAGGAACGGACCGACCCTTCGAAATCGGTCACGACGGCCATCATGACGACCATGGCGCAGGGCGCGGCCATTCGCGAAGCGCAGGTTTTCGCCTTCAATCTGCCGCCCATCATCGGGCTCGGCACCGGTTCGGGATTCGAGTACCAGCTCCTCGATCTGCAGGGGCGGTCGCCGGCCGACCTGGCCGCCACGGCCGGGGGGCTCATGATTGCGGCAAACCAGGATCCGCGTCTGGGACCGACCTTCAGCACCTATTCGGCAAGCTCGCCGCAGCTCTATCTCAATCTCGACCGCGATCGTCTCCAGGCGCTTGGCGTCTCGGTCAGCGATGTCTTCACCACCCTGCAGGGAACGCTGGGGTCCTATTACGTCAACGACTTCAACCTGTTCGGCCGCAGCTGGCAGGTGAACATGCAGGCCGCGCAGGCCGACCGCAGTTCGGTCGACGACATTTCACGGCTGCACGTGCGCAACGCATCCGGCGACATGGTGCCGCTCGCGGCCGTTGCCAGCGTCGAATACATCGTCGGCCCGCAATCGATCGTGCGTTACAACAATTATCGCTCCGTCACCCTGAATGGAGGGCCGGCGGAGGGCGTGGCCTCGGGCGTCGCGCTGCAGGCGATGGAGGAGATTTCAGCCAACACCCTGCCGCCGGGCTACAGCTATGAATGGACGGGCACCGCCCTGCAGGAGCTGGAGGCCGCGGGGCAGACAACCGCAATCCTCGCGCTTGCCGTGCTGTTTGCCTATCTCTTCCTTGTCGGTCTCTACGAGAGCTGGACGATCCCCATACCGGTCCTGCTCTCGGTTACGGTCGGCATCGTCGGCGCTCTTGTTGCGGTGCTGTTGGCCGGCCTCGCCTTCGACATCTATGCCCAGATCGGACTTGTCGTTCTCATCGCGCTCGCCGCCAAGAACGCCATCCTGATCGTCGAGTTCGCCAAGGCCCGCCGCGAGCAGGGCATGGACATCGTCGATGCAGCCATCGACGGCGCACGCACCCGTTTCCGTGCCGTCATGATGACCAGCTTCGCCTTCATTGCCGGTCTTATCCCGCTGGTGACGGCCGATGGCGCTGCCATGCTCAGCCGCCGCGCCGTCGGCACCGGTGTTGCCGGCGGCATGCTGGCCTCCGCGCTCATCGGTATCTTCATCATTCCCGCCCTCTACGTCGTCTTCCAATTGTTGCGCGAAAGGGCTCATAGGCTCGTTGGCAACGACCTTTCGTCGGACAAGGCGCATGCACCAGGCGACGATCGGTAGTCCAGTCGAGTGATCGCGGGGTGGCATGGCGTTGCGGTGTCCGGCCGCGGTCACCCCGTCGACATTTCATTTGAAAAAAGTCATCATACAAATTTGTCTGGATGTGTTGACATCATATTATTTGTTCCATACCAGCAGTGACGTCCGTGTGTATGGGAGGGGAACCATCGGTGGCAGGACTGCTCGACGAGGATCGTCTGTTTCCGGTCGACCCGGGCGTACGGAACCTGGCGCGTGCGCTCCATGCGACAGTGAAGAGCCTTCCGATCGTCAGTCCGCATGGACATACCGATCCGCGTTGGTATGCCGAAAACCTGCCGTTTCCCGACCCTGCGCGGCTTCTGGTGGTGCCGGACCACTATATTTTCCGTATGCTGGTCAGCCAGGGCATCCATCTCGACAGCCTTGGCGTGCCGCGCTCGGACGGCAGCGTGGCCGAGACGGACGGCCGCGCCATCTGGCGCCTGTTTGCGGAGAACTATCATCTGTTTCGCGGTACGCCGACGCGGCTCTGGCTCGACTATACCTTTGCCGAGCTGTTTGGCCTCGATGTGCCGCTGAGCGGCAGCACGGCAGATTTGTATTATGACTCTATTGCGCAGCGTCTGACAGAGGATGCCTATCGCCCGCGCGCGTTGTTCGAACGGTTCAACATCGAGGCCATCGCGACCACCGAAGGCGCGCTGGACGATCTGCAATGGCATCGCATGATCGCCGAATCGGGCTGGGGCGGCCGCGTGATCACAACCTATCGGCCAGACGCCGTGGTCGATCCCGAATTCGAGGGCTTTGCCGACAATCTGATGCTCTTCGGTGAACTGACCGGCTGCGATACCGGCAGCTGGCAGGGATATCTCGAGGCGCATCGCTGCCGCCGCGCCTTCTTTCGCGATCACGGAGCGACAGCCACCGACCATGGTCATCCGACGGCCGAGACGGCGTCCCTTGGCCTGGCCGAGGCCGAAGCGCTCTATGCGCGCGTGCGCAAGGGAAAGGCCACGGCCGCGGACGCGACACTGTTCCGTGCGCAGATGCTTACCGAAATGGCGAGAATGAGCGTCGAGGATGGCATGGTCATGCAAATCCACGCCGGCGCCTGGCGCAATCATTCTCCGGCGATCTTCGCCCGCTTTGGCAGGGACAAGGGTTTTGACATCCCGACGCGCACGTCCTTTGTCGATGCGCTCAAACCGATGCTCGACGCGGTCGGACTCGAGCCTGGGCTGACGGTGATCGTCTTCACGCTCGACGAGACCGTCTACTCGCGTGAACTTGCGCCGCTGGCCGGGGCCTATCCGTGTCTCAGGCTGGGGCCGCCCTGGTGGTTCTTCGATTCCGTGGAAGGCATGCGCCGTTTCCGCCAGGCCGCGACCGAGACGGCAGGCTTCTACAACACGGTCGGCTTCAACGACGACACGCGCGCCTTTCCTTCGATCCCCGCCCGCCACGACGTAGCCCGTCGTGTGGACTGCGCCGTTCTGGCTGAACTCGTCGCAAGCGGACAGCTGCGCGAGGAGGAGGCGGCGGACCTCGCCCACGATCTTGCATACCGGCTGGCCAAGCAGGCCTACCGGCTTTGACGTCTGTTATCAGGAAAGGGAGGAAACGATGAACCTGATACGCAAGTGTACGGCAGCTTTGGCCTTCTCGGCCGCACTCGGCGCCTCGGCGGTCTTCGCGCAGGAGATCACGCTGAAGTCGTCGGACACCCATCCGGACGGTTATCCGACCGTCGAGGCGGTGAAATATATGGGCGAGCTGATCAACGAGCGGACCGACGGGCGCATCGCCATCGAGGTCTATCACTCCGCACAGCTCGGTGAGGAGAAGGACACCATCGAACAGACCCGCGCCGGCGTGATCGACCTCAATCGTGTGTCGATGGGTCCCTTCAACGGGCTGGTCCCCGAAACGCGTGTGGTGTCGCTGCCATACATCTTCCGCTCCGTCGACCATATGCACAAGGTCATGGACGGCGAGATCGGTGAGGAAATCCTGGCCGGCTTCGAGCCGCACGGATTGATCGGGCTCGCCTATTATGACGGCGGCGCGCGCTCCTTCTACAACTCCTCCAAGCCGGTCGAATCGCTGGCCGATCTGCAGGGGATGAAATTCCGCGTCATGCAGTCCGACATCTTCGTCGACATGGTCAACGCACTGGGCGCCAACGCCACCCCGATGCCCTATGGCGAAGTCTATTCGGCAATCGAGACCGGCGTCATCGATGGTGCGGAAAACAACTTCCCCAGCTATGAATCGGCCAAGCATTCGGAGGTTGCCAAGTACTTCTCGCTCGACGAGCACCTGATCGTTCCGGAAGTGCTGGTGATGGCAAAGTCGAGCTGGGACAAGCTCAGCCCGGAGGATCAGGCGATCGTCAAGCAGGCGGCGAAGGACAGCGTCGCCAAGCAGCGCGAACTCTGGGAAGCACGTGAGGTCGCATCGCGCAAGATGGTCGAAGAGGCCGGCTCAACGGTGACCACGCCTGACAAGCAGCCGTTCATCGACGCGATGGGCCCGGTTTACGAGAAGCATGTCACCGACGACAAGCTGAAGGACCTGGTCGAGCGCATTCGTGCCGTCCAGTAAGCAACCTTTGCGGCGGCGCGGGGTCTCCGCGCCGCCGCAGAACCGCTCCAGGGTAATGCGTTTGATCGGCCTGTCGATCCGTGAATCGATGGCCTGATCCGAGGGAATGGTTGATGACGACGTCTCCCCAGGATAGCGCGATGGGCCGCGTGGCACAGGTACTTTCGGGTCTGAGCCGACTGTCCCTGTGGTTGGCCGGCATCGGCCTTGTCGCCATGACGGCGTTCGTGGCCTGGCAGGTCTACGGCCGCTACGTGCTGAACGATTCGCCGAGCTGGACGGAACCCGGAGCGGTGATGCTCATGAGCTGGTTCATCTTTCTGGGCGCGGCCGTCGGCATCCGCGAGAACTATCATCTCGGGTTCGACGTCCTGCTTTACGTTGTCCCGAAATCGGGCAAGCGGGTGCTGCGCATGATTTCCGACATCGTGGTCTTCGCGTTCGGCGCAGGCATGGTCTGGTACGGAAGCCAGCTCGTCGCCCTGACGTGGAACTCCATCCTGCCGGCGCTCGGCATATCGGGCAGTTTCGACTATTTCCCGGTCGTGGCAGGAGGCGTGCTCGTCTGCCTCTTTTCGCTCGAGCGCATCGCGCTGCGTCTTTCCGGCGTGCGGATCGACGACGATATCGAGACGGAAGCCGAACAATCCGGTCACTACGAAGAATCGAGGATCTGAACCATGGAACTGTGGATCCTCTTCGGGACCTTCGTTGCGCTCATGCTGATCGGCACGCCGATCGCCTTCTGTCTCGGCGTCGCCAGCTTCGTCACGGTCCTCTTTCTCGGCCTGCCGCCGCTCGTCGTGTTCCAGCGCCTCAATTCGGGCATGAGCGTCTTTTCGCTGCTGGCCATCCCGTTCTTCATCTATGCGGGCGACCTGATGGTGCGCGGCGGCATCGCGAGCCGCATCGTCGCCTTCGCCGGTTCGATGATCGGCCATGTCCGTGGCGGCCTCGGCCAGGTCAACATCGCCGCGTCCACCCTGTTCGGCGGCATCTCCGGTTCCGCCGTGGCCGAAGCGGCCGCCGTCGGCGGACTGATGATCCCGCAGATGAAGCAGCGCGGCTATGGCGTCGACTACGCCGTCAACGTCACCTCCATGGCGGCGCTCATCGCGCTTCTTCTGCCGCCGTCGCACAACATGATCATCTATTCGATCTCAGCCGGCGGAAAGATCTCCATCGCCGATCTCTTCACGGCCGGCATCCTGCCCGGCCTGATGCTGGCCGGCGCATTGATGACGACGGCGTATTTCGTGGCGCGCCGGCGCGGCTATCCGACGGAGCCTTTTCCGGGCTGGCTGGCGGTCGCGCATCTCGCGGCCGTGGCGATCCCGGGCCTGCTCTTGATCGGCATCATCTTCGGCGGTGTGCGCTCGGGCATCTTCACAGCCACCGAGAGCTCCTGCATCGCGGTTCTCTATGCCATGCTGGTGACACTCTTCGTCTATCGGCAGATGGATTGGGATGGCTTCGTCCATGCCACGCTCGGTGCGGTACGTACCACGTCCATGGTCCTGCTGATCATCGGCACGGCGGCCGCGTTCTCGTGGCTCATGGCCTATCTACGGGTGCCCGCCCAGCTGGTGGCGGCGATGAATGCCGTCTCGGAGAATCCCTATGTCATCCTGCTCCTGATGAACCTCCTGATGCTGATGCTGGGCACCTTCATGGACATGGGGCCGCTGATCATCATCGCGACGCCGATCTTCCTGCCGGTCGCCCAGGCCTATGGCGTCGATCCGGTGCATTTCGGCGTCATCATGATCCTCAACCTCGGTCTAGGGCTGAACACACCGCCGGTCGGCGCGGTGCAGTTCGTCGCCTGCGCGGTCGGCAAGATCAGCGTCTGGCGCGCCATGCGCTCGATCTGGCCGTTCTATGCCGCCGGGCTTCTCGTGCTGGCGCTGGTCACCTATATCCCGGCGATTTCGCTTTGGCTGCCGGGAGTGTTCCGATGAATGTTGCCTCGCCCCATGGAGCCGATGCCCGCGCAGGGCGTCGGCCGAGGCTGGCCGACGGTGTGGTCGAGACCATCCGGATGAAGATCGTCTCCGGCGATCTCGAACCGGGCGCCAAGCTGCCGACGGAGAACCAGCTTTGCGTGGAACATGGGGTTAGCCGGACGGTCGTCCGCGAGGCGATTGCGCGGCTGTCGGCGGATGGTCTGGTCCATGCTCGTCAGGGTGCGGGCGTTTTCGTCCATGAGGACGCGCCCAACGCGGTCGCCGAGATCTTTTCCGAGATCGGCGGCAAGGTTTCCATGGTGCTCAATGTGCTCGAGGTGCGCATGGCCGTGGAGATCGAATCGGCCGGTCTCGCCGCACAGCGGCGCTCGGCCTCCCAGCAGGCCGAGATTCACGCCGCCTTCGCGGATTTCGAGGAGATGCTGCGCCGGCGCCAGCCCACCGGCGCGGCGGATTTCGCCTTTCACCGGACGATCGCGACGGCGACCAACAACCCGTTCTATGTCGAGATGCTCGACGTTCTGGGCCGGCGCACCATTCCCCGCGACCTTGTCACGATCGTCTCGTCCGACCTTCTTCAGTCGCAGGAATATCTGGCCGGCCTGCAGGCCGAGCACAATGCCATCATGCAGGCAATCGCCGACGGCGACCCGGCGGCCGCCCGCGAAGCGATGCGGGCGCACCTGTCCGCCAGCCAGCGCCGCTATCAGGCGCTGCTGCAACACGGCTCGGATCTGGGCAGGGTCTTTGCCCGGCAGGTCGAATAGGCGCCGCCGGCTGCCCAAAGCAAACACGCAAACGAACAGGGACTGCAAAGATGAACGTCGACATACGCCAGGCCATTCACCCGGAAATGGCCAAGACCTTCGATACCGATCGGCTGCGCCGCGCCTTTCTGATCGAAAGCCTGTTTGCGCCGGACTGTCTCAATATGACCTACACGCATCTCGACCGCCTGAGCGTTGGCGGGGCGATGCCGGTTTCCGCGCCGCTCGAACTTCTGCCGGTCAAGGCAACAGGCACCGACAACTTCCTCGACCGGCGCGAGATGACCGTCGTCAATGTCGGCGGTGCCGGGCGGGTCTTGGCCGGGGGGGAGAGCTTCGAACTCGGTCACCGCGACATGCTCTATCTCGCCAAGGGCACGCAGAATGTCGGCTTCGAGAGCGACAATGCGGCCGAACCGGCGAAATTCTATCTGCTGAGTGCGCCGGCTCACCATGCCTATGAGACCCGCCTTGTCCGCATCGCCGACGCCAAGCGGCTCGATCTCGGAAGCCAGGCGACGTCGAACGAGCGTTCGATCTTCCAGTTCGTGCATCCCGATGTGATGCCTTCGTGCCAGCTTGTGGTCGGCATGACCGTCATCGCGCCGGGTTCGGTGTGGAACACCATGCCCTGCCACGTCCACGACCGGCGCTCCGAAGCCTATCTCTATTTCGGTCTCGACGCCGATCAGCGCATTTTTCATTTCATGGGCGAGCCCGACGAGACGCGTCATCTGGTTGTGGCCAACGAACAGGCCATCCTGTCGCCGGGCTGGTCGATCCATTGCGGTGCCGGCACGTCCAGCTACACGTTCATCTGGGCGATGGCAGGCGACAATGTCGACTACCGCGATGTGGACATGGTCCCGATGGAGGCATTGCGGTGAACCCGTTCAGCCTTGCCGGGCGCCGCGCCATGGTGACCGGGGCCAATACCGGCATCGGCCAGGGCGTCGCGCTGTCGCTCGCTTCCGCAGGCGCCGAGATCATTGCCGTTGGACGGTCCTCCATGGCGGAGACGGCGGATGCCGTGGGCAAGGCGGGAGGCTCCCTTGTGGAGATGAAGGCGGATCTTTCCGATACCGCCAATGTCGCCGGCTTCTTCGACGAGGTGTGGAAGGCGCACGGCCCGATCGACATACTCGTCAACAACGCGGGCATCATACGCCGGGCCGATGCAGTCGACTTCACGCTCGAGGACTGGGACGCGGTGATGGATGTCAACCTGAAGTCGGTCTTCCTTCTGTGCCAGGCGCTCGCACGGGCAGCATTTGCCGAGGGGCGCCCAGCCAGGATCATCAACATCGCCTCGCTGCTGTCGTTCCAGGGCGGGATACGCGTGGCGTCCTACACGGCGTCCAAGAGTGCGGTCGCCGGATTGACGAAACTGCTGGCAAACGAGTGGGCGGCAAAGGGCATCAACGTCAATGCGATTGCGCCCGGATATATCGAGACCAGCAACACCGAGGCGTTGCGCAATGACCCCGAACGATTCAACGACATCCTGAAGCGTATCCCGGCGGGACGCTGGGGACGTCCGGACGATATCGGCGGTACCGCCGTCTTCCTGGCCAGCGATGCGGCAAACTATGTGCACGGCGCCGTCGTTCCCGTCGATGGCGGCTGGCTGGCGCGCTAGTGGTTTGTTTCCAACATCTGCATCCCATCTGTATCGGCCTCGAACGCAAATGCTGGAAACAGAAAACAACCAGAAGGAACCGACCATGAGCAGCAATTTCGTCCGCCCTTCGAACGATCAGTGGCAGCCTGCCGATCCGGGCGTGCGCCGGCGCGTGCTGGCCCATGACGATCAGCTGATGATCGTTGAGTTCGCCTTCGAAACGGACGCCGTAGGCAAGCAGCATTCGCATCCGCATGTGCAGGCGTCCTATGTCGCGGAAGGCCGATTCGAGGTGACGGTCGACGGAGTGACGGAGGTCTTGACCAAGGGCGAAAGCTTCGTCGTGCCGTCCAACGCCGTTCACGGCGTGCGGGCGCTGGAACCCGGCAGGCTGATCGATTCCTTCACGCCGGCGCGCCTCGATTTTCTCTGATGGCCGTTCTGGATGCTGTATCGCGTTGACGATCTCGCCCCGCAATGCGCATCATCGGCGTGAACCCGTGGCCGCGTCGGACTGACCCCGCGACCGCTTTCCGCGAAGATTTGAAATCGAGGTCTATGACATGTCGCATGCCGAAATCGGTTTGATCGGGCTCGGCGTCATGGGCGCCAATCTCGCCCTCAACATCGCCGAGAAGGGGCATCGGATCGCGGTCTGGAACCGAACGACCGACAGGACGGTCGACTTCGCGGATACGGCCGGGCCTTTGCGCGAGCGCATCATAGCCTGCGAAACGCTGAAGGAACTGACGGCCGCCATCCGCCCGCCGCGTCCGGTCATCCTCATGGTCCCGGCAGGTGCCGCCGTGGACGAGCAGATCGCGGCACTCAGGCCGCTGCTCGCGCCCGAAGACATCATCATCGATGCCGGCAACGCCAATTTCCGTGATACGATGCGCCGCTTCGACGAACTTGACGGAACGGGGCTGACATTCATCGGCATGGGCGTATCCGGCGGCGAGGAGGGCGCGCGGCATGGCCCTTCGATCATGGTCGGCGGCTCGGAGGAATCGTGGCGGCGCGTGGAAACGATCCTCGTGTCGATCGCCGCACGCTACAAGGGCGAGCCTTGCGTGGCGCGGCTCGGTGACAACGGCGCTGGTCATTTCGTCAAGACGATCCACAACGGCATCGAATATGCCGACATGCAGATGATCGCCGAGGTCTACGGCATCATGCGCGACGGTCTGGGCCTTGGCACCGACGAGATGGCGGGGCATTTCGAGACGTGGAACGGCGGCAAGCTGGAATCCTACCTGATCGAGATCACCGCAAAGGTGCTTGCTGCACGCGACCCCGAACGGAAGAATCCCGTGGTCGACCTGATCCTCGATCGGGCAGGACAGAAGGGGACAGGGCGCTGGTCCGTCATCGAGGCGCAGATGATGGGCGTGCCGGCGACGGCGATCGAGGCGGCGGTGGCCGCACGCAGCCTGTCGGCGCTCAAGGCCGAGCGCGAGGCGGCCGAAGCGCTCTACGGCAAGGTGGACCGGCGCATCCCCGAAGCCGACCGGAAGACCTTGATCGCCGATCTCGAGCCGGCTCTGCTGGCCGGCAAGATCGCGGCCTATGCACAGGGCTTCGCCGTCATGCAGGCCGCCTCCGGCGAGTTCTTCTGGAGTCTGCCCATGCCGACGATCGCCCGAATATGGCGCGCCGGCTGCATCATCCGATCTCAGTTCCTGGACACGATTGCGGAAGCGTTCGAAGAGTCCAAGCCGGCAAATCTTCTCTTCGCCCCACGCTTCGTCGAGATGATGGGCGAGGCCCATCCAGCGCTTCGCCGCATTGTCGCTGTCGCTGCGCGGGCCGGCATTCCGGTGCCCGCCCTCTCCTCGGCACTCGCCTATTTCGACGCCTACAGGCAAGGGCGCGGCACAGCCAATCTCATTCAGGGTCAGCGCGACTTCTTCGGCGCGCACGGCTTCGAGCGGGTCGACCGGCCGGGCGCTCACCACGGGCCATGGGGTGCAGGCGCCGCCTGAGGTCTTGTGGTCTTTGCGCCAATTCAAGGCGCTGGAATCCGGCGCTCGCGACCCTATCCGTTTCCCGGCGCATCGACGGGACGGCCGTCCCAGACCGGGCTGCTCAGGGTCTGCAGCGTCTTCGGATCGGCGCCACCGATACGTTTGAGAAGCGCTATGGCAAGATCGCGGCCGGCAAGGCTGAAATCCTCGCGCGCAATGAACAGTTGCGGCCGGAACCAGTGAAGAAACTGCGTCGACTGCTTGGTGACGATGTCGACGTCGTGGCCAAGGGTCAGGCCCGCCTCTTCGATGCCCGCCACCAGCGCGATGGCCGCCCCGGCGCCCGAACAGACGATGCCGTCGGGCCGATTTGCTCTGCGCATCAGGTCGGCGGCATGCTGGCGGATGCGGTCCAGAGGCAGATCGAGATGGGCCGAGGGGAAGGGGACCTCGCTGGCGCCTGTCTCCAGCAGGGCCTCGGAAAACCCGTTCCTGGTCTCGTGATAGTAGGTCAGCGTGGGCGGGGGTGGCAGAAGCGCGAGCCTGCGACGGCCCGCCCGGCCAAGGGTTCGTACCGCTTCCGCCGCATAGGCGTGATTGTCGTAATCGTGAAACGCGTGTTCCACGCCCATCGCCGTGCGGCCATGCGTGGCGAAGGGGAAGTCGTGCTCCACCAGATAACGCACCCGGGGATCGTCGGGCTCGATGCGCGAGATGATGATACCGTCAGCCGATCCCGTTTCCACCACATAGCGTACCGGCTCAAGCGGGTCGTTGGTGCGCGAATAGGGTGTGACGACGAGATGATAGGGCGTGTCGGCCAGAACCTCCGAGATCCCGTAGATGATGTCCGAAAGAAAGCCCGTCACTTCGTCTTCGGTGTTGAGGATAAGGCTGATGACATTGGTCTTGCCCGTGCGCAGGCGTACGCCGGCCCGGTTCGGCCGGTAGCCGATCTGCCGGGCGACAAGCTGCACGCGCCGCCGCGTCGCTTCACCGATTTCGGGCGCATCCTTCAATGCGCGCGACACCGTCGTCACGCCGAGCCCGGTCATGAAGGCGATCGTCTTGAGGGTCGGGCGCTGGCCTTCCTTCTCCGCCATGCCCGGCTCGACCTGCTCGACGCCCGCTCTGTCTCTTGCCTTCTGGTCCATCGTTCTGCCTGTCGGGCCGCCCTGCCGCTCCGGATTTCGTGCATCGTGCCCGCCGGGCACCGGGCCCCTCACGGTTCGAGGGTCCGTTCTCTGGGCCGGCCATCGCATAGACGCCCCGATGAACGGTGCCAAGTCCCCCATAGCGATTATCATCTGAAACGTTGCAGAATGATAGGCATATGATCTCTTCGGCATTCCTGTTGCGCGCTATCTGTCTGTCGAAGAACGGCGTCCAACCGTTGTGCTGCAATGCAAACCGGAAAGGAATCAGCATGCTATGCGCCAGAATGCTCGGTTCATGCTGCAATGCGGCAGGGCAATCGGATGGGCGGGGCGCTGAGAATTGTTTCGAGGCTCGGAAAAAATTGCCCGCACCGCACATTCGCCCATTGCGTGCTTGAATCGATTCGCATAGGCTCAAATCTGTAACGTTTCAGATTCAGGGAGGAGTTAAGATGCGTTATAGGCTCTCGGCCGCAGTTCTTGCGGCAAGCGTCGCATTTCCGCTCGCAGCTCAGGCGACCGAACTCGAAGTCACGCACTGGTGGACCTCGGGCGGCGAAGCGGCAGCCGTCGCAGAGCTCGCCAAGGCCTTCGACGCCACCGGCAACAAATGGGTCGACGGCGCGATTGCCGGCGGCGGCAACACGGCGCGCCCGGTCATGATCAGCCGCATTACGGGCGGCGATCCGATGGGCGCCACGCAGTTCAACCATGGCCGGCAGACCGAGGAACTCATCGAGGCAGGCCTGCTTCGTGATCTGACCGAGGTCGCCGAGAAGGAAGGCTGGAGCGACATCGTCAAGCCGAGCTCGCTTCTGGAGAGCTGCACGGTGGACGGCAAGATCTACTGCGCGCCGATCAATATCCATTCCTGGGAGTGGCTGTGGCTTTCCAACAAGGCGTTCGAGGAGGCAGGCGTCGAGGTGCCCACCAACTGGGACGAGTTCGTCGCCGCGGCACCCGCGCTCAAGAAGGCCGGCAAGATCCCGCTCGCCATCGGCGGTCAGCCCTGGCAGGCGGGCGGCGCGTTCCGCGTTCTCGTGGCCGGCCTCGGCGGCCCGGACCTCTATCAGAAGGTCTATGGCGACAAGGATGCCGAAGTGGCCGGCGGCCCGGAGATGGCGAAGATATTCGAGGCCGTCGAGGACATGCGCGAAATGTCTGCCGGCTCCAACGTTCAGGACTGGAACCAGGCGACCAATCTGGTGATCACCGGCCAGGCCGGCGGCCAGATCATGGGTGACTGGGCGCAGGGCGAATTCCAGATCGCCGGTCAGGTCGCCGGCACGGACTATACCTGCCTGCCGGGGCTGGGCGTGCACGCGTCGATCTCGACCGGCGGTGACGCCTTCTATTTCCCGGTGCTGAACGATGCAGAGAAATCTGCGGCCCAGTTGCAGCTTGCCTCCGCCATGCTCGATCCGAAGACCCAGGTCGCGTTCAATCTGAAGAAGGGATCGCTGCCGATCCGCGGCGACGTCGATCTTGAAGCGGCGAACGACTGCATGCGCAAGGGGCTCGATATCCTCGCCAAAGGCGACATCATGCCATCGGGCGAGCAGTTGATGAACCAGGATTCGCTCAATCAGATCAACGATCTGATCGCCGAATTCCTGGCCACCGACATGACGACGCAGGCCGCCCAGGAGCGCTTCGTCGGTATCGTCGACAGCGCTGAGTAAGCCCTGCCGTATGGCGCCGCTTGCCGGGCTCAAGCCGAGGCAAGCGGCGGTCCATCCCTTCAAGCACCAGTGCGGGAAGCGATCGCATGTCGCCCAAACATCGCGACGGGCCTCCGGTGAGGCTGTTCAAGAACCTGACGGCGAAGATTGCCTCATTGCCGATGATCCTCACGGCGGGTGTCGTGTTCGCCGGCGGCACGCTGTGGACGATCCTCTATTCCTTCACCAATTCCAAGCTCCTGCCGCGCCTGCGTTTCGTCGGGCTCGACCAGTATGACCGCCTCTGGTCGACGCAGCGCTGGCTGGTCTCGATCGAGAACCTGTTCATCTATGGCCTGTGCATGCTGGTTTTCTCGCTGGTGATCGGGTTCGTCTTGGCTGCGCTGCTCGACCAGAAGATCCGCTTCGAAAATACGTTTCGCTCGATCTTCCTCTTTCCTTTCGCCCTGTCCTTCATCGTCACGGGCCTTGTCTGGCAGTGGCTGCTCAATCCGGATTTCGGCATCCAGGGGGTGATCCGGGATCTTGGCTGGACAAGTTTCAGTTTCGACCCACTCTACAATCCCGATATCGTCATCTATGGCATTCTCATCGCCGCGCTCTGGCAGAGCACCGGCCTCATCATGTGCCTCATGCTGGCCGGCCTGCGCGGCATCGACGAGGACATCTGGAAAGCGGCACGCGTCGACGGCATTCCGATGTGGCGGACTTACGTCTTCATCGTCATCCCGATGCTGCGTCCCGTTCTGGTGACGGCTCTGGTCATCATCGCCTCGGGCATCGTCAAGGTCTACGATCTCGTCGTCGCCCAGACGAGCGGTGGGCCCGGCATCGCCTCCGAAGTGCCGGCAAAATATGTCTACGACATGATGTTCTCGTCACAGAACCTCGGGCAGGGCTTTGCCGCCTCGACGATGATGCTCCTGTCGGTGCTGATCGTTCTCATCCCCTGGGCCTATCTGGAATTCGGGAAGAAGAAGCATGGATGATACCGTCCTGAACCATGCGGGCGCCCTCGATACATCGGGGCCCAGCGGTCCGCGGCCGCGCCGCACGATCACGCGCCGCAACGTCTTTCTCTACGGGACCCTGCTGGTCATCGCCGTCTACTACCTGCTGCCGCTCTACGTGATGGTCGTGACCTCGCTCAAGGGCATGCCGGAGATCCGCATGGGCAATATCTTCGCCCCGCCGGTCGAAATCACCTTTGAGCCCTGGGTCAAGGCTTGGGCCGAAGCCTGCACCGGCTTGAACTGCGATGGCCTGTCGCGCGGGTTCTGGAACTCCGTGCGCATCACTGTTCCTTCGGTGATCCTTTCGATCGCCATTGCCTCGGTCAACGGCTACGCGCTCGCCAACTGGCGCTTCAAGGGGGCCGAGGCCTTCTTCACCATCCTGATCTTCGGCGCGTTCATCCCCTATCAGGTGATGCTCTACCCGATCGTCATCCTGCTGCGCGAAATGGGTCTCTACGGAAGCCTTTGGGGACTGGTGATCGTGCACTGCATTTTCGGCATGCCGATCCTGACGCTGCTTTTCCGCAACTATTTCTCGTCGCTGCCGGAAGAGCTGTTCAAGGCCGGCCGCGTCGACGGGGCGGGGTTCTGGGGCATCTATCTCAGGATCATGGTCCCGATGAGCCTGCCCATCTTCGTGGTGGCGCTCATCATTCAGGTGACCGGCATCTGGAACGACTTCCTGTTCGGCGTCGTCTACACGCGTCCCGATACCTATCCCATGACGGTCCAGCTCAACAACATCGTCAACTCGGTCCAAGGCGTGAAGGAGTACAATGTGAACATGGCGGCCACGCTTCTGACTGGGCTCGTGCCCCTCGCCATCTATTTCCTGTCCGGAAAGTTCTTCGTGCGGGGCATCGCCGCCGGCGCGGTCAAGGGTTGAGCGGGAGGCCGGGACAATGGAAAGTGTGATCGTCAAGGATCTCTCGCTGAACTTCGGCGCGGTGAAGGTTCTGAACTCCCTCAATCTCGCCATCGACAAGGGTGAGTTCCTGGTCCTGCTCGGGCCATCGGGCTGCGGCAAGTCCACCCTCCTGAACTGCATTGCGGGACTGCTCGACGTCTCCGCCGGCCAGATCTTCATCGATGGCAGGAACGTCACCTGGGAGGAGCCGAAGGACCGCGGCATCGGCATGGTGTTCCAGTCCTATGCGCTCTATCCGCAGATGAGCGTCGAGGGCAATCTGTCGTTCGGGCTGCGTGTGGCGGGAACCCCAAGGGACGAGATCGCCAAGCGCGTTGCGCGGGCAGCCGAGATCCTGCAGATCGAGTCCCTGCTCAAGCGGCGGCCGGCGGCGCTTTCGGGCGGCCAGCGCCAGCGTGTGGCCATCGGCCGTGCCCTGGTTCGCGACGTGGATGTGTTTCTGTTCGACGAACCGCTGTCCAACCTCGATGCCAAGCTGCGCAGCGAGCTGCGCGTGGAGATCAAACGTCTCCACCAACGCCTGAAGAACACGATGATCTACGTGACCCACGACCAGATCGAAGCGATGACGCTTGCCGACCGGATCGCCGTCATGAAGGGCGGAGTGATCCAGCAGCTCGACACGCCGCAGGAAATCTACAGCCGCCCGATCAACCGCTTCGTCGCCGGTTTCATCGGCTCGCCGAGCATGAACTTCCTGGACGGCGCGATTGCCGATGGAACAGCCTTCAAGGCCGGCGGCCTGACGGTCGATCTGGCGGGCTATCGCTTCGAGCGCCCCGACTGCGCCGGGCGAAACGTCCAGCTCGGTGTGCGGCCCGAGCATGTCGCGATCGGCGATGCCGCAGCCGCAATGCCCTACAACGTGGATGCCGAGGTCGAGATCGTCGAGCCCATGGGCTCCGACACGCTGGTCTGGACGCGGCTCGGCGGGCAGGGTTTCGCGCTGCGCGTCGATGCCGACAGGAACGTGCGCGACGGCGAGACGATCCGCATCGGCTTCGACCCGGCACGCGCCTCGGTGTTCGACGCGGAGAGCGGCGAACGCCTCTGAAGAGTGCCAGAGAAGACTTCCACCCCCAAGAACGAGAGCCGATGATGATGAATTGGTCCTTCCAACTCTATAGCGCACGCAATTTTCAGCCCTGGAGCGATGTCCTCAAGCTGGTCTCGCAGGCCGGTTACACGGCCGTCGAAGGCTTTGGCGGGGTCTACGAAGACCCCAAGGCCTTCAGGGCCATGCTCGACGCCAACGGCCTCGCCATGCCGAGCGGCCATTTCTCGATCGACATGCTGGAAAACGAGACCGCCAAGGCCCTCGACATCGCCGATGCCCTGGGAGTCAACCTTCTCATCTGCCCCTATCTCGTAGCCGAGAACCGGCCGACCGATGCCGATGGATGGAAGCGGTTCGGCGAAAGGCTCGCCGCAGTCGGCGAGGGGGTACAGCGCGCCGGAAAACGCTTTGCCTGGCACAACCACGATTTCGAGTTCGCGGCGGACGCAGCCGGGGCTGTGCCGCAGCGGCTCATCCTGGAGGCTGCGCCCAATATTGGCTGGGAAATGGATGTCGCATGGGTCGTGCGCGGCGGCGCCGACCCGCTTGCCTGGATCGAGGAATTCGGACCGCGTATCGTCGCGGCCCATGTCAAGGACATCGCGCCGGCCGGCGCGGCCGCGGACGAGGACGGCTGGGCCGATGTCGGCCATGGCACCATGGACTGGAAGGGACTGATGAAGGCGCTGCGCGCAAAGACGCCGGCCGACATTTTCGTCATGGAGCATGACAATCCGAGCGACGCCGCACGATTCGCCCGCCGGTCCATCGAAGCAGCCAACCAGTTCTAGGAACACCGCAATGACAAGGAAACTCGGCGTCGGCATCATCGGCAGCGGCAACATTGCCGCGACCTATCTCGGGCTGGCTCCGCTCTTTCGCGGCATCGAGATGCGGGCCTGTTCCGATATCGACATGGCGGCGGCAGAGGCGAGGGCCGAAGAGTTCGGTGTGCGTGCGCAATCGGTGCCGGCCCTCCTGGCGGCGGACGATATCGACATCGTCGTCAATCTGACGATCCCGGCCGCGCATTACGAGGTTTCGCGCGCCATTCTCGAGGCGGGCAAGCATCTCTATTCCGAAAAGCCGTTCGTGCTTTCGGTCGAGGAAGGCCAGGACCTTGCCGAGCGCGCGGCAAGGAAGGGTCTGCGCATCGGCTCGGCTCCCGACACCTTTCTCGGAGGTGCGCATCAGCTTGCGCGCGAACTCATCGATTCAGGCAGGCTGGGGCGGATCACGAGCGGCACATGCCATGTGATGAGCCATGGCATGGAGCACTGGCATCCCAATCCGGATTTTTTCTTCCAGCCGGGTGGCGGGCCGATCCTCGATCTCGGACCCTACTACATCGCCAATCTCATTCAGTTGATCGGCCCGGTGAAGAAGGTCGCCGCCCTCGCCACCATTCCGGCGAAGGAGCGCACGATCACCTCCCAGCCGCGCCATGGCGAGAAGATCACTGTCGCGACGCCGACGACGATCCACGCCCTGATGGAATTCGAAAACGGCGCCGCCGTCACGTTCAACGCGAGTTGGGACGTCTGGCAGCACGGCCACGCGCCGATGGAACTCTATGGCGAAATCGGCACGGTGCATGTGCCCGATCCCAACTTCTTCGGCGGAGACGTGGTCTTCACGAATGGCGGCGATCAGGTGAGCGAGCCGCCGCAATGGGACCATCCATTCGCCGTCCACAATCAGGAGCACGCGAACGGCATGCGTGCCAATTACCGGACGGCAGGGCTGGCCGACATGGCGCTGGCGATCGCCGAAGGGCGGGCGCATCGCTGCTCGCTCGACCTTGCCTTGCACACGATCGACGTGATGACGGGCATTCTGGAATCCGGCGAAAGCGGCCGCTTCGTTGCCATGCGCACCGGTTGTGAACGACCCGCGCCACTGGGCGTGGCCGAAGCGAAGGCGCTTCTGGCGGAGGCGAAATAGCGCTTGATCATGTTCGCTCAAACGGGATTGCTTGAGCGAACGGCACATGTTCCAGGGCATTGCTCTGGAGCGCATGTCCTTGCTTCAGACGTTTCCGTGTGAAGCAAATGCGCGCTAAGGCAATTGCGGCAGTTCTGGAAACGGCATGCCGCCGGGAATTCGCCGGATCAGGAGATCGATCGGAAGGGTGCTGTTGCGGCGGCGCCCGACAGACAAGGGATGATAGCCATGGGCTGGAAACCGGCCGACAACCGCTACGAGACGATGAGATACAACCGCTGCGGGCGATCGGGGCTGAAACTGCCGGCTCTTTCGCTCGGCCTGTGGCACAATTTCGGCGATGACACGCCTCACGGGGTGAAACAGGCAATCTGCCGCAAGGCATTCGATCTGGGCATCACCCATTTCGATCTCGCCAACAATTACGGCCCGCCGCCGGGCTCGGCGGAGATCGCCTTCGGACGGATTCTGCGCGAAGATTTTGCCGGATATCGCGACGAACTCATCATCTCGACCAAGGCCGGCTATGGCATGTGGCCCGGCCCCTATGGCGAATGGGGCAGCCGCAAATATCTTCTCGCCTCGCTCGATCAAAGCCTGAAGCGCATGGGGCTCGACTATGTCGACATCTTCTATTCCCACCGCTTCGACCCCGATACGCCGCTGGAAGAAACAATGATGGCGCTCGATCATGCGGTGCGTTCGGGAAAGGCGCTCTATGCGGGCATCTCGTCGTACAATTCGCAGCGCACCCGCGAGGCGGCGGCTATCCTCAGGGAGCTCGGCACGCCGTGCCTCATTCACCAGCCGAGCTATTCCATGATCAATCGCTGGGTCGAGGATGACGGTCTGCTCGACACGCTCGATGAGGAAGGAATCGGCTCGATTGTCTTTTCGCCGCTCGCCCAGGGGATGCTGACGTCGAAATATCTCGGCGGCATTCCCGAAGGCAGCCGCGCCACCCAGGGCAAGTCGCTGCGCCAGAGCTTTCTGAACGAGGAGACCCTGGCCAATATCCGCCAACTCGACGCCATTGCGCAGAGGCGCGGCCAGACACTGGCGCAGATGGCCATCGCCTGGGTCTTGCGCAAGGGCCGCGTGACCTCTGCGCTCATCGGCGCCAGCCGGCCCGAACAGGTCGAGGATTGCGTGGGTGCTCTCGCCAACCCGGACTTCTCCGCGGAGGAACTGGCCGAGATCGACCGCTATGCCCGCGAAGGCGACGTCAACATCTGGGCGGCCTCTGCCGAGCGCAAGGGCCCGGCGCGCAAATAGTTGCGGTGTGGCGCCGGGCGCAAGCGCCCGGCCGGCGATACTTCAATCGTCCTGTTATCTCAGCCGTGTCAGCAGCCCGGCCATCAGCCGGGCGCGCTCGACCAGGCTGTCGGTCTCGATATATTCGCCCAGCGTATGCAGTCCGGCACCGCGCACGCCGATGGAATCGAGCGTCGGTATGCCGAGCGCGCCGGTGAAATTTCCGTCGGAGCCCCCACCGGCGCTGCCATGGGTAAGGTCGAAGCCGATCTCGCCGGCGATTTCGCGCGCCACCTCGTAGACCGCCATCGTTCCAGCGTCGGGCTCCCAGACCGGGCGTGTGACGCCACGCGTCACTTCGATCATCACGTCGTTTTCCTCGCCCGAAAGCGCCAGCATGCGCTCCACGCCGTGGTCGAGATCGTGCTGCCGCTTGGCCATCGACAGGACCTCCGCATCGCAGAAGGAAGAGACGCAGTTGACCCATTGGCCGGCATGTACCACGCCGACGGAGAATGTGCAGTCGTCGCTGGTCATCGCCTCGATCTCGAGGATCTTGCGGGCCATGGCGGCAATCGCCGAGCGTCCCTCCTTCAGCGCCCAGCCGGCGTGGCTCGGCCGGCCGGCCGTGCGCAGGTTGAAGCGCGCAATCGCATAGCGTCCGGTGACCGCGCCGCCGTCGGAGCGGGCCGGCTCCGGGACCAGCACGATCTTGTTCTTGCGCGCTTCCATTTCGATCAGCTCGCGTGTGGAGGGCGTGCCCACCTCCTCGTCGGGCGTGAAAAGCACGGTGACGGGCAGTGGCGTCTCGATGCCGGCAAGGGCGAGCTGGCGGATCGCTTCGACGCTCACATAGTTGCCGCCCTTCATGTCCTGGATGCCGGGGCCGTAGCAACGGCCGTTCTCGATGCGCCAGGGGTTCTTCTGCAGCGTGCCGACCGGGTGCACCGTGTCGAGATGGCCCGAGATCAGGATACCGGGCTTGCCGAAATCCTTGTGCGGAAAGCGGGCCCGCACCGAGCCGCCGAACCCCATGCGGCCGGGAATACGCTCGATCTCCGCGCCCGCTGCCGCCAGGTCATAGGCTGCGAGATCCATCATCCTGTCGACCGCTGCAGCGTCGAAGGTCGGGCTTTCGCATTCGATCCAGGGTCGGAGGCCGGCAAGAATCGTTTCGGTATCGAAAGGCAGGTCTTTGACGTTCATGATCATTTCCAAAATTTCGCGGGCTGAAGAATGCGCAAGAACAGAATGCCTTACACAGGCAGGCGCTTTTCGACGATGCGGGCCATGATGCTGGCGCCGACGGGCAGGATAGCGTCGTCCAGCACGAAGCCCGGGTTGTGGACCGGGATCGAGCCGGCATGGCCGAGCGTGCAATAGGCGCCGGGCACCACTTTCAGCATGTCGGCGAAATCCTCGCTGCCGGTAACGAGATCCCTGGTGATGGTCGCCTTCTCCTCGCCGACGATCTCGCGCGCGGCGTCGCGGTAGGCTTCGGCGAGCTGTGGGTCGTTCATGAGCACGTCGAATATCGGCCGCAGATCGACATCGATCGATACCTCGTAGCTCTGCTCGAAGCCGGCGCACAGGCTCTCGACACGCCGGTGGATGAGCTCCTTCACCTCGTCGTCGAAATAGCGGATCGTGCCCGAGATGACCGCCTTGTCGGGCACCACGTTGTAGGCAGAGCCGGAATGGATCTGGGTGACGGATACCACGGCCGGGCGGATCGCCTCGACATTCCGGCTGACGATCGACTGCAGGCTCTGCACCAGGGCGGTGGCGATGACGATCGGATCCTTCGCATGATGCGGCATCGCGCCGTGGCTTCCCACGCCGTTGATGGTGATGTCGAAGAAGGTCGAACCGGCCATGGCCGCGCCCGGCTTGACGCCGAAGGTCTCGGGCGCGGCAAGCGGATTGTTGTGCAGCCCGTAGATCTCGTCGCAGGGGAAGCGCTCGAACAGCTTGTCGGCGAGCATGGCGCGTGCCCCGCCGAGACCTTCCTCGGCCGGCTGGAAGATCAGCACGGCGCGCCCGGCGAAATCGCGCGTGGCGGCCAGATAGCGGGCCGCGCCCAGCAGCATCGTGGTGTGCCCGTCATGCCCGCAGCCATGAAAGCGGCCCGGGTTCTTGGAGCTGTAGGGCAGGTTGGTGAGCTCATCCATGGGAAGCGCGTCCATGTCCGCGCGCAGCCCCACGGTGCGGCCGCTGTCGCCCTTGCCCTTCACCACACCGATGACGCCCGTCTTGCCGATGCCGGTATGCACCTCGTCGACGCCCCACTTCTTCAAGAGGTCGGCGACGATGCCAGAGGTCCGCACCTCCTCGAATCCGATTTCGGGATTGGCGTGGAAATCGCGGCGGATCGCGGTCAGTTCGTCGGCATACTCGGCTATCTGCGGCAGGACGGGCATATGACTTTCTCCGGATAAGGGCTGGTAGAGGAAGGAAATGGAGGGAGGGCGGCGCCCGGCGACGATGGCCGTGGCCTCACCCGTTCCCGAGTTCGCGAAAATTGGCGAAATCCCAGTTGCGTCCGGGTGCCGCCTCGATCAGCGCGCGCGTGTAGGCGTGCTTCGGGTTCGAAAGGACATTGGCCGCCGTGTCGTGCTCGACGATGCGGCCTCGCTGCATCACGACGACTTCGTCGCAGATCTGGGCCGCAACGCGCAGGTCATGCGTGATGAACAGGATGGCGATGCCGAGCTTCTTCTGCAACTCGTCGAGCAGATCGAGCACCTGGGCCTGCACCGATACGTCGAGCGCCGAAACGGCTTCGTCGGCCACCAGCACGTCGGGCTCCATGGCGATCGCGCGCGCGATGGCGACACGCTGACGCTGACCGCCCGAAAACTGGTGCGGATAGCGGTCGACGGCGTCGTCTGGAAGCCCGACAAGCGCGAGCAGTTCGACGGCACGCGCCATGGCCTTCTCGCGGTCCTCTCCCATGTTGATGGGGCCCTCGATCAGGCTGCGGCCGATCGTCCAGCGCGGATTGAGGGAACGGAACGGATCCTGGAAGACGATCTGGATGTGCTTGCGGTGCGGCTGAAGCTGACGCCGCGACAAGGTGGCGATGTCCGCGCCGTCGACACGGATCGCGCCGCCCGACGGATCGATCAGCCGCATGATGCAGCGCGCCACGGTCGACTTGCCGGAGCCGCTTTCTCCGACGATGCCGAGGGTGCGGCCGCGGGTGATCTCGAAGCTGACGTCGCTGGCCGCGCGGGTCGGCTCGCGGCGCACGAAAATGCCCGGGGCTCCGTACGTCTTTTCAAGCTGCCTGACGTCCAGAACCGGCGCGCTTCCGCTGGATGGCCGCGCCTCACGAGGAATGAGACTTGGAACAGCGGACAGAAGCTGGCGCGTATACTCCTGCCGCGGCCGCCTCAGCAGGTCTTCGACCGGGGCCTGCTCGACGATTTTGCCCTGCTTCATGACGTGCACCGTATCGGCGATCTCCGCCACTACGCCCATGTCGTGGGTGATGAACAGGACTGCCGTACCGTGCTTCTCCTGCAATTCGGCGATCAGGCTGAGGATCTGCTGCTGGGTGGTCACGTCGAGTGCCGTCGTCGGCTCGTCGGCGATCAGCAGTTGCGGCTCCAGCACCAGCGCCATGGCGATCATGATGCGCTGGCGCTGCCCACCTGAAAGCTGATGCGGATAGGAACGGTAGATGCGTTCCACATCGGGCAGGTGCACCTGGTTCATGATGTCGAGGACGCGGGACTTCTTTTCCCTGGCCGGCATGCGTGTATGAGTGTCCAGAACCTCGCCGATCTGGTCGCCGACGCGCATGACCGGATTGAGCGCCGTCATCGGCTCCTGGAAGATCATTGAAATGCGGCGGGCACGCATGTCGCGCATCTGGGCGGGGCTCAATTCGAGCAGATTGCGGCCGTCGAGTTCGATGCCTCCGCCCGTTGCCGCCAGCGCGCCCTTGGGCAGCAGCCCCATGACGGACAGCGAGGTCACCGATTTGCCCGAGCCGCTTTCGCCCACCAGGCAGACCGTCTCGCCCTTGCGGATCTGGAGCGAGATGTGGTCGAGCACCGGCGCGGCCTGCGGATTGCCGACCAGTGCCACCGTTAGGTTCTCGATGTCGAGAACGACCGGCGCGTCGTCGAATGTGCGGGATTTGAATTGCATGGTCACGCCTCCCGTTTCTTCAGGCGCGGATCCAGAAGGTCGCGCGCCGTATCGCCGAGCAGGTTGATGGACAGGATGCACAGCGAAAGCATGAGACCCGGCCAGAAAATGAGCGACGGCTTAAGCTGGAAATAGACACGGCCCTCGGCCATGATGTTGCCCCAGGTCGGGATTTCGGTCGAAACGCCCGCTCCGAGGAAGGAGAGGATCGCCTCGGTCAGGATCGCCGAGGCGCAGATATAGGTTGCCTGCACGGTGAGTGGGGCGAGCGTGTTGGGCATGAGATGCTGGCACAGGATCTTCGGCATCGAGGAACCGAGAGCGATCGCCGCTTCGACATAGGGTTCCTCGCGTGCCGAAAGCACCACGGCCCTGACCAGGCGCACGACACGCGGGATCTCCGGAATGGTGATGGCGATGACGACGGACCAGATGCTGGGCCCGTTGAGCGCGACGAGCGCGATGGCCAGCAGGATCGAAGGAATGGCCATCAGGCTGTCCATGATGCGCATGATGATGGCATCGGCGACCCGGAAGAAGCCCGAGACAAGGCCGATGGCCAGGCCGATCAGGACGCTGACGACGGCCGCCGCGATACCGATGAAGAGCGAAACGCGCCCGCCGGTTATGACGCGTGACAGCACGTCACGGCCATATGCGTCGGTGCCCAGCGGATAGGTCTCGCTCGGCCCCTTCAGCCGCTGTACCGCATCCATCGCCATGGGATCATGCGGCGCGATCAGGGGGGCGGCGATCGCGGTGATGACGATGACGGCAAGGACCGCCGCGGCGATGATGGGTGCGGGACCGACGCGCCATTTCCGTGGCAGGGCGATCGCATTGAAGACCCATTGCAGCCTGGCTGCCGGTTGCGATTGAGCGGCCATCAGTAGCGAATCCTCGGATCAATGAAGGTGTAGGACAGGTCGATCAGCAGGTTGATGAAGACGTAGATCGCACTGGTGAGTAGGATCATCGCCTGGATGACCGGATAGTCGCGGGCGAGGATCGCATCGACGGTCAGGCGTCCGATGCCGGGAATGTTGAACACGCTCTCGGTGATCACCACGCCGCCGATCAGGAGCGCGAACCCGGTGCCGATGATCGTCATGATCGGCACCGCCGCGTTGCGCAGCGCATGGCGGAACAGGACGACGTTTTCCTTCACCCCCTTGGCGCGGGCGGTGCGGACATAATCCTCGCCCAGCACCTCCAGCATCGAGGCGCGGGTCATGCGCGCGATCAGGGCCACATAGATCGTGGCGAGTGTCAGGCAGGGCAGGATGGCGCGTGCCAGGAAGCGGCCGAAGTCCTCCGATGGCGCGGCATAACCCTGTACCGGCAGCCAGCGCAGTTCGATCGAGAATATCTGGATGAAGATGTAGCCGATGACGAAGACCGGAATCGAGAAGCCGAGCACCGAAAAGGTCATCACGGCATAGTCGACCCATGTGCGGTGGCGCCAGGCCGCCACGACGCCCATCGGCACGGCGATCAGCACCGACAGGATGATGGTCATCACGGCGATGTTGAATGTGGGCCAGATGCGCTGGCCGATCATTGACGTCACTGCCGTATTGGAGATCAGCGACGTGCCGAGATCACCCTTCAGGAGCAGCCCAACCCAGGTCACGAACTGGATATAGAGCGGATCGTTGAGCCCCAGCGATTCACGAATGCGCTCCAGCTGTGCCGGTGTTGCGGCGTCGCCGGCGATGATCGCGGCCGGATCGCCGGGCGTCAGGCGCAGGAGCAGGAACACGAAGATGGCGACGATCGTCATGACGGGTATGACCGCCAGGATGCGCCGGAAGATGTAGCCAAGCATTGGTTTGTCGGATCCTGGTTGGAGACCGTCGCCGACGATCATTTCCTTGTGGGATGGATCGCCGGAATCGGGCCTGCCTTCGTCCCCCTCCCCCCTTCCATATGTTCAGGAGAGGGGAGGGGTTAAGGGTGGCGGTGTCGCGTGCGCGCGCTATTCGGCCTTGTCGATGTTCCAGAACACCGGAACCGGCGACATCAGCATGCCTTCCAGCTTGTTGGAGCGGGCCTGCGGCGCGTAGTACTGGCCGACCGGGATGTAGTTCACGTTGTCCATGTTGTGGGCCTGGATCTTCTTGGCCACTGCCTGGCGCTCTTCCAGGGTTTCGGCAGCGATGAACTCGGCGCGCAGGGCCTCGATCTCGTCGTCCTTCGGCCAGCCAAACCAGGCGTCGTCGCCACGGCCGTTGAGCATCGGGCTGATCAGCGGATTGTCGACTTCGGGCACCATCCAGTTGGTGAAGAAGATGTTCCAGCCGCCATCGGCCGGCTTGGCCTGGCTTGCGCGGCGCGTGACGAGCGTCTGCCAGTCCATCGCCTGCATGTCGACATTGAAGCCGGCATTGCGCAGCGCCTGCGCGGCGACGACCGGCTGGGCGGTCAGCGTGACAACGTCCGTCGGCTGCATGAGCACGACCGGCGTGCCGTCATATCCGGCTTCCTCGAGAAGCTTCTTGGCGCCTTCGACGTCGCCGCCGCTGACGAGCGTATCCGAACCGGTCTCGTCGCCGAGAGGCGTGCCGCAGCCGAAGATGGCGCCGCAGACCTTGTAGTAGTCTGGATTGCCGATCAGCGTCGCAAGAATGTCCTCCTGGCTCAGCGCCATCATGGCCGCCTGGCGGATCTTCTTGTTGTCGAACGGCGGGTATTTGAAGTTCATGCGGCCGATGGTCTGGTAGCCGAGATCGTCGCGCACCTCGACGGTGACGTCCTCGCTCGTCTCCAGGATCGGCAGCAGATCGACCGGAACCTGCTCCACATAGTCGATCTCGCCGGACATGATGGCGTTGATGGCCGTCTGCGCATCCGGCATCGTGACCCACTTCACCTCATCGACCTTGACGACCTTGCCGCCGGCCATCCAGCTCGGCGCGTCGTCCCGCGGCACGTAGTCCTCGAACTTCTTGTAGGTCACGGAGACGCCGGGCTGATATTCGTCCTCGACGAAGACGAAAGGACCGGAGCCGACATACTCGGTGATCGCGGTATCGGCCGGCGTGTTGGCGGCGACGCGCTCGGGCATGATGAACGGCGGCAGTGCCGACTGCTTGGCGATCGTGTCGAGCAGTGGCGGGAACGGCTCCTTGAGGGTCCAGACGAGGGTCTTGTCGTCTTTTGCCTCCAGGCTCTCGGTGACGTCGAAGATGAGCTGGCCGCCGGAATCCTTTTGGCCCCAGCGCTTCAGCGAGGCAACCGCGTCGGCAGCCGTGACCGGCGCGCCGTCGTGGAATTTCAGGCCATCGCGCAGCGTGAATGTGTAGATCAGGTTGTCATCGGAAATCGTCCAGTCCGCCATCTGCGGCTGCGGCGTGAAATTCTCGTCGACCGCCACCAGGACGTCATAGATCATGTAGGCATGGTCACGGGTGATGTGCGCGGTGGTGATGACCGGATCGAGCACGCGCAGCCCCGAATGCATCACGGCGGTGATCGTTTCGGCCTGCGCGGCGGTCGAGGCCGCCAGGCCGGACCCGGCGAGGAGTGCGCCCGACAGCATGGCTGCTGCCGTGCCGCGCAGTGCGCGGTTCCAATGTTTCCGCCGATTGTCTGCCGTCGGGATCGATCTCAAGGTGCTCAGCATATCCTTTTCCCTCTTTTGATTTCAGAACTGCGATTTACGGTGTTTGTCGTTGATCCGGTCGCGCCGGCATTATTCTGGGCGGTTCTTGTGCCGCCTTGATCCTGGAGCAGTCAGGCCTCCGTGGCTGATAGCTGCGATTGCTTGCCGCCAGCGGCCTCGAAAACCGGGCCTCTCGGCGACAGCCGCATTCCCGGAGCAAGGCGTGTCCAGGGCAGGTCGGCCGGGTCCAGCGGCATCGCGCCGGGTGCCTTGCAGACCAGAATTGTCTCGGCGATCGGCTCGAAATCGGCCCGGAAATGCACGGAGCTCTTGTTGACCAGGATGGCCATTTCCCTCGGCTCGATACCGACGAAGCGGTACATCGCCTGATCGGCCATCTGCGCCTTGTGGGAGGCGACCACGATCTTCACGCCGCCAATGGACAGGCAGGCCGAGGGACCGACGTTCATCTTCGTCCCACCGTAGTAGGGGCCGGTGGCGTGCAGGTCGCCGTTGGACAGCGCGTCGACGCGAAAATTTGCCTCGAAGGGCGCATCGCCATCGATGTTCGAATTGCCGCCAAGCGCCAGGGCGATCTCTGCTCCTTCGCCGGCAGCGTGCGCCGCCTTGGCCGCTTCGGGATCGACCATCAGGCCGATCGCGGCGCGTTGGGCGCGGTTCCTCACCAGGGCGCGCAGCATGCCGGTCGTGTCGGAATTGCCGCCCGCTCCAGGATTGTCCTGCGTGTCGGCGATGACCACGGGCCGGCTGGCCTTGGCGGCGATCCGCATTGCCTCGATCACGCCCTCGTCGGGCGAGAAGGCGTGGCCGGCAAAGGCATCCTCGGCCGCCAACACGCGGTCACGAATTCGATCCGCAGCTCGGTCGGCGGCGGCCTGCGTCTCGCCATAGGCGATGACGGTTGGGCCGCATTCGGCGAAATCGGCCGCAGGAAATCCGGTCCAGAAGGATGTCGAGGCGACGTCTGCGCCTTCGAGCCGCGCGACCTCGTCATAGATGCTCCGCGCCGGCTCCGTCGACGTGCATTGCCATGCGATGGGGATCAGGTAGGGCAGCCGGCGGAACGCCTTGGCGAAAGGTCTGCCGCGCTCCATCAGCGCGTCTAGCCCGACCGCCGCGCGCCGGCCTGTCTCGGCCATGTCGACATGCGGATAGGTCCGGAAGGCGACCAGCAGGTCGGCCTTGTCGACCATCGCCTGTGTGGTGTTGCCGTGCAGGTCGAGGCTCACGGCAATGGGAACGTCAGGACCGATGATCTCCCGAATGCGCGAAATCAGTTCGCCTTCGCCGTCGTCGAGATGTTCACAGACCATCGCTCCGTGAAGGTCGAGATAGACGCCGTCAAGCGGCAAGGCCGCCGCGATCCCCGAAACAATCTCCGCGGCGATCTGCTCGAATGCCATTTCCTCGACATGGGCCGAGGGAATGGCGCCGGTCCACAGCACGGGTTGCATGTCCCAGCCATGGACTGCGCCATGGGCCACGGCGCCCGAAATGCCCAGATTGACCCCTTGGCACCGATCGAGGATTTCGGCGCCACGGCAGATCGGCAGATAACCACCACCCTGTTCGAAATGCGCCAAGGTTGCCCTGGAGGGTGCGAAAGTGTTGGTCTCGTGGAGAAATCCCGCCAGTGCGACGCGACGCTTCATCGCAAGACCCCCGCCGGAACGATGCTTCCGGCACGATGCCTGCTGCCCGCCGGCCGACTTGTCGGCCTCGATACTGTACCCCTCATCAGCCTTGCCGTTCTCCGTGGAAGTGCTGCTTGACTTAGTAGCGCTGTGCGATACACTCGTATCATAATTACGATAGATGCGCCACTCGCTGCGAGTCAACGCATTTCTGGGAGGACGACTTGAAAATGATCCGCAGAGCGGCGTACGGGGTACGGCCGGTCATCGAGATCGATGAACATGACCCCTTGTTCATTCAGGCGATCGGGCGCGCGACCAAGGTTCTGAGCGTCTTTCACGATGCCTCCAAACCGCTGACCCTGAACGAGATCGCCACCGAGTGCGGCATGGGAAAGAGCGCCGTGCAGCGCATCGTCCATACCCTGCGCCAGCTTGGCTATGTCGAACGCGCCGACGATGACAGGGGATATGTCCCGGGCATTCGCGTTCTTGACAATACGCTCGACTACCTTCGGCTGAACCCGCTGATTGCCCGCGCATCTCCGGTGCTCCTCGAACTGCGCCGCAATGTGCGCGAGCGGGTCGATCTCAGTCTGCGCGACGGACTGCGGCTCGTCTATGCGTCGCGCCTGCAAAGCAAGCGGGAGACCTTCTTCGCCACGCTGGTCGGTCAGAGCGTGCCGATCTACTGCACATCGGGCGGCATTGCGGTCATGGCGCATCTGGACGACGCGGAGGTCGACGACATCATCCGGCGTTCCGACCGCACACCCATCACGCCGCGCACGATTACGGAGCCTGCCGATATCTGGCAAAAGGTGCATGAGGCGCGCGACAATGGCTATGCCCTCGCCCTTGAGCAGGTCCTCGTGGGTGAGGTGGCCATCGGCGTTGCGATCCTCGGGCACGGCGGACAGCCGCTGGGGGCGATCCACGTCGCGGCCTCGCTTGCCGAATGGGAGGCCGACATCTTCTGCAAACGTTTCGCGCCCCTGGCTGTCGAGGCGGCGAGCGCCGTCAGCAGGCACTGAAGAATTGTCTGCCCGTCACGGTTTCGGGTCGGCCTCCAGATAGGCGATCACGTCGGCGATATCCTGATCGTCCTTCAGACCGGGAAAGGCCATACGGCCTTTGGGTATGACGGATTTCGGCGCACGCAGATACTTCGTGAGATTCTCCTCGTTCCAGACCAGCCCTTCCGCCCCCGCTTCCTTCATGTTGGGCGAATATTTGGACTGGAAGCTTTCCAGAGATCCCGCCGTACGCCCCACCACTCCGACGAGATGCGGGCCCACCTTGTTCTGCTCCGTGTCGGCCGAATGGCAGGCCCTGCACTTGTTGAAGACCTGCTTGCCGGCCACAGGATCGCCATCGGCATGTGCCGCGAGCGGCGCCATCATCGTCAAAGCGAGAATTAGTGCGCCGGGTGAACCAAAACGTCTCGTCATGTGATCTTCTCCTCTCGCATTTCTCGAATGTCCGGATCTGCCGCGTGCAAAAACAGCCGTCCGGTCTGGTCTTTCAAATCCCGCGTCGATCAATTCAGAACGATGCGGCCAATCCCGACGGTCAGCGAACATGGTGGAAACTCGAGGCCGCCGGCGGCACGGCGCCAAAGGCGTCGAGACGAAGCGGTGAGGCGCAAAAGCCAAGCAGCAGAAGTACTCCTGTCCCCAGCGCAAGCAAGAATAGCGTTCTGGTATCCATGATCAGAACCACGGCACGAATGAATGCCAGCATAGCGGAGACGGTAGCATCGCGCCATACGGTCGAATGGCCAGCATGCGGCAAAAGGACGCGACAAGCCGGCGCTTAAGCGCTATGTTGCTTACGGTGCAGGTCGCGGTGGAACGTGGCCGTTTTCAACGCCGCGCCGCCGGCACCGCGACCGGGCCGACCTGATTGCAGGAGGATTGGTCATGGCGAATTTTCACGTCTATGCGGGGTCTCAGAAGGCCATAGCGCACCCCGGGGTGCAGCGGATCGGGGTTGCCGATATTCTTGACGCTTTGCGGTTGGGCTTCGACGATTTCTGGGCCAAGCCCTCGCACTATGTCTTCATGTGCCTGATCTATCCGATCGTCGGGATCATTCTCCTGACCTGGGCCTCTGGCGAAAACACCTTGCAGTTGGCATTTCCGCTGATGTCGGGGTTCGCGCTGCTCGGTCCTTTCGCGGCGATCGGCCTCTACGAGATCAGCAGGCGTCGCGAGGTTGGCATAGACACGTCCTGGGTCCATGCGCTCGAGGTCCGCAGATCGCCCGCCATTCCCTCCATTCTGGCCGTCGGCGCGCTGCTCGTCTTCCTGTTTCTGGCTTGGCTGTTCACGGCCCAGGCGCTCTATGCCTGGCTCTACGGCCCCGAGCCGCCGGCATCGCTGAGCGGCTTGCTGGCCGAGGTTCTGACGACCCAGCGCGGCTGGACGCTGATCGTCCTCGGCAACCTTATCGGTTTCCTTTTCGCCCTCGTGGTGCTGAGCACCACGGTCGTGGCCTTCCCGCTGCTGCTTGATCGTGATGTCGGCGCCTACGCGGCGATCGAGACCTCGGCGCGCGTCATGATCGCCAATCCCGGCCCAATCCTCCTTTGGGGTCTGATCGTGGCGCTGGCCCTGGTCATCGGCTCCATTCCGCTTCTGGCCGGATTGGCGGTCGTCATTCCGGTGCTCGGCCACGCAACGTGGCATCTCTACCGCAAGACGGTCTCGTCACCTGCCCAGAAGTCCGCGCGCAAGGACCGGGCCGTTTCCGAATAGAAGGCTAAAGCCGTTCCGCTCGAACGAAATCGTTTGGGCGGGACGCGCCGTCATCCGCCACCGGAGAACAGCGTGGCCCGGGTAAGGAAGGTATGTTCGGACTCGATCGCCATGATGACGACGAAGATCAGCACGGCGATCGGCGGCAGCAGGATCGCATAGACCAGCGCCAGCCGCTCCCATACCATGTGCATGAAGACGGCGACGATCAGTCCCGCCTTGAGGATCATGAACAGCAGTATGAGCCCCCAGCGCAGATAGCCCTCAAGGCCGACATAGTCGACCATGTATGAGCAGGCGCTGAGGACGAAGAGCCAGAACCACACCCACAGATAGACGCCTATCGGATGCTGCTGCCCGTGCTCGTGGACCGCTTGGGCGGTGCTGCCGTGCGGGAGCGGTTGTGCCTGTGCTTCAGCCTGTGTCATCGCTCTTTCTCACCACAGATAGAAGAATGCGAAGATGAACACCCAGACGAGATCGACGAAGTGCCAGTAGAGCCCCATGATCTCGACATGCTCGTAGTCGCCGCGGCGGCTGGTAAAGAACCCGCGCGTGCCGCGATCATAGTCGCCGCGCCAGACCTTGCGGGCGACGATCAGCAGGAAGATGACCCCGATCGTGACATGTGTGCCGTGAAATCCGGTGATCATGAAGAATGAGGAGCCGAACTGCGCAGCACCCCAGGGATTGCCCCAAGGCCGTACACCCTCGGTGATCAGCTTGGTCCATTCGAAGGCCTGCATGCCGACGAACGTCGCACCCATCAGCGCCGTGAACAGGATGAGGACAACCGTTGCGCGCCTGTTCCTGCGATAGGCCATGTTGACCGCCAGCGCCATCGTGCCGCTCGACGAGATGAGCACGAAGGTCATGATCGCGATCAGGATCAATGGCACGTCGGCACCGCCGATATGCAGCGCGAAGACTTCGTTGGCATCCGGCCAAGGGGCGGTCGTCGACATACGCGCTGTCATGTAGGCGAGCAGAAAGCAGCCGAAGATGAAGGTATCGGACAAGAGGAAGATCCACATCATGGCCTTGCCCCAGGACGCGCTCTTGAAGGCGCGCTGGTCCGATGACCAATCCGCAACGATGCCCTTCAGGCCATCCGGCCGCCGCTGGTGACCGGCCCTCGTCGTATCAAGCGTCGTATCGGCCATGTCGATCATCCCTCACGTCAACAATTGCCGGCAGGCCGCCACCAGATCGCTGGCCCAGCCCGCGAGAAGCACGAAGATGCCCAGCCAGATGACGAACAGCACATGCCAGTACATGGCACACAGCTCGACCCCCAGAACGAGGCGCGGGGTGAGCGCATTGCTGCGCCATACCCGTGCGCTCACCCAGCCGAGCCCGACGAGCCCGCCAAGGATGTGCAGGCCGTGCATGCCCGTGATCAGATAGAAGAAGCCGTTTGCGGCATTGACCCTGAGGTTGTGTCCGGCGGCCGCCAGCTCGCGCCAGGCGACGAGCTGTCCGGCGAGAAAGACCAGAGTGGCGATGCCTGCCGCCGCCAGCGCAAGCCGCGTCGTGTCCGGCTGCCGGGCCCGCGCCGCCACGACGGCGCAATGCAGCGCCACGCTGGCCAGGCCCAGGATGGCGGTGTTGAGCCAGAGCACCGGCGGCATGGGCGGGGCCTGCCAGTCGGCATATTCCATGCGCATGAAGTAGGCGCTTGCAAACAGGGCGAAGAGCCCCCCGACGACAGCCAGGAGGACGCCGACCCCGACCTTCGCCGTCGGCATGTGCGTGATGTCGTTGTCGGGCAGCGCGCCGACCACACCGCTGTCGAGCCACGGTTTCGACATGACGCGCTGATTGATCAGCCACCAGCCGGTGACGCAGAATATGACCAGCAGAAAGACGAGAATGACGCTCATGCCGGCCTCGCGACGCTGCGTTCAGCCTGTGCCGGGCTCCTTTCCGGCCAGGGATCGTTCTGCGCGATGAAATCCTCCGGCGCGCCGGGCACCGAATAGTCGTAGGCCCAGCGATAGACGATTGGCAGCTTGTCGCCCCAGTTGCCGTGCGGCGGCGGCGTTGTCGGCGTCTGCCATTCGAGCGTCGTGGCCCGCCAGGGATTGCCGCCTGCGTCTCTGCCGTAACGTAGGCTCCAGATGAGGTTGAACAGGAACACCATCTGCGCGAAGCCGACGATGAAGGCGGCGATGGAGATGAAGGCGTTGAGATTGTCCACCGGTGCGGTGATGAAGGCCGGCTCGCCGATTTCCGGGTAGCGTCGGGGAACGCCGACGAGGCCCACATAATGCATGGGAAAGAAGATCGCATAGGCGCCGAGGAAGGTGATCCAGAAATGAAACTGGCCCATCGCCTCGTTGAGCATCCGGCCGGTGATCTTGGGGTACCAGTGATAGATAGCGCCGAAGATCACGAGGATGGGCGCCACACCCATGACCATATGGAAATGGGCGACGACGAACATCGTGTCCGACAATGGCACGTCGACAACCACGTTGCCGAGGAAAAGCCCGGTGAGCCCGCCATTGACGAAGGTGACGATGAAGGCGAGCGCGAACAGCATCGGCAGCGTCAGGTGGATGTCGCCGCGCCACAATGTGAGCACCCAGTTGTAGACCTTGATCGCGGTCGGCACGGCGATGATGAGCGTCGTGGTGGCGAAGAAGAACCCGAACCAGGGATGCATGCCGGAGACATACATGTGATGCGCCCACACGACGAAGGAGAGCGCGCCGATGATGACGATCGCCCACACCATCATGCGGTAGCCGAAAATGTTCTTGCGGGCATGGGTGGAGATCAGGTCGGAAACGATGCCGAAGGCCGGCAGGGCGACGATGTAGACTTCGGGGTGGCCAAAGAACCAGAACAGGTGCTGGAACATGATGGGACTGCCGCCGCCATAGGAGAGCCGCTCACCCATCTCGACCAGCGCCGGCATGAAGAACGAGGTGCCCAGGACACGGTCGAACAGCATCATGACGCAGGCCACGAACAGCGCCGGGAAGGCAAGCAGCGCCATGACTGTGGCGGTGAAGATGCCCCAGATCGTCAAGGGCATGCGCATCAGCGTCATGCCGCGAGCGCGCCCCTGCAATACGGTGACGACATAGTTCAGTCCGCCCATGGTGAAGCCGATGATGAACAGGATCAACGACACGAGCATCAGGATGATGCCCCAGCTCTGGCCGCCCGGTGTGCCGCCGAGAATCGCCTGCGGCGGATAGAGCGTCCAGCCCGCGCCTGTCGGGCCTCCGGGGGCGAAGAAGCTCGCCGTCAGCACCAGAACCGCAACCAGATAGATCCAGTAGCTGAGCATGTTGACATAGGGAAAGACCATGTCACGTGCGCCGACCATCAGGGGGATCAGATAGTTGCCGAAGCCGCCGAGGAAGAGCGCGGTGAGCAGGTAGATCACCATGATCATGCCGTGCATGGTGACGAACTGGTAGTAGGCATCCGGCGTGATGAAGTCGAAGGTGCCCGGGAAACCGAGCTGCAGGCGCATCAGCCAGGAAAGCACCAGAGCCACCAGCCCGATGGCGATCGCCGTGCCAGAGTACTGGATGGCGATGACCTTGGCGTCCTGGGAGAAGACATAGGTCGTCCACCAGCTCCTGGGGTGGTACAGTTCGACGTCGGGCACTTCGGCCGGCGGTACGGCACCATCCGTGTGAGGCGTGACATCGACCATCAATCGACCTCCCTGTGTCGGCGGCCGGTCCTTCCCCGGCCGCGTTCATGCTCGCGCGCCTATTCCATCCCGGTCGCTTCCACCACGGGACGGGCCGAACCGACCTGTCGCGGCGCCGACAGTTCGGCGAAGGTCGGCTGTTCCTCCAGCCAGGCGGGATAATCCTCCTGCGTATCGACCATGACGATACCGCGCATGAAGCCGTGCCCGACCCCGCACAGTTCCGCGCACAGGACCTCGAACGTCCCGGTTCTGGTCGGCGTGAACCAGAAATAGGTGACCGTGCCCGGCACCATGTCCATCTTGGCGCGGAACTCGGGCACATAGAAATCGTGCAGAACGTCGATCGAGCGCAGCATCATCTTGACCGGCTGGCCGACCGGCAGATGAAGGTCGACCGCTTCCAGCACGACGTCGTCCTGGCCGGCCGGGTCGTCGGGATCGATGCCGAGCGGGTTTTCGAAGCTCACCAACCGGTTGTCGGACTTGCCGAGGCGGCCGTCCGCGCCGGGAAGCCGATAGTTCCACTGCCACTGCTGGGCGACGACCTCCACTTCGGTCGCCTCGTCGGGCACGGAAATGAACTGGCTCCAGACGTAGAGGCCCGGCGCCAGCATGGCCGCCACGCCGATCGCGGTCACCACGGTGAGCCAAGATTCCAGCCGCTTGCTCTCCGGCTCGTAGGCCGCCCTGGAACCTTCCTTGTGCCGGAAGCGAAAGACGCAATAGGCCATGAACAGCACGACGGCGGCGAAAACGACGCCGGTGATCCAGAACGTTATGACGAGCGTGTGGTCGATATAGTTCCAGTTGGACGCGATGGGCGTCCACCACCAAGGGCTCAGCATGTGAAACAGGACTGAGCCGACGACCACGAGAACGAGTGCAAGCGCTATGGCCATGCTGCGTTCCTCCCGGCATCCCGGCAGGATCGCTCTGCAGCCGTCATGGCTGCGGATCCATCAAGGATGCCTAATCGATAATAGCGTGAATTGGGGGCGGATTTCTAGGTGATCGTGGATGAAGGGACGCCGGCAGCGATCCATCCTCACGGCAGGCCGCCGACCCGCCTGCGGACGAAGCCGCGGCCAAGCCCGGCGACGCTGCGGTTCAGCTCAGGGGAAGATGTTGATTTCCCGGCGTTTACGGCATTCGTATGTGTCGTTGTGAATTTTGTTGCCGACCGGTCATCGCGTTGTAACATAGCCCGAATAACCGCTGCGATCTCAACCGCAACACAACTTGGGGAGTGCATTTAATGACGTTGATCAAGCGCCGCAGTTTCATGAAGGGCGCCGCTTCGGCCGCGGGCCTGTCTCTGGCAGCACCTTTCATCTCGCGCAGCTACGCGCAGGGCTCCTCAGGATCGGTCAACATCTTCGCCTGGGCCGGCTACCTCAATGACGAGATGCTGGCCGCCTTCGAGAAGGCGACCGGGATCAAGGCGAACTACACCCCCTACGGCACCAATGACGAGCTTCTGAACCAGCTGCGTGCCAACAATGGCGGCGGCTTCGATATCATCTGGCCGACCGTCGACCGTGTCCCGAACTATGTCGAGTTCGATCTTGTCCAGCCGATCGACGAAACCAAGGTCGACGTCGACAACTGCCTGCCGAGCGCCTGGAAGAACTCCGAAAACCTCGGCGCCGTCGTCGACGGCAAGCGCTACCAGGTCCCCACCGACTGGGGCACCGAGGCGCTTTCCTTCGACAAGGACCAGGCGCCGCTTGAATACGGCACGGCGTCCTATGGAGATATCTGGAAGCCGGAGATGAAGGGCAAGGCGACCGTGCGTGGTCATTCCGGGCTCGTCGGCCTGGGCCTTTGGCTCGAAGCCGAGGGCAAGCTGCCGATGCCCATGGTCGAGGCCTTCAAGTCCGAAGAGAACATGGTCAAGATCTACGACGTCATCGTCGAAGAGGCGATTGCCCGCAAGGCCAACATCGCCCAGTTCTGGTCCAATGAGAACGAGGCGCAAGGCGCATTCCGGGTGAATGGCTGCGTCATCGGCCAGACCTGGGACTCGACGGCGGCGGCCCTTGCCAAGGAAGGCCTGCCGATCGGCTTCATCGCGCCGAAGGAAGGCGCGCTGGCCTGGATGGAAGGCGTCGCCATCCCCAAGGGTGCGGAGAACCTCGATCAGGCCTATGCCTTCATCAACTGGTTCCTGACGCCCGAAGCCGGCGCGATGTACACCAACGCGACCTCGATCAACTCCACGGCCGTAGGCGCCGCCGACAAGACCACGGACGAAGCCAAGGCATTTTTCGCCGCCGCCTATCCGGGCGACGCGCTCGACAAGCTGTGGTGGTGGCCGATCCAGGAAAGCTGGTTCGTCGCCAAGCGCAACGAGTATCAGGACCGCTTCCTGTCGGCCTGAGGGCTCGGCCGGATCGTTATGACGAAGGGCGGGCTTGGGCCTGCTCCTTCATTCAGACGATTGCCGGAGAGGCGAAAGCCGGTTCTCCGGCAGTTGCGCAAGATGATAGGGATCGGCGCGCTGGCGATGAACCGATCCCGACCGGGGGAACATGTCGCATTCGGTAGAACTCGATCATGTCGGTGTCGCCTTCGGCGCGACGCGTGCGGTGAGCGATGTCTCGCTGACGGTGGAAGGCGGGGAGTTCTTTTCCATTCTCGGACCGTCGGGCTGCGGCAAGACAACGCTGCTGCGGGTCATCGCCGGTTTCCTCAATCCGACCGAAGGCCGCATCCTGATCGGCGGCAGCGACATGGCCGCGCTCGGTCCAAACCAGCGCCCAACCGCCATGATTTTCCAGTCGCTGGCGCTCTTTCCGCTGATGCCCGTATGGGAGAACATTGCGTTCGGGCTCGAGGCGCGGGGCGTCGCCAAGGCGCAACGGCGCAGCAAGGCCGAAGAGCTGCTGAGGCTGATCGCGCTCGAAGGATATGGCGACCGCATGCCGGGCGAGCTTTCCGGCGGCCAGCGCCAGCGCGTCGCCATTGCTCGCGCGCTTGCCGTCGAGCCGCAGGTCCTGCTGCTCGATGAGCCACTTTCAGCGCTCGATCTGAAGCTGCGCCAGCACATGCGCGCCGAGCTGCGGTCCCTCCAGAAGCGCACCGGCGTCACCTTCATATACATTACGCACGACCAGTCCGAGGCGCTCGCCATGTCTGATCGCGTTGCCGTGATGAGCGCCGGTGTCGTGCAGCAGGTGGGTGCTCCGCGCGACCTCTATGACAATCCCGCCACGCCCTTCGTCGCCACATTCGTTGGCGAGACCAACGTGCTGCCCTGCACCGTCAAGGCGATCGAAAACGGGATCGCCACTGTCGAGAGCGCGCAGGGCACGCTTACCGGGCGCGCCGGCAATGGCTTGACGCGCGGCGCGGCGGCCAGGCTCTATGTCAGGCCGGAGGCCGTCAAGCCGAGGCAGGAGGGCGCCAACCGACTGACGGCCACCATCGAGCGCATCGATTTCGAGGGCGCCTTCGCGATGGCGCACGGGCAGACCGAGGACGGCACCCGGTTGCTCGCCTCCATCGCCAGCACGGAGCTTGCCTCGGCGCCGCCCATCGGCACGAAGGCCGGCTTCTGCTTCGACAGCGCAAACGCCGTGGTGCTGCCCGATGTCTGAGGTCTACAGGCGCTTCGGCGGCGGCCTGGGCACCCTGTTCCTTGTGCTGGTCGGGGTGTGGCTGGCAGGCATGGTGCTGGCTCCCAACATCATGATGGTCGACTATGCGCTCAGGCCCAATCTGCCGCCGGCCCGGATCGGCGGACCGGAAGACGTCTATTCGCTCGACAACATCCTCTATCTGGCCAATGAGAACGTGCACCGCGCCATCTTCTTCAAGACCGTGTGGGCCAGCGCGCTGGTCGCCTTCATCACCTTCCTGGTCTGCTACCCGCTCGCCTTCTGGCTGGCGCAGAACGCGACCGTCAACCAGACGGCCGTCGTCCTTCTGGCGCTCACCATCCCGTTCTGGATCAACGAGGTCCTGCGCACGCTCGCATGGTACATCCTGCTCGCCTATCGCGGGCCGCTGAACGCCTTCCTGCTCTGGCTCGGCGTCATCGACGAACCCATGCGCTGGTATGGCGACGGTGGCGTGCTGGCGGGGATGACCTACGCCTACATCCTGTTCATGCTGTTCCCGATCTACAACGCCATCGAATCGCTCGACAAGTCGCAGATCGAGGCCGCGCGCGACCTCGGCGCGTCCACCTGGCGCATTCACTGGCGGGTGGTCATCCCGCATGCAAAGGCCGGCATCGCGACCGGCTGCGTCTTCACCTTCATGCTCGCCGCCGGCAGCTACGTCGCGCCTGCCCTGCTCGGAGCGCCGGGCAGCCGGTGGTTCACCGAGATCATCTACAACTGGTTCTTCGAGGGCGGCGACTGGAACCGCGGCGCAGCCTACGCGCTGGTGCTTCTGGTGCTGTGTCTCGCCGTTGTCCTCGTCACGCTGCGCATCGCCCGCGTCAGCCTCACCGAGGTGGCCAAATGAGCGCCGCCGACCGCATTGCCCGCGCCCTGTTCGGCTTCTACATGGCGGCGTTCTTTCTCTACCTGTTCGCGCCGCTCGCCATCATGGGGGCGGCGACGTTCAATTCCAGCCGCTTCCCCACAGTCACGCCGTGGCGCGGCACGACGCTGCAATGGTTTGCGGAACTGTGGCGCGACGGCGGCATGTGGCAGTCGCTCTGGACGTCCTTCGTCGTCGCCTTCTTCGTTGTCCTTGCCGTCCTGCCGATCGGTACGGCGGCGGCCCTGGTTCTGACGAGCCTCCATTCGCGCGCCCGCAGCTTCATGTATGCGGTGATGGTGTCGCCGCTACTCACGCCGGGCGTGGTCATCGGCATCGCCACGCTTGTGCTGTGGCGGCAGTTCGGGGTCGGCGGCGGGGTCTTCCTGATCGTCGTGGCGCAGGCGAGTTTCATCATCTGCTATGTCATGCTGATGATCACCGCGCGCCTGCAGCGTTTCGATCCGACGCAGGAGGAGGCTGCGCTCGGCCTTGGCGCGTCGAAGTTCATGGTCTTCCGCCGCGTGCTTCTGCCGTTCCTGAAGCCGGCGCTGATCGCCGCCGGCTTTCTGGCGGTTCTCCAATCCATCGAGAACTACAACACGACGCTCTTCGTTCGCGGATTCGACACGCCGCTGACGGTCTATATAGCGACGAAGGTTCGCACCGGGCTTACGCCGGCCGTCAACGCGCTCGCCCTGATCATGATCGCCGTGACGATCGCCGGCGCGGTGGCCTATGAGGTGGCGCGCCGGCGCGGCGCGGCAGGAGCGGCAGGCGATCCGGAAACCTCGCCCGCTTGATTGCACCTGTTTGGTCTCAGCGGTAGCGGGTGGATGGCTTCGGTCCGCCCTGGTCGTCGAGCGGGCGTGCCTCGGAAATCAGCATGATGGGTATGCCGTCGCGCACCGGGTAGGCGAGCTGAGCCGATTTCGAGATCAGTTCGCCGCTCTCGGTATCGAGAACCAGTGGCCCCTTGGTCAGCGGACAGGCGAGCAACTCGAGCAGCTTGCGGTCGACGCCGCCGCGTTCCTCCTGGTCCTTCATCGCCTGTCGCTCGCGGTCACTGGATGCCTGCTCCGGGGTCGCTGCCGCGCCGCGCCAGCAGCATTTCGGTGATGGCAATCAACGTCTCGGCGCGCGACTTCAGGTCGGGCGCTTCCAGCAGCGCCTGCTTCTCGCTCGGCCCATAGGGCGACATCATCGACAGCGCGTTGACCAGCGTCGCGGTTTCTGCGCGGCGGATATTCTCCCAGTCGGCCTCCATGTCGTTTGCTTCCAGATAGGCGCGAAAGGCCCTGAGCAGCGCCGGCCGGTCGACCTGCGAGCCGTCCTCCTCTTCGTCGAGATCGGTGACGAAGGGCGCGATGCGGCATTGCCGGAAGGGCGTCCTGACCTGAATCTCATCGATCACCCGGAAGCGGCAAACGCCCTGCAGGGCAATGAGATAGCGCCCGTCTCCGGTTTCGGCCAGCGAGGTCAGGCGCCCCAGGCAGCCGACCTCGCAGAGCATCGGCTGGCCGTCGGCGCGGCAGGCACCGTTGAGGCTCGGCTGGATCATCCCGATCAGCCGGTTGCCGGACACGATGTGATCGACCATCTGCAGGTAGCGCGGCTCGAATATGTTGAGCGGCAGGCGCCCGCCCGGCAAGAGCAGAGCCGCTGCCAGCGGAAAGACCGGAACGGCCGACGGCAGGTCGGCGGCCGAACGGTAATGCGAATTGCCCGCCTGCATAAGCACACGCTCCCTGGTTGTTGCGGCGACCGGCCTTGGCTCATTCGGCCAATTGCACGCCGCCCCGTGCAGTCATCGCGATTGCATCACGAAAACAGCAGCGAGGACAGCTTGCGCCGGGCGGCGAGGGTTGCCTGGTCGGTCGGGCCCCAGGCATCGAAGAACTTCAGCAGCTGCATGCGCGCCCCGTCGTCACGCCATTCGCGATCGTCCCGTATGATCTCCAGCAAATTGGCGGCCGCTTCCATGCGCTCGCCCTTGGCGTTGTGGATCAGCGCCAGGTCGAATCGGGCCGCATGATCCTTCGGGTCGACCGCCAGCCTGTCGCGCAATGCGGTTGCATCGCCCAGTTTCGCCGCTTCGTCTTCCAGCGCGATGCGCGCGCGAACGCTGTCGAGTTCGGCGTTGCCGGCCGCCTCCTCGCCGAGCCCGTCGACGATCTGGCGCGCCGTGTCGATGTCGCCCCTGTCGAGATGGATCGAGGCAAGCCCTGCCGCTGCGGCCGCATTGTCGGGAGCCTGGCCGAGAATGGCGGAATAGATGCGGGCGGCCGTCTGCTCGTCGCCGCCCTCGCGGGCGGCGGTGGCCTGCTCCAGGGCCTCGGCCACCGGATCGGCGGCCTTTCCGCCCAGGCGCTTGATGAAGTCGCGCACCTGGCTTTCCGGCAGCGCGCCCATGAACCCGTCCACCGGCTGGCCGTCCTTGAATGCGATGACGGCGGGGATCGACTGGATGCCCAGCTGTCCGGCGATGGCGGGATGCTCGTCGATGTTCATCTTGACCAGCCGCACGGCACCCTTGGCTTCGCTCACCAGGCGCTCAAGGACCGGCGTGAGCTGCTTGCAGGGTCCGCACCATGGCGCCCAGAAGTCGACCAGCACCGGCTGGTTGCGCGATTCCTGGATCACGTCGGCCGCAAATCCCGCGGTGGTGGTGTCCTTGATCAGCTGCGCCTGTGCGCCGCCTGCGGGCTGCGGATCGCCGAACGTCGTGGTCGTCGTGTAGCCGCCCGATGGCCCTGCAAAGGGATTGTCTTTCATGCTGCCTGCCTTCCTAGCCTTCCCGTCCGACAATGTGCGGTCAATGTGGCGATTGACCGGATACTTTCAAGATATGCGGTTCGTGGCCCGTCGCCTTGACAAATCGCAACAGGTCTGCGCGTGAGATCGACGTCGTAGCCTCATTGGTGAGCGGATGGCAATTGATCGTCTCGTGTTCCATCAGTTCGGCATCGAGCACCATTCGAACCTCGCCCTCGGTGTCGTTGATGAGCCCGAACACCGTGACGGCGCCCGGCTGGACGCCCAGGAGCCGCTTCAGCGCCTCCGGCTTGCCGAAGGAGACCCTTCCGGACGCGCCGATGACCTGGTGGACGGATTTCAGGTCCACCTGCGCGTCCTCGCCGACGGTCAGGAGAAAATATTGCCCCTTCTTGTCCTTCAGGAACAGGTTTTTCGTATGGGCCCCGGCGATCTGGCCCCGCAATTCCTGGGATTGCTCGACCGTGAACAAGGGCGGGTGGCGCGCGGTCGAATGGGCGATGCCAAGTTCGTCGAGAAAGGCCGTCAGTTCATGCTCGCTACGTGCCATACGATTTTCCCAGCGGGCTCCCTTTTCTCCCAGGAGGCACCCGGTCGCGCATTCGCTTCACACGGAAACGTTCGAGGCGGCGCGCCGGATCAATTCGCTCCAGAGTGCTGTTTAGCGAAATGAAGGCCGGGACGAAACACCCGGCCCTGCCGCACGTTTCCGGCGGCTTGACGCGGGAGACGGAGCCGCTGCCGCGGCACCTGCCGGAACGTCAGGCCGGGACGAAAATTTGCTGTTGCAATCTGCGTCGGCTTCCGCCATATAGGCGCGGCTTGCGGCGAACGAGCCGCGCGAGCGGGTGTAGCTCAGGGGTAGAGCACAACCTTGCCAAGGTTGGGGTCGAGGGTTCGAATCCCTTCGCCCGCTCCAGTTTCCAATTCTTCGAAAGCCGCGGAACTCCGCGGCTTTTCGCGTTTTCGGGCCTGTGAAGCCGCCGTTAGACTAGGCGGTTACGGAGCCGATGGCCTCGCTGTGCTGCAATCTACCTCGCGGCCCCGATAGATCTTACATGTGCACGGTCAGTATGCAGGCAGGTTCGGGCCGGCGACGACCTCAGGCAAGAGATAAATACAACTTTCGGGCAGGATTTAAGCAGCTGTTGTCGAGATTTGTCTTATCGTGCAACTATGTCGATTGAAGTCATATCCTTGTCCAGCCAGGTATATCTGCCGCTCACGATGCTTGCAGCCGGCGTGTTGATCGGCATCGCGATTGAGCAGTTCCGTGTGATACTGAGGCGTCGTTCCTGGCGCGAAAAGAATCGCCGGCGTTGGAACACAGCCGGGGCGGTTGAAGCGGCGGAACGATCTCGGCGGACGCCCGATTTGGTGTCGATCATGCCCAGGCGACCGGACGCGGCCGATCAGTTGCGCATTGTCATGGGCGCGGAATTCCATGTGCAACCGGTTCTCAACAGGAGCGAAGCGCGTGTCTTCAGGGAACTGGACCGGATGGTTCTGACTCGCAATCCCGGCTGGCAGGTCATGGCGCAAGTCTCTCTGGGTGAAATTCTGCGGTCAAAGGACTCTCTCGCCTTTTCCTGCATCAATTCCAAGCGCGTCGATCTTCTGCTCATGGACGAGAACTGTCGGCCACGGCACGCGGTCGAATATCAAGGCGGCGGGCATCATCAGGGCACGGCGGCGGCGCGCGATGCCGTCAAGAAGGAGGCTCTTCGAAGAGCAGGGATCGCTTACCATGAAGTCATCGCCGGCCACACCACGCCGTCGGAACTGGCACGGCTCGTGGAGCGGCTGGTGGACGTGCCGACAGAAATGGCCCAGTAGAAGCGGGCACGGTCGGCCGGTTCCTGCCCGCCATGCCTTGCGCCTTGGCCGTGAATCTGAGCATCGATACGGCCGAAAACCGATTCCGATTTGCCGGTCGATGCGCTAGCTTGGTGCGGGACCCCGCAGCGTGCCGCAATCTCGCAGAGCAATGCAGACAAATTTTCTGAAATATATCTGGGCCAACACCAGATCCTCCCAGATCTGGATGGCGCTGGTCATCCTGGCCTCCATGCCGTTCTATTTCTTTTCGCTGGAGCTGCCCAAACGCATCATCAACGGCCCCATCCAGGGCGATCCGACGCAGGTCGGCGGCGGCACGGGCCGCTTCCTCGATATTTCGCTGCCATTCTCCGAACGATTCTTCGGGGAGCCGCTGGTGCTGTTCGACGGTTTTGAACTGTCCAGGCTGCCGATGCTCCTGGCGTTGTGCGTAACGCTCCTCGTGCTGGTCATCCTAAACGGCTGGTTCAAGCTCTACATCAACACCTTCAAGGGCAAGACCAGCGAGCGCGTCTTGCGGCGCATGCGCTACGAGATGTTCGACCGGGTGCTGCGCTTCCCCGTTTCCGAGGCACGCCAGGTCAAGGCGGCCGAAGTCTCCGGCATCATCAAGGACGAGGTCGAGCCGCTGGCCGATTTCATCGGCGAATCCTACTCCGGGCCGCTCTTTCTGAGCGGCCAGGCCATCACCGGCCTGACCTTTCTGTTCCTGCAGAACATCTGGTTCGGGCTTCTGACGGTGATCATCGTCACCGTTCAGTTCCTCATCATTCCGATCCTGCGCCGGCGTCTGATCGAACTCGGCAAGGAGCGCCAGATCACCGCCCGTGTCATGGGCGGGCGCATCGGTGAAATCCTGCAGGGCATCGACGACGTCCACGTCAACGACACGTCCAACTATGCGCGGGCAGACCTCACACACCGCCTGGGCGACATCTTTTTCATCCGGCTGGAACTGTTCAAGCGCAAGTTCCTGGTCAAGTTCATCAACAATCTGCTGATGCAGTCGCTGTCCATCCTGTTCTACCTGATCGGCGGCTATTTCGTCATTGTCGGTCAGCTCGACATCGGGGCGCTGGTGGCTTCGATTGCCGCCTACAAGGACCTTCCCGGCCCGATCAGCGGACTGATCAACTGGGACCAGCAGCGCCAGATGGCGCAGGTACGCTACTTCCATGCCATCGAAGGCTTTCTGCGCAGCGACCTTGCGCCGGCGACACTGCAATCCGAGGACCGGCCGGGACGCATCGAGACCGGCTACGATGTCAGGCAGGTCGGGGTCCGCGTGGAAGGTGCCCAGACCCTGCTCGAGGGGGCCTCCTTGCATATGGCGCCCGGTGACAAGGTGGCTGTCATTGCCAGGCCGACCGAAAGCGGCGTCCTTCTCCTGCAAAGCCTGGCGCGTCTCATCGACCCCACGAGCGGCCGCATCCATCTCGACGGGGCTGATCTCGCCGGGTTGCCCGAATCTCTCACTGGCCGTGTTGTCGGCTATGCCGACAGCAGCACGTTCCTGCCCAGCGGCAAGGTCCGCGACCTCTTCACCGAAGTGCTGAGGAACCGGCCCATGCGCAAGACCGACGCGGAGTTCGACCGCGGCAGCGCCGCGTCGCGCGAGGCTGAAGCGCGGCGCGCGGGCAATCCGACCTATGATTTCCTCGACGACTGGACCGACTATGAGCGCGTCGGCGCGTCTTCCGAGGAAGCGCTCATCGACCACATGGAGCACGTGGCCCGCTGTGTGCGGCTCTACGAGGACATCTGCGTGCTCGGCATCAACAGTCCGCTGCGCGACGAGACCGGCGCGATCACCGCGCGCATCGTCGAGGCGCGCGGGCGCCTCAGGGCTCACCTTGCCGCATCGGGGCTGGAGGCCTATGTCGAGCCGTTCGACAGCCATCGCTATCACATGCAGTCGTCGGTGGCGGAGAATATCCTTTTCGGCATGCCGCTCGATCCGGCCTTTGACCCGCAGAACCTGGCCCACAACCAGGCCGTCTCCGATCTGCTCGATGCGTCGCCTGCGCGCCGCCTTCTCGTCGAGCTCGGCCTCGAGGTCGCCCGGACCTTCACCGAAATGCTTGGCAGCGATTCCGACAGCGCGCTGTTCGAGACCGTGACCGGCCTGACGCCGGAGCGCATCGAGCAGATGCGCCAGATGCTGGCTCGTATCGATCGCGCCGCGGATGGCACTGTCGACAAGGACGACGAGGACGAACTGATTGCTCTGGCGATGAACTATGTGGAGCCGCGTGACCGCTTCGGCCTGATGAGTGACGAACTGCAGGCGGCCATTCTGGAGCTGCGCCGCCGGCTGCACCAACATCTCGAAGGTGTGCGTCCCCCGCCGGTGGCCTTTTATGACGAATCTACCTACAGCCCGTCGCTCACCATCTCCGAAAATATTCTGTTCGGCCGCATCGCGACGAACCTCGTTGGCGGACGGGCCCGCATTGCCGGGGCCGTGCGCGAAGTGCTCAAGGAACTGGATCTCCTGCGCGCGGTCTTCGTGGCCGGGCTCAACTTCGAGGTGGGCACCGGCGGCAAGGGGTTGACCGATGGCCAGCGCCAGAAACTCCGGCTGGCGCGCGCCTTGATGAAGAAGCCCGACATCGTCATTCTCAATCACCCCCTGGGGGCGTATCCGTCGAGCGAGCAGAAGGCGATCCTGGAGAGTGTCCTGGAGGGCGCACGCAACCAGTCGGACATGAGCCCGGGCATAATTTGCGCTCCGGTTGACCCCTCCCATGCCGCATTGTTTGAAAGAGTGATAATGTTGGAGGATGGTCACCTGACCAAAGATGGAGCGTCTTCGACCGTGCTCGACCATGCCGATGCCGAGATGATGGAAAAGGCGCGCGATCCGGGGGCGGTCGCCGAAGTTCGGGAGTAAGGGTGTTGGGGAACAAGATGACTTCACTGAATGACGAGGTGGCGCTGCTGCGTACGGTGCCCTTCTTCTCGTCCATCGACAGCGGCCGTTTGAAGCTTCTGGCTTACGCGTCCGAAAAGCTGGCCTTCGAGGACGGCGACGTGATCTTTCGAAAAGGCGAGCCGGAGAACGATACGTTCTTCATCCTCGACGGAGCGGCAGACGTCGTCGACGAAACGAGCGGCGAGCCGATCATCATTGCTCACCTGCCGCGCTATTCGCTGTTCGGCGAGATATCGGCATTCTGCAACATGCCGCGCACGGCGACGATGCGTGCCAGCGGCCATCTGGTGGTCCTGCGCATCCCGCAGGAGCATTTCATCGATCTCATTCGCAGTTCGCCGGCCATGGCGTTGCAGATCATTCGCGTCCTGGCCTTGCGGCTCGTCGACACGACGAGCGATCTGGTCGCCGCGCGCGCCGAAGGGCACACGGGCCATCAGCATCCCTCGGGAGATGTCTGACAGACGTCGTGCTCAGGCCGACCTGACGGCATGGAGCACGATGAAGATCATCGCCGCATAGGTAAGCTGGTGCATGAGCTGGTCGGCCCCCATCGCTGCCCAGAAGGCCCTCGACTGCATGTCCGAACTGTGGGTTCGCGACCAGCGCGCCTTCGACATGTCGATGAGATAGTGGAGGACGGCCTCCGCCACCACGAGCATCATCGTCAGCGCGAGCGGCACGCCGGCCAATAGAAGGACAATCAGCGATCCGATCGCGTGGACGCCGACATGCGCATAACCTCCCGGATGGGCCGGGCTGCACTTGCCTGCGAGCATCCAGTTCGTCTGCAGCAGATAATCCGCAGCGAAATGCTTTATCTGCAGCCCTGCGAGAAGAATAAGAACAAGTGTTGCCATGCCTTGTGCTGTTTGTGTTCCCCGACGGAACGATGCCGCCGGAAAACGAGCCTATGGCAAATAATCCGGCGAGAAAACCACCCTGAAGCATTTGTATCGGATTTGTACAGGTTGTGCGCTCCTGCACGCATGTGTTGCGACGTTCCCGCGCCTCGCCGGGTTGACGCATTAGCGGGCGCTGGATAAGTCTCGTCGCGGAAATGGTTCCCGCCTTCGGGCGGGAGAATAGGGAACACGGTGCGGTCCAAGAGACCAATTCCGTGGCTGCCCCCGCAACTGTAGCCGTTGAGCTGGCTTCCATTGTGCCACTGATCTGCGGATCGGGAAGGCGGAAGCACAGCGTTGAGACGGAAGCCAGGAGACCTGCCCTTTCCGGTCACCCATGCTTGAATACGGGGTGTGTTCAGGCGCGGCCGTCCGTTGCGGTGACATCGAAGAATGTTGCCGCGCGCCGGAGACGGCCGGGGATGATACGCGCACGCACTTCATCTCCTACCCATCGATTCCGCCCGCGGTTTGCTGAACCCGGAGGCGCCATGCGCCTTCAAAGCCGCGAAAGGCATGGAATGAACAGACAGATCGAGATCGCCGGCGTATTGGCACTGGCACTGACGGCGGGCGCCTCGGCACAGGAACTGGATGCCGGACCGACCGACGAGACCACTGTGCTGGAACGCATACTGGTGACCGATGGGCTGACGCCGATCGAACAGCAGAACTCGGGACGCGCCTTCACCGTGTTGACGGGCGAGTGGCTGGAAGCCAATCAGATACGCTACGTCGCAGACGCCCTGCGCCAGGTGCCGGGCTTTTCCGTCTCGCGCACGGGCGCGTATGGCGGCCTGACGCAGGTGCGCGTCAGGGGCGCCGAAGCCAATCAGCTTCTGGTCATGGTCGATGGCATCGACGTCAGCGAAGCAGGGCAAGGCGAGTTCGACTTCTCCAGTCTCCTCGTGGACGATATCGAACGCATCGAGATCCTGCGCGGCCCGCAAAGCGCGTTCTGGGGTTCGAAGGCCATGGCCGGCGTGATCAATGTCATCACCCGGCGCGCCGCGCGTGACGGCTATTGGGTGAGCGGACGATCCGAGGCCGGCACCGACGGCACCTGGCTTGGCGGAGTCTCGCTCAGCGGCGGCGACACCAACTATGACATCGCGCTGTCTGGCCAGTTCCGCAACACTGGCGGTTTCAATGTTTCCGATTTCGGCACGGAGAAGGACGGCGACCGTAACGCGACCTTCAATGGCAAGTTCACCGTCGACCTGACGCCAGACCTGAGCCTCGACGGAACACTGCGCTACGTCCACCGTGACAGCGAGATCGATGCGCAGGACTATGCGTTCGGCAGCCCGACCTACGGCCAGGTGCTCGACACGGATGATGAAACCAAGACACGCGAACTCTTCGGCTCGACCGGCGCGACGCTCGTCTCGCTCGACGGTGCCTTGACACAGAAGGCGCGCTTCACCTTCGGCGATACGGAGCGCAGCTATTACGAGCACGGCGCGCGCAGCACCTGGGACGAAGGGGGCCGCTACACCGGCACCTATCAGGCGAGCTACGAATTCGACACGCCAGGCGTTCTTGGCGCCACCCATCAGTTCACGGGCGGCTATGAATGGGAGCGCGAAACCTTTCTGCCGTCGCATCTGACCGACCGCCTGTCGCGCAGCTCGAACTCGCTCGTCGGCCAGTATCGCGGCGAATTTCTCGATCAGTTCAGCGTCAATGCGGCCGTACGGCAGGACTACAACGATGCTTTTGCGGATTCCAGGACCTACAGCCTGAGCGGCGCCTGGCATGTTCCCGGCACCGAGGCGCGGCTGCATGCCTCGGTCGGCACGGGTGTCACGAATCCGACCTTCTACGAGCAGTTCGGCTACGTGCCGAGCATGTTTGTCGGCAATCCGGGCCTCAGGCCGGAGGAAAGTCTCGGCTGGGATATCGGCCTTGAACACGGCTTCTTCGATCGTGCGCTCGTCGTCGACGTGACCTACTTCAACCAGAACCTGACCAACGAGATCATCACCTCCTATGCCGGCCCTCTTCCCACCCCGGTCAATCTGGACGGCGAGAGCGAGCGCCAGGGCGTCGAGCTGACGGCGACGTTGAACCTGACGAGCGGGCTGACGGCGACGGCGACCTACACCTATGTCGACGCGACCGAACCATCGCCGGTTGGTGGCGCGCCATTGCGCGAAGTGCGCCGGCCCGAGCATTCGGGCTCGCTCAACGTCGCCTATCGTTTCCACGAGGGACGCGGGCGCGTCTTCGGCGAGATCGTCTTCAACGGCGCAATGACGGATCTCGATTTCTCGACCTATCCTTCGACGCGTGTCACGCTGGACGACTACACATTGGTCAATGTCGGCGGCAGCTACAGCTTCAGCGACAGTTTCGAAGCCTACGGGCGGGTCGAAAACCTGTTCGACGAGGATTACGAGGAAGTTCTGGGCTACAACAGCCAGGGCCGCGTGGCCTTCATCGGACTGAGGGGACGGTTCTGACCTCAATGAAACCCGGACGCGCCTACGCACAAGCCATTCGCCGCGTGGCGGCCGCGTTCGCCATGGCCGCCCTTGCATCCATGGCGAACGCGGCCTCGGCCGGCGAGGTCCCGCGCCGCGTCGTGTCGATGAACCTGTGCACGGATCAGCTCGCCATGCTGCTTGCCGAAGACGGCCAGCTTCATTCCGTATCCCATCTGGCCACGGACCCCGAGGCGTCGGTCCTTGCCGTGGAGGCGCGAGGCTACCGCGTCAATCACGGACTGGCCGAGGAGGTGTTCCTCATGCGGCCCGATCTCGTGCTTGCCGGGGCATACACCACGCGGGCAACCGTCGCCCTTCTGCGCCGGCTCGGCTTCAGGGCCGAAGAGTTCGAGCCGGAAGCCTCCTTCGACGATGTGCGCGCCAACATCCGTCGCATGGGCGCACTGCTTGGCCATCAGGAAAGGGCTGAAGCGATGGTCGCCGCGCTCGACCGCGATCTTGCCGAAGCGTCCGCTCAGCCAAGCCGTGCGGCGTCCGCCGCACTCTATTCCTCCAATAGCTACGTTTCGGGGTCCGGCACGCTGGCCGATGCCGCGCTCGGGGCGTCCGGACTAGACAACGTCGCCGACATGCTCGGCATCAAGGGGGCGGGACGTGTGCCGCTCGAGGCGCTCATCATGGCCGATCCCGACCTTGTGGTGACGAGCGAGAGCGACTTCGCACGCCCGGCGCTGGCGCAGGAGAATTTCCGTCATCCGGCATTTCGGGCGCTGTCGGCGCACAAGATGGCCGTCAGCGTGCCCGACAAGCTATGGATCTGCGGCGCCCCCTTTACCGTGGAAGCCGTGCGCATCCTGCGCCGGGCGGCGGCCGGACAACCGATAGAGCGGGGGGATGCGCGATGAGCGAGGATGCCCGCTACCGCCTGGTGCTTGCCGGACTGGCGATGCTCGTCGCCGTCCTGTTCACCCTGTCGCTCACCGTCGGACCCGCAGCGATCGCTTTTTCCGATTCTCTGGCCGGGCTTCTTTCCGATGATCGAGGGGCAATCGCGCTGATCATGCGCGAGATCCGTCTTCCGCGTGCCATTCTGGGTCTGATGATCGGCGCCACGCTCGGGCTTTCAGGTGCGGTCCTGCAAGGATACCTTCGCAACCCTCTGGCCGAGCCGGGCCTTCTCGGTATCTCTGCATCGGCGTCGCTGGGAGCGGTGTTGGCGATCTATATCGGCCTGTCGGCGGCACTCCCGCTGGGCCTGCCGCTCGCCGCGCTTTCGGGTGCGGTGCTCGCCGTCCTCGTGATCCAGGCACTGGCCGGCATTCGCGGCGGCACGCTGACCATCATCCTGGCCGGGGTTGCCGTTTCCAGCTTCGCGGGTGCCATGACGTCGCTGGCGCTCAACCTGTCGCCCAACCCGTTCGCCGCGCTGGAAATCGTCTTCTGGATGCTCGGCTCACTGACCGACCGTTCGATGGCGCATGTCTGGTTGTCGGGCCCTTTCATGCTTGTTGGCTGGGCGATGCTGGGATGTCTCGGGCGTCCGCTCGATATGCTCACGCTCGGTGCCGATGCGGCGCAGTCGATGGGCGTCGGCATGCGGCGCATGCAGTTCCTGGCCGTCATCGGTACGGCGGCCAGCGTCGGCGCGGCAACGGCTGTCGCCGGTGCCATCGGTTTCGTCGGTCTCGTCGTGCCGCATATTCTGCGCCCGCTGGTCGGCGCGTTGCCGTCGCGGCTCTTGCCGGCGAGCGCGCTCGGTGGCGCAGCGATGCTGTTGGCCGCCGACGTCCTCGTCAGGCTCGTGGCGCCGGGCAAGGATCTGAAGCTCGGCGTGCTGACCGCCATCGTGGGCGCCCCCTTCTTCCTCTGGCTTGTCTGGAAAACCCGGAGGACGATGCTTTGACACTTCTGAAGCTTGACAGCCTCAGCGTGTCGCTGGGCGCAAGGCGCGTCGTCGACAACGCCTCGCTTGAGATCGGCGAAGGCGAATGCGTCGGTCTCATCGGTCCCAACGGGGCGGGCAAGTCGACGCTGCTGCGCGCCACCCTGGGCCTGCTGGCGGCGGAGGGAGGGATCGAGATCGCCGGCCGATCCGCCTCGGCATGGTCGGCGCGGCAGCGGGCGGGCCATGTCGCCTACCTGCCGCAGGACCATGAGATCGCCTGGCCGGTCTCGGTGGAAAGACTGGTCGCGCTCGGCCGTGCTCCGCATCGCGGCCCCTTCGATGGCCTCGGTCCGCGAGACCAGGCTGCGATCGAAGCCGCCATGCGGCGCATGGAGGTCGACCGGTTCCGTGCCCAGCCGGCGACCCGCCTCTCGGGCGGTGAGAAGGCGCGCGTGCTGATCGCCCGTGCGCTTGCCCAGGAGGCTCCGCTGCTTCTGGCTGACGAGCCGACGGCCGGCCTCGATCCGTCGCACCAGATTGCCCTGATGCGGCTCTTTCGCACGCTGGCCGATGAGGGCAGGGCGGTCGTTGCCTCCTTGCACGATCTCGGCCTTGCGGCGCGCTGGTGCACGCGGCTCGTTCTGCTCGACCGGGGACGGATCATTGCCGACGGTGCGCCCGATACCGTGCTGACCGACGAGGCGCTGCATGCCGTCTACGGCGTCACGGCGTTTCGCGCGACGGCCGACGGCGGCATGGTCCTGCAGCCGCTCGATATCGTTGACGCTTCCAGGCAAGGAGAGAAGAACCCGTGAATGCGCCCGCGAAGAGTTTCGAACACATTCTGCGTCATCATCTCGCCGATTGGCAGAGCGGCTGGAGCATGGGCAGTTTCGGCGCCATTGCCGAGTTTCATCAGGACGACGGCGAGCCGCTCGAGATCGATGCGACGGCCGAACTGACCCGAGCGACGGCGCGAGGCGCCATCCGCATCGACCGCGAGCGGGCAGGCGAGATCGTACCCGTGGCCTATGAAACGCTGAGCCCCAAGCCGCGCCGCTGGAGCCATGCCGTCGCTCTCTGCCTGCCCGAACCGGCGGCACGGCGAAGCGCCCGCACGGTGCTCACCGAACTCGGGCCCGACAGCGATGCCATCCGCCCGGGAGATCGCGAAGCCGTCCTCTTCGATATGGGGCTCGCACTTCCGCAATGCGATTTCTGCATCCGCACCGCGGATCCGGATCTCATTACGGTCCTGCGCACGGCGCAGGGCCGCTCGCTCTTCGAAGCCGACAATCCGACGATGGGCGCCATACTGGCCGCTCATCCGCACCGCGTCGCGGTGACCAACATCGGCCGGGCCGAGGTCTTCCAGAAGATCGGCGGCCCGGACACGGGCGGCGTTTCGCCGCCTGGCCCGCATACGCATGTCCTGCCCAAGCTGTTGCGCACCGGCCGTACCCATTCGGCCAATACGCCCATCCCGGACGGGCACCTCCCTCTTGGCGCGCTGCACCCGGGCAATCCGGTCATTGGACCGATGGGTGAGGAGCGGTCGTTCGATCCGGCGCTGCACGCGGCGTTCCAGGAGCTGCTTTCAACCTATGGACCGCCGGGCGTGGTTGCGCTCAAGGCGAAGTTAAGTGCTGTCGTCGATGCCGGTGACGACCCGTCCGGGTTTGCCGTGCCGCCGGGACGCGCGGAACGCGCAACCATACGCATGGCGCTTCGGCAGAGGGCGCGTGCGTGGGAAGCCGAGGGCGACACGGCGGCCCTGCTGCGGGTTCAGGCGTGGCAAGCCCGCTTCGAGCCGGGCGGCATCACGCAAGCCGAAGAAGACGACGCGCCCGGGCACTGAGATGGAGGCGGGTCTACCGGTAGAGCAGCGTCGGCAGCCACATGGTGACTGATGGCACGAAGGTGACGACCAGCAGCACCAGGACGAGCGGGATGAGGAAAGGCGCGGTCGCCGCCACGCATCGCTCGAACGGGACCTTGGACACTCGGGACAGAACGTAGAGCACCATGCCGATCGGCGGCGTGAGCAGGCCGATCATCAGGTTGAGCACCATCATGACGCCGAAATGCACCGGGTCGACGCCCATCTGAACGGCGATCGGCAGCAGCACCGGTACGAGGATCGTGATGGCGGCCACCGTTTCCATGAAGCAGCCGACGATCAGCAGGATCAGATTGATCAGAAGCAGGACGATGATGGGATTGTCGGAAACTGCCAGGATGAGCGCGGCAAAATGTTCCGGCACACGGTTCGACGTCAGGATCCAGGCGAAGATGGAGGCGGCCGCCACGATGAAAAGGACGACGGCGGTGGTCTCGATCGTGTCGACGGAGACGCGTATGAAGCGGCGCCAGTCGAGCGTGCGGTAGACGATCAGCCCGAGGAACAGCGCCCAGGCGCAAGCGGCGATCGCCGCCTCGGTCGGGGTGAAGGCGCCCGTCAGGATGCCGCCGACGATGATCACCGGGGTCATCAGGGAGAGAAAGGCGCGCGTGAAGGTCACGCCAAGGATGGACAGGCGAAAGGCCTGGTCACGGGGATAGCCGCGCCGGCGTGCGAACCAGGCGACCATCACCATCAGCGACAGCGCCATGAACAGTCCGGGCAGGAAGCCGGCGGCGAAAAGCTGGCCGATGGAGGCGCCCGCGACCACGCCGTAGATCACCATCGGCAGCGAGGGCGGGATGATGGGTCCGATGGTCGACGAGGCCGCGGTGATGCCGACGGCGAAGCCGGGATCGTACTTGGCGTCACGCATCGCCTTGATCTCGATTGCGCCGAGCCCGCCCGCATCGGCCACCGCGGCTCCGGACATTCCCGCGAAAATGACGGAAGCGCCGACATTGACGTGGCCGAGCCCGCCGCGCATCCATCCGACCATGGCTTTGGCGAAGTCGAATATGCGTTCGGTGATGCCGGCGGTGTTCATCAGATTTCCCGCCAGGATGAAGAACGGCACGGCAAGGAGGGGAAAGGAATCGACGCCGTTGACCATGCGGTGGACGACGACCACGTCCGGCACGCGACCGTCGAGAAAGATGAAGACCGCGGAGGCGCCCGCCAATGCGATGGCGACTGGCACGCCGAGCACGATCATCACGAAGAGGAGAACGAAAAGCAGCGTCAGGAGCATGGCGGGCCTTGCGGTTGAGCAGTTCCTGGAGGACGGAAACCGGTCCGGTTTCCGGACCATCGAATCAAGGACGGATCGGCGCGTCGCGAATGCGTGGCGATGCGCCGATCTAGAGATTGGGGCCGGCGGCCGAGAAGTTCTCGGGATCGACGAGCCGGCTCGTTCCCGTGCGCCAGTGGCGCACCAGCACGAGCACCGCGTAGAGCGTCATCGCTGCGAAGCATGTCGCCACCGCCCAGTAGACGATCGATTTCGGCAGGTTGATCGACACCATCATCTGCATGGTTCGCCCGGCCAGTTGCGTGCATAACCAGCCGGTGACGGCATAGAAGGCGATGGCGACGAGATCGATTGCGATCTGCAGCACGAAGCGCAGCCTGCGCGGCAGATAGCGGTAGAGGAGTTCGACGGCGATGTGGCTTTCCTTGCGCACCGCCATCACCGCGCCGATGAAGGTGACGGCGATCAGCAGATAGCGCGCGATTTCCTCTGTCCAGCCCAGCGAGCTGTTGAGCACGTAGCGCGTGAAGAACTGCAGGAACACGACGAAGGCGAGGCCCCAGAAGACCAGGATGACGAGATAGTCGTCCGCCTGGACGTCGGACAGGTCCGCATCGTCCGCTCCGGATTGATCGACGTCCGGCGTTCCCGCTTCCTTCATACGGCTCCTCCCAGTTCGCTTTGGCGCAGGGCGGCTACACAGCCGCCCCCTGATGCGTGCCCGCTCAAACGGCTCCGTTTGGACGGGACTTGTTCCGTGCCGGCCGGCTGCGCCTACTTGATCGCCTGCAGCTTGTCGTAGGTCGCCTGATCCCAGCTTGCGTCCTCGCCATTGTGCAGCTTGACCGTCGCTTCGCGGAACGGCGCGCGGTCGACTTCATTGACGTTCACGCCCTGGTCCTTGAACCACTGAACCAGTTTCTTTTCCTGGTCGATGATCTGCTGCGTGGCGCATTCGGCCGTTTCGTCCAGCACACCTTCCAGCGCCGTACGATCCTCCTCGCTCAACGCATTCCAGGCCGGTCCGCCAACGATGGTCAGCAGCGCGTCGGTGATGTGGCCGGTCAGGTTGATGTAGTCCTGCACCTCGTAGAACTTCTTGGCCTGGATCGTCGGCAGCGGGTTCTCCTGTGCATCGACCGTGCCTTGCTGCAGCGCGAGATAGACCTCGGCGAAGGCGATGGGCGTCGGGTTGGCGCCGGCGGCCCTGGGGAACATCATGTAGAGGGGCGCGTTCGGAACGCGGATCTTCAGGCCCTCCATGTCGCCTGGAACGCTGATCTCCTTGTTGGAGGTCACGTGACGTTCGCCGTAATAGGTCAGGGACGTGATGTGATTGCCGGTGGCCTCTCCGTAGCCGGCCGACAGTTCGGCGAACAGGTCGGAATTGCGGAACTTGTCCCAGTGTTCGAAGTCGCGGAACATGTACGGCGCGCCGCCGATGGCGATGGGGCCGTAGGCGCGGCCGGCGAAGAGCTGGCCGGTGTAGATGATGTCGACCGTCCCCAGGCCGAGCCCTTCGTTGATGTCGACCTCCTTGCCGAGCGAGGAGGCCGGAAAGACCTCGATCGAATAGCGGTTGTCCGTCGCCGCCTTGAGCTTGTCGGAGGCCGCCACCGCACAGGTGTGATAGGGTTCGCTCGTCTCGTAGACGTGGGCCCATTTGAGCACTGTTTCAGCCGTCGCCGGTCCCGCGAAAGCGAATAGGCCAATGCCGGCGATCGTCAACATTCCGGCTGCTGTCTTCTTGTCGATCATTGTGTTCCTCCCTTGATTGATCGTCGTGCCTGGGCTGTGCAGGCCCGTTTATCCTCCGCGAGGGCGGTGGCGAAGTTGTGCCTGCCGGCAAGGTCGGAACGGTGTCATGCAACTGGCCCGTGCGGTCGCGCGACCGGCTGCATTCTGCCTCCTCCCTGCTGCGGCAGCCGGATCGACCGACCCCCTCCGCGCACCCGAATGAATGGATCGGGCGGCCCTCTCACTGACATGTTAGCATGGTTTGATGTGTTGGCAATGACGCAACGTCAGAAGGGAAGACGATTATGCGGCCTCGCCCATGGCCGGCCGTTCTGGCCTGCCCCCTCGTCCTGCGCGGGCTGGGCGTGTATGGAATGAAGCGAATGGGTGGTATGCGAACGAATACGGTCAGGCATGACGAATCGCGATGTGGAGAGTGATGGCGAGATCGGAACGGGTGAGCGCCTGATCCGGATGAAATACAGATTGCGCGGTTGGTTTGTCCTTGCCGCGACGCTTGCCGCCTGCCTGATCTTCATGTGGACCGCGCTGACCGTCGCCGGTCTGCGCGCGCAGGCGGGCCTGCAGGCGTCGTTGCGCGAGGCGCTTGCCTTGCAGACCGAGACGCTTTCGGGGCTGCTGGAGAAATATCGGCTGCTGCCGCCGCTTCTGTCCCGCCGCGACGACATCATTGCGGCTTTCGAAGAGCCGGATTCGGCGCGTGGCCTGGCCATGGCGCGCGCCAAGGCGACCGAGATCGCCAATTATTCGGGCGCCAAGGACGTTGCCTTCGCCGATGCTTCGGGACGGGTTTTCGCGTCGGCGCGCGGCATCTTCGACAATTCCAGGCTGAACGAGAGTGCCCTCTTGGAAGCGGCGCTGCAGGGTCGGCTCGGTCGCGAATCGATGTCGCCGGAGGAAAATGAGCGCGCCTATGTCTTCGCCTCGGCCGTTCGCCGCAATGACGATGTCGTCGGGGTCATTGCGATCTACGTCAACATGGATCGCATCGAACTCACCTGGGCGCTTTCCAACAACCCGATCGCGGTCACCGACAGCACAGGCCGTGTTTTCGTGGCCAATCGCCCGGACTGGCGGCTGAAAAATCTCTACGGCCGTCGGGGCGAGAACGCGGTCTTCGACGAAGCGCAGGCTGGAGCGGGTTCCGTTGCGAAGCCGGTCGCAGGAGGTGCGTATTATCATTCGGCCGCGCGCGAACTGCCGCTCATGGGCTGGACCCTGCATGTCTTTGCCGACGAATCGCCCATACGCACCGCCGAACGAAATGCGGCCATCGTGGCATTGCTGGCCTGTCTGCTTGCCGGCAGTCTGGCCTGGTATGTGGTCAAACGTCAGGAGGTGAGGGCCGTGCGACAGTTTCGAGCCCGCGCGACGTCGATCCGCCTTGAACGGCTGGTGCGCGAACGAACCGCCGACCTGACCGAGGTCAATGCGGCGCTGGCGCGGGAGGTCAGCGAGCGCACGGAGGCCGAGGATCAATTGCGCAGGACACAGGCCGAGCTCATTCAAGCGGCGAAACTTGCTGCGCTCGGTCAGATGTCGGCGACCCTGAGCCACGAATACAACCAGCCGCTGGCGGCCATCCGCACCTATGCCGACAATGCGGGCCAGCTCATCGCGCGCGGCCGGATCGATGCGGCGAGAGATGCGGTGTCGCGAATCGCCGGACTGGTCGACCGGATGTCGGAGCTTTCGCGCACGCTCCTTTCCTTTGCCCGCAAGCCGGGCACGGCGATCCGCGATGTGGGACTTGGGACCGTGGTGGATGAAGCGCTGCTCCTGGCGACGCCCCGGGCGCGCAAGGCGGGCATTGTCATCACGAAGCACGAGATGGATGCCGGCATGATCGTGCGTGGCGGGCATGTGCGGCTCAGCCAGGTCGTGGTCAACCTCGTCAACAATGCCATCGATGCGCTCAGCGGTGTCGGAAGTCCGGGCGCTGTCGCCAATCCCCGCATCGTCCTGACGGCGCAGCGCCGCGGCGACCGCATCGTGCTTTGTATCGAGGACAACGGGCCGGGCATCGCTGCCGAGGCACGGGATCACATTTTCGAGCCGTTCTACTCGACCAAGGGCGTCGGCGAAGGATTGGGGATCGGCCTGTCGATCGTCTATAGCATCGTGCAGGAGTTCGGCGGCACGGTCGCCGTCCGCAAGAGCGACGAAGGTGGCACCCTGATCGAAGTGTCCCTGGTCGCCGCAACCGCGCAAGAGCCGCTGGCGAGGGCCTCATGAGCGAAGCCAGAATTGTCCTGGTCGACGATGACGACGACCTGCGCCCCGCACTCGTTCAGGGGCTCGAGCTCGAGGGCTACGACGTGTGCGCATTCGCGCGCGCCGAGGCCGCGCTCGAACGCGTCACACGCGATCTTTACGGGGCGGTCGTGACCGACATCCGAATGCCGGGCATGGGTGGGATGGAATTCATGCGCCGGGTGCTGGAGATCGATCCGGCGCTTCCGGTCATATTGATCACCGGTCATGGCGACATTGCCCTGGCCGTCGAGGCCATGCGCAGCGGCGCCTACGATTTCATCGAGAAGCCGTTCCCGGTGCACCGGCTGACCAACGTCGCCGAGCGGGCGATCGAAAAGCGCCGGCTGGTGCTGGAAAACCGCCTTCTGCGCAACACGCTGGAGTCCTCCGACGATCTGGAGGCCAGGCTGGTCGGGCGCAACGGCGCCATACGCAAGCTGCGCGAGGAAATCGCCGCGCTCGCCGATACCGACGCCGACGTCCTGATCCTCGGCGAGACCGGTTCTGGCAAGGAGGTCGTCGCGCGTGCATTGCACGATCTGGGCGGCCGTTCGAAGAAGAACTTCGTTGCGATCAATTGCGCCGCCCTGCCGGCCGATCTCTTCGAGAGCGAGCTGTTCGGCCACGAGGCCGGCGCGTTTACCGGGGCGCAGCGCCAGCGCATCGGCAAGCTCGAACATGCCGATGGCGGGACGGTCTTTCTCGATGAGATCGAATCGATGCCTCTTGACCTGCAGGTCAAGCTTCTCAGGGCCATCGAGCATCGCACCATCGAGCGGCTCGGATCCAACAGGGCGATTCCGCTCGATGTGCGTTTCATTGCGGCCACGAAGTCCGATCTTGCCGAAGAAAGCAGACTCGGCCGTTTCCGCCCCGACCTGTTCTACCGGCTCAACGTGATCACGCTGCGCATTCCGGCGCTGCGCGAACGCAAGGACGACATTCCGCTCCTGTTCGCGCATCTGTGCCGGGAAGCGCGTGCGCGCTACCGGCGCGACATCCCGGCGATGACGCCGGCGCTGGAAGCGGACCTGACCGCGCATGACTGGCCGGGCAATGTGCGCGAACTGCGCAATGTCGCCGACCGCTGGGTGCTCGGCCTGTGGCGCGGCTTCACCACGCACGACGATGCCGACGGCAATGGCGGCGCGGGACCGCTCGCCGAGCGCGTCGCGGCATTCGAGCGATCGGTCATCCTCGCCGAACTGGCTCGCAATGGCGGGCGCCAGAAGGAGACCTACGAAGCGCTCGGCATCTCGCGCAAGGGACTTTACGACAAGATGCGCCGTCTCGGGATACCGGGATCTGCCGAGGAGTAGGGGATGACCCATGGCGGGGCCTCCATGGGTAGAATCGGTAACATCCGACGGTGCGCCAAGAAGGATTCGGGCGGGCGAACACGGCGGATGGTCTGTTCGCTTCATCGCTCAAACACATCGAGGCGCCGGCCGATTCCGGGCATTGTCGCAGTCCAGCGTCCAGATTTCGGGTGAGGATCCGGCTTTCGCTCTTCCCGGACTGGGTCTGATCGCGCAACTGGCACGATGATTGCATGGTAGAATGCGACGGTCGCGCATTTGCTGTGCCGTGAGGAGCCGACGGTGAAGCCGTCGCAAAGCGATTGAAATGGCGGACCACGACGTCCGCGACAGTGGAGGAAACCATGAAACTGCTACTCGGCGCCGTCTCGGCGTTCGCCATCGCCATGTTCGCCGGTCAGGCTAGTGCCTCGGACGGCTGCGACGACGGCGAAATGGTCATCAAGTTCAGCCATGTGGTGGCCGAAAAGGGCCATCCCAAGGGCGAGGCCGCGGTCAAGCTGGCCGAGCGGGTCAACTCGGAAATGGACGGCAAGGCCTGCATGCAGGTCTTCCCCAACTCGACCCTGTTCGACGACGACAAGGTGATGGAGGCATTGCTCTTGGGCGATGTCCAGCTCGCCGCGCCATCATTGTCGAAGTTCGAGGCCTACACGCTGAAATATCGGCTGTTCGACCTGCCATTCCTGTTCAGCAGCCTTCAGTCGGTGGAGGCCTTCGGAACGTCCGACAAGGGCAAGGAACTGCTCAAGACCATGGAGGACAAGGGCTATACCGGTCTCGGCTACTGGCTGTCCGGCCTCAAGCAGTTCTCCGCCAAGAAGCCCTTGGTTCAGCCTACCGACGCGAACGGGCTCAAGTTCCGCATTCAGACGTCCGACGTTGCCGATGCGATGATCGAGGCAATCGGCGGTTCGGCGCAGAAGCTCGCGTTCAAGGAGGTCTACGGGGCCTTGCAGACGGGTGTCGTCGACGGTCAGGAGAATTCCTGGTGCAACATCTATACCCAGAAGTTCTTCGAGGTTCAGGACGGCATCACGGAGACCAACCACCAGACACTGGCCTATCTGCTGGTCACCTCGACCGAATGGCTGAACGGGCTGGATGAGGAAACGCGCACGCAGTTCCTGAAGATCGCCGACGAGGTGACGGCGGAAGCCAACGCCGATGTCGCCAACAAGGAGCAGGCCTGCCGTCAGAACATTCTCGACGCCGGCGGCACGATCCGCGAACTCGACGACGCGCAGCGCAATGCCTGGGTGGAAGTGATGAAGCCCGTATGGGCCAAGTTCGAAGGCGACATCGGCACGGATCTCATCGAGGCCGCTGTCTCCGTGAACGCAAGCAACTGATCCGCGCAGCGCGCAACCAATTGCCGTGCGGCGCTTTCCGCCGCACGGCCAATAGCGACCGCGCCACACAGCGCGCGGCATTCCAAAAAACGGGAGGACACCCATGGCCCTTGTGGTGCCGGCGCTGCTGCTGGTTCTGATGCTCGTACTGCTCAACCTGGCCGAAAGGCGCTGGCCGGCCGGCGTGACGCGGCTGGAGGAAAACGTGCTGGCCTCATTGCTGGCGATCATCACGCTGGTGTCCTTCACCCAGGTGGTCGCGCGCTACGGCTTCAATTCCGGCTGGTCGGGTGCGCTCGAGTTCACCCGCATCCTGTTTGCCTGGATGATCCTTTTCGGCATGGGCTACGGCATCAAGCAGGGCATGCATCTGGGCGTCGATGCCCTGGTGCGGCTGCTGCCGCAGGGGCTGTTCCGCTGGGTCGCGGTCTTCGGCGCCTTCGCGGTCTTTCTCTATGCCTTCATCCTGCTCTATGCCGGATGGCTCGCGCTGCTCGGCGTCGACATAAGCACGAACTGGCGCCAGACGGGCGCGCTCGGCTACTGGAAATTCATGCACACCGTCGGCACGGGCCTCGACGATCTGCGCTACCCGCAATGGATGATCGATACATTCGGCGTCCAGGAACGCGTTCACCGGTGGATCGCCTATCTGATGCTGCCGATCGGGCTGACGCTGCTTGCCTATCGCAGCCTGCAGGCGATGGGTGCGATCCTGCGTGGTGAACGCGAAATGGTCATCGCCGGACACGAGGCCGAAGAACTGGTGGCCGCCCACAAAGACGAACTCAAGGACTGAGACCGCGCCATGGAAGCCATCATCCTGTTCGTCCTCGTCCTGGCGCTGCTGTTCATCGGCGTCCCCGTCGCGGTTTCGCTCGGCCTTTCGTCGATCATCATCATCGCGCTGTTTTCGCAGGACTCCATGTCCTCCGTTGCGTTGCAGCTCTTCACGGCGTCGCAGAACTACACCCTGCTGGCGATCCCGTTCTTCGTGCTCGCCTCGGCCTTCATGTCGACCGGCGGCGTTGCGGCGCGCATCATCCGCTTCGCCATCGCCTCGGTCGGTCACATCAGGGGCGGCCTGGCGATCGCGTCGGTTCTCGCCTGCATGCTGTTTGCGGCGCTGTCGGGCTCCTCGCCGGCCACCGTCGTGGCGATCGGCACCATCGCCATCGCCGGCATGCGTCAGGTCGGGTACTCCAAGGACTTCGCCGCCGGCATCATCGCCAACGCGGGAACGCTCGGCATTCTCATTCCGCCGTCGATCGTCATGGTCGTCTACTCGGCGGCGACGGATGTTTCGGTCGGGCGCATGTTCCTGGCCGGCGTGGTTCCGGGCATCGTCGCCGGATTGATGCTCATGGCGGCCATCTATGTCATGGCACGCATCAGGAACCTGCCGGCCGAGCCCTGGCGCGGCTTCGGCGAAATCATCGCCGGCGGCAAGGAGGCGGGCTGGGGGCTGTTCCTCATCATCATCATTCTGGGCGGCATCTATGGCGGCGTCTTCACGCCGACGGAAGCCGCCGCCGTCGCGGCCGTCTATGCCTTCTTCGTGGCCCTGTTCATCTATCGCGACATCGGACCGCTCAAGGGTGTGCGGTGGATCCAGGAGAGCGACTCCAAGCGCTCGCGCGTCGGCTTTTCATCGCTCGTCTATGCCGTCGCCTTCTTCTTCGTCTGGATGATCCTGACCTTCTTCGTCACCTCTGAATGGGAAAGCGTCACGTTCAACGGCCGCGCCATCGTCGGCATCGTTCTGTCGCTGGCGGCAATGGTCGCCTACGCGCTGTGGCGCGACCGCGAGTCGAATCCGTTCAACATTCCCGGCTATCTGGTCGCCGGCCTGCCCATCTGGTCGCGCAATTTCCGCCTTATCGGCCGGCATTTCTTCGGCTTCTTCTTCAACGACGACACGCGCCGCGTGCTCGTGGAAGCGTCGCGCACGACGATCATGCTGATGTTCATCATCGTCAACGCGCTTCTGTTCGCCCATGTGCTGACGTCGGAACGCATTCCAGACGCGATTACCCAGTTCATGGTCGGCTACGGCTTCAACTGGTTCACCTTCCTCATAGCCATCAATCTCCTGCTCCTTCTGGGCGGGCAGTTCATGGAGCCGTCGGGCCTGCTTCTGATCGTCGCCCCGGTGGTCTTCCCGATCGCCATGGAACTCGGCGTCGATCCCGTCCATCTCGGCATCATCATGGTCGTCAACATGGAAATCGGCATGATCACGCCGCCGATCGGCCTGAACCTGTTCGTCACTTCGGGCATCACCGGCATGAGTCTGGTCCAGGTGGTGCGCGCAGCACTTCCCTTCGTGGCCGTGCTGTTCGCCTTCCTGATCCTGATCACCTACATGCCGGTCCTCTCGACCTGGCTGCCCTACACGCTGATGGGGCCCGAAATCGTGACCAGGTGATACGACGCCACGGCCCGGCGCGCGCTTGCGCGGGGCCGTGGCAGGTCGCACAATCGAGCGGCGTCCGCTTCCGGCACCGGCGTGGATGCGCTTCAGATTGGACTGTCTGGGGCAAAATATGCGCCGGGTTGATGGTTACATTTTCAATGGTTACGAACGCAACCAACTTGGCAGAGGCAATCCAGGGAGGATGTCGTGGCTTATTCCTACATGCCGGGCTTCGGCAATGACTTCGAGACGGAGACCCTTCCGGGCTCGCTGCCGCAAGGCCGCAACTCGCCGCAACGCCCCGCCTATGGGCTCTATGCGGAGCAACTGTCAGGTTCCCCGTTCACCGCGCCGCGCGGCACCAACGAGCGCTCCTGGCTCTACCGGATCCGCCCGAGCGTAAAGCACACGGCACGCTTCCAGACAATCAACCTGAACGACTGGAAATCGGCTCCCAATCTCGACGATCACCACCTGGCGCTGGGACAGTTGCGCTGGGACCCCGTCCCGATGCCGAACGAGAAGACGGATTTCCTTTCCGGCATACGCACCATGACGACCGCGGGCGACGTCTACACGCAGGTCGGCATGGCCGCGCATGTGTATGTTGCCAACACCGACATGGTCGACGACCACTTCTTCAACGCCGACGGCGAACTGCTCGTCGTGCCGCAGCAAGGCGGCGTCCGTTTCGTGACCGAAATGGGTGTCATCGAGGTCATGCCCGGTGAGATATGCGTTCTGCCGCGCGGCCTCGTCTTCAAGGTCGAGCTCATCGACGGACCGGTGCGCGGCTACATCTGCGAGAACTATGGCGCCAAGTTCACCCTGCCCGATCGGGGGCCGATCGGCGCCAACTGCCTGGCCAATCCGCGCGACTTCAAGACACCGGTCGCCTGGTTCGAGGAAAAGGAGACGCCCTGCCGGCTGATCGTCAAATGGTGTGGGCGCTTCCATGTCACCGGGATCGGCCATTCGCCTCTCGACGTGGTCGCATGGCACGGCAACTATGCTCCCTACAAATACGACCTTTCCACCTATTCGCCGGTCGGCGCGATCCTGTTCGACCATCCCGATCCGTCGATCTTCACCGTGCTCACCGCGCCGTCCGGTGAGGAAGGCACCGCCAACATCGACTTCGTGATCTTTCCGCCGCGCTGGCTGGTGGCCGAGGACACGTTCCGCCCGCCCTGGTATCATCGCAACATCATGAGCGAGTTCATGGGGCTGATCCACGGGCAGTACGACGCCAAGGAAGAGGGCTTCGTGCCTGGCGGCATGAGCCTGCACAACATGATGCTGGCGCACGGCCCGGACGCCTTCGGCTTCGAGAAGGCGTCGCGCGCCGATCTCAAGCCGGTCAAGCTCGACCATACCATGGCCTTCATGTTCGAGACGCGCTTCCCGCAGATGCTGACGCGCTATGCGGCCGAGCTGGAGACGCGGCAGGACAATTACATCGATTGCTGGTCGGACCTGAAGAAGCGGTTCAACGGGACGCCGGAAGGCGACTGGTCCTGAGGCCACGCGTCCACGACGATCGACGAGAACAGAACAAGGGAGAAAACGCTGATGGCGAAGGGCTTCGCATCGACCGGCGACATGGCCGAAAAGACAATCTCGTTCGTCGAGATCGGAGATGGCCTGTGGGCCTTCACCGCCGAGGGTGATCCGAATACCGGCGTCATCATCGGCGATGATTCGGTGATGATCGTCGACGCGCAGGCGACGCCCCGGCTGGCGAACAAGGTGATCGAGAAGGTCCGTTCCGTCACCGACAAGCCGATCAAATATGTCGTCCTCACCCACTATCACGCCGTACGTGTGCTTGGTGCTTCGGCCTATGGCGCCTCCGAGATCATCATGAGTGAGAAAGCGCGCGCCATGGTGGTCGAGCGCGGCCAGGAAGACTGGGATTCCGAATTCGGCCGTTTCCCGCGGCTCTTCCAGGGCCACGAGTCCATCCCCGGCCTGACCTGGCCTTCCTTGACGTTCAACGACCGCGCGACATTCTACCTCGGCAAACGCCGCGTCGATCTCATGTTCCTGGGCCGTGCGCACACCGCCGGAGACATCGTGGCCTATGTGCCGGACGCCAACGTCATGTTCACCGGCGACATCGTCGAGTATCACTCGGCCTGCTATTGCGGGGATGGGCATTTTGCCGACTGGCCGCGTACGCTGGGTACGATCAAGGACTTCTCGCTTGATGCCATCGCGCCCGGCCGCGGCGATGCGCTGGTGGGCGAGGAGATGGTCAACGCGGCACTCGACAACACGGCCGATTTCGTCGCCTCGACCTATCGTCCGATCGCCCGTGTGGCCCGGGGTGGTGGCTCGCTGAAGGAGGCATGGGATGCCTGCCGGGCTGCCTGCGATCCCAAGTTCGCAGACTATGCGATCTATGAGCACTGCCTGCCCTTCAATGTCGCGCGTGCCTATGACGAGGCGCTCGGCATCGACACGCCGCGTATCTGGACGGCAGAGCGCGACCGCGAAATGTGGGAGAAGCTGCAGGGGTGACGGGGATCGGCCCCGCCTGATCGGACCCCGCCATCCGGTGGTCGATTCAAACAGCCGGTGGACGGGCCCGGGAGGAATTGATGTCGCATATTTTCGAAACGCCGCTTTACCCCTATCAGCGCTCTCCGGACCAGGACGCCCCGCAACCTGTGCGCCACGCTGTCATCGTCGTCGGGGCCGGACCGGTCGGTCTGGCGCTGGCCATCGATCTCGCCCGCCAGGACGTGCCGGTCCTCGTGCTCGACGACAATGAAAAGGTGTCGTCCGGTTCGCGCGCCATCTGCTTTGCCAAGCGCAGCCTGGAGATCCTCGACCGGCTGGGCGTCGACCCGGCGATGATCGAGAAGGGCGTGACGTGGAACACCGGAAAGGTCTTCTTCGGCGACCGCAAGGTCTACGAGTTCGACCTTCTGCCCGAGGCCGGACACAAGCGGCCCGCTTTCATCAATCTGCAGCAATATTATCTCGAGAAATATCTCGTCGATCGGCTCCGTCAGCTTCAGGCGGAGGGAAAACCCGTCGAGATTCGCGGTCGCAACAGGGTCACGGCCGTCGATCCGGGCAGGGACCGTGTCGCGCTCGAGATCGAGACGCCCGACGGAGCCTATGCGTTGCAGGCCGACTGGCTGATCGCCTGCGACGGGGCCGGCTCGCCGGTGCGCTCGATGATGGGACTCGACTTTGTCGGCCGCGTTTTCGAGGACAATTTCCTGATCGCCGACGTGCGCATGGAGGCCGACTTTCCGACCGAACGCTGGTTCTGGTTCGATCCGCCCTTCAATCGCGGCCAGTCGGCCTTGTTGCACAAGCAGCCAGACGGTGTGTGGCGCATCGACCTGCAACTTGGCTGGAACATCGACCGGGAAAAGGAAAAGAAGCCGGAAAACGTCATTCCGCGGCTCAAGGCCATGTTGGGCGAAGAGGTCGAGTTCGAACTCGAATGGGTGTCGATCTACACCTTCCAGTGTCGCCGGATGGAAAAGTTCCGTCACGGGCGGGTGGTCTTTGCCGGCGATTCGGCGCACCAGGTATCGCCCTTCGGTGCGCGCGGCGCCAATTCGGGATTGCAGGACGCGGAAAACCTCGCCTGGAAGCTCAAGCTGGTCGTGGATGGCAGGGCGCCGGAAACGCTGATCGACAGCTACGACGCCGAACGCGTCGAAGCGGCCAACGAGAACATCATCCACTCGACCCGTTCGACCGATTTCATCACGCCGAAGTCGGATGTCAGCCGTCTGTTCCGCGATGCCGTGCTCGATCTCTCCGAGCATCACGCCTTCGCCCGCCCTCTGGTCAATTCCGGTCGGCTGTCGGTCCCGTGCAGCTACACCGCATCGCCGCTGACCGGGCCGGATTGCGACGGGATGCCGGAGCGCACCCGACCAGGAGCGCCGGCGCTCGACGCGCCGCTCGGCGAGGGCTGGCTGATCGACCGGCTGGGCGGCGGTTTCCAACTCCTTACAATCAATGCCGAAGCGCCGGAGCGCATCGAAATGGACGGGATCGAGCTCGACCGCATCGCCCTGCGTTCCGAGGATCCACAGTCGATGCTTGCCGAGCGCTATCTGGGCAGCTCCACGAGTGCTGTCTATCTCATTCGCCCGGACCAGCATGTTGCCGCCCGTTGGCAAAAATTCGATGCACAGGCGATCGGCGCCGCTCTGCGCACGGCAATCGGAAAATCCTGAGGAAGCAGTGCATGGGCAAGCTGATCACCGAACCCAACATTCCCGGTCCCGATGAATTCTACGCCGACCTGCTGGCATTGCACGATGGGTTGGCGGAGGCCGAAAGCGAGGCGGTGAACGCCCGCCTCATCCTGATCCTTGCCAATCACATCGGCGACCCGGAAGTCCTGAGACAGGCGCTTGCCGCCGCGCGCGGGCCAACGTCGGACGCATAGAGGACGACCTGCTCAAACGAGCTCGTTTGAGCCAGCGTCACGTCCTGGCCGAAACGTTGCTGCGCGCTGGCGATGGACCGCGTGCGGCGCTCTGATAGGCTGTCCGCAACCGGATTGAGACATGGGAGAGCGGCTCATGCCCCAGCACAGCCCTGAAAGCTTTGATATCGTCATCATCGGCGCGGGAATCGCCGGTGCCTCGCTTGCCGGTGAACTCGAAAATCCGTCCCGCGTGCTGCTCATCGAGCGCGAATCCCAACCGGGTTACCACACGACCGGACGCTCGGCGGCGCTCTTTTCCGAGACCTATGGACCGCCGGCGATTCGCGCCCTGTCGCGCGCTTCGGCAGACTTCTACGACAATCCTCCGGCGGGCTCCGCCGCCGCACCGCTCCTGACCCCGCGCGGCGTACTTATGGTCGCCCGTGCCGACCAGCTCGAAATGCTCGAGCAAACGCTGGCCGATCCGACGACGAAGGGCCGTCTGCGACGGGTCGATGCAGACGTGGCGCGCGCCATGGTGCCTATCCTACGGCCGGACTATGCCGTCGCCGGTCTCTACGAGGAGAGCGCCCGCGACATCGATGTTCACGGTCTGCACCAGGGATATCTGCGCCGTTTCAAGGCAGCAGGCGGCCGCGTGGTGACGGACTGCGAAGTACGCGCCATCGAACGGCAAGGCGCTGGCTGGCGTGTCGTCACCGGCAGGGGCGATTTCTCGGCCGATGTGGTGGTCAACGCGGCCGGCGCCTGGGCCGATGAGATCGGCCGTCTGGCCGGCGCGCGCCCCATCGGACTGATGCCCCGGCGGCGCACGGCAATGATGATCGAGCCTCCGCAGGGTATCGATCCCTCGCCCTGGCCGATGCTCGTCGATATGGCCGAGGAGTTCTACATCAAGCCGGACGCCGGCAGGCTGCTGGCGTCTCCTGCCGACGAGACGCCCTCGGCGCCCTGCGACGCGCAGCCGGAGGAACTCGACGTGGCGATCTGCATCGACCGCGTCATGACTGCCTGCACGCTCGATGTCCGGCGCGTCGACACCAAATGGGCCGGTCTGCGCAGCTTCGTTGCCGACAGGACGCCGGTGGTCGGATTTGACGACACGGTGGAGGGCTTCTTCTGGCTTGCCGGTCAGGGCGGCTACGGGATTCAGACGGCGCCGGCCCTTGGCCGGCTGGCGGCGGCCCTCGTCCGGGGCGGGCCGGTACCGGCCGATATTGCGGATGAAGGAGCGGCTGCAGCAGATCTTTCGCCGGCGCGCCTGACCGCGGCATGATGGCGGGCCATGGATTCCGGGCTGCTTGCCCTTTGCCTTTGCCCGGAAAGCGATTAATAAGCGGCGAAGGCAACGGTCGGGCCGCGATATTGATCTGGCGCGCATATCTGCTCTCGTTTGAAGCAAATGCGTGCCGCGGGGGCTCGAGGGACATGACGGAGACTGCATTCTGATGGCTGAAGTCGTAGCGGTACCCAAGCTTGTGACGGTTTTCGGCGGCTCGGGCTTCCTTGGACGCCATGTGGTTCAGGCGCTGGCGCGGCGCGGCTACCGCGTGCGGGTCGGCTGCCGGCGTCCCGATCTCGCGGGCCATCTGCAGCCGCTTGGCAATGTCGGCCAGATCCAGCCGGTCCAGGCCAATCTGCGTTATCGCTGGTCGGTCGACAAGGCTGTCGAAGGAGCCGACCACGTGATCAACCTGGTCGGAATCCTCTATGAGTCCGGCCGCCAGACCTTTTCAGCGGTCCAGGATTTCGGCGCCCGCGCGGTTGCCGAGGCGGCGCGCGCCGAGGGCGCGGGATTGACCCAGATTTCCGCGCTCGGTGCCGATCCCGATTCTCAGTCGCTCTATGCCACGACCAAGGCGCGCGGCGAGCAGGCCGTCATGGAGACGCTGCCCGACGCGGTGATTTTCAGGCCCTCGATCGTCTTCGGACCCGAGGATGACTTCTTCAACAAGTTTGCGGCCATGACGCGGTTTTCCCCGGCGCTGCCCCTGATCGGCGGCGGCACCACGAAGTTCCAGCCCGTCTATGTCGCCGATGTCGCCGAAGCGATCGCGCGTTCCGTCGACGGCAAGGTCGAGGCAGGCACGATCTACGAGCTCGGCGGGCCGGAAGTGCTGACGTTCCGCCAGTGTCTGGAAAAGATGCTCGAGGTGACCGAACGCAAGCGTGCGCTGGTGAGCGTACCCTGGCCGATTGCCCGCATGCAGGCGGCGATCCTGGGCATGCTGCCGAAGCCGTTGCTGACCTCCGATCAGCTGAAGCTCCTGCGGCACGACAATGTGGTTTCCCGGCAGGCCATGGATGACGGCCGTACGCTTTCCGGGATCGGCATTCGCCCGCAATCGGTCGACGCCATTCTCCCGACCTATCTCTGGCAGTACCGCGTCTCAGGTCAGTTCACCCGCGGCAAGCTGGTGTAGCGGGCAGCTTGGGCGGCCTGGAGAGCCTTGCCGGTCTGCTGCCTGACGGAATTGGCGTTGCGGCGGCCGGCTTTCTCGTTCTGGCTAGCTTCTTCACCTCGGCCCTGACGGCCGCCTTCGGGGTCGGCGGAGGGGTGGCGATGCTGGCGCTCCTGGGACTGTTCATCCCGGTTGCCGCTCTCATCCCTGTCCATGGCGCCGTGCAACTCGGCTCCAACACCGGACGCGCCTGGCACCAGCGCGCCGACATCCGCTTCCAGATCGCCGTTCCCTTTCTGCTCGGCAGCCTTGTCGGCGCGGTTGCCGGGGCCTTCGTCGTGGTGCAACTGCCCGACGCGGTCATGAAACTGGTGCTCGGCACCTTCCTGATCGTCGTCATCTGGTCGAAGATGCCCGGTGTGCAGCGGCTCGGCCAGGCGGGCCTGGCGATGGGCAGCGCTGTGCTGGCGCTGGCGACGATGTTCGTGGGCGCAACCGGACCGCTCCTGTCGGTGTTTTTCGCCCAGATCCTGCCCGATGACCGCAAGGCGCTGGTCGCCACCCATGCTGCGGGCATGACGGTGCAGCATGCGCTCAAGGTGCTGGTCTTCGGCTTCGCCGGCTTCGCGTTCTGGCAATGGCTGCCGCTGGTCGTGGCGATGATCCTGTCGGGCTATGCCGGAACAATCAATGGCACGAAGCTTCTCCACCGCATGCCGGAGGAGAGCTTTCGCAAGTGGTTCCGCATCGGTGTCACCCTGCTGGCCCTTGACATGATCCGCCGCGCAATCGGGGCGCTGGCGTAGATCAGCCCTACCCCCAGATCAGGAGCGCCGCCATTCCGACGCTGCCGACGATCAGCCGCCACCAGCCGAACAGGCGGTAGCCGTGGCGTGAGACATAGCCGAGCAGCGAGCGCACGACGATCACGGCGGCAAAGAAGGCGGCGATGAAGCCGGCAGTGATGATCGGCAGGTCCGCAGCCGTCAAGACGTCCCGGTTCTTGTAGAGGTCGAATGCGAAGGCGCCGGCCATGGTCGGCATGGCGAGGAAGAAAGAGAATTCCGCAGCAGAGCGTTTGTCTGCCCCCATCAGCAGCGCCCCGACGATGGTCGAGCCCGAGCGCGATGTGCCTGGAATCATCGCCAGGCATTGGAACAGGCCGATCTTGAAGCAGAGCGATAGCGGATAATCCATCACATCCTTGTAGCGCGGCTCGCTTGCCCAGCCGTCGACCCACAGCAGGATGACGCCGCCGAGAATCAGCATGACGCAGATGAGCATCGGCGTCTCGAATAGGACCGTCTTGATGAAGCCGTGAGCCATCGCCCCGATGACCGCAGCCGGCAGGAAGGCGATCAGAATGCCGAAGATGAAGCGCCGCGCACGCGCATCGCTGGGGAAAGCGAGCGCCAGCGACCACAGGCGCGAGAAATAGACCGAAAGGATCGCCAGGATCGCGCCGAGCTGGATGAGGACCTCGAACGCCTTGCCGGTCGATTGAAACCCCAGAAAGTGCCCCGCCAGCAGAATGTGGCCGGTCGAGGACACGGGAATGAACTCGGTCAGTCCTTCGAGCAGGCCGAGCAAGACCGCTTCGACAATCGACTGTTCCTGCATGAATACCTCGGATTGGTGAAGCCTGAAATGGCTCGCTTGTCAGGAGATGGGCAGCCCCGTATAGCTCGCAATCGCGGCGAAACCGGCCTTGGGCGAAAAGGATTAGCGGCTTGACCGCAAAAACGCCATAGCCAACATTATCGTGCAGAAACCATGCTGACGCTCTTTCATCACCCCCTTCTGGCTCCTTGTCGCTTCATCCGCCTCGCCTTCGGCGAATTCGGGGAGGAAATCGCGCTGATCGAGGAGAAGCCCTGGATCCGTCGCAAGGAATTTCTTTCGCTCAACCCCGCAGGCAATTTGCCGGTGCTGCTTGCCGAGGGCGATCAGCCCATCGTCGGCGCCTCGGTGATCGCCGAATATCTGGATGAAACACGCGGCGCCATGAAGCGGAACAAGCGCCTCATGGCGGACAATCCCTTCACTCGCGCCGAGATCAGGCGGCTCATCGATTGGTATCTCGGCAAGACCGACAGCGAAGTTACGAGGCATCTGGTACGCGAACGGGCGTTCAAGCCGGTGATGGGCAGCGCCCATGGCGGCGGGTCGCCCGATTCGGCCGCCTTGCGTGCGGCGCGCGCCAACGTCAAGCAGCACCTCAAATACACCAACTGGCTGGCGGGCACGCGTGACTGGCTCGCCGGGGACCGGCTGTCCTATGCCGACCTTGCCGCAGCGGCGGCGCTCTCCGTCCTCGATTATCTGGGCGAAGTCGAATGGGCGGACTATCCGGCGGCGCGCGATTGGTATGTCCGCATGAAATCGCGCCCCAGCTTCCGCCCGATCCTGTCGGACCGCGCAGCCGGCCTGCCTCCGGTCTCGCATTACGCGGACCTCGACTTCTGATGGGGGCGGCCCCGGTCCTGTCCGATCAGGGGCGGTTGCGCGCGTTTCTCGACACCGAAGCCCGCGCAGCAGGGTTCGATGCGCTACGGATCACTCGGCCCGACCGGGTTCGCGAGGCAGGCGGCAGGCTGGCCGAATTCGTCGCGCGCGGCCGGCACGCCACCATGCAGTGGATGGCCGACAGGCTGGAGTTTCGTGCCGATCCGGCACGGCTGTGGCCCGATGCGCGATCGATCGTCATGCTGGCGATGAATTACGGTCCCGACGACGACCCGCTCGATCTCATCGAGAAGAAGTCCCGCGCCGCGATCTCCGTCTATGCCCGCAACCGCGACTACCACGACATCATCAAGGGCAGGCTGAAAACGATCGCGGCCAGGCTGGCGGCCCGCACGGGCTGTGACGTCAAGGTGTTCGTCGACACCGCGCCGGTGATGGAAAAGCCGCTGGCACACGCGGCGGGGATCGGCTGGCAGGGCAAGCACACCAACCTGGTGAGCCGCCAGTTCGGCTCCTGGCTCTTCCTTGGCTCGATCTTTACCACAGCCGAGCTGCCGGCCGACGACGCCGAGACCGATCATTGCGGCACCTGCCGGGCCTGCCTCGACGTGTGCCCGACCGACGCCTTTCCTGCGCCCTACCAGCTCGATGCGCGGCGCTGCATCTCGTATCTGACCATCGAGCACAAGGGCGCCATCCCGGTCGAGTTCCGCGCCGCGATGGGCAATCGCATCTATGGCTGTGACGATTGCCTGGCGGTCTGCCCCTGGAACAAGTTCGCGCGCCTGGCGAGCGAGGCCAAGCTGCAGGCGAGGGATGAACTGCGCGCGCCTGGCCTGGCCGATCTGCTGACCCTGGACGACGCGGCGTTTCGTGCGCATTTTTCCGGGTCGCCGATCAAGCGTATCGGCCGCGACCGCTTCGTGCGAAACGTGCTGATCGCCGCGGGAAACTCGTCCGACCGGCGGTTGCTGCCGTTGATCGAAGAACTGCTGCGCGATCAGTCGCCGCTTGTGCGCGGCGCGGCGGTGTGGGCCCTGTCGCAATTGGCCGGGGATGAAAGAATTGCGACCTTGGCTGCCGCTCAGGAAGGGGAAAGCGACGCAGAAGTGGAAAAAGAATGGCGCCTCGCGCTCTCTGCAACGACACTCACCAGGCTGAAGAAGAAGGCAACATGAGGATATTCCTGTTCGGCGCAGGCTATTCCGCACGGGCATTCGCGCAGAGTGCCGCCGCAACGGCCGGATGGATCGGCGGCACGACCCGTTCTCTCGACAGGTTCGAATTGCTCAGGGAAAGCGGCATACAGCCCTTTCTGTTCAATGGCGTCTCGCTCGATGCAGAGGTGGAGGCGGTGCTCGCCTCGGTCACGCATCTCGTGGTCTCGGCCGCGCCGGGCGAGGCCGGCGATCCCGTGCTGGGTGCGGCGGGAAACGTCATCGCGCGCGCCATGCCGGCGCTGACCTGGATCGGCTATCTCTCCACGGTGGGGGTCTATGGCGACCATCAGGGCGACTGGGTCGACGAAGGATCGCCATGCAGACCGGTGTCGCGGCGTTCGCGCGAACGCCTCGAGGCGGAGCAGGCATGGCAGGGCTTTGGCGAGGAGACGGGGGTTCCCGTCGCCATCATGCGGCTCTCGGGCATCTACGGGCCCGGCCGAAACGCATTCGTCAATCTGGCCGCTGGCACGGCACGGCGCATCAACAAGCCCGGCCAGATCTTCAACCGCATCCACGTGCGCGACATCGCGGGCGCCCTGCATCATCTGGCGGGCGCAAACCAGGGTGGCATCTACAATGTGACCGACGACCTGCCAGCCCCGCCGCAGGACGTCGTCGAATATGCCGCCTCGTTGATGGGTGTCGAGCCGCCGCCCGAAATTCCATTCGAAAAGGCTGACATGACGCCGATGGCGCGTTCCTTCTACGGCGAGAGCAAGCGGGTCTCGAACAAGCGGTTGAAGGACAGCGGCTATGCGTTTGTCTATCCCGACTACAAGGCGGCGCTCGATGCGATGTGGCAGGCGGGCAACTGGCGCGGCGAATAGCACTTTACCGCCCATGAGCAAGCCAGGGCCAGCGCGTTCCTGTGCTAATATTGATTCGGGCGGCCCGGCGATTCACCGATCGCTAACCACGGCGGGTTGAGGCTTGGAACAGAATCGATTCTGGAGACGCCTCCGATGCTCCCCCGCATGACCTTCCGCTCCGCTCATCTCGTCGCGCTTCTCGTCTTGTCAGCCCTGCATGTCCTTGCAATACCGGCATGGGCTGAACCTTTGGCCAAGGACCTGTTCGGGGCCAAGACCTTGCCGGCAGCCGGCGCGCCGCACTCCTACGGCTTCTACAGCAAGGGCTGCTTTTCAGGCGGTGTCGCCATCGCCACCGATGGCCCCCACTGGCAGGCCATGCGATTGTCGCGCAATCGGCGCTGGGGCCACCCCGCCATGATCACGCTCATCGAGCGGTTGTCGCGCGAGGCCGCGGCCGACGGCTGGCCGGGGCTGCTCGTGGGCGACATCTCGCAGCCGCGGGGCGGACCGATGCTGACAGGCCACGCATCGCATCAGATCGGCCTCGACGCCGACATCTGGCTGACGCCGATGCCGGACAGGCGGCTTTCATGGTCGGAGCGCGAGAACATGAGTGCTGTCTCCATGCTGAAGCAGGGGTCGCTCTACGTCGACGACCGCCTGTGGACGCCACAGCATGCGGCACTGCTCAGGCGGGCGGCAAGCTACCCGGAGGTCGAGCGCATCCTGGTTCATCCCGGAATCAAGAAGAAGCTGTGCGATACGACGACCGGCGACCGGCGCTGGCTTCAGAAGATCCGCCCCTTCTGGGGTCACCACTACCATTTCCATATCCGCATCGGTTGCCCGGCGGGTTCGAACGGTTGCCGGCCGCAGCAGGCCACCGCACCGGGCGATGGATGCGACAAGTCTCTGGCATGGTGGTTCACCGACGAGCCGTGGCGTCCGGCCAAGGGCCCAGAAAAGCCCAAGGCACGCGACATCATGACCATGAAGAGCCTGCCACCTGCCTGCCAGGCGGCGCTCGAGGCGCCCTCGCCGGCAAACGAGGCGGTGGTGACGATCAGCGGACCGGGCGGGCGGACGCTGGCCGATATGGGTGCTGCACAATCGGCGGCAAGCGCTTTCGCGCCGACGCCGCGGGCCGCAGCCGTACCGCTGCCCATGCCGCGGCCGCGCGATTGAGCCTGCCTGCCGGCATGCGGGGGCTTTCCAGCGCGGGCAAGCTTCTCTATACGGCTTAAAACGGTTTAGATCGGAAATGGAAGCTTGAAGCCGTGAGCAGACTGCGCGTCGCACTCATTGCGCATGACAAGAAGAAGGACGAACTGGTTTCCTTCGCCCAGGCGCATTCGGTGTTCCTGTCGCAATGCTCGATCGTTGCCACGGGAACCACCGGCGCGCGGATCGCCGAGGCGAGCCCGTCGCTCGACGTCTGGGCGCTGAAAAGCGGCCCTCTTGGCGGCGACCAGCAGATCGGCGCGATGATCGCGAATGGCGAGATCGACCTGTTGATCTTCTTCGTGGATCCGTTGACCGCCATGCCGCACGATGTCGACGTCAAGGCGCTGATGCGCCTTGCCACGGTCTACGACATTCCAATGGCGCTCAATCGGTCGACGGCTGAAATCGTGCTTGCCGCGGGTGCTCGCGGCCTGATTCCGCTTGAGCAGGATTGATTGCGACCAGACCATGTCCCACCCAGCCGACCTCGAAAGCATCATCAACTTCCCGATTCTGATCGGCGACATCGGCGGCACGAATGCGCGTTTTGCCATTCTCGTCGACGCACTTGCGGAGCCCAAGGAGTTCCCCATCGTTCAGACGGCGGATTTCGCCACGATCGACGAGGCGATCCAGGCGTCGATACTGGACAAGACCTCGATCATCCCGCGGTCGGCCGTGCTGGCCGTCGCCGGACCGGTCGACGGAGACGAGATCGAGCTGACCAATTGCGACTGGGTGGTGCGTCCGAAAGTGATGTTCGACAGCCTGGGGCTTGAGGATATCGTCGTTCTCAACGACTTCGAGGCACAGGCCCTGGCCGTTGTCGCTCTCGGCGAGGAGCACATGGTCAGGATCGGCGGCGGACAGGTGGAAGCCGAGGCGAGCCGCATCGTGCTGGGACCGGGCACCGGACTTGGCGTGGCTGGACTGGTTCACGCCTGCCACACGTGGATACCCGTGCCGGGCGAGGGCGGACACATGGATCTCGGGCCACGCAGCGCGCGCGATTTCGAGATCTTCCCGCATCTGGAAAGGATTGAGGGACGAATATCGGGCGAGCAGATCCTGTGCGGCCGCGGGCTGGTCAATCTCTATCGCGCCATCGCCAGGACGGAAGGGGTTGAGGCCCGCTACAACTCCCCGGCCGAAATCACGGCCGCCGCGCTGGGCGGCTCCGATGATGTGGCAACGGAAGCGGTTTCGCTGTTCGTGGTCTATCTGGGCCGCGTTGCCGGCGATCTGGCGCTTGTCTTCATGAGCCGCGGCGGCGTCTATCTGACCGGAGGCATCGCGCAGAAGATCATTCCCGCCTTGCAGGTGCCGGCCTTTCGCCAGGCGTTCGAGGACAAGGCCCCGCACAGCGCGATGCTGCGCGATGTGCCCATATTCGTGATCACCCATCCGCTGGCGGCCCTGACCGGTCTCGCGGCCTACGCCCGCACGCCGACGCGGTTCGGCGTCGAGACGGCGGGGCGCCGCTGGCGTTTGAGCGATCGGTCGCCGTCGCCGACGACTGATATCGATTGACCATTGCATGTCGCGGCGGCACGAGGCATAGGCTTGCCACACAGCTGAATGCCGCGAGGAAGAGACAGGCGCATTGGCCAAAGCCGACCACACGAAGCCGCACCGGCCCGAACCCGGCGAGATTGTCGCCGTCCTGAAGAGGATTCTGGCGGAAAACGGGCGCGAATACCTGCCCCATTATGCATTCGCCGTGTTTTGCCTCCTGATCATGGCGGGCGCGACCGCGTTCATTCCCTGGGTGATGCGGCCCTTGATCGATGACGTGTTCTATCGCGAGCGCTTCGATCTGGTTCCCTGGATCTGCGCCGCGATCGCCTCGGTGTTCATTATCCGGGGCTTTGCGACTTATGGGCAGGCGGTGACGCTGGCCAAGATCGGCAACAATCTGGTCGCTCGCTATCAGCGCCGCCTGTTCGACCATCTATTGCGGCTCGGTCTCGACTTCTACACCGATACACGGTCCGGCCGGCTCGCAGCGCAGATCAACGAGAATGTCCTCGGCGTGCGCGATCTCCTGGGCATGACGCTGAAGTCGCTGGCCGGCGATGCGGTTCTTCTGATCGCGCTGGTCATAGCGATGATCGCGCTCGATCCCCTGCTGTCGGTCATCGCGCTTCTGATCGGCCCGCCGCTGATCTATGCGGTCAACAAGATCATGCGGCGCCTGCGCAGCGTTGCGCGTCAATCCGTCGAAGTGAATGCGCGTCTGGTCGGCGCCATGCAGGAGGCGACCCAGGGCATTGCCGTGGTCAAGGCCTTCACCATGGAGGAGCAGCTTTCGCAGAAGCTTGCCGGCCTCATTGCCGAATCGGAGATGCGGGCCAACAAGATCGCCCGCGTTTCGGAGCGCGTGACGCCGATTTCCGAGATCCTGGCCGGCTTCGCCATTGCCGGCGTCATCGGCTATGCGGCAATACGCGCGTTCGGCACCGGTGAGCCACCCGGCTCGGTCTTCGGGTTCATCACCGCGCTGCTTCTGGCCTACGACCCGGCACGCAAGCTGGCACGCATCCAGGTCAATCTGGAACGCTCGCTGGTCAATGCGCGCATGATCTACGAGATTCTCGACACCAGGCCGCGCCAGCGCGACCGGGCGGACGCCGTGGAACTCGTCGTCGATCGTGGCGAAATCCGCTTCGACGACGTCTCCTTCTCCTATTCCAACTCGCTGCCGGTGCTCAGCCGCGTGACGTTCACGGCCGCGCCCGGCAAGAGCACGGCCATTGTCGGCGAATCAGGTGCCGGAAAATCGACCCTGATCGCGCTTCTGGAGCGCTTCTACGACCTGACGGGCGGCACGATCACGATCGACGGCCAGGACATCGCAGGCGTCACGCGAAAGTCGCTGCGCGAGTCGATGGCCTATGTCTCGCAGCAGCCCTATCTCTTCGAAGGCACCATCCGCGACAATATCCGCTACGGCCGGCCGGAGGCCACGGACGAACAGATCGAAGCGGCGGCGAAACAGGCTCAGGCGCATGACTTCATCATGGCAATGCCGGATGGCTACGAGACGGTCGTGGCCGAGAACGGCATGGCCTTTTCCGGCGGGCAGCGCCAGCGCCTGTCGATCGCCCGGGCCATCGTGCGCAACGCGCCGATCCTGCTTCTCGACGAGGCGACGTCGGCGCTCGACAACGAATCGGAAAAGCGTGTCCAGCAGGCGCTCGAAACGGTGATGAAGGACCGTACGACGATCGTCATCGCCCATCGGCTTTCCACCGTCATCCATGCCGACAACATCGTCGTCATGGAGGCGGGACGGATCATCGAGCAGGGGACGCATGCCGATCTGATGCGCAACCACAACGGCGTCTATTATCGATTCAGCCAGTTGCAGAGCCGCGCCGCCCCCGATCTGCTGGACGAGGCCAAGGCAGCAGAGAACCCGCCCGCCGAAATGGCAGCGTTGCGAGACAAGGCATGAGCGAGATGAATCTTGTCGTGGTCGGCGCCGCCGGCCGCATGGGACAGACCCTGATCCGCGCCATACACGCCGCCAGGGGCGCGCGTGTGAGCGGAGCGGTCGAGCGTGCCGGCTCTCCCTCGCTCGGCCGTGACGCCGGCGAAATTGCGGGCGTGGGGGCGATCGACGTCAAGGTTTCGGACGATCCGCTGGCTGCTTTCGCCAAGGCGGACGGGGTGATCGATTTCACCGCGCCCGCCGCCACCGTCGAATTTGCCGGCTACGCGGCGCAGGCGCGCATCGTGCACGTCATCGGCACGACCGGGTGCTCGGCTGAGGACGATGCCGCGATCAAGGCGGCGGCGCGTCATGCGACCATCGTCAAGTCGGGCAACATGAGCCTCGGCGTCAATCTTCTCAGCGTGCTGGTGCGCCAGGCAGCCGCCGCGCTCGATGCTGCCGATTTCGATATCGAGGTGCTCGAGATGCACCACCGCCACAAGGTCGACGCGCCCTCCGGCACGGCGCTGCTCCTGGGCGAGGCCGCCGCCGCCGGGCGCTCTGTCAGCCTGCAGGAAGACAGCGTGCGGGTGCGCGACGGCCACACCGGACCGCGGCCCGAAGGCGCCATCGGCTTCGCCACGCTGCGCGGCGGCTCGGTGGTCGGCGAGCATTCGGTCATCCTGGCCGGCGATGGCGAGCGTATCGTCCTGTCGCACCATGCCGAGGACCGCTCGCTTTTTGCGCGCGGCGCCGTCAAGGCCGCGCTCTGGGCGCGCGGGCGCAAGCCCGGCCTCTATTCCATGCTTGACGTGCTTGGCATTCCGGGCTGAAAGACAGGCTCGTCTGAACGAAGAACCAACACCGCACAGGGAAGATCGATGTCCGGCACACTGGTCCTTGTCCGCCATGGGCAAAGCGAATGGAACCTGAAGAACCTGTTCACCGGCTGGCATGACGCCGATCTGACCGACAAGGGCCGTGAGGAGGCGAAAGCTGCCGGAGAGCTGCTCAGCCAGCGCGGCCTGCGCTACGACGTCGCCTTCACCTCGGCGCTCACCCGGGCCCAGAAGACCTGCCGCTACATCCTCGAGGCAACCGGACAGGGCGGAATGGAGACGATCGAGAACCAGGCGCTCAACGAGCGCGATTATGGCGAGCTTACCGGGCTCAACAAGGATGACGCGCGGGCCAAATGGGGCGATGAGCAGGTTCACACATGGCGCCGCTCCTACGCGGTTGCGCCGCCCGGAGGCGAGAGCCTTCGCGACACCGGAGCCCGCGTGTGGCCCTACTACATGCGGGCCATTCAGCCGCACGTGCTGCGCGGCGAGACGGTGCTGGTCGCCGCCCACGGCAATTCTCTGCGCGCCCTCATCATGGCGCTCGACGGGCTGACGCCCGACGAGGTGGTCAAGATGGAACTGGCGACCGGCGTGCCGGTCATCTACCGGCTCAATGCCGATTCCACCGTCGCTTCCAAGGAAATCCTCGACTGAGGCCGTTGTGCCGGCGACCGGCCGGCGGAAGAAAACGGGCGCTCCGACCGGCCGCGGGGCGCATGAGAAAAAGAGTTCGTGACATTTTTCTCAAACCGCATTGACACGGCCATGCCGCCCGCCTAAACGGAGCGGCGCACCTGCCCAGGTGGCGGAATTGGTAGACGCGCACGGTTCAGGTCCGTGTGCCGCAAGGCGTGGAGGTTCGAGTCCTCTCCTGGGCACCATCGGCTTCTCAAGGTCGATGCCGCCGCCAATCGTCCCGAAAATTATCTGTCGAGCACGACGCGCCGGAAACCGGATCGGTTTGCGGCAGGCAGGATGGGCGAATTCAAAATGGCCTTGGCTTGGGCGCATTCGGCGTACGCCGTTCCCGCTGCCCGCCCTCAATAATCGCGCTCGTAGAACAGGCCGATGCCCGTATCGCCGTCGGAACTGACCGACCCGCGTGCCTTCAGATCCTTGGTGATGTCGAGATTGATCGTGCCGCGCGTCGTGCCGCTCGTTCCGGCCTCCACGCCGAGATAGATGTTGTCCTGGATATAGCGCCCGGCGCGCAGTGCCGCCCCGCCTTCGCTGTCGGTCACGACGTCGAGATCGTCGAGCCCCGTTGCGCCGCGCAGGTTCTGCAGGAGCGACGTATTCGATCCGCCGGCGAGTTCGGCGGCGGCAGCGGCGAGCTGGGCGATCTGCACGGCCGACAATTCGTCGAGCCCGCGATTGAAGATCAGCCGCGCCAGCACCTCGTCCTCGGGCAGTTCAGGCTGTGAGGAAAAGCCGATGTTCAGATTCGACACGCGGCCGCGCACGGTGATGAAGACGGTGATGTCGCTGCGCTCGGCGCGCGCGATGAAATTGAGGAACGGGTCGAGGTCGCCGACCAGCGTCACGGTGCCTTCATCGAAGGTGATGCGCTGGCCGATGATCGCCAGCCGGCCGCGGATGAGCTCGAACCCGCCGACCGGCTGAATGTCGGTGACCGGTCCCGTCAGCTGGACCCGGCCGCCCAGCTCGGCGTCGAGACCGCGGCCGCGCACGAAGATGCGGTTGGGTGCGTTGATGGTCAGGTTCATCCGCGCGACGCTCGGACGTGCCGTCGGCATGGGTGTGCCGTCGGTGGCCTGCTGCGCGCGGCGCAAGGTGGCCGCCACGCCGGGTGGCGGGTCGATGTGCCTGACGTCGAGCGCCGCAGCGCCGCCGGCGAAGCTGGACGGCACGGTGATTTCGGCCCGCTCGATGGTCAGCGCGCCGCCGATCAGGGGATCGCGCGCGAGCGCCCCCGTGACGGTGACTTCGCCGCTGACGGTGGCGACCACCATGTGGCCGTCGGCGTAGCGCGCCTGATCGAGACGGATCCTGATATTGGCCGGGAAGCCGGCCTGGCTGTTTGTCGAGATCGTGCCGGAGGCATTGATGGTGCCGCCGCTGGCGGATGCGGCCGAGAGCGATGCGATCGTCACGGTCTCGCCATCGAGGCGCGCCGAAAGCGCGATGCTGTTGAGCCGGACGTTGCTTTGCGGATCGATGAACTGGGCGCCGCTGGCGGAGATGCTGCCGCTCAGTTGCGGACGCGACAGGCTGCCGCTCGCGGTCAGGTCGAATGAAACCATGCCCGAGGCCTGTGCACCTCGTTCGGCGAGCAGGCGATTGGCGAGCGCCAGCGGTACGTTTCCGCGTGCCGCGATGCGCAGACCCGGGCCCTGCAGCGGTGCCGTTCCGCTGGCCGTGACCTCAAGGCCGGCCGGCCCGCTCACCCGACCCGACCCGAGCGTCAGGACGTTGCCGGCAAACCGTCCTTCCAGATCGGCCGTGAGAGGTGCGGCGCCGAAGCCTTCGAGCACGGCGGCGGACAGACCTGTCCCCGAGAGCCGGAAACTCGCGTCGGGACTGGCCAGCGTTCCGCCGATGCGGGCCTGGCCGGTGATATTGCCGGCGAGGTTCTGCCCGGGCGCCACCCTGTTGAGCAGCGCCAGCGGGAAGCTCTCAAGCCGCGTGTCCAGATCGAGCCGCCCCTCGCCCAGCGGCACGGCGCCGGCGGCGGTGGCACGAAAGCCCTGTGGGCCGGTCACCGAAGCGTCGACATTCATCATTTCGCCGCTGGTGCGCCCGCGCGCGTCGATCGAAATCTGGTCGAGGCCGGCCGCGCGCAGGGCGGCGGCAGAGAGCGACCGCCCGGCAAGGTCGAATGTGATCTGCGGCGCATCGCGCGTTCCCGCAATGACGGCCGAACCGTTCACCGTGCCGGCCAGTTCCAGATCCGGCCGGATGGCGTTGGCGATTGCAACCGGCAGGTCGCGAATGGCGACATTCACGTCGAGCGTTTCTGCAACGGTGCCGGTTGCCGCGACATGACCGCTGCCGACGGCAAGGTCGAGATCGTCGATGGTGACGGTCTCGCCCTCGATAAGCAGCGAGGCCGGGCGTCTGAGCCTGGCTGAAAGTTCGCCCTGGACGAGGTCGGCCCGGCTCAGCGACAGCCGGAAACCATCGTCTTCGGGCTGCAGGGCACCGGTTGCGCCGACGGTCGCCGCGTTCGCGAGCGCCGCGTCGAGGGTGAAATCGGTGCGCGTGCCGCTGCGCCGCGCATCCGCCTCGATCTGGTCGATCTCGATGCCGCCGGCCATTACGCCGTTGGCGCGGACATTTCCGTCGGCGATCGGTACGCCGAACAGATCCTCCAGCGCCAGGGCGATCTCGGCACGTTCGAGGCGCGTTCCGGCGTATCTGAAATCGTCGACCGTCGCGGTCACGTCGGCCTTCTGGCGGCCATCGCCGTGGGTGAGTTCGATTTGCGCCCGTAGGGCCCCCTCGGCCTCGGCAAGAAAAAGGGCGGCGGCGGTCGAGATGTCCTGTGCGTCGAGCGACAGCGATCCGGAAAGCAGCCCGTCCTTGTCCTGCGCGATATCGCCCGTCAGCCGTGCGCCCCCGGCCGTGAATACAAGATCACCGAGCCGCTTTTCAGTCTCGGAAACTGCGATGGCCGCCGAGAGCTCGGTTCGCACGCCGTCGAGAAAGGCGCTGCCGGCCAGTTGGCCGTCGAGAGTGCTGTTCTGGAGCATGCCCTCGAAGCCGAAATGAGCCTCGGTCAGCCGCTTGTCGGCAAGGCTGCCGCTCGCCACGCTGGTCTGGAAGGTCAGGTTGATGAGCCCGTCGCTGCCCTTCGCGGTGCCTGATGCGGTCAGCCGCCCCTGTGCCTGTGGCGAAACAAGGCCAAGGTCCTCGAGGGCGAAATCGAGATCGAAATCGGCGGCGCCGGTGGCAAACGTGCCGTCGGCCGTCAGGGTGAACTGATCGTTTGCAATGCGCAGGCCGTCGGCCGTCAGGCCGGCCTCACCGCGCGCTGCCCGTCCTGCAAGCCGCGTCTCGCCGGCGAGCAGATTGTCGGCCGCCTCGCTGTCGATGCGCAAATCCCTGGCCGTGCCGTCGAGCGTCAGGTCGAACGCGCCGGTCAGTGGACGCAATTCGCCAAAGGCGCTGAGATCGAGTGCGCCGGACAGGTCGCGCCCCGCAATATCGGAGAAGGGAGCCAGGCTGGCGGTTTCCACGCCGATGCGGCCGTTATAGGCGAGTTCGGCAACGCTGCCTTGCGCGGAAATGCGTAGGGCCTCGCCGGATAGAACGGCGCGCGCGATCTCGACGGGCGATCCCGACTTCCACGACCCTTCGGCGTCGAGCGTTACGGTCTCGCCCAGAGCCTCCGCGACGTCCGCCCGTTCGGCGACGATGCCTGAGACATCGCCGTTGGCTGTGAACGTGATCTCGCGCGCCGCCGGCTGATCGAGATTGCGCGCCAGACCGCCAAGGCTGAATGCGACCGTGCTGGCTGCCAGTCCCTGGGTCCGGAAGTCCGTCAGATCGACAGTCGCACGCCATGCCTCGTCCGACTGGCCGCCATAGTCAATTCTGAACTGGCCCTCATCCAGCGACGTCGTTGCGCCGGGGACGGGAAGCAGTACGCGTGAACCGTCCTGATGGGCGATCCTCGCGTCGAGCGACAGCCTGTTGACGAAGCCGTCGCTGCCGGTTTCTGCCGCAGCGTTCAGCGCCAGGGCGGCGCTGGTGAGGTCGAGATTGTCGAGACGGAACCCGCCTGCATCCTTGACGAGACCGGCCGCTGCGATGCCTGTCTCGGCGTCGAAGAAGTCGCGATAGACCGGAGCGACCAGTCGCGCGATCCGACCCTGGAGATTGGCGCTGAAGGCCAGCCCTTCGTCCTGGCGGCGCAGACTCGTCGTGCCTGCAAGCACCCGCTCGCTGGCGGCGTCGAGCGTCGTCGTCAGGTCGAACGCCGACAGCGGCCCGCTGCCGGTCGCGGCGAGTTCGATCGGGGGGCGCCCCTCGATCTTCAGAAGATTTGCCACCACGCCGTCTTCGGGCTCGGACAGCGCCAGATCGATGTCGAGCTGCTCGGTCGCGTTGGCGAAGCTCGCCGCGAGGTGCAGATGCCCGCCCGGCCCGTCGAGGCGCGTCAGATCCAGTTCGGAATCGAGCGAACCGCTTTCCAGCCTTATCCGGCCCTCTGCCGAAAGAACGGACTCCAGGCCGAACACCTCTTCCCCAAAGCTCATGCGCTTGACGTCCAGAGCATCGAGAATGATCGCGACCGGCAGTTCCGGCAGCCGGAAGGGCTGGGCCTCGGGGCTCGGCAGGCTTTCGTCGGGCAAGGGGCGGCGGGTCATTTCGATCGCGTCGGCCGACAGCGAATCGATGGCAAGACGACCGCGCAGGAGGGCCAGCCGGCTCCAGACGATCGAGGCGTTCTCGATGCGCATCCAGACGCCTTCGCGATCGGCCACCGTGATCTCGCCGATGCGCGCATTCGACGACAGCGCGCCCTGGATATTGGCGATGCGGATCTGCCGGTTGGGCGCGGAAAGCTGATTCTCCACAAAGCGCAGGAAGAAGGAGCGTTCCTCTTCGGCTGTATCCTGGGCAAAGGCCGGCAGTGCAGAGAAGAGAAGGAACAGTATGAGCAGAAACCGGGTCAAAACGCCTGTCCTATTCCTACATAGAAGGCGAAATCGGGATCGTCCGGATTGGGATCGAGCGGCACGGCAAAATCCAGTCTTATCGGTCCCAGCCCCGTCAGATATCGAAGGCCGGCGCCGACGCCCAGCTTAAGGTTCTGATCGAAATCGGGAAAGGACTCTTCGCCCACATAGCCGGCGTCGACGAATCCGACGATGCCGATCGTGTCCGTCACGCGGGTGCGCAGTTCGACCGAGCCTTCGATCAGCGAGCGGCCGCCGATCACGTTGCCCTCCGGCGTCATCACACCGATGTTGCGATAGGCGTAGCCGCGCACGGAGGCGCCGCCGCCGGCGAAAAACAGTCGGTCCGGCGCGGTTTCTGCGAGGTCTGGCCCGAACAGGGTGCCAAGCTTCAGCCTGCCCGCCAGGACGAAGCGGGCATCCTCGCCGAAGCCATAATAGCTGCGGCCCTCGGCGGTGAACCGAACGCCGGGATTGTTGTAGTTGTACTCGTAGAAGGGTTCGGCAACGAAGTCGACGTAATGACCGCGCGTCGCGTTGGCGGGATTGTCACGTGTGTCATAGGTGAGACCGCCGAGAAACCCGGTGCTGGTGAATTCGCGGATCCCGAAGGTATCGTCCTCGAAGCGCGCGTGCCGCGCATTGAAGAAGAGGCGTCCCGACAGCCGGTCGGAGAAGACATGGGTGAAACCGGTGTCGAAACTCACGCCGGTCTTGGTGTAGGGATCGAGCACCTCGCGTTCGCCGATGAGGGAGGCGGTGAAGTCCGTGTCCGGCGTATAGACGCCCGGCTTCGTGAAGAGGATGCCGGCACGATAGGTGAAATCCTCCGGGTCCAGACTGTCGATGCCCGCCACCCGGCCCTCGATGCGCAGCCTCTCGGCACGGCCGAACAGATTGCGGTGCAGCCAGTAGGCTTCCAGCCCGATGCCGTCGAGCGTCGAATAGCTGCCGCCCAGCCCGATGCGCCTCAAGGCCCGTTCCTGCACGATCACGCTTAGCGGCAGGAGCCCCTCGCGGGTGATCGCATCGGCCTCCTCGATGCGCATGGAACGAAAGACGTCGAGCCGGGCAAGCCGGTCGCTCGCCTTCTTCAGATCGTCTGGATCGTATTCCTGGCCCGGCTTCAGCCCGGTCATGTAGGCGACGAAGGAAGGGATCATCCGTTCGGTCCCACTGACCGATACCGGGCCGTAGACGGCATAGCGACCCGGCTCCAGTTCGATCACCGCATCGATCACATCGCTGTCGTGGGCTGCCGTCACGCGCCGCTCGACGACGCTCGCCTTCGGGTGCCCCTGTTGTCGCCAGGCGTCGACGGACAGCCGCTCAGCCTGCAGGATCGTGCCCGATCGCGCCACCAAGCCGCGCTGGAAACCGGCCTCGGCGGGCGGATCGACAATGTCGCGCTTGTCGCTGGTCGGCGGAGCCGGATTGACGACGGTTGCGTCGCGGAAATGAAACAACGGACCCGGATCGACGGTGACCCGAACGGCGGCGGGATTGGCAAGTCGCGCATCGGGGGGCAGGTCGGCCGCCTCGCGCCCGTCGATGAGGATGCTGATGGTTCCACCGTACCGGCCGGTCGAATAGAGCGCTGCAAGCAGTCTTTGATAGTCGCCGCGGGCCTTTGCGAGCAGGCCCGCCGCTCCCGACGCCGGATCGGCACGGTCCTGCCAGAGGGTCGATGCGCCCTTGAGCGTTCCCTCCATGCCATCCACATGCGGAAGCACTGCGAACTCGACCGAATAAGGCTGGGGTTCACCGATGACGTCTTCGGCCGCGGCGTCGGACTTCTTCTCGAAGAAGCGCATTCCGAAGAGTTCGAAGGCCTCGGCTGAAGGCACGACTGCCAATTGCAGCGCGAACGCTCCCACGGCCGCGAGGACCGGCATGGTGTAGCGCCGGCTCTTCAATTGCCTTCCCCTCTCCCGACTCGCACCAAATTGCACTCTCTACACATTCTGGCCCCACCCTATTCTCCTTCCCACAAAGGGTAGGGAGTCTTCAAGCACGGACGAAAATGCAAGTCATGGGAGAGTAAACGTTTGGCCGTGATTGCAGCATGAAGGCCACACAAGCGGTGGCATTGGCTGAATTTCCTGTAATCTGAGGGTTCGATTGCCGCGCGCGGGCGCGTTCCTATGCCTCGATGAGCCAGGCATGCTCGGCGGCGTTGTGGAACTTCCAGGTGCGCCGGGGGCCGGCCATGACGTTGAGATAATAGAGATCGTAGCCGTGGCAGGCCGCGCAGGGGTGATAGCCCTTCGGGACCATCACCACGTCGCCGTTCTCGACCGCCATCGCCTCGTCAAGCGAACGATCGTCGGTATAGACACGCTGGAAGGCGAAGCCCTGCGGCGGGTTGAGGCGGTGGTAATAGGTTTCCTCGAGATAGGATTCGGCGGGCAGATTGTCCTCGTCATGCTTGTGCGGCGGATAGCTCGACGTGTGGCCGCCCGGCGTGATGACTTCGACGACCAGAAGCGCGTCGGCGGGCTCGCTCTCCGGCAGGATGTTTGTGACGTAGCGCGTATTGGTGCCCTTGCCGCGCACCTCCTGTCCCAGATCGTCGGGCGCAATGACACGTGCCGGCAGCCCGCCGCCATTGCCCGGTGCCGAGCACACCGCCAGTTCCAGCTCGTCTTCGGCCGTGACGCTCCAATGCGCGCCCTGCGGGACGTAGAGCGACCAGGGCTTGCCGTCGAACGGCGTCTTGCGCCCGCCCAGCCGGCCGAACTCGCGGCCGTCCACGGCGGCGTTGCCGGAACCGGTCACGAAGACCAGGCAGACTTCGCGATCCCCGGTGTCGGCGGTTGCCGTCTCACCCGGCCTCAGGCGGTGAAGGTCGAAGCCGACATAGCTCCAGCCCGCACGTTCAGGTGTCACCGAGATGACCTGGCCATACCCGGCCTCGGGTTTCACCATGAGCTTGGACATGCGCCTACTCCTTGTCGTCGGAAACGGTGGTACTGGAATCGTCGGGGCGCCATGCGATGAAGAAACTCCAGACCCCGTACGCGGTGACCGCCGCGGCCAGAAGCGCCCAGCCGGCCTGGCCGTTCGCCCATTCGACGAGCGCCCAGCCGGCGCAGGCGGCGACGATCAGGACGCGTACCCAAAGCGGCCGGAAGATGCGGTCTCCACCTTTGCTCATCGATGTCCTGCCTCCTTCAGATAGGATACGAGATTTGCATGGCCCATCCGGGCAAATGCCGCCGGCTCGGCCTTCTTCGGGTCCTGTTCGGCTTCCACGACCACCCAACCGGCGAAGTCGGGCAGCGCCTTGAGAACGCGCGCGAAGTCGATCATGCCGTCGCCGGGTACGGTATAGACCCCCGCGAGCACCGCGTCGAGGAACGACCAGTCGTGGCGATTGGCGCTCCACATCACGTCCTCGCGAATGTCCTTGCAGTGCACGTGGCTGATGCGTTTGCGGTAATGGCGGGCAAGCCGCGCCGGGTCCGCGCCGCCCCAGGTCGCATGGCCCGTGTCGAGCAGGAGATGCACGTCCTCGCCGGTGATCTCCATGAAGCGGTCGATCTCCGCCTCCGTCTGTACGCAGGTTCCCATGTGATGGTGATAGACGAGCTGCAGTCCGTAGTCCTGTTTGATTGCCCGTGCGAAGGCCGTGTAGCGCTCGCCGAACCGGGCCCAGCTGTCAGGATCGAGCACGGGGCGTGCCGAAAGCGGCACCGAACGGTCTGCGTGAATGGCGTTCGACGTTTCGGCGGCAATGAAGACCGAACACCCCATCGCTTTCAGGAGCGCGGCATGGTCGCCGGCGGCCTGCAGCTCTTGCGGCGCGCCGCGCGTCAGGAGATTGGTCGAATACCAGCCGCCGGCCAGGGCCAGCCCATGGGCATCGAGGACCGGCCGCAGCGCATCGGCCCAGCGCGGGAACTTGTTGCCGAGTTCCATACCTTCGAAACCGGCGGCACGCGCCTCGCTGAGACATTGTTCAAGCGGAATATCGCCGCCGACCTCCGGCATGTCGTCGTTCGACCAGCCGATTGGGTTCACCCCGATACGGATCATTTCCACGTCTCTCCAGGCTCGTCCCTGCTTCGCTCCCGACGGTCCGTCGCAAGAAGCGTTCAATCTCCCAGACGCTGCAGCCGCGTCGCTTCCTCATAGGCCCGGCGTCGGGCCCGCACGTCTTCGCGCTCGCTCACCTCCGGCACGGCAACGTCCCACCAGTGGCCGCCTGCTTCCGTCGAGATCAGCGGATCGGTGTCGATGACGATGACGGTGGTGCGATCATGCTCGCGGGACCTTGCGAGCGCGGCTTCTAGGTCTGCGATCGAGGACGCCTTTTCAGCGATGGCGCCCAGGCTCGCGGCATGGGCCGCGAAGTCGATCTGGGGCAGGGTCTCGTGGCGTGCGTCCTTCAGCAGATTGTTGAAGCTTTCCCCACCGGTCGCCATCTGCAGCCGGTTGATGCAGCCATAGCCGCGATTGTCGAGCACGACGATGGTCAGTTTCAGACCCAGCATGATCGAGGTCGCGATCTCGGAATTCAGCATCAGATAGGAACCGTCGCCGACCATCACGACGATCTCGTCATCGGGTTTTGCCATCTTTGCGCCGAGCCCCCCGGCGATCTCGTAGCCCATGCAGGAATAGCCGTATTCGCCGTGATAGGAGCCGGGCTTGCCGGCCCGCCACAGCTTGTGCAACTCGCCCGGCAGGCCGCCTGCGGCATGCAGCACCGTGACTTCGGGGCCGAGTGCGCGCTGGACCGCGCCGATCACCTGTGCGTCGGACGGCAGGGCGGTGTTGGTGGCGGCCATCACTCCATCGGCCTCGGCGCGCCATGCTGCCTTGCCGGCCAGGGCATTCTCCCTCCAGTCAGAGGGCGCGCACCAGTCTTCCAGCGCCTCGCGCAGTTCTTCAAGGCTTTCGCGGGCATCGCCGACGACAGGGGCCGCGCGGTGCTTGCCCGCATCGAAAGGCTGCACGTTCAGCGTCACGATGTGCTTGGCGCCGTTGCGAAACAGGGCCCAGGAACCGGTTGTGAAGTCCTGCAGACGCGTTCCGACGGCAAGCACCAGATCGGCCTTCTCGGCCAGCCGGTTGGCGGCAGACGTTCCCGTCACGCCGACCGCGCCCATGTTGAGAGGGTGATCGTCCGGCAGGGAAGACTTGCCGGCCTGGGTTTCGCAGACCGGGATGCCGGTTGCTTCCGCCAGCGCCGCGAGCGCAGCGCTCGCGCCCGAATAGAGAACACCGCCGCCGGCGATGACGAGCGGCTTTTTCGCCGTGCGTATCAACTGTGCCGCCCGCTCGAGTTCACCACGATCGGCCCGCGGCCTGCGCGGCAGCCAGATCCGCTCGGCGAAGAAGCTCTCCGGATAGTCGAATGCCTCGGCCTGCACGTCCTGGCAGAGAGCGAGTGTCACCGGGCCGCATTCGGCAGGATCGGTCAGCACCTGCAAGGCCCGGTTCAGGGCCGGAATGATCTGCTCGGGGCGCGTGATCCGGTCGAAATAGCGTGAGACGGGACGCAAGCAGTCATTGGCCGAGACGGTCGCGTCGCCAAAGTCTTCGACCTGCTGGAGCACGGGATCGGGAATGCGGCCGGCAAAGACGTCGCCGGGCAGCAGCAGCACCGGCAGACGGTTGACGTGCGCCAGCGCCGCGGCCGTGACCAGGTTGGTCGCGCCGGGGCCGATCGACGTCGTCGCAGCCATCATGCGGCGGCGGAAATTCGCCTTGGCAAAGGCAATTGCAGCATGCGCCATCGCTTGCTCGTTGTGCGCGCGATAGGTCGGCAATCTCGCGCGCGCACCGTGCAGCGCTTCGCCGAGAGCGGCCACGTTTCCGTGACCGAAGATCGCCCAGACGCCGGCAAAGAGCGGCAGCCTCTCACCGTCGATTTCGGTCATCTGGGCCGCCAGGTGGCGCGTCAGGGCCTGCGCCATGGTGAGCCGCACCGTCTTGTCCATCTCGATCCTCCCGATCGGGTCTTATGCGGCCCGTTGTCCGCGTGCCGCAAGCCAGCTGTCGGTCAGTTGCCTGAACCGCCTCGCCATGTCGGCCACCGCTTCGGCGTCGTCCATTCGTCCCGCCAGCCATTCTTCCGCGGCATGGGCGAACAATGTTCGCCCGACCGCGAATCCCTTGACCAGCGATGTGTCCGCACAGGCCTGAAAGGCCGCTTCAAGTTCTGCCGCCGGAGCCTCCAGGCCCAGAAGCACGATGCCGCGGCACCATGGGTCATTGGCGCGGATGACGTTTTCAACCGCTGTCCAGGCACCCGGTGAACGCTGTGGCTCGAGCTTCCACCAGTCGGGCTTGATGCCGAGCGCGTAGAGTTCTTCGAGCACCCGCGCAACGCTCGTGTCGTCCAGCGATCCGTGTCGCCCGGCGATGATCTCGATGAGCAGTTCGCGTCCCACCTTGCGCGAAGCCTCGAACAGCGCCCCGAGCTTTTCCTGCTGCTGCCGCTTCAAGTCCTCCTCGTCGTCGGGATGATAGAAGCACAGGCATTTGATGCAATGGTCGACCGGCCATTCGACGAGCTGCGAACCGATGTCCTGCGAGAACTCGAAACGGAGCGGGCGCGACCCTGGCAGTTCCACCGGCCGCCCGAGCCACGTCATGTCCTGGCGGGCGAATTCGAACATCGCCTCCCGGCCGTATTTTTCGTCGAGCAGCATGCCGAAGCCGGTACGTCCGGCCGCGACCTGCGCGGCCGCTCTGACCGCCAGAACCTTGAACGCGGAGATGCGTTCGATCCCGGCTCCAACGCGCTCGGCGAGCGCTTCGAGCTGCACGCGATGATCCATGGCAAATGCCATCAGAGAGGGGATTTCGCGGTGCCGTGTCGTCGCCCAATGGACATGGTTGAGAGATGCATCCTTTCTCAGCGCGCGCTCACGGCTTCCGTGCTCCAGAAAGTACTGCAGCTCCGCGAAGGTGGGAATTTCCGGCGAACACAGGAGCCGCGATACGGCGAAGGCGCCGCAGGCGTTGGCCCATGTCGCGGCGGTCGCCAGGCTTTCGCCGGTCAGCCAGCCCCGCAAAAAGCCCGACAGGAAGGCGTCGCCCGCGCCCAGAACGTTGTAGACCTCGATGGGGAAACCCTGCCCGACGATGCCGTCTTCCAGATCGTCCGGGATCGCGTCTTCATAGACGATGCAGCCCATCGGTCCGCGTTTGAGAACGATGATCGCCGGCGACACGGCCCGGATGGTTTTCAGGGCGGCAAGCAGGTCGCGCTCGCCGGAAGCGATCAGCACCTCTTCTTCGGTGCCGACGATCAGATCGCAATCGGCCAGCACGGTCTTCATCTTCGCCGACACCTCGGCGGACGCGATATAGCGGCTGTCGCCTTCGGCATGGCCGGCAAGCCCCCACAGATTGGGCCTGTAGTCGATGTCGAGGACGACCTTGCCGCCGGACTTTCTCATCAGCCGCATCGCCTTGCGCTGGGCGGCTTCCGTGGCGGGTTTGGAAAAGTGCGTTCCGGTAACGACGAGGGCGCGTGCCGAAGCAATGAAGTCGGGGTCGACATCGTCCTCGCAAAGCGCCATGTCGGCGCAATTGTCACGATAGAACAGCAGGGGGAAGGTCTTGTCGTCCCGCACCGAAAGAATGGCGAGCGCCGTCAGCCGATGCGGATCGGTGACGATGCCCGTCTCGCTGACGCCCTCGCGGCGCATCTGCTCGCGGATGAAGCGCCCGAACTGTTCGTCTCCGACGCGTGTAAGAAGGGCCGACTTCAGCCCGAGGCGCGCCGTGCCGATGGCGATGTTGGCAGGGCAGCCGCCGACCGACTTGGCAAATGAGGCAACGTCTTCCAGTCGCGCGCCGATCTGCTGGCCGTAGAGATCGACGGAGGCCCGACCGATGGTGACGACATCCAGTTTCCCCCCGTCTTCATCAGCCATGCCTTCCTCCCTGTGAATCGCGCGCCGGGGTCCGCAGGCGCGTCGCCGTCGCGATCTGCGACGATTTTCACAAATGAAACATAAATTCCATTGCGGCGTCAATATAGAATGAATATTCTGAATTGAGGAAGACGCCTTATGAGATCGAAGAGGAACCCGAGCATGATATCCATCGCGCTGCTGGGCGCAGGCCGTATCGGCCAGATTCACGGCCGCAACATCGCCGCTTCACCGCGGGCCCGGCTGGCCGCCATATCGGATCCCTTGCCGGATGGCGCATCGGCGTTGGCCGCGGCAACCGGTGCCCCGGTGCTCGACGCCGATGCCGTGTTTGCCTCGGCCGATATCGATGCGGTGCTGATCGCGACGCCGACCGATACGCATGCCGACTACATTGAACGCGCCGTCGCGGCCGGCAAGGCCGTCCTGTGCGAAAAGCCGATCGACATGAGCGCCGAACGGATCCGCCGGACATTGTCGAAAGTCGAGCAGGCCAGCCTGCCGCTGATGGTTGGTTTCAACCGGCGCTTCGACCCGAACTTCTCGGCCTTGCAGCACCGGTTGGCCCAGGGCGAGGCGGGTAATGTCGAACTGGTGACGATCCTCTCGCGCGACCCGGCGCCGCCGCCGGTGTCTTATGTCGAACGCTCGGGCGGGCTGTTCCGTGACATGATGATCCATGATTTCGACATGGCGCGTTTCCTGCTGGGCGAGGAGATCGTCGAGGTGCAGGCGGTCGGCTCGGCGCTCGTCGATCCGGCCATAGGAAAAGCCGGCGATGTCGACACCGCCGCTGTTGCCATGAAGACGGCTTCGGGCCGCATTTGCCAGATCTCCAACTCGCGACGCGCCACCTATGGCTACGACCAGCGCATCGAGGTTCATGGCTCCAAGGGGCTCTTGTCGGCAGGCAACGTGCACGAGACGACGGTGCGCTTCGCCGGTGTGTCGGGGGTCATGGCCGATCCCGTGCAGAACTTCTTCCTCGAGCGCTACGCCGCCGCCTACCGCAATGAACTGGAAGCTTTCATCGATGTGCTGGAGAAGGGCGAAAAGCCTTCTCCGGACGGTCTTGACGGTCTGAGGGCGCAGGAACTGGCCGACGCGGCAACCGAAGCCTGCTTTTCGGGGCGGCCGGTCAGGCTGGATTGAGCGGCTGTTTGCGGCGTCAGGGGATGGACCGTCACGCCTTCCGCCGTCTTTCGGCCACGGCCACGGTCAATGCCATGCACAGCGCCATCGTGGCCGAAAGCGAGCGGAAGCCGGAGAAGTCGGCTTCGGCGATCTCCAGCCATTCGGTGGCGCATTCGGCGAGCGGCGAGAAGGCGCTGTCGGTGACGGAAACGACCGGCAGGCCCCTGGCGCTCAAGAGCCGTGCCTGCTCGACCGTGGCGGGTGCATAGGGTGAGAAGCTCACCGCGATGACGGCGTCTTGCGGCCCTGCCAGTTCGAGTATCTCCGGATCGAGCCCGGCGGCCGACCCTGTGAGGAAGTAGCGGATCTTGAGCTTGCCGAAGGCATAGGCGAGGTAGCTGGCCACCGGAAAGGCGCGCCGGCGTCCAACGACATAGATCGTCTCGGCGCCGGCAAGGATCGATGCGGCCCGCTCGAAGCGCGCCGGATCGATGCTGTTCGACAATCTGTCGATCGACTGGCTGGCGGCGGCCAGAAAGCCGTGCAGGACAGCCTGGTCTTCTGATCCGCCTTCGGCGCCCGCACGGATGACGGCAAGCCGATCGTCGTAGCTCGACGTGCGCTCCTTCAGCCGGTCGCGGAAAATGCCCTGAAGGTCGGAGAAGCCCTCATAGCCGAGATGCTGCGCGAAGCGGACCAGCGTGGAAGGTTGCACTTCGGCCGAGGCGGCGACACTGGCGGCGGTTCCGAACGCGATCTCGTCGGGGTTGTCGAGCGCGTATACCGCGACCTGCGCCAGCCGCCGCGGCAGATCGCTGCGCCGACTGAGAATGAGTTGGCGCAGCGCCTCGTAGTCGCGTGGCGTCGCCGTCTCCCGTTCCTGTGTGTCCATCTGCCCGCCTTCTCCTGCAATCTGCCACATTCCGCATTGGCGGATAAAATTCAACTCTTGACGCATGGTGGCACAAATGGAATAAATATTCCAGCAGTGAAGATTTCGGTATGGATATTCTGAAATGGCTGCTCGTGCGGCGGCGGCCGGGAGGAAAAAGCCGCGCCGGGACATTCATCGAATGGGAGGAAAGATCATGAGGAAGTTTGCAAAGTCCTTGCTTGCGGCAGCCGTCCTTGCCGGCACGGTCGCGTCTGCACAGGCAACCGACATCATCGTGGTGAGCCACGGCCAGGCATCCGACCCCTTCTGGTCGGTGGTCAAGAACGGCGTCAGCAAGGCGGCCGAGGACATGGGCGTCAATGTCGATTACCGGGCGCCCGAGACCTTCGACATGGTGGCGATGAGCCAGCTGATCGATGCGGCGGTCAACCAGGCGCCGGACGGCCTCGTCGTGTCCATTCCGGACGCGGATGCGCTCGGCCCGTCGATCCAGAAGGCCGTCGCGGCCGGCATTCCCGTCATCTCGATGAATTCCGGGTCGGATGTCTCAAAGGAACTGGGCGCTGCCCTGCATGTCGGCCAGGACGAGTACGACGCCGGCAAGGCCGGCGGCGAAAAGCTCAAGGAGATGGGCGGCAAGAAGGCCATCTGCGTCAACCATGAGGTTGGCAACGTGGCGCTCGACCTGCGTTGCGAGGGTTTTGCCGACGGTTTCGGCGGTGCGGTGACGGTCCTGCCGACCACCAACGATCCGGCCGAGATCCTGGCCAAGGTCAAGGCGGCTCTGTCCACCGACCCGGAGGTCGACACGATCATGACGCTCGGCGCGCCGCTGGCCGGTGAGCCGACTGTCACCGCCGTCGAGGAATCGGGCATGGCGGGCAAGGTCAATATTGCCTCCTTCGACCTGTCGGCCAACTTCCTGCAGGCCGTGGCCGACGGCAAGGCAGCCTTCGCCATCGACCAGCAGCAATATCTGCAGGGATATCTCCCGGTGGCCTTTCTGGCGCTCAATGCGGAATACGGCCTGATGCCCGGCGGCAACGTGCCCTCCGGACCGAACCTCGTGACGCAGGACAAGGCGGCGCAGGTGGTCGAGCTGTCGGCCAAGGGCATTCGCTGACGCGGTGCGGTTTCATCCCTCCTCGAGGGAGATGAACTCCGGCCGGGGCGGATCCCTCCAATGGCCTGCCCCGGCCTACGAGAACCACAGACCCGGACCAGGTCCGGCAACTTCGTCGAAACCGCCCTCGCGAGAGGCAGGATGCCAGGCGCATGGAGCAAACCGCCATGACCGATCAGAACACAGCAATCATCGATCAGGCGCGCGACGAACGGCTGAAACAGGCCTCGGTGTTCACGCGCATCATGCGGCGGCCGGAACTCGGTGCGGTCATGGGGCTCGTCATTGTCGCGGGCTTCTTCATGGCGGTCGCCAACCCGGTCATGTTCGAGCTGTCCGGCATCATGAACTTTCTGGCACCGGCCGCCCAACTCGGCATTCTGGCCATCGGAGCCTCGTTGCTGATGGTCGGCGGCGAGTTTGACCTGTCGGTGGGGTCGATGGTGGCCTTTGCCGGCCTGATCTTCGGCACCGGTGTGGTCACGATCGGCCTGCCTCTGCCTGCAGCCATCGCGCTGACCCTCGTCTTTGCCGCGGCGATGGGGTTCGTCAACGGTCAGATCGTTATCCACACCGGCCTGCCGAGCTTCATCGTCACGCTGGCCTTTCTGTTCATCCTGCGCGGCCTATCGCTGGTCGGGCTGAAGTGGGCCACCGGTGGCGCCACGCAGTTGCGCGGTGTGCGCGAGGCGGCAACCGATACCCCGCTCGACGCATTCTTCTACGAACTCTTTGCCGGCGAAGCCTTCGAGGGATTGTTCGCATGGCTGGCGGCGAATGACTGGACGGCCAAGTTTCCCAACGGCCAACCCAAAGTGACCGGTATTCCGGTGGAGATCCTGTGGTTCGCCGCGATCGCCTGCCTGGCCGCCTTTCTTCTCACGCGTACGCGCTACGGCAACTGGATCTTTGCTTCCGGCGGCGACGCCAATGCGGCGCGCAATTCCGGCGTGCCGGTGCGCCGGGTCAAGACAAATCTCTTTATGGTCACGGCGGCCTGCGCGGCCCTGGTGGCGATCCTGACCGTTCTCGATTCCGGCTCGACCGACGCGCGCCGCGGATTTCAGAAGGAGTTCGAGGCGATCATCGCCGCCGTCATCGGCGGCTGCCTGCTGACCGGCGGTTACGGCTCGGCGATCGGCGCGGCACTCGGCGCAGTCATCTTCGGCATGGTGCTGATCGGCCTGACCTACACCACGATCGACCAGGACTGGTATCTCGTCTTTCTCGGGGGCATGCTGCTGATGGCGGTGTTCTTCAACAACATCATCCGCAAGCGCGTGACGGGAGAACGCTGATGGCTGCCCCAATCGTTGAGATGCGCGATATCGAGAAGCATTTCGGTTCCGTGATCGCGCTTGCCGGCGTATCGGTCAGCGTCAATGCCGGCGAGGTCCATTGCCTGCTGGGCGACAATGGCGCCGGCAAGTCGACCTTCATCAAGACGATGGCCGGCGTGCATCAGCCGACCAGGGGCGAGATGCTCGTCGACGGCAAGGTGGTGCACTTCTCCAGTCCGCGCCAGGCGCTCGATGCGGGCATCGCCACTGTCTACCAGGATCTGGCGATGATCCCGCTGATGTCGGTGACCCGCAACTTCTTCATGGGCCGTGAGCCGGTCAGGTGCATATGGCCGTTCCGCCATGTCGATTTCGAGTTCTGCGACCGCGTCACGCGCGAGGAGATGAAGCGGATCGGTATCGACGTGCGCGACCCCGGCCAGGCAGTCGGAACGCTTTCGGGCGGCGAGCGCCAATGCGTCGCGATCTCGCGTGCCGTCTATTTCGGCGCCAAGGTGCTCATCCTCGACGAGCCGACCTCCGCTCTCGGGGTTCGCCAGACCTCCATGGTGCTCAAATATATCGACATGGTGCGCAGAAAGGGCCTTGCGGTCGTCTTCATCACGCACAATGTCCGCCATGCCATGGCTGTCGGCGACCGGTTCACCGTGCTCAACCGGGGCCGCACCCTGGGCACGGCCGTGCGCGGAGAGATCGACGCCGAGGAACTGCAGAACCTGATGGCCGGCGGCAGGGAACTGGCCGAACTGTCGGAAGAACTCGGCGGCACTGTGTGAAGGGATTCCTCCCGCGGCGGCGCCTATCGGCCGCCCAACTCGGGGCGGCGATGCCGCCCCATTTTTTGGAGCGCGCGAAATGCATGAAATCGGCGTGGGATTGATCGGGACGGGCTACATGGGCAAATGCCATGCGCTCGCCTGGAACGCGGTGAAGCCCGTTTTCGGTGACGTGCCCACCGTCCGGCTGGCACACTTGGCCGAGAGCGGCGACGAACTGGCGCGATCCCGCGCCGCCGAGTTCGGTTTCGAACGCTCGGGCGGCGACTGGCGGGCCCTGATCGCCGATCCCGCCGTCGATGTGGTCTCCATCACGACGCCGAACCGGTTTCATGCCGAGATGGCGATCGCCGCGCTCGCGGCGGGAAAGCATGTGTGGTGCGAAAAGCCGATGGCGCCGAAACTGGAGGACGCAGAGGCGATGCTTGCTGCGGCCCGTTCCTCCGGCAAGGTGGCGATACTCGGCTACAACTACATCCAGAACCCGGCGATCCGCCATATCCGGGCATTGATCGACGACGGCGCGATCGGCGCGGTCAATCACGTCCGCGTCGAGATGGACGAGGATTTCATGGCCGATCCCGATGCCCCCTTCATGCATCGGCACGAGGCGTTGTCCGGCTGGGGCGCGCTGGATGATTTCGGCGTCCATCCGCTGTCGCTGCTCTGGACCTTGCTGGGCGGTGTCGAGCGCGTGATGTGCGACATGGCGAGGCCATATGAAACGCGCGCGACCGACGATGGAGGCCGCCGCGACGTCGAAGTCCACGACATCGCCACCGTGCTCGTGCGGCTGGAGAACGGCGCCTCCGGCGTCATTGCCCTCAACCGTTCGGCCTGGGGGCGCAAGGGCCGTCTGGCGGTGCAGATCTTCGGGTCGCACGGATCGATCCTGTACGATCAGGAGCGCATGAACGAGTTCCAGCTCTATTCGACGGCCGACCGGGCCAGCGAGCAGGGCTTTCGCACGATACTCACCGCGCCGCATCACAAGCCCTACGACCGCTTCGTCCCCGCGCCGGGCCACGGCCTCGGCTTCAACGACCTGAAGGTCATCGAGTGCCGCCAGCTGATCGGCCGCATGCGTTGCGAGCCGTCCAATGTGATCGGTTTCGAGGAAGGCATCCGCATCGAGCGTACGGTCGATGCAATGGCGCGGTCATTTCGTCAGGGATGCTGGATCGAGGTCTGATGCCGCGGTCTCGTCAACAAGCGCCTCGAAGGCGCGGGATGCATTGGTGCGATGATGCTCCCTGTGCCGGATCATGCGGAACTGCCGTCCCGGCAATTGTGCGTGCGGGTTGGCGAGCGCCCCGGCGAGGACCGCCCCGCCCGTCACGTGGCTCGACAGGATCGCCGCGCCGGCGCCCGCTTCTACCGCTGCGCGCACGGCTTCGTTGGTCGGCAATTCAACCGCGACCTGCAGATCGGCGAATGATATTCCCGACGATTCCAGCGCCGCTTCGAGCGCAGCGCGCGTGCCTGAGCCGGGCTCTCGAACCACCCATGCCGTGCGTGGAAAATCGACCGTCGCCACGGCGACGCGGTTCGCCCAGGGATGAGCCGGTGAGACGACCAGCACCAGCTGGTCGGTTGCAATCGGGCGCACGCTCAGATGCGGATCGTCGACCTCGCCTTCGACAAGACCGATATCGGCCAGTCCCTCACGCACCATTTCCGCCACGGTCTGCGTGTTGGTGATGCTGGCCGACAGGCTGATGCCGGGGTGGCGCGCACGATAGGCGGCAAGCCGCGCCGGCATCCAGTAATTGCCGACGGTCTGGCTGGCGGCGATTTTCAAGGTTCCACGCTTCAGGCCGGCGAGTTCGGCAAGCACGGTTTCGGCGGCGCCGGCGCGCGCCAGCACCGCGCGGGCCTCACCGAGAAGGGCGTGTCCGGCTTCCGTCAGCACGATCCCGCGGCCGACCCTGTCGAACAGCTTCGTCTGATAGCGCGCCTCGAGCGCGGCGATCGCGGCGCTGGTCGCCGACTGCGTGAGGTTGAGCGCCCGCGCGGCCTGCGTCACATGCTCGCGCTCGGCAACGGCGATGAAGATGCGAAGCTGTTCCAGTGTCACGGGTTCTTCTTAGCGCGCATTCGCTTCAAACGGAAACGTTTGAAGCAAAGATATGCACGCCGGATCAATATCTTGGAGCATGTGCCTTCCGCTTGAACGATTCCGTTTGAACCGCACGTGCTCTAGACACAGGCCACGACGAGGAGCAGGCTGAAGACGCCGATGAAGACCATTGCGGCGAAGGCGAGGATCATCGGACGCAGCCCCTTCGCTCTCAGCCGCCGGATATCGGTACCCAGCCCCATGGCGGCAAGCGCCAGCGACAGGAGGAAGGCCGTGACCTGCACGATCCCGTCGTGGAGCCACGGCGCAGGCGGCATGACGCTGTTGAGCGCCACCACGCCGACAAAACCCAGGATGAACCAGGGAAAGGGCGCTTTGGCCAAGGACGATGCGCCTCTTGCTTTGTCGCGACGCATGGCGAGGCTGCCGAGCAGCATGACCACGGGAGCCAGCAGCATCACCCGCGCCAGTTTCGCGATGACGCCGAACTCGCCCGCCGCATCGCTGTGCTGGAAGGAGGCGGCGACGACCTGCGCGATTTCGTGAATGGAGGCCCCGGCCCAAAGGCCGAAGGCGTGCGGCCCCAGTTCAAGCATGCCGGCCAGCACCGGATAGGCGATCATGGCGATCGAGCCGCATATGGTGACGCAGGCAACGGCGTAGGTGACATCCTCGTCCGGTGCTCTTGTTGCGGTGTTGGCGGCGATGACGGCCGATGCGCCGCATATGGACGTTCCCGCCGCGATCAGTTCGGTGAGTTTCCGGTCGACGCCCAGAAGACGTCCGAGCCAGACGGTGAAGACAAAGGCTGCGGCCAGTGTTGCGACGATCACCGCCATGCCGGCGAGGCCGACATCGGCCAGCTGCTGGGCGGTGAGCTGAAAACCCAGAAGGATGATGGCAAAGCGCAAAATGCGCCGCAGCGCAAAGGAAAGGCCGGGCGCCGCGCGGGCAGGCACGCCGATGACGGCGTTGAAGCCGATGCCCAGAACGACCGAAAGGATCATCGGGCTGAACATTGCCAGTCCCGATGTCGCGGACAGTCCCGCCGCGACCGCCGCGATTGCAGCGGCCAGGACCAGGCCGGGGAGCGGGCCGGCCGGCGGCTGCGTGCGGGTGACGGGCGGGTGTGAAGCGTCCTTGTCTGCGGTGCCTTCGCGGACCATTGCGGCCAGTCTCATCATTTGTATCGTCCTGCACGGGCTCCGGGATGGCGTCGCATGATCCTGCTTGGTGCAGTCCAATCGTTCAAACGAATTGTTTGTGTCAAATTGATCGGAAAAAACGAATGATTGAGACGGGTTCCTACCGTCGTAGGTGATTCATAAACCGCTGTTGCAGGTTGACTCCGAACGTGATTGGACAACCTGCCCGCGTGCCCCGTCACGGCCCCATTGCGCCATTAACCGCGGTTAGCGGAGCCACAGGAGAGGGCCTAATGTACAAGCGAAAACACGCGCTCGGCGCCGCGCTCGGACTCGGCGCGCTCATCATTACGGCCACTGCGGGCAATGCCGCCGCGCAATGCGGTCGTGCATCCTGGTACGCCTTGACGTCCAAGACCGCGTCAGGTGAGCGGATGAACCCGGCCGCCATGACGGCCGCTCATCGCACGCTTCCATTCGGAAGCACAGTGAAGGTAACGAACAAGCGCAATGGTCGTTCCGTCGTCGTCAGGATCAACGATCGCGGCCCGTTCATTCGCGGCCGCGTGATCGATCTGTCGAAAGCGGCGGCCCAGAAGCTGGGTTTCATCCGGGCCGGTCACACCAGCATCTGCATGACCCGCATCAAGTAGGCCCTGGGCCTCAGAGCGCCACGCGTGGTTCGAAGCGCCCGCGTACGTTGCGTTCGACAAGGAACGTCTTGCCAGCGTGGGGATCGGCTTCGCGTGCCTGTTCGTCCAATCCCTTCCAGGCCGATGTGACGGCGATCGCTAAGGCGTTGGGGCCGACGAAGGCGGGGCAACTCGATTGCCTTGCAGGGATGTCGATCGTTTCGATACGTCTGCCGTCGGGCGACCATTTGTCGAGTGCGCCGCCGCCCCAGCGGGCGTTCCAGATATTGCCTTCGGCATCGCAGACCGATCCGTCGAGCCAGCCCTCCTTGCCGCGATGGTCGATGAAGGCTTGCGGTTCAGCGGTCGGCAGGCCGGTGGCCGGATCGCATGCGACCCGGTGAAGAATGCCGCGCACAGTGTCGGTGAAATAGGCCGTCGCGCCGTCGGGCGAAAAGCAGATGGAATTGGGAATGGAAAGGCGCGGATAGAGCTGCCTGATCTCGCCGTGGCGATACCAGTAGATCGCCCCCGCGCCGTCCGTCTCGTCCTTGGCCATGGTGCCGATCCAGAAGGCTCCCGAAGGGTGAACCCGGGCGTCGTTCGACCGCGTGCGCGGGTCGCCGGCTTCGAGCGGGCGGTGCAGCGTCAACGTGCCGCTTGAGCGGTCGCGCAGATAGAGCCCGTCCTCGGCGGCAATCAACTGGCGCCGCTCGTCCACCGTTGCAAGAGCGCTGGCCATGACGGGCAGGTCGTGCACGCGGGTCGGCCCACCTGGAAAGGCACGCTCGAGCAGCTTCCTGCCGATGATGTCGAACCAATAAAGCGTGCCGGTGTCGGGATCGAAGGTCGGCCCCTCGCCGAGCTCGCACGCCGTCTGGCACAGGATGGTGACCTCACGGCCGCGCGGTGTTGCGTTCATCCGTTCCCCCTTACAGATATCCGCCATCGACGATGATGGTCTGGGCCGTCAGCATGCGCGAGGCCGACGAAGCGAGAAACAGGCAAGGCCCGACCATGTCGCCGGGTTGCAGTTCCTCCTTCAGGCATTGCCTGTCGATATGTTGTCCCAGCGTCTCCTCGCTGACCCAGAGCAAGCGCTGTCGCTCGGTGATGACCCAGCCCGGCGCGATGGCGTTGACGCGGATGCCGTGCGGGCCCAGCGCTCCGGCGAGGCCTTTGGTCAGGCCGATCACCCCGGCCTTGGCCGCGGTATAGGATGGAAATCCTCCGCCGTTGATCATGAAGGACGTCGAGGTGAAGTTCACGATCGATCCGCCGCGCGCAGCCTTCATGCCCTCCACCACGGCCTGAACGGCAAAGAACTGCGGGCGCAGGTTGATCGACTGGTTGTTGTCCCAATAGTCCGGCGTCACGTCCTCGATCCTGTGGCGGTCGTCGAGCGCCGCATTGTTGACCAGAATACGCACCGGCCCGTTGGCGCGCGCCGCTTCGGCGGCGGCCGCGCGCAGGGCGTCGATATCGCGCAAATCGGCATTGAGGAAGAGCGGCCGATTGCCCGTTTCGGCCTCAAGCCGGTCGCACAGCGCCGTGCTCTCGGCCGCTGCAATATCTATGAAGGCGACCTTCGATCCCTGGCGCACGAATCCCTCGGTAAGGCTTGCACCGATGCCGGATCCGCCGCCGGTAATCAGGACGGACGCGTCATTGAGGTCGGGAAAGATGGCACTGGGCATCATCAGGCTTCGTCTCCTCCGTAGTCGTATCATGGAGGTATCGGAGAATTGGCGCGCGCCCGCAACCCCCGCAACGATTGGGCAGGTCTTGCCCTATTGTGCCCCCGCGCTCGCCGTGGCCGCATAGTGCCGGCGCAGAAGGTCGAGCGTCGCCGCGGCATCGGCCGGCCGTCCGAAGTGGTAGCCCTGGCCGCCGGCGCAGCCGAGTTCGAGCAGCATCTGCGCCTGTGCGCCGTTCTCGATCCCTTCCGCCACCGTCGTCATGCCAAGTCCTTCGCTCATCGCGAGGATGGCTCGCACGATGTGCTCGGAGGGGCGGTCGTCGAGCATCGAGGAAACGAAGGCGCGATCGATCTTGAGCTTGTCGAACTTGAACTCGCGGAGCCGGCCGAGGCTCGACTGGCCGGTGCCGAAATCGTCGAGTGCTATTCTGATGCCCTCGCTGCGGAAGTCGTGAATGATGGCTTCGGCCGAGGCCGGATCGCCCATGACGCCGGTTTCCGTGATCTCGATCTCGAGCCGTCGCGGATCGAAGCCGGTACGCTCCAGGAGCGAAAGCACACCGCGTCCGGTGTTCTGGTCGACGAGCTGGGAGGGCGAGAGATTGAACGAGAGGAAAAGCTCGTCCGGCCACCTGTCAGCCGCTGCGATCGCCTTGCGCAACAGGAGCTGTGCAAGCGGTCCGATGATGCCGCGCTCTTCGGCGATCGGAATGAAGGACGCCGGCGAGACGATGCCGAGGTCCCGGTCGCTCCAGCGCGCCAGCGCCTCGAACCCGATGATGCGGTTCGTCTTCAGATCCACGATCGGCTGGAAATGCGGTTCCACTTCGCCGGCGGAAACGGCGCGTCGCAATGCCTGTTCGATGCGGGTGGCGCGTTTCTGTTCCTCCTCCATCTCCTGCGTATAGACCACGACCCGGCCGCGCCCCGAGCGCTTGGCGTGATAGAGGGCGGTTTCGGCGCGCGCGATCAGTTCGGCCGGCTTCTCCGAACACAGAAAAAAGAGCGAGCAGCCCACCGAGGCCGAGAGCCGGGCCGTACGCTCGCCGATGTCGTATGGCGCGGAGAGAACCTCGATCAGCATGCGGGCCCAATCGCCAGCCGCGCTCTCCGAGAAGGTCATCGGCAGGAGAAAGGCGAACTCGTCGGCTCCGATCCGCGTGACGGTGGAGTGCTGATCCATTGCAGCATGGAGGCGCATGGCGGCCTGCTGGAGGATGTCGTCGCCCGCTTTTCTGCCAAACAGGTCGTTGATCGGCTTGAAGCCGTCGAGGTCGATGATGCCGATGGCGAAGGGCGCGGGATCGTCGGCGCGCTCGGCGATCAGACGCGCGATCTTGGCGTGAAATCGCCGGCTGTTGCCGAGTCCTGTCAATGGGTCCGTCAATGCGAGGTCCGCATTGTCGGCAGGTGAGTTCTCTGCGCCAGTCATTTGGCCCCGCGATGGCGTTTGGAACGAACTGTCGGTCGGTTCTGGAGCGAACCAAATCGACATGCTGGCAGCAAACCCTTTATGAAGCGTATCGATCGCCTGCGCCGCGCGTGTCATTGGAAAATGCGTCGCGACGCTATACATGCATGCTGCCTCACAAAGATGCGCATCGCCGGAGAACCCACATGCCGCTCAAAGTTGCCGTCCAGATGGATCACGTCGCGACCCTCTCGATCGCCGGCGACACCACCTTCGCCCTGTCGCTCGAAGCGCAAAGGCGAGGCCATGCTCTTTTCCACTATACGCCCGACCGGCTTTCACTGCGCGACGGGAAGGCCACCGCGCGGGTCGAGCCGATGAGCGTGCAGGACGTTGCGGGCAGTCATTACACGCTCGGCGAAATGACGAGGATCGACCTGGCGGAGATGGACGTGGTGCTTCTGCGCCAGGATCCCCCCTTCGACATGAACTACATCACCACGACACATATTCTGGAACGCATTCACCCGGCGACCCTGGTCGTCAACGATCCGGCCTGGGTTCGCAACAGCCCCGAGAAAATCTTCGTCACCGAGTTTCCCGATCTGATGCCGGAGACTTTGATCACCAAGGATCCGCAGGAGGTCGCAGCTTTCCGGCGTGAGTTTGGCGACATCATCGTCAAGCCGCTCTATGGCAATGGCGGCGCGGGAATCTTCCACCTCCACGAAGCCGACCGCAACCTTGCCTCCCTTTTGGAGATGTTCGGGCAGATGTTCCGCGAGCCCTACATCGTGCAGCGCTACCTCAAGGAAGTGCGCGGCGGCGACAAGCGCATCATCCTCATCGACGGTGAACCGGTGGGCGCCATCAATCGCGTGCCCGCCGAACATGACTCACGCTCCAACATGCATGTCGGGGGCCGCGCCGAGAAGACCGGCATCACGGACCGCGAACGCGAAATCTGCGCGCGCATCGGACCGGCCTTGAGGGAACGCGGCTTCATTCTCGTCGGCATCGACGTCATCGGCGACTACCTTACCGAGATCAACGTCACCTCGCCGACTGGTGTGCGCGAGGTGAAGAAATTCGGCGGCGCCGACATTGCGGCTCTGTTCTGGGACGCCGTGGAAGCCAAACGCGCACGGTGAACGGCGTTCCCTTGTCGTTCGCGGCTTGCAACCCTCAGCAACCCTGATGCACGCTATGCGATAAGATGTTCCTGTAATGTTCTTTACAGGCGCCGGTCGCTGTGCTTTAGTCCCGGCTGTAATACCTGTCTGCCTCCTTTGCGGGGTGCAGGAGGCGGCGCATGCAGGTTGCAGGCGGCCTCCTCGGTCGGCAGGCTGCGTGGATCGAGGCGGTGGTGGCTCGCATGTCCGCAGGGACACACCGGCCCCGAAGGGGATGGCGCAATGGTGGCAAGGGTCAGCACAGTCGCGTTCCAAGGGATCGAAGCGGTCCCGGTCGACGTCCAGGTCATGGTCGCGCCCGGCAAGATGGGCATGCAGATCGTCGGGTTGCCTGACAAGGCGGTCGCCGAGAGCCGCGAGCGGGTCCAGGCCGCGCTGCATGCATCGGGGCTGTCGATGCCGCCCAAGAAGGTGACGGTCAATCTCGCGCCGGCAGACCTGCCGAAGGAGGGCAGTCACTATGACCTGCCGATCGCGCTCGGCCTGATGGCGGCGCTCGGCGCCGTTCCCGCCGATGCACTGGCCGGATTCGTGGTGCTAGGCGAACTCTCGCTGGACGGCACGATCGCACCGGTGGCGGGCGCTCTGCCGGCGGCCATCGGCGCCAATGCGCAGGGCAAAGGCGTCATCTGCCCGAAAGCCTGTGGTCCCGAAGCCGCCTGGGCGGACGAGGAGATGGAAATCCTGGCGCCCTCCAGCTTGATCGCCGTTGCCAATCATTTTCGCGGCACGCAGGTGCTGTCGCGTCCGCAGGCGGGTGTTCGCCAGGTGGCCGGCAGCCTGCCGGATCTGGCCGACATAAAAGGCCAGGAAAGCGCCAAGCGGGCCCTCGAGATAGCGGCGGCCGGCGGCCACAATCTGCTGATGTGCGGCCCGCCGGGTTCAGGCAAGTCGATGCTCGCCCAACGTCTGCCTTCGATCCTGCCGGCGCTGTCGCCGCGCGAGTTGCTGGAAGTCTCTATGGTCGCCTCGGTGGCGGGCGAGCTGGCCGATGGCAAGCTGTCGGACAAGCGACCGTTTCGTGCCCCGCATCATTCCGCCTCGATGGCCGCTATGGTCGGCGGCGGGTTGCGGGTGCGGCCCGGAGAGGCCTCGCTCGCCCATCATGGCGTGCTGTTTCTGGACGAGCTCCCGGAATTCTCGCCAGGCGTCCTCGATTCGCTGCGCCAGCCGGTCGAGACGGGGGAATGCGTGATCGCGCGGGCGAACCATCGGGTCTCCTATCCGGCGCGCTTTCAGTTGGTGGCGGCAATGAACCCTTGCCGATGCGGCAAGGCCGGCGAGCCCGGCCATCGCTGCGCGCGCGGTCCGCGCTGCCAGACCGATTACCAGGCGCGCATTTCCGGGCCGCTGCTCGACCGGATAGACCTGCGGATCGAGGTTCCGGCCGTCTCGGCGAGCGATTTGATCGCGCCGTCGCGCGCCGAGACGAGCGCCGATGTCGCCAGGCGAGTCGCGCGGGCACGCGAGATTCAGGCTGCCCGCTTCGCGTCCCTTGGCCAGCCGGCCATCGGCATCAATGCGCGCTGCTCGCCATCGCTCGTCGAAACGATCGCGGCGCCCGACGAGGCGGGAATGGCGCTTCTGCGCGATGCAAGCGAGAAGCTTGGCTTCACGGCGCGCGCATTTCACCGGGTGCTCAAGGTTGCGCGTACGCTGGCCGACCTTGAGGGAGAGGAAAGGGTCGCCCGAATTCACCTTGCGGAGGCGATCTCCTATCGCATGGCGTCGGAACGGATGGTCCTGGCGGCGTAGCACATCGGTGCGAACGTCGAAATCGAAGAGCTGAAAGCACGCTGCGCCGATGCAACTACATGTACGCCCGATGAGCATTGTGGAGCATGCGCCCCTCGCTCACGTGGTTCCTTCTGAGCGGGACGTGCTACAGCCGATCCGGATTACTTGCGCACCGAGCCGACCAGCGTGTTCTGCTCTTCGCGCAGCGAGACCCATCGGCCGGTATATTCGCTCGACTGGCGCTTGAGGAAACGGTAGCCGGTGTCTTCCCAGGCGCGGATCTCGTCGGTGAGGTTGTCGAGGATGAAGTCGCCGTCGCTGGTGCGCAAGGTCAGGACGGCATGTCCCTCCCCGTCGCGCTTGCGAACCACGGTGATCAGGATGTTCGAATAATCGAACCCGCGCCGGCGCAGGAGACGCCGCTTTTCCAGCACGTAATCCTCGCAATCGCCGACGCCCTGCGGATAGCTCCACACCTCGTCCTTGCCGAAAACGTCGATATCGTTCATCGGCTCGATGGCCTGATTGACCTTTGCATTGAGCGCGCGGACGGTCTGCCAGAGAGCGTCGTTCATGCGCTGCGGTCCCCGGTCGACGCTGCGGATGGCGCATTCGCCGGGATTGGCACGGCAGAACTCGAAATGGCCGATCGGCTGCGACGTCAGGCCTCCCGTAATCATCGAGCCTGCCTGCGCGGCGTCAGTCCAGGATCCGGATGTGCCCAGGAGCATCAATCCTAGCCACAGCACATGCCGGAACATTGGACGAATGAAGAGTCTGCCCGATCCCATTGGGTGCCCGATCGCCTGCTTGGTCGTTGCCTGTTAAAATCGTTAATGAAATGTTAAGAGGCGAGCGGCGCCACTGTCAATGCGCGCAAACTAGGCTTCCTGATTATGGTTAAGAGTGGCCGCGGCGGTAACGTGATGCGATCGGCGAGGCGGAAAAATCTTGTCTTTCAACCCTTTGGAGGATGCAGTCCGGTACGGTCCGGCGCATGGCCGATTGCGGCGACTGACGAAGCCGCCAAATTGGGTAGCCGACGTTGCCGATCCGCCACAGGCGACTCCCGCCTGGCTTGTTCGGCTTAGGCAAGCTTTACGGATTGGCGGCTTGCCGCGCACGGTTGCGCGCCTGTGCGCTATTCGCGGTCGACCCGCCCGCGCAGCTTCTTCACAGTCGACCGGCCGGCCTTGGCCTTGAGGCGGCGCTCGATGGCGGAGCGCGACGGCCGTGTCTTCTTGCGCGGCGGCGGTGGTGGCTCGGCCGCTGCGGCGAGCAGTTCGACCAATCGTTCGCGCGCGTCCTGGCGGTTGCGCTCCTGGGTGCGAAAGCGGCTGGCCTCGATCACGATTTCGCCGGACTTGGTGGCGCGCTGGCCGGCCAGCTTCATGGCCCGAATGCGCACGGGCTCCGGCAGGTCCGCTCCTGCCAGGTCGAAGCGCAACTGCACCGCCGTCGCCACCTTGTTGACGTTCTGTCCGCCGGGCCCGGATGCACGGATGAAGGTCTCTTCGATCAGCTCTTCCGAAATTGCCAGTCCGGGCGCGACCGGTATCATGCCTGTTCTGTCCATCACCCATGAATAGTGCAAATCCGGGGCAAGTGGAAACAGGGCGCAGGGTGCGCGCCGGCGACAGGGCCGCGATCCTGTGCCATGACGTCTCCTGCAGACGAATCAGGTAGGTTCGGCGCATGGCGCGCGGTTTTTTTAGAAGGCTGACATCCGACCCGGTGCCGCTTCGGGCGGTGCAGGAACGCACGCATGAGGTGGCGGGCCGGACACTGCCGCTCCGGATCGTGGAGAACGCACGCGCCAGACGGGTGACGCTCAGGATCGATGCGGGCGGGCGCGGCCTGCGCGTCACCGTTCCGCCGGGACTGGCGCGCGGCGAGGTTGAGCGCTTTCTCGGCCGTCACCAGGGATGGCTCGAGACACGGCTCGCCCGGCTGCCGGACCAGCCGCAGGTGCGCCCCGGAGTCAAGATCCCGCTGCGCGGCGTGCCGCATCTCATCCTCCACGAGCCTGAGCGGCGCGGCAGCGTGTCCATCGGCACCGTCGAGGGTGCGCCCGCACTTGTGGTGCATGGCGAGAGGGTGCATTTGCCGCGGCGCGTAGCCGACTTTCTCAAGCGCCAGGCCAAGGCCGACATCGAACCTCTGGTCACGCGGCATACGGCACGGATCGGCCGGCGGGCGCGCTCGATCCGCTTCAAGGATACTTCCAGCCGCTGGGGCTCCTGCTCCTCCGACGGCAACCTGTCCTTTTCCTGGCGCATCATGATGGCCCCGCCGACGGTGATCGACTATCTGGTAGCCCACGAGGTGGCGCATTTGCAGGAGATGAACCACGGGCCTCGGTTCTGGGCCCTGTGCCGGGAGCTGTGTCCGCGCACCGACGAAGCCAAGGCCTGGCTGAAACGCAACGGCGCGGCGCTGCAGGCGATTGCCTTCGACTGAGAGGCGCGGCGCCGGTTCGCCGCATTGCGTCGCCGGAGCGGCTGGCATCTGGACGGTGTCGCCTCGACTCCGCCGCCATTTCGTGGCACTTCCTCCTCATGCTGCTCGATATAAAGATCTGTGGGTTGAAAACGCCGGACGCCGTCGCTGCCGCTCTTGACGGTGGCGCCAGCCATATCGGCTTCATCTTCTTCGAGAAGAGTCCGCGCAACCTGATGCCGGAGGATGCCGGTCGACTGCGCGAAGCCGCGCGCGGCAGGGCGCGGAGCGTGGCGGTCACGGTCAATGCCGACAACGCCTTCCTCGATCATGTCGTCACCGCCGTTCAGCCCGACATGCTGCAACTGCACGGCAAGGAAAGTCCCGAGCGGGTCGAGGAGATCAAGGGGCGCTACGGCCTGCCGGTGATGAAGGCGTTTTCGGTCAGTGAGCCCGAGGATCTTGGCGCCATCGCACCCTATCTGGGCCTTGCCGACCGGTTCCTGTTCGATGCCAAGCCGCCGAAGGGGTCTCAGCTGCCGGGCGGAAACGGCGTGGCCTTTGACTGGCGCATGCTTGCGGCCCTTGACCCGAGTGTCGATTACATGCTTTCGGGAGGCCTCAATGCCGCGAATATCGGCGATGCCTTGCGTCTTGTCACCCCGAATGGAATAGACATCTCCTCTGGTGTCGAGAGCGCGCCGGGCGTCAAGGATGCGGCGCTGATCGATGAGTTTTTCCGGGCTGTCCGGCGCGCCGACAAGAGTCGCGCCGCCTGACGGCTCTCAGGCCCGTTCATCCGTGAACGGCACAACAGGTCAGGAGATCGGCATGAACAAGCCGGCGGCACCCAATACGTTTCGCTCCGGTCCGGACGACCAGGGCATGTTCGGCATTTTCGGCGGACGCTTTGTCGCCGAAACCCTGATGCCGCTTATCCTCGACCTGGAAGACCATTGGAGCAGGGCCAAGGACGATCCCGAGTTCCGCGCCGAGCTGTCGGCGCTGTCGACCTATTATGCCGGCCGGCCGTCGAAGCTCTACTATGCCGAAGGACTGACCCGGCATCTCGGCGGTGCGAAGATCTATCTCAAGCGCGAGGACCTGAACCACACCGGCTCGCACAAGATCAACAATTGTCTCGGCCAGATCCTGCTCGCCAAGCGCATGGGCAAGACGCGCATCATCGCCGAAACGGGCGCCGGCCAGCACGGCGTCGCCTCGGCCACCGTGGCAGCGCGTTTCGGTCTGCCCTGCGTGGTCTACATGGGCGCGACGGATGTCGAGCGGCAGGCGCCCAACGTCTTTCGCATGAAGTTGCTCGGCGCGGAGGTCAAGGCCGTGGCATCTGGACACGGCACGCTCAAGGACGCCATGAACGAGGCGCTGCGTGATTGGGTGACCAATGTCGAGGACACCTATTACCTGATCGGCACCGCCGCCGGCCCGCACCCCTATCCGGAACTCGTGCGCGACTTTCAGTCGGTCATCGGAGCGGAAGCCCGCGAGCAGATCATGGAACAGGAAGGCCGCCTGCCCGATGCGATCGTGGCGGCTGTCGGCGGCGGCTCCAATGCGATCGGTCTGTTCCATCCCTTCCTCGACGATACGCAGGTGCGCATCATCGGCGTGGAAGCGGGCGGGCACGGCCTCGACGGATCGGAGCACTGCGCATCCATGAATGCGGGCAAGCCGGGCGTCCTGCACGGCAACCGGACCTATCTTCTGCAGAACGAGGACGGGCAGATCCTCGACGGCCATTCGATCTCGGCCGGACTCGACTATCCCGGTGTCGGGCCGGAACATGCCTGGCTGCGCGACACGGGCCGCGTCGAATACGTGCCGATCCTCGATGACGAGGCGCTGGAAGCGTTTCAGCTGACAACCAGGGTCGAAGGCATCATTCCGGCACTTGAATCGGCCCATGCCATCGCGCATACCATGAAGCTCGCTCCGACGATGAGCAAGGATCAGGTCATCGTGGTCAATCTGTCGGGCCGCGGTGACAAGGATGTTCACACCGTCGCCAAGATGATGGGCATGGAGATTTGAACAATGTTCGAAATCTACCGTTCCAGGCACAATCCGCACCACTACGTGGCGATTGCCGCCAATGACGGGCAGGAAAACGCCCGGGGCATACGCGAAAGCCAGAACCTGGCCTTCCTGACCCATGTGGCCGCGGAAGGCGATCCGCGCATCGCCTTCGACCGCGATCTGGCGCAGAGCAGGATCGCGCGTGACGGCTTCTATGCCTTCGAGGTTACGACCAGGATCCGCGAGCACGTCGAGTGATCGAGTTCCACGTCACCTTCGCCGACGCCGAGGATGCGGGGCGTGTGGCACGTGCCGCGCTCGAAGCGCGCCATGCCGCCTGCGCAAACATCGTGAATGGTGTGCGTTCGCTCTACTGGTGGCAGGGACGGATCGAGGAGGACGCCGAGGCCCTCGTCATCTTCAAGACGAGCGAGGCGAGGGCCGAGTCGCTGGAAGCGCTGATCGTCGCGCACCACCCCTATGACACGCCGGCGATCGTCCGGCATACGGCCGTCACGGCCAACGAGGAATACGCCCGCTGGGTGGAGAAGGAAACGGCATGACCACACGCATCGACCGCCGCTTTGCGAAGCTCAGGGCAGAGGGGCGTCCGGCCCTTGTCACATATTTCATGGGTGGCGATCCCGATTTCGAGACGTCGCTCTCGATCATGAAGGCGCTGCCCAAGGCCGGAAGCGACGTCATTGAGCTCGGCATGCCCTTTTCCGACCCGATGGCCGACGGCCCTGCGATCCAGGCGGCGGGTCTGAGGGCGCTCAAGAGCGGCCAGACTTTGCCGAAGACACTGGAGCTCGCCCGCGCCTTCCGCCGGGAGGACAACGAGACGCCGATCGTGATGATGGGATATTACAATCCGATCTACATCTATGGCGTGGATCGCTTCCTTGTCGACGCGATCGAGGCCGGAATCGACGGGCTGATCGTCGTCGACCTGCCGCCGGAGATGGACGAAGAACTGTGCATTCCGGCATTGAGGGCCGGGATCAATTTCATCCGGCTGGCGACACCGACGACGGATGACAAGCGCCTTCCGAAGGTGCTGGAGAACACCTCCGGCTTCGTCTACTACGTCTCGATGACCGGCATCACCGGCTCGGCCCTGCCCGACACATCGAAGGTGGCAGGAGCGGTGGGGCGCATCAAGGCCCACACCGAACTGCCGGTATGTGTCGGCTTCGGCGTCAAGACGGCCGAGCAGGCGCGGGCGATCGGCGCTTCTGCCGACGGCGTCGTTGTCGGTACCGCGATCGTCAACGCGGTGGCCAACGTTCTGGGCCCGAAGGGCGAGAAGACCGCCGATCCGGCCGAGGCGGTGGCGACGCTGGTCAGCGGTCTCGCGCAGGGCGTGCGCGGCACCCGCCTTGCCGCCGCCCGATAACCACCTACATTCGACCCGAGAACTCCCGCCTCGCAAGGGAGCGAAGGATAAGAGCCAATGAACTGGATCACCAATTACGTCCGCCCCAAGATCAACTCGATGCTCGGGCGGCGCGACATTCCCGACAATCTCTGGATCAAATGCCCGGAAACGGGCGAGATGGTCTTTCACAAGGACCTGGAAGACAATCAGTGGGTGATCCCCTCGTCCGGCTACCACATGAAGATCAAGGCCCGGGACCGGCTCAAGTTCTTCTTCGACGAAGGCCGCTTTGAAACGCTGGACAATCCGAAGGCCGCGCTCGACCCGCTGAAGTTTCGCGACGAGAAGCGCTACACCGACCGGTTGAAGGAAGCGAAGGCGAAGACCGGACTGGACGACGCCATCGTCAGCGCATTGGGCGCCATCGAGGGGCTTCCCGTGGTGGCCACGGTGCAGGACTTTGCCTTCATGGGCGGTTCGCTGGGCATGGCGGCCGGCGAAGCGATCATCCGCGCCTTCCAGGCGGCCATCGACCAGAAGCGTCCGCTTGTCCTGTTCGCGGCCTCGGGCGGCGCGCGCATGCAGGAAGGCATCCTGTCGCTGATGCAGCTTCCCCGCACCACGGTGATGGTTGACCGGCTCAAGGAGGCGGGCCTTCCCTACATCGTGGTGCTGACCAACCCGACCACGGGCGGCGTGACGGCTTCATACGCCATGCTGGGTGACGTCCACATCGCGGAGCCGGGCGCGTTGATCGGCTTTGCCGGTCCGCGCGTCATCGAGCAGACGATCCGCGAAAAGCTTCCGGAAGGCTTTCAGCGGGCGGAGTATCTGATGGATCACGGGATGGTCGACATGGTCGTCTCGCGACTGGAACTGAAAGAGACGATCGCGCGGCTGTTGAAGATGCTGATGAAGACGCCGGTGGAAGAGGGGGCAGCGGAGCCGGAAGGCGTCCCCGTCGTCGTGTCCGCAACGCCCGAACAGACGGCGCCGGCACAGGGCTGAGGTACGGGCGTCGGCCGGTGGCTAGCCGCATCCGGCTGCGCGCGCACCCGATCGTGCCTCCTGTGAAAGGCCGGTGCGATCTGCTAAGCCATTCGCCGGACGCCACCTCTCCTATGCGCGCCGACCACACCGGGAAACGCACCTGATGACGTCAAACGCGGACCGTGAGATCGAGCGGCTGATGTCGCTGCATCCGAAAGGATTCGACCTTTCCCTCGATCGCATAGCGCGTCTGCTCGACAGGTTGGGCAATCCGCATCGGCGGCTGCCGCCAGTCATTCACATTGCCGGGACCAACGGCAAGGGGTCTGCCGCCGCCTTCGCGCGCGCCCTGCTGGAGGCGGCCGGATACGGCGTCCACGTCCATACCTCGCCGCACCTGGTCCGCTGGCACGAACGCTACCGCATCGCGGACCCACAGGGCGGGCGTTTCGTCGACGACATGGTGCTGGCGGATGCTGTGCGGAGGGTCGCCGAGGCCAATGGCGGGGAGACGATCACCGTCTTCGAGATCCTGACGGCCGTCACCTTTGTCCTGTTCTCCGAACATCCGGCCGATGCCGCCATCATCGAGGTGGGGCTCGGGGGGCGATTTGACGCCACCAACGTGATCGAGCAGCCTGCGGTGGCATTGATCATGCCGGTCTCGCTCGACCACGAAGCCTATCTCGGAGACCGTGTCGAGCTGATCGCGGCCGAGAAGGCCGGCATCATGAAATCCGGAGCTCCGGTCGTGATCGCGGCGCAGGAGTCGGATGTGGCGCAGGCCGTCCTGATCGAGACCGCGGAACGGCTCGATTGTCCGCTTTCGGTCTACGGGCAGGATTTCCTGGCCTTTTTCGAGCATGGCCGGCTCGTCTATCAGGACGAGGATGGGCTCATGGACCTGCCGCGGCCGCGTCTGCCGGGGCGTCATCAATTGGCCAACGCCGCCGCGGCGATCGCTGCCGTGAAGGCGGCCGGATTCGAAGTCGGGCATGCGGCGGCAGAGGCGGCCATGCAGCGCGTCGAATGGGCCGGCCGGCTGCAACGCCTGACACAGGGCCGGCTGGTCGATCTGGCACCTCCCGGATCTGAAATCTGGATCGATGGCGGGCACAATCCGGGCGCCGGAGCGGTCGTCGCCGAAGCGCTGGCCGAGCGTGAAGACATGGACGAGCGGCCGCTTCTCCTGATCGCCGGAATGCTCAACACCAAGGACCAGGTTGGGTTCTTTCGGGCCTTCGAAGGCATGGCACGGCATGTCTTCACTGTGCCCGTCTCGACAAGCGACGCCGGTGTCGCCAACGAGGAGCTGGCCCAGCGCGCCGAGGATGCGGGCCTTTCGGCCGAGCCCGTCCATTCGGTCGCCAATGCGCTGAAGCTGTTGCGCGATACCTGGGACGCAGGCGAGCCGCCGCCGCGCATCCTTATTTGCGGGTCGCTTTATCTGGTCGGCGAGGTTCTGGCCGAGAGCGGAACCCCGCCCAGGTAGTCCGGCCGGCTGGCTGGTGTGTCGCGTGCCAACGAAAAAGCCCGGCGCGATGGCCGGGCTTTACCGTGATGTTTGCTGCCGGAGCGATCAGGCGATGGCACCACCGATCCAGGCGGACAGCGCGGTCTTGGGCGCCGCGCCGACCTTGATGTCGGCGACTTCGCCGCCCTTGAAGATCATGAGCGTCGGGATCGAGCGCACGCCGAACTGGGCGGCAAGCTCGGGATTCTCGTCGATATTGACCTTGGCCACCTTGACCTTGCCGGCGAGCTCCTGGGAGATCTCGTCGAGGGACGGGGCGATCATCTTGCACGGTCCGCACCATTCCGCCCAGAAATCGACGACCACCGGCTCGGCGGATTCGAGCACGTCGGTCTGGAAGTTGTTCTTGTCGGTCTTGACGGTAGACATGAAGGTCTCCTTGAAAGCGGTCTATTCGGACGAGATGTGGTAATGATCACGAGTCGATTCAAGCACATCTAGTGTCATGCCTGGTCGAGTTGGGCAAGGGCATCATCCAACACCCTGTCGGGGAGGGTGAACAGGGATGGCGCTTCGGTAAACAGCAGCGCCGCGCGAATATTTTTCTCCGGATAGAGCGGCTTGAGCAAAGCCCTGTAGAGTGCGAGCTGCGTCAGGTAGGACGCGGGCACCTCGGCCAGCGTTCGCGGCGGTGGCCTGTTGGTCTTGTAGTCGACGATGACGACGCTGTGGGTGCCGACAGCCAGGCGGTCGATCTTGCCCGAAACGGCGCGCTCGCGGCCGCCGACGACGAGCTTGCCCATGATTGCGACCTCGGCCCGCGATCCCTCCGCAAAGACCATGCCGAAGGCCTCGTCCTCCAGAATGCGCGCCACCTGATGCCAGGCTTGAAGGCGCTCGTCCTGCGGCCAGTCGCGCATTGCCCTGTCGAGATAGCGCAAGGCGGCCGCCTGCCGCGCAGCCGCCGGCAGGTCGGGCAGGGTCTGGAGCAGGCGGTGAATGGCGATGCCGCGCACGATTGCAGGCGTGGGGCCGCTGGCAGCGTCGAGCACGGGCGAAAGCGTGGAGATCACGGGTTCGCGGTGCTCATCCAGAAGTGCCGCGGCACCCGATGGCGAAAGCGGCCGCGGCAGATGGATGTCGGCGGGTAACGGGCGGCGAAGCCGTTCCGGGAATGCGGCAGGGGGGGCGTCGTCGTCTTCGGCCCGCTCGACACGGGCAGGAGCGCGGCGGTCGGGCAGTCGGAATCGGTGGACGCATAGCTCGGCGAGCGGGTGCGTCGTCTTTTCGGCCCCGGCACCCGTCATGGCCTGTTGCACCAGCGTGTGCCAGATGCCGGGATCGGGCGTCGTCCTGCCGCGATAGCCGCATACCACGAGCCGGTCCTCGGCCCGCGTCATGCCGACATAGAGCAGCCTGCGATATTCCTCGCGGGCCTTTTCGCCGATCGTTGCCGTGACCTGCTGCAGCCATGCATTGCCTGGTGCCCCGGGCATGCGCCAGACAAAGCCCTCGCCGGGCCATTGCGCCTTTCTGGGGCGGAACGGAATGAGGCGCGGCAGGTGGGAATCGGAGAACGGTCGGCTGCCATTGTCGACCAGAAGCACCACCGGCGCTTCCAGGCCCTTCGAGGCGTGCACCGTCATGATCCGCACTTCATCGCGTGTCTGGTCCATCTCGCGCTTGATTTCCGGGCCGGCGCTTTCGATCGTGGCAAGAAAGGATTCAAGACCCGGCAGGCCGGTCTTCTCGACAGCCAGTGCGAAGTTGAGGAATTCGTCGAGGATTTCGCCGGCTTCGTGACCGAGCCGCTGCACCATGCGCCGGCGCAGCCCGTCACGCCCGAGCAACGCCGCGTAGAACTCGAAAACGGGAAGCGTCTCGGCTTCGTGCCGCCAGCGTGCGATATCTTCTGCCGGCAGGCGAAACCGGGCATCTTCCGCCGATCTCGTCACCAGCTGTTCGTAGAGCGAGATCGTGCGCGGACGGCCATGGGCGAGATCGTAGAGGTCATCCTCGTTCAATCCGAAGATCGGGCTTTTCAGGACGGCGGCCAGCGACAGGTCGTCGTGAGGCTGCATGAGGAGGTGTCCGAGCGCGATCATGTCCTTGACTGCGATGTGGCTGCGCAGGTTCAGCCGGTCGGCGCCGGCGACCGGGATCTCCATGTTCTTCAGGCTGCGCGACAAGGCGTGAATGAAGCGGTCGCGCTTGCGCACCAGAACCAGAATGTCGCCCGGCCGCATGGCGCGTCCCTTGGCGTCGATCGTTTCGCCGGAGGCAAGCCAGTGCCTGATGGTGCGGGCGACGAGTTCCGCGAGCCGCGCCGCCGGCGCGGATGCGTGATCGATCGGCACCGTCCAGTCGTCCGGTTCGTCGATCTGTTCGGGCGCGATCTGGTCCCACACCTCCACCAGACCCGGCTCGCCGATGCGCACGGCCTTGTGCTCGAGCACGTCGGCGTTGCGCGTCAGGCCCTGCCGCGCCGATTCGGCGGCGAAGACGATATCGACGGCTTGCAGGACGTCCTCCGTCGAGCGGAAGGAATGGGTGAGCTGAACGCGCTCGAAACGTCGGCCCGCGCCGGCGAGCCGTTCGGCGAACATCCGGCCGTTGATGTCGAAGGCCTCCGGCTCGGCGCCCTGAAAGGAGTAGATCGACTGCTTCTCGTCACCGACCGCGAACACGGTGCGGTTGACATTGCTGCGCGCGCCTTCGCCGGAGAAGAACTCCTCGGCGAGCTTTGCCACCACGCGCCACTGCTCGGGGCTCGTGTCCTGCGCCTCGTCGACAAGAATGTGGTCGATCCCCTGATCCATCTTGTAGTGGATCCAGGGGCCGACGTCGCTGCGCGACAAGAGCGCCGCCGTGCGGTTGATCAAGTCGTTGAAGTCGAGAAATCCCCGCGCGCTCTTCAGCCGCTCGTAGCGCGCGATAAGCCAGTCGGCGATCGTCAGTGCGCAGGCCGTCCCCTCGATCATGCGGAAGAGGGCAAGCCGGTCGCCGACCTGCCGAAGCACTTCGACCGCCGCCTCGTAGCGCTCCTCGATGTCGGGCAATTGCTTGCGCAGGCCATTGGTGAAGAGCCAGGATGGCTTGTAGGGTTCGCCGGAATCCTTGAGGAAGGCGCGGAGCAGAAGGTGCAGGCGCCGCTGCGGCTCGGCTGTGGCAAAGGCGAGGCGTGCGTTGGGAAGCAGCCTGTCGGCAACCCTGCTCGCGCCTGTGCTTTCGGCCACCGCAACCAGCTCCTCGAACTGGGGTGGCGAGAAGCCCGGCAGCGGCCAGGCCTCGCCGGCGATCGTGTCGGCGCATTCGTGCCCGGCAAACCCGAATTCGTCACGCAGTTCCGCCATCGGATCCGGCCCTATGCGGTCGATGAAGGCGCGCAGCGGATCACGTCTGGCGACGATTTCTTCCAGCAGGTCGTCGAGGCCCTTTTCTCCGCCGGCCTCGAGCACCGTGGCGAACGCCGCGCCGAGTTCGGGCTCGTTGCCTCCGACAACGCCGGCCAGCATGTCGCGGCGCGCCTCGGCCACCAGCGCCTGTTCCATCTGCTGGTCGAGCATCTCGAAATGACCGGCGATGTTGGCTTCCAGCGGGAAGCGATGCAGTACCGCCTCGCAGAAGGCGTGAATGGTCTGGATCTTCAGCCCGCCAGGCGTCTCCAGCGCGCGTGCAAAAAGGCGGCGTGCGCGGCGCAGTCGCGCGCCGTCGGGCCTTTTCCCTTCGAGCCGGGCGATCGCCTCGGACAGGTCGGCGTCGGCAAGCCGCGCCCAGCGCGACAGGTCGCGAAACACCCGCGTCGCCATGTTGGCGGCGGCCGCCTTTGTATAGGTCAGACACAGGATGCGTGCCGGGTCCGTTCCTTCCAGAAGCAGGCGCACGACGCGTTGCGAAAGGACATGCGTCTTGCCGGAACCGGCATTTGCCGACACCCAGGCCGAACTGTCCGGATCGGCGGCGCGCGCCTGGCGCTCCAGCGTCTCCGGCGGGATGAAGCGGGGCGCGCTCATTCGCCGTTCTCCTCGCCGCCGTCGCCGCCGGCCGACCATTCCAGCACCCGCGCCAAGTGGTCGTAGTCGCCGTCCACGTCCCCCTCCTTGAAGGGAAGCGCCCGCGACAGATAGCCGGTCCGCGGATCGGCGTAATGCGCCATCAGCTTTTCGAGTCGCGCCCAGGCCTCTTCCGACAAGGCGTCGGCGGTCTTCAGCGACCCCCTGATTTCGAGGATCGATTCCTGCTCCACAAGGCCCTTGGGCCTGAGCCGCACATAGGCAAGGTCGGCCGGCGTCAGCGCCCCCAGCTCCGAAAAGGCACCACGCTTCAAGAGCGCGCCCTCGAGTGCCAGTTGCGGCGCAACCAGCCGGTGGGCCTGCCGCTTGGACGGATTGCTGCCGGTCTTGTAATCGAGAATATCGGCAAGTTGGCCGGGATGTACGTCGATGCGATCCGCGCGCCCCGAAAGCGTCACCCCGCTCGCCCCGATCTCGATCGGCCGCGCCGCCGCCTCGCTCGCCTTTTCGATGATCCCGTCGCGACTGGCCTCCCAGGCAATGATCTCGTCGGCCATGGCGATGAATCGCGGCCACCAGATGGCTTCCACGTCGTCGGGAAGCGCCGCCTCGTCGAATGCCTGGCGCGCGATCTCCACAAGCCGGTCGCGCGCGTCGTCGGCATGGGCGGCGACGCCGGACATGGTGAACCGGTGCAGGATCTCGTGAAACAGCGTACCGCGCTCGGCCGCGCCGGGATCGCGTATCAGGGGATCGAGAGGATTGAGGCGCAAGAGCTTCCTTGCATATATGGCATAGGGGTCGCGGCGCAGGGTCTCGATCTCGGTCACGGAAAAGTGCCGCGGCCGCGCGGCGGGCGGCGGTGTCGGGTTGGGCCGTTCCACGAAATCGATGTTGGGCGCGGTGTCGATGGCGCGGGCCCAGGCGACATAGGTTTCTCCCAACCGGCGCATGACCGCGCAGGCCTCTTCGCCGGCCAGTGTCGTCAGCCGCTGCAACCAGCGCGACATGACGGCGGGAGCATCGCCGGAGCGCGCCGCGCGCGACAGGATCAGGCGGCGTGATCCCATCGCCATCATGAAATCATGGGCGGCAAGGCCGATGCGCCGCTCCGGCGGATCGAGGTCCATGCCGGTCTTCATCATGCGCGACATGAACCGGTCGGACTCGGCCTTGCGCGGCCAGCTTCCCTCGTTGAGACCACCGACAATGAGCGTGTCGACATGCTGCAGCCGGGCCTCCAGCGCGCCCCAGATCGACACCCGCATATCGGCGCCCGCCTTCGGCTTCACCGTCTCGCCGGAAATCAGAGCTGCCACGATGTCCGGCCATTCGTCGGCTTCGAACTCCAGGCCGGCGCCTGCCGAGACGAAGCCCGACAGGATGGAAGCGAACTTCTCGCCGGCGGCTTCGGCATACAGATGCTCCAGGCTCTGGTTGTCGTCGCGTGCCAGCGATTCGACTGCCTTGACGCTCGCCGTGGCGATGTCCGCAATGCCGGTCTGGCTCGTGCCGCGCAGCGCGCAGAGCGGGGCAAGCGCCGCATCCAGACGCTCGACCAGGTGCAGGAGGGCATCCCTGTCTTCCGCCTTCAGCCGCTCGATCCAGAAGGGAGGACGCTCGGCCGCCAGCCGTTCCATACGGCGTTCGAGATCATGCTTGAGGGACGCGATATCCGGCCGTCCTGTGCCGCCGCGCAGCAGAACGAGTTCAAGCTTTTCCACGATCGGCTGAAGCCGTTCGCGCTTCATGCCCAGCCGCAGCAGCGGATGCTTGATGAGGGACAGCAGCGCAACCGGATCGCCGGGGCGGAAGACGCATTCCAGCACCAGGGTCAGGAGCGCGCCGGGGGGCGTGCGCAAGAGCGGTGCACCGCCGGAATCGTCGGCGCGAATTCCGAACCGCAACAACTCGCTGGACACGCGCCGGGCCAAGGCCCGATCGCCCGTGACGAGCGCTGCATGACCGGCGCCGTCATCGACCGCATCGCGCAGCGCGATGGCGATCGACAGCGCTTCCTCGCGTTCGTTGGCCGCCTCGATGAGACTCACGCCTTCGAGCGCCCCATCGACGATCATCGCCTCGATCTCGGGGCCAAGCTCGGCCCAACGGTCGGTCGTCTCGGCGGGACGAAGGGCTTCCGATACGAGCCGCCGCCGGGCGGCCAGTCCGCGATCCAGCGATCCGATCTCGACGACGTCGCGCCGTTCGACGCCGATGATGCCGATGAGCTTCTTCAGCCCGTATTGCGGGTGGCCGAACGCCGAGGGAGCCGATTCCGCCTCGCCGATCAGCGACCAGGCTTCATCGTCGAGCGTCTTGTCGAGACCGGGCAGAACGACGGCACCCATGGGCAGCCGGGCGATGGTTGCCAGAAGCCGCGCCGTCGCCGGCAACGAGCCGGTGGAGCCGGCGGCGATCACGGGCCCCGGTGTGCTGCGGGCAAGTCGCTCCGCTTCCGCTTCGATCATCGCGTTTCGATGGGCGGCGGGATTGGACCGGTCCATCTCGCGCAGCGCCGCCGGCCAGGCGGCCGTGACGATCTGCAGGAAATCCAGTGTCACCTGCCACCAGGCGCTCAGGTCGCCGCCCACCAGAGACGACAGCGCCGACCAGTCTGCGCTTTCCGTTTCGATCTCGTCCATCAGCGCGGCGAGATCGCGGGCCAGCCAGATCGAGTCCGCCGTCGAGGCGGGCACGACGATGTCTTCGTCGAACAGGGCGGCGACATGAGCCGGCAGCCGCGACTTCCAGCGCCGCACGAGCGGTGCGAGGTAGAGCAGCCGGTCGAGCGCATCGACGGGCGGCACGAGATCGAGCCCCCCGGCGCCCTCTGCCTCGAACAGTCCGGCCTCCTCGTCGAAATCGCCGAGCGGACGTATCGCCGGCAAGATGGCGGAGGCCCCGCCCATTCGTTCCACGAATACACTGCGCAGGGCACGCGCCGAACGGCGTGTGGGCACGAAGATCGTGACGCCGCCGAGCTGCATGGGGTTGCCGTCGTAGCTGAAGCCCGGCACGAGTTCCCCGCGCATCAGCGCGTCGACCAGTGTCGGCAGGAAGGCGACGCCCGGCGGAATCGAGCACAGCCGCGGCGCGGGCTGGCGGCTCATGGCTCCAGCGCTTCCATCCGGGCGACCGCGGACTCCGCATGCGTGATGCCGTCAGGCGTGCCTACGGTGATCCAGGCTCCGCGCATCGGCAAACCATAAAGACGCCCGGCGGCAATGGCCCGGTCGAAATAGAGGTTCAGCGAATGCGGCTGCGCATCTGCCGCCTCGAAGATGCGCGGATGCACGATCGCCGCCCCGGCATAGATGAAACCGCCGGTGGCACTGCCCGCGCGGACAAGCCGGCCTGTGGATTCCATCAGGAAATCTGTCTTGCCGGTGTGGCCTGTCGCCTGGTCGAGGCCGGCCAGCATGAGTAGGATGTCCATGCGGCTGTCGTCCCAGGCTGCTGCCAGCGACGGCAGGTTGGCGCCGTCGTCGGCGATCCAGAACGTATCGGCGTTCAGCACGAAGAAGGGTGTATCCCCGAGAAAGGGCAGCGCCTTGACGATACCGCCGGCCGAATCGAGCAGAAGGTCGCGCTCGTCGGAAACGATGATCTCGGGTCGCTTGCGGCCGGCAACGTGGGCGGCCACCTGTTCCCCCAGATGATGGATGTTGACCACGGCTTTCGTCACGCCCGCCGCCGCCAAGGCGTCGAGCCCCCAGTCGATCAGCGGCTTGCCCGATACGGGAACCAGCGGCTTGGGAAGGGTTTCGGTGATCGGCCGCATCCGCAGGCCGAGCCCGGCCGCCAGCACCATTGCGGAGGAAGGAAACTGCGCCCTCATGCCTGCGCCTGCTTCAGCACATCGTGGGCGGCGCAGAACCGGGCGACGGGTCCGAGCGCGGGATGGCCAAGGCACCGGGCGAGATAGTCGCGGATGCGCGGCAGATGAGCCCGGTAGGCTGGCTTGCCGTCGCGGCGGTGAAGCCGCACGAACAGTCCCAGGATCTTCGCATTGCGCTGCGCGCCCATGATCGCATACGCCTCCTCGAACGACGCCTTGTCGAAGCCGGTGGCTCCGGCCCGAGCCCGTGTATAGGCGCTGACGATCTCAGCTTCCAGAGCCGGTGGTATCGTGACGCGCGCATCGAGTGCAAGGGCGGCCACGTCGTAAGCGGCGGGCCCCAGCATGGCGTCCTGGAAGTCGATGATGCCCAGCCGCTCGAGACCATGGCGGTCATCGCGCCAGATGATGTTCGGAGAATGGAAGTCGCGCAGCACGAGACTTGTTTGTGCACCGGCAAGCCGGTCAAGCACCTCGTTCCATGCTGCCAGATAGTCGCGTCTCATGGCCTCGTCGACTGCATGTCCCGTAACATCGGGCAAGTACCAGTCGATGAGAAGTTCCACCTCGATCAGCATCGCCTGGCGGTCGAAATCGGGAATGCGGTGGACCAGCCCTCTGTCGAGCGTGATGTCGCGCGGCCAGGAATGGGCATGGATCGCCGCCAGCAACTCGGCGGCCGCCTGGTAACGCTCCTCCACCGGCTCGCCGGACGGGTTCAGAAAGGCGCCGTTTCCAAGATGCGCCGTGAGCAGCAGGCCGGCGTCGAGATCGGCGGCGTGAATTTCCGGAACGGCGAAACCGGCCTCGCCCAGAATGCTGTCGATGGCAACGAACGGTACGACCGATTCGGCGATATGGGCGATCTCGGCATAGGTTCTTCCGTCGCGGATCGGCGGGCCGCTGGGTCGCGCCGGAGCGTCCATGAGAATGCGCGGCTCCTGGCCATCGAGCGTCACCGTCTCGTAGGTGCGTGTCGAGGCGTCCCCCTGCAGGTAGCGCCGGCGCGCAGCGCCCCAGCCCGCGGATTCCAGAAAGCGGCGAATGGCAAGCGAGCGTGACAGCCGCTCCAGGGCGGGCGGGCTGCCCGCGACGCTGGCCCGGCGCGCTCCATCCTCGTGGACGATCTCGATGCTCAGCGCCTCGGCGGGCAGAGCGCCGCCCGCATGTTCCGGCCACTCGACGAGCAGTGCGCCGTCCTCGGCCAGTTCATCGACGCCCAGTTCGTCCAGCTCATCGGGCGAGCCGAGCCTGTAAAGGTCGAGATGGTGGACGGGAAGGCGCAGTTCGTAGCTCTGGACGAGGGTGAATGTCGGGCTTGGAACCTCAAGCCGGTCGTCATCGGCGAGCGTCCGGATGACCGAGCGCGCCAGCGTCGTCTTGCCTGCGCCCAAATCACCCCTGAGCGATACGACGTCGCCGGCCCGCAGGGCCAGCGCAAGATCCTCTCCCAGGCGCCGGGTGGCGGCCTCGTCGGGCAAGGCGATTTCGATGCGCGAACCGGCCATGGACGGCTACTCCGCCGCCGCCCTCGCGCCCACCGGAGCAAGCGGGAAGCGGCAGGTGACCCGGGTGCCGCGCATATGGGGGCCGCTTTCGATCTCCACCGCGCCGCCATGCAGCTCGACGAAACTCTTGACGATCGCCAGTCCGAGACCGGCTCCGCGGTGGCGGCCGCCATTGGCGCGCGGCTCGAAGCGCTTGAAGGCGCTGTCGAGGATTTCGGGCGGCATGCCGGGCCCGGAATCATGCACCGTGAAGACTACGCCGCCTGCCTCCTCGCGGCACACCAGTTCGATGGTTGAATGCTCCGGCGCGTAGTTGGCGGCATTGCTCAACAGGTTGAACAGAACCTGGCGCAGCCGGTTCTCGTCGGCGTGCATGAATGCCGGGGCCTGTCGCGTGTCGATAGACAGTCGAATGGAATGTTCGCGCAGCTTTTCCGCAATCAGATCGGCCGCCCCGTCGACTGTCGCCGCGATCGGTACCTCGCCATAGTCGAGCTCCATGATGCCGGCATCAACCGTTGCCAGATCCAGGATGTCGTTGACGATCGTCAGGAGGACGGAGGATGAGGAGCCGATGTGGTCGACATATTCGCGCTGACGGGCGTTGAGCTCGCCCGTCTCCGGCATGGTCAGCAGTTCGGTGAAGCCGATGATGTTGGTCAGCGGCGAGCGCAATTCGTATGACACGTGCTGGACGAATTCGTTCTTCAGCCGGTCGGCCCTCTGAAGCGCCTCGTTCTTGTCCTGCAGCGCCCTCTCGAAATTGACGCTGTCGGTCACGTCGACGAAGGTCAGCATCACCTGGCCGTTCGGCAGCGGGATCAGCGCATGGCTGAGGATCGTGCCGTCGACGAGTTCGATCTGTCCGTGCGACTCGCGGCGTTCGTCGTCGAAGCCGGTGACGGAAGCGACGAAGCCCGGCCAGGGATTCTTCACCGCAACCCGTTCGCAGGCCTGGCTGATGGCCGCGATATGCGTCTCGGGGCGGAATTCATCGGCGGGCAGGCGCCACAAGGTGGTGAAGGCCGGATTGTAGAGCCGGATCTTGCCGTCGGAGCCGAAGACGGCCACCCCTTCGGCGAGGTTGTCGAGCGTTTCTCCCTGCACCCGCATGGCCGCGTTGTAGCGGCTTTCCAGATCGAAACGCTCGGTCATGTTGTCGAACACCCAGGCGACGCCACCCTGCGGATGCGGGTTGGCGATGACGCGCAGGGTGCGCCCGTCGGGCAGGTGCCAAAGATGTTCCACGCGTTCGGCGGAGCGGTAGGCGGCGAGCACGTTTTCCTTCCAGCGGCGCCATTCGGGCTGTTCGGCCAGCTTGCCGGCGCTGCGCAAGCGGTCGAGCAGCAATGTGTTGTCGGGCTTGCTGGCCAGGAAGGCCGGATCGAGTTCCCAGAGTTCCTGGAAGGCCTGGTTGTAGAACAGCAGCTTCTGGCCGGCATCGAAGATGGCGACGGCCGTCGTCAACTGGTCGAGCGTGTCGGCATGGCTCTTCTGCACCCGCTCCAGTTCGGCGCGCAGGGCCTCGACCTCGCTGCGGTCGATGGCGAGGCCAGCGGATGCCTGGCTGCCCTTGACGTCGGTGACGGCAAACAGGCGGCGGTCGCCGCCGATCACCGTGGAGACTGTCTCGTCGAAGATCGCATCGACCGAATGACTGTGGGCGATCGCTGCGCGGGCGCGCGCATTGAGGAACTCGAACTGTTGCTCGACAGCCTTTTGCGGGTTCTCGCACTCCATGGCGATCGCATACGCCTGGTTGACGTGTTCGATGCGCCCGTCCTGGTCGCGCAGCCAGAACGGTGTTTCCAGGGTGTCGAGCAGGGCGAGAATGGTCTCGTGATGGGCCACGAGCCGGGCATGCTCGATTTTCAGCCGGGCGTGATCCTTGCGTCGTTCCGTGAGCCCCATGAAGCGGACGACGGCACTCGCTGCTGCACGCCGCCCCTGCACTTCCACCAGCCCGCCCGCCGACGTCTCGACGACGAGATCGAACGAAGCGCCGCGTTCGCGCAGGGCGGAGACCGCGTTTTCAAGCGCGGCGGCCGAATGCGGCTGCAGCCAGCGGCCGAAGGCCAGGAAGGTCGCGCGTTCTTCGGGAATGCCTGGAACATCGGCCAGCGAACCGGTGACGGTGGGCTTGCGATGGTCGCTTGACCAGACGACGTGGCGGCTGTCCTTGAGGTTGAACAATGCGTCGGAGCGCTGAACGGAGGCGTTGAGTTCGGCGATCCGGGCGCGCAAGTCCAGGTTCTCGGCGGCGATGCGTCCGCGCTCGCGGATAAGCCAGATGGCCGACAGGATGGCGGCGCTCATCACGCCTGCGAAGGTCGCGACCTGGATCACTTCGGAGGCGCCGAAGAGACGACCGACCGCCCCGGCTGCGGTCTCGCTCGCATGCGCCGGCACGCCGGCCAGCAAGGCGGCGCCCAATGACGGAACACGGCGCGCGATCCAGTTGCCCGGTGCATGCGCGCGCTTCTTGCCAAGGCGTTCTGCCGCACACCCGCCGACCCCCGAATCCCGCGGGTTTCTTCCTCGCATACCCTCTTCCTCTCCGCCGGACGGCCGCTCGGCGTCCGGCTGCGCCACGCTTTCGGGCGATCCCGCCGCAGGATGGCCGTCCAAGCGAATCACCCTACTCTAGCGGGCCGGCGAATCGGCGTGAAGAAGGCAACGCCACAAAATAATGCCGGGCGAAAAGTCAATCGCCCGGCATCTATATATTGTAGTCTGCTGACAGAATATCAGTAGCGATAGTGTTCCGGCTTGTACGGACCTTGCTGTGTCACGCCGATATAGGAGGCCTGTTCTTCCGACAGCGTCGTCAGCTTGGCGCCGAGCTTGTCGAGGTGCAGCCGGGCGACCTTTTCGTCGAGGTGCTTGGGCAGCACATAGACCTCGTTCTGGTACTGCTCGCCCTTGGTCCACAGTTCGATCTGCGCCAGCACCTGGTTGGTGAAGGAGGCCGACATCACGAAGCTCGGATGCCCGGTCGCGTTGCCGAGATTGAGCAGGCGGCCTTCCGACAAGAGGAGGATCCGCTTGTCGTCCGGGAAGGTGATCATGTCGACCTGCGGCTTGATGTTGGTCCACTTGAGATTACGCAGGGCGGCCACCTGGATCTCGTTGTCGAAATGGCCGATGTTTCCGACGATCGCCATGTCCTTCATCTTGCGCATGTGATCGATGGTGATGACGTCCTTGTTGCCGGTCGTCGTGATCACGATGTCGGCGGTCGGCGCGGCGTCATCGAGGGTCACGACCTCGAAGCCGTCCATCGATGCCTGCAGGGCACAGATCGGGTCGACCTCGGTCACCTTCACTCGCGCGCCAGCGCCCTTGAGCGAGGCTGCCGATCCCTTGCCGACGTCGCCGTAGCCGCACACCACGGCGACCTTGCCGGCCATCATCACGTCGGTGGCGCGGCGGATGCCGTCCACCAGCGATTCCTTGCAGCCATACTTGTTGTCGAACTTCGACTTGGTCACCGAGTCGTTGACGTTGATCGCCGGGAAGGGGAGGAGTCCCTTCTTCTGCAACTGGTAGAGCCTGTTGACGCCGGTCGTCGTCTCCTCGGTCACGCCCTTGATGGCGTCGCGCTGGCGGGTGAAGAAGCCGGGCGTCTCGGCCATGCGCTTCTTGATCTGCGCGAACAGCACTTCCTCTTCTTCCGATCCGGGCTTGGACAGGACGTCCTCACCGGCTTCGGCGCGCGCGCCGAGCAGGATGTACATCGTGGCGTCGCCGCCATCGTCCAGGATCATGTTGGAGGGCTGGCCGTCCGACCACTGGAAGATCTTGTCGGTGTAGGTCCAGTAATCTTCCAGTGTCTCGCCCTTGACGGCAAAGACCGGCGTGCCGGAAGCGGCAATGGCCGCCGCGGCGTGGTCCTGCGTGGAGAAGATGTTGCACGACGCCCAGCGCACTTCGGCGCCCAGCGCCTTCAGCGTCTCGATGAGGACGGCGGTCTGGATGGTCATGTGAAGCGAGCCGGTGATGCGCGCACCCTTCAGCGGCCGCGCCTCGCCGAATTCCTCGCGGCAGGCCATCAGGCCCGGCATCTCGGTCTCCGCGATCTCGATCTCCTTGCGGCCCCAGTCCGCAAGACTGATATCGGCCACCACATAATCCAACTTCTCAGACATGGAATTTGCCTCCACATGCATTCTTGTTTGAGTCAGGCGAGCACAGCCCGCGCTGTGGGAGCCCGCATCGCAATGCGAGCCATTCGGGGCTTCCCTAACAGATCGGACGCCCCCCGGCAACAAGACATAAGGAAATCTTTATTCGTGCATATGGATGAGGAGGGGCGCCGTCCGCTCAGCACTCCTCGCCGAAACGGTTGGCCACGAGCACCGCAAGAGCCTCCAGCGCTGCGGCTCCCTCCGGTCCGCTGGCGGTCACGTTGATAGAGGATCCCAGACCCGCGGCCAGCATCATCAGGCCCATGATGGAGGTCCCGCCAACCTCGACGCCGTCCTTCTCGACGGTGATGTCGGCATCGAAACCGCCGGCGGTCTGGACGAACTTCGCCGAGGCGCGCGCATGCAGGCCGCGCCGGTTGACGATCTCCAGGCTGCGCCGCAATGCCGTTTCGGGGGACGTCGCGGTATGGTCGCTCATTTGCCGCTCAGAAGCTGGCTGGCGACGTTGATGTATTTGCGTCCGGCCGTCTGCGCGCTTTCGAGAGCCGCGCCCATGTCGCCGGTCGCGCGCACGCTTGTCAGCTTGATCAGCATCGGCAGGTTCATGCCGGCGATGACCTCAACGCGATCGGGATCCATCACCGATATCGCCAGATTGGATGGCGTGCCGCCGAACATGTCCGTCAGAATGATGACGCCGGCGCCGGTTTCGGCGCGGCTTACGGCATCGACGATGTCCTGGCGGCGCTGCGCAATATCGTCGTCGGCGCCGATGGCGACCGTCTCGAAATGCTCTTGCGGGCCCACGACATGTTCGACGGCATGGCGGAATTCCTCCGCAAGCCCTCCATGCGTGACGAGCACGAGTCCGATCATGCGTGAGTGGCTCCCGTCATCGCTCATGGCGAATGCATTCACTATCTTGCGTTGTTGCCGGCTGGCCCCGGCCCGTTTCAACAGGAGCGCTATCTTGTCGACGCAAAATCCGTTGACAAGTCCATTTTTTGGGCAGCCTGCCTCATTCGAGCCCTTTACGCAGCGGGAACATGGCCTTCGGGACGTGTCGCATGCATGCGGAATCGCCCGAGGATCAGCCGTTGGGCGGTCTCCGCGCTCCGCGCCGGCAGCAGCAAGTGCGGCAGTTCGACGCCGTCGAGGCAAAGCGTTGCAGGTTCTGGAAGACGATCGACCGGATCGTGCGTCAGGGTGACGATCAGGTCGACAACGGCGCACTCGGCAAACGCGACGCCGACGATCCCCAGCCCATGCAATTCGGCCAGTCCGGCAATTCGCCGCGGTGCCCGGGCGATGAGACGGCCGTTGACCGCATCAGCCAGCACCTGGTCGTCGGCGACGAAGGCTGCGGCGTGGCCGGTGGCAAGGCATCCTTCAATCAGCGTGAAGCCGAGCGTCGTCTTGCCAGATCCGGACGGACCGTCGATCATGATGCCGCGATCGCGCAGGACAACGCATGTTGCATGATGGTTGTTCATGCCGCTAACGGGTCCGGCTTTCCGCGGGCAGCTTGACGATGAAGCGGGCGCCGCGGATGTCGCCCGGTTTCGAGCCTGCCATGTTTTCCGCCGTCAACGTGCCGCTATGGGCCTCCACGATCTGCCGGCTGATCGACAGGCCGAGCCCGGAGTTCTGGCCGAAAGCCTCCGACGACGGACGGTCCGTGTAGAAGCGCTCGAAGATGCGATCGATGTTCTCGGCCCGAATGCCAGGCCCGTTGTCCTCGACGGTCACGATCACGTGGTTGGCTGATCGCGCCAGCGACACGACGATGCGGCCGCCCTCGTCTGGCACGAAGGAGCGCGCATTTTCGATCAGGTTGGTGATCACCTGGCCCAGCCGAAGATCGTGGCCGATGACGGCAAATCCCTTGGAGGCCTGGGCTGCGGTGTCGACGTTGAAGGATATGGCGACCGGCTTCTTGTGGTGGCCCGTTTCGCGCGAAACCGATACCAGGTCCTCGACGAACTTGCGCATGTCGACCCGGCGCGCGTCTTCACGGGCCAGCTCGGCGTCGAGGCGCGAGGCGTCGGAGATGTCCGTGATCAGCCGGTCGAGGCGGCGCACATCGTGCTGGATGATCTCCAGCAGGCGCTCGCGCGAGGTTTCGGATTTGGCGAGGGGTAGCGTCTCCACGGCACTGCGCAGCGAGGTCAGCGGGTTCTTCAATTCATGTGCGACGTCGGCGGCAAAGCTCTCGATGGCTTCGATCCGTGCGTAGAGTGCATTGGTCATGTCGCGCAGCGCCGTCGAAAGGTTTCCAATCTCGTCCTGGCGGTCGGAAAAATCCGGAATCTCCTCGCGGTTCTTGATGCCGCGGCGAACGCGGATCGCGGCCGCCGACAGCCTGCGCAGGGGATTGGCGATCGTCGAGGCGACGATCATCGACAGGATGCCGAACACCAGGGCCGCGACGCCGAAGACGCGCAGGATCGACAGTTTCTCCGCCATGTCGATCTTGTCGATGTCGGCGCCCTGGGTGGAGAGGAGAAGGACGCCGAGCACGGCGCGGAAGCGCTGGATGGGAACGGCCACCGAAACGATCATCTCGCCATGCTCGCTGATGCGCACGACGAAGCCCGGGCTGCCCATGAGGGCGTTCATGACCTCGGGATAGGCCGCGCCGTTGCCGCCGGGCTGCTCCTTGTAGACGGGAAGGTCGGTGCGCCTGAAGAGCCCGGTCACGAACTTCTTGGCGCGCTCGAGAAGATCGGGCTCGGCCTCCTCCAGCGGCGGCAGGTCGTAGCGCAGGATCTGCCCGCGTGAATAGAGGTGGCGGGAATCGAGGAGCAGATTGGCGTCGCGGTCATAGATCCGGGCGCGGGTGCGGGTCGGCGATATCAGGCGCCTGAGCACAGGCGCGACGCGCTCGGGGTTGATCGGGAAATCGAGGCTTTCGAGCTGGTCCGTGCCGGGTCCCAGGCTCTGGCCGGCCTGCAGTTCCAGAAGCTTCTCCGGGTCGACGGTGATCGTGTCGGTCTCGACCGTCGCCGAGGCCGCAATGGCGGCGGCGATGATCTCGCCTTGCGTCATCAGGCTTTCCACCCGGGCCTCGATGAGCCCGTCGCGATACTGATTGAGGTAGAGAATGCCCAGAACCAGCATTCCCAGCGCCGCCAGATTGAGGATGAGAATGCGGCGCGTGAGACTGGAAAAGACATGGTGGCCGAAGAAGCGGCGCAACGGCACCGTGACCGGGCGCAACAGGGAGCGCGCCCGCGACGGCGCCGCGGCGCCGTTCATCGACGGTTTTCTGGTTTCCGCTACCATCTCTCACCCGGGCCGACCGGCCGCCAGGTCAAACCTCGCGGAACCGATACCCCACCCCGTACAGCGTTTCGATCATGTCGAACTCGTCGTCGACCGCCTTGAACTTCTTGCGAAGTCGCTTGATATGGCTATCGATGGTCCGATCATCAACATAGACCTGCTCGTCATACGCCGAATCCATCAGCGCGTCACGGCTCTTGACGACGCCCGGACGCTGGGCGAGCGAATGCAGGATGAGAAATTCGGTCACGGTGAGCGTTACGGGCTGGCCTTTCCAGGTGCAGGTGTGGCGTTCCTGGTCCATCACGAGCTGGCCGCGTTCAAGCGAGCGGGCCTGCTGGTTGGTCGACTTGGCCGACGTCTCGCGCGCATTTGCACGCCGGAGCACCGCCTTGACGCGTTCGACAAGAAGGCGTTGGGAAAATGGTTTGCGGATGAAATCGTCGGCGCCCATCTTGAGGCCGAAGAGTTCGTCGATCTCGTCGTCCTTCGATGTCAGGAAGATGACCGGCATGTCCGATTTCTGACGCAGCCGGCGCAGCAGTTCCATTCCGTCCATGCGTGGCATCTTGATGTCGAGGATGGCCAGCGTCGGCGGACGCGCGGAAAATCCTTCCAGTGCCGACGCGCCGTCGGTGTAGGTTTCAACGCGGTAGCCTTCGGATTCGAGCGCGATCGACACCGAGGTCAGAATATTGCGGTCGTCATCCACCAAAGCGATCGTAGCCATGTCGAGCGGTTCCCTCATGTGCGCGTCCCTTCCGTTGCAAGGAGAGGCGGTATTGGAGGACAAATTGGGTACAAAATGTGGCACATGCGATGGCCCGTGTCACATGGTCTCGCATTCAACCCTTGGCGCCGCAGTCGATGAAGGCTTCCAGGCACGGTGCGGCGGTACTGTTCACAAATCATCCGCCTTTAAACGATTTAAAAGATTTTCAAAATTTTTAATCGATTAAATATTTGATATTGAAAGGTTTTTCTGTTTCTCCCCGAAGGGTAGACTGTCATCGGGCTTTGGTCCACAGCGCCGGCTTGTCCGGTATCGGTAAAGAACAACACTGGAGTTGGGAGTATGCAAGAAATCGGCAAGCGCAATCCCGCATGCGGGATCGAGCGTGCAGGCCTGGAGCGGACAGGCAAGGTGCACTACAATTTCGGCGCAGCCGATCTGTATGAAGAGTCCCTCCGGCGCCAGGAAGCGCGTCTGACGGCGGATGGCGCCCTTGTCGCCCTTACGGGCCAGCACACGGGCCGCTCGCCAAAGGACAAATTCATCGTGCGCGACGACGCCACGGACGCTCAGATCTGGTGGGACAACAATGCGCCCTTCTCCAGGGAGCAGTTTGACACTCTTTTGGCGGATTTTCGCGAGCACGCGCAGGGCCGCGACCTCTTCGTGCAGGATCTCGTTGGAGGCGCCGATGTGCAGTACAGCCTGCCGACGCGGGTCATCTGCGAATATGCCTGGCATTCCCTGTTCATCCGCAATCTCCTCATCCGGCCGGAGGCCGGGGCGCTCAAGAGCTTCGTGCCGAAGCTGACCATCATCGATCTGCCGTCCTTCAAGGCCGATCCGGCCCGCCACGGCACGCGCACCGAGACCGTCATCGCGGTGGATTTCTCGCGCATGATCGTACTGATCGGCGGAACGTCATACGCCGGCGAAATGAAGAAATCCGTCTTCACCGTCCTCAACTACCTGCTGCCGGAACGCGGCGTCATGCCGATGCATTGTTCGGCCAATGTGGGGTCGAACGACGACGCGGCGGTTTTCTTCGGCCTTTCGGGAACAGGCAAGACGACACTGTCGGCCGATCCGACGCGCACGCTGCTGGGCGATGATGAACACGGCTGGGGCGACGACGGCATCTTCAATTTCGAAGGCGGCTGCTACGCCAAGACAATCAAGCTGTCGGCGGAGGCCGAGCCCGAGATCTACGCCACCACCAAGCGCTTCGGCACCGTGCTGGAAAATGTCGTGCTCGACGAGAACCGCGTCCCCGACTTCGACGATGGTTCGCTGACCGAGAATGCGCGCTGCGCCTATCCGCTCGACTTTATTCCCAATGCCTCGGCAACCGGACGTGCCGGCCATCCCCGGAACATCGTCATGCTGACGGCGGACGCTTTCGGCGTCATGCCGCCGATCGCCAAGCTGACGCCGGCCCAGGCGATGTACCATTTCCTGTCGGGCTATACCGCGAAGGTGGCCGGCACCGAAAAAGGGCTGACCGAGCCCGAGGCGACGTTCTCAACCTGCTTCGGTGCGCCGTTCATGCCGCGTCATCCCTCCGAATATGGCAATCTGCTGCGCGAACTGATCGCCAAGCACAACGTCGATTGCTGGCTGGTCAACACCGGCTGGACCGGCGGCGCCTATGGCACCGGCGCGCGCATGCCGATCCGCGTGACGCGCAGGCTGCTCTCGGCCGCCCTTGACGGTTCGCTCAAAGAGGTCGAGTTCCGCACCGATGCCAATTTCGGCTTCGCCGTACCGGTCGCGGTTGACGGCGTCGACGCGGCCATCCTCGATCCCCGCTCGACCTGGGACGACAAGGCGGCCTACGACGCGCAGGCCAAGAAGCTCGTCGGCATGTTCATCGACAATTTCGGCAAGTTCGAAAGCCATGTCGACGCGACGATCCTCGGAGCCGCACCGCGACTGAACGAAGCGGCCGAGTAATCCGGCTCCAACAAGGCAAGGATGCCCGGCGCGGTTTCCGCGCCGGGCATTTTTTGTCCGCAAAAAGAAGACGGCGCCGGAGGGGGGACGGCGCCGTCTTCACCCGCCCTTCCTGTCTGAAGGGGTTCAGTCTTCGATCAGACCGGTCGAGGTGTCGCCGTTCGGCTTGTCCTCCTTGCGGCGCTCGCGGTCCTTCATGAACCGGTCGAACTCTTCCTGGTCCTTGGCGCGGCGCAATTCGCGCATGTAGTCGTCGAATTCCTCGCGCATCTCTTCGAGCTTGCGGCGCTCCTCGGCGAGGCGCTGCAACTCCTTTTCGCGCCATTCGTCGAAGGCGACATTGCCGCTGCGATTGTGGATGTGAGGGCGGCGATGATGGCGTCCGCGGTGGCGGCAGGAGGCAAAGAAGCCGTCCGTCGCCTCATTGACGTCGCGCTTGAACATTTCAAGGCGATCGCCCCAAAGGATATAGGCTAGCATGGCCAGGCCCAAGGGCCAGAACACCACGAAGCCGAGCACCATCAGCGCAATGGTCGCCGGCGTCCACGCCGGTCTGATCAATGCATGCGTGTTCATCTTCTCCCGTTCCTTTTGCTCAGGGGGCATCCCGGCCGGTCCGCACCAGTTCGAGATGGGAACGGGTTGGATGGGTTTCAAGAATTTCGTCGTCGAATCCCAACCTCTGCCCGTTCAGCCGTTCCGGTAGAGGTAGCTGTAGCCGTTGATAGCCGGCACGCCGCCGAGATGGGCATAGAGAACCTTGGAGCCGGCCGGAAAGAAGCCCTTGCGCACGAGATCGACCATGCCCTGCATGGATTTGCCCTCGTAGACGGGGTCGGTCATCATGCCTTCCAGACGCGCCGCGAGCCGGATCGCGTCGTTCGTCTCTTGCGAGGGCACGCCGTAGAGCGGGTAGGCGTAATCCTCGTTGAGGACGACATCGTCCGGCGCGATCTCCTGTCCAAGGCCGATGAGTTCGGCCGTGTTGCGGGCGATCTCCAGAACCTGAGCCTTCGTCTGCGCAGGGGTGGCCGAGGCATCGATGCCAATGACATTGCGCTGCCGGTCGTCCTTGGCAAAACCGACCAGCATGCCGGCATGGGTGGAGCCGGTGACGGTGCAGACGACGACATAGTCGAACTTGAAGCCGAGCTCTGCCTCCTGTGCCCGGACCTCTTCGGCAAAGCCGACGAAGCCGAGCCCGCCGAGCGGATGCACGGAGGCGCCGGCCGGGATCGGGTAGGGCTTGCCGCCCTTTGCCCGGACGTCTTCAAGGGCATGCTCCCAGCTTTCGCGAATGCCGATGTCGAAGCCTTCGTCTACGAGCTCGATCTCGGCGCCCATCACCCGGCTCATCAGGATGTTGCCGACCCGGTCGTAGACGGCATCGGGAAACGGCACCCAGCTTTCCTGCACCAGCCGGCACTTCATGCCGATCTTTGCCGCGACTGCAGCCACCTGCCGGGTGTGGTTCGACTGGACGCCGCCGATCGTCACCAGCGTGTCGGCGCCCGAGGCGATCGCGTCGGGAACGATATACTCGAGCTTGCGCAGCTTGTTGCCACCGAAGGCGAGGCCGGAATTGCAGTCCTCGCGCTTGGCATAGATGTCGACGCCGCCGCCGAGATGGGCGGAAAGGCGCTCCAGCTTCTCGATCGGCGTCGGGCCGAAGGTGAGGCTGTGGCGGTGAAATTTTTCGAGCATGGGTCCGTGGCTCCGGTTGGAAAGTGTCCGATAGGCTAGCCCCAGTGGAGCGAAATGTGCTCTCTAAGATGAGGTGATGGATGGCTTCTTCTCTCGACAATCCCGACATATGGATCGAAGAAGGGCCGGCAGAAGGAAATTTGATGGAAGATTCTTTCATGCCTGCTGACCTGGACCGGATCGACATGAAGCTCCTGCGGCTGCTCGGGCGTGACGGTCGCCTGACCAATGCCGAGCTCGCCAAGCGCGCCAATGTCAGCCCGGCGACCTGCCATCGCCGCACGCAGCGCCTGTTCAAGGAAGGGTTCGTTCGCTCGGTGCGCGCGCAGATCGATCCGCAGCGGGTCGATCGCGGCGCGCTCGTCATGGTCGGTGTGGTGCTGGATCGGTCGACGAAAGAGAGCTTCGCGGCCTTCGAGGCGGCGGCCAGGCGCCTGCCCTTTCTGCTCGACTGCCATCTGGTCGCCGGCGATTTCGACTACTTCCTCAAGATAAGGGTGCGCGACATGGCCGAGTTCAACCGGCTGCATGGAGACCAGCTGATCGGTCTGCCGGGCGTGCGCCAGACCCGCACCTTCTTCGTGATGAAGGAGGTGGTGGACAATGCGCCGTTGGATTTCTGACGTACCGGCTCCGCTTCTCCACCGGGACGCGTGATAGGCTGACGCGCTCCCTTCAGAACAGCAGTCGGATCCATCAGGTTTGCACCATGAGCAATGAGGCCACATATCCGCCAATCAACACGCTGAAGCCGGTCGCCGAAAATCTCTGGATCGTCGATGGGCCGACGATCCGTTTCGGCATGCCGTGGCCCAAAATGCCGTTTCCCACCCGGATGACAGTCGTGCGGCTTGCCGGTGGCGATCTCTTCATTCATTCGCCCACCGCATTGGCGCCGGAGCTCAAGTCCGAAATCGAGCGATTGGGAACACCGAGGTGGATCATCGGCCCGAACCGCATTCACTATTGGTGGATTCCCGATTGGCACGCCGCCTTTCCCGAAGCGGCCGTCTATCTCGCTCCGCGCATCAGGGAACAGGCCGGCGATCACATCGATTTCGACTGCCGGGTGCTCGACGGTGAGACGGGCTATCCGTGGGATGAAGAAATCGCGACGCTTCCGGTGCCGGGCGGCTACATGACGGAAATCGACTTCTTCCACCGCGCAAGCCGCACACTGATCCTGACCGACCTCATCGAGAACTTCGAGCCGCACAAGGTGAATTCTCTGGTCATGCGCTGGCTCATGCGTCTCGGCGGCGTAATCGATCCGGATGGCCAGATGCCGCGCGACATGCGGCTGACCTTTTCAAGGCAGCGGCCGGAGCTGAAAGCGGCGATCGAGACGATGATCTCTTGGAACCCGCAACGCATCATCATCGCCCACGGCCGCTGGTACGAAGAAAATGGCGCAGACGAATTGCGCCGCGCCTTCCGCTGGATCCTCGATTGATCCGGCAGTGTGTCCGGTGTTGATCAGCCGGCCTGCTCGATCATCGTCTCGACGCTGCGCGTCAGAAGCTCCAGGTCCTGCGGCCGCGACAGGCGGTGGTCGCCGTCCTTGATGAGGGTCAGCGTGACGTCGTCGGCCGGCAGGTGCTCGACCAGCTTCAGTGCCAGGCTGTATGGGACGTCCGGGTCCGCCATGCCCTGCAGGATGTGGACCGGGCAATGGGTCTCGATAAGGCCTTGCAGCACCCGGTTCCGAACGCCGTCCTCGAACAGCGCGCGTGTGTAGACATTCGGGACGGGAGAATAGTCCGACAGCTCTTCGAAATATCCCTTTTCAGCCAGGTCGCGCCGGTGTGCCTCCGTCAGTTGCGGCTCCATCAGCTCGATCGTGAAATCGGGCGCTGGCGCGAGCAGCACCATACCGGCCACCCGATCGCCGCGGCCGGCCCGGTTGAGCTCCTGCACCATGCGCAGCGCGATCCAGCCGCCCATCGACGAGCCGACAAGCACCTGCGGCCCTTCGGTGAAATCGTCGAACACGGCGATGCTTTGGGCGAGCCAGCGCGAGATGGTTCCGTCGGTGAAGGCGCCGCCGGATTCGCCGTGGCCGGAATAGTCGTGGCGGACAAAGGCGCGGCCTGACCTTGCCGCCCAGGCATCGAGCCTCTCGGCCTTGGTGCCCAGCATGTCGGAACGGTAGCCCCCCAGCCAGACAAGCCCCGGCGAGCGGCCGCGGCGGCGGCGCACGGCGATCCGGTCGCCCTCGACATCCAGGAATTCGGCTGCGATTTCAGACATGGTCGATACCTCCGGCGTGCTTTCTGGCACAGGGGGCATCGTTCCGATAGTCCCTTGCCCATGCGGGCAGTTCGCCTTGAACGTGGTTTTTTCCGCCGCCGCATGCTATTGACATTGAGCGGAACCGACCGACATAGACCGCGTCTTATGGTCGGGGCCGGAGAGGACATCGCCCCGAATCCGAACAATTTGAAGGAGACAACGACCATTCGCAGACCGTTCAAAGCCGCAGCGCCCGTCAAGGAAGGGCCGCGCGCCAATCGCGACATCCGGGCTCCCCGGGTCCAGCTCATCGACTCCGAAGGCAACAATCTCGGGGTCCAATCCATTCAGGACGCGTTGAATATCGCGGAGGAACATGGCCTCGATCTGGTCGAGATCGCGCCGAATTCAGAGCCTCCTGTCTGCAAGATTACCGATCTCGGCAAGCTGAAGTATCAGAGCCAGAAGAAGGCCGCCGAAGCACGCAAGAACCAGAAGGTCATCGAGATCAAGGAGATCAAGATGCGCCCGAACATCGACACCCATGACTATGAGGTGAAGATGAAGGCCGTGCGCCGCTTCTTCGAGGAAGGCGACAAGGTCAAGCTCACGCTGCGCTTCCGTGGCCGCGAAATGGCCCACATGGAGCTCGGCATGCAACTCCTCAACAAGGTGCGCGAGGAAGTTGCCGAGATCGCCAAGGTCGAAGCCGAGCCGAAGCTGGAAGGCCGGCAGATGATGATGGTGCTCGCGCCCAAGTGAGCGCCCGTCACCGGCGCGCGAAGGGGCCGGCGCGCACGTGACGACATGTCGACACGAGAAGGCGCGACGGTGGTTGCGCTTTCTCCCCGACGCCGTTATATAGCGCGCGTTCAGGAGCCGCCCGGCAGGGCATGCCGTGGCGGTTCTTAATGCTGAAAGGGTTCAGCAGTCTTCACTCCGAGCGAAGCGAGGCAAGGCCAGGTGGCCGTCGCCGGTTTGTCCGGCGCCCCGGCGGAGATGGTGAGCGAAGCGAACTCATCGCGAACCCTGAATAAGAACGGAGAAAGCAAAATGCCCAAGATGAAGACGAAGTCTTCCGCGAAGAAGCGGTTCAAGATCACGGCGACCGGCAAGGTCAAGTCGGCTGCTGCCGGCAAGCGCCACGGCATGATCAAGCGCACGAACAAGTTCATTCGCGATGCCCGCGGCACCATGGTTCTGGCCGAACCCGATGCCAAGAAGGTCATCCGGAACTTCCTTCCCAATGGCGGCGGCCTCTGAGCCCGGTTCGAACAGCTTCTAAGGAGATCATGACATGGCACGCGTGAAGAGGGGCGTTACCGCCCACGCCAAGCACAAGAAAGTTCTCAAGGCAGCCAAGGGCTTCTACGGCCGCCGCAAGAATACCATTCGCATCGCCAAGCAGGCGGTCGAAAAGTCGCTGCAGTATGCTTATCGCGACCGCAAGAACCGCAAGCGCAATTTCCGTGCGCTGTGGATCCAGCGCATCAACGCCGCGACGCGCGAGCACGGCCTGACCTATGGCCGCTTCATCGACGGGCTCAACAAGGCCGGCATCGAGATCGACCGCAAGGTGCTCGCCGACATGGCGATCCATGAGCCGCAGGCCTTCGCCGCGCTCGTCGCCAAGTCGAAGACGGCGCTCGAATATCTGAAAGACACAACGCCGAACGCTTTTGAGAGCGCTGTAGCTTAAGCCGGCGCTTCCCAAGCATTCGAAAACTGGTATTGGGAAACCCGCGCTGGCAGGGCTGGCGCGGGTTTTTCCGTTTGAAGCGATGTAACCGATCCGGTTGACGCGATGTCGGAACCGAACAGAGACAGGTGAGCAAGCTGTGACCGAACAGATGACAGACCTCAAGAGCCTGGAGGCGACGCTGCTTGCCGAGATCGCGGCGGCGGGCGACGAAGCGACCATCGAGGCGGTGCGCGTTGGCGCGCTCGGCAAGAAGGGATCGATATCGGAGCGTCTGAAAACGCTCGGGTCCATGTCGCCGGAGGAGCGCCAGGTGATGGGCCCGGCGATCAACGGCCTCAAGAACCGCGTTGCCGAGGCTCTGGCGGCACGCAAGGAGGCACTGCGCGACGTGGCGATTGCCGCGCGGCTGGCCGCCGAGGCGGTGGACGTGACCCTGCCGGTGCGCCAGAGCCCGGCCGAACGCGGCCGCATCCATCCCATCAGCCAGGTGATCGACGAGATTGCTGCGATCTTTGGCGATCTGGGCTTCGCGATTGCCGAAGGGCCGGACATCGAGACCGACTACTACAATTTCACGGCGCTGAACTTTCCCGAAGGCCATCCCGCGCGCGAGATGCACGACACCTTCTTCTTCCCGCCGGATGCTGAAGGTGAACGCAAGGTGCTGCGCACGCACACCTCCCCGGTGCAGATCCGCACCATGGAGGCGCAGAAGCCGCCGATCCGCATCGTCATCCCGGGCAAGACCTACCGGCAGGATTCGGACGCCACCCACTCGCCGATGTTCCACCAGCTCGAAGGGCTGGTCATCGACAAGACCGCCAATGTCGCCAACATGAAATGGGTGCTGGAGGAATTCTGCAAGGCCTTCTTCGAGGTCCCGTCTGTCAACATGCGTTTCAGACCCTCCTTCTTCCCCTTCACCGAGCCGTCGCTCGAGGTCGATATCCAGTGCGACCGATCAAAGCCGGGCGAGGTGCGTTTCGGCGAGGGCAGCGACTGGATGGAGATCCTCGGCTGCGGCATGGTGCATCCGAACGTGCTGCGTTATGGCGGGCTCGATCCTGACGAGTATCAGGGGTTCGCCTGGGGCATGGGCATCGACCGCATCGCAACGCTGAAATACGGCATGCCGGACCTGCGTGACTACTTCAATGCGGACGTGCGCTGGCTGCAGCATTACGGTTTCCGACCGCTCGACATGCCGACACTGTTCGGCGGGTTGAGCGCCTGATGACTTCGCCCGAAGGCCATAGCGAGGCGGTTCGTTTTGCGTTCGGCGACAGCCCGGCACTGGCAGATGAACTGCTGGCGCTGGTGCTTGCCGGGCGCAAGACGGCAACCTGCGGAGCCTTGAGTGACTTCGAGACTGGCGTCGAGACGATGCCGCAGGTTGGGCGGCAGGATATCGTCCTTGACGGTAAGGGACGCCCTGCCGCCGTAATTGAGACGGTAGACGTCACCATTCGCGCCTTTAGCGAGGTGGACGAAGATTTTGCACGCGCCGAAGGCGAGGGAGACCTCACGCTGACATGCTGGCGCGAGGGACACGAGGCCTATTTCAAGCGAAATGGCGGCTTCAGCCCCGATATGAAACTAGTTTGCGAGCGGTTCCGGCTGGTGAGAATCCTGGAACGGCAAGACCCGAAGGAATGACGCCATGAAATTCACGCTCTCCTGGCTCAAGGATCACCTGGAAACCGACGCCACGCTCGACGAGATCGTCGACAAGCTGACCATGATCGGCCTCGAGGTCGAATCCGTCGACGACAAGGCGGGCCTGAAGCCCTTCGTCATCGCCAGGGTGCTGACGGCCGAGAAGCATCCGGACGCCGACAAGCTGCAGGTGCTGTCCGTCGACACCGGCGACGGCAAGCCGGTTCAGGTGGTCTGCGGCGCCCCCAATGCACGCGCTGGTCTTGTCGGCGCATTCGCGGCGCCCGGCACCTATGTCCCGGGGATCGATGTGACGCTGTCTGTCGGCAAGATCCGCGGCGTGGAAAGCCATGGCATGATGTGTTCGGAGCGCGAATTGCAGCTTTCCGACGAGCATGACGGCATCATCGACCTGCCCGCGGATGCGCCGGTCGGCCAGTCCTTCGCGGCCTGGGCCAAGCTCGACGATCCGGTGATCGAGATCAACCTGACCCCGAACCGTCCGGACGCCACCGGCGTCTATGGCATCGCGCGCGATCTGGCAGCGGCCGGTCTCGGCCGGCTCAAGCCCGGTGCGGTCGAGCCGGTCCCGGGCAAGGGCGCCTGCCCGGTCAAGCTGACCATAGAAGCGCCGGATCTCTGCCCGGGCTTCGCGCTCCGGCTGGTCCGCGGCGTCAAGAACGGTCCGTCGCCCAAATGGATGCAGCAGCGCCTGCTTGCCATTGGCCTGCGCCCGATCAACACGCTGGTCGACATCACCAACTATGTCACATTCGACCGTGGCCGGCCGCTGCACGTCTTCGACGCCGCGAAGGTGAAAGGCAATCTGACCGTGCGCCGCGCCCGGCCGGGCGAGAAGGTGCTGGCGCTCGACGAACGCGAATACGAACTGACAGAGGAAATGTGCGTCATCGCCGACGAAGGCGGTGTGGAGTCGATCGCCGGAATCTTGGGTGGCGAGCATTCCGGCTGCGATGAGAGCACCACCGACGTCCTGATCGAATCGGCGCTCTGGGACCCGCTCAACGTCGCCCGCACCGGCCGCGAGCTCGGCATCATCACCGATGCGCGCTACCGTTTCGAGCGCGGCGCCGATCCGGAATTCATGACGCCGGGACTGGAGCTTGCCACGCGGATGGTGCTCGACCTGTGCGGCGGTGAACCCAGCGAGCCGGAAGTCGTGCCCGGCAACCCGACCTCCCGCGAGGGCGAGATCGTCGGGACGTCCGGCCATCATTACCTGGAGGTCGATTTCCCGCTCTCGGAGACGAAGCGGCTGACCGGGCTGGACGTCAGCCGCGAGGAAAGCATCTCCATTCTGCAGCGTCTCGGCTTCGAACCGAAGGGAAGTACGCAAGGCGAGATCGTCCGTTTCATTGTTCCCTCATGGCGGCCCGATGTTGACGGCAAGGCGGATCTTGCCGAGGAAGTGATGCGCATTCACGGCTTGGAGAAGATTGCCCCGGTCCCACTTTCGAGCCACGATTCGGTGAGCGGTGCGATCCTCACCACCGTCCAGCGGCGCACCCGCGCCGCCCGACGCGCGCTCGCCGTGCGCGGCATGATGGAAGCTGTCACCTGGTCCTTCATCCCCGCGAAGCACGCCGAACTCTTCGGTGGCGGCAAGCCCGAGCTGAAACTGTCGAACCCGATTGCCGCGGACATGTCCGACATGCGTCCTTCGCTGCTGCCCGGCCTTCTGGCGGCGGTGCAGCGCAATGCCGATCGCGGCTTTGCCGATGTGGCGTTGTTCGAGGTGTCGGGGACTTATGAGGGCGACCGGCCGCAGGATCAGCGCCGCGTGGCCGCCGGCGTGCGCCGTGGCACGGCCGGGCTGGCCGGTTCGGGGCGCGACTGGTCGGGCAATGCACAGCCGGTCGGCGTCTTCGACGCGAAGGCCGATGCGCTCGCCGCTCTCGAGGCCTGCGGTGCTCCGGTCGACAAGCTGATGATCGAGGCGGGCGGGCCGGACTGGTATCATCCCGGCCGCTGCGGCACCATCAAGCTCGGGCCCAAAGTGGTCCTTGGAACCTTCGGTGAATTCCACCCCAGGACGCTTGAAGCACTCGATGTTTCGGGCCGGCTTGCCGGCTTCGAGGTGTTCATCGACGCCATCCCCGAGCCCAAGGCCAAGCCGACGCGCACCAAGCCGCGGCTAGACCTGTCGCCCTTCCAGGCGGTGCGGCGCGATTTCGCCTTTGTCGTCGACCGCAATGTCGAGGCGGGCAGGCTGACGCGCGCAGCGGCAGGCGCCGACAAGAAGCTGATCACCGGCGTTTCCGTCTTCGACGTCTTCGAAGGTGCCGCGCTTGGCGAAGACAAGAAGTCGATCGCCATCGAGGTGCAGATCCAGCCGGTCGACAAGACGCTGACGGACGAGGATTTCGAGGCGCTGGCGGCGAAGATCGTCGAGAACGTGCAGAAGCAGACCGGCGGCGTGCTGCGCGGCTGATCGATTGCGGGGGCATGGCGAACCGCGTTCGCATGCCCCCGGTCGCAGGAATGCTTGTCCTTCGGTATAATCCGCCGGGCATGCGCAACGTCATGATCCGCAATACGAAAGACGGCTACGGGCTCGTCGCGATCATCCTTCATTGGATGCTCGCGATTCTCGTCATCGGTCAGATCGGCCTCGGCGTAACCATGCTGCGCGTTGCCGACAGGCGCCTCTCCTTCGACCTGATCCAGTGGCACAAGTCGATCGGTCTGTTGATCCTGGTGCTTTTCGCTCTGCGTCTGATCTGGCGCGTGCTCAGCACCGTTCCCCGACCCGCCGCTACGCTCAAACGTTGGGAGCGCCTGACGTCGTCGGTCGTGCACCGGTTGCTCTACGCGATCTTCCTGGTATTGCCCTTGTCCGGCTGGGCGCTCGTGTCGGCCTCCGTGCTGGGCATTCCGACACTGGTCTTCGGCCTCTTCCTCCTCCCGCATCTGCCGCTGACGGTTTCGGAAGCGAGCGAGAATTTTTGGCGATCCGCGCATCTTGTTATGGTGTTGGCGGGCGCCATCCTGATCTGCGCACATATCCTGGCCGCCCTGCGCCACCGCCTCGTCCTGGGCGACAAGGTGCTTGACCGGATGCTGCATCCCGCACGCGCGAAAGAGTGAACGGAGTTGACTGGCGCCGGGCGCTTCTTGCCGTAACCTCGACGGCGTGCATCTCTTCCCGGGAGCGCCGGAGAATGCTGAAACGTGTCGCCGTCGCGGCGGCTCTGCTGCTGTTTGCTTTGCCCCTGCGCGCCGAAGGTCCATCCCTGTCGGATGCGGCGGGTCGATATGCGCTGACCCCGCAGGGCTCGCGCCTCGCCTTCACCGTTCCCGCCGCCGGCGGACGGGCCATCAGTGGCCGCTTCCTCAACTTTTCCGGTCGCATAGACATCCCGTCGGACAATGTCGAACAGGCGCGTGTCGTCATCACCATCTTTCCCGACAGCGTGGCGACGGGCGAAGCGCGGGTTGACGCGTTCCTCAAGTCGAACGCCGTCTTCGATACAGCCAACGAACGCGCCATCACCTTCCGCTCCATCCGCGTGCGCCGCACCGGTGCCGATACCGCGACCGTCGAGGGCAGTCTGACGGCGCGCGGCCATACCTTCCGCGAGGTCTTCGATGTCCGGCTGGTCGAGTTCAGCCGAGGCCGCGTGCGCTTTCACGTCGAAGGCCGGGTGCTTCGCTCGCGCTACGGCATGGATGTCGGCACACCGCTCTATTCCAATGTGGTCGATTTCGACATGGACCTGGCGGCCCGGCGTGGTTAGGGTCGCCCGCATCTTTTACGGGAGACCATCATGTTCCGCTGGGGAATTCTTTCCACCGCCAAGATCGGCCGCGACCATGTCGTTCCGCAACTTCAGGACGCCGAGAACGGTGTCGTCACCGCCATAGCAAGCCGTGACGCCGAGCGCGCGAAGTCGATGGCGGCGCGCTTCGGCGTTCCGCACGTCTTCGATTCCTACGAGGCGCTGCTGGCCTCTGCCGAGGTGGACGGCGTCTACATTCCGTTGCCGACGTCGCAGCATGTCGAATGGGCGGTAAAGGCCGCCGACGCTGGCAAGCATGTCCTGGTGGAAAAGCCGCTGGCGCTCAAGGCAGAGGACATCGAGCCGGTGGTCGCGGCGCGCGACCGCAATGGCGTGATCGTCTCCGAGGCCTTCATGGTCTTCTACCATCCGCAATGGAAGAAGGTGCGCGATCTGATCGAGGATGGCGCGATCGGACGGCTGCGTCACGTTCAGGGCGCCTTTGCCTATCATAATGTCGATCCCGCAAACATGCGCAACAAGCCGGACCTGGGCGGCGGCGGTCTGCCCGACATCGGCGTCTATCCGGCCGTGACGACGCGGCTATCAACGGGCGCCGAACCGCTCAAGGTGCAGGCGCGCGTCGACCGCGACCCCACCTTCGGCACGGACATCTATGCCAGCGTCAAGGCCGACTTCGGCGATTTCGAACTGAGCTTCTACGTCTCCACGCAGATGGCGGCGCGCCAGACAATGGTCTTCCACGGCGACAAGGGCTACATTGAGGTCGAAACGCCTTTCAATTCTCGCGTCTATGGCGACGACAAGGTCACGCTGTACGACCAGGGCCACTCGGAAGCGACCATCTTCCGCTTTCCCGATACCCGTCAGTACCGGCTGGAGGCCGAGGCTTTCGCACGGGCCGCCCGCGGCGAGGACGTGGCCGTCTTCACGCTCGAGGATTCGGTGAAGAACCAGAAGCTGATCGACGCCATCTTCCGGGCCGGCCAGCACGACGGCTGGGAACCGGTGTAAGCGGCAGGCGGCTCGGGCCGAGAGCCGTGAAATGGCAGATGCCGGTAGACTGAAGCGATGGGAGAGGCCCGACGACCGACGAAAGCGTGACACGGCGTGACAGATGATCGTCGCCTCTTGACCTTCCAGTTGCTGGAAGGTCCATTTGACGGGCATGATCCGAAAAAGCGTACAGGAGAAGCCGGTCATGGCCCATTCGCACAAGCACCACGATCACGCAGCGGCAGGCGATCATACGTGCTGCACCAGTCATGGCCAGGCAGCGAATGCGCAGGGTGTGACGCGCGACCCGGTCTGCGGCATGACGGTCGATCCTTCGGCGAACAAGCCCACGGCAACCTTTGACGGCCATCGCTATCATTTCTGCTGCGAGCGCTGCCGCGACAAGTTCCTCGCCGATCCCGAAGCCTATCTGACGGCCAAGGATCCCGTCTGCGGCATGAATGTCGACCGCGCCACAGCGGCGCATTTCGTGCGCCATGAGGGGCAGGGCTTCTATTTCTGTTCCCCTCGCTGCAAGGAGAGGTTCGAAGCCGCGCCCGAAAAATATCTGGGCGACCGCCCGGCGCCCGAGCCGATGCCGGCGGGCACGCAATACACCTGCCCCATGCATCCAGAGATCGTCCGCGACGCACCGGGCGACTGTCCGCTTTGCGGCATGGCGCTTGAGCCGATGGGCGTGCCGGCGGGCGATGAGGGGCCGAACCCCGAACTCGTCGACTTCACGCGCCGCCTCTGGGTGAGTTCGGTGCTGGCGCTGCCGTTGCTGGTCATTGCCATGGGGCCGATGGTCGGCTTGCCGGTGCGCGATTGGCTTGGCGAGAGGCTGGCGATCTGGCTGGAACTGGCGCTCGCAACACCTGTCGTCCTGTGGGCGGCGTTTCCCTTCTTCAAGCGTGGCTGGGCATCGATCCTCAACCGCAGCCCCAACATGTGGACACTGATATCCATCGGAGTCGGGGCGGCCTACGGCTACAGCGTCGTGGCGACGCTCTTCCCCGACATCTTCCCGCATCAGTTCCGTGGTCACGAGGGATCCGTTCCGGTCTATTTCGAGGCGGCAGCCGTCATCGTGGCCCTGGTCTTTGTCGGCCAGGTGCTGGAACTGAAGGCGCGTGAACGCACGGGTTCGGCGATCCGCGCCCTGCTCGATCTCGCGCCCAAGACCGCACGGCGCATTGGCGCGGACGGCCGCGAGGAGGACGTACCGCTCGACGACATCGTCACCGGCGACCGGTTGCGCGTGCGGCCCGGCGACAGTGTTCCCGTTGACGGTGTGGTGCGCGAGGGCCGTTCGTCCGTCGATGAATCCATGATCACCGGCGAGCCGGTGCCGGTCGAAAAGGTCGAGGGCGATGCCGTCACCGGCGGCACGTTCAACAAGAACGGCACATTGATCATCGAGGCCGAGCGGGTGGGCGCCGAGACGATGCTGTCGCAGATCGTCGAGATGGTTGCGAAGGCGCAGCGCTCGCGCGCGCCGATCCAGGGGCTTGCCGACCGCGTGGCATCCTATTTCGTCCCTGCCGTGGTGCTGTCGGCGATCGTGGCCTTCCTCGCATGGGCTCTTCTCGGACCTGAACCGAGCATGACCTATGCCATTGTCTCGGCAGTGTCCGTGCTCATCATCGCCTGTCCCTGTGCGCTTGGTCTTGCGACGCCCATGTCGATCATGGTGGCGACGGGTCGCGGCGCGCATGCTGGCGTCCTGATCCGCGACGCCGAGGCGCTTGAGCGCTTCGCGCGGGTCGACACGCTGATCGTCGACAAGACGGGCACCTTGACAGAAGGCAGGCCGAAGCTGACCGACGTCGTGGCGGCGCGCGGTATGGACGAGAAGGAGCTGCTTGGGCTGGCGGCAAGTCTTGAAAAGGGCTCCGAGCATCCGTTGGCGGAAGCCATCGTCGGTGCGGCCGAGCGGGATGGGACGAAAATCGAAACCGTGGTCGATTTCGATGCCGTCACCGGCAAGGGCGTGCGTGGCAAGGTCTCGGGGCACGCGGTCGCCCTGGGCAACCGCGCGATGATGGAGGCCATCGGCGCTGACGTCGCCGAACTCCGCGAGCGCGCCGATGATCTCGCCTCGGAAGGCAAGACCGCCATGTTCGTGGCCGTCGACGGACAGGCGGCCGGCATCATCGCGGTCGCCGATCCGATCAGGGAGACGACGCCGGACGCGATTCGTGCCCTGCACGAAAGCGGCCTCAGGATCATCATGGCGACCGGCGACAATGAACGCACCGCGCAAGCTGTCGCCGGACGGCTCGGCATCGACGAAGTGCGTGCCGGCATGCTGCCGGAAGACAAGCAGGCGCTGGTCGAGGAGCTGCATTCGCGTGGTGCGCGTGTCGCAATGGCCGGCGATGGCGTGAACGACGCGCCGGCGCTCGCCGCCGCGGAGGTAGGCATCGCCATGGGCACCGGCGCCGACGTGGCGATGGAGAGCGCCGGTATCACGCTCGTCAAGGGCGATCTGACGGGCATCGTCAGGGCGCGCAAGCTCGCCAGGGCGACGATCCGCAACATCAAGCAGAACCTGTTCTTTGCATTCATCTACAACACGGTCGGCGTGCCGGTGGCCGCCGGAGTGCTCTATCCCCTCATGGGCTTGCTTCTGTCGCCCATGCTGGCGGCTGCGGCGATGAGCCTTTCCTCAGTCTCGGTGATCGCCAATGCGCTGCGGCTGCGCACGGTGTCCTTGCGTTAGCTGTGAGCCGGGGTCGAGCCTTCCGGCTATCGGGAGGATTGAGAGTTGATATCGGAGATGGCGATGAACATCGGTACGGCGTCAAGGAAATCGGGGCTTCCGGCAAAGACCATCCGCTATTACGAGGAAATCGGCCTCATCAGGCCGCAACGCGCCGACAATGGATACAGGGATTACTCGGCGGCGGATGTCCACCGGTTGCGCTTTCTTCAGCGCTCGCGCAGTCTGGGCTTTTCGGTCGAGGAATGCAGGCAGCTCTTGTCGCTCTATGACGACCGTGGACGCGAGAGCATGGAGGTCAAGGCGATCGCCCAGTCGAAGCTCGCCGAGATCGACTGCAAGATCGCCGAGCTTGTCGGGCTGCGCGACGTCCTGCGCCATCTTGTCGCCCATTGCCATGGCGACCACCGGCCGGACTGTCCGATCATTGATGAACTGTCCGGCGAGCTTGCAGGCGCAACAAGGGAGCCGGTTGCATGAGAAGATTTGCGATACCAGTCGTTCTTGCCGCCTTGCTGGCCTCGTCAGGCCAGGTCCTTGCCGAAACACCCGGTTCCGGTCATGCCGGACACGTCGTGTCCCCGAAGGCGGAAGCCGCATCTCCGGCCAGCCGCGCTTACAGGGAGGCAATGGAGCGCATGCACGCAGCGATGGCCGAACTTGCCGATACCGGTGATGCCGACATCGACTTTGCGCGCGGCATGATCCCACACCACCAGGCGGCGATCGACATGGCGCGAGCCGAACTCGAACACGGGACAGACCCTCAATTGCGCAAGCTTGCCGAAGCAATCATTGCCGCGCAGGAACGCGAGATCGCCGAACTGGAAACGTGGCTGCGCAAGCGGGGCGTTCGATGACCGGGGCAACGGGGCTCGGCATTCGCAAATCGCGCGGCGGCTGATCAGCCGGCCGTACGGCTTTCCAGAAGCTGGCGCAGCGGTGCGACCAGCCCGGCGCGCAGGCGGCCGTCCGCCTCGCGCATGAAGACGCCGCGTACCTCATGACCTTCCAGGACCAGGCGGTCACCAATCTGGCCTCGGTAGGAAAGGTGGAATGTCTTCTCGCGCCATTCAGTGACCGTCAGACGCACACTCAGCCGGTCGCCATTGGTGGCGGGCGAACGAAAGCTCGCGCCGGCATCGATGAGCCCGGTGCCTATGGTGCCGATGGCTTCGGCGAGGTTCGCATGCGTCAAGCCCCGGCTTCTCAGCCAGGCATGGTAGGTCGCGTCGAACCAGGCAAAAAAGTTGGGATAGAAGACGATCCCGGCAGGATCGCAGTCGCCGAAGCTGATCTGGATCGTGTGTTCGAAGCTGTGCTCTGTCATGGCCGTCCCCCACTTTGCCGCCTGACTACACGATGGCGGGCACTCGCTTCAAACGGAAACGTTTGAAGCAAAGAGTTGCACGCCAGATCAAAACCTTGGTTTCGCCCAAAGGATTCCGTTTGAGCGAATGGCCCTGGGCGGCGGCATCTGCCAAGCGGCGCGATCGTCGCGGTGTAAGAGCGGTCCGCCCCTACCACCATACGCCTCCTCTGTGCAGGCGTATGCGCGGCTGCCCGTCGGGATCGGCCAGCCCCTTGTCGCAGGCCGGATGATCCGCTTCCGCCTGCGAAGGGCCAGGCGGCGGCGACATCAGCGACGCGATATGCCGATAGTCTGTCGGTCCGCGCGTGCCGACCCGTGGGATGAAGCTTTGGCGCCGTCGTCGTGGCAGGCCGCCCGGCTCGGCGATGGGAGGCTGCTGGGGCAGGTCGCGTGCCGCCTTGAGCTGCATGAGCCGCGAGATGCGTTCGGCGGTGAGCGGGTGGGTGCGCAGGATGGATGGGTCGGGAATGCGCCCGCCGGGCAGGACCATCGATTCCCACAGACGTCCCTGGGCCCGTTCGAGCTTGCCGAGCGCCATGGCCAGGCCATCGGGGTCTCCCGTCAGCATCGCGGCGCCGAGATCGGCATCGAATTCGCGGGTGCGCGACAGCGCCATCTGCAACAGGCCGCCGATGGTCGGCGAAGCGATCAGCACCAGCACCGCCAACCACGGGATCTGCGCCTCGTAGCCGCCGGCAAATCCAAGCACGTTGAGCGTCAGGGAAAAGAGACCCACCGTCGACATGAACGCCGTGAAACGCGAAACCATGTCGGCAAAGGCCATCACATTGACGTCGCCATGGGCGATATGGCTTATTTCGTGGGCGACGACACCGGCAAACTCACGCGCAGTCAGGTTGCGCACCAGGGCGTCGGTGACGGCGATGGCCGAGTCGTCGCCGCGGCCCACGGCAAATGCGTTCATCATGCGCGAGGGGACGACGTGAAGAACGGGCGCGGCCGGCAGCCCTGCCCGCGCGGCAAGTTCCTCTACCAGATCGACCCCGTAGGGAAACCGGGCGCGCGCGACGGGCCGCGCCTTGTACATCTTCAGCACCATGCGCGGACTGACGCTGCGGGCGAACCACATCGATGCCGCGCCGATGAACAGCGCGTAGACGACCCCGGCCCCGCCGGCAAAGGCATAGGCGCACACGGCAAACAGCATGAGGCATCCCCCGGCCAGCAGCCAGGTGTGGATGGTGTTGAGCGTACGATTGCGTCGCTGCTGCAGGAGATCGATGGGTCCGGTATGGCGCATGTCCTGAATATGGGAGGACGGAGCCGTCTTGCCGAGTCCCATCTTTGTGCCGGGTGCGGTGTGACTGCACATTGAGCGCGTCGTCCGGCTTGCGCGCGCCAAGAGCTGTTCTTATATACCCGGCAACGCTGCAGGCCCGGCGCAAGACCGGGTTTCGCGGCAAATTCTTGTGAACAGGGGCTGCCGTTGGAACGCCTCAGGGGTCCTGACAGCCTGCTAAGCGGAGAGAAGAAATGGCGAAAGTTATCGGTATCGACCTCGGAACGACGAATTCCTGCGTTGCCGTCATGGACGGCAAGGACGCGAAAGTGATCGAGAACGCCGAAGGCGCGCGCACCACGCCCTCGATCGTCGCCTTTGCCGACGGTGGCGAGCGGCTCGTCGGACAGCCGGCGAAGCGCCAGGCGGTGACCAATCCGGAAGGGACGATCTTTGCGGTCAAGCGCCTGATCGGCCGGCGTTATGACGATCCGGTCACCGAGAAGGACAAGAAGCTTGTTCCCTACAAGATCACCAAGGCTGACAATGGCGACGCCTGGGTGGAGGTCGACGGGCAGAAATATTCCCCCTCGCAGATCTCGGCGATGACGCTCCAGAAGATGAAGGAGACCGCCGAGTCCTATCTTGGCGAGAAGGTCGAAAAGGCCGTCATCACCGTCCCCGCCTATTTCAATGACGCACAGCGCCAGGCAACCAAGGACGCCGGCAAGATCGCCGGGCTGGAAGTCCTGCGCATCATCAACGAGCCGACCGCGGCCGCGTTGGCCTATGGCCTCGACAAGAAGAAGGCCGGCACGATCGCCGTGTTCGACCTTGGTGGCGGCACCTTCGATATCTCCATTCTGGAGATTGGCGACGGCGTGTTCGAGGTGAAGTCGACGAATGGTGACACCTTCCTCGGCGGCGAGGACTTCGATATGCGGCTGGTCAATTACCTGGCCGAAGAGTTCAAGAAGGAACAGGGCATCGACCTGACGTCCGACAAGCTGGCTTTGCAGCGCCTCAAGGAAGCGGCGGAGAAGGCGAAGATCGAGCTGTCGTCCGCCTCGCAGACCGAGATCAACCTGCCCTTCATCACGGCCGACCAGACCGGTCCGAAGCACTTGACGATGAAGCTGACGCGGGCCAAGTTCGAAAGCCTGGTCGACGATCTGGTCCAGCGCACGATCGAGCCTTGCAAGGCGGCGCTCAAGGATGCCGGCGTCAAGGCTGGCGAGATCGATGAAGTCGTGCTCGTCGGCGGCATGACCCGCATGCCGAAGATCCAGGAGACCGTGAAGCAGTTCTTCGGCAAGGAACCACACAAGGGCGTCAATCCCGACGAAGTGGTCGCCATGGGCGCGGCAATCCAGGCAGGCGTTCTGCAGGGCGACGTCAAGGACGTTCTGCTGCTCGACGTGACCCCGCTGTCGCTCGGTATCGAGACGCTGGGTGGCGTGTTCACCCGTCTGATCGATCGCAACACGACCATTCCGACGAAGAAGAGCCAGACGTTCTCGACCGCCGAGGACAGCCAGTCGGCCGTGACCATCCGGGTGTTCCAGGGCGAGCGCGAGATGGCCGCCGACAACAAGCTGCTCGGGCAGTTCGACCTGGTCGGCATTCCGCCCGCACCGCGCGGCGTGCCCCAGATCGAGGTGACCTTCGACATCGACGCCAACGGCATCGTCAACGTCTCGGCCAAGGACAAGGGTACCGGCAAGGAACACCAGATCCGCATCCAGGCGTCGGGCGGTCTTTCCGACGACGATATCGAGAAGATGGTCAAGGATGCCGAGGCCAATGCCGAGAGCGACAAGAAGCGGCGCGGCCTTGTTGAGGCGAAGAACCAGGCCGAAGCGCTGATCCATTCTTCGGAGAAGTCGCTCAGCGATTACGGCGACAAGGTCTCCGAGGACGACCGCAAGGCGATCGAGGAGGCAATTGCCGCGCTGAAGACCGCGACGGAAGGCGAGGACGCCGAGGAGATCACGTCGAAGACCAACACGTTGGCCGAGGTCTCCATGAAGCTTGGGCAGGCCATGTATGAGGCGAGCCAGGCCGAGGCTGCCGAGGCCGACGCCAAGGCTGACGCCGAGAAGTCCGGTGAAGATGTCGTTGACGCCGATTTCGAGGAAATCGACGATGACGACAAGAAGAAGTCGGCCTGATTGGACTATGGAAATGGGAAGAGCCCGGCCATCGCGCCGGGCTTTTTCTGAATGAACTGCCGACGAACTTGTCGATGACAAGGAGCATGGATTTGCACGCGGCGCGGGGGCAAATCGTGGAAATACATGCTGAACACGGCTGACGGGGCGCAATTTGTGCTGCCATAACCTTTCAGCCTATGGCATTGCTGGAACGACTTTACTAAATCGGGACCAGTTTCAGCCAGGTGGACGTGCCAGCCGTCGGACGGCATAGAGACTATTGCGGAGCATCATGAAGGCCGATTTCTACGAAACATTGGGCGTCGCCAAAGGCGCGGACGACAAGGAACTGAAGAGTGCCTACCGCAAGCTGGCCATGCAGTTCCATCCCGACCGCAACCCGGGCGATGAGGCTGCCGAGCAGCGCTTCAAGGAGATCAACGAGGCCTACGAGACGCTGAAGGATCCGCAGAAGCGGGCCGCCTATGACCGTTTCGGCCATGCGGCATTCGAAAACGGCGGCATGGGCGGTGGCGCCGGCTTTGGCGGCGCTGGCGGCTTCGCCGACATTTTCGAGGACATCTTCGGTGAGATGATGGGCGGCGGGCGCCGGCGCGGTCCGGGCGGACGCGATCGTGGCGCCGATCTTCGCTACAACATGGAGATCAGCCTCGAAGAGGCCTATTCCGGCAAGACTGCGCAGATCCGCGTACCCACATCAGTCACATGTGACGAATGCGCCGGCTCGGGTGCCAAACCCGGCACGTCGCCGGTCACCTGTTCGACGTGTCACGGATCCGGTCGCGTGCGCGCCGCCCAGGGCTTCTTCTCCATCGAGCGCACCTGCCCAAGCTGTCACGGGCGCGGCCAGATGATCCAGGACCCTTGCACGAAATGCTCCGGCCAGGGACGCGTTACCGAGGAGCGCTCGCTCTCGGTGAACATACCGGCCGGCATCGATGACGGCACGCGCATTCGCCTCGCCGGCGAAGGTGAGGCCGGCATGCGCGGCGGTCCTTCCGGTGATCTATACATCTTCCTCTCAATCACGCCGCACGAGATCTTCCAGCGCGACGGAGCCGATCTCTATTGCCGGGTGCCGATCTCCATGACGACGGCTGCGCTCGGCGGCGCATTCGAGGTGACGACGCTCGACGGCACCCAGACAAGGGTCAAGGTGCCGGAGGGAACGCAGAACGGACGCCAGTTCCGTCTCAAGGGCAAGGGCATGCCCGTGTTGCGCCAGCCCGCGGTCGGAGACCTCTACATCCAGGTTGCCGTCGAAACGCCGCAGAACCTCACACGGCGCCAGCGTGAACTGCTCGAGGAATTCGAGACGCTGTCGTCGAAAGAGAACAGCCCGCAATCCAGCGGTTTCTTCAACCGCATGAAGGACTTCTTCGAGTCCTTCAGCGAGTAGCGGGGCAGGCTGTTGCAGCATGCCTGTGCACATGAATTGAGTCGGTTCGGCTTGCTTCGGTCGTGCCAGAAATTAGACTTCAGCACGTTCGGCTGTGCCGCGTGACCGCAGTGATGGAGGACAAGGATGGGCACAACCGGAATGCGCAAGGCGCTGGCTGAGAAGTTCGACGAGGAGATCCGGTTCTTCAAGGGCTGGATCGACAAGCCGAAGGCCGTCGGCGCGGTCATGCCGACCAGTACGGTGACGGCGCGCCGCATGGCCTCGGTCGTCGAACCTTCGTCGGGTCTGCCGGTGCTGGAGCTGGGGGCCGGGACGGGGGTCATCACAAAGGCGATCCTTGATCGCGGTGTGAAACCGGAAAACGTCTTCTCGATCGAGTATTCCGAGGACTTCGTCGCGCATCTGCGCCGACGCTTTCCCGATGTCCGGGTCATCAAGGGCGATGCCTTCGATCTCGACCGTACTCTGGAAGCCTATCCGGGCATTCGTTTCGACAGCGTCGTGTCGGGCGTTCCACTGCTCAACTTTCCGGCCGCCAAACGCATCGAATTCGTCGAGAGATTGCTCGATCTCATTCCCCGCGGGCGGCCCATCATGCAGATCACGTATGGTCCCCTGTCGCCGGTTCCGCCCAAGCGCGGCAACTACACGGTGGAACATTTCGATTTCATCGTTCGCAACTTGCCGCCGGCACAGCTCTGGGTCTACCGCCGCCCCCTTCAGGCGTAAGGCGAGCGGACGCGCCGCGTTCACGCATTTGATTTGCCTGCGTCATCGCCTATACGGGATGGAGTGGATCAGGCGGCCGGAGCAGGGCCTGTGAAGCGCCGAACCGATCGGGTGCAACGAGTGACGGGCAGGGCATGATTCCGAAAATACTGGTATTTGCTGGATCCATCAGGACCGGGGCCTTCAGCGGCAAGACGGCCGATGCGGCAACGAAGGAGCTTGCCTTGCAGGGTGCCGATGTGACGCGCATCTCGCTGGCAGACTATCCACTGCCGATCATGGACGAGGATCTGGAAAAGGAAAGAGGCATCCCCGAGAACGCGATGAAGCTCGGGCGCATCATTGCCGAGCACGACGGGATCCTGATTGCCAGCCCCGAATACAACTCCTCCATCCCGCCATTGCTGAAGAACACGATCGACTGGGTGAGCCGAATCCGCAAGGATGGCGCGCGCGTCTTCAAGCCCTATGAGGGCAAGGTGGCCGCGCTTTGCTCGTCGTCGGACGGCAATTTCGCCGGTATGCGCGGGCTTTATCACCTTCGCTCGGTGCTCATGAACTGCCACGTCGAAGTCATCACGCCGCAATGTTCGATAGCCCGCGCGTCGCAGGCCTTCGACGAAGAGGGCGATCTGAAGGAGGAGCGGATGCAGAACATGATGCGCAAGGTGTGCGCGACCTTGATCGAGCGCGCCCGCATGCTCTCCACGAGGATAGAGCCATGACCCATGAGGATATGCGCGAACGCCTGATCGTCGGCCTCGATCTGCCAAGCGTGCAAGAAGCCGAAAAGGCCGTTCGAGAGCTCGGCGACACTGTATCCTTCTACAAGATCGGTTACCGGCTGGCGTTCGCCGGCGGGCTGGATTTCGCCCGCGAACTGGTCGAGCAGGGCAAGAAGGTGTTTCTGGACATGAAATTGCTCGATATCGACAACACGGTCGCGCAAGGGGTGGAAAGCATCGTCGGTATGGGCATGACGATGCTCACGATCCACGCCTATCCAAAGGCCATGCGTGCAGCCGTCGAGGCCGCCAAGGGCAGCGATCTCTGTCTGCTCGGCGTGACGGTTCTGACGTCGATGGACGAACGGGACCTTGTCGAGGCAGGCTATGAATATGACCCGCACACACTGGTCCTGCGTCGAGCGGAGCAGGTCCGCGATGCCGGAATGGGAGGCGTCGTGTGCGCGGCCAGCGAAGCGGCGGCGGTCCGCAAGATCGTCGGTCCGGAGATTGCCGTCGTCACGCCCGGCATCCGGCCTGCCGGCACCGCGCATGGCGACCAGAAGCGGGTCGTCACGCCCGCCGACGCGATCCGACGGGGGGCAAGTCATCTCGTCGTCGCCCGGCCCATCATCGCTGCCGCCGACAGGCGCGAGGCAGCACAGTCCATCCTGGCCGAGATGGCCTCGGCCTGAGACACGAAGAGGAATCGAATCATGGCGAAAGCCTATTGGATTGCCCATGTCGACGTGCGCGATGCCGAGCGCTACAAGGATTATGTCGCGACGGCGAAGCCGGCCTTCGAGAAATTCGGCGCACGTTTTCTGGCCCGCGGCGGGGCCTATGAGGCAATGGAAGGCAAGGGACGCGGCCGCAATGTGGTGATCGAATTCCCATCTTTTGAGGCGGCTAAGAATTGCTATCATTCGGCCGAATATCAGGCTGCCAAGGCGATCAGGATTACCGTGGCCGACGCCGATATGGTCATTGTTGAAGGTTTCGAAGACTGAGTTGGCCGCCTTTCTGCCGGATGGATATGCTTTGCGCGACTGGCGCAAGGACGACATTGCGCGGCTGATCGCGGTGGAGACCGCGGCTGACGGGCTGTTTGCGCAGCATGGCTATCCGCATATCGCCGAAGCGCCGCCGCGCGAACCGTCGCAATTGCACAAGCTGTTGATTGTAAAGGATGTTGTGGTTGCGGCCGACGAGAACGATGGCGCCTGCGGCTTCGCCCTTGCCGGGGATATCGGCGATTGCTGCTGGTTATACCAGATTGCGGTTCATCCGGCCCATGGACGCAAGGGCCTCGGCACGGCATTGCTTCATGCGGTTCTGCGCCGCGGCCTCACGCGGGGAAAGCGATACGCGGCCTTGTCGACCTTTCGGCGGGTTCCTTACAATGCGCCCTTCTACGAGAAGCATGGATTTCACGAATTGCCACTCGATCAGGCGCCGGCAGATCTTGCCGGACAGTTCGAAATGGAAGTACCGCCCGACGTCGATCGTCTGGATAGAGTACTGATGCGGCGAAGACTTACTGTCGAATGGACTGATGCCGGCTAAGGAAATCCATGCCTATTGCATCGCAGCAAATCGATGCTACCGTCATCGGCCATAACATTGTTTACGGTTGAGTCCGGGACTGGGGGATGCGGTCGCGGAGGGAAGGCAGGACCGAATGTTCTACCAGTTCTATGAGTGGGGACACGCCGCAGCGCAGCCTTGGCGCGCTTACGCCGATACGATGCGGCTCTTCTACACCAATCCGCTCAACCCGATGACGCATACGCCGGTCGGCCGTTCGACGGCGGCTGCGGCCGAGCTGTTCGAACGGATAACCCGCCGCTACGGCAAGCCGCGCTTTGGCCTCGAGAAGACGATCGTCGACTGGAAGGAAGTCGGGGTCAGCGAACGCGTGGTCTGGTCGCGGCCCTTCTGCAACCTCATTCATTTCGAGCGGGACCTGCCGGCGGGTCGCAAGGCCGATCCCAAACTGCTGATCGTTGCGCCCATGTCGGGGCATTATGCAACGCTTCTGCGCGGCACGGTGGAAGCCATGCTGCCACATGCCGACGTCTATATCACCGACTGGGCCGATGCCCGCATGGTGCCTCTCACGGAGGGGCATTTCGACCTCGACGATTTCGTCGACTACATCATCGACATGTTCCATGCCCTGGGACCGGACACGCACGTCATGGGCGTGTGCCAGCCTTCGGTGCCGGTGCTTGCCGCCATCGCCATCATGGAGCAGCGCGGCGACCGATACGCACCCTCGACGATGACGCTGATGGGCGGCCCGATCGACACGCGCATCAATCCGACCGCTGTCAACAAGCTGGCCGAGGAAAGGGACATCGACTGGTTCCGCGACAACGCCATCATGCAGGTGCCGTGGCCGAATCCGGGCTTCATGCGCGATGTCTATCCCGGCTTCCTGCAACTGTCAGGATTCATGAGCATGAACCTCGACAGACACATCATCGCCCACAAGGACTTCTTCATGCACCTGGTGAAGAACGACGGCGATTCGGCGGAGAAGCACCGCGACTTCTATGACGAATATCTGGCGGTGATGGACCTGACGGCAGAGTTCTACCTGCAGACGGTGGAGACGGTGTTCATCCGCCACGACCTGCCGAAGGGGACGATGAAGCATCGCGGCGAGCCTGTGGATCTGACGGCAATCCGCAACGTCGCCCTGATGACGGTGGAAGGTGAGAACGACGATATTTCGGGTCTCGGCCAGACAAGGGCTGCGCAGGACCTCTGCGTCAACATCCCCGCCGACAACCGTGTCCATTACATGCAGCCGGCCGTCGGCCATTACGGTGTTTTCAACGGCTCACGTTTCCGCGCCGAGATCGTGCCGCGGATCGTCGATTTCATTACCAGCTATGGCCGTGATGCCCGCGTCCGGGGCCCCCGCCTTGTGCGCACAGGCAAGGCGGCCTCATAGCCCTGCGTCCTGTCGGATACATGATGGCCCCTTGAGCCGGGCGGGGTCGATGCGTTGACCCGCTATTCCGAGCCGCCTTTCGGGAGGGCAGGATGCGCGGTTGTGTTCCAGCGCGATGACCGTCCATTGCGCGTCAGCGAATGCGCGCCAGATCAATACCTTGGAGCATGCACTTTTCTTTTGCTCAAACGATTTCGTTTGAGGGATATGCACTCGCGCATCGGCCCGAAAATCGGAATCGATTTTCGGAATGCACGATGCGCAAATTCAAAGTGATAGAGCGTCTCCTGTGCGTCCGGGACGACGCACGACACCCTAGGCCTTTACGGCCTGCTGTGCCGGTTGGCTCTGGGTCTGGGCCGGAGCGGGCCTGCGCGCCATGGCGGGGCGCGGCTTCTTGCGCGGACCGGCGATCAATCCTTCACGCTGGGCCAGCTTGCGCTGCGCCTTGCGCGAACGGCGGACAGCCTCGGCCTTCTCGCGGGCACGCTTCTGGGACGGCTTTTCGTAAGCCTTGCGGGATTTCATCTCGCGGAAGATGCCTTCGCGCTGCATCTTCTTCTTCAGCACCTTCAGTGCCTGGTCGACATTGTTGTCTCGAACAAGTACCTGCAATGGTCTTCCTTCTTCCTGTGCAAGGCGACCCGCATGATGCGCTGCCAGGCGCGCTCACAAGGCGCGCGCAAATTGCGCTGACATCGAGAAGCGGCGCAAAGCCCGAACGAAACGGGCGTGGATTGCGCAAAGGGGCCGCACGCGGTTTATCCCGGACGGCCCGACTGACCGTCCCTGCACGCTCTAAGTAGTGCATGTGAGCGTCAATTGACACCCCCTTTGCGCCGCAAAAGTGCTTTCAAACGGGCAAATTCGGCAATTGATTCAAAATTTACCCTGTTTGCGTGGAATCGCGGCGGCATGGAACAATTTGCTCCGTCGTCGACTTGTCAGGGCGAGACATACTTACAACCGCAGCGAGGTATGATCATGCAGAAGCCTGACGACATGCGCAGCGGGGCAGTGCGCGGCCAGTGGGGCCGTTCGCGCAACACCGAGTTTCTGCGCAGGCTGCCGCTGTTTGCCCTGCCGGAGGACGGAACTGAGCCATTCGACGAATTGCTCAGGAAACTCGAAGGCGTGGAAGTGCCGGAGGGCCCGGAGCGATCATCGGCTCCGACTGCCGTGCCGGATCGGGAGTAATGCGCCCCGCCGACCTTCGCGCGGTATCCGCCCGGCGTCAGGCGATCTGCCTGAGCGGCGCGGCGGTCTGCGAGGTCTTCTCGGGCGACTTGCAGATGTGGGCAATCACGCACTGAGCGCAATCGGGTTTGCGCGCCTTGCATATGTAGCGTCCGTGCAGGATCAGCCAGTGATGGGCGTGGAGCAGATAGTCTTCGGGGATCACTTTCAGCAAATGTCTCTCGACAGCGTCGGGCGTCTTGCCTGGCGCCAGTCCGATACGGTTGGCGATACGGAAGATGTGGGTGTCGACGGCCATGGTCGGCTGACCGAAGGCCATGTTGAGCACCACATTGGCCGTCTTGCGTCCGACGCCGGGCAACCGTGTCAAGGCATCTCGGTCGGCCGGCACCTCGCCGCCGTGATCGCGCATGAGGGCTTCGGAAAGGGCTATGACGTTCTTCGCCTTGTTGCGCCACAACCCTATGGTGCGGATATACTCGCCCACCTTCTCCACACCCAGCGCGGCCATCTTTTGCGGCGTATCGGCAACGGCGAAGAGCGGTCGCGTCGCCTTGTTGACCCCGGCATCCGTTGCCTGCGCGGACAGAACCACGGCAACCAGCAGGGTGAAGGCGTTCACGTGCTCCAGCTCGCCCTTCGGTTCGGGCCGCTGGACCGCGAAGCGGCGAAAGATTTCGCGCACCTCGTCGCGCGTGTAGCGCGACCGGGTTCCCCGTCTTGACGCTGCTTTGGCGCGTGCCGGCGTTGGGGCAATTTTGGTCTTGGGCTTTTCCATGCGCCCTCTATAATCATTCGCATGAGCGAAACAAACGCCATCGACGAGCCGATCTTCCGGGCGCTGCTCGTCCCGCACCGCTCGCTTGGGCGGGTCGGGTTCGCCACGCTCATGGCGGTGCTGCTGTTCGGCTGGCTGGCGATCGGGGCCTATTTCCTGTCAATCGGCGCCTGGCCGGTCTTCGGCTTCTTCGGCCTCGACGTTCTGGCGATCTATGTCGCCTTCCGGCTCAATTACCGCGCCGCGCGTCAGTGCGAGGAAGTGTCGGTGACGCGCACAAGGCTCGACATCCGCAAGACCGCGCCATCGGGCAAGGTCGAGGAGCACCGGTTCAATCCGTTCTGGGCGCGGTTCAACGTCGCCCGTCACGCCGAGATCGGCATCACCGCCATGCAGGTCGAGAGCCGGGGACGCAGCGTGGCAATCGGCTCCTTCCTCAATCCGGAGGATCGCGAGAGCTTCGCGACGGCCTTCGGCAGCGCCCTGGCGACGGCGAAGGGGCGATAATCGGCAAGTTTCGGGTGGTGCAGGCGGTGCGCGGGGACCATAGTCGCGTGCAAGGAGACACGACCATGAACGCACGCACAGCAATCCTTCAGAACGACATCACCCCGGTGGGAAGCGATTACGAGATCGTGCGCCGGGTGATCGAGAAGATCAGTCTCGACTATCGCGAGCAGCCGACGCTCGAAGCGATCGCGGCCGATGTCGGAGAGACGCCGACCGGTCTCCAGAAGCTCTTTACCCGCTGGGCGGGCCTTTCGCCGAAAGCGTTTCTCCAGGCGGTGACGCTCGACCATGCGCGCCGCCTTCTCGACGGCGGGATGCCGCTTCTGGAGACCGCGCTGGAGGTTGGCATGTCGGGACCAGGCCGGCTGCACGATCTCTTCATTACCCATGAGGCGATGTCGCCGGGCCACTACAAGACCCGCGGCGCGGGGCTGACGATGCGATACGGCTTTCATCTCTCTCCCTTCGGCATCGCCCTGGTCATGGTCACCGAGCGCGGACTTGCCGGCCTCGCTTTCGCCGACGCCGGAGGCGAGCGCGCGGCGCTCGAAGACATGACCCGCCGTTGGCCGAATGCGGCCTATGTCGAGGATGTCGCGGCAACGGCACCCTATGCGGCGCGCATCTTCGACCCGGCGCGCTGGCGGCTGGAGGAACCGCTCCGGGTCGTGATGATCGGAACCGATTTTCAGCTGCGTGTCTGGCAGGCGCTGTTGAAGATCCCCATGGGCAAGGCATGCACCTATTCCGCGCTCGCCGAACAGATCGGCACGCGCAAGGCCAGCCGCGCGGTCGGGGCCGCGGTCGGCGCCAATCCACTGTCGTTCGTCGTGCCCTGTCATCGGGCTCTCGGCAAGTCCGGAGCGCTGACCGGCTATCATTGGGGCCTGACGCGCAAACGCGCCATCCTGGGCTGGGAGGCCGGGCAGGTGGGCGCCTGATCGTCGTACTCGAAATCCGTTCCGGTTTTCGGGCCGATGGGATAGCGTGCCTTCCGCAACGCTCGGGAGGCTTTCGTGATTACTGTCGTCGGCTCCATCAACCTCGATCTGATTGCGGCCGTGGCCCGGCTTCCCGGACCCGGCGAAACGGTGCCCGGAAGCCGTTTTGAAACCGCGCCCGGGGGCAAGGGCGCCAACCAGGCACTGGCCGCGGCCCGCGCCGGGGCGGTGGTCCGAATGGTGGGTGCGGTCGGTCGCGATCCCTTTGCCGAGCAGGCGCTGGCGCTTTTGCGTAAGGAAGGCATCGATCTCGGCTCGGTCGGGATCGTCGGCGAGCCTACCGGCACCGCGCTGATCCTCGTCGGGCCGGACGGCGAGAACATGATCGCCGTGGTGCCCGGAGCCAACGGGGCCGTCGGTCCGGCCCGTCTCGACGGAGTATCGCTGGCGGCCGGCGACCATGTTCTCCTGCAGCACGAAATACCACTGGAAACAGTGGCGGGTGCACTGGAGCATGCCCGCGAGGCGGGTGCCGTCTCTTTGCTCAACACGGCTCCGTTTCGCGCGGAGGCGGCCCCGCTTCTCGAGCGCGCCGACTACGTGATTGCCAATGAAACGGAATTCGACCTCTATACGCAGGCCCTGTCTCCGGACGGCGCGAGCCGCCAGGAGAGAATGCGGGCCTTTGCTGCCTCGACGGGTCATGCGGTGATCGTCACGCTGGGCCCGCAAGGCGCGATGGCAGCCACCCCGTCGCGCTTTCACGAGGTTCCCGCGATGAAGATCGAGGCAATCGACACCGTCGGCGCTGGCGACACCTTCTGCGGCTATTTTGCAGCGGCGCTCGCCGAGGGCATGGGGCTCGAGGCAGCGCTGCAGCGCTCGGTCACCGCCGGCGCGCTCGCCTGCCTGAAGCCGGGCGCGCAGCCATCGATCCCGCACCGCCAGGAGGTTGAGGCCGCCAACGACCGGCCGGACTGACGCGCCGATCCTTTGAAGCGGACGCTCAATCCGCCCGCCACGTGATGCCTACAGTGTCGCCAGCCGTTCGGCCAAAAGATCGAAGAAGGCATCATGGTCGATGTCGCGCATGACCAGCGCGTTCTTGGGCCGGTCGGTGACATCCCACCAGTCGATCACCGTCATGCCCATCGTCAGTTCCGACATCGTCTCGACCGAGACATTGCATTCGCGGCCCGAGAACAGTTCCGGCCTGATCAGATAGGCGATGACGCAGGGATCGTGCAGCGGCCCGCCATCCGTACCGTATTTTCGCTCATCGAAGCGTTCGAAGAAGTCGAGAAGCTGCGCCGTCGCCGTTCCCACCCGGGTGCCCATCGACCGGAACCGCTCGACGCGCTTTGCGGTGGTCAGCGCCTTGTGGGTGACGTCGAGCGGCATCATGACGATCGGGATGCCGGCGGTGAACACGACATCCGCGGCGTGCGGATCGACGTAAATGTTGAACTCGGCCGCCGGCGTCACGTTGCCGCCCTCGAAGAACCCGCCGCCCATCAGCACGATCTCCTTGATGCGCGAAGCAATGCGCGGCTCGCGGATGAGGGCGAGGGCGATGTTGGTCAGCGGCCCGAGGGGGCACAGCGTGACCGCGCCTGCATCCTCGCGCATCAGGGTCTCGACGATGAAGTCGACCGCGTGCTGTTCTTCCAGCTTCATCGTCGGTTCGGGTAGGTCGGGGCCGTCGAGTCCGGTCTTGCCGTGCACCTCTTCCGCCGTCACCAGCCTGCGCATCAGTGGCCTGCTCGCACCGGCGAAGACGCGCGTCTCGGGCTTGCCTGCCAGTTCGCAGATCTTCAGCGCATTCTTCGACGTCAGGGGCAGCGGCACATTGCCGGCAACTGCAGTGATTCCAAGGACATCGACCTCCGGGCTGGCGAGCGCCAGAAGGATGGCCACCGCGTCGTCCTGACCCGGATCGGTGTCGATGATGATCTTGCGGACGGCCGCCATGCGCTACTCCAGTAAGGACTTGAACTTGCTTTGGTAGCGGACCATATCAGAGACACGCGGAAAAATGCCATCCGGGTTTTTCCGCAATCCACGTCGCTCTTTGAGGACATTGAACATGACGCGTATGACCCCTTTCTCGAGTCCGCTGCTGCTGGGATTCGAGACGATGGAAAAGACGCTCGAACGCGTCGCCAAATCCGGTGACGGCTATCCCCCATACAACATCGAGCGTCTGCGCAGCGAGGAAGACGGCAACCGTCTGCGCATAACACTGGCCGTGGCAGGCTTCAGCGAAAATGACCTGGAGGTTGCCGTTGAGGAGAACCAGCTCGTCATTCGTGGCCGGCAGATCGACGATACGGAGCGTGAATACCTGCACCGAGGCATCGCCGCCCGGCAGTTTCAGCGCGCTTTCGTGCTCGCCGACGGCATGCGCGTGACAGGCGCGGCGTTGCGCAATGGGCTGTTGTCTATCGATCTCGACCGTCCGGAACCGGAACGTCTGGTGCGCAAGATCGATATCGCGGTGAAGGACTGACGATATCGCAAGAGCTCTCAAGCAGGGTCGGCCAGGCTATGGCGGCCCGCGAGAAGGAGGCTGAAATGACTGAGAACGAACGCAAACACTTCATGTCGGAAGCACAGTTCGCCCATCTCGGCGAAGGCGCAGTGGCCTATCTGAAGAAGGTATCGAGCGACGATCTGCGCGGCCGCTACCCCAACATGCCCGAGATCGCGCCGGGACTGGAGCTCTGGGCTCTCTTCGCCGCCAACGGCCAGCCCATCCTGCTCACCGACGCGCGCGACAGCGCGCTTGCCGGCGCCATGCAGAACGACCTGACGCCCGTCAGTATCCACTGACGCCTCTTCCCAGCGCCGACGATCCACTCCGGCTGTCATCATCCTCGGGCTTGGCTGGTCCGGGGATGATGCATGTCGGCTCGTAGCGATTTGCCGGGGTCAGATTGAGGCCTGGTACGATACCGTATTCCAGGCCTGTTGCTCCGGACGCAGGGCTTACGCGGCGTGTGAGGCCTGAGTGGTGGAGAGGAACTGGTGGATCGCAGCGGCATCCTTGGTGCCGCGGATCTTGGCGACAGTGTCGGCGTCGCGAAGCACGCGCGCGATGCGCGACAATGCCTTGAGATGGTCGGCGCCCGCGCCTTCGGGAGCGACCAGGAGAAAGACCAGATCGACCGGCTGATCGTCGAGCGCCTCGAATTCGACCGGGGTTTCGAGCCGGGCGAACACGCCGGTAATGTTTTTCACTCCGGGCAATTTGCCGTGCGGGATGGCAATACCGTTGCCAACGCCGGTGGAACCGAGGCGCTCCCGCTGCAATATCGTATCGAAGATCTCGCGCTCGGGAATGCCGGTGATGCTGGCGGCTTTCTCTGCCAGCATCTGCAAGAGCTGCTTCTTGGAGTTCGCCTTCAAGGCCGGCATGACAGCCGAGACCTCGATGAGATCGCTCAGATCCATTTCCTCGCGTTCCTTCTTCTGCCTCGCCGCGTGCACCCGCCTGTGGCCGTGCCGTGGCGGGGCATATCGCTTGCGGCTAGGCCGGACCGTTTGTGGCTACCGCCGACGGATCGATCCAGCCGATATTGCCGTCTGGCCTGCGGTAGACGATGTTGACCGAGTCGTTGCCCGCATTGCGGAACACGTAGACTGGACTGTCCTTGGTGTCGAGTTCGATGACGGCGGAAGCCACCGACATCGTCTTCAGTGTCATGGACGACTCGGCCACGATTGCGGGCGCGAAGTCGTCCGGTACCTCATCCTCGTCGGCCACTGGCGCCATCACCCGGTAGGAAATGTCGGCCCAGGCGCCATTGTCCGGCGTGGATTGATGCGATTTCAGCCGCCGCTTGTAGCGCCGCAGGCGTTTTTCGATTCGTTCCGCCGCGGCCTCAAAGGCAAGCTGCGGATCCTGGGAGCGGCCTTCGGCCTGCAGGGTCATGCCGGTGTCGAGATGGATGGTGCAGTCAGCGCTGAAGCGCGATCCTTCCTTCTCGACGGTCACGCGCCCGGAAAATCCGCCATCGAAATACTTGTCGACCGCCTCTCCGATCCTCGTATCGATGCGCTCCCTGAACGCATCGCCAACTTCCATCTGCTTGCCGGAAATACGCAGGCCCATTTGAAAACGACCTTTCTTGTCCAGACTTCCAAACCTTGTCGAGTTTATACCCGTGGCCGCCGTGCACAAGCTCTCAGGCGAATTCCAGGCGCCAAATTCAATCCTGCCGGCGCCATCGACTGCACGGCCGCGTCAACCCTGGACCCCAACCCGGGTGGCGCGGCTTCTAGTCACTCCGTACCCCATTGTCAATCAAAGCGGCCCGTTCATGCGGGCAAACGCCGCACTGGCGCCGTTGCCCGGCGGTCAGCGGCCTGCGCTGGCCAATGCACGCTTCTCGCGCCGTCGCTGCACCGAGGACGGGATGTTCATCCCTTCCCGGTACTTCGCCACCGTCCGCCGGGCGATATCGATTCCGGATTTCCGCAGGATATCCACAATGGCATCGTCAGACAGAACGTCCGCCGCCGTTTCTTCCTCGATCATATGGCGGATGCGATGGCGCACCGCCTCGGCGGAGTGAGCATCGCCTCCCATCGCCGAACTGATCGAGGCGGTGAAGAAGTAGCGTAGCTCGAATATGCCGCGCGGCGTCTCGACATATTTGTTCGCCGTCACGCGACTGACGGTGGATTCGTGCATCTGGATCGCTTCGGCGACCATACGCAGATTGAGAGGCTTCAGATGCGTCACGCCACTTGTCAGGAAGGCATCCTGCTGGCGCACGATTTCCGACGTCACCTTCAATATGGTGCGTGCCCGCTGATCGAGGCTGCGGGAGAGCCAGTTGGCGCTCTGCAAGCAATCGCTCAGGAACTGCCGTTCCCCGGCGTTTCTTGCCTGTCCGGACACATGGGCGAAATAGGTTTGATTGACGAGCACTCTGGGCAGCGACGCCGGATTGAGTTCCACGGTCCATCCGCCGTCCGGCGCGGCCCGAACGACCACGTCCGGCACGATCGTTTCGATGCCCGACGAGACGAAGGCCGTCCCGGGCTTGGGATCGAGCGCCTTGATCTCGGCAAGCATGTCGAGAAGGTCTTCTTCGCCGACCCCGCAGACCTTCTTCAAGGTCTGGAAGTCGCGCCGCGCCAGAAGGTCGAGATTGGCGATCAACGCCGCCATGGCAGGGTCGAGCCTGTTCTTTCGTGCCAGTTGCAGGGCGAGGCACTCCGCCAGGTCGCGTGCGAAGATGCCCGGAGGATCGAAGGACTGGCAGGCCTTGAGGACCGTGTCGATCCGTGCGCGACCTACATGCAGACGGGTCGCCAGCTCATCGAGGTCGATATGCAGATAGCCGGATTCGTCGAGCGCATCGGCGATCTCGGCGGCGATCATGCGTTCGGCCGGATCATGTATGGAGAAGGAAATCTGCTCGCTCACGTGATCGCGAAGCGTCACCGCTGCGGCGGTCACGTCTTCAAGATCGAAACCCTCGCCTCCTTCCGGATTGCCGGATTTCCAGTTGGCGGAGAGCTGCGGGCCGATGCCTTCGCGAATGCCCGGATCGTCGGGAAAGACGTTCTCCAGCGATGAATCGAGCTGGCTGGCCAGATTGGCGGCGTTATCCTGGAGGTCGCCGCGAAACCAGTCGCTCTCGTCCGGGTCGCCCTGTTCGGCCACCGCCGGTTCGCTACCCTCGAAGTGCTCTTCGTCTTCGCGGTCGCGTTCGAGGAGCGGATTGCGTTCTATTTCGTCATCGATGAAACGTTCGAGCTCGGCGTGAGTGAACTGGAGCAGCCGAATCGACTGCATCAGTTGCGGCGTCATCACCAGAGACTGCGCCTGGCGCAGTTGCAGTTTGGCAGCGAGCGCCATCTCTTTACCTGTTACCCCACCATCGGCGCGCTCAAGCCCACATGACACGCGCCTTCTTCGCCGGCATTAGAAACTGGCCCGGCTTTTGCTTGTCAAGCCGATCGTGCCGATTTTCGGTAACGGAACGCTTAAACGGGTGGCGGGCTAGCGCGCACTCATTTCAAACGAAACGTTTGAAAAAATGAAATGCGCGCCCGATCAATATGCTGGAACATGTGCCTTTCGCTCAAACGATTCCGTTGAGCGGGACATGTTCTAAAGCGAAAACTGCTCGCCCAGATACAATCTGCGGACATCGGAATTGGAGATGATGTCGGCCGGACGGCCATGAGTGAGCACCTGCCCGGCATGCAGAATGTACGCGCGGTCGATGAGGCCCAGCGTCTCGCGCACATTGTGATCGGTGATCAGGACGCCGATGCCGCGCGCAGTCAGGTGCCGCACCAGCTGCTGAATATCGGACACGGCAATCGGGTCGATCCCGGCAAACGGCTCGTCGAGCAGCATGAAGCTCGGATTGGAGGCAAGGGCGCGGGCAATCTCCAGCCGGCGGCGTTCGCCGCCCGACAGCGCAATCGCCGGCGATCTGCGCAGATGGGGAATGTGAAATTCCTCCAGCAGCTCGTTGAGTTTCGCTTCTCGCTTGGCGCGGTCGCGTTCCACCACTTCCAGAACGGCGCGGATGTTGGCCTCGACCGTCAGGCCCCGGAAAATGGACGCCTCCTGCGGCAGATAGCCGATACCAAGCCGCGCGCGCCGGTACATCGGCATGCTGGTCACGTTGAAGCCGTCGATCTCGATCGTGCCTTCGTCGACCGGCACAAGGCCGGTGACCATGTAGAAGCATGTGGTCTTGCCGGCTCCGTTCGGGCCCAGGAGGCCGACGGCTTCGCCGGCACGCACACCGATCGACACGCCGCTGACGACGGAGCGGCCACGATAGCTCTTCGACAGGCCGCGCGCGATCAGCGTGCCCTTGAGCCGTTCCCGGTCCTTCTTGGAGCGCGTTGAATTGTCTGGAGTGTTGTTGCGCCCCAGGAGGCCTGCCAGGAATGTCAAGATTGGCCCCTACTGGTTCTGGGTGCCGGGCTGGAGAAGCATCTTGACGCGCCCGCTCGATGTTCCAGCGCTCGGGCATCCGTCAAGTTTCGCCTGGCCCGTCGCCATCTGGACGGTCAGCTTGCAGCCGACGATGACGTTTCCGCCATCGGTCAACACCACCTCGTCGCCGGTCATCACGAGGACTTCCGACTTCATGTCGAAAGTGGCCTTGTCGGCCGTGGCGACCTGAGATTCGGATTTCACGTAGACCTTGTCGTCCACTTCGATGAATTCGATATTCGATGTTCCGGTGGGAGTTGCCGCCGCACTCTCGCTGCCGCCGTCTGCACCGTCGGCCTTTTCCCGCGAATAGTGGACGACCATGCGTCCCGACTTCATCACGGTCGGACCCTGCACGACGTTCACATTGCCGGTAAAAATGGCCTTGCTCTCGGCGTCCTGCACTTCGAGCTTGTCGCTTTCGATCTGGATCGGCTCGTTGCCGTCGAGTTTCAGCCCGGTCTGGCGCGTCGAGCCCGAGTTCTGGGCGAATGCCGGTACGGCTATGGCGCAAAGGGCGAGCGCGAGCACATGGCGCGTCAGGCCACTCCGTTCTATTGCCGTCATCTCGGCCCTCCCATTCAGCCATTCGGCGCCCTCAGCTTCTTCGGATCGATCTGCATTCTGACGCGATCCTCGAAAATGAAGACCTTCCCGCGGTCCCGAACGCGGAACGTTTCCGCCTCTATCCGCGACCCGTCTAAACTTATGTCGATAGGATCGTTGGATTTCAACTCCCCATTGGCAATATCGATGAAGGCCGACTGCATGGTGATGCTCATTCCGTCGTCTGTCTTGACGGTCAGGGGCGTGGTGATCTCAAGCGTATCCTTGTTGTTGTCGTAGACACCCGCCTTGGCGGCAATGGTGGCAAAATTGTCGGCGCTGAGGGGCAGTCTGGCGCTGATGTCCTCCAGCTGGACGGCGTTGGTGTCGCTCAGATCCTGGATCGCGCGCGCGGCTGTCATAGAATAGGGAAGATCGTTGCTGGAGAAGCCGTCGAGCGTTGGATTGGCCATGACGAGCTTGCCGTCCTGCATCGCCGACCCGTCGACAGCTATGTCGACCGAGGGGGGCGACTGGATCCAGGAGTAGCCCACGAACAAGGCCGCCAGGCCTATGGCCATCACAGGCAGCGCGAATTTGACCGCGCGCACGAGAATAGAATGGCGCTGCGCGCGCAGAAACGCGTCCTCGCCACGGCGCTTCTCGCTCGCATGGCTGCGCGACGACGGGCGTCGTGTGGTGTGTGTTCGGGATAGCCCGGTTGTGGTACTGGTCGTCATCGCATCCATCTGACAGCGATTGGCCAGTCCGGCGACCGGAGTGGCACTAGCGGCCCCGGCGGAAATATTCGAGCCTCACTGTCCGCCAATTTCACCGCAATATGGTAATTTTTGGATGAATTTCCATGGGCTGCCGATCTGGGTGGGCTATGGAATTGATTTCAAATCAATGTCTGATGCTCTAGAAGCGGCAAAACGACAAGTCCGACAGCGATGAGGTGCGCCATGACGTCGAGAGCCGATGATCTTATCGACCGCCGCAGGTTGCGGCGCAAGCTGACCTTCTGGCGTAGTCTCGCCTTCCTCGTCGTTGCCGCGGCGATTGTCGCGATGAGTCTCTGGAGTCTCGATACAACGGGGCTTGGCGCAACGACGCATGTCGCGAAGATCAAGATCGAGGGCACCATAACCGAGGACGACGAATTGCTGGATCGCCTGAAGCGGGTCGGCAAGTCGGATTCGGTCAAGGGCGTCATTCTGACGATCGATTCGCCCGGCGGCACCACGGCCGGAGGCGAGGCGATCTACGAGGCGGTCCGTGACCTTGCGCAGAAGAAGCCGGTGACCGCACAGGTCGGCACGCTTGCCGCGTCGGCGGGCTACATGATCGCCAGCGCCGCCGATCACATCGTGGCGCGGCAGTCTTCGATCGTCGGTTCCATTGGCGTGCTGGTTCAGTATCCCGACGTCACGGGGCTCATGGACAAGCTCGGCATCAAACTGGAAGAGATCAAGACATCGCCGCTCAAGGCGGAGCCTTCTCCGTTCAACCCGACGACCGACGAGGAACGCGCCATGATCCGCGCCATGATCCTCGATTCCTACGACTGGTTCGTCGGGCTGGTTGCCGATCGCCGCCCCCTATCCCGTGACGAGGTGCTTCAACTGGCCGATGGTTCCATCTTTACCGGCCGTCAGGCGCTGGAGCTGAAGCTCGTCGATGCGCTCGGCGGAGAGGACGAAGCGCTCGAATGGCTGCACGGCAAGGGTGTGGACGCGGCTCTCGAAGTGGTGGAATGGAAACCCCAGCGCGACGGCGCCATCGCGTGGCTGCCTGGCGCGGCGAGCCTTGCGGACGCGCTCGGCCTGTCCTCGGGTGCCGCCGACATCATCCGCGAACTGGGTGCGGAGCGCATCTTTCTTGACGGTCTCGTGTCCGTCTGGCAACCTTGAACGAGTGCCTTGGGCGGGACAGAACGCTAGAGGAAACAATGATTTCCGGGCACGAGAGGGAAAAGCGTCAATGATAAAGTCAGAGCTGGTGCAGACCATTGCCAACCGCAATCCGCATCTCTTCCTGCGGGACGTGGAGAACATCGTCAATGCGATATTTGACGAGATCAGTGATGCGCTCGCCGAAGGAAACAGGGTCGAGTTGCGCGGCTTCGGAGCATTCTCGGTGAAGAATCGCCCGGCCCGCACGGGACGCAACCCGCGCACCGGTGAGGCTGTCGATGTGGAAGAGAAATGGATTCCCTTCTTCAAGACCGGCAAGGAATTGCGCGAGCGGCTCAACGCCGACAAGGGCTGATCATCGCCGGGAGCTTGAGAGGCGGTCATTCGCAACTGGCGACGCGCCATCATTGACTACCCTGTGCGTGCCCCAAGGTCGCAGTGGGTCCGAACAACCCGACGCGGACTTGAATGTCGGCCCTCGGGCGTCCATTCTTCCGGACGGTGAACGCACCGCACCTGATCTCAGACGGACACAGAATGCTCAGACGTATCCTCCTGGTCGTGGTCATCGTACCGCTCGCCGTCATACTGGTCGCCTTGGCGGTGGCCAATCGCTTGCCCGTGCCCTTTACACTCGACCCGTTCAATCCGGGCAATCCGGCCCTGACGATGACCCTTCCGCTGTTTGTCTATCTGTTCGCGGCCTGCGTTCTGGGTCTGATCATCGGCAGCCTGGCAACCTGGCTCAGGCAGGGCCGCTATCGCAAGGAAGCCCGTGTTCAGCGCCGGGAGGTCCAGAACCTGCTGCAGCAGAACCGGCCCGATGCGCCCGCCCACGGTCCCTCCCTGCCTGTTTCGCGAGGCTGAGAGGCGTCCTTGCCACCTCACACAGGGAGTTCCGCCCATGCGCATGATCGACGCGCGGCAGGTCGATGAAAACCTGTCCTTCCCGGGTCTGGTGGAAACGCTGCGCACGGCATTTGCCGAGGGCGCGATACAGCCCGTCCGCCACCACCATGCCATCGATCGTCCGGACGGCGCGGCCTCGACCCTGCTTCTCATGCCGGCCTGGACCGATTTCGAGCGTGCGGGCACATCGGACGGCGGCCATGTCGGCATCAAGATTGTCACCGTTTCGCCCGACAACAACAAGGTCGGCAAGCCGGCGGTGATGGGGCTCTATCTGCTTCTCGACGGCAAGACCGGCGAGCCGCAGGCGCTCATCGACGGCCAGCGGCTGACACAATGGCGCACGGCCTGCGCCTCTGCGCTCGCCGCGACCTATCTGGCGCGCAGCGACGCCGAACGCCTGCTGATCGTCGGCGCGGGTGCCTTGGCGCCATTTCTGGCGAAAGCGCATTCGGCGGTACGGCCGATCCGTCATGTCACCATATGGAACCGAACCCCCGAAAACGCGGAGAAGGTCGTCACCGGCCTGCGCACCGACGGCATTGACGCCAGCGTTGCAAAGGGCGGTCTCGACGACGCCGTGGGCGAGGCCGACATCATCTCGGCGGCGACGATTTCATCGCAACCGCTGATCAAGGGCGCATTGCTGCGGCCCGGCCAGCATGTCGATCTCGTGGGCGGGTTCACGCCGCAGTTGCGCGAGGCGGACGACGAGGCTATCCGGCGTTCACGCGTCTTCGTCGACACGATGGCCGGCGCCACCAAGGAAGCCGGCGATATCGTCCAGCCGATCGCTTCGGGTGTACTGAGCGTCGAGGCAATCGTCGCCGATCTCCATGCCTTGGCGCGCGGTGAAGCCAGTGGGCGCAGCGACGACAGCGAGATCACCCTGTTCAAGTCGGTCGGCGCCGCGCTGGAAGATCTGGCAGCCGGCATTGCCGTCTTTCGCGGCGTGTCGGCCTGAAACGAAGGCATTGCGGCAGTTGCGCGCCGCGTCGCCCTGTGTCAGAAGCGCCCACGCTGATTGGCGGAGAAGGCATGAAACCTACGCGTGACAAGCGTCGCGACAGGCGGGCGAAACCGGCTTCCAGGCCGGACCGGACCTCGTCTCCCAGATCGGCGCAGCCGCCGCGAGCCCGGGAGGCCCAGGAGAGGCGTCCGGCCGCCGCCGAGCCGCGCCCTGAGCATGTTCATCTGCCGCGCCGCGAAGGTGTACTGCCGGCCGAACAACTGCCTCTGATCCTGGAGGTCGCGCCCAACGCCGACTATGCGCTCATCGATTCCGGCGACGGCGAGAAGCTCGAGCAGTACGGGCCCTATCGCATCATCCGGCCGGAGGGCCAGGCGATCTGGCGCCGCGCGCTCGGCGAATCGGATTGGTCCCGCGCCGACGCCGTGTTCACAGGCGATACCGACGAGGAAGGCATGGGCCGCTGGCGGTTCCCGAAGGAGCCGCTCGGCGAGACCTGGCCGATGAAGCATGACGGGATCGACTATCTCGGCCGCTTCACGTCATTTCGCCATGTGGGCGTGTTTCCCGAACAGGCGTCGCACTGGAGCCACATGGAAGGCCTCGTGCGTTCTGCCGGCCGGCCGGTGAAGGTGCTCAACCTGTTCGGCTATACCGGCCTTGCGTCGCTGGTGGCTGCGCGCGCTGGTGCCGAGGTGACACATGTCGACGCTTCGAAGAAGGCGATCGGCTGGGCGCGCGAGAACCAGGAGATCGCCGGGCTTGCCGACAAGCCGGTGCGCTGGATCTGCGAGGACGCGATGAAATTCGTCGAGCGGGAGGCGCGGCGCGGAAACCGCTACGATATCATCCTGCTCGATCCGCCCGCCTATGGGCGAGGCCCTAAGGGCGAAGTGTGGCAGCTGTTCGAAGGCCTCCCGGCCATGATCGAACTCAGCCGCCAGATTCTTACCCCGAAGCCGCTCGCGGTCGTGCTGACGGCCTATTCGATCCGGTCCTCCTTCTTCGCCATCCATGCCTTGATGCGCGACACCTTTGCCGGCATGGGCGGAAAGGTGGAATCGGGTGAACTGGTGATTCGCGAACAGTCTGCCGGCCGGGCGCTTTCGACATCGCTGTTCTCACGCTGGGTGGCGCCATGAGCACACATCGTCCCGCTTCGCATCGCGTCGGGCAGGTCAAGGAAGTCACGAGCCTTGCCAACCCGCTGGTCAAGGACATCAAGGCACTGGCTCTGAAGAAGTACCGGGACCAGCAGAACGCTTTCCTGGCCGAGGGGCTGAAACTCGTGATCGACGCGCTCGATCTCGGCTGGACGATCAAGACCCTCGTCTTCGCGAAGGCCGGACGTGGCAATCCGGCGGTCGAGAAGGCGGCGGCGCGCACCGTCGCTGCGGGCGGGCTGGTGCTGGAGGTCAGCGAGAAGGTGCTGACCGCGATCACGCGGCGCGACAATCCGCAGATGGTCGTCGGCGTCTTCGAGCAGAAACTCATGCCGCTGAAGGCCATCGCGCCTGCGGATGGCGATGTCTGGGTGGCGCTCGACCGGGTACGCGACCCGGGCAATCTCGGCACGGTCATCCGCACGGTGGACGCCGTCGGCGCCAGGGGCGTCATTCTGGTCGGCGAGACCACGGATCCGTTCGCCATCGAAACGGTGCGCGCCACGATGGGCTCGATCTTCGCCGTCCCCGTTGCGCGCGCCTCGCAGGAGCAGTTCCTCGCTTGGCGCCAGGGTCTCGGCGCGATGCTGGTCGGCACGCACCTCAAGGGATCGGTCGACTATCGAAGCGTCGACTACGCCGAAGGTCCGGTGGTGCTCCTGATGGGCAATGAGCAGCAGGGCCTGCCCGAGGCGCTGGCCGAAAGCTGCGACCGGCTGGTTCGCATTCCGCAGGCGGGGCGTGCCGATTCGCTCAATCTTGCCGTTTCAACCGGCGTCATGCTCTATGAAATCCGGCGCTCTGCGCTGGCCCTGGAGGTGCGCGCGTGATGCGTCCGTTCGCCTATCTGATGATTGTTGTGGCGGGCATCGGCCTCGATCAATGGATCAAGCATCTTGTCGAAACCGGCATGGCGATGCATCAGCAGATCGATCTTCTGCCTTTCCTCGCGCTCTACCGGGTCCACAATTACGGCATCGCCTTTTCGATGTTCTCGGGCTCCGGCGACGTCCCTCTTATCGTGATGACGACCGCCGTCATCCTTTTCGTTCTCTGGCTTGCGTGGCGCTCGGATGCCAACCAGTTGCTGGCCCGCATCGGGTTCGCCCTCGTCGTCGCCGGTGCCTTCGGCAATCTCATCGACCGCGTGAGGCTCGGCTATGTAGTCGACTACGTGCTCTTCCATACCCCGGTGTGGTCCTTCGCGGTCTTCAACCTGGCCGACGCGCTGATCAGCATCGGCGCGGCTCTGGTCGTCTTCCAGGAATTTCTGTCCTGGCGGGCAGAACGCGCCCGGCGTTCTTCGCGTTCGGACGGTTGACCGAGGCTGGCCGGCGCAGCACAGTGCCGTCCATCGAACAGACAATATCGGGGAGTAGGATGTCCGACAGCTTCAAGGCGATCCTGATTTCGCGCGACGAGGACAAGAACCAGTCGGTCGCCGTCACCGAGCTGACGGATGCCGACCTGATGGAAGGCGACGTCACGGTTGCTGTCGAAGCGACGACGGTCAACTACAAGGACGGATTGGCGATAACGGGCAAGGCGCCGGTGGTGCGCCGTTTCCCGCTCGTTCCGGGCATCGATCTTGCCGGCACGGTCGTCGCATCCTCGAGCCCCGAGTGGAAAGAGGGCGACAAGGTCGTTCTCAATGGCTGGGGCGTCGGCGAGACCCATCACGGTGCCTATGCCGCGCGTGCCCGGGTCAAGGGTGACTGGCTGGTCCGCCTGCCCGAGGGAATGAGCGCCCACGACGCGATGGCGATCGGAACCGCGGGCTATACGGCCATGCTGTGCGTGATGGCGCTGGAGCGTCACGCCATTGTGCCCGAACGGGGGCCTGTCGTCGTCACGGGAGCGGCCGGCGGTGTGGGCACGGTGGCGATCTCGCTTCTTTCCAGGCTCGGCTTCCACGTGTTCGCGTCGACCGGCCGCACCGACGAAGCGTCCTTCCTGAAGGATCTCGGCGCTGCCGAGATCATCGACAGGCAGGAGCTATCGGGTCCCGCGAAGCCTCTGGGCAAGGAGCGCTGGGCCGCAGGCGTCGATGCCGTGGGGAGCCATACGCTGGCCAATGTGCTGTCCATGACTTCCTATGGCGGCGCGGTCGCCGCCTGCGGATTGGCGCAGGGCATGGACCTGCCGGCCAGCGTCGCCCCCTTTATCCTGCGGGGCGTGTCCTTGCTCGGCATCGATTCGGTGATGGCGCCGCGCGCATTGCGCGAGGAGGCGTGGCAGCGCCTGGCGGACGATCTCGACCGGGAGAAGCTCGCCGCGCTTTCGACGACAATCGGCTTCGAAGATCTTCCAGACGCAGCGAGATCCATCATCGAAGGCCGGATTCGAGGCCGCCTCGTGGTCGACATGGCGTGACCCGGCACGATCGTTAAAGTTTTAGCGCCGCGCCGAAATCTTCTCTAAGCAGTGCTGCCTATGGTTCGTTCCATGCAACTGAACCATGCGGCACCGATGAAAAAGCAGTCACAATCGGACATCGGGACTTCCGGCGGGATCCCGCACAATCGCCTGTTGAAGGTTTCTGCGGCCGTTCAGGCGACACGCCGGCGATTCGTTCTCGCGGTTCTGATCCTTCTTGCATTCATCCTGGCACTCTCGCCGCTCTCCCACATCCTGGGGGCGCCTCCCGTCGTGAGCCTCAGCCTTGCACTGGTGGCGATTGTCGGCCTTGCTCTGCTGGTCAGCTTCGTCAGCGGCGACCGGCGCGCTGCGGAACTCTCGAAGGAAGACGCCCAGCGCACGCGCGAAGAAATCGAATCGCTCGCCGACCGCATGTGGGAACTGCAGGAAAGCGAGGAGCGTCTGCGTGGTCTCATCGACGCCCTGGGCGATCTGGTCGTCCACCGCGACCGTGCGGGGCGCATCGTCTATTGCAACCATGTCTTCGCGACGATGTTCGGCCGCGAGCCGCGCGACCTCTCGGGCCGTACCCTGCAGGAGCTGGGCGTCGACGTCGCGGTGGTTCCCGACGCTGCTTTTGCCGAGGGCGAACACCTGAGGTCGACCGACGTGGCGATCCAGACGGCGGAAGGCACCCGCTGGTTCTCCTGGATCGAACTGTCGGTGCGCGACGAGGCGAGCGGTCAGGTCTCGCACCGAACCATCGCCCGCGACATCACCGGACGCAAGCGCGCCGAAGCCGCGCTGATCGCCGCGCGCGAGCGCGCCGAATTCGCAAATCAGGCCAAGACGCGCTTCCTGGCCACCGTCAGCCACGAAATCCGCACGCCGATGAACGGCATCATCGGCATGGCAAAGCTTCTCGCCGATACGGATCTTTCGCCCGAGCAGAAGACCTATGTGCGCGCCGTGTCGACTTCGGGCAACGCGCTTCTCGCTCTCATCGAGGATCTCTTGGACTATTCCAAGATCGAGTCTGGCCGTTTCGAACTCGAACCGCAGCCGATGTCGCCGCGGGAATTGGCCGAGAATGTCGTCGAGCTGCTTGCTTCGCGCGCCTATGCCAAGAACATCGGGCTGGGCTGCCATGTCGGCCCCGAAGTGCCTGCCGTCATCGAGGCCGATCCTGGCCGTTTGCGCCAGGTCATGCTCAACCTGGTCGGCAATGCCCTGAAGTTCACCGAGGAGGGCGGCGTTCTGGTCAGTGTGTCGACCAGCCGGCCCGGCGAGCCGGCCGCCATCCGCTTCAGCGTGAGCGACAGCGGTCCCGGGCTCACGAAGGCGGAGATCGGACGCATCTTCCGCGAGTTCGAACAGGCCGACACGACCTCGACGCGGCGCCATGGCGGTGCGGGTCTCGGGCTGACCATATCGAAGCGCATCGTCGATGCGATGAACGGCACCATCAAGGTCGAGAGCGAGGTCGGCAAGGGATCGGAGTTCTCCTTCGAGATTCCGATTGCCGAAGAACCCGCGATCGCCCCGGATCGGGCCGTGCTGCTGCGCGACCGGTCGGTGATGATCGTGTCGGCCAACGTCGTCGAAGCCGAGGCGATGGCCCGCACGATACGGGCCCACGGCGGCAATGCGACGGTCGCCCGCTCGCTGGCCGACGCCGAGATGCTGATGGCCGACATGTCGCGCATATGGTCGGCGCTGCTCATCGATGCCTCGCTGGAGGTTGCCGATGGGCAGTCGCTGAACGTGCTGCGTCAGGCGGCGCGAGAGGATTTCCAGGCGATCATCCTGATTGCGCCGACCGATCGGGGTCGATTGTTCAAGTTCCGCTCGTCAGGCTATTCCACATTCCTCGTTCGCCCGGTCCGAGGCGAATCGCTGCTGCGCGTGCTGAACCAGGGAAGCGCGGATCCGCTGATGCCCGGCCCGGTCGGCCGTCTGCCGGTCTATCGAGCTGAACGTCCGGTCTCCATCGCGAACGGTATGAGCGTCCTTCTTGCCGAGGACAACGAGATCAGCGCGCTCATGGCGCGGACAGTGCTTGAGAAGTCGGGCTGCAGCGTCACCCATGTGGGCAATGGCGAGGCCGCCGTGCAGGCGGCCAGGAACGGCGTCGACGGACGGCGGTTCGATGTCGTCTTGATGGACCTGCACATGCCGGTGATGGATGGGCTGGACGCCATTGCGCACATACGCAAGCACGAGGAGGAGAAGGGACTGCCGGCCATGCCGATCCTCGTCCTGTCGGCTGACAGCCAGGAATCGACCCGCCACCACGTATTGGCGCGGGGCGCGACCGGCTTCGTCACAAAACCGCTCGACCCGCAGCACCTGGTCGAAGTCGTGTCGCATCAGTCGGCTGCGTGATTTTCAAGTCACGGGCGCCACTGTACCTCGTGGCGAACCGGCGGTCGGAAGCCGGGTTGCCGGCCGCGACAACGTTCCAACGCTATTCCCTTCCGGTGCCCGTTGCCAATCGTGCGGCCGCGTGTTGTCATCGTGTTGTAGTACAGGCTTCGTATGTGCGCCGAAGGAGCGCCAACGGCTCTTGTCTGGCTACGAGGAGAATTACGATGCCGGCTACATACGTCGAGCATGAGCAGGGTGCGGGAGCGCGGCGCGCTATGGCTGCAAGGTCTCTGGGATTTTCGGATGCACGGGCGGTGCTTGGCCGCATCGGGTCTCTGGAAGTGCGGCTGGCACGCAATTCGTCCGAGATCGCCGCGGCTCAGGAAGTCCGCTTTCGCGTTTTCTATGACGAGTTGGGTGCGAAGCGGCAGTTCGTGCACGAGCTGGAACGCCGTGATTCGGATCGTTTCGACGCCATCTGCGACCATCTCCTGGTCTTCGACACCGCCATCCAGGGCCCCGATCAACAGCAGATCGTGGGAACATATCGGCTGTTGCGGCAGGAGCAGGCGATTGCCGCCGGCGGCTTCTATTCGGACGAGGAGTTCGAGCTCGAGGCACTGATGGCGCGTCAACCGCACCGCCGTTTCCTTGAACTCGGCCGTTCCTGCGTGCTTCCCGAATACCGCTCCAAGCGCACGGTGGAACTTTTGTGGCAGGGCATCTGGGCCTATTGCCGGCGACACGCCATCGACGTCATGACGGGGTGCGCGTCCTTTCCCGGCACGACCCCGGCCGCCCATGCCGAGGCGCTGTCCTTCCTCGCGCAGAACTGCCGGGCGTCGGACGAATGGGACGTGCGTGCGGTCGCCTCGCGCTACAACACCATGGACCTGATGCCGGCCGAAGCGATCGAGCCACGGGCAGCGCTGGCCGCCATGCCGCCGCTGATCAAGGGCTATCTTCGTCTCGGCGCGAAGGTCGGCGACGGCTGCGTCGTCGACCGGGATTTCGGCACGACGGACATTTTCGTCGTCCTTCCGGTCGAACAGATCTCCGACCGCTACATCAACTATTACGGCGCAGACGCCGAACGCTTCGCCGCCTGATCGGCAGGATCGCTAATCGTCTCGAGGTACCGTTGCGATCACGGCAATGGCCGGGCCGTATCGGCCCGGCCATTGATTGTTATGCGAAGTCTGCGATCAGTTGTCGGCGCAGAACCCGCCGTCCTCCTGGTTGCAGATGTCGAGGCCCGTGTAGAGCGGGTCTTCCACGGTTTCGCCGTTGATAAGCTGGATCATCACGTCCGGGGCGCGAAGACCCATTTCGAACGGGCGCTGGCCGACCTGCACATGGCTGCGTCCGTCACGGAATGCCTGGGTCTGCGGCGGCAGCGTGTCACCGGCGACGATGATGAGGTCCTTGGACTTCAGCTTGTCCATCACCTGGTCGGTGACCTGGGCATAGGCCTGCGGGGCGAACTGGGCCCAGCCGCCGACGAGAATGAAAGCGTCAAGATCCGGATTGGCGGTGAAGGTGTCCGCCATCTGCTGGTTGGCGAGGTCGGCCTGGTCGTTCGTGAAGACCGGGCAGCCGTCGATCTCGGTCCAGCCGTTCTGGCCGGTCAGGCGTTCAACGTTCTCGGCGCCGGCCGCGGTATCGCGGAAGCCTTGGGCCCGGGCGTTGATGTTGTCGGCCGCGACATTGCCGAGTTGCAGACAAACGGTGCCGCCTTCGGGCTTCAGCTTCATGGCTTCTTCGGCCATCTTGACGCCCATGAGATAGTTGTCCGTGCCGAGATATGTCGCGCGCAGATCCCTGTCCGCCTCCAGGAAGTCTGCGTCGATCGTCATGACGGGGACATCCGGGTTTATCTGGCGCACGCGGTTGGCCATCGCCGGCGCGTTGGAGGGCGAAATGGCGATCGCCGCCACGCCGCGCGTGAGCAGGTCGTCGACGATCTGCACTTCACCCGCTTCGTCCGCCGAGGAGGCGGGGCCGGTATAGAGGCACTCGTATTTGCTGTCGGGGTTCTCCGACATCCATTTCTGGCAGCCCAGATTGATCTGCTCGAAGAACGGGTTGTCGAGACCCTTGACGACGATCGCCAGCGTCTCCTTGTCCTGGGCCTGGGCGACGCCGGAACTCAGGGCGAATACCGCCGCTGCACAAGCCAGTTTCTTGATTTCAATCATTGCTGTTCCTCCCGTTTGAACTGCTGATACCGGCCCCGGGTCCCTAGCCCGGATACCAGATTCTCCGCGGGTCATCCTGCGCCCGCACATAGGTCCATGCGTCCTCGATCAGCGTCTCGAAGTTGTACCGTGGATGCCAGCCGAGCCTCATCCGTGCCTTGGTGTTGTTCAGCCAGTTGCTGAAGAAGGGCGTCGGAATCTCGACGGCCGAATAGCCGCGCGTATCCTTCAGATATCCCGCGACACGCCCGTAATCGACCGGTTCGTCCATTGCGATGTTGAAGAGCTGCCGTTCCGCCGCCGGATTGTCGAGCGCCGCAAGGATGGCGCTCACGACATCCGATACATGAATGAAGTTGCGTTTCAGCGGGTCGCCGTGTTCGTCCAGCATCAACGGCACCACCTCTTGCCTCGAAAGTCGTTCGACCTTCTCGGAAGAAAGAAAATCACTCCAGGGCGGTCCGCCGAACTGGCCCTCACCGAAGGCGAGGGCGAAACGGAAATCGTCCTTCTCCATGATCCAGGGTGCACGCAGGCAGCACCCGTCGATGCCATACTGGATCTGGTACTGCTCCAGCATGACCTCCTCGATCACCTTCGTCAGCGCATAGCAGCCCGCATAGGCGCGGCGCGGGGAACGCTCCGTGACCGGACTGTCGAAGCGCTGGAAGATGTGACCGACCGTGCAGTCGCCGCCGATCAGGATGAATTGTCGGGCGGCGGGCGAGGAGCGGAAAGCCTCCAGCAAGTTGAACATGCCCTTGACCGCTACATCGATCACGAGGTCGGGCGACTCCTTGACGGCCGCCATGTGCAGGACATGCGTGACGCCGGGCATCGCCCGTTCGACGCTGCTTCGCTCCGAGAGCGACCCTTTGACCGCGGTCACGCGGTGATGTGTGTCGAGATCGCGATTATGGCACAGGGCGACAATCTGCCAATCGGCGAACTGCTTCTGTGCCAGGAATGCCGGCAGAAAATGGCTGCCGACCTTACCGGTCGCGCCAGTAATAAGCAGCTTCATAACTCCTCCGGCGCTAATAATATTTACTAATACTCATTAGTCAACTATTTCTCAGATGAGCGCCCAGTCGTGAGAATGGGCGCGAGGGAGGAGAAAACGTGGCTGAACGATTGAAACTGACAGGAATCAGCAAGCATTTCGGAGCGATACGCGCCCTCAATGAGGTATCGCTGCGCGTCGAGGAGGGCGAGGTGCTGGGCCTGATGGGCGACAACGGCGCCGGAAAGTCGACCTTGGTCAAGATCATCGCGGGCAACTTCCGACCATCCAGCGGCGAGATCAGGCTGGACGGCGAGCCGCGGGATTTCCATCACCCGAAGGATGCTCAAAGGGCCGGTATCGAGATCGTCTATCAGGACCTTGCGCTTTGCGACAATCTCTCTGCCGCCTCGAACGTCTATCTTGGACGCGAGCTCAGGCGGCAGATGGGGCCGCTGCGAATTCTCGACTACAGGACGATGCACCGCCACGCCAGTGAGCTTTTCGCGCAGCTCAAGTCCGAGACGCGGCCGCGCGACCTCGTGCGCAAGATGTCGGGCGGCCAGCGTCAGGCCGTCGCCATCGCCAGAACGCTGCTCTCCGACGCCAAGGTTGTGCTGATGGACGAGCCGACCGCCGCCATTTCGGTGCGCCAGGTTGCCGAGGTGCTCGACCTGATCAGACGGCTGCGTGACCGCGGCATCACGGTCATCCTGATCAGTCATCGCATGCCCGATGTCTTTGCAGTTTCCGACAGGTTGGCGGTTCTCAGGCGCGGCGACCTGGTTGCCCACAAGGCGATCAGCGAAAGCTCGCCCGAGGAAGTGACCGGACTGATAACCGGTGCCATAGAAACGGCGTAGGGGAGGCCTTCATGTCAACGACGCTCGAACAGGCAATCGGCCAAAGCCAGCACCGATCGCTGCTATCGAGGATCATGAGCCAGCAGGTTTTCTGGATATTCCTGGCGGCTCTGCTGGCCTGCGTTTCACTGGCGCTCGTCACGGACACCTTCGCGACCGAGCGCAACCTTTTCAACGTCACCCGGAATTTCGCCTTTGTGGCCATCATCGCGATCGGCATGACGACGGTGATCGCATCCGGCGGCATCGATCTGTCGGTCGGCGCTTGTGTGGTGCTGTCGGCCGTGGTGATCGGAGCCACGATGGAGGCGGGCTATCCCATATGGGCGGCTGCGGCGTTTGCAATCGGTGCCGCGCTCTTGGTCGGTCTTGTCAACGGCCTGCTGATCGCATTCGTCGGCATGCCACCATTCGTCGTCACGCTTGGAATGCTCTCCTTCGCCCGTTCGATGGCGCTGGTGCTTTCCAACAACAAGATGATCTATCAATTCGGGCCAGACCACGAAGTGCTCTTGTGGTTGGGAGGTGGCTCGACCTTTGGCATTCCGCATCCGCTGATCGTGCTCGTCATTCTCGCCATTGTCATGAGCTTCTTCTTCAAGTGGACACGCTGGGGGCAGCACGTCTTCGCGATTGGCGGCAACGAAAGCGCGGCGATCCTGACCGGCATTCCGGTGCGCGCAATGAAGGTCTCGGTGTACATGTTCTCCGCCTTCACGGCGGGCGTGACCGGCATCCTCATGGTGGGCTGGCTGGGATCGGTGACCACGAATCTCGGAACCGCCATGGAGCTCACCGTTATCGCTGCCGCGGTAATCGGAGGCGCAAATCTGGCCGGTGGAGAAGGAACCGTGTTCGGCGCGGTTGTCGGTGCCCTTCTGATCGAGGTCATCCGCAATTCATTGATCCTGCTCGGCATCTCTACCTTCTGGCAGGGCGCGTTCATCGGCACCTTCATCGTCGTTGCCGTGGCCTTCGATCGGATACGCAGACTGCGCAGTCAGGACTGAGGCACACGCGCGGCCCTACGACAGCATGAAGACGGACAAGAAGACCAGAAACAGATGGACAGAGTGAAAGAGGAAACGCCGGGCGGAGCCGCCCATTTGCGGCCGACGATGATGGATGTCGCGTCCAGGGCAGGCGTGTCCCAGGCCACGGTATCGCTCGTGCTGAATGATACTTCGGGGGTCCGGCTCAGCGACGCCACAAGGCGCAAGGTCAAGCAGGCCGCTGCCGAACTGGGCTACAGGCTGGTCAAGCGCGGCCAGTCGCGCACATCGGAGCAGACACTGATCGCGTTCATTGCCGATGAGGTGGCCACCGATCCGTGGATGGCGCTCGCCTTTGATGGTGCCCGCGAGAAGGCCCTGGAATACGGGCTCACCATGTGCCTGGCGGTCACGCGCGGCGATCCGGAAGCGGAGGCCATGGTTCTCAGCCAGATGGGCGAGCAGCTTCTCGGCGTCATCTACGGAACGATCCTGACCCGGCGCATGGAGCCGTCGTCGGCGCTGCTCGCTCACCATGCGGTGCTCCTCAATTGCTATGACGAGAAGCGCCGGCTGCCGTCCGTTCTTCCCGGCGAGCTGGTCGGCGGGCGCGTGGCGACCGAACGGCTGATCCGTGCCGGCCGGCAGCGCATCGCCCTCATCAACGGCCAGGAAGGCCTCGATGCGAGCCGCGATCGTCTCAAGGGCTACCGCCAGGCGTTGTCGAGCAACGACATCGTCTACGACCCTGACCTGGTCAAGCCCGGCAATTGGGAGCCGTCATCAGGCTATGAGATGACCCTCGCGCTGATGGCAATGGACAATCCGCCTGATGGCATTTTTTGTGCCAACGACATGATGGCGGTCGGCTGCTTCGACGCGTTGAGGGAGCTCGGTCTTCGGATCCCGCAGGATGTCTCGGTCATCGGATTCGATGACCGTGAGATCGCGCAATTCACCCGGCCGCCGCTGACCACGCTCGTGTTGCCGCACTATGAAATGGGCGAAATAGCCGCCGAGGCCCTGATCGACGCCGCCGGCGGCCGCCGGGCCGGGCCCATGCAGATCAAGGTGGAATGTTCCCTGGTGGAACGCTGCTCCGTCGAGCTGAGTTGACCTGTGCGCCCCGCGTCCCGGCCTGCGCGATGCGGGAACTCTGCCGCGCACCGCTCACGCACGGTGAGCGACGAGGATCGCGCCGGCGCTGATCATCAGGATGCCGAGCCAGTTGATGCCGGACAGCCGCTCGCGCAGGAAGAGTGCGGCGAAGACGGCGACGAACACGACCGAGAGCTTGTCGATCGGCGCCACGCGCGCCGCATCGCCGAGCTTCAGCGCCCGAAAGTAGCACAGCCACGACAGGCCGGTGGCGATGCCCGACAGCACCAGAAACAGCCAGGTGCGGGCGGATATCGTGCCGGGCGCCTGCCACTGGCCGGTGAGCGCGACGATGGCACCGGCCACCACCAGGATGACCACGGTGCGGATGAGCGTGGCGAGGTCGGAGCCGATCTGCTCGACGCCGACCTTGGCGAAGATCGCGGTGAGCGCGGCGAAGACCGCCGCCAGCACCGCCCAGATCTGCCAACTCGCCAGGACGTCCTTCATGGCATGATCTTGCCTCAGACCCCGGCATTATAGGCGGCGATGGCCGCCATGTTGACGATGTCGGAATCCTTGGCGTTCATCGACACGATCTGAACGGGTTTGTTCAGCCCGACCAGCAAGGGGCCGATGACTGTCGATCCACCCAGTTCCTGCAGCATCTTGGTGGAGATGGAGGCGGAATGGAAGGCGGGCATGACCAGCACGTTGGCCGGACCTGACAGCCTGCAGAACGGATATTGCCGCATCAGCTTCGGATTGAGCGCCACGTCGGCGGCCATCTCGCCGTCATACTCGAAGTCGACCCTTCTCTTGTCGAGGATCTTGACCGCTTCCTGGACGCGCTCGGAGCGTTCGCCGGGCGGATGGCCGAAGGTCGAGTAGGCGAGCATCGCCACGCGCGGCTCGTAGCCCATGCGCCTGGCCATGCCGGCCGCTTCCTCGGCGATGTCGGCGATCTGTTCGGCATTGGGCATGTCGTGCACGGCGGTGTCGGCGACGATCACAGTGCGCCCCCGGCACAATGCGATCGAGGCGCCGATGACCCGGTGACCCGGCTTGGCGTCGATCACGCGCCGCACGTCCTGCAAGGCGGTGGAATAGTTGCGCGTCACGCCCGTGACCACGGCGTCGGCATCGCCCAGCGCCACCATGCAGGCGGCGAAATGGTTGCGGTCGTTGTTGATCAGCCGCTGGCAGTCGCGGAACAGGAAGCCCTTTCGCTGCATGCGTTCGTAGAGATAGTCCGCATAGGCTTCGTTGCGCCGCGACAGACGCGCGTTGATGATCTCGATGCCGGGTCTGTCGAGGTCGACGCCGGCATTCCTTGCCGTCTCCCGGATCTGGTCGTCGCGGCCGAGCAGGATCGCGGTGCCAAGGCGCTGGCTGACATAGGAGACGGCGGCCCGCATCACCTGTTCCTCCTCGCCTTCGGCAAAGACGACGCGCTTGGGCTGTCGGCGCACCCGGTCGTAGATGCGTTGCAGGGTGGAGGCGATCGGGTCGCGTCTGGCCGACAGTTCGTTGGCATATTTGTCGAGGTCGAGGATCGGCCGCCGCGCGACGCCCGAATCCATCGCCGCACGCGCCACCGCCACCGGAACAGCCGAGATCAGCCGCGGGTCGAAGGGAACCGGAATGATGTAGTTGGGCCCGAACTTCGGCCGGTTGCCCTGATAGGCCGCGGCCACGTCGTCGGGGACGTCCTGTCGTGCAAGCTCGGCCAACGCATGCGCTGCCGCGAGCTTCATCTCGTCATTGATCGTCGTCGCCCGCACGTCGAGCGCGCCGCGGAAGATGTAGGGAAAGCCCAGAACATTGTTGATCTGGTTGGGATAGTCCGACCGTCCGGTTGCCATGATCGCGTCCTGCCGGATTTCGGCGACTTCCTCGGGCGTGATTTCCGGATCGGGGTTGGCCATGGCGAAGATGATCGGGTTGTCGGCCATCGAGCGAACCATGTCGGCGGTCAGTGCACCCTTGGCTGAAAGACCGAAGAAGATGTCCGCGCCTTCGAGCGCTTCTGCCAGTGTCCGCTTTTCGGTTTCCACCGCATGGGCCGACTTCCACTGGTTCATGCCCTCTTCGCGCCCCTTGTAGACGACGCCCTTGGTGTCGCACAGGATCACGTTTTCCGGTTTGAAGCCCATCGACTTGATCAGTTCGAGGCAGGCAATGCCGGCCGAGCCAGCGCCGTTGCACACCAGCTTCGCCGTCGCCATGTCGCGCCCCGTCATCGCCAGCGCGTTGATCAGGCCGGCCACGGCGATGATCGCCGTTCCGTGCTGGTCGTCGTGAAACACGGGGATGTCCATCAGCTCGCGCAGACGCTGCTCGATGACGAAGCAGTCAGGCGCCTTGATGTCCTCCAGATTGATGCCGCCGAAGGACGGGCCGAGATAGCGCACGCAGTTGATGAACTCGTCGATATCGGCCGTGTCGACTTCCAGGTCGATGGAATCGACGTCGGCGAAGCGCTTGAACAGAACTGCCTTGCCTTCCATCACCGGCTTGGAGGCCAGCGCGCCGAGATTGCCCAGCCCGAGGATCGCGGTGCCGTTGGAAATGACGGCCACCAGGTTGCCGCGTGTCGTGTAGTCGAAGGCGCGGCTCGGGTCTTCGGCAATTGCCTGCACCGGCACGGCCACGCCGGGAGAATAGGCCAGAGACAGGTCGCGCTGGGTCGCCATCGGCTTCGTCGGCGTCACCTCCAGCTTGCCCGGCCGACCCATGGCGTGGAATTCCAGCGCCTCGTGCGGGCTGACCGACGGTCCGCGCTCTTCATACTTGTTCTTGACTGCCATGACCTGCGTTTCCTCCTGCCCCACGGTCCCGCGGAGTCCTTGTGTCTGCTTCTTTTGTGGAGCAGTTGGATTAAGGCTACACTTCACGGCTGTAAATCGCCAATCAATGACAGCCCCGCTCATTTTATCTGATACGGACCACGCCTTGAACCGACAGACCCCGATCAGGCCCGACGCCGCCGCTGCCGCCACGCCGATGATGGAGCAGTACATCGAGATCAAGTCGGCCAACCCCGATTCGCTGCTCTTCTACCGGATGGGCGACTTCTACGAACTGTTCTTCGACGATGCGCTCGTCGCCTCCAGGGCGCTCGGCATCACCCTGACCAAGCGCGGCAAGCATCTGGGCGAGGATATCCCGATGTGCGGCGTGCCGGTGCATGCCGCCGACGATTATCTGCAGAAGCTCATCGGGCTCGGCCACCGGGTGGCGGTGTGCGAACAGACCGAGGACCCGGCCGAGGCACGCAAGCGCGGTTCCAAGTCGGTGGTGCGGCGCGACGTCGTGCGCCTCGTCACTCCGGGCACGATCACCGAAGACAAGCTTCTGGCGCCGTCCGAATCGAACTACCTCATGGCGCTCGGCCGGCTGAAGGGCTCCAGCGAGATGGCCCTGGCGTGGATCGACATTTCGACCGGCGCCTTCTACGTCGCCGAGACGGCGCCCGACCGGCTTTTGGCCGATATCAGCCGCATCGAGCCGAAGGAGCTGATCGTTGCCGATCCGGTCTTTCGCGACGCCGATCTGAAGCCGGTCTTCGACGCGTTGGGCCGGCTCGCCTCTCCCCTGCCGCCGAGCCTGTTCGACACGGTCACAGCGCCGGAGCGCATCGCGCGCTTCTTCTCTCTGGCCACGCTTGACGGTCATGGCGACTATACGCGCGCCGAACTCTCGGCGATCTCCGGCGCCATCGCCTATGTCGAGCGCACGCAGAAGTCCGAGCGTCCCCCGCTGACCATGCCGGTGCGTCAGGACGCCGGCACGACGCTTTTCATCGATGCGGCCACTCGCACGCATCTGGAGCTCCTGCGCACGCTGTCGGGCGGGCGCGACGGCAGTCTCATCAAGGCGGTCGACCGCACCGTCACCGGCGCCGGCGGGCGGCTTCTCGCCGAACGGTTGACATCGCCGCTGACCGACCCGGCGCAGATCAATGCGCGGCTCGATTCGGTGACTTTCCTGCGCCAGGAGACCGCGCTTCGCGATGGATTGCGCAGCCTGCTGAAAGGTGTGCCGGACATGCCGCGGGCGCTTTCGCGGCTTGCGCTCAATCGCGGCGGACCGCGGGATCTGGGAGCGATCGCGGCGGGTATGCAGGCTGCGGGCGAGGTGGCCGCGCTCGTCGGGCAGCAGGACATGCCTGCGGAGATCGCCGGGGCCGTGGCGGCAATCGCGCGCCTGCCATCGGTTTTCGCAGAGACCCTGCAGCGCGCGCTGGCCGACGACCTGCCTCTCCTCAAGCGCGACGGCGGTTTCGTGCGCAAGGGCTATCACGGCGAGCTCGACGAGATGCGGGCGCTGCGCGACGAGGCGCGCAAGGTGATCGCCGGCATGGAAGCGAGCCTGATCGAGGAGACTGGCGTCCGCTCGCTCAAGATCCGGCACAACAATGTGCTCGGCTACTACATCGAGGTGACGTCCAACCATCAGGCCGTGATGACCGGCAGCGACGCCGCGCGCGCCCGCTTCATCCATCGCCAGACCATGGCCAACGCCATGCGCTTCACGACGACCGAACTGGCCGACCTGGAGACGAAGATCGCCAACGCCGCCGACAGGGCGCTGACAATCGAACTGGAGATCTTCGAGGCGCTGACGGGCGAGGCCGTCGCCCATGCCGAAGCAATCCGCGCCGGCGCCCAGGCGCTGGCCGTGCTCGACGTGTCGGCCGCACTCGCCGAGCTTTCGCTGGCAGAGAACTATTGCCGGCCAACCGTCGACGACAGCCTGGCTTTCGCGGTGGTCGGCGGTCGTCATCCCGTGGTCGAGCAGGCGCTGAGACGCCAGGCGGCCGATCCCTTCGTCGCCAATGATTGTGATCTTTCGCCGTCCGGTGACGAAAAAAACGGCGCGATCTGGCTGCTGACTGGCCCAAACATGGGCGGCAAATCGACCTTTCTGCGCCAGAACGCGCTGATCGCCATCCTTGCCCAGATGGGCTCCTACGTGCCGGTCGAGAGCGCTCATGTAGGCGTCGTCGACCGCCTCTTCTCTCGCGTCGGCGCTTCCGACGATCTGGCGCGCGGCCGCTCGACCTTCATGGTCGAGATGGTGGAGACTGCGGCGATCCTCAACCAGGCCGGTCCGCGTGCGCTGGTCATTCTCGATGAGATCGGCCGCGGCACGGCCACCTTCGACGGCCTGTCGATCGCTTGGGCGACGGTCGAATACCTGCACGAAAAGAACGGCTGCCGGGCCATCTTCGCCACCCATTTCCACGAGATGACGGCACTGGCCGAAAAGCTGTCGCGGCTGCACAACGTCACGATGCGGGTGAAGGAGTGGGAAGGCGACGTGGTGTTCCTGCATGAGGTTGCCAAAGGAGCGGCCGATCGGTCCTACGGCGTGCAGGTGGCAAGGCTGGCCGGACTGCCCGAGCCGGTGGTCGCGCGGGCCCGCGAGGTGCTTGCGCAGCTCGAAGAAGGCGAGACGTCGGGCCAGGCGCACCGGCTGGTCGACGACCTGCCGCTGTTCAGTGTCGCGGCCAGGCGCGAGGCGGCGCAGCCGCAGCCGAACGATCCGCTCGTTGAGGCCGTCGCCGCGATCAACCCCGACGACATGACGCCGCGCGAGGCGCTTGAAGCGCTGTACCGGCTGAAGGGAATGGCCGGGGTGAAGTGAGGCGGCTCGTTGGTTTTGGCCTGGCCTTGCCAGTTTGCACTATTTGTTCAGAAATATCTTGCCATTGAGAGGCATGCGCTATTTCCCCATCTCGCTGATTTTCTTTGTCAAGACTGCCGTGGTCTATGCCGCGCAGCATTTTCCCACAGTCGGCATCTACCTGATGTTTGCAGGCGCTGCGCTTTGGTCGATATTTCTCGTCAATGCTGGAATGGTCGGGATTGTCTTGGAGGCGGCTATCGGCCGGATATTTCGGTGGTGGCTTGTAGTGCCATTAGCATTCTACGGTGGCTACTGGGCAATCGTCGTACAACAACGCTTGGAACTGCGCATGCTTTCGGCTTCGTACGAAACCGCCAACGCGCATGTTGCAATACCGTTTGATCCGGCTCGTCAGTCGTTGGTGTTCGACAATGGCGAGAGCGGCGCGTGGCTTACCGAACACTACGGCATGCCGGTCACATATGCGGCCAACAACAACTTTCCTGAGGGATATCTATCTCATAGGATTGTCGATGAGGCGACCTGTGACAAGATACGCCAAGCGCCGGCGATGCGTGCAGCTTTCGTCCATACCTCCGGATTTCACGACGGAGATTCCATTCGCACGTGGCGACTTGTTAAGCGCTTCTGTGCACTCTCGATGCCCGAACGGCCTGAGCTTCCCATGGTGCGTGTGTCGCGACAGGAAGAGAAATACCACCAAGGATCGATGCCTGTCAGGCGCTACACTACGACAGTAACATCGCCCGACGGGCGCCATTTCCAATTGCTTGCAGGCAGTGTGTACCCGTTGACGTGGTGGCCTATGCCGGTGATGGGGTGCATGCTCAATTCGGCGAGCCCAAGTTGGGACTGTGCTGCCGGATTCAGGCGAGTGCGTATCACCTTGGTTCCAGGCAGTGTGTTGACGCGCGCTTTGGGGCTGGAAAAAGTCGATCCATCGAATCGCAGGGGTGCAGACCCGGCACCTGTTCTGGCAAAGGCGGCAGCGATGGAGGATGCGGTCCTCGAGCGCCAGTTGGCCAATATCGACGCCATAATCGAAGATCCGGCCAGAACACGCGATTGGCAGACGGATGTGATACGCAATCGCCCGGATGCGTTGGAGTCTCGCGCCGAAGCCATCATGAAGGGATTGGAACGTGCCGCGGCTCTTGCAGGCAACGATCGCTATGTGGCGGGAGGAAACGGCAGGACACTGATCCATCTGGTGGCTAACCTGTCCAAGGACAGATTCGTTGAGTTCGGTCCGCGCATATTGGCGATCTATGCAGCGGCAGGAGAGCGACACTGGCTGTGGGAGACAACTTCATTGTTGGGCCGCCTGGGAGACCTTGGCCCCGCCGCGTTGCCCTATCTCGTCGACCCGAAGCGAAATTCGCGAGTCTTTAGGTTTGCGACGATCGAAGGACTCTGCCGGGTCGGCGCTGCGGGCCGTTCGCTGAGCGAGCCGAAACTCATTGCGATGTGGACGAATACTCGCGATCGCCCCAATAGGGATACCCTCGCCGCCATCTACGTTGCGATGCGGCGAATCGGGATCGCGCCGCCGCCACTGGCAGAAGACAAATACAATCGACTTGCCGTTTTGCAGGGCGAATGGGCCGACATTTCACCGCAGTCACCGTCGAGAGTGTGTGCAGTCGGCGCGGAACGACGGGCACGGCGAGAGGAGGAGAGGCATGGCGAGCGCCGTACAAACCTCGAGTGATCTTCCTCGGAATGGATACTGCCAGGTAACTGCAAAATGACTGCAGCCGCACAAGTTGGGCACGCCATGCGTCCACCAGCCTGATTGTGCCGCCCCATACCAATTGCGTCCGATTCACGGTATAGAGCGCTCGCATAGGCGGAGTGCGGCGCGGCATGGCGAGAATACCCCTGAGGCTTGAGAAGATCGTTGACGGCGAGGCCCTGCGCCAGGCCATGGATACGCTGGCGGTCGACCATGGCGGCGACGCGTCGGGCCAGGAGGCACGAACTGCTCTGCTCAAGCTGATACGCCGCACGCTCGACGACGGACGCAAGGCGGCCGATGCCATGCTCATGGAGGACGGCGGCGGCACCGCCTGCGCGGCGCGTCTGTCGCACCTCATGGACGAGATCATCCGCGCCATTTACGGTTTTGCCGCGCGCTACGTCTACCGCATGGAAAACCCCTCCGCCGCCGAGCGCATGGCGATCGTCGCCGTGGGCGGCTATGGGCGCGGCACATTGGCGCCGGGCTCCGACATCGATCTCCTGTTCGTGCTGCCCTACAAGCAGACGCCGTGGGGCGAGCAGATCATCGAGTTCATTCTCTACATGCTGTGGGACCTCGGTCTGAAAGTCGGTCACGCGACCCGTAACATCGAGGAATGCATCCGCCTTTCGCGCACGGACATAACGATCCGCACGGCGGTGCTGGAAGCACGCTATCTCTGGGGCGACGAGGCGCTCTACGACGATCTGATCGAGCGTTTCGACCGCGAGGTGGTGAGCAGCACCGGTGCGGAGTTCGTGCAGGCCAAGCTCGCCGAGCGCGACGAGCGCCACCGCAAGGCCGGCGAGAGCCGCTATCTCGTGGAGCCCAACGTCAAGGACGGCAAAGGCGGCCTGCGCGACCTGCACACGCTGTTCTGGATCGGCAAGTATTACTACCGCGTGCGCACGGCCGAGGAACTGGTCGACAAGGGCGTCTTCACGCGCCGCGAGTATCTGGAATTCCGCAAGGCGGAGGACTTTCTCTGGGCCGTGCGCTGCCACATGCACTTCCTGACCGGCAAGGCCGAGGAAAGGCTTCACTTCGATATCCAGCGCGATATCGCCGAGCGGCTTGGCTACACGAGCCATCCCGGTCTGTCCGCGGTCGAGCGCTTCATGAAGCACTACTTCCTGAGGGCCAAGCAGGTCGGCGACCTGACGCGCATCTTCTGCGCGGCGCTGGAGGAGGAGCAGGCCAAGCACGTTCCCGGGTTCAACCGCATCTTCCTGACCTTTTCGCGCCGCCGGCGCAAGCTCGCCGGCACGTCGGACTTCATCATCGACAATCACCGCATCAACGTTTCGGACGACCAGGTCTTCGAGCGCGACCCGGTCAACATGCTGCGGCTGTTCTGGTTCGCCGACCGGCATGGCCTCGAATATCATCCCAATGCGCTGAAACTGCTTACGCGTTCGCTGAGGCTGGTCGACCGCGACCTGCGCAGGAACGCCGAGGCCAACCGGCTGTTCATGGACGTGCTGACGTCGGACCGCAATCCGGAGCTCAATCTGCGGCGGATGAACGAGGCGGGCCTGCTTGGCAAGCTGATCCCGGATTTCGGCAAGATCGTCGCGATGATGCAGTTCTCCATGTACCATCACTATACGGTGGACGAGCACCTGCTGCGCTGCATCGGCGTGCTTTCCGAGATCGAGCACGGTGATGGCGAGAAGATCCATCCGCTGGCGCATGTTCTCATGCCGAGCCTGCGCTCGCAGCGCGAGATCCTTTATGCGGCCGTGCTTCTCCACGACATCGCCAAGGGTCGCCCGGAGGACCATTCCGTGGCCGGGGCGCGCATCGCGCGGCGCATCTGTCCGCATATGGGATTCTCGCCCTCCGAGACCGAGACCATCGCCTGGCTCGTCGACAACCATCTCGTCATGTCGATGACCGCGCAGACCCGCGATTTGAACGACCGCAAGACCATCGAGGACTTCGCCTCCGTCGTGCAGTCGGTGGAGCGGCTGAAACTGCTGCTAGTTCTGACGGTGTGCGACATCCGCGGCGTCGGTCCGGGCGTCTGGAACGGCTGGAAGGGCCAGCTTCTGCGCACGCTCTACTATGAGACGGAGCTCCTCCTGACGGGCGGCTTTTCGGAGCTGCCGCGCTCCAAGCGCGCCGAACAGGCGCGAGAGCAACTCGCCGCCGCGCTCGACGACTGGGACGAGGACGAGCGCAAGCGTGTCCTCGATCTGCACTACGGCAATTATCTCTTGACCGTCGACCTGCCGGACCAGATCCGCCACGCCGCCTTCATTCGCGATACGGACGCCGCCCGCAAGCCGCTCGCCATCGCCGTGACGACGCACAAGTTCGAGGCAGTGACGGAAATCACCGTGCTGACGCCCGATCATCCGCGCCTGCTGTCGGTCATCGCCGGTGCCTGTGCGGGGGCGGGCGGCAACATCGTCGACGCGCAGGTCTTCACCACCACGGACGGACGGGCGCTCGACACGATCCTGATTGCGCGCGAATTCGAGCGCGACGAGGACGAGCGCCGCCGCGGCGAGCGTGTCGGCAAGCTGATGGAAGACGTGCTGTCCGGCAAGAGCTGGCTGCCGGAGATGATCGAGAAGCGGACCAAGCCCAAGCGTGGCCAGAAGGTGTTTCGCATAGAGCCGCAGGTCCATATTCGAAACACGCTGTCGAACCGCTTTTCGGTCATCGAGGTGGAGGGGCTCGACCGTCCGGGCCTTCTGTCCGAGATTACCGGCGCTCTGTCGGATCTGTCGCTCGACATCGCCTCGGCGCACATCACCACCTTCGGCGAAAAGGTGATCGATACCTTCTATGTCACCGACCTGACAGGCCAGAAGATCGAGAACCCGACCAGGCAGGCGACGATCCGGGAGACGCTGGTGTCGATCCTGAGCGATGCGGGCCAGCGTCAGCACAAGATGAAGACGGCCGCCGAGTGAACCCGCCGGTCGCCAACCCGATGAAATCCAGAGCGCCGGAGCCCGCTGCATGAGCCTGGTCAGAAAGTTTGCCAGCGTGGCCAGCGGAACCATGGCCAGCCGCGTCTTCGGTTTCGTCCGCGAAGCGCTGATCGGTGCAGCGCTCGGAGCGGGGCCCGTGGCCGATGCTTTCTACGCCGCCTTCCGCTTCCCAAACCTCTTTCGCAGGCTGTTCGCCGAGGGCGCCTTCAACACCGCCTTCATTCCGCTCTTTGCCAAGGAGCTGGAGGGCGGCGGCATGGCGGCGGCGCGCAGGTTCGGCGAAGAGGTGCTTTCGGTGCTGGTCGCCAGCCTGCTGATCCTGTCGGCCGTTGCCATCATCGTCATGCCGTTTCTTGTCGGAACGGTGATTGCGCCGAAATTCGCCGACACGCCGGACAAGTTCGACCTCACGGTCACGCTGACGCGGATCATGTTCCCCTATCTCTTCTGCATGTCGCTGGTCGCCATGCTGTCGGGCATTCTCAATTCCATGCGGCGCTATTTCCTCGCCGCCGCCGTGCCGGTGCTGCTCAACATCGTGCTGATCGTCGTCCTGGTGGCGGCGCTGCGCGCCGGCGTCGAGCAACGCACGACGGGCGTGTGGCTCGCCTGGGGCGTGTTCATTTCGGGCGTGGCGCAACTGGCCTTTCTCATCTGGGGTGTGTGGCGCGAAGGCTTTTCCATGCGGCTTGCCCGGCCGCGCCTGACGCCGGCGGTCAGACGTCTGCTGATCCTCATGGGACCGGCACTGCTGACGGGCGGGGTCACCCAGATCAACCTGCTCGTCGGCCAGATCATTGCTTCGGCGCAGGATGGCGCGATCGCGCTCCTGAATTATGCCGACCGCATCAACCAGCTGCCGCTGGGCGTCATCGGCATCGCCATCGGGGTCGTGCTCCTGCCTGAACTCGCCCGCTCGCTGAAGGCGGGAGACGAGGCGGATGCCCAGCATCTGCAGAACCGCTCGCTCGAATTCGCGCTCGGCCTGTCCCTGCCGGCAGCCGTGGGGCTGATGGTCATGCCGGCGCCGATCGTGTCGCTGCTCTATGAGCGCGGTGCCTTCACTGCGCAAACCACGGCCCTCACGGCCGCTGCGCTGGCCGCATTTGCGAGCGGCCTGCCGGCCTATGTTCTGATCAAGGTCTTTCAGCCGGGCTTCTTCGCGCGCGAGGACATGAAGACGCCGATGTGGTTTTCCATTGTCGCGGTTGTCGTCAACATTGCGGGAAGCCTGGCGCTATTCCCCTTCTACGGCCATGTCGGGCTGGCCGCCGCCACCTCGCTTTCGGCCTGGATCAACTTCGTCCTCCTGTCGGTGACGCTGTGGCGTCGCAATGCATTCCGCCCGTCACCGGCCACGTTGCGCCGCGTGGCGCTGATCGTGCTGGCCAGCGTCGTCATGGGCGCGGCCGTGTGGTGGCTGCTGGACGCTTTCGAAGACGTTCTTGCACACGCTGCGGTGCTTTTGCGGTTGCTCGCCGTGGGCGGTATCGTCGCCGCCGCGGCCGTCGTCTATTTCGCCATCGTTATCGCAACCGGTGCCCTCGATCGAAGGGAACTTGCGCGCGCGGTGCGGAGGCGCAGCTGAGCGTTCATGCGCTGGACATGCGGGCATGCTCCCAGGAAATGAGCAGGACCCCGGCAAGGACCAGAGCGAAGCCCGCAAGATGGATCGGCCTGAATGTTTCCTGCAGGAGCACGTAGGACAGCACCAGGGCGGAAACCGGCATCAGCCCCATGAAGGCGGCTGCGATCGAGCCCTGGGTGCGCGCGATGCCTGCGTACCAGAGCAGCGTGCCGACAGCGAGCGTGCCTGCGCCGTACCAGGCAAGGGACAGCCAGTCGCGCCAGTCAACGCTCAAGACCTGGAAATCCTGCCATTGCCAGATTGCGAAGGGCGCGAAGAGGGGCAGCGACAGTGCGGCGCCGAGGAACGCCACCACACGGGGGTCGGACTCCTGGCTCACCGTCCGTCCAAGCAGCGTGTAGGTGGCCTCGCAACACACCGCAGCGAACACCATGGCCGAGCCCAGAAGCGTTGCCGCCCGCGCCGAACCGGGCCAGGCGGATGACCCGCCATGGCTTCCGCCGCCGGTCACGTGGAGCAGGATGACACCGCCGACGGCAAGGGCAATGGCCGCGACCTTGCGCCAGTTGAGCTGCTCGCCGAACAGGACGACCGCGGCCGTGGCGGTCACGGCGGGCGTCGTCGCCATGATGACAGAGCCTTCGACGCCTGTGATCAGGCGCATGCCAAGCAGCATCAAGACCGTGAAGCCGAACATGCCGAACAGCGCGATCAGACCGACCAGCAGCCAGTCGCGTCTGGTCAGTTTGGACATTGCCCGCCGGTTGGCCCAGGCCAGCGGCGCCAGCACCAGTGCCCCCAGAAGCACGCGAAAGGTCGAGCCGACGAACAGGGGAAAGGCGTCGGTGACGAGCTTGGAAACCGGAGTTGCCGAGCCGAAAACGATCATCCCTGATGCAAGCAGGGCATATGTGGCGCCGGGATGCGGCTCTCGCCGGTTGCCGGATGGTGCTGGGGGTTGCGGCATGACTGTGCAACGCGTCAGCGTGCGATCGGTTCACGCTCCATCGGATCACGAACGCATCGCAGGTCGGGAACCCTGCCCCCTGTGGCACGTCTGGTCCCTCTTGCGCGGGCCCGCGCCATCCGCCATAAGCACGTCGCGTTTCTTCCTCGCCCGCAACGAGGCCCTCCACAAGCCCCGGAGACCATTCGAATGTCGACGTTCCAGCCGCTCGTCTTTTCCGGCGTCCAGCCGACCGGAAATCTTCATCTCGGCAATTATCTCGGTGCCATCCGCCGTTTCGTCTCGCTGCAGGAAAGCCACGACTGCATTTACTGCGTCGTCGATCTGCATTCGATCACCGCACAGCTCGTCCATGAAGACCTGGCCGGCCAGACGCGCGCCATCACGGCCGCCTTCCTGGCTTCCGGCATCGACCCCAGGAAGCACATCGTCTTCAATCAGTCGCGTGTCATGCAGCACGCCGAACTCGCCTGGATTTTCAACTGCGTTGCCCGCATCGGCTGGATGAACCGCATGACGCAGTTCAAGGACAAGGCCGGCAAGGATCGCGAGAACGCGTCACTGGGTCTGCTCGCCTATCCGAGCCTGATGGCCGCCGACATCCTCGTCTATCGCGCGACGCACGTGCCGGTGGGCGATGACCAGAAGCAGCATCTGGAATTGACGCGCGACATTGCGGCCAAGTTCAACAATGACTTCTCCGCGCGCATCGGTGAACTCGGAGTGGGTGTCGACATGATGGTCGGCGAAGAACAGCTCAATGGCTTCTTCCCGCTCACCGAACCTCTGATCGAGGGGACCGCGACCCGTGTCATGAGCTTGCGCGACGGCGTGAAGAAGATGTCGAAGTCGGACCCGTCCGATCTCTCGCGCATCAATCTGACGGACGACGCGGACACGATCGCGAAGAAGATCAAGAAGGCGAAGACCGACCCGGAACCGCTGCCGAGCGAACTCGAGGGTTTGAAGGAGCGGCCGGAAGCCGACAATCTCGTTGGCATCTATGCCGCGCTGTCCGACAGAAGCCGCGAAGAGGTGATCGCCGAGTTCGGCGGTCAGCAGTTCTCCGTGTTCAAGCCGGCTCTGGCTGAACTGGCCGTGGAAAAGCTGGCGCCGATCGCCGGCGAGATGCGGCGCATCATGGCCGATCCGGCCTATGTGGACGACGTTCTGCGCGACGGCGGCGAGCGTGCCGCGGTGCGCGCCGAAGCAACCATGAAGACCGTGCGCGAGATCATCGGCTTCGTCGGCGACTGAGGCTGACCAAAGCGCCAGCTTGCCCGCAGGCCGCGGCAATGGCAGATTGCGCGCGGGAGCATCGGTCCGAAGGCTCGTGCCAAGCGCGGGCCATGGGCATGATGCGCCGGTGACTGGGCGTTGTTGAGCAGGATGACTGGATGGTCACGAAACGACTGAGCAGGGAAGCCGGACATCGGCGGAAGTTTCTCGCCATCGTTGACGACACGGCTGAATGCGAGCGCGCGGTTGCCTATGCCGCCCAGCGTGCCAAGAGCACGAATGGCGGCATCGTCCTCTTGTTCATCGTCGAGCCGACGGATTTCCAGCAATGGTTCGGCGTGGAGAAGATCATGCGCGAGGAAGCCAATGCCACGGCTTCCGCCGCGCTCGATGCGATGGCGACGAAGATCCGCGATACGGTCGGCATCGAGCCAGAACTCGTTGTTCGCGAAGGCTCCCCGGCAGAGGAGATTCACGCCTTGATCGATGCCGATCAGGACATTGCCATCCTCGTGCTGGCGGCGGGTCAGGGCAAGGAAGGTCCGGGGCCGCTCGTTTCGGCGGTGGCCGGCAAGGGGCAGGGATTCGCCATTCCCGTCACGGTCGTGCCGCACAGCCTGTCGGACGAGGAAATCGAGGCGCTCGCCTGAAACCGTTTTCCCCGGATTCGACCTTCGCGGAACCGGATTGCCTTGATTGCCGGCTGTCGAGCGACTATTTAGAATCATTCCAAATATCAAGGCAGGAGCTTGCCGGCCATGTTCATCCAGACTGAGGCGACCCCCAATCCCGCGACATTGAAGTTTTTGCCGGGCGTGGCGGTGCTCAATTCCGGCACTGCCGACTTCCGTGATGCAGAGGCGGCGCGCGCGGCTTCGCCGCTGGCGGCGCGCCTGTTCGACGTGCCCGGCGTGACGGGCGTGTTCTTCGGTTATGATTTCGTGACCGTGACCAAGTCGGACGGGCCCGATTGGCAGCACCTGAAGCCAGCCATTCTCGGCACCATCATGGAGCATTTCATGTCGGGCGCGCCGGTCATGGCCTCGGGGAACGACAACGCCGGTTCCAAGGCCGACGCCGACAGCGAGTTCTACGACAAGGAAGACGAAGAGATCGTTATCACGATCAAGGAACTGCTGGATACGCGTGTGCGCCCGGCGGTGGCTCAGGATGGCGGCGACATCACCTTCCGCGGCTACGAGAACGGAACGGTCTTTCTGAACATGAAGGGCGCCTGCGCGGGTTGCCCCTCGTCGACCGCGACGCTCAAGCACGGCATCCAGAACCTGTTGCGGCATTTCGTTCCCGAGGTTCAGCACGTCGAACAGGTGAGCTGACGCTTCCTTTCGCCCTTCGCAGCTATAGGCGGGTCGCCCGCTCTATCCATCCATGCACAAAAAAAACCGGGCTTTGGGGCCCGGTTTTTTGTTGCGAAGTCCTGTTGCCTGGACGGTTCGCTACGGATTCATGTGACGATGACCTTGGCCCCGACTTCGGCCCGATTGTACAGGTCGATGATGTCCTGGTTCATCAGGCGGATGCAGCCCGAGGACATGGCCTGGCCGATTGAGTTCCACTCCGGCGTTCCGTGCAGCCGATAGCCGGTGTCGCCGTTACGGTTGAAGAGATAGAGTGCCCGCGCGCCGAGCGGATTGGTGAGGCCGGGCGGCATGCCGCCGCGCCACTTGGCGAGTTCCGGCTGGCGGCCGATCATCGCTGACGGCGGCGTCCAGGTCGGCCATTCGCGCTTCATCGCCACGCGTGCCGTGCCCTTCCACTCGAAGCCCTCGCGGCCCACGCCGATGCCGTAGCGTACGGCCTTGCCGTCGGGAAGCACGAAGTAGAGAAACTTCTCGTTGGTGTCGACGATGATCGTTCCGGGCTTTTCAGCGGTCTCGTAACGGACGATCTGGCGATGATACTTGCGCGGAACCTTCTGAATCGGGATGGACGGCAATTGATAGGCGGCATCGCGTTTGACGCCATATTCGCTGGAGAACATCCGCAAGGTGTCGCCGCTTGTGCAGCCGGCCAGCGCCAGCGAGAGCAACAATGCGCCAACCACAAGAAGTGGCTTCGATTTCATGCTTTGATTCCCCAAGGTCCCCACCCGCCTATTGGCCCGATTCGGGCCACATTTAAGTCACGATGGTTAATAGATGCTCAATCGCATTTGCCAAGTCTCTAAGTTGCCTGCCGACGATTGGCCTGCGATTCTCCTGTGCTTCATTGCATTTTCGCAACAGCTTCGCAGCCGGTGCATGGCCGGGGCAACGGATGCGATGTCATTCGGCAGATGCCGGGTTTCCCGCGCCTCGTCGCGATGGCATGGTTGAGCCATGCCGATCGTATCTCCTTACTCTGAAAATCCACTCGCCGACGGCCGTCAATCGGAGCGAGCCCTCCTGGTGCGCCGCGGTGTGCAGCGCCTGCTGCAGCAGATGAACGCTCACGTATTGCCGGAACTGTCGCTGGCCACCGGCCGCCGTGCCGATCTCGTTGCGCTGGCGCGCAGCGGGGAAATCTGGATCATCGAGATCAAATCCTCGCTCGAGGATTTCCGCACCGACCGCAAATGGCCCGAATACCGGCTGCATTGCGACCGCTTCTATTTTGCCACTCATCCCGACGTGCCGCAGGACATCTTTCCGCACGAATGCGGCTTCATCCTCTCGGATGGCTACGGCGCCGAGGTCATGCGCGAGGCGCCCGAACACCGGCTGGCCGCCGCCACCCGCAAGGCGATGATGCTGCGCTTTGCCCGCGCGGGCGCTGCCCGGCTGCTAGCGGCCGAACTGGCCGGCGTGTCCGTGCCGGCGCTCGACGGCGAGAGCGAATAGGAAGCGTTGCGATCAGCGAGGGGCGCGCTTGGCGAGGATGCGCTGCAAGGTGCGGCGGTGCATGTTGAGACGGCGCGCTGTCTCGGACACGTTGCGGTCGCACATCTCGTAGACCCGCTGGATGTGTTCCCAGCGCACGCGGTCGGCAGACATCGGGTTTTCCGGCGGTTCGACTTTTTCGCCGCCGGTGCGCGTCAGGGCCGCGAAGACGTCGTCGGCGTCGGCCGGCTTCGACAGATAATCGACCGCGCCCAGCTTCACCGCGGTGACCGCCGTGGCGATGTTGCCATAGCCGGTCAGAATGACCGTGCGCGTGTCGCCACGTGTCTCGCGGATCGCCGCGATGACGTCGAGGCCGTTGCCGTCGCCAAGCCGCATGTCGACGACGGCGTAGGCTGGCGCCGAGGTTCTGGCCTTGCCGATGGCTTCCTCGACGCTTTCGGCCGTTTCCACGGCAAATCCGCGGCTCTCCATGGCGCGTGCCAGCCGCGTCAGAAACGGCCGGTCGTCGTCCACAATCAGGAGGCTGCGGTCTTCACCGAGGATATCTTCGCTAGTTTCCGTCATCATCTCGCCATCCGAACGTACCTGTCACGCCATATATGACATTTCTGCACGTCTTTCCAATTGACGCGGCGTCAACATAGGGTCGCCGTCAATGTGCCGCCTCCAGCGCTTCGGGCGCAGAGAGGAAGGCCTGGCGGGGCCAGCGAATCTGGACCGCCGCTCCCTTGCCGGGCTGCGGCGCATTCTGGAAATCGACGCTTGCGCCGGACCGTTCCAGAAGCGTCTTGGCGATGAACAGGCCCAGCCCCAGTCCGCCGCCTCCGGACTGCCCCCCGGAACGTGTCGTCATATAGGGTTCGCCGATGCGGTCGATGATCTCGGCCGGGAAGCCGGGCCCATCGTCGACGACGCCGATCGTCACTTCATCCTCGGTCCAACGCCAGCGCACCGTGACCGTGCTGCGGGCAAAGTCGACGGCGTTCTCCACCAGGTTGCCAAGCCCGTAAATGACGCCCGGATTGCGCCGTCCGACGGGTTCAGGACCGATGGACTCGGCGGGGTCGAGCTTGATGGTGATGCCGAAATTTCGATGCGGCGCGATCACGTCCTCGATCAGCGAGGTCAGCGGCATGCGCGCCATGTGTTCCTCGCCCTGGGAGGACAGGCTTGTGAGTCGTTTCAGGATCTCCCGGCAGCGTTCGCTCTGCGAGCGCAACAGCGCCATGTCCTCGCCGAAATTCGGATCGGAACCGAGAGTCTTTTCGAGCTCCTTTGCCACGAGGGTGATGGTTGCCAGGGGAGTGCCGAGTTCATGGGCGGCGGCGGCGGCAAGCCCGTCAAGCGCCGAAAGGTGCTGCTCGCGCTGCAGGACCAGTTCGGTGGCCGTCAGGGCGTCGGCGAGTTGCCGCGCCTCTTCGGCAACCCGCCAGGCATAGATGGCGGTGAAGGCGGTCGTCGAGATGACCGCCATCCACATGCCGGCGATATAGAGGAACGGCATGGTGAGTTCGGTGCCCTCGAACCACGGCAGCGGCAGGTGATAGAAGGCGAGGCCGGTTGCCGCCAGGCCCGTCACCAGCCCGAGGATTCCGGTCAGATGCAGCGGCAGCGAACTGGCCGACACGACGACCGGCACCGTCATCAGGAGCGCGAAGGGGTTCGTGAGCCCGCCGGTGAAGTAGAGCAGGCCGGCGAGCTGCAGCGAATCGAAGAAAAGGACGCCGAAGGCCGCGGCAGGCTGCAGGCGATGGGTCGGCGGGTAGCGGAAGGCCAATAGGAGGTTGAGCCAGGCCGAACACGCGATGAGTGCAAAGCACAGGCTCACCGGCATGGGAAATTCGAGCCAGTAGGCGACGACCAGCACCGCGGCGCTTTGGCCGACAATGGCCAGCCATCTCAGCCTGATCAGCGTGTTGAGGCGCAGGTGTCGGCTCGGCTGGCGGCCGGCGCTGCGTATGTCCTTTGTCATGCTCCGTATATGCGCAATGCGGCGCGTTCCGCCAAGCGGATTCGACTGCGGTCGAAGCATGTCGCGCTCAAACGTCTTCGTTTGATGCGCATGCTCTAGGTGCCGCGCGGCTTGGCACGCGCCGTCGCCTGCGCCTTGAGCGGATCTTCGGGCCAATGGTGTTTTGGATAGCGTCCGCGCATGTCGGAGCGCACGTCAGCCCACGAGCCGCGCCAAAATCCGGGCAGGTCGGCCGTCGTCTGGATCGGCCTGTGCGCCGGCGACAGGAGTTCCAGAAGGAGCGGCACACGTTCTTCGGCGATTGCCGGGTGCCGGTCGAGCCCGAAGAGCTCCTGAACGCGAATGGCGAGCACCGGCCGCTCGCCTGCATAGTCGATCGGCACGCGGCTGCCCGAGGGAGCGTCGAAATGGGTCGGAGCCAGCTGGTTGATGCGATGTTGCAGGTCATAGGGGACCAGGCTCATCAGTCCCTCGGCCAGTGTCGCGTCGGCGATATCGGTAAGCTGTGGCTTACCTTTCAGGAAGGGCAGCAGCCACGTCTCCAGCCCAGCCGTCAGCGCTTTGTCCGACATGTCCGGCCAGGGCGTCCCCAGCCCGTCATGCAGCCATTTCAGACGGCGCCGCAGGGTCGACGCCGATCTGCCCCAGGGCAGGATGGCCGGCCCGCGCTCCCGCACGGCCTCCAACAAGGCGTGGTCGGCTTCGGCGCCCTCCGGCGGCGGCAGAAGCCGTTGAGCCAGGGTCACCTGACCGATCCGCGTCAGCTCGCGCTTGCGCACGGCCTGGCGTTCGGCGTCGAACAGTGTCTGCGTGCGCCGTTCGATACGATCGGCCAGGATTTCCAGAATGTCGCCTTCGTCGACCGCCGCAGCCGCGGCGATACGCGCGTTGCCGGCCTTACCCTGCAAATCCGCGACGACGAGGTATTCTTCCTTGGCCAGCGGCTCTGCGGCATCGAGCACCCCGCCGCGTCCGTTTGCGAGGACGTAGCGGCCATGCTCGCCGCGCGCCTTTGCCACCCGGTCGGGCCAGGCATGAAGCAGGAGCCGCCCGGCTCCGCCCTTCACGGGGTCCGGTCCAGTATTCCTAACCTGCGCCGGCGAAGAGGGCGGGGAAGCTATTGCTTTCCGAGCGGAGGCGGCTGCTTGCGCCAGGCGTGCGGCCATCTGGCGCGCGGCCTGCGCGCGCGCAGCGCGTTCAGTGCGAAAGCGCGAAAGCCTGTGGTCGAGATCGATGACCGTTCCTCCGAGGCTGCGTTCGGTCAACAGGACGGCGAGTTCGGCGGCGGCCTGCTGTTCAGCGGTCTCGGCGGCCTTGGCGACCATGTGGGCGAGCCGTGCAGGCAGGGCGAGGCGCCGCATGGCCGCGCCTTCCTCCGTCAGCCGCCCCGTCGCGTCGATCGCGTGCAGATCGGCAAGCAGGGCGCGTGCCGCGGCAAGGGCGGGTGAGGGCGGCGGATCGAGGAACCTGAGGCTTGCCGGATCGGTGACGCCGAAGGCGGCGCAGTCGAGCACCAGCCCCGAAAGATCCGCCTCGAGGATCTCGGCTGGCGAGAACTCCGGCAGTGCTGCGGTCTGTTCGGCACGCCATAGCCTGATGGCGATGCCCGGCTCGGTGCGGCCGGCGCGGCCCGCGCGCTGTGCGGCAGAGGCGCGCGAGGCGCGCACCGTTTCCAGCCGGGTCAGGCCCGTACCCGGCTCGAACCTCGGCAGCCGTGCAAGGCCCGAATCCACGACGATGCGGACTCCGTCGATGGTGATCGATGTTTCGGCGATCGCCGTGGCGAGCACGACCTTGCGCCGTCCGGCGGCAGGCGGACGGATTGCCGCATCCTGCGCCCTGCCGTCCATCGCGCCATAAAGCGGCATGATGTCGGTATCGGAGGGAATGCTGCTCTCGAGCCGTTCGGCGGTGCGCTCGATCTCGCGCTGGCCGGGCAGGAAGGCGAGAACGCTGCCGGCTTCCTCACGCAGTGCCGTACGGATCGCTCCGGCGACGGCGTCTTCGACCCGTTCGTCGGGTGCGCGCGGGCGGTGGCGGATGTCGATGGGATAGCTGCGCCCGGCGCTCTCGATGACCGGTGCGCCGTCGAGCAGCGAGGCGACGCGCGCGCCGTCGAGGGTTGCCGACATGACGAGAAGCCGCAGGTCGGGGCGAAGCGCGGCCTGAACGTCAAGTGCCAGCGCGAGGCCGAAATCACCGTCAAGCGAGCGCTCGTGGAACTCGTCGAAAATGACCGCGGCAATGCCCGGCAGTTCCGGGTCGTCCAGGATCATGCGCGACAGCACGCCCTCGGTCACGACCAGAATCCGCGTCTTGGCCGACGTGCGGCTTTCCATGCGCATGGCGTAGCCGACCGTCCCACCGACCTCCTCGCCGATCAGCGCGGCCATGCGCCGCGCGGCGGCGCGCGCTGCAAGCCGGCGGGGCTCCAGAAGGAGGATCGTGCCGTCGCCGCGCCAGCCCTCCTTCAGGAGCGCCAACGGCACCAGTGTCGTTTTGCCGGCGCCGGGCGGCGCGACAAGGACGGCGCCTGTGCTGCCGGTAAGCGCCTTGCGCAGATCGGGCAGCACCTCGGTGACGGGAAGCGGCGGAAGATCCTTCATTCCTCCTCGCCAATGCGGATGACCGGGCCGCCGGCCGCAACGGCATCGGCCTCGTCATGCGTCACGAGGATGGTCGGCAGCCCCTTCCTGCGCGCGCTCGCAAAGACAAGGTCGCGCATCTGCTCGCGCAGACCGGCATCGAGTTTCGAGAAAGGTTCGTCGAGCAGGAGGGTGCGCGGTGCGGCCAGCAGCACGCGGGCCAATGCCACGCGCGCCTTCTGGCCACCCGACAGCGTGTCGGGATCGCGGTCGTCCGCGCCGCCCAGGCCGATCTCGGCAAGCGCGGCCGCGGCCATCGCGGCGCGTCTTGCGTGCGGCGCGACTGTCCTCGGCATGGCGAACATCAAATTGCCGGCAACCGTCATGTGCGGGAAGAGAAGCGGGTCCTGAAACAGGATTCCGGCGTGCCGTTCTTCCGGTTTCAGTGTGGTAAGATCGATGCCGTCGGCAATCACACGGCCTGCGGCCTGGAAGGCAGGATCGAGAAATCCACCGATATAGGCGAGCAGCGTCGACTTTCCGGATCCGGACGGTCCCATCAGCGTCAACACGTCGCCCGGCGCGACATGATGCGTCACCGCGACGAGCACCCGCCCGTCGAGCGCGATGGAGACATTGTCGAGTTTCAGGCCCTTGCTGCTCATACCTGCCGCCGGTCTAGTGGTCTGTTTCCAACATTTGCATCCCATCTGTATCGGCATCGAGCGCAAAATGTTGGAAACAAACCGCTAGCAACATTGTGGTTCCAGCGGAATTTTCGAATCTGACATTCGATCCCGAGGTCGACATCAAGCGGGTATCGAATGCCAAATTCATTCCACTAGAGGCGCATCGCGCGAAAACGGCGGAATATCAGGGCCGGCATCACTGTGGCAACGAGAAAGCCGGCCATCGGCAGAACCATCTGCAGGAAGGCGTAGACGCCGATGACCCGGCGGTTGCCGCCCGAAGCCAGCGCCACGGCTTCCGTGGTAATGGTGGTCAGTCGGCCTGCGCCGATCAGCACCGTCGGCAGATAGAGGCCGACGGAGACGGCGAAGCCGACGGCTCCCGCCGTCAGGATAGCGCGCGTCAGCATTGGCAGCCGGACATGTCTGAGCGTTTGCCAATGCGACTTGCCGAGACCCCATGAGACGGCTTCATAGCGGCGGTCGAAGGCGCGCCATGGATCCGACAGCGACAGGAAGACATAGGGCATGACGAAGATGAGGTGGGCGAAGACCAGCGCCGGCAAGTTCGCTTTCGCACCACCGCCCAGAAACAGAAGCTGCAACCCGAAGAGAAACGCCACCTGCGGCACGATGAGCGGCAGATAGAGGAGATAGACCGCCGCGCGTCCGCCCCTCCGGCCGGTTTCGTCCTCACGCATCAGGCACAGCACGGTCAGGATCAGGGCGATCAGCGTGGCGAGGAGACCGACAAGGAGGGTCGTCACCAGGGGCTCGACGATGCGCGGCAGCGTCACGGTCCAGCTGCGCAGCGAAACGCTGTGCGGCAGTGCGTCCGGAAAGGACCACAAGCCGGCTACCGACCACACAGCAAGTCCGGCGAGCCCGGCGGCAACGATGACGGCCATGAGGCTCATCAAGCCGAGCCCCGTGAGGCGCAGCGGAACATCGCGGGTGAAGCGGTGGCCGTTTTCGGCCAGGCGGTCGCGCATGATGGCGCCAAGCCGTTCCAGGGCGAGCCAGATCAGGATGGCAGCCCCCGTAACGGCGACCTGCAGCATCGCGCCGGCGGAGGCGATAAAGCGCATCGAGAGCTCCGGATCGTTCATCCACTGCACAAGCCTTACCGCCAGAGGCGGCGGGGTCAGCGGCCCAAGGATGGTGGCCACGTCGACGACCGACGAGGCGAAGGCGATGACGGCGAAGACGGCGAGCCGGATCTGCCGGTAGAGCAGCGGCCACAGGCCGAAGACGAAGCCGGCGATGCGCCCGTAGCCGAGCGAGGCGGCGATGGCGCGCGTTTGCATGAGCCTGAGTTGCGGCAGCGCCGCCAGGCTGATCAGGAGCAGGAACGGAACTTCCTTGACCACCAACCCGGCGATCATCGCCAGTCCCAGGGGATCGTGGACGATCAGCAGGTCGGGAGGGCGCGTCCAGCCGGTGAGTTCGGGCGAGGCAAGCCGTGCCAGCAATCCCGAGGGGGCGATCATGAATGCGAGGCCGAAGGCGGCGGCCGCATGAGGCACGGCGAGCAGTGGCGAGATCAGATGCTGGATGCGCGAGAAGGTCCGCGTTCCAGCCCAGCCGGCCACGAATACCGCCACCACGCAAAGCGAGACGGTGGCCGATGCCAGCCCGGCGAAAAGGCTGATGAGCGCCGATCGAAGGATTCCCGGTTCGCCGGCCAGCATGCGCACCGAAGTCAGGCTGATGTTCGAGCCGCCCAGCGCCGGGAGATAGCCGAGTGCCGGCAGGAGCGTGCCGAAGAAGCCGAACAGGATCGGCCCGGCAAGGAGGAATATCGCCAGCGGGGGGCCAAGTCGGGCTAGCATGAATCAATGCGGACAGCGGACAGGCGCGCGCTTCTCCGCACCCCTTCCGGTCTGCCAGAGCGCTGGAACATGGAGCAAGAGACTTGCCGCTTGTCCCTCATCTCCTCAATTCGCCACGCCGTAGCGCGCCTTCCATTCGCTCTCGATCCGTTCCATCCAGCTTGGATGCGGCTCGTCGAGGGCCGGCCCCAGCTGGTCCGGCGGCAGCGTCGCCACACCGAGATCGAGTGCCTCGAACCGTTCACGGTCCGCCGGTTCGAGCTTGTCGAGCGCCAGCACCGTCGGATCGCCCCAGACCTTGGGATCTTCCTTGCGCGCCTGGGCCTGCGGGGAAAGCAGGAAATCGGCCAGAACCAGGGCTCCTGCCTTGGATGCGGCATTGTAGGGAATGGCGACGAAATGCGTGTTTGCGAGCGTCCCGCCGGGAAAGATGAACGAGCGCACCGTGTCGGGCAATTCGCCGTTCTCGATGGCGCTCGACGCTTCGGCCGGATTGAACGCGAAGATGATGTCGACCTCGTTGTCGGCGAGCAGTTGCTTCATCGCCGGATAGTTGCGTGGATAGGCCCGGCCACTGCGCCACATCACCGGATGCAGCTCGTCGAGATAGGCAAAAAGCGGGGCGACCACGGCGTCGAACGTGACGTCGTCGACCGGTTCGAGCAGGACGGTTCGGTCCTCGACCAGCTCCGAAAGCACCTGTTTGAGGAATGATGTGCCGACGAAGTCGGGCGGTTGCGGATAGGAGAAGCGGCCCGGATGGGCCTTTGCCCATGCCAGCAGGGAATTCGCATCGTGCGGCAGATCGGCGGGGTCGGTGCGCGCCTGATCGTGGAAGAAGACGAGCTTGGCCATGCCCCAGGGACTTTCCAGCCCGTCGACCGCAACGGTGAAGTCGGTCCTGACGGTCGGCTTTTTCTCGACGTCGACATACTTCCAGTTGGGCAGGTCCTCGGCCCAGCCGGGCGTCATCAGCAGGCCTTGCCGCTTCATGGCGGCGAAATTCTCGCCATTGATCCAGATGAGATCGACCGCGCCGCCTTCGTCCTTGCCGGCCGCCTTCTCCGCCACCACCTTGGCCACGGCATTGGCGGTGTCGTCGAGCTTCACATGGACCAGCCTGACCCCGAACCTGCGCTCGATCTCTTCACCGGCCCATTCGATATAGGCATTGATGTTCTGCGAGCCGCCCCAGGCGTTGAAATAGACCGTCTCGCCCCTCGCGTCGGCAAGCACCGCGTCCCAGTCCTTCGCGTCCGGTTCGCCGGCAACAGCCGTGCTCAACAATGCGCCGAGCGCCAGAGCGCACACAGTCGTTCGGATCAAGCGGGGCCTCCCAAATCGGATGGTGGAAAATGCGGGTGGATTGAGCACGGCGTTCCATGCGCGGTCAATGAAATGCCCGTCACGGCGGTGTCACTTCGATGTGAACCGCGGTTCGAACAAAACGCTTCTTGAACGGCCGGCCAGGCCGGCATAGCTTGGCGCCCGGCCGGCGTTGCACGACGTCGGTCAACGTTCTCAGGGCGGGGTGGAAGTCCCCACCGGCGGTAAGGGGCCTTGCGTCCCAAGCCCGCGAGCGCCGCGGCGGCGTCAGGCTGTCGCGGGTCAGCAGATTCGGTGCGAATCCGAAGCCGACGGTCACAGTCCGGATGAAAGAGAACGGGCGCGCGCAGCCGATGCAGGCCGGTACGTTTCCGGCAGGCCGCCGCTGTGTCCGATCCCGCAATCCCTGGGTTCGAATCTTGAAACGGGGACGGCGAAGGAAAACGGACGAAATGAGCCAGTTCACCTCTGTATCGCGCAATCCGGCCGCCTTGCGCGGGGCCGCAATCATGGTGTCGGCCGGTCTCGCCTTTGCCGGGCTCAACACCGCCACGCAGTGGGCGACAATGATTGCCGGCGCGTCGTCCACGGCCGTGGCCTTCTGGCAATATCTGATCGCCCTGGCGCTTTGCCTGCCGTTGATCTGGCGGGGCGGACGGGCGCAGATGCGGACACGGCACCTGCCGCTGCATGTTCTGCGTGTCCTGTGTGCGGCGGCGGGCGTCCAGTTGTGGGTGCTGGGGCTTTCCGTCGTGCCGATCTGGCAGGCGATCGCGCTCTCCATGACCTCACCCTTCTTCGTCGTGGCAGGCGCCGGCCTGATCCTGCGCGAGCGCATCACGCCGGTGCGCATCGCGACCACCGTCACCGGCTTCGCCGGCGCCATGATCATCATCGCGCCCTGGTCGGAAGCCTTCACGCTGCACGCGCTTCTTCCGGTGGCGGCTGCGGCCCTGTGGGCCGCCACGTCGCTGATCACCAAGCGGCTGACGGCGCTTGAGCCGACGGCGGGCATCACCGTCTATCTCCTGCTGCTGCTGACCCCGGTCAACGCACTGGTATGGGCAGGTTCCGGCCTCGAACTGCCGCCGTCCACCGCATGGGGCGCGCTTGCCATTGCGGGTGCTCTGACGGCGCTGGCGCAGTATCTCCTGACCTGGGCCTATGCGAGCGCCGACGCGACCTATCTCCAGCCGTTCGACGATCTGAAGCTGCCCTTCAACATCTTGGCCGGCTGGGTCGTCTTCGGCATGGCGCCTTCCTCCGGTTTCTGGCTGGGAGCGGCGTTGATCGTTGCCGCCTCGCTCTACCTGATGCGCAGCGAACGCTGAGCGGCTTCTTCCGCTCCGCTCATGTGGCCACCGAAAGCTCTACCCGGTCGGCGGCGAAGCGCGTTTCGGAGAACTGCACGGCAATGCCGGCCTTGTCGACATTGGTCGCGACGGCGACGAGCACGATGGCGCCGGGCGCAAGGTGGAGATCGTCGAGATCGGCATTGTCCGCATGGCGGGCCGAAACGAGAGTCGATTTGCGGAAATAGTCGTCCAAGCCATAGCGCTTGAAGGCGAGGGTTACGGAGCCCGTCTGAGCATAGGCCTCCGCGAAGCCGGCAAAGCGCGCGGCATCGAACCAGCTCGTTGCCCTGGAAACGGGTCGCCCGTCGGCCTCGCTGACCGTTTCCATACGGATGACGGGCGTGCCTTCCGCAAGCCCCAGCGCCTGCGAGACACGGACGTCGGCCTTTTCCGACGCGTGAGCTAGAAGGAGGCCCCGGCGTTCTGTCGTCTGGTCGCGCAGGCCGTCTGAAAAACGCGTGCGCGCGCCGATCGGATAAGACAGGCGCTTGCGCCGCTCGACGAATGTGCCGCGGCCCTGTTCGCTGCGCAGCACCCCTTCATGGACCAGCGCGGCAATGGCGCTCCTGACCGTGTGCCGGTTGACGCCGAAACGCTCCGACAGGGCCATCTCCGGCGGCAGGCGACCGCCCTCGCCAAATTCCCCGCGCGCGATGCCGTGGCGAATCTCGTCGGCGATCTGGCGCCACATCGCCACGCCGCTGCGGCGCGCGAGGGGGACGGCGGTACGGTCGTCGGTCTTTTTCATTCGAGTGATTCCATGTCCTGTCATCGTTGCGTCATGGACAGCCGATAGGAAGATGTATATGTTGTTCAGTTGTATAGAGCAATAGACAAATTCGACGGGCCGGGATCTGCATCGCAGATGCCGGTCGCAGATGCAGGGATCGGGGAGCGCGGCAATGAAGTCCGAACGGGCACGCGAAAACGACATCCACATGGGCCGTAGGCACGCCATGGGGGTTCTGGCTCGGGCGCCGGGCGAGGATCTGCGTCGGCTGTGGCGTGATGCGGGATTCGAGGTCGAGGCGCGCGCCCTACGTGGCCCGGAGACGGGGCAGGTGACGCTGCGCGGGCGCATGGGCGGCGCCGGAGCGGCCTTCAATATCGGCGAGGCCACCGTGACGCGGGCCAGCATCCGCCTGGCGAGCGGCGAGGTCGGCCATGCCTATGCGCTTGGCCGCGACTGCGAGAAGGTGCGCATCGCGGCAATCGTCGATGCGCTTTGGCAAGACGCAGAGCGCCGCGAGGCAGTGGAAGAGCGCATCGTCGGTCCGCTCGCCGCGGCACTCGATGAGGCCGACGCCCGGCGCGAGGCGGAGACGGCCGCCACGCGCGTCGATTTCTTCACCATGGTACGGGGAGAGGACTGATGGAGACGGCAGCCGACGCCATCGAGGGCGGCTTTGACAATGCGGTGCTGGCCGGACAGGCGGTCTTTCGCGCTCTGATGGACGCCATGGCCCGGCCTGGCACCGTGCAGCCGGTGGCTGCGCTCGCCACACCGCCCGGCCTGCTTTCGCCCGTTGCCGGCGCCGTGGCGCTCGCCCTGTGCGACCACGATACGCCCCTGTGGTTCGACCCACGCCTGGAGGCTGACGGCAATGTCAAGGCGTGGCTCGCCTTCCATTGTGGCGCGCCGCACGCCCATACGCCGGCCGACGCCCATTTCGCCCTCGTTTCCAGCCCTGGCGATCTGATCGCGCTCGAAAACTTCGCCCAGGGCAGTCAGGAATATCCCGACCGTTCGACGACGCTCATCCTGCAGATCGAAAGCCCGACCGGCGGTGGGGAACTGGTTCTTGAAGGTCCTGGCATCAAGGACCGGAACGTGATCGCGCCGACGCCCATGCCGCGCCACTTCCTGGAGCAATGGAAGCAGAACAACGCGCGCTTCCCGCGCGGTGTCGATCTCGTGCTTGCGGGCAGGCACGCCATCGTCTGCCTGCCGCGCACTACCCGCATTTCCCGCCTGGAGGGCTGATTCATGTATGTTGCCGTCAAGGGCGGGGAGGCCGCCATCACAAATGCCCACCGCCTGCTCGACGATCGCCGTCGCGGCGACCGGTCGGTGCCGGCGCTGGGCCTCGACCAGATTGTCGAGCAGCTTGCCCTTGGCGTCGATCGGGTCATGGCGGAAGGCTCGCTCTACGACCGGGAACTGGCCGCGCTCGCCATCCGCCAGGCGCGCGGCGACATGATCGAGGCAATCTTCCTCGTGCGCGCCTATCGCACCACACTGCCGCGTTTCGGCTATTCGAAGCCGGTCGATACCGGCGCCATGCTGGTCGAGCGCCGGGTTTCGGCGACCTACAAGGACCTGCCCGGAGGCCAGGTGCTGGGCCCGACCTTCGACTATACGCACCGCCTGCTCGATCCCGCGCTGGCCGGCGATCCTCAGGTCGAGGAGCCTGCATTGCGCGAGGAGGAAAGGCAGGCCATGCCGCGCGTCTCCTCCATTCTGGCGCAGGAGGGGCTGATCGAGGACGACGGCGCGATGCCGCCTGGCCACGAGCCTGGCGACATCACCCGCACGCCGAACGAATATCCCATGGATCGCGACCAGCGCCTGCAGGCGCTCGCGCGCGGCGACGAGGGCTTTCTGCTGGCGCTCGCCTATTCGACCCAGCGCGGCTATGCCCGATCGCACCCGTTCGTCGGCGAGATAAGGATCGGCGAGGTGGAGGTCGAACTCGATGTGGCGGAGCTGCCGTTTCCGGTTCCGCTCGGGCGCGTGCGTGTCACCGAGTGCCAGATGATCAACCAGTTCAAGGGCTCGCTGAAGGCGCCGCCGCAGTTCACGCGCGGCTACGGGCTCGTCTTCGGCCAGTCCGAGCGCAAGGCCATGGCGATGTCGCTCGTCGACCGGGCGCTGAGGGCGAGCGAACTGGGCGAGGATATCGTCGCGCCGGCGCAGGACGAGGAGTTCGTGATTTCGCATTCCGACAATGTGCAGGCGACCGGCTTCGTGGAGCATCTGAAGCTGCCCCACTACGTCGACTTTCAGGCCGAACTCGATCTCGTGCGGCGCATGCGCCGCGAACACGAGGCGCGCGAACAGGGCCGGGATGCAACGGATGAGAGCCGGGAGGCCGCCGAATAATGAACGCCCATGTCGAAAACATCGCACGGTACAATTTCGCCTATCTGGACGAGCAGACCAAGCGTATGATCCGCCGCGCGATCCTCAAGGCGATCGCCATTCCCGGCTATCAGGTGCCGTTCGCCTCCCGCGAGATGCCCATGCCCTATGGCTGGGGCACCGGCGGTGTCCAGGTGACAGCCTCGATCATCGGGCCGGACGACGTGCTCAAGGTCATCGACCAGGGCGCCGACGACACCACCAACGCGGTCTCGATCCGCGCCTTCTTCCAGAAGGTCGCCAATGTCGCGGTGACCACGCATACCGCCGACGCGACGATCATCCAGACACGCCACCGCATACCCGAGCATCCGCTGTCCGAGGGGCAGACGCTGGTCTACCAGGTGCCGATCCCGGAGCCGCTGCGCTTTCTCGAGCCGCGCGAATCCGAGACGCGCAAGATGCATGCACTGCAGGAATACGGTCTCATGCACGTCAAGCTCTACGAGGATATCGCCACGAATGGCCATATCGCCACCACCTATGCCTATCCGGTCAAGGTCGAGGGCCGCTACGTGATGGACCCGTCGCCGACACCGAAATTCGACAATCCGAAAATGCACATGTCGCCGGCTCTGCAGCTCTTCGGCGCGGGGCGCGAGAAGCGCATCTATGCCGTCCCGCCCCATACGCAGGTGGTCAGTCTGGATTTCGAGGACCATCCTTTCCAGGTGCAGACCTTCGACAAGCCATGCGCGCTCTGCGGTGCCGAAAACGTCTATCTCGACGAGGTGGTGCTCGACGACCGCGGCGGGCGCATGTTCGTCTGCTCCGACACGGACTTCTGCGAGCAGCGGCGCGAGATGGGCCACATCGGCGAGATGACGGAGGACCGAGCATGACCAACGATACCCCTCTGCTTCGCGTATCCTCCCTGTCGAAATCCTACGGCGCCCGCATCGGCTGCGCGGACATATCCTTCGAATTGTGGCCCGGAGAGGTTCTGGCGGTGGTCGGTGAATCGGGTTCCGGCAAGACGACGCTTCTCAACTGCCTTTCGACCAGACTCATGCCGACGTCGGGTTCGGTCTCCTACCGGATGCGCGACGGCGAGTGGCGCGACCTCTACCGCATAAGCGAGGCCGAACGGCGCTTTCTCATGCGCACCGATTGGGGCTTCGTGCATCAGAACCCCGCCGACGGCCTCCGGATGACCGTGTCGGCCGGCGCCAATGTCGGCGAACGGCTGATGGCGGTGGGCGAGCGGCATTACGGCCGCATCCGTGAGACGGCGATCGACTGGCTGGGTCGGGTGGAGATCGCCGAGGATCGGGTCGACGACGAGCCGCGCGCCTTTTCCGGCGGCATGCGCCAGCGGCTACAGATCGCGCGCAACCTCGTGACCGCGCCGCGCCTCGTCTTCATGGACGAGCCCACCGGCGGCCTCGATGTGTCCGTCCAGGCGCGTCTGCTCGACCTGTTGCGCGGTCTGGTGACAGATCTCGGACTCGCGGCCATTGTCGTAACCCACGACCTCGCAGTGGCGCGCCTCCTGTCGCATCGCATCATGGTGATGAAGGATGGGCGCGTGGTCGAAGCCGGGCTCACGGATCGTGTTCTGGACGATCCGCAAGCGCCCTACACCCAGCTCCTCGTCTCCTCGATCCTGCAGGTGTGATGATGCCCACTCCACTCGTTGTCTCCGACGTCGCCAAGAGCTTCACCATGCATCTGCAGGGCGGCATCTCGCTGCCGGTGGTCGAGGGCGTCTCCTTTGCGCTCAGATCGGGAGAATGCGCGGTGCTGGGCGGACCTTCCGGCGCCGGCAAGAGCTCGATCCTGAAAATGCTCTACGGCAATTATGCGGTCGATGCGGGTCAGATCATCATCGAGCATGAGCGCGAGTTGATCGACATGGCGAAAGCCGGTCCACGCACGATCCTTGCGATCAGGCGCGACACGGTCGGCTATGTCAGCCAGTTCCTGCGCACCGTGCCGCGGGTTTCGGCGCTCGACGTTGTCGCAGAGCCCCTCGTCGCGCTTGGCACGGACCGCGAGGAGGCAAGGCAGACGGCGCGCGCGCTCCTGTCGCGCCTCAATCTGCCGGAACGGCTGTGGTCGCTGCCGCCGGCCACCTTCTCCGGCGGCGAACAGCAGCGCGTCAACATCGCCCGCGGCTTCATCACCGCCCATCCCGTCCTGCTGCTCGACGAGCCGACGGCGTCGCTGGATGCGAAGAACCGTACGGTCGTCATCGACATGATCGCCGAGAAGAAGGCGGCCGGCGTGGCGCTTCTCGGCATCTTCCACGACCAGGACGTGCGCGACGTGGTGGCCGACCGGACGATCGACGTCACGCAGTTTGCTCCGGAAAGGTCGGCGGCATGACAAGATTGTCGGAAGAACCGCTCGTCCATCCCACCGCCGAGGCGGACGGATCGACGCTCGGGCGCTGGACCGAGATTGCGGAGCGTACGCGCTTTCACGATTCGGTGCTCGGTGACTACTCCTACGTGATGCAGGATTGCGGCGTCTGGTGCTCGCACATCGGCAAGTTCGCCAACATAGCGGCGGCGGTCCGCATCAACGCCACCAATCACCCGACCTGGCGGCCGACGCTCCACCATTTCACCTACCGGGCGTCCGACTACTGGCCAGATGCCGAGCGCGAGGAGGAGTTCTTCGCGTGGCGGCGATCAAACAGGGTGACGATCGGTCACGACACCTGGCTCGGTCATGGCGCGACCGTCCTGCCGGGTGTGTCTATCGGCGACGGCGCGGTGGTCGGTTCGGGTGCCGTGGTGACGAAGGATGTCGCGCCCTACACGATCGTTGCCGGCGTGCCGGCCAGACCGATACGCGAACGTTTCAGCCGGCCGGTCGCCGAGCGCTTCCAGGCGCTGGCCTGGTGGGATTGGGATCACCAGCGCCTGCGCGATGCGCTGGAGGACTTTCGCCAGATGGATGCGGAAGCGTTTCTGGACAAGCACGGCGGCTGAGCCTGCGCGCCATCAGGTCTCCTGGATCGCGGACAGCCTCCAGTCGCCGCCGTTCTGGCGCACGAAAGTCCACAGTTCCGTGGTCTGCGTGGGCTCTTCCGGCTGACCGTCGACGGGCCTGCCGGTGGTGCGGTCGCGCATGACGTCGCGCGACGAATAGCGCATCGCCGCCGTGGCGTAGTCATGGCTGCCCTCGCGCCAGCTTTCCGCGATGTCGGCCTGAAGCAGTTGCACGTCGGAAACGTCGTTGCGGATGCCGCGCTGCGCGTTGCCGGCCAGTTCCTCTGAAAGGTACGACACCATCTCGGGCGTCACCAACCGGCGCAGGGCCGCGTGATCCTCGTGTCCGAAGGCTTCCTGCACCTGGGCCAGAAGACGTTCGAACGTATCGAGGTCCGCCTGGGTGAGGGAGATGTCGTCGCCGGTGGCCGCCGGCGAAGAAGGATCCTGGCCGGTACCGATGCGCGGAATGGTGAAACCGCGCGAAGCCCCGGGCGCAGGTGGGGCGGCATCCCGGAAAGCAGGGGCATCCGGTGCCGGTCCGGCCATGGCCGGTCTGCCGGCCTGACGGGTGGCGAACATGCGCGCGACAAGCATGACGGCGCCGACAATCAGCAGGACCTGGAGCAGGAGGCCAAAGATGCCGGCAAGACCGCCGAAGCCCTGGCCGAGGAGAAGCCCGATCAGTCCCCCCAGCATGATGCCGCGCAGCATGGAGCCGCCGAAGCCGTTGAAGAAGCCCGGCCGCTGCGCGGAACTCGTGGTCTGCTGGCGGGCCGCGCTCGTCGGTCCCTGGTTGGGCGACATCGAGCGCTCAACCGGCGCGGCACGCTCCGGCGCCGTGCGGGTTGGCGGCACCGTTTGATGCGTGCGCAGGCCGCGGCTGCCGAAGCTGCCGCCCCGGCGCGCGTCGGCATGATCGACCGCGAGCATCGAAAACGCGGGAAACAACCCCGCAAACAGAGTGGCAAGTCGGATCGGTCTGGATGGTTGCATCGGTTCCCTCGATAAAGCGGCTGCGCCGGACGCTCATATAGGGACTGCGGGGCGCTGTGCCAGAAGCAATATGCATTCCGCCAGCCGGACGTCGTGCGCGGCCAGCCCGAGCATTCATGTCAGCCCGATATCCACGCTCTCTCATCGGCCGGCGCCGGCATCTGGCAGTCCTGTGCGCTGTTACAGAACTGACACCATCCTGACATTGCAGCTTCATGCGGCTTCGCTAGCGAGTTCGTCAAGAAAGGCCGGAAGCAAGGGCCAGACAGGGAAGCCGCAATGCTTGAGATTCGAAAGGTGACACGCCGCTTCGGCGTCAACGTCGCCGTCGACAATGTCGACTTCGACATCCCCAATGGTCAGATGGTCGGCGTCATCGGGCGTTCGGGCGCCGGCAAGTCGACGCTGCTCAGGATGATCAACCGGCTGATCGATCCGAGCGAGGGCGCCATCCGCTTTTCCGGCATCGAGGTTTCAGGTCTCAGGGGCGCGAAGCTGCGCCACTGGCAGCGCGACTGTGCCATGATCTTCCAGCAGTTCAACCTGGTGCCGCGTCTCGACGTTCTGACCAACGTGCTGCTGGGACGCCTCAACCATCGTTCCACCACGCTCAATCTGCTCGGCCTTTTCTCGCGTGAAGAGCGTGCCATGGCGATCGCCGCGCTCGAAAGGCTCGGCATCGCGCAGGCGGCGCTGCAGGGTGCGGGCACGCTGTCGGGCGGCCAGCAGCAGCGCGTCGCCATCGCCCGGGCACTGCTGCAACAGCCGCGCGTCATCCTGGCCGATGAGCCGATCGCCTCGCTCGATCCGCTCAACGCCAAGGTCGTCATGGATTCGCTGGCCGACATCAACCGGCGCGACGGCATCACCGTCATCACCAATCTCCATACGCTGGATACGGCGCGCAACTATTGCGGCCGCATTATCGGCATGGCCGCAGGAAGGGTTGTCTTCGACGGTCCCCCCGAAGATCTGACGACGGAGGCGGTGCGTGTGATCTACGGCGCAGGAGACGATGGCTCCGAGATCGCCGAGGACATCACATCGACCGCCATTTCCGGCCATCGTCCAAAGGTCAAAGCATCCGCCGCTTCTCTCGAGCCCGCCTTCGCGGGCGCCTGAGAGGCGTGATCGCCTCGCCCGCGTAACGGGCCATCATGAAACACGGGAGACAGCCGGTTCCGCGCCGGCCCAACAGGAGAAACATCCATGTTCCGGAAAGCACTTCTCGGCGCCGTCGCTCTTGGCGCCCTCATGGCCGGTTCCGCACAGGCCGAAGATCTGAAAGAGTTCCGCATCGGCATTCTCGGAGGCGAGAACGAAGCCGACCGTCTGCGCAATTTCCAGTGCATGGTCGACCGTTTGCCCGAGGTGCTCGGCGTCGAGAAGGTGTCGCTGTTTCCAGCGGCCGACTATGACGGCGTTATTCAGGGACTGCTTGGCGGCACGCTCGACTATGCGGAGCTCGGCGCTTCGGGCTACGCGAAGGTCTATCTGGAGAACCCGGAAGCCGTCGAGCCGATCCTGACGACGGTGCAGACCGACGGGTCGACCGGCTACTACTCGGTCATGGTCGCCCGCAAGGATTCCGGCATCGCCAAGCTGGAGGACATGAAGGGCAAGAAGCTCGGCTTTGCCGATCCGGACTCGACCTCCGGCTTTCTCGTTCCGTCCGTCACGCTGCCGGGCGATATCGGCACCAGCGTCAAGGACTTCTTCTCCGAGACCGGCTTCGGCGGTGGCCATGAAAACCTCGTGCTCGAGGTGGTCAAGGGCACGTTCGACGCCGGCACGACCTGGGCCTCGGGCGTGGGCGACTTCTCGGACGGCTACAGCTCCGGAAATCTGCGCAAGATGGTCGACAAGGGGATTCTCGATATGGACGACCTTGTCGAGCTCTGGAAGTCGCCACTCATCCCCAACGGACCGATCGTCGTGCGCACCTCCATGGATGCTGACATGAAGGCGACGTTCAAGGATTTCATGATGAAGCTGCCGGAGAACGATCCGGAATGCTTCTCGGCCATCCAGGGCGGCGATTACACCGGATACACCGAAGTCACGCCCGCCTTCTACAAGCCGATCATCGACGCGCGCAAGGCCAAGATCGGCTCCTGACGCGTCAGGCGCCGCCTGACCTACCCACCCCTTCCCGGCCATGCCGGGAAGGGGTGGCCAGTGCCCACGTCAGGTAACCTGGGGCGCGGCCCGCTGAGGGTGCGCCGACACTGCTCAAACGATCCGGACGCGACCGTTCCTTCATGACCGCAATCACCCATATGCCGGCACTCTCGGACGCTGGCCAGACCGTCGAACGCCACTGGCGCGAACTGGCTGTCCGCAAGCGCCTCTACACAATCGGCGGCATCATTCTGGTTGTCGTCGCCATGTGCGGCTCGCTCTGGTTCGCCAACGCCACGAATGCCGGCAAGTTCTGGGACCGGCTGCCCCACTTCTTCGATTTCATATCGATGCTCGTTCCGCGCGACGGCTGGGAGGTCTGGCGGGCGCTGTTCGACTTGCCCTCGCCGTATGACGACGGCAGCCTGAAATTCAATTATCCCGAAGGGCGCGTCTACCTCACGCAGACGCTCTATGTTCCCGAATATTTCTACAAGATGATCGAGACGCTCAACATCGCGGCCGTCTCGACGCTGATCGGCTTCGGCGCCGGCTTCTGCCTGTGTTTCCTCGCCGCGAAGAATGTTACCGCCAATCGCTGGCTGCGGTTTTTCGTCCGCCGGTTCATGGAGGTGCTGCGCGCCTTCCCCGAAATCGTCATCGCGGGGTTCTTCCTCGCCGTCTTCTCGCTTGGTGCCGTGCCGGCGATGCTGGCCGTGACGATCCATACGATCGGCGCGCTGGGCAAGATGTTCTTCGAGGTCGTCGAGAATGCCGACATGCGGGCCGAAGAGGGACTGCGTGCCGCTGGCGGCAACTGGTTCGAGCGCGTCTGGTTCGCGATCGTGCCGCAGGTCATGCCGAATTTCCTGAGCTACGGGCTGTTGCGCTTCGAGATCAATGTGCGGGCCTCCACCATCATCGGTGCCGTGGGCGGCGGGGGCATAGGCGAAGCGCTGCGGCTGTCGATCAGCCGCGGACACGAGGCCAAGACGCTGGCGATCGTGCTGCTCCTGTTCACCACCATCGTTGTCGTCGATCAGTTCTCGGCCTGGCTGCGCAAACGCGTCGTCGGCGCGCAGGCCTTCGAATTCGGACGCTGATAATGAGCACGCTGACCCCAACTGAAGTCGATGCGATTGCCGCGCGCCATGCCGCCGTCTTTTCCAGCGCGCTGCGCCAGCGCCTGACCGGCTGGTTCGTGGCGGCCGGCATCGTCGCCTATCTCTGCTTCGCCTGGTGGTTCTTCGCCATCGGCGCCGTGTTTTCCAACGGCAACTGGGAAATCGCCGGAAATTACCTGGCCGACTGGGTTTCCTATGAGGTGCGTCCGGACATCGAGTTCGGCGAGAACCATCTGGAGATATCCTATCCGCGCTTCTCGCCGCTCGGTGACAATCCGGCGCCTTCCTGGGTGACGCTGGAAAGCGCCGAGGTCGAGCGCAGCGTGCAGAGCAGGGGACTTTCTGGCGGCGGCGTCCAATCCTCGTCAAACAGCTTCCTTGGTACCGTGGGCGGCGAGCCGGCCCCGACCGGGGAGGGTGTGGCGGGGCCATCCGCCGGGAGGCCGGCGGCGTCCGAGGTGGTTCGCGAGGAGGCGGTGGTCCGCGCTCTGGTGGAGATAGGCGACGCACTGCTCGACATCCGCCCGGGCCGGGTTGTCGCCAGGCGCGCTGACGAGGAACTCGTCCTCGATATCGTGAATGACCGCAGCGTCGATGCGGCGGGGCCGCTACCCGCCTGGGCGAGCCAGCGTGCGCCCGGCGACAAGGTCATCCTGCGCTTCGGCTTTGCCGGCCGCGCCGAGGTCGAGAACGACGAAGTGAAGATACGTCACCGATTCTGGGGCTGGGAGAATTTCGTTTTCGATACGAATTCGCCGTTCTGGGGCAAGTCGTTCGGTGAAGTGGCAGCACTGCTCGTCATTGGCGATCGCATCGATCCGCAGATGTCGAATATCGCTCTTGCCTGGAACAATGTCCTCAACAATGCCGAGTGGCAACACGGCGACGTCTGGCTGAAACTTCTGCAGACCATCGTCATGGCCTTTGCCGGCACCGTGCTGGCGACCGTTCTGGCGTTTCCCCTCGCCTTCGCGGCGGCGCGCAACATCACGCCCAACCGTCTCGTCAACCAGATCCTGAAGCGGCTGTTCGACTTCCTGCGTTCGGTGGACATGCTCATCTGGGCCCTGTTCTTCACCCGCGCATTCGGGCCCGGACCGCTGGCCGGCATATCAGCGATCTTCTTCACCGACACGGGCACCTTCGGCAAGCTCTATGCCGAAGCGCTGGAAAACATCGACGACAAGCAGCGCGAAGGCGTCCGCTCGGTGGGCGCCGCCCCTGCGGTCGTCCAGCGCTATGGCGTCGTGCCGCAGGTTCTGCCGATCTTCCTCAGCCAATCGCTGTATTTCTGGGAATCCAACACGCGCTCGGCGACGATCATCGGCGCGGTCGGTGCCGGCGGGATCGGCCTGAAACTGTGGGAGGCCATGCGCACCAACCAGGACTGGGAGAACGTCGCCTATATGGTGGTCCTCATCCTGATCGTGGTGTTTGTGTTCGACAGCATTTCCGGTGCGTTGCGCCACCGCCTGATGGGAACCGGACCACGGCGCGGATGACTTTTGCGCCTCGTTCTGGTAGGCGGGCAATTGCCCCGCCATCTTCGTCAATCTGTCATGCAAATCGCCTAGAGCATCCGGCTTGGCGGCGAATCAGGCAGGCTCAGGACCGACATGCGATACGCGATCTATTATACGCCACCCCAGAACCATCCGCTGACCAGCGCGGCGTCGCGCTGGCTGGGGCGCGATGCCTTCTCTGGCACGCCGGTGGCGCAGCCGCCGGCGGGCGCGATGAGCGGGGAGGATCTGGCCTTCCACACCGCTTCGCCGCGCCGATACGGTTTTCACGCAACGCTCAAGGCGCCGTTCGAACTGGCCGCAGACAGGACGGAAGACGAACTGCTCACGGCCTTCGACGGCTTCTGCGCCGCTGCAGCGCCGTTTACCATCCCGCGCATCGTCGTGCGCCAGCTTTCGGGCTTCTTCGCGATCGTGCCCGAGACCCCGGTCGCGCCGCTGCAGCGTCTGGCAGAGGAAGCGGTGACTGCCTTCGATGCCTTCCGCGCGCCCTTGCAGGAGGGCGATATCGCCCGCCGCGGGCCTGATAGTCTGAAGCCGCAGGAGCTGAAATATCTTCATCAGTGGGGATACCCGTACGTGTTCGATGCGTTCCGGTTCCACATGACGCTGACCGGCCGCGCGTCCGGCCAGGATGCGGCGCGTCTGCGCGACGCCATCGCCCTTCACTTCGCCGGCCTTGTCGACAGCCCCCTTGAAATCACCTCGATTGCCCTGTTCGTGGAGCCGGAGCCCGGCGCACCCTTCGCCGTCCGTGCGTTCCGGCAGTTCGCGTCGGCGCAGCAAAGAAAGACAGCCTGACATGTCCTCCGATTGCACCTTCACCAATGCCCGCATCGTGCTCGCCGACGAGATCGTCGACGGTACGGTTCATGTTCGCGACGGCAAGATTGCCGACATCGCGGCCGGGACGGTTTCCGGCGGCGAGAATTTCGAGGGCGACTACCTGATCCCCGGGCTGGTGGAACTGCATACCGACCATCTGGAAGGACACTACGCGCCGCGACCCAAGGTGCGCTGGAACCCGCTGGCCGCCGTTCTGGCCCATGATGCGCAGGTGGCCACGTCGGGCATTACCACCGTATTCGACGCGCTGCGCGTCGGGCTACGGCTCGACGAGGATCCCGACATGACGACGGCCGACATGCGGAGGCTGGCCGACGCGATCGACGACGGGGTGCGCAACGACCGCCTGCGTGCCGATCACTTCATCCACCTGCGCTGCGAGGTGTCGGCCGACGATTGCCTTGAGGGCTTCGCGATGTTCGACGGTGAGGACCGGGTCCGCCTGGCCTCGCTCATGGATCACGCGCCCGGCCAGCGCCAGTTCGTCAACCTCGAGACCTATGCGACCTATTATCAGCGCAAGCTCAAGCTGACCGATGAGGAATTCAACAGCTTCTGCGAGACGCGGATGGCCCAGTCCGACCGCAATTCGCGTCGGCATCGCATTGCCCTTTCGCAAGCCTGCCATGCCCGCGGCATCGTGCTGGCCAGCCACGACGACGCGACGAAGGACCATGTGGCCGAAGCCATCGAGCAGGGCATTCGCGTGGCCGAATTCCCGACCACGCTGGAAGCGGCCGCGGCCTCGAAGGAGGCCGGCATGGGCGTCCTGATGGGCGCGCCGAACATCGTGCGGGGCGGCTCGCATTCGGGCAATGTCTCGGCGCGCGACCTGGCCGAGCGCGACTGCCTCGACATCCTCTCGTCGGACTACATTCCCTTCAGCCTGATTCAGTCGGCATTCTTTCTCGGCGAGGTGGTCGACGCCATTTCGTTGCCTCAGGCGGTCGCCATGGTCTCCAGGAACCCCGCGCGGGCGACGGGTCTCGACGACCGTGGCGAGATCGCGATCGGAAAGCGTGCCGATCTGGTGCGGGTACGCGTCGACGAACACATCCCGGTGGTTCGTTCCGTCTGGCGTGAAGGCAGGCGGGTCGCATGAGCGCGCCTTTCGTCGTGGCACCACCGTCTGGCCCCGATCCGCGAGCGCGCCAGGGTGCCTTTGTCGCCGTGGTCGGACCGAGCGGAGCCGGCAAGGATACACTGATGGCCCATGCGCGCGACAATCTCGGTCCACTGGCCGATAGCGTGCATTTCGCTCGCCGCGTGATCACGCGGGCAGCCGACCAGGCCAGCGAAGATCACGACACGATGACGCCCGACGCCTTTGCGGACGCTGCATCCCGGGGCGCTTTCGCCCTCTTCTGGCGGGCGCACGGTCTGTCCTACGGTTTGCCGGCAAGTGTCGACCGGCACATCGAGGATGGTCACGTCGTTGTCGCCAATCTCTCTCGCACCGCTCTCGCGGCGCTTCGCGCGCGCTACCGCAACGTGACTGTCGTCCTGATCACGGCTTCGCCGGAGACGCTTGCGCGACGGCTGGCGGCGCGTGGCCGCGAAAGCGCCGACGAGATTCTCAGGCGGCTTTCACGCGAGGCGGAATGCGACATGACCGGGATCACCGAGACCATCTTCAACGACGGAGCGGTGGAGCCGGCCGGCGATGCGCTGCTGACGGTGATCAGATCGGCCCTCGATATGGCTTCGGCGCGCGTGGACGTGTGAGGCCTTTCAGGTGCCGATGCGCAGCAGGTGGTTGTCCCAAACATAGTCCGGTAGCGAGGCGGGCGCCCCCTGTGCCGGGACGATCGCGCCTGTTCCGGCCGTCGCCATGAAGCCGGAGTTGTCCGGCGCAAGTCCGCAGACTTCCGTCAATGCGTCGTTGTAGAGCACCTTCCCACTGCGTGCCTCTATGACGGCAAAACGGTTGCCCTGCGGCGAGGAGACGGCCACGGTGCCCGCCTCCCGGTTGGTAGCGACCGATCCAACGTAGTTGCGGAAGCCTCCGAGAGTATCATCCGGCAGAGAAACGAGCATGGCTTCTTCGCCCGGGCGCGCCGTGCCGACGAGCTGCGGCCGGTCCGTGGCCGGCCCCTCATACTGGCAGCCGAACCACACCTGCCCGCCCTCGTCGATCGCCATGTGCCGGATCGAAAGCTGGTGCAGATCGGCCGTCAGGCGGTGCCTTTCGAGCAGGTCTCCGGTCTCGCGATCGATGAAGACGAGCGAAGGCTCCATCGTTGCCAGATTGAGCTTGGCGCGCCCATAATCGGGATGCGTCTCGATGCCGCCATTGCAGACGGCGAGCGTGCGCCCGTCCGCCATCAAGAGCACCTCATGCGGGTCCATGCCGTGGGTGGCAAACTCGCCGACGCGCCTGAAGCCGTCCGTCGCGTCGTAGACGCCGATGATCCCGGCAGCTGCTTCGAAGTCGTTCTCGGTCGCATAGAGCAGCCGGCCGTCGGGAGAAAACACGCCGTGGCCGAAGAAGTGCCGGCCCGGGACGGCGGCAATCGTCAACGGCGCAGTGCCGCCGCGGTGATCGAAGACCACGGCGAACTGGCCCGGTCGGCGGGCGAAGGCGACCGACAGGCCCGTTCGGGCGTCGCAAGTGATGTCGTGGCCACGGTCGGGCAGCGGCACGGTGTGGAGCAGGTCCCCGGTCTCCGACAGGATGGCGACGCCGAAGGCGCCGCGCCGATCCTTGTAGGCTGTCGCGAACACCGCGTCTGCGGCCAGCGTTGCGAGGGCGGCCTGCGGGGCGATGGCGGAAAGAAAGCCGGCACCGGCGACCTGCAGGAAGGTTCGGCGGTCGATCAGGCTTGGCATCAGTCGCCGTCCAGCGAGGAGAAGCCGGCCGTCAGCCCGTATGCACCCGAGAGGCCCGAGCCGATGAGATCGGAGAGGCTGGTGGTCACGATCCGTGCATAGACGATCTTGCCGCGATCCGCTTCGTCGTTCAGGAGATCGGCGATCGGCGCGTCGAGGTCCGACAGCGCCCGGTCGATGTTGGCGAACTCGAAACGGATGGAACTTCCGATCCATTCCGCATCCGGACCGAGATCCTCGCCAAACCCCGCCGCATCGTAAATGGCGCGCAATCCCGCCACGTTCTGCCGGATCGAGGCAATGGTCCCACCGGAGCGCCAGTATAGCGCCTGTCTTGCCCTGTCCTGCGCCGGATCCTCGCCCAGAAAGCCGTTGATGCGCACGTCGCGCACCATTTCCAGGCCGTGCACGAGAGTGTCGAAGATTTCGCTGACGGCCTCGGTCTCGTCGCGATAGAGAGGATTTTCCGTCGATGGAGACGTCCAGATGCCGGCGATTCCATCCTGCCGTGCCCAGGCACTGGCAATGGACGAGGCAATCTCCGCGATGTTGGCCGCGACGGCGTCTCCATAGGCGCAGCGAAAGGACTGCCCATCCTCTCCAAGGGCCTGCGATCCGGTGCCGAACAGAACGAACTCCAGGGCGCCGAAACCCTGCACGGCAACGCTCTTCTGCGTCAGTGTGATGGGATCGGTGGCCGTCTGGTCCATTTCGGCAAGGAGACCCTGCACCTGCTTCAGGCCGCGGCTTCGTCGGTCCGGCCAGAAGAGAAGGCGCTCCAGTCGGTTGTCCTCGCTGACAGGTCCGAACCGTACCGGCTCGATGAACGACCAGGCATCAGCCGCCTGCAGGAAGGCTTCGCGTGCGGCGTCCAGTTCCTGCTGCGACGGGTCTTGGCACAGCCTTTCCATGGCGTGCGAGGCCGCGGCCGCCTGTTGGGAGAATGCATCATAGGCCGGGCGGACATAGTGTTGGATCAGCGACGTCACGGCATCGATGGACGGCTCCGCGGCGCGCGCGCCGCCAGCCATCGAGAACACGGCCGCAAGAGCGATGACAAGCCGGCGCGGCATCACAGCGACTCCAGAAAGCGGATGAGTGCCTGGCGATCGGAACGGCCGAGCGCCGCAAAGGCATCGCGCGCGGCCTCCGCCTCGCCACCATGCCACAGAATGGCCTCCGTCAGGTTGCGCGCCCGTCCGTCATGCAGGAAGAAGGTGTGGCCGCTCACCGTCTCGGTGAGGCCGATCCCCCATAGCGGCGGCGTCCGCCACTCGCCTGCGCGGGCATCGCCGACGATCTGCCAGTCGGTGAGGCCGAGGCCCATGTCGTGCAGAAGGAAATCGGAATAGGGCCAGATGAGCTGGAAGGCGTGCGCCTCGTTGGGGGCGTCGCGCCGGGTGACAAATTTCGGATGGTGACAGGCGGCGCAGCCGCTGGCGTAAAAGACCGCCTTGCCGCGCAGAACCTGCGGGTCGTCGACGTCGCGGCGGGCCGGCACGGCGAGGTTTTGCGAATAGAAGGTCACGAGGTCGAGCACCGGGTCCGGTGCCTCGGTGTCGCCCAGGCGGGGCTGAACGCCGGACGGTGCGGCGAGGCAATCGACCTGAGCTTCCGTGCAATCGCCCGCGTGCTTCCTTACGTCAGGAGTTGAAATGCCGATATCGCCGGCAAAGGCGTCGGCCGATTGCTGCCGGATCGAAGGCGTCTGGGCCTTCCACCCGAAGCGGCCGAGCGCCAGTGACCCGCTTGCCGCGTCGCGCACGATGTTGGGCCGGCCCGAGATGCCGTCGCCATTGGCGTCGTCGGGGTCGGCGAGCGCCAGAATGTCCGCCGGATGGATCTGTTCCACGAGGCCGAGTCCGATCATCTGTGGCGTGACGCGGGGCGACAGCGTCGTCGAAACGTCGAGCGGCCCGTAGGCGAGATCGCGCACCGAATAGTCGGGCTTGCGCATCGCCACGGCTGTGCCGTCGTCGAGTGTGACGGTGAACTCCTCATACGTCACCGAGACCCGACCTTCCGCCTTCAATCCGGGCACGGCGAGATCCTGCAACTGGTTGCCGTAGATCGGGTCGGGCAGGTTGAGCAGCGTCTTGCTTTTCAGCAATGTCTGCTCTTCGGGCGTTCGTGGAGCACGCGACAGCCGCAGAAACATGGATGTTGCGTCGGCGTCGTTCTCGGGTGGATGTCCTCGGCCGTCCTTGAGATGGCAGCTTTGGCAGGCGCGTGCGTTGAACAGCGGCCCCAGACCGTCGGAAGCCTGTGTCGACGAAGGGGAGGATACCCAGAGCTTGCGGAAAAGCGCGTTGCCGAGCTTGAACGTTTCCTCCTCGGCGAAGGTCAGATTGGCGGACGGCTGGGAGAAGGCATCCCTGTTGGGCAGCTTGTGCGACGTTGCCGCGCCGCCCTGCATGGCCTCGAAGCGCTCGGGTTTGGAAAAATCCGTTGTCGAACGGGTGACCGCCTCGACGCGCGCCTTGTCCTTTTCGCTCAGGTCGTCGCGCTGGGAAGGAAATGAGGCGAGGGGGTCGGCCAGGCCGTGGCCGACGACGGAGAAGGCGAGAAGCGCCGCGACAAGACCGTCGCGCCCACCATTGCAGGCGCGACGCCAGATTCGTTCAGAAGGCCGCATGCGGTCTGCGCAAGAACGAGTCCACCGCATGCGCCGTCGTCCTCAGTCGGATTCGTCGGCCGAGCCGGCGTTGAGCAGACCGTATTTTTCCTCGCCGATCGTCTTGAGAAGCTCGAGCTGTGTTTCCAGGAAGTCGATGTGGCCTTCCTCGTCTGCCAGCAGTTCTTCAAACAGCTGCATCGTCACGTAGTCTCCCAGTTGCTGGCAGATTTCGCGCGACTGCTTGTAGGAGGTGCGGGCGTCATATTCGCCGGCAAGATCGGATTCGAGCACTTCCTTGACATTCTCGCCGATGCGCAGGGGCGCGACCGACTGCAGATTGGGATGGCCTTCGAGAAAGATGATGCGGGCGACGAGTTTGTCCGCATGATGCATTTCCTCGATCGATTCCTCGCGCTCCTTCTTGGCAAGCTTGAGATAACCCCAATCCTCGAGCAGGCGATAGTGGAGCCAATACTGGTTGACCGCCCCCAATTCGAGGAACAAAGCCTCGTTAAGCCGCTCTATGACTTGTGGTTCGCCTTTCATGACGCCTGCTCCCGAATTTGCCGCGCAGCTCGCGCACGCGGTTGAGGTGTGAAACGATTTCGTCGCCGGCCGCGTCCGACCGGCTATGATAGTTCTCGGTGACCCGAATGATCGTTTCCACCACATTTGGGAAGCAGCCGCAACAACGTCCGCGCCGCGAAAGCGCATGATACACCTTCGCCGGCACGATGAGCTGCCAGGGATCGGCCTCCAACAGGCCGATGATCGTGTCCTCGATTTCCTTCTCGGTTATCAGATTGCAATGACAGACAAGCATCGGATACGCGACTCTTCCTGGGGCTTGCGACCGCGTCCGGCCGCTGGCTGGGTTCAGGTTTGGTGTTCAGGCAGGCTCACTGAAACACCGCATTGGGATTATCGAGACTGTCGGAGCCTTCAAAGGCGATCTGGTCGAGTTCGAGGGCGGCGACGGCGCGCTCGATCGAGCGTGTCTGGTCGATCAGCGCATCGATCATGGCCTGCACCGCTGCATTGCCCTCCGTGTTGCCCTCGCCGATCATCTGGTCATAGGCCTCGCCCGCCTGGGCCCGTTCGGCGATCGCCTGCGCGGCCGCGACCGTCGCGTCGAGCTTGGCCCTCAGCTCGGCGTCGAGTGCGGGATCGGCCTGCCTGACCAGATCGGCGATCGCCGCACCTTCGACCATGCTTCCGTCGACGCGTTCGTATTTGCCGGTGTAGACGTTGCGGATGCCGACGACGTCATAGAGATGGGACATGTGGGTGTTGTCGGAAAAACAGTCGTGCTCCTCCTCCGGATCGTGCAGCAGAAGGCCGAGCTTCATGCGCTCGCCGGCAAGCTCGCCATACGACAGCGAGCCGAGCCCGGTCAGGATCGCCGCGAGACCGGCCTTTGGATCGCCTTGCGACACCGCCGCGCGCGCAGCGCCGTCTTCGGTCCAGTTGGCGACCATTTCCTCCAGGTCGGCAACCAGCAGGTCCGACGCTGCGGCGAGATACTCCGCCCGCCGTTCGCAATTGCCGCCGGTGCAGTTGTCGGGATCGAAATCGGTGGCGGGGCGGGCGCCGGCACCTGCGTCTGTCCCGTTCAGGTCCTGGCCCCACAACAGAAACTCGATGGCGTGATAGCCGGTCGCCACATTGGCCTCGACGCCGCCTGCTTCCTGCAGCGTTCCGGACAGGAATTCAGGTGTGATGGCGCTTGCGTCGACCGTTTCTCCGTTGATCGAAATCGACGGATTGGCGATCACGTTGGCCGTGTAGAGGGCATTGTCGTCCGACTCCGTTCCATAGGAGGCGTCGACATAGTCGATCAGCCCCTCGTCGAGCGGCCAGGCATTCACGCGGCCTTCCCAGTCGTCGACAATCGCATTGCCGAACCGGTATGCCTCGGTCTGCTGGTAGGGAACGCGCGCGGCCTTCCAGGCGTCCCTCGCGGCGCCCAGATTGTCTTCGGTCGGTTCGGCGATGAAGGTGTCGATGGCGCTGCCGAGGGCAACGGCGGTGGCCAGCGCATCCTCGTATTTGGCCTGAGCGATGTCGGCATAGGTCGAAAGCACCGCCTTCGGATCGCTCTCGGCATGTCCCGGCGCCGCGAGTGCCGCCATCATCGCAATAGCCGCCGCACCCGCTGTCGTATATTTCCAGGACGCCACCACAAGCACTCTCCTCTCGAACTCAATGAACCGTTTCATGTTGCGCCGGCGCGGCGCGTGCCACGATATCGGCGATCGCCGCTTCGGGAATCGGCAGCAGGTAATGCCGCATCGACGCCAGCGTTTCGGCATATTCTCCGGCCGCGGCCGACACCTCTCCCGCGCGCAGAGGGCAACTGATCGCGTTGAGGCAGGCGTGCACCGCGTTCCGGTCGGCATGCTGGAGCCCGGCGATCAGACCGAGCGCCAGGCACTCTTCCCGGCAGACATGATGAGCGCCGAAGGGAAAGGAGCGCAGCGGGCAATTCGCGCATTGCCTGAGCGTGCGCACGAAATGCCCAAGTTCGCCCCATGCCCGGCGACCGGCCTGCGGCCCCAGCAGTGCGGCGTAGAGATCCCAGGCCAGTTCCCAGGGCCTGACAGACCCGGTGTCGTAACCGGCGATCCAGCGACGATAGCCCTCAAGCACCAGCTTTTCGGGCGTCCGATCGAAATAGCAGCCGTGATTGTCTTCGAATTCAGCCATTCATGCTGACAGGCGCTCTCATGCATTCCGCAGCGAAACCGATCCAGCGAAGCGGTCCGTGCGGTGACATCGAGCAGCCGGTCCTCCAATCGAACGGGTTCAAGGCCCATACATCAAAGGTTCGTACTCTCGGTGTTTATGGACTCCGATCTGTCCCGATGTCAATCGATGAAGGAGGGAAAGCGATTGAATATCAATAATTTAGAATAATTCTAAAGTGACTTGAACGTAATTCTCATGTTTTCGGGAGCGCCTCGGCGCCTTGGCGCGGCGGTGCCATGACGAACAATATCAGCGTTTCGGCGACCAGGGCCGGCTTATCCTCACCCTCGATTTCGACGGTGTTGGATGACTTCATCAGGAACTGGCCCGGCGCCCGTTCGTCCAGCGACACGAGGGCAGAGCGCATGCGAACCCGTGAACCGGCGCGCACGGGGTTCAGAAAGCGCACCTTGTCGAGCCCGTAGTTGAAGATGGCGCTGATACCGTCCGGCAAGCCGCCGATCTCGTAGCTCATGGTGGCAACGAGCGAGAGGGTGAGAAACCCATGGGCGATCGGTGCGCCGTAGGGGCTCTCGCGCCGCGCGCGGTCCACGTCGACATGGATCCATTGATGGTCCCGGGTGATGTCGGCGAAGCCGTCGATCATGGTCTGATCCACGGTCATCCAGGGGGAGACGCCGCGCTCGCGACCGACCATGTCCCGCAATTTCCCAATCTGTTCCCCGCTGCGCTGCATGGCCGCTCCCTGCTGTCCGAACCCGTTCATTCCAATCCATCCCGGTCGGTCGTGAAGTGATCCAGAATATCCACGATCCGGGGCGCGGCTTCGGCCGCCGGCGACATTTGGCGCACATGACATGTCGGTTCAAGCAAATATGGGCAGGGCCGCGGAGGGGGCGGTGGCTCCTATTTCTGCTTGGTCCCGTCCTTGGTCGCATAGCCCTGCCGCATCTCGTCCATCGCCGCGCGGATGCGCTCGCGCAGTATCTCGATGGACTCGGAGGAGGATTTGCGCAGCACCTCGCCGATATCGCTGGCGTTGCGAACGGCGGTTTCGAAGGAGCGGCGGGAAAACTCGACCTGCTTTTCCAGCATGTCGCGCGGATTGTCAGCCGTGCGCATGCTCTCGGCGAGGCCGGCCATCTCGTGCAATGTCTGCTGCAGGATGTCGCGCTGCCTGGAAAATACGTCGCTCGCCCCGGCGCTGGCCGTCTTGGCGCTCTGCTCCAGCGCCTCGAGGTTCTTGCGGTGATGCTCGATGATCTTGTCGATATCGACGTTCGGCATGTTCAGTTCGCGGCCGAAGTTCACGAACAGATCGATGATCGAATCGGATTCCGGTTTCTTCGCCATCCTGTCCTCCCATCACTTGCGGACCCGCCGCCGATCGCCACGGTGCGGCGACGTCCTGGAGTGCCGCATGATCGGGTGCCGATCGGGCTCCGTCAATGAGACAATTTTGTGCAATGCAGCAAATTTGTTGCACTGCACAAGACGATCCCCTATATGGAATGCAGACCCTGGGCCGGACCGTGGACAGGGTTGCCATGGCTTGATTGAAGAATGGAGAAAGCAAATGCCCAGCAAGACGAGCGGCCAGAAGGCCACAAACGAATATTTCGAGCCCTTCCGTCGTAGCATGGAAGGTTTCCAGGACAAGTTCGAAGTTCCCGCCGCCGCGCGCGAGTTCGTGCAGCGCGGTGCAGCGAGCGCGAAGGAGCAGGTCGAGAAGGTCCGCACCGAAGCCAAGAGTGCCGCGGCCGAGGCCGAGAGCTTCGCCGGCACGGCCATCGCCCGTTATGCCGACTTCTCGCGCGGCCTGGTCGAGGCCGGTTTCGCCAATATCGAGCATGCGCTCGATACGGTCGGCAAGGTCGCCGCAGCGGTCTCGTTCGAGGAAGCCGCAAAGCTTCAGTCGGACTATCTGCGCGACAGCGCCAAGGCCAACGCGGAGCGGCTGCGCGCAAACGGCGAGGCAGCCCAGACCGCGATGAACGAGACAGCCGAATTCATCAAGGCGGGCTTTGCCCGGGCCAATGTTCTGTCGGCAAAGGCTGCCTGACCGGTACCGGTTTCACCAGCCTTTTGACGAAAAGCCCGGATCGTTCCGGGCTTTTTTTATGGAAGTCCGACGCGGAACGTCACGACTTGCGTGGCAGGCGCATGTGCGCCAGGCCCAAGGCGGTCAGTTGAAAATCCGCGACCGCTCGCATGAGTTCGTCGAATGCGCGCGCCGGATCGGCTTGTGACGTCCTTTCGTGCACTGACCCGGGACGGGGGACCTGAACGGGTGGCCGCACGTCGTCCAGATCGATCGTTCCGACGGTCTCGCAATCCTGAAAGCTCAGTCTGGCGTTGAACTTGCGCGCCAGGGCCTTCATTGCCTCGTTCTGCGGATGGGTCGTGACCAGCAGCCGCCGATAACCGAATGCCTGCGCATGTTCGATCAGGCGTTCGAAGAGCCGGCTGCCGATGCCCATGTTCTGGCGATGGCTTTCGACGCTGAAGGCGATCTCTGCCTGCAGGATTCTGCCTTGGCCGGTTTCGTGCAATTCGGCCGCACCTTCGACGCGCCCGTCCTCGACATAGGCGACGACGAGCGTGCGTCGTGTGTCCTCGGCAAAGCAGCGCGCCGCGTAGGCCCGGACGAATTCGTCATCGGTGATGCCGTTGAAGCGGTCGCGCCGGCTTGCTGCGTCGAGCCGAAGCAGGTGGTCGCGGAACAGTTCGAGGTCATCCGACGTCAAGAGCCGGATCGGGCCCGTCTCCGTTGCGTGGTCCAGATGTCGTGAATGCCCCATGTGTCAACCATCTCGCGGTTATTCCTCCCGTGAGTCGTCGACTCGCTATCGCGCGCAATATTGTGCAATGCAGCAAAATCTTCAACGATCCGCACGACATGCCAGCTATTCGCTGCTTGCATGGGTAGGAGTGACGCAGGGCTGCCGCAGCTTTCACCAATGCCTGGAATACCGGCGAAGGGGACGCCGCTCGGAACGGCGTCCCCCTTCGGTCTGGATCGATCTGCGCCCTTCAAGCCGAAGCCACGATGCGCAGATACAAAGTGATAGAGCGCCCCTTATGCGTCAAAGAGGGCGCTCGGTGGGCTAGTCGCTGGCCTTTTGCATCGCCTCTTCGAGCTTCTTCTTCTCCGCCTCGGAGAGCTGTGGCCGGTCGACCTTGACGGTCAGCTTGTCGAGCTTTGCCGTCAACGGAAACGGCGGCTCGTAGTCCTGGTCGTTGACGCCGGTCAGCGTGTCTGAGCCGATGTCGAAGGACTCGTCCCACTGGAGGATCATGCCGATCGTCTTGTCCATGCGCTTCGTGTCGACGTCCTTGCCATCGATCCGGAGCGTGCCCGTGCCGGAATTGCCCAGTCCGCTCATGTTGTTGTAGGCAAGCGTCCCGACGCCGAGGCCGTCATATTTGAAATCGAATTCGACGACATGCTTTCCGGGCGAAAGGGCCTCGTCTCCCTGCCATTTGAGCCGTTGGAGGTCCAGCATGTTCCAGAGGAAGACCGGTTTGCCCTCCAGAAGATAGAACCCGTATCCCGCGAAGCGTCCGCCCGAGGTGAGGATCATGCCTTCCGCGCCGCCCTCGGGAACATCGATCTCGGCCGTGATCGTGTAGGAGGTATTCAGCAGCAGCGGAGAATCGCCTTGCGGCAGACCCGTCATCGGCTTCGTGTAGACGAATTCGGTGCGCCCGGCGGTGATGTTCGGCCGTGGTGCGATGATCCGGGCGGCAACCGATGCGTCCAACGGGAAGACGTTGTACTTCTTCGCTTCCTCGATGAAGAGCGCCTTCAGTTCTTCGACCTTCTCGGGATGCTGCTCGGCGATATCGGTGCTCTGGGTGTAATCGGTCGTGAGGTCGTAGAGCTCCAGCACCTGGTTGTTGAGCGGATCGGGGTTGGCGGCCCCGAATGCTTCCCATGGTGCGCGGTTGACCTTGGTGCTGAGCAGCCAGCCCTCATGATAGAGTGCCCACTGTCCCATCATCTCGAAATACTGCGTCGTGTGCCGGGAGGGGGCGGCGGCATTGGCGGCGTCGAACGTATAGGCGAAGCTCGTCCCTTCGATGGCCGCCTGCTTGATGCCGTCGACTTCTTCCGGTGGCTTGATGCCGGACACCTCCAGGATCGTCGGCACGACGTCGATGACATGCATGAACTGCTCGCGCATCGCCCCCTTGTCGGAAATCCCGGCCGGCCATGAGACAACCATGTTCTGGCGAATGCCGCCCAGCCGCGAGGCATTCTGCTTGAACCAGTCGAACGGCGTGTCGAATGCCCACGACCAGCCGGCCGACATGTGGTTGTAGGTCTGCTCGGTGCCCCACACGTCGTACCACATCATCTGCTCCTCGACCGGCATCATGTTGATCCCATTGAAGAACGCGACTTCATTGGGGGTCCCGAGCGGGCCGCCTTCGGCGCTCGTGCCGTTGTCCCCGTTGATGTAGATGATCAGTGTGTTGTCACGCTCGCCGATGTCTTCGATCGCCTGAACGACACGGCCGATCTCGTGATCGCTGTAAGCCGCATAGGCAGCGAAAACTTCGACCTGCCGGATGAACAGCTTCTTTTCCTCGTCGGAAAGCTTGTCCCAGGGCTTCAGTTTCTCGTCCGGCCAAGCGGTGAGTTTTGCCGACTCGGGAATGACGCCGAGACGTTTCTGGTTCTCGAATATGGTCTGACGCAGCGCATTGTAGCCGTCGTCAAAAAGGTTCATCGCCGCGATCTTGTCCACCCATTCCTTGGTCGGATGGTGCGGTGCGTGGGTGGCGCCGGGTGCGTATTTGACGAAGAACGGCTTGGTCGGATTGATCTGGTGCTGATAGGTGATCCAGTCGATGGCGTCATCGGCCATCGCGGTCACGAGATTCCATTCCGGATTGCCCGTGAAGGGGTAGATCTGTGTCGTGTTGCGGAAGAGATTCGGCTGCCACTGATTGGCATCGCCGCCGATGAATCCGTAGAAATAGTCGAACCCCATGCCGATCGGCCATTGATCGAACGGCCCGGACTGACTGGCCTGGAATGCCGGGACGTTATGATCCTTGCCGAACCAAGCGGTTGAATAGCCGTTGTCGCTGAGGATGCGGCCGATGGTGGCCTTGTCCTCGGAGATGATCGAGTTGTAGCCGGGAAAGCCCGTCGATTGCTCCGAGATGACGCCAAAGCCGACCGAATGATGGTTGCGGCCTGTGAGAAGCGCGGCGCGGGTGGGCGAACACAGCGCCGTGGAATGGATGTTTGTGTACCGCAGGCCTTCTTCGGCCAAAGCGTCCATCGTCGGTGTCGGTATGACGCCGCCAAATGTGCTGGGCACGCCGAAACCGGCATCGTCCGTGATGATCAGCAGAACATTGGGCGCTTCTTGTGGAGGCACGATGCGGGGCGGCCACCAGGGCTGCGATTTCAGCGCCTGATCTTCGATATGTCCGCCGAAGGCGGGATCGGGAGCAGGCAGCTGCATGCCGTCGATGACACGCGTTGCGTCCGGCGATCCCGAGTTGTCCTGCGCGGCCGCCGGACGTGACGCGCCAGCGGCGGCGAAGGCAAGAACGATGATCAGACTTGCAAGAATGCCTCCACGTTTCATTTTCTCCTCCCAGAGCGAGTTGACGATGGGCAGCATGCATTGATGGTATTCGCTGGAGATCCGTTCAGGTACGGGCGAAGGCAACACTGTGCCCGCGCCTATTCCAATTGAAGGAAAAGTTTAACACCGCGAAGACAGTGAAACCATCAGTAAATATTCCTGGAGAAAAGCAAACGTGACCGGCGTGCAGGAATTATGTCGGTATTGGCGTGATCTGATTGTATTGGCCGTGTGCAGCCGGACGTCCCGGACGGCCGCAGAGACGGCGACCCTGTTCAGCAACGAGCCGAAACCGGAAACAGGTTTCAGAAACGGAAGGTCGCTCCGAACACCGGGCCGTGAAGCGTCGTGTCGAAGACGCGGCCATCGTGATCATAGTCGACTGCCAGCGCCTTGTACCCGGCCGAGAAGGCCAGCGTGTCGTTGAGCGTGTAGTTCAGTGTCGCGGTGCCTTGCCAGGTGAACTCGGAGCCCGCACCGAAGCCGCCGAGATCGCCTTGCGCGAGCACGGAGAACGTGTCGTTGATGTGCCAGTGTGCGCGCGCGCCGATCACCGGGTCGATCCAGCCGAAGTCGTTCTGGACCGCCAGCGTGCGGCCGGCGGCCCGGACGTTGAGATCGTTCCACAGACGCCAGAAGCGTGCCCCGCCCAGAACGTCGAAGGTGAAGTCCGGAGCCTCATGGATGCGGTATCCCGCCTGCAGGGTGGCGGCGAACTGGGCCGTGTCGTAGTTGGCGGCGACCGCGCCGACAACGGGAAGCGGCCCCGTCGTCGCGGCTTCGGTCAGGTTGACGTAGAGCACATCGCCCGAAAAGACGAACCGGTCCTTGCGTGCCCACAAATTGATGAAGCCCGCGAGATTGAGATCGTCCATGACATCTGAAAAGGACTTGTCGATGTGAACGGTCGGCGCGCGGCGAAACGTCGCCGTCGATGCCCGCCGCCCAGAGATAGGGCGTCACCTGGAAGACCCAGTCCGGCTTGGCATGAACGGGGGCTGGCTCTGGTCGGGACTCCTCCACTGGCGTGAGGTCGGCGGCCCTCGAGCCGCCTGAAGCCAGCGACAGAATCAGTGCAGAAGGTATCGCAAGCAATTTGAAGCGTTTCATTGTCGCCCTATCCGGATATCGCGTTCTTGTGGATCTTGCCGTCCTTCATGATCAGCTTCATGTTTGTCTCCGGATCGGCGATCAGCGATATGGTTTCGAGCGGGTTGCCGTCAATCACAAGAATGTCGGCCAGTGCGCCGGGCTCGATCACGCCGAGCTTTGCCTGATAGGGATTGCGATCGCCCGCCATCGCGAGAAGCTCGCCGTTGCGGCCCGTGGCCATGCGCAGCACGTCCACGTTCTCGAACCAGCGGGAAAGCTTGGCAAGCTGCCTTCCCTGGCTCGCGGTGCCTTGCGGGCTGAACAGGATGTCTGTTCCCCAGGCCATCTTGATGTTGTGCTTCTTGCCGAGTTCGTAGGCACGGGCCGTGCCCTCGGAGATTTCCGCCTGTTGCTGTTTCTGGATTGGGTCGGATTGTGGGTTGGCGTCCTCGTCGACAAGGAATGGCTGAAGGCTCCACCAGGCGTCCTCCGCCGCGATCATCTTTGCGGTCTCCTCGTCGGCGAGCTGGCCGTGCTCGATGCATCTGACGCCGTTCTGCAGCGACCTCTGGATGCCTGCTGACGTGTAGACATGGGAGCAGACATAGGTGCCCCAATCCGACGCTGCATTGACGGCCGCCTGTATCTCCTCGGGCGTGAACTGGTTGACGTGGATCGGGTCGTAGATGGAGGTGACGCCGCCGCCGGTCATGATCTTGATCTGACTTGCGCCGAGGAGGAGCTGTTCGCGCACCCGGCGCAGCACTTCGGAGACACCGTCAGCGATGGCCGTGATGCCGGCGACCTCGGCATGGCTCAGATCGTTGGAGGCCGAGCGCGGCACCTCGTAGCGCATGCGGAAGTCCCCGTGCCCGGAGGTCTGCGAGATCATCGCGCCGGAGGGGAATATGCGGGGACCGGGCAATTTGCCTTCGTCGATGGCGCGCTTGAGCGAGAAGGATGGACCACCCATGTCGCGCACGGTCGTGAAACCGCGCATCAGTGTGCGTTCTGCTTCCTGTGCCGCGACAAGATGAATGTACGGAACGTCCGCCGTCATGGCGACCGCTTGAGGGATTGCCGCCAGAAGCGAGTGCCAGTGGGCGTCAATCATGCCGGGCATGAGCACGCGCCCGCCACAGTCGACCGCATCCACGTCGCCCGCATCTTCTCCGGCCGGCACGATCGCCTCGATCAGGTTGCCCGAGACCAGCACGTTCGACCCTTCCACCAGATCGGGCGACCGTCCGTCGAAGATGCGTATGTTCGTCAGGAGGATCGGCCTGGCGGGAGCCTGGGCAACGGCCGCAGCGGGATTGAGTGAGGATGCGGCCAGGGTCGCACCGATTCCACGCAGCACCGATCGGCGTGACATGGCGGCGGAAAGCCGGCTGTTTATGCGTGCGAAAGCCGGTGTATGACAGGCGCATGTGACGCCGTGAACGAGATCCTGATACTTTCTGCCCAGTCGCATCTGCATGGATTGTTCCTTCAGGTCATTGATGTCGCTCGGTATTCACAAGTCAGTGCAGTCATATGCGCAAAAGATGAGATTATCCGTACCATTTCAAACGCGCGGATCTTGTCTGTTCCTTGCAGCCAACATTTCTATCGGATTCACTTTATTGGCTGCAGGCGGCTCTGAAATGGACGCCGTTGCCGGCTTTCGTCGATTTTGTCGACATTACACAGCATAGCGCAGGATGGCTGCCAGGGGCGCTTCGCCGGGAATGTCGGCCTTCCTGACGCCGAGCACCTTGGCGCCGCTTGCCAGCGCACGGCCCGCGATCTCGTCGATGACGCCGTAGCTGGCCGCGCCGGCATCGTCGGCGAAGCTGACGGCGCCGGTCGTGTCGTCGACGGTTCCATGCACGACGGTGTCTATGTCGACCAGCAACGCCTCGATGGCCCCGAAAGTCGCCGCACGGGCCGCATCCGACAGATCGGAGGTGGTCCGGCCCGAATTGGCCCTTGTCTCGTAGACGTCTGCGAAGGCCTTCAACTCGGCCTTGTATTCGGCATCGAGGATCGGCCTTGCCGCATCGGCCAGTTCGGCATCGCTCTGCCGGTCGGGGCTTGTCTCGATGATGTCGTTCAACAGGCCGGGATAGCTGTTCACCGACCGGAATATGGAAGGCAGCCGTCCGGTGCCGGCCAGAATGAGCGGCGTATCGCGACCCGCCAGCACGGGACGAAGCGCGGCGTCGACCTGACGCGCATACTGGCGAAGCCGGACGTTCTGCCCTTCCAGGCCATGGATGCGGCCGCTCGGCGATCGATCGTTCAGGGTCGACTTGCCGACCGCGCTCGCGGCGTCGCGCGGCATCCGTTCGACCTTGACCGTGGAGGGCGGCAATTCTGCGTGAACCTCGACGAGCCGCACCGCATTTTCCGACAGGGCGAGGACGAAGGCCGAATGCGGAAAGGTGATGGAGCGCAGAAGCGGCTTCAGGTGGAAGCGATCCGACACCTCGACCATGGAGACCAGTGTGTTGGGGAGCCGGAACGTGCTCATGGAATCGGGTGTTGCCAGCACGGCCAGGCTGTTGGCCTGCAGGCGCCAGAATTCCTCGTCGTCGCTCAGGTCGTCGAATTGCTGCATGAGCGCGGCAAGCCGTCGCTTGTCGAGGCCGGCCTTCTCGAGTTGCTCTCGTGCCTGTCTGGCCAGGTTCGACAGTTCGATCCGGCTTGCGTCGGACTGCTGCGACAGCGGTGTGGTCTTGAGATAGATCGAGACGCAGGCGTCGGCCCGCAGATTGTTGAGCGCCCGGAACTCCGGCTGGGTGGGTAGATCGACATAGAGCATTCGATTCTCCTCTATTGTCCGTCCGACAGTTCCGGACGGACAAGGAAACACGCCCCGTGTTGCCGCTCGTCCCATATCGGTTGTCTACAACTGTTCAACCGCAACGGGAGCCGTCGGCTCGCCTTTCTGTAGCATCGTTCGATCCGATCCGGAACGGAAGTGGGAATCTGCGATGCCGTGGAAATCGGTTCTGCCTTCTGCCCGAGTGCAACGCCGGGACATCGGCAGGCAGGACGGCCGCATTCCCTATTCCAGCGGTGCAACACCGCCGATGGAGCGGGTGACATCCAGAGCCGCTTGGGTGACCAGCCGGCCGAAATGCGCGTCGCGCATCGGCGTGACGCGCACCGACGGTCCCGAAAGGGATATGCCGGCAATCGCCTCGCCGAACTGGTTGAAGATCGGTGCAGCGATGCAGCGCATGCCCGGTGTGCGTTCCTCATTGTCGATCGCCCAGCCGCGCTGCCGGATGCGCTCCAGTTCGAGCCGCAGCGCCTCCCGGTCGACGATGGTGCTTTCTGTATACCGCTCGAGTGCGCGCGCGCCGAAAATCCGCTCGATGCGCGCGGGCGGGAAGTAGGCGAGCAGCGCCTTGCCGATGCCGGAGGCATGGATGGGGCCGCGCGTGCCGGGCCGGAAGAAGGCGCGGATCGGTTCATGCGTCTCGACCTGGCTGACGAAAATCACCTCGCTGCCGTCGACGATGGCGAGGTTTGCGGTTTCGCCTGTCTCCACCATGATGCGTTGCATGACCGCCCGGCTGCGCTCGACGATGCGGGTGCGCCCGAGAAAATTGCTGCCGATGCGAAAGGCTTCGAGCCCGACATGCCAGAGCTGACCGGCTTCCTCGAATTCGACCATGCCGTGCTTCTGCAACGTAATGAGGATGCGGTAGGCGGTCGATGCGGACTGGCCCGATACGTCGGCAATTTCGGTCAGCGACATGCCGTTGCCGGCCGCCACTACCTTCAACACCTCCATCGCCCGGTCGAGCGACTGTATGTGCGAGCCTTCGGCCGTGTTGTGGAAGGAACGCGGCCGGCCGCGGGCGCGTGACTGGTTGGCGTTCATTCACGGGCTCCATTCTCTGCCGGTGGCAAGCCGTCAATTGCGCCGATCATATCTGATGGCGGCGCGGCGTCAACAAAAGGGAAAAACTATTCCGCCCAGCGGAAAAAAAGAAAATGGAGATATTGCAATTGGTTATATATTTTTCTGAGGGATATGAAAATATTTTTCAAAAAAATTGCCGACTTTCCGCCATGGCCGTAGATTGAATTGCAGAGCAACGACTGTCTGGCAAACGGCAGCGGGAGAAACGCCATGTCCACTCAGAATCCGATATTCATACCCGGTCCGACCAACATTCCCGAGAAGCTGCGCCGGGCAATCGACTATCCCTCGATCGATCATCGCTCGGCGGCTTTCCACGAGATGCTGAAGCCGGCGCTCGAGGGCGTCAAGCGTATCCTGCGCTCGAGCGAGGCGGAGACGCTGATCTTTCCGTCGACCGGCACCGGTGCCTGGGAAGCCGCCGTCACCAACACCCTGTCGCCGGGCGACAAGGTGCTGGCAGGACGCTACGGCATGTTCTCGCATCGCTGGATCGATCTGTGCCAGCGCCACGGGCTCGACGTCGAGATCGTCGAGGCGCCTTGGGGCACCGGCGCGCCGGTCGATGAATTCGAGCGGATTCTGAAGGCTGACCGCACGCATACCATCAAGGCCGTCCTCGTCTGTCACAATGAGACCGCGACTGGCGTCAGGAGCGACATAGCGGCCGTTCGCGGCGCGATCGATGCCGCCAGGCACCCGGCCATGCTGTTCGTCGACGGGGTGAGCTCGATTGCTTCCATGGATTTCCGAATGGACGAATGGGGTGTCGACATCGCCATCACCGGCTCGCAGAAGGGCTTCATGCTCCCGCCGGGCCTGGCGATCCTCGGCCTGAGCCCGAAGGCGCTGGATGCGGTCGCTGGTGCGAAATGCCCGCGATGCTTCTTCGACTTTCGCGACATGCGGAAAATGAACGCCTCCGGAGGCTTCCCGTATACGCCGCCAGTCAACCTGATCCGGGGCTTGGGCGTCTCCATCGAGATGCTGGAAAGGGAAGGGCTGACCCATGTTTTCGCGCGTCATTACAGGATAGCCGAAGGGGTGCGCAAAGCGGTCGCCGCCTGGGGCCTGGGGCTGTGTGCCCGCGAGCAGAGGCTCTATTCGGACACGGTGAGTGCCGTCGTCGTGCCGGCCGGATTCGATGGCACCCGCGTCGTTACCCATGCGGCGCAGAAATACGGCGTCGCTTTCGGCGTCGGGCTCGGCGAGGTGGCGGGCAAGGTGTTCCGCATCGGCCATCTGGGCAGCATGACCGACGTCATGGCGCTGTCGGGCATCGCCACGGCGGAAATGGTCATGGCCGATCTCAATTTTCCAATCAGGCTGGGCGAGGGCGTTGCGGCGGCGCAGGAGTTCTACCGCGCAAGCCGGTGCGCCGAGAATGCCTCGGACGTGTGTGTGGCGGCCTGAACGGACGGAGAAGCTGGATGAACGTTCCGACCTATGATCACGTGCTTGCGGCGCATGAACGCATCAAGCCCCATATTCACCGCACGCCGATCCTGACCAGCAGCTATATCGACGACCTCGTCGGCGCGAAGCTTTTCTTCAAATGCGAGAACCTGCAGAAGGCGGGCGCCTTCAAGGCCCGCGGCGCCTCCAATGCGGTCTTCGGTCTGTCCGATGAAATGGCGCGAAGGGGCGTCGCCACCCATTCCTCGGGCAATCACGCCCTGTCGCTGGCCTATGCCGCCGGCCGCCGTGGCATTCCGGTCACCGTCGTCATGCCGCGCACGGCGCCCGAAGCCAAGAAGGCTGCCGTCATCGGGTACGGCGGCAGGATCGTCGAATGCGAGCCTTCGACGTCCTCGCGCGAAGCGGTCTTCGCGAAAGTGCAGGAAGAGACCGGAGCCGATTTCGTCCACCCCTACAACGATCCGCGCGTCATTGCCGGCCAGGCCACCTGTTCGAAGGAGATGATCGAGGATCTGGGCGAGCTCGACGCGGTCATCGCCCCGATCGGCGGCGGCGGCATGGTGTCGGGCTGCTGCCTGACGCTGTCGACCATCGCGCCGAAGACGAAGATCTACGCCGGCGAGCCGAAGAACGCCGACGATGCCTACCGTTCGCTGCGAGCCGGCCACATCATCGCCGACGATGCCCCGCAGACGGTGGCGGACGGGCTCAAGGTGCCGCTCAAGGACCTGACCTGGCATTTCGTCTCCAACCACGTCGAGGATATCCTGCTTGCCGAGGAAGACGAGATCGTCGACGCCATGCGCCTTATCTGGCAGCGGATGAAGATCGTCATGGAGCCGTCGAGCGCCGTGCCGCTGGCGGCGATGCTGAAGAACAGGGAAATATTTGCCGGCAAAAGAGTCGGCGTCATCGTCACCGGCGGCAATGTCGATCTCGATCGGCTGCCGTGGATGAAAGCTTAAGGGGAGACACCCATGACCAAGCATGAGAAGATCGAACTCGAGGTCGGATACGATGTCCCTGCCGCCATCGGGATGGATGAAAGCGAGATCCAGACGCCGTGTCTGATCCTCGATCTCGACGCGCTGGAGCGCAATATCAGGAAGATGGGCGACTATGCCCGCGCCCACGGCATGCGCCACCGCGCCCACGGCAAGATGCACAAGTCGGTCGATGTGCTGAAACTGCAGGAACGTCTGGGCGGCGCCGTCGGGGTATGCTGCCAGAAGGTGTCGGAGGCGGAAGTCTTCGCCCGTGGCGGCATCAGGGATATTCTGGTGTCGAACCAGGTGCGCGATCCGGCCAAGATCGACCGCCTTGCCCGGCTGCCGAAACACGGTGCCCGGACGATCGTCTGCATCGACGACATCGACAATGTCGCCGAACTGTCGGCGGCGGCGCAGATGCACGGCACGACGATCGAATGTTTCGTCGAGATCGATTGCGGGGCCGGACGCTGCGGGGTCACGACGACGCATGACGTGGTGGCGATCGCCAGGGCGATCGACGGCGCGCCGGGCCTCAGGTTCACCGGCATCCAGGCCTATCAGGGCGCCATGCAGCACATCGATGCCTATGAAGACCGCAAGGCAAAGCTGGACGCGGCGATTGCTCAGGTGAAGGAGGCGGTCGAGGCGCTGAAAGCCGCCGGGCTCGAGCCGGAACTGGTCTCCGGCGGCGGCACGGGGAGCTATTATTTCGAGAGTGCTTCCGGCGTCTACAACGAGCTCCAATGCGGCTCCTACGCCTTCATGGATGCCGACTATGGCCGTATCAGGGACGAGCATGGTCGGCGCTTAGACCGGGGCGAGTGGGAAAACGCGCTGTTCATCCTGACGAGCGTGATGAGCCACGCCAAGCCGGACAAGGCGATCTGCGATGCGGGCCTGAAGGCGCAATCGGTCGACTCCGGCCTGCCGGTGATCTACGGCCGCGATGACGTGAAATACGTCAAATGTTCGGACGAGCACGGCGTCATCGAGGACCCGGACGGGGTTCTGAAGATCAACGAGAAACTGCGCCTCGTTCCGGGCCATTGCGACCCGACCTGCAATGTCCACGACTGGTATGTCGGCGTGCGCGGCGGCAAGGTCGAAACGCTGTGGCCGGTCTCGGCGCGCGGCAAAGCCTATTGAGGTCGGCATGCTGATCGTCACCGAGGCGACCTGTCGCGAGATCGTCGACCGCCTGGCCGCCTTCGATGCGGTCGAGAAGGTCTTTGCCGCCATGGCGCGCGGCGAGGCCTACAACTTCCCCGTGGTCCGCGAGGCGATCGGCCATGCCGACGCACTCTACGGCTTCAAGTCGGGCTTCGACCGCTCGCGCCTGGTCCTGGGGCTCAAATCGGGCGGCTATTGGCCGGGCAACGAGAAGAAGGGCCTGACCAATCATCAGTCGACCGTCTTCCTGTTCGACGCCGACACCGGCCGGCCGAGCGCGATGGTCGGAGGCAACTATCTCACCGCCATGCGAACGGCGGCCGCATCCGCTGTCTCCATAAGGCATCTGGCGCGCAAGGACGCCAGGGTGCTGGGCATCGTCGGGGCCGGTTTCCAGTCGGCGTTCCAGTTGCGCGCGGCCGTGGAACAGCGCGGGTTCGAAAAGATCGTCGGCTGGAACCTGCATCCCGAAATGCTGGTACGACTGGAAGAGACGGCCACCGAGATCGGGCTGCCCTTCGAAGCGGTCGAACTTGATCGGCTCGGTGCCCAGGCCGATGTCATCATCACGATCACATCGAGCTTCGCGCCGTCGCTGCTGCACCAACACGTCCGGCCCGGCACACATCTGGCGTGCATGGGCACCGACACCAAGGGCAAGCAGGAGGCCGACACCGCGCTGGTGGCAGCCGCCACGCTCTTCACCGACGAGGTGGCGCAGGCGGTCTCCATAGGCGAATGCCAGCATGCCTTTGCCGAAGGGCTGATCGGCAAGGACGCGATTACGCCGCTCGGCGCGGTGATCACGGGCGAGCATCCGGGGCGTGTCTCCGATGAACAGATCACGCTGTTCGACGGCACCGGGGTTGGCCTTCAGGATCTTGCGGTGGCTGCCGCCGCTGTCGAGATCGCCAGGGCCAAGGGGCTGGCGGCGGAGATCGAGGTCTAGCCAGGACGGGTTCTGCCGGACAGTTCGGCCCCCGCGTATCATGGCTGGCGCGCACGTCCTCTGCGCGATAGTAATATTAGCATGATACGCAATCCGATCCTGCCCGGCTTCAATGCCGACCCTTCGATCTGCCGCGTCGGCAGCGACTATTACATCGCCACCTCGACCTTCGAGTGGTTCCCCGGCGTCCAGATCCACCACTCGCGCGATCTGGTGAACTGGCGGCTCGTCAAGCGTCCGCTGGAGCGCGCGAGCCAGCTCGACATGCGCGGCAATCCCGATTCGGGCGGTGTCTGGGCCCCCTGCCTGTCCTATGCGGACGGGCTGTTCTGGCTCGTTTATACCGACGTCAAGCGGCTGGACGGCAACTTCAAGGACGCGCACAACTACATCGTCACGGCACCGGCCATAGAGGGACCGTGGTCCGATCCGGTCTACGTCAATTCGAGTGGGTTCGATCCGTCGCTTTTTCATGACGACGACGGCCGCAAATGGTTTCTCAACATGCAGTGGAACCACGTCTCGACCGGTGTCGGCGGAAATCCGAAGCATCCGTCCTTCGATGGCATATTGATGCAGGAATACGATGCCGCGCAGGGCAGGCTGGTCGGACCGATCAAGAATATCTTCGCCGGCAGTCCGCACGGCCTCGTCGAGGGGCCGCATCTGTTCAAGCGGGACGGCTGGTACTACCTGACGACGGCCGAGGGCGGGACGGGATACGAGCACGCCGTCACCATGGCACGTTCGCGCCAGATCGACGGCCCATACGAACTGCATCCCGACATCCATCTCATCACGTCGAAACACGCACCGGACGCGGTGCTGCAGCGCGCCGGCCACGGCCAGATCGTCGAAACGCCGGACGGCGAGGTCTACCACACGCATCTGTGCTCGCGTCCGCTGCCCGGGGTCAGGCGTTCGCCTCTCGGGCGGGAAACAGCGATCCAGCGCTGCGTGTGGGGCGATGACGGCTGGCTGCGGCTCGCCCAGGGCGGACAGGTTCCTGCGGTCGAGGTCGAGGCGCCCGAGGGCGCGCGGGAACCGGAGCTGGCGGAAACGAAGATCTACGACTTCGCCGGTCCCGATCTGCCGACCGATTTCCAGTGGCTGCGCACGCCCCATCCCGAGCGCATCTTCTCGCTCACCGATAATCCGGGGCACCTGCGCCTCATCGGCCGGGAGTCGATCGGCAGCTGGTTCGAGCAGGCGCTCGTCGCCCGCCGTCAGGAACATTTCGACTTTCGCGCGGAAACGGAATTGCGTTTCGCTCCCGAAACATACCAGCAGGCGGCCGGGCTGGTTCACTATTACAACCGGCACAAGTTCCATTTCCTTGCGCTTACCCACCATCCCGGCAAGGGGCGCGTTCTGCAGATCATGTCGTGCCTCGGCGACTGGCCGGACGGCCGGCTGACGTTCCCGCTCGACGAGCCGCACGCGATCCCCGGCGAGGGTGCAGTGGCACTGGCGGCCGAGGTTCGCGGCGCAGAACTGCAGTTCTTCTTCTCGCTCGATCCAAGCGGCGATTGGCAGGCGATCGGCCCGGTGCTCGATGCAAGCATCGTTTCCGACGAGGCTGGGCGCGGTGAGCACGGCTCCTTCACCGGCGCCTTCATCGGCATGGCGGCATTCGATGCCAGCGGTCGCGCGCAGGTCGCGGACTTCGACCGTTTCGTCTACCGGCCGGGGCGTACAGGCTGATCTCGACACGCGTCAAGGTGATGCCGCTCAGGATTTGTGCACTGCGCAAGAACTGTGCGCGAGGGAGATTGACAGCCCCTGTTGCCTGTGATGCCATCCGTTCCGGGAGGCTCTTTCGAGCAATCATTCGGAGTGGAACATGAAAATCGTAACGGGGTTGGGCGCGGCCGCTGTCGCATTCGCAATGGCGGCTGGAGCCGCCCAGGCTGAAGGCACCGAGGTCGCCATCGGCATGAGTGGCTGGACCGGTTTTGCGCCGCTGACGCTGGCAAAGGAAGCCGGCATCTTCGAGAAGAACGGACTGGACGTAGAAATCAAGAAGATCCCGCAGAAGGATCGCCATCTGGCCATCGCATCGGGTGACATACAGTGCGCGGCGACGACGGTCGAAACCTTCATGATCTGGAACGCCAACGGCGTGCCGATCAAGCAGCTCTTCCAGCTCGACATGTCGCACGGGGCCGACGGCATGGCGGTACGCAACGAGATCAATTCGATCTCGGAACTCAAGGGCAAGACGGTGGCAGCGTCCGCGCCCGGCACCTCGCCCTATTTCGTGCTCGCCTGGATGCTGAACGAGAACGGCCTTTCGCTCGACGACGTCACGATAGCCAATCTCGAGCCGTCCGCCGCTGCCCAGGCCTTCATTGCCGGCCAGAACGACGCGGCGATGACCTATGAGCCCTATCTTTCGGCCGTGCGCGACAATCCCGATGCGGGCAAGATCATCGCCACGACGCTCGACTATCCGATTGTCATGGACACGTTCGGCTGCACGCCGGATTTCATCGCCGACAATCCAGACGCCGTGAAGGCGCTCGCCAAGAGTTACTATGATGCCTTGGCGATGATCGAGAGCGACAAGGACAAGTCCTTTGAGATCATGGGCGCCGACGTCAAGCAGTCGGGCGAGGAGTTCGGCAAGTCGGCCGGCTATCTGGAATGGCAGGACGCCGAGGCCAACAAGGCCTTCATGGCCGGCGGCATCCAGGAGTTCTACGCAAAGGCCGGTCCGCTGCTCGAAAAGATCGGTGTCATCAAGTCTATCCCCGAGACCTCTGATCTGATCGATACGAGCTGGATCGAATAGGGCCAGCGCTTCAAAGCGACCGTTGCGCCGGCAGCCGGACCCATCCTTCACGGGCATGAAGTCCGGCTGCTGACGGCGTTCCATGTCGTCGCTGCTTGGTGCCGCCTCGCGATGAGCGGTTGACCGCGTTGCGGTCGAGTGCCAAAGCCTCGCGATCTCAGCCGCCAGAACGATACCCGAGACCCATATCGATGGATCAGCCGTCCCCCTCCTCAGCCAGACCCGCCTATCTGCGGCCTCTGCGTCCCGTATCGGCGCCAATGCGCGTCGGTCTGGGCATTCTCTTCTTCCTCATATTCATTGCCGGATGGTCAGTGGTGACATTCGGCGGCTTGGTCTCGCCGCTGTTTCTGGCGAGCCCGGTCCGCATGGTAGAGGAAGGCTGGAGCCTGCTCACCGAATACGGCTTCCTCTACGATATCGGCATCACCATCTGGCGGGTTGTCGGCGGCTTCGTCCTTGCGGCCCTGGTGGCCGTGCCGCTCGGGGTCGCCATGGGCGCCTGGAAGGCGGTCGAGGCCTTCTTCGAGCCATTCGTCTCCTTCGCCCGCTACCTGCCGGCCTCCGCCTTCATCCCACTCCTGATCCTGTGGGCCGGTATCGGCGAGACGCAGAAGCTGCTCGTCATCTTCATCGGATCGGTGTTCCAGATCATCCTGATGGTTGCGGTCGCGGTCGGCCAGACGCGGCGCGACCTCGTCGAGGCGGCCTATACGCTGGGCGCCACCGATCGCGGCATCGTGAGGCGCGTGCTCATACCTTCGGCCGCGCCGCAGATCGCCGAGATCCTGCGCCTCGTCCTTGGCTGGGCATGGACCTATGTCATCGTCGCCGAGCTGATAGGATCATCCTCCGGCATCGGCCACATGATCGTCGACAGCCAGGCGCTCCTGAACACCGGTCAGATCATTTTCGGCATCATCGTCATCGGGCTGATCGGACTCATCTCCGACTTCCTTTTCAAGGAAGCCAACCGTCGTCTGTTTCCGTGGAGCCTGGCATGAGCGCGGTTTCGATCGACAAAGTCTCTCGGACCTTTCCGGGCGTGCGCGGCGGCCAGCCGACCCATGCGCTGACGCCGGTCTCGGTGGACATCCGCGAGAACGACTTCGTGACCATTCTCGGGCCGTCGGGTTGCGGCAAGTCGACCCTGCTGCGCATCGTGGCCGGTCTTGACGAGCCATCTGGCGGCAAGGTCGTCGTGCGCGGGCGCGAGGTGACCGGGCCGGGCGCCGACCGCGGCATGGTCTTTCAGTCCTATACGCTGTTTCCATGGCTGACGGTGGCCGAGAACATCGAGTTCGGGCTGCGCGAAAAGGGCATGACCAAGTCGGCGCGCGAGGCGATCGTCGCCGATTATATCGGCAAGGTGGGCTTGAAGGGGTTCGAGCGGCACTGGCCGAAGCAGCTTTCGGGCGGCATGCAGCAGCGCGTGGCGATCGCCCGGGCGCTGGCCAACGATCCGGCGATCCTGTTGCTCGACGAACCCTTCGGCGCGCTGGACAACCAGACGCGCGGGCTGATGCAGGAACTGCTCCTGGAGATATGGGAGGCCGACCAGAAGACCGTGCTGTTCGTCACCCACGACATCGAGGAGGCGATCTTCCTCGGCAGCCGCTGCCTGGTGATGTCGGCGCGTCCGGGCCGCATCAAGGCCGACGTCACGATTCCACTGCCGCATCCACGCCACTACCGCATGAAGGCGGAGCCGGATTTCCTCGAGCTCAAGGTCAAGCTGACCGAAGAAATCCGCGAGGAGGCCAAGAAGGCGGCGTGACCTGCGCCCCTCAGTTTCCCAGAATGCCCGGAAGCCGCAGCCCCTTTTCCCGGGCGCAATCCAGTGCCTCGTCATAGCCGGCATCGGCATGGCGCATGACGCCGGTGGCCGGATCGTTCCACAAGACACGTTCGAGACGTCGCGCCGCATCCTCGGATCCGTCGGCGCAGATCACCATGCCCGCATGCTGCGAAAAGCCCATGCCGACCCCGCCGCCATGATGCAGCGATACCCAAGTGGCGCCCGAGGCGGTGTTCAGGAGCGCGTTGAGCAGCGGCCAGTCGGACACGGCGTCCGAGCCGTCCTTCATCGCTTCCGTCTCGCGGTTGGGCGAGGCGACGGAGCCCGAGTCCAGATGGTCGCGGCCGATGACCACCGGCGCTTTCAATTCACCCTTCGCCACCATCTCGTTGAAGGCGAGGCCGAGCCTGTGGCGGTCGCCGAGCCCGACCCAGCAAATGCGCGCCGGCAGGCCCTGGAAGGAAATGCGTTCACGCGCCATGTCGAGCCAGCGATGCAGGTGATGATTGTCGGGTAGAATTTCCTTCACCTTCTCGTCCGTGCGGTAGATGTCTTCCGGGTCGCCGGAAAGGGCCGCCCAGCGGAAAGGACCGACGCCACGGCAGAAAAGGGGACGAATATAGGCCGGCACGAAACCGGGGAAGGCGAAGGCGTCCACAAGACCCTCGTCCTTGGCCACCTGGCGGATGTTGTTGCCGTAGTCGAGCGTCGGCACGCCCATGCGGTGGAAGGCGACCATCGCCTCGACATGCTCGCGCATCGAGGCCCGCGCCGCCTTCTCCACTGCCCTGGGCTGGCTTTCGCGCTTCTCGCGCCACTCGGCGAGCGTCCAGCCCTTCGGCAGATAGCCGTTCAAGGGATCGTGGGCCGAAGTCTGGTCGGTCAGCATGTCCGGCTTGACGCCGCGCCGCAGGAGTTCCGGCACGATCTCGGCGGCGTTGCCCAACAGGCCGACCGATTTTGCCTCGCCGGCCCGTGTCCAGCGATCGATCATCGCCAGCGCCTCGTCGAGGGTGTCGGCCTTTTCGTCGACATAACGCGTGCGCAGACGGAAATCGATACGGTCGGGATCGCATTCGATGGCGAGGCAGCACGCGCCCGCCATCACAGCGGCCAGCGGCTGGGCACCGCCCATGCCGCCGAGGCCGGCCGTCAGGATCCACTTGCCCGTCAGGTCGCCGTCATAGTGCTGCCGGCCGGCCTCGACGAAGGTCTCGTAGGTGCCCTGAACGATGCCCTGCGTGCCGATATAGATCCACGAGCCGGCAGTCATCTGGCCGTACATCATCAGCCCCTTCTTATCGAGGGCGTTGAAGTGGTCCCAGTCGGCCCAGTGCGGCACGAGGTTCGAATTGGCGATCAGCACGCGCGGTGCATCGGCATGGGTGCGGAAGACGCCGACCGGCTTGCCGGACTGGACGAGCAACGTCTCATCCTCTTCCAGGGTCTTCAGCGTGGCGACGATGGCGTCGAAATCAGCCCAGGTCCGCGCCGCCCGGCCGATGCCGCCATAAACGACCAGCTCGTTGGGATTTTCGGCCACGTCTGCGTCGAGATTGTTCATCAGCATGCGCAGGGGCGCTTCGGTCATCCAGCTCTTCGCGTTGAGCTCGGCGCCGCGCGGGGCACGGATCTGGCGGACATTGTGGCGGGGATTGGTCATGGTCAGGCTCCCTGTGCCGGCCGCATCGCGCAGGCCGGACGAACGGTCATGTACGTCGAACGGATCAGGCGTGCTCCGGCAGGCGTCATGCTTCGGCCCCGAGCATCGGCAGAATGCCCTCGCCAATGCTGGCGTTCAGCGTTCCGCAACGAACCAGTTCGGCAGCCGCTTCAAGGTCGCCGGCCATATAGCGGTCGACCTCCAGCGCGGGCACTGCCTGGCGGATGGTGGCGAGAGCCTCGCGCAACAGAGCACTGGTCTGGAGCGGTGCACGAAGGTCTATGCCTTGCGCGGCGGTGATCGCCTCGATGCCGATAATGGATGCCAGATTGTCCGTCATGGCGAGGAGGCGTCGCGCTCCGTGGCAGGCCATCGACACGTGGTCCTCCTGATTGGCCGAGGTCGGTGTGGAATCGACGGAGGCCGGATGAGCCATCTGCTTGTTTTCCGACATCAGCGCGGCGGAGGTGACTTCGGCGATCATCAGGCCCGAATTGAGCCCCGGCTTCTTGGCCAGAAAGGCCGGTAGACCGTGAGAGAGGGCGGGGTCGACCAGAAGCGCGATGCGGCGCTGGGCGATTGCGCCGATCTCGCAGATGGCGAGCGCCATCTGGTCGGCGGCGAAGGCGACCGGCTCGGCATGGAAATTGCCGCCCGAAACGACCTGGCCGTCGGAAAGCACCAGCGGATTGTCCGTCACCGCGTTGGCTTCCGTTTCAAGCGTCGCCGCCGCCATGCGCAGGATGTCGAGGCAGGCGCCGTCGACCTGCGGCTGGCAGCGGATGCAATAGGGGTCCTGCACGCGTTCGTCGCCCTCGCGATGGCTTTCGCGGATGGGCGAGCCATCGAGCAGACGCCACAGGGCTGCGGCGGTATCGATTTGGCCCCTGTGTCCGCGCAGCGCATGTATTTCGGGGTGGAACGGGGCGGACGAGCCCATGGCGGCGTCAGTCGACAGCGCACCGGTGATGATCGCCGCATTGGCCGCGCGGTGGGCGCGAAACAGGCCGGCAAGCGCCAGCGCGGTCGACACCTGCGTGCCGTTGATGAGGGCCAGGCCTTCCTTTGCGGCAAGCACGACCGGTTCCAGACCCGCTCCTCGGAGCGCTGCGCCGGCCGGCATCCGTTCGCCGGCAAACCAGGCCTCGCCTTCACCGATCATCGCCGCCGTCATGTGTGCCAGCGGAGCGAGGTCACCGGATGCCCCGACCGAGCCCTTTTCCGGAATCACCGGCAGGACGCCGCGTTCCAGCATCGCCTCGATGAGCGCCACCGTCTGCGGCCGCACGCCGGAGGCGCCGCGGCCCAGCGAGATGAGCTTCAGCGCCATGATCAGCCGGACGATGTCCGCCGGCAGCGGAGCGCCGACACCGCAGCAGTGCGACAGGATGAGATTGCGCTGCAGGGTCGCCACGTCTGCAGGGGGAATGCGGACGCTGGCGAGTTTTCCGAAGCCCGTGTTGATGCCGTATACGGCCTGATCGGCGCCGGCGATTGCCGCGATCCGTTCGGCGGCGGCTTCGATGCGCGGACGGTACGTGTTGTCGAGCCTGACGGCTTCAGCCGTTCGATAAACGCGTTCGAGCTGGGCGAGCGGTACGGCGCCCGGATGAAGCGTGATGGTCATTCGCTCGGCTCCACGATAAGGCGATGAAGGGGATTGTCGCCGATCCGGTAGGCCAGTTCGGCGGGATGCTCGACGTTCCAGACGGCGAGTTCGGCCCGTTTGCCCGGCTCGATGGTGCCGATCGCCTGTGCAAGCCCGAGCGCTTGCGCCGCATTGCGCGTCGTTCCCGCAAGCGCCTCTTCCGGCGTCAGGCGGAAGAGCGTGCAGGCCATGTTCATGGCGAGAAGCAGCGAGGTCATCGGTGACGAGCCGGGATTGCAGTCGGTGGCAATCGCGATCGTCACGCCGGCCTGTCGCAGCGCCTCGACGGGTGGCAACCGCGTCTCTCGCAGCGTATAGAAAGCGCCGGGGAGAAGCACGGCCACGGTGCCCGCGGCGGCCATGGCGTCAATGCCGTCTTGCCCCAGATATTCCAGATGATCGGCCGAAAGCGCTCTGTAGGACGCGGCAAGCTTGGCGCCGCCGAGGTCGGAAAGCTGTTCGGCATGCAGTTTCACGGGAATGCCGAGTTCGCTGGCATGCTCGAAGACGCGCGCCATCTGCCCGGTCGAGAAGGCGATGCCCTCGCAAAAGCCGTCCACGGCGTCGACGAGACCCTCGTCGCTGGCGGCCTCCATGCCCGGCAGCACGACGTCCTCGACATAGGCATCCGCCCGGCCCTTGTATTCTGGCGGCACGGCATGTGCGGCGAGATAGCTCGTCTTGATGCGCACCGGCCGCAGATCAGCGAGGCGCCGCGCGGCGCGCAGCATTTTCAGTTCGTGCTCGACCGTCAATCCATAGCCGGACTTGACCTCGACCGTGGCAACACCCTCGCCGATGAGCCGGTCGAGCCGGGCAAGCGCCGCCTCGACAAGCTGCTCTTCGCTCAACGCCCGTGTGGCCGCAACAGTGGAGACGATGCCGCCGCCGGCGCGCGCCACCTCCTCATAGGTCGCACCTTCAAGCCGCATCTCGAACTCGCGGGCACGATTGCCCCCGAAAACGATGTGCGTGTGGCAGTCGATGAGGGCGGGTGTGGCCAGCCGCCCGCCGAAATCCTCGACGTCAACGCCGCGCCAGTCCGAGGGAAACGTCGTTCCGCTCATGACCCAGGCGATGCGGCCGTCCTCGATGCCGATCGAGCCGTCGTCGATCAAGCCATAGGCGGACTTGCCATTCGCCATTGTCGCTATGGTGAGGCCAGTGAGGATTTTTCGGGGCATGATCAAAGGTTTCCGGTTTTCAAACCCATATTTAACGCTATTATGTATAGACATAATGTGTCAATTGGAAAGAGCGCGATGCGCCGAAATTCCTTCCGCGACATCAGGAACGAGCTTGAGAAGCGCATTGCGCGACGCGACTGGCAGCCGGGTGCGATCATACCCGGAGAGGAGGCCCTGGCCGCCGAATTCGGCGCCGCGCGGGCGACGGTCAACCGGGCATTGCAGGACCTCGCCCGTTCCGGGCTCATCGAGCGCAAGCGCAAGTCTGGCACGCGCGTCGCCCTGCATCCCGTCCGTCAGGCGCGCTTCGCCATCCCGCTGGTGCGCCAGGAGATCGAGCAGGCGGGAAGTCTCTATCACTATACGCTGCTGAGCCGCGAGGTCCGCGCCGCGCCGGACTTTCTGCGCGCGCGGCTGGCTCTGCCGGCAGAGGCACGCGTCATCCATGTCCGCTGCCTGCACACGGCCGACCGCCGGCCGTATCAGTATGAAGACCGCTGGATCAATCTGGCGGCCGTGCCGCAGGCGGAAGAGCAGACATTCGACGAGACGGGCCCAAACGAATGGCTGGTCGCCAACGCGCCGTTCTCACATGCGCAGTTCGAGTTCGGGGCAGCCCGCGCCTCCGAGGAGGAGCGGTCCGTTCTGCAACTGCCGGAAGGCGAGGCCGTGTTCGTCGCCGAGCGCATGACCTGGCTCGCCGAGCGGCCGATCACCCTGGTCCGCATGGTCCATCCGCCGACCCACCGCATGGTCACGACGCTCTGAGCGCGCGGATGTGAAACGCTTGACGGAAATCAAGGTGGACCCCTGCCAGCATGGGCTATGCGGCCACAACAAATGGCTCCGGCGCGCCGTTTCGAGAAGCCGAACCGATCGTCTGCGAGCGCCATTTTGAGATGGAACGTTTTGCCGCGTTTGTTTCGGGCAGACAAAGCCCTGACGGTAGGTTAGAACGCTTCCAAGGAGAATGGACGATGGACTTCGAAGCCTTTTTCGCCACGAAGCTTGACGAGTTGCATGCCGAGGGGCGCTATCGGGTGTTTGCCGAGCTTGAGCGGCGTGCCGGATCGTTTCCGCGTGCCACGCGCTTCGTCGATGGCGAGACGCGTGACGTGACGGTGTGGTGCTCGAACGACTATCTCGGCATGGGCCAGCATCCAACTGTGATCGCAGCCATGCACGAGGCGCTCGACAAGTGCGGCGCCGGCGCCGGCGGAACGCGCAACATCTCCGGCACCAACCATTATCACGTTCTCCTGGAGCGCGAGCTGGCCGACCTGCACGGCAAGGAATCGGCGCTGATCTTCACCTCCGGCTACGTGTCCAACTGGGCCTCTCTCGGCACGCTGGGCGCCAATATTCCCGGCTGCGTCATCATCTCCGATGCCGGCAATCATGCCTCGATGATCGAAGGCATCCGTCATTCCAAGGCCGAAAAGCGCATCTTCAAGCACAATGACGTGCAGGATCTCGACCGCATACTGTCGGAATACGGTCCCGACCGGCCGAAGATCATCGCCTTCGAAAGCGTCTACTCCATGGACGGCGACATCGCGCCGATCGCCGAGATCGTGGCGGTCGCCGAAAAGCATGGCGCCATGACCTATCTCGACGAGGTGCATGCGGTCGGCCTCTATGGGCCGCGCGGCGGCGGCGTTGCAGAGCGCGAAGGGCTGATGGATCGCATCACGCTGATCGAAGGCACGCTCGGCAAGGCCTTCGGTGTGGTCGGCGGCTACATCACCGGCTCGACCGCGATGTGCGATTTCATTCGCTCCTATGCGTCGGGCTTCATCTTCACCACGGCGCTGCCGCCGTCAGTGGCCGCCGGCGCGCTGGCTTCGATCCGCCATCTCAAGACCAGCCAGGCCGAGCGTGCGCGCCATCAGGACCGGGTTCGCGCCGTGCGCGCGCGTCTCGATGCGATCGGCATCCCCTATATGCCGAATCCCAGCCATATCGTGCCGGTGATGGTGGGCGATCCGGTGAAGTGCAAATGGATCTCCGACCTGCTGCTCGACAATTACGGCGTCTACGTGCAGCCGATCAACTATCCCACCGTGCCGCGCAAGACGGAGCGTCTGCGCATTACGCCGTCGCCGTTGCACACCGATGCCGACATCGATCATCTGGTCGGCGCCTTGTCGGACCTGTGGTCGCAATGCGCCCTGGCGCGCGCCGTCGCCTGATCGGGGGCGCATCGGCCGCAGAAGCGCGATGGGCAGTTTCAAAGTGTTTGAGCGTTTCTTGTGCGTCCTAAAGGGCGCACGTCGCTCCAGGATCGAGACCGTCCGCCCGCCGAAAGGTCCCGGTGGGCGTTGACAATACGGGTCGGCGGGATCAATGACCTCGCCGGATACACCAGGAAGGGCCCGATCATGAACAATGCGACGATCATCGCGCCGTCCGTCCTTTCGGCCGATTTCTCCCGTTTGGGCGAGGAAGTCGAAGCGGTTGCCGCCGCTGGTGCCGACTGGATCCATCTCGACGTCATGGACGGCCATTTCGTGCCCAACATCACCTTCGGGCCGCCGGTCATTAAGGCGATCCGCGACCGCACCGACAAGGTCTTCGACTGCCATCTGATGATCGAGCCGGCCGATCCCTATCTGGCTGCCTTCGCCGATGCGGGCTGCGACATCATCACAGTGCATGCCGAGGCCGGACCGCATCTCGACCGCTCGCTTCAGGCGATCCGCAATCTGGGCAAGAAGGCGGGTGTATCGCTCAATCCCTCGACGCCCGAAAGCGTGATCGAATATGTGCTCGACAGGCTTGATCTGGTCTTGTTGATGACCGTCAATCCCGGCTTCGGTGGCCAGGCATTCATTCCCGCGGTGGTCGAAAAGGTGAAGCGGGTGAAGGCCCTGATCGGGGACAGGCCGATCGACATCGAGATCGACGGCGGCGTCACACCCGAGACCGCGCCACTGGTGACCAAAGCCGGCGCCAATGTGCTGGTCGCCGGCTCGGCAGTCTTCAAGGGTGGCGGCGAGGATGCATACCGTGCCAATATCGCGGCCATCCGCCAGGCCGCGGACGGAGCGATCGGTCGTGCGGCCTAGAGCATGACCCGCTCAAACGGAATCGTTTGAGCGAAAGGCGCATGTTCCAAGGTATTGATCTGGCGCGCATTTCTTTGTTCAAGTGTTTCCGTTTGAAGCAAACGCGCGCTAGACTGATCTCTTCCGTCAAAAAGGAGACGGCACGTCATGGCAGCAGTTCCTCCGGTTTGTGAATTCGGCTGGCCGGCGGTCGACGCTGAGCTACCCGCCACCGACGGCCGGTCGTATCGGATATCCGACCTTGCCGGCCCCGGCGGGCTGGTTCTCGTCTTCATCTGCAATCATTGCCCTTATGTGAAGGCGGTGATCGACCGCATGGTGGAGGATGCCCGGACCCTCGATGGCATCGGTGTCGGCTTTGTCGCCGTCAATTCAAACGACGCGGCGGCGTATCCCGAGGATTCGTTTGAAAACATGAAGCTGTTCGTCCAACAGCATCGTCTGTTCTTTCCATATCTGCACGACGAGGACCAGGCGCTGGCCCGGGCCTATGGCGCGGCCTGCACGCCTGACCTGTTCGGCTTCAACGCCGATCTGAAGCTGCAATATCGAGGCCGACTGGACGCGGCCGGTCCCAGGGATGATCCTTCCGGGGTGCGTCGTGATCTCGTGGAGGCCATGCGCCAGATCGCCACGACGGGAAAGGGACCGGACAAACAGGTGGCGTCGATCGGCTGCTCCATCAAATGGAAACAGGACGCGTGACGATGACCAATCGCATGTGGCCGCAGGCCATCCTCTTCGACCTCGACGGCACGCTGGTCGACTCGGTGCCGGACCTTGCCGCTTCCGTCAACATTCTCCTGGCCGAAAGCGGGTTCGCGCCGCTGACCCTCGATGAGGTCAAGTCCATGGTCGGCCATGGCCTGGAAAAGCTTGTCGAGCGCGCCCTTGCGGCCCGTGGGCTGGTGCCCGGTCCAAATGACCTGGCGGCATATTGTGCCCGCATGGCGTCGATCTACGATGAGCACCTGACCGTCCTGACCACGCCGATGCCGGGCGCCTCGCAGGCGCTGCAACGGCTGCGCGCAGACGGAGCACGCCTCGCAGTCGTCACCAACAAGCCCCAGCGTGCCGCTGAGACCATCCTGGAGCGTCTCCATCTGGCTCCGTTTCTCACCGCGGTGGTGGGAGCCAATGAAGGAGTGCCGAAGAAGCCTGCTCCCGACATGGTTTTGGCGGCGATGGCGCGCTGTGCGGGAACGCCGTCCACCTCGGTTCTTGTCGGCGACAGTGCCGCCGACGTGCAATCGGCCCGGGCCGCCGGCATTGCGGCGATTGTCATCGAGGGCGGCTACACCAGCGAGCCCGCCGGCCGTCTGGGCGCCGACAGGTGCGTCGGCTCGCTGGACGATCTGACCGAGGCGCTTTGGCGGGATGTCTCAGGCGTCGAGGCGACTTCCTAGCCACATTTTGCCTGTCCGGCCCTTGCATCCCGGCGCTTCGGCGGCGACATATGGTCATTGGGCAATCCTGGCGCATCGGCCATGGGACGCAGACGCGCCGGGAAACGCAATGACCGGTGCTCCGTCCGGAACTGCGGCACAGGCAATCTATCGAAGCATCGCTCGAGCAGGCGATGCGGACAAACTGGCGAAGGCGATGACGGCAGGCCACATCGATGTTCGGGCGGATTTGACGCGCAACCAGGCGCTGGTTCTCGGGGCGCTGGAGCAGGCCGGTGCGCCCTTGAGCGCCTATGCGTTGCTCGATCAGCTCAGGGAGCAGGGTTTTCGCGCTCCGTTGCAGGTCTATCGGGCGCTCGACCGGCTGACCAAGGCTGGGCTCGTCCACCGCCTCGAAAGCCTGAACTCGTTCGTCGCCTGCACCGGCGACCATGCGCATGAGCACGAGACGACGGCCTTCGCCATCTGCGCGGACTGCGGCCAGGTGATCGAGTTCAGCGACACCACTGTCGTGAAGCGGCTGAAGAGCCTGGCGAGAGACAGCGGGTTCGAACCCGAGAAGGCCATCATCGAGGTGCGCGGCCGCTGCTCTGCCTGTGTGGAGAAGGCACGGTAGCGGCAGGCAGGCCATGTCATGGTCTGCCCGGCATGCCGGCCGAAGCGATCTGCTCTAGCCCAGCAGTTCCACCAGAAACGAGGCCATTTCCGGTACCGCGGCGACGATGGCAAGGCCAATGAATGCCGTCAGCAAGAAGGGAATGGCGCCTTGCGCCACCCGTTCGAGCGGTAGCCGGGTGACGTTTGCGGCGACATAGAGATTGATGCCGACCGGCGGCGTAAAGAGGCCGATGGCGAGGTTGATCATCACCAGGATGCCGAACCAGACCGGATCCCAGCCGAGCTCGCGGGAAACCGGAAGGAATATCGGCAGGCATATGAACATGATGGTGATCGCATCCATGAACATGCCCGCGATGAGCAGGATGACCATGATCACGAGCAGGATGACCCACTGGTTGTCGCTGACCCCGAGCAGAACGCTCGAATATTGTCCGATGAGATCGTCGACCGTCACGACCCAGCCGAACAGACTGGCATAGGCAACCACCAGCATGACCACCGAGGACGCGGCGGCCGCGTCGGCGAGCGTCTGATAGAGCCCCTTGAAGCTCAAAGTCCGATAGATGATCCCGCCAACCAGGAGCGCATAGACCGTGGCCACGAGGGCGGCTTCCGTCGGAGTGAAGGCGCCGGTGTAGATGCCGCCGAGGATGACGACGGGAGTGAGCAGTCCCCAGAAGGAATCGAGGAACGAGCGCCAGAGCCGGCGCCCGTAGGGCAGGTCCGCATAGGGCGCGGGCATCAGCTTGTCCAGGCTGGGGGAGCCCTCCACGGTCCTGGTCTTCCGGGCAAAGGGCAGGGTCAGCAACATGAGGATGCCCATGAACAGGCCCGGGATGATCGCGGCGATGAAGAGCTGCGAGATCGAGGTCTCGGCAATCACGCCATAGATGACCAGGCCGATCGAGGGCGGTATCACGATCGACAGGGCTGCGCCTGTGCAGACGAGTCCGGCGGCGAAGGATCGCGTATAGCCGTCTTCCTCCATGCCCTTGACGATCAAGGGGCCGATCGCCGCCACCGAAGCAGGCCCTGATCCGCTGACCGCGCCCCAGAAGAGGCAGACCACGGTTCCAACGACGCCCATGCCGCCGGGCAGCGCGCCTATGAGCACGCGGAAGAAGCGGATCATGCGTTCGGCGATCCCCAGCGAGCCCATCAAGGCGCCGGCCAAGATGAAGAACGGAATGGCGAGGAGCGAAAATTTTGCGATGCCGGTTGCGATCAGGTCGCCGACGAGGTCGAGCCCGAAGCCAAGCGTCCACATGGCATAGAGCGCCGACAGGCCGAGCGCGAAGGCGACCGGCAGACGCAGCGCCAGAAGGAGGAAGAAGAGGATGAGCATCTGCGTGCCCGCGCCGAGATCAAACATGCTCGGGCTCCGTGCTCGTCAGCGATTCCCAGGTGTCGAAGATGTGCTGGATGTAGCGGATCAGGATCAGGGCAAAACCGAAGGGCATGCCTGCGCTGTAGTACCAGGCGGGTATCTGCAACGCATAGGAGCGGATGCCGCTCGACATCTGGTTGGATACCAGTTCCCAGCTGAACCAGGCCGAGAGCGCCAGCAGCACGGCGGACAGCATGCCCGCCAGAACGAGGACCGGCTTGCGCAAGGATTTCGGCAACAGGTCGAAGATCAGGGTAACGGCCAGGTGATCGCCGGTGCGCGCCGCGATCGCCGCGCCCAGGATGGTCAGCAGCAGGAAGCCGTTGGTGAGCAGTTCCTCGGAGGAGGCAAGGGAGTAGCTGGTCGTGTAGCGAACCACGACATTGGCGAAGCCGAGCGCCGTCATGGCCAGGAAGATGATCGCGCAGGCGATCTTCTCTGCATCGCGCAGGATCAGGGACATCGCTTTCCTCCGGAGGCCGATGGAGAAGGACCGGCCTTTTGGGCCGGTCCCGGTCTGTCGGACGGTGCGGCGGTCAGTTCGTGGCCGCCACGGTGTCCTGGAAGCTCTTTACCAGCTCATCGCCAACCTTGGCAGCCCAGGTGTCGAAGGCGGGCTGGGTGGCATCGCGGAAGGCCTGCAGTTCCTCGGCGGTCGGCTCGTAGACTTCCATGCCCTTCTCCCGCAGGAAGGCGATACCGTCTTCCGTGCTCTTGCGGGTGATCTCCTTCTGATAGGCCATGGCTTCGCTGGCCGCCTTCTGCACCTTCTCTTTCGTCGCTTCGTCGAAGGAATCCCAGCGCTTCTTGCTGACGCCAATGAAGATCGGGTCGTATGAATAGTGCCAGGTGGTCAGATATTTCTGCACTTCATAGACGCGCTGCGGGATGATGACGGCACCGATCGGGTTTTCCTGACCATCGACCACGCCCTGCTGAAGCGCGGTGAAGGTCTCGGTCCACTGCATCTGTTGCGGGTTGGCGCCCAGCGCGTTCATCACGTCGATGTACATCGGGCCCGCGACGCGCATCTTGAGACCCTTCATGTCCTCGGGCGACTTGATGGTGCGCACGTTGTTGGTGACTTCGCGGAACCCGTTCTCACCCCAGGCAAGCACGACAATGTCGCGATCGGCCATGATTTCGGTCATCTTCCGGCCGGGCTCACCATCCGTGGTGGCGTCGACCTGGGTGTAGTTGGAATACAGGTACGGCAGCGAAAACACGGCCATCTCCGGCACCAGCGGGGTGACGTTGATCGCGGAGGTGATGACGAAGTCCAGTGCGCCGCGGCTGACCATTTCCGCCTGCTTCATCTGATCGCCGCCCGAAAGCGTGGCATTGGGGAAGACACGAACTGTGAGTTCGCCGTTCGTAGCGGCGCTCAGCAACTCGTTGAATTTCTCCGCGCCCTTGTGCCAGCTCGTGGCATCGCCCGTGTTGTGCGACAGGCGCAGCGTTTCGGCGGATGCGGAGCCGAAGAGGGCGAAGCACGCGACAGCCGACGACAGGGCAAGCGCGCCCAGCTTTGCAAATTTCATTTTGTCTCCTCCGTCTATGAAGCCGTTTCCGGCGAGTGGACTCGCATGACCTCCATCACGCAGTGGGTCCATATAATGGATCATTCTCCACTTTTGTGGAGAGGCCAATTTACATCTTGAGCCGTGTACTGCAAGGTAGATTGTAACGCCTGAGAATTTTTTGGAATTATCGCGTCAAATAATGATCCATAATATGGACCCATGGAGGCAGTGCCGGTGACTGCGTTGGCTGGTGCGCAAAGCGTCGATCGAGCCCTGGCGCTTCTGTCCACCGTCGGGCGGCATGCCGACCGCGGAGCATCTCTGAGCGTGCTGGTGGAGGAGTGCGGCCTCAACAAGCCGACCGTGCGGCGCCTGCTCCTTGCGCTGATGCGCGGAGGTCTGGTCGAGCAGGATGAGAAGAGCCGGCTCTATTATCTGGGCGAGGAGGCCTATGTCCTGGGCACGCTGGCGTCCCAGCGCTACAACCTTCTGGAGATCTGCCGTGCGAGCCTCAGTCGGCTGTCGGAGCGGACACAGGACACGAGCTTCCTGTCGGTGCGGCGCGATATGCTGTCGCTGTGCCTTTATCGCGAGGAGGGCACCTATCCCATCCGCACACACGCGCTGCAGATGGGCTTCGAACATCCACTCGGCATCGGCGCGGGGTCGCTTGCCATGTTGGCGGCGCTTCCCGATGCCGAAGTGGACGAAGCGATCGCGGCAAATGAGGCGGTGTTGCTGGAGCGGTATCCGAACCTTCCGCCGCAGCGGGTGCGGGCCGACGTCGCGCTGACCCGCCAGCGCGGATACTCGCTCAACCCCGGCCTGATCGTCGCCAATTCCTGGGGTGTTGGCGTCGCGTTTCGCTTTCCCGACGGCAAGCTCGCCGGAGCGCTGAGCATCGCGGCCATCGACAGCCGCATGCAGGAGGCCCGTCAGATCGAGCTGGCCGGATATCTCAAGCAGGAAGTCGCCCGCGTCGAGGAAAAACTCGCGGCCATGTTTTCCGCCCGCGGGCGCGTTGCGGAGAAGTCGCAGATGAAGAGGCACAGCAGATGACCAAAGCACAGATCGTAGGGTGGGCACACTCGCCGTTCGGCAAGTCCGAACTGGAGGATACCGAGCAGCTCATGGCCTCCGTCGCCACGCCGGCAATGGAGCATGCGGGCATCGACATGAACGACCTCGACGGCATTTTCGTCGGGGTTATGAACAATGGTTTTTCGAAACAGGATTTTCAGGGCGCGCTCGTCGCCATGGGCAATGAGAGGCTGGCTCATGTGCCGGCGACGCGTCTCGAAAACGCCTGCGCCACCGGCTCGGCCGCGCTTTACAGCGCCATGGACTTCATCGAATCGGGGCGCGGCCACATCGCCCTGGTGGTCGGCGCGGAAAAGATGACCGCCCTGCCGACCTCCGACGTGGGCGACATCCTTCTCGGCGCAAGCTATCGCAAGGAGGAAGCGAATGCGGAGGGCGGCTTCGCGGGCCTGTTCGGCCGCATCGCCCAGGCCTATTTCCAGCGCTATGGCGACCGTTCCGAGGAACTCGCCATGATCGCGGCGAAGAACCACGCCAATGGCGCGCTCAATCCGTACGCCCACATGCGCAAGGATTTCGGCTTCGATTTCTGCAACGCCGTCTCGGACAAGAACCCCTACGTGGCCGGTCCGCTGCGGCGCACGGACTGCTCGCTGATTTCGGACGGGGCGGCGGCGATCGTGCTGGCGGACGAGGAAACCGCCAAGTCGCTTCAGCGGATGATCGGCTTTCGCGCGCGCCGCCACGTCAACGACATTCTGGCGCTGAGCCGGCGCGACGTGCTGGCGTTCGAGGGTGCGCGCCTTGCCTGGGCCGGCGCCCTGTCCGATGCAGACCTCAGCGTCGATGATCTCTCCTTCGTGGAGACTCATGACTGTTTCACCATCGCCGAGATGATCGAGTACGAGGCGATGGGCCTTGCCGCGCCCGGCGAAGGCCACCGCGTCATTCGCGAAGGCATCACGACGAAGGATGGCCGGCTGCCGGTCAACCCGTCGGGCGGTCTGAAGTCCAAGGGCCATCCGATCGGCGCGACGGGTGTTTCCATGCACGTCATGGCTGCAATGCAGCTCGCCGGAGAGGCGGAAGGGGTTCAGGTGCCGAACGCCGAGCTCGCAGGCGTGTTCAACATGGGCGGTGCGGCCGTGGCCAATTACGTGTCTATCCTGGAGCGCGTGAAATGAGCATTGCCGCTCCCAAAGGGGGTGTCGCGCCCTGCTCGACGCGCGTGATGAACCTGGCCAATTTTCTTACGCAGGCGGCGCGCCGCCATCCGTACGATCCGGGCTTCGTGTGGGGCGATGCGGTCTGGACCTGGTCGCAGATGGAAGAGCGTGTCGAGGCGATGGCGCATGCTCTTGTCGAGGATTTCGGCGTTGCCAAGGGCGACAGGGTGCTGGTGCAGTCGGCGAACTGCAACCAGATGTTCGAGTCGATGTTCGCCTGCTTTCGGACGGGTGCCGTGTGGGTTCCGACCAATTACCGGCAGTCGCCGGACGAGGTCGCCTATCTCGGTCAGGCAAGCGGGGCGCGGGTGATGATCTGCGGCGCGGCGTTTGCGGATCACGCACGGCGTTGCAGGGAGGCGATGCCGGCGCTCGAGCACGTGATATCCATCGGCGCGAGCGACTTCGGCGAAGACTATGACGCGGTGGTGGCCCGCCACATGGGCGGCAGCCTGCCGAGCGTGGCGGTGGACCGGGATGACCCTTGCTGGTTCTTTTTTACATCGGGCACCACCGGCCGCCCGAAAGCGGCGGTGCTGACGCATGGCCAGCTTGCCTTTGTCGTCACCAACCATCTGTGCGACCTGATGCCGGGGACCGGGCGCGACGATGCTTCCATCGTCGTCGCACCGCTCTCCCACGGAGCGGGCGTGCATCAATTGACCCAGGTGGCGCACGGGGTGAAGACCATTCTTCCGGCATCCGAAAAGCTGGATGTCCCGCTGATCTGGTCGCTGGTCGAGAAATGGAAGGTGACCAACGCATTCACCGTTCCGACCATCCTGAAGATGCTGGTGGAAGATCCCTCCGTCGAGACGTTCGACCACTCGACGCTGCGCTACGTGATCTATGCCGGTGCGCCCATGTACCGCGCCGATCAGAAGCGGGCGCTGGAAAAACTCGGCTCCGTGCTGGTCCAGTATTTCGGGCTTGGCGAGGTGACCGGAAACATCACCGTTCTGCCTCCGGCGTTGCATTCCATGGAGGATGGAGACCAGGCGCGCATCGGCACTTGCGGGTTCGAGCGCACGGGAATGCAGGTGCAGATCCAGGACGACGACGGCCATGAGGTCACGCCGGGCGAACAGGGCGAGATCTGCGTCATCGGCCCGGCCGTCTTTGCAGGCTATTACAACAACCCCGAGGCCAACGCGAAATCCTTCCGCAATGGATGGTTTCGAACGGGCGATCTCGGCCGCATGGACGAGAACGGCTTCGTTTACATCACCGGACGATCATCGGACATGTACATCTCCGGCGGCTCCAACATCTATCCGCGCGAGATCGAGGAAAAGATCCTGATGCATCCCGACATCAGTGAGGCGGCGGTTCTGGGGGTGCCCGACCCTGTCTGGGGTGAAGTGGGCGTCGCCGTCTGCATACCGCGCCCGGGCGTGGACGCCGCCGGGATCGATCTGCGTGCATGGCTCGACGGCAAGATGGCCCGCTACAAGCTGCCCAAGCTGTTCCTCTTCTGGGACGCCATGCCCAAATCGGCCTACGGCAAGATCACCAAGAAGATGATCCGCGAGGAACTGGAAAGACGCGGCCAGATGCCGGACTTCGACGGCGCCGAACGGCGCTGATGGAGCGATGGGAGGAGAAAATATGAAGAGCGTTGCCATCACGGGCGGTGCATCGGGAATAGGCCTTGCCGCCGCTAGGCTGCTGCGGGCTCGGGGTTTCGCGCCCTGGCTTCTCGATCTCAGCCGCGAGGCGCTGGCCGAGGCCTGCCGTGAGCTCGACATTCCCTCCTCTCAAGGTCTCGTCTGCAACGTCACGGAGGAAGCCTCGGTGAGTGAAGCCCTCGCCGAGGCGGCCGGCGCCGGTCAACTCGCCGGCATCGTCAATTCGGCCGGGATAGCCGTCGACCGTCCTGCCGTTGAGACGAGCGTCGAGGATTTCCGGCGGATCCTGGACGTCAATCTGACCGGCACCTTCATCGCCTCACGCACCGCCGCCCGGCTATGGCTCGAGCGTGGCCAGCCCGGCTCCATCGTCAACATCAGTTCCATATCCGGTCTGCGCGGCAACAAGGGGCGCAGCGCATACGGCGCTTCCAAAGGCGGTATCAACATCATGACCATGGTGATGGCCAACGAGCTGGGGCCGCAAGGCATCCGCGTCAACGCCGTCGCGCCCGGCCCCATCGATACGCCGCTGTCGCGGCGGGTGCACACCGAGGATGTGCGCCGCCAGTGGCACCAGCGGGTGCCGCTGCGCCGCTATGGAACGACCGAGGAGATTGCCGGAACCATCGCCTTTCTGATGTCCGAGGACGCAGGCTATGTGAACGGTCAGGTGATTGCCGTCGACGGAGGTTTCATCACGGCGGGGCTCTCGGCATGAGCGGCCGCCGCATCCGGCATCCCGGACCGGAGGCGGAAGCCCGCCATGCGGCCATGCCTTGCCGTGCGCAGGCTCTGGCGCTCACGCTGGAGCCGGGCAGGAGCATCAACGCCGCGGTCGCCGAAGCGCTTGCCTCGCATGGCTTTCAGGCGGGCTATGTCCTGATCGAGGACGTGCCGATGCAACGCATGGACTATGTCATCCCGGCAGCGAGTCCCGACGCGGCCCATGCTGCCTGGTACAGTGAGACCCATGCCCCTTCGGCCGGCGGCACGATCCTGCGTGCGGGGCTGCATCTGGGGCGCCGCGACGGCGAGCCCTTCCTGCATTGCCACGGACTTTGGGACGTTCCGGACAAGGGGCTGAGGATGGGGCACCTGTTACCCTTCGACGCCGAGGTCCGTCAGAGCGTTCAGGTGTCGGCGCTGGGCCTATCCCATGCACTGCTGGAGGTTGCCGAGGATGAGGAGACGAATTTCAGGCTCTTTGCGCCGCGCAAGCTGGAAACGGCGGGCCCGGTCGGCCAGCGTCGCGCGTTGCTCGCCACCATTCGCCCCAATCGCGACATCTGTGAAGCGATCGAGGCTATCTGCATCGAGCACGGGTTCGACGAAGCCGACGTGTTGGGTATCGGCAGCCTGGTCGGCGCTGATTTCGAGGACGGGAGCCAGGTCACGTCCTATGCCACGGAAGTCCTGATCAACGAGGGGCGGGTCGTGACGGGTCCGAACGGACCGAGGGCCAGGCTGGACATCGCCATGGTCGGGATGGATGGTGAAATCGCCCAAGGTGTCCTCGTGCGCGGGTCAAATCCCGTCTGCGTGACTTTCGAGCTGCTTATTCTCGGATAGAGCGACGTCGGGTTTCACGCGCAACCATCGAAGGTCTGATGGACCTGTCTCACCGTTTGAGCGCCACGACCGCATTGGTGCCGCCGAAGGCGAAAGCGTTGCTGATCGTCGCTCGGACCTCACGCCTGCGCGCCTCGTTGGGTGTGACGTCGAGATCGCATGCGCCATCGATCTCCCTGTAGCCCATGGTCGGCGGAATGAGACTCTCGCGCAACGCCATGACGCAGGCGATCATCTCCAGCGCGCCCGACGCGCCCAGGCAATGGCCGTGCATCGACTTGGTGGACGATATCGACAGTCGCTCGGCAGCATCCCCGAACACCGACCGGATGGCGGCTGTCTCTATCTCGTCATTCGCCTTCGTTCCGGTACCGTGCGCATTGACGTAATCGATCTCGTCGGGCGCAAGTCCTGCGTCGCGCAGGCAATTGCGCATCGCAAGGGCTGGTCCTTCGACGGTCGGCGCTACGATGTCGGAAGCATCCGCCGATAGTCCTACCCCGGCAATTTCGGCCAGAACGGTGGCGCCGCGCGCCTCGGCATGCTCCAGCGTTTCGAGGACGGCCATGCCGGCGCCCTCGCCCAGGACAAGGCCGTCGCGATCGGCGGAGAAGGGCCGGCAGGCTTCCTTTGACAGAACGCGCAGCGCCTCCCAGGCTTTCAGTACGCCGTAGATGAGCGGCGCATCGGTGCCTCCTGCGACGATCGCGTCTGCGCGACCGGCGCGGAGCTGATCGACGGCGGCGGCAAATGCGTGATTGGACGAGGAGCAGGCGGACGTTATGCCGAAGACCGGTCCGCGCAGGCCGTGAACCATGCTCACCTGCCCGGCGGCCGCCCCCGGCATGACGCGCGGCACCGTGAAGACGTTGGCCCGCGTCTTGCCGTCGAGGAAAACGGCCCGGTAATTCTCCTCGATCGCCTCCCAGCCGCAGACGCCCGTGCCGACAACGGCACCCACCCGCGCGGCATTGAGCGCGTCGACCACCAGCCTGGCATCGGCCAGCGCTTCTGCGGCGGCGATCACGGCCAGCATGCTGAAGCGGTCCATCGTGATCGCCTGACGCCGCTCGAAGGGCGATGCAGGCAATTCGGCGATCTCGCCGCCGATGCGAACCTTGAGCTCGTGGAGTGGTGTGGTGGTGATTTCGGAGATGCCGACCCTGCCGGCCCGCAAGGACTGTCGGATCGCCTCAGCGTTCGTGCCCAGGCAGCAGAGGCCGCCGAGGCCGGTAACCACGATGCGGGGCGCGGCCATTTCAGCCCTTCTGCCGGATCAGGCCGCGCACCGCGTCGACGATGTCGCCGACATTGCGCAAGCGCTCCCAGGCGCTGGCCGTGTCCATCTCCACCTCGATGCCGTAGCGCTCCTCCATGTCGAAGATGATTTCGGTCAGTTCGAGAGAGTGGATGCCCAGTTCACCGAGTTCGGTTTCGCGGTCGATCGGTCCAACGGTGTTGTCGAGATGTTGTCCCAACTTGGCAATGATCTCGGCTTCGAGTTGATCCGTCATCCGTCCTCGCTCTCACTTCCATCCCGAAAGTGCCTCTCCCGCCGGTCGCCTGTTTTTAGCCTCAATCGACCATTGCGACAACTGAGCCGAACTCTGGCAATGAAAAGCCGCGGTCCTGGAGGATTGAACCTGATCGACACGCGCAGAACCGTCTGTCTGTTTTCCCCGTATATCCGCACCGACAGGCGTTTTCAGGCTGCATTGAAATGCTCTACGGTGCGGCGCAGGAGATATGCCTTGTCCATCGAACCAGCGATCGAACCGAGCTTGAAGTCACAGCGCGTCAAGGCGCGCGGTGCATTGATTGCGGCCCGACGGGCGGGGCGCACGCGGCTGCAACGCCTTTTTCAGGAAGGTGCGGCCAAGATTCGCCTGCCCAGCGGCAATGCGGACCCGCTGGAGGCGGTGCTAATCAATACCGCCGGCGGGCTGACGGGCGGCGATTGCCTCGAATGGGCCTTCGAGGTCGGCGAGGATGCGTCAGCCGTCCTGACCACGCAGGCCTGCGAGAAGATCTACCGTTCGTCGGCCGGTAAGGCCACCGTGCACAACGCCATCTCGGTCGGGAGCGGGGGCTGGGTGTCGTGGCTGCCTCAGGAGACGATCCTCTTCGACGGCAGCGCGCTCGACCGTCATCTGGCGGTCGAGCTTGCGCCGGATGCCGGCGGCCTGTTCGTCGAGGCGACCATTTTCGGTCGCACCGCCATGGGAGAGACGGTCAAGCGCGCCGCGTTCCGCGACCGTTGGCGCATCCGTCAGGGCGGCAGGCTGGTTCACGCCGAGGAATTCGCCATCGGTCCGGCTGTCGCCGAACAGCTTGGACGTTCGGCCGTGGCCGGCGGTGCATCCGCCATGGCGAGCGTTCTTCTCGTTTCCCCCGACGCAGCACAGCGACTGGAGGCCGCCCGTGCGGCCATCGGATCGGACGGGGGCGTAAGCGCCTGGCGGATCGGCGATACTGGCAAGCTTTTTGCGAGGCTCTGCTGCGAGGACGGCTATAGCCTGCGCAAGCGCCTCATTCCACTGCTGGAACTGCTCAACGAACGGGCAGGGCTGCCTAAAGTGTGGTCACTGTAGGAGAACAAGACGGATGAATCTGACGCCCCGCGAGAAGGACAAGCTGCTGGTCGCGATGGCGGCGTCGGTCGCCCGCAGAAGACTGGAGCGAGGCGTCAAGCTCAATCATCCCGAGGCGATCGCCCTGATTACCGATTTCGTCGTTGAAGGTGCGCGTGACGGACGCTCGGTGGCCGAATTGATGGAGGCCGGTGCCCATGTGGTCAGCCGCGAGCAGGTAATGGAAGGGGTGGCCGAAATGATCCACGACGTGCAGGTCGAAGCCACGTTTCCGGACGGAACCAAGCTCGTCACCGTGCACGAGCCGATCCGCTAGTCATTGCACCCGCAGGCCAGACAATGTCACATAGGGGACCATCCATGTTCAGAACCGCTGTCATAGCCACGCTGGCGCTTGCCGCCGGCACAATGCCCGCATTCGCGCATCTCGATCCCGTCGAGCATGGCTCCTTCGTGGCCGGCTTCACCCATCCGCTCTTTGGCGCCGACCATGTGCTGGCCATGGTGGCGGTGGGGTTGTGGGCAACGATCATGGGCGGGCGTGCGCTTTGGCTGGTGCCTGCCGCGTTTGTCGGTGCGATGGTGCTTGGCTTCATTGCGGCGGCGGTCGGGATGCCTCTCTTCTTCGTCGAGCCGGTCATACTTGCATCTGTCGTGGTCATCGGGCTGCTGGTTGCCTCCGCCTTCCCTGTCCCCGCAGCGGCGGGGATGGCGCTCGTCGGCTTCTTCGCCCTCTTCCACGGCCACGCCCATGGCGGCGAGATGGGACAGGCCGGAACGTTCGGCTATGCGCTCGGTTTCATCGCCGCGACCGGCCTGCTGCACATGACCGGCATCGCTGTGGGAACGACATTCGGTTCGCGCGCCGGCGTCTGGGCGACGCGCGTCGCCGGAACCGCGACGGCCCTCGCGGGCGTGTGGCTGGCGGCAGGTGTTTGAGCCGTGCCTCCGTCTCTTGCGCTCATGTGGCACGCTGATCGTGCAAGGAGGACCCCATGATTCCCGGTGAAGTGATACCGGCGTCAGGCGAGATCGAACTCAACGCCGGCAGGCCAACCGTCGTCATCAAGGTCGCCAATACGGGCGACCGTCCGATCCAGGTCGGCTCGCACTATCATTTCTACGAAACGAACGAGGGGTTGCGCTTCGAGCGCGACAAGGCCCGCGGCATGCGTCTCGATATCGCCGCCGGCACCGCCGTGCGTTTCGAGCCCGGCCAGGAACGCGATGTTACCCTGGTGCCGCTTTCGGGCGCCAGGACCGTCTTCGGCTTCCAGAAGAAGATCATGGGCACGCTCTAGATGGCAGTGCAGGTGATGGCGATGCCCGCGACGCCGGCCGCTGCCAGAAGGGCGCCGTCGGCTTCACTCGGCAGGCTTTGCTGCGGCGTAGATGACGACGTCACGGTTGTTGAACTCGATCGCCAGGACGTCGCGCAGCAGGACCTGGCGCGAGTCGATGGCATGGTAGAGCATCGCATTGCCTTCCAGTTCCTGACGAAGCTGCGTGATTGCGTCCTTGTGTTCTTCCAGCTTGGCTTCGACCTCCGGGGGCGGCCCGCCTTCGGTCACGCCCGAATCGGTCAGAAAGACGATGTCCACCTTGTCGAGGGCCGTCGTCTTGCGCACGGTGCTGATGTTGTCACCGGTGGCTTCGATCGCCTTGATCACGCGCTCGGTGTCCGCCGCCGCTTCCACCTGCTCTTCCTGCACTTCGGACCCGATGATCTTCTCGATCGCCTCGGGATTGTCGAGACCCTGCGCACGCAGGCCGGGAGCGACCGACATGGCCGCCAGGAGCAGGGCGGTCGCCGCCGTCATTCTGGCGAAGCCAGTCGGGTGCATGGTGGCTGTCTGATGCAACTGAAATCTCCCCTTTCTGTTCCTGCCCCGGATGCATCCGGGCTCAACGCGCCCGGGGCGCGGACCGTTCCCGAGAGGGCAGGTAAGCAGATCTATCCGCCCATTTTGCGGCATGGCGCCTTTCTGCGCGACCGCACTTGTTGAAGGAGCAACACACATGCCCGCCCGGATTTCCCGCTCTTCCTACGCGCAGATGTTCGGCCCGACAACCGGCGACAGGGTGCGACTGGCCGACACGGAGCTCTTCATCGAGGTCGAGAAGGACTTCACGACCTATGGCGAGGAGGTGAAATTCGGCGGCGGCAAGGTCATCCGCGACGGCATGGGGCAAAGCCAGGCGACCCGTGCGCAAGGTGCCGTCGACACGGTGATCACCAACGCGCTGGTTGTCGACCACACCGGCATCTACAAGGCCGACATCGGACTGAAGGACGGGCGCATCGCGGCGATCGGCAAGGCCGGCAATCCCGACACCCAACCCGGCGTCACCATTATCGTCGGCCCCGGAACCGAGGCGATCGCTGGCGAAGGCAAGATCCTGACGGCCGGCGGCTTCGACGCCCATATCCATTTCATCTGTCCGCAGCAGATCGAGGAAGCACTCCATAGCGGCCTGACGACGATGCTGGGCGGCGGCACGGGGCCGGCGCACGGAACACTTGCCACCACCTGCACCCCCGGCCCATGGCATATCGGCCGGATGATCCAGTCCTTCGACGCCTTCCCGATGAACATCGGGCTTTCCGGCAAGGGCAATGCCTCGCTGCCCGGTGCGCTGGAGGAGATGATTCTGGGTGGGGCCTGCGCGCTCAAGCTGCATGAGGACTGGGGAACGACGCCGGCTGCGATCGACAACTGCCTGTCGGTCGCCGACGACTACGACGTGCAGGTGATGATCCACACCGACACGCTCAACGAGAGCGGCTTCGTGGAGAACACAGTCGCCGCCTTCAAGGACCGCACGATTCATGCCTTCCACACCGAAGGCGCGGGCGGCGGTCATGCGCCTGACATCATCAAGGTGTGCGGATACGACAACGTCATCCCCTCCTCGACCAATCCGACCCGGCCCTATACGGTCAACACGATAGCAGAGCATCTCGACATGCTGATGGTCTGCCATCATCTTTCGCCGTCGATCCCCGAAGACATCGCCTTCGCCGAGAGCCGCATCCGCAAGGAAACGATCGCTGCCGAGGACATCCTCCACGACATGGGCGCCTTCTCGATCATCTCGTCCGACAGCCAGGCGATGGGACGCGTCGGCGAGGTGCTGATCCGCACCTGGCAGACCGCCGACAAGATGAAGCGGCAGCGCGGACGGCTGAAGGAGGAAACCGGCGACAACGACAATTTCCGGGTGCGCCGCTACATTGCCAAATACACGATCAACCCGGCGATCGCGCACGGCATCAGCCACGAGATCGGCTCCGTCGAGGTGGGCAAGCGCGCCGATCTCGTGCTCTGGAATCCGGCTTTCTTCGGCGTCAAACCCGATATGGTGCTCATTGGCGGCACGATAGCGGCCGCGCCGATGGGCGATCCCAACGCGTCGATCCCCACGCCGCAGCCGGTGCATATGAGGCCCATGTTCGGCGCGTTCGGCAAGGCAATCACGAACTCCTCCGTCACCTTCGTTTCCCGCGCCGCGCTCGATGGAGGGCTCAAGGAGAGACTTGGTGTCGAGAAGGGGATGGTTGCGGTCGAAAACACGCGCGGCGGCATCGGCAAGCGCTCCATGATCCTGAACGACGCTACGCCGCATGTCGAAGTCGATCCGGAAACCTATGAAGTGCGCGCCGATGGACAGTTGCTGACCTGCGAGCCGGCCACCGTCCTGCCGATGGCGCAGCGCTATTTCCTGTTTTGAAGGCCACGGTGAATTTCACAGTCTGCAGCACGCATTGGGGGAAACTTGATCCGCCGTGCCTGCCTCCGTAACGTCAGCCCAATGGAACAGACGGCCGCAATCCCAGAAGCCTTTCCGCACATCCGCATTGTCATGGGGATGGTGATCGGACTCGGTGTCACACGGCTGCTTTCGGGCGTCGCCCGCATCATCCAGCATCCGAAACGGTATCCGATCTTCCCGGTGCATCTGGCCTGGGCGGCGTCGCTGCTCTTGATGCTCGTGCATTACTGGTGGTGGGAGTTCGGCCTTTTCACGGTACGCGAGTGGACCTTCGGCATCTATCTTTTCATCATCAGCTACGCGATCGCGCTGTTTCTGCTCTGCGCGCTGCTGTTCCCGGATTCCATGGAGGACTATACGGGTTACGAAGACTATTTCTTTGCTCGGCGCGGCTGGTTCTTCGGCCTGCTTGCCGTCACATACTGTCTCGACATCATCGACACGATGATCAAGGGCAATGAGCACTTCGCGCGCTTCGGTACGGAATATCTGCTGCGCACGCCGCTTCTCGTCGCGCTATGCGCGGTGGCCATCGTTACGCGCAACAGGCATTTTCATCTGGCCTTCGTCGTTTTCGCGCTGATCTATCAGATAACCTGGATCTTCAGGCTTTTCGACACGATCGCCTGATTTGGAAGACGTGGAGGCGTTCTGCATGGAAGGATCAATGCAAATGTACAAGGCAGTCGGTTCGCGTGGCTCGCGGGTCAGCCGCATCCTCTGGATGCTGGAAGAATTGGGCGAGCCATACGAGTTTGTCGAAGTTGGTCTCCACTCGCCCGAGCTGCGGGCGCTCAACCCATCGGGCAAGGCGCCTGTTCTGGTCGACGGCGAACTTGTGGTCACGGATTCGGCGGCGATCTGCTGCTATCTGGCCGAAAAGCACGCCGACAAGGGCATGGGTGCCAATCCCGGCCTTGCCGGACGCGCCGAACTCGATGGCTGGATGCATTATCTCCAGTCCGAGCTCGAAGCGCCCTTGTGGAACAAGCTCCGGCACCGCTTTATCCTGCCGCAGGAGCTTCGTGTCGATGTCGGGCCGGCGGTGGCACATGATTTCGCCAACGAGATCAAGACGCTGGAACGGCGGCTTGGCGACAGCGACTACGCGTTGGGCGACCGCTTCTCATGTGTGGACGTGATGCTTGGCGATATTGGCGGCTGGGCGCGCGGGGGCAAGTTCGATATCCGGTCGGATCGGGTCAACGCCTATCTCGACCGGGTTCTGTCGCGCCCGGCTCGCGCCCGTGCCCAGGCCAATGGCGGCGCGCATTGACGGTGCTTGCTGCCATGCGGCGCGGCATACGCGGCATTGTCCTTGCATGCAGCCTGACCAATAATAGTTATTGGTATCGATAGAAGGATCGGAGTCATGGCCGTCAGTGCAGATCTGGGAAAGCCGCTCGAGGAGTTCGTCGAGAACCTGGTCAAATCGGGACGCTACCGCTCGCGCTCTGAAGTGCTGCGGGAGGGCGTGCGCCTGGTCCAGGAGCGCGAGGCGAAGCTGGCGGCGCTCGATGCCATGCTGGCTGAAGCGCTGGACGATGTCGATGCCGGACGGACACAGTCCGTCATTGATGTCTTTGACGAACTGAAAGCTGAATTGCGTAGACGCGGACACGGTGATCGTGTTGCGGGTCGTGCATGGTGCTATGAGCGGTGAACGCCATTTCGTTGAAAGGGACCAATGACCACCTGCTCTACAATCATCCGCAAATTCACCGATCCTGCCGACACCATCACGCTCGACGAAACGGCGCGACATCGCCGCCGCGTGGCGATGAAATCCGACAACGGAATATCCTTCCTGCTCGACCTGGCCGAAGCACGGCATCTCAGACACGGCGACGGATTGCTGCTCGACGACGGACGTGTCATCCGGGTCGTCGCCGAACCGGAAGAGCTTCTGGAGGTGCGCGCCCGCAATGGCCTGCATCTGACCGAACTCGCCTGGCATATCGGCAACCGTCACCTGGCCGCGCAGATCGAGCCGGAACGCATCCTGATCAGGCGCGACCACGTGATCGAAGCGATGCTGACGGGCCTCGGCGCCAAGGTGTCGCCGGTTGTCGAGATTTTCCAACCTGTCGGCGGCGCCTATTCCGGACACGGCCATGGCGATGATCATGCTCATGGACATCACCACCACGGCGGCGGGCACCACCATCACCATGACTGACGCGCCCTCTGCTCCGGCCCTGCTTCGCCTTCTGGCGTGGCTCTCTCCTGCCTTTCCGGTCGGCGCCTTCAGCTACAGCCATGGGCTGGAGAATGCTGTCGGTGAAGGACTTGTCGGGGGCAGAGAGCAGCTCTTCGACTGGATCGAGACGCTGATTGCGCACGGGTCCGGCTGGAACGACGCGGTTCTCCTGTGCGAGAGCTGGCGCCGTGCGCGGGACGGCGGCGACCTCGCGGAACTGGCCGAGCTTGGCGAGGCCCTTGCCGGTTCGGCCGAGCGGCACATGGAAAGCATGCTGCAGGGCAGTGCCTTTCTTGTGGCGGCTGCAAGCTGGCCCCATCCGGTGATGCAGCGTCTGCCGAAAAGCTGTGCCTACAGTATCGCGCTCGGCGCAGTCTGCGGTGCCCATGAGATCGCCTGCACAGACGCGGCCGCGGCCTATCTGCACGCCTTCGCCTCCAATCTTGTCCAGGCCGCAATCCGTCTGTCGGTCATCGGCCAGAGCGAGGCGACTGCGATCATGGCGGCGCTGGAGCCGGTCGTCGTTCGTGCGGCAGGACGTGCGGCACGATCGGGCCTTGACGACCTGGGCACGTCGACGATCCTGTCGGAAATCGCCGCAATGCGGCATGAATCCCAATTCACGAGGCTGTTTCGCTCATGACATCACCCAACGGACCCTTGCGCGTCGGCATCGGCGGCCCTGTCGGCTCCGGCAAGACGACGCTGACCGAAAAGTTGTGCAAGGCAATGCGCGATCGCTATTCGATCGCGGTCGTCACCAACGACATCTACACCAAGGAAGACGCGCTGATGCTGGCGCGGCTGCAGGCGCTATCGGAAGAGCGCATCATGGGCGTGGAAACGGGCGGCTGCCCGCACACGGCTATCCGCGAAGACGCCTCGATCAATCTGCAGGCGATTGCCGAGCTCAACCGAAAGTTCCCCGATCTCGACGTCGTGTTCATCGAATCGGGCGGCGACAATCTGGCGGCGACCTTCTCGCCTGATCTTGCCGATCTGACACTTTACGTGATTTCTGTGTGCCAGGGCGAGGAAATACCCCGCAAGGGCGGGCCCGGCATAACGCGCTCGGACTATCTGATCATCAACAAGGCCGACCTGGCGCCTTATGTCAATGTCGACCTGGAAACGATGGAGCGCGACGCGGAACGCATGCGCGCCGGGAAGAGCTTCGGCTTCACCGATCTTTCGCGCGGACAGGGCGTCGAGGCGATCATCGATTTCATCATCGAGAAGGGTGGTCTTGGAGCGGGCCGCACGCAGTCAGCGGCCTGACGCCCATCGGCGCGAGGCACCGCATCTTGATCGGCATTCGGCCCGTCGATCGGTCGCGATTCGCCGGGCCGAGCTGTGCTACACGTCGAGATTGGCGACGCTCAGAGCATTCTCCTGGATGAAGTCGCGGCGCGGCTCGACCTCGTCGCCCATAAGGCGCGAGAACAGCGTGTCGGCATCCGTGGCGTCGGATATCTTGACCTGCAGCAGCGAGCGTACGTCAGGGTCAAGTGTCGTTTCCCAAAGCTGGTCGGCGTTCATTTCGCCAAGACCCTTGTAGCGCTGCATGGTGAGCCCCTTGCGGCCGACGGAGAAGACCGCGTCGAGCAATTGCATGGGCCCCGAGATCTCCTGCGAGGTGTCCTTTCGCTTGAGCACCGGGAGGTTCGCGTAGACGTCGGCCAGTCGCTCGGCGTAGCGGTTGAGGGCGCGGGCGTCGGCCGAGCCGATAAGCCCCATGTCGAGCTGAACGCTTTCCTTCACGCCACGCACGGTGCGCTCGAAGATGAAGCCGCCCGAGCCGTCATTCGACGTTGCGGTACGCCCTTCCCAACCGCGCTCGGTTTCCTCGGCGATCCCGTCGAGCCGCTCCGCGATGAGGCCCGCCATCGCCTCGGCCTGGCCGAGGTCGGCGAACAGGTCTGGATTGAGAGCGCCTGCGATTGCCGCCTGCTCGACCACGGAGCGGTTATAGCGCGTGTGCAGGCCATTGATGAGGCTGCGCACCGCCAGCGCGTCGTCGATCACGGCGCGCAGGTCGTTGCCGGCGCGCACCTCGCCATTGCCAAGCTGCAACGACGTGTCTTCAAGGCCGGATTCGATCAGATACTTCTCGAATGCCTGTTCGTCCTTGAGGTACTGGAAGCTCTTGCCGCGCGAGACTTTGTAGAGCGGCGGCTGGGCGATGTAGAGATGCCCGCGCTCGATCAGCTCCGGCATCTGGCGGAAGAAGAAGGTCAAGAGCAGCGTACGGATATGGGCGCCGTCGACGTCGGCGTCCGTCATGATGATGATCTTGTGGTAGCGCAGCTTTTCCGGGTTGAATTCGTCCTTGCCGATGCCCGTGCCGAGCGCCGTGATCAGCGTGCCGATCATGTCGGATGACAGCATACGGTCGAAGCGGGCGCGCTCGACGTTGAGGATCTTGCCCCGCAGCGGCAGGATCGCCTGGTTCTTGCGCGAACGGCCGGACTTGGCCGAGCCGCCGGCGGAATCACCCTCGACAATGAAGAGTTCGGATTTTGCAGGATCGCGCTCCTGGCAGTCGGCCAGCTTGCCGGGCAGGGAGGTTATGTCGAGTGCGCCCTTGCGGCGGGTCAGCTCGCGCGCCTTGCGGGCCGCCTCGCGCGCCGCAGCCGCTTCAACCACCTTGCCGATCAGCGCCTTGGATTCGGCTGGATGCTCCTCGAACCAGGTTCCGAGCGCCTCGTTGACGAGACCCTCCACCACGGGCCGCACTTCGGACGAAACCAGCTTGTCCTTGGTCTGCGACGAAAATTTCGGATCCGGAACCTTCACCGACAGGACGGCCGTCAGGCCCTCGCGGCAGTCATCGCCGGTCAGCGACACCTTTTCCTTTTTCGCAATTCCGGCGCTGTCGGCATAGCCCGTCACCTGACGCGTCAGCGCGCCGCGGAAGCCCGCCAGATGCGTGCCGCCATCGCGCTGGGGAATGTTGTTGGTGAAGCACAGCACGTTCTCGTGGTAGCTGTCGTTCCACCACATCGCGACCTCGACGGCAATGCCGTCACGTTCCGCCTTGATGGCGATCGGGCTGTCGATCAGCGGCTTCTTCGTGCGATCGAGATAGCGCACGAAGGCTTCCAGGCCGCCCTCGTAGAGCAGCTCCTGCTCCCTGACGTCGGCATGACGCTTGTCGGTGAGAATGATGCGCACGCCGGAGTTCAGGAAGGCCAGCTCGCGCAGGCGATGCTCGAGCGTATTGTAGTCGAACTCCACCATGGTGAAGGTTTCGGGCGAGGGCAGGAACGTCACCTCGGTGCCCGTTTCGTCGCCGGCATCCCCGGTCACCGCCAGAGGCGCGTCCGCAACGCCGTTGGTGAAGCTCATTTCGTGGATCTGGCCCTTGCGGCGGATCTTCAGTTTCAGCCAGACCGAGAGAGCGTTGACCACCGAAACGCCGACGCCGTGCAGGCCGCCGGAGACCTTGTAGGAGTTCTGGTCGAATTTCCCGCCGGCATGCAGCTGCGTCATGATGACTTCGGCGGCCGAAACGCCTTCGCCGGGGTGAATGTCGGTCGGGATGCCGCGGCCGTTGTCGGTCACGGTGCACGATCCGTCGGGGTTGAGCGTCACGGTCACCTTGGTCGCATGGCCGGCCAGCGCCTCGTCGATGGCGTTGTCGACCACCTCATAGACCATGTGATGCAGGCCCGAACCGTCATCGGTGTCGCCGATATACATGCCGGGGCGCTTGCGCACGGCATCCAGGCCCTTGAGAACCTTGATGGAATCCGCGCCGTATTCGGCCGGTGCGCCGGAATTGTTTTCGGACGTTTCGCTCATAGGAATCCGTTGTCTTCTTGCCGATGGATTGGCGCGGAAAATGCAGCCCCGAATCACAGGTTTGATATGGTCAAGATATAGGTGTTCAAGCCGATTTTTCCAAGTTTGACAGGCACTTTTGCCGGATTGGCTCCGGACCGCTCGCAGCGGCGGGCGATCACCCCTCGGCCTGGAAAGAGCGACATTGATTGACGCTGCCGCCAAGCCTACATTTCAGTAACACAGGAAGGCTTTGATGGACACTGTGCCAGCGCCATTCAGACCGCCGGCTCCCAAGCCGCGCACGTCGCCGCCGTCGACGCTGCAGATGATCCGCATCGTCTATCGCAATCCGCTCGAACTGTGGGGCGAACCCTCCTACAATGAGAAATGGATATCGATCACGACGGGCATCGGTGGTCCGCTCCTTATCGCCAACGATCCCGGCCTGATACGGCACATCCTGGTCGACAACGCCAGAAACTACAAGATGGCGCGGGTTCGCCAGAAGATCCTTCGTCCCATCTTGCGCGACGGTTTGCTGACGGCAGAGGGCGACATATGGCGCCGTTCGCGCAAGGCCATGGCGCCTGTCTTCACGCCCCGCCATATCCATGGCTTCGCGCCCGCCATGCGGAGGACCGCTGAAATCTTCGCACAGCGCTACGAGGATACAGCCGAACCGCCCGACATCGCGCGCGACATGACGATGCTGACCTACGACATCCTCGCCGAGACGTTGTTTTCGGGCGAAATCGCAGGCGAGCCGGGCAGCTTCGCCAAGCAGGTCGACCATCTGTTCGAGACGATGGGCCGGGTCGATCCGCTCGATCTCATCGGCGCCCCCGACTGGCTGCCGCGCATCACCCGCATCCGTGGCCGCAAGACGATGGCCTTCTTCCGCCAGATCGTCGCCGACACGATGGCCATGCGCAAGCAGAGGCTCGCGCGTGACCCCAAAGGAACGCCAAACGATTTCCTGACGCTGCTTCTGAAGGCCGAAGGGCCAACAGGACTGAGCGAGGAGGAGATCAAGGACAACATCATCACCTTTATCGGCGCCGGCCACGAGACGACCGCCCGGGCGCTCGGCTGGACGCTCTATTGCCTGGCCGAAGCCCCCTGGGAACGGGAAGCGGTGGAAGCGGAAATCGACGCCGTACTGGCGCGCGAACCGGATCCGGTGCAGTGGCTCGACGCCATGCCGTTGACGCGGGCGGCCTTCGAGGAGGCGATGCGGCTCTACCCGCCCGCCGCATCGATCAGCCGCGAAGCCATCGCTCCCGATCGCTACCAGGACCTGGATATCGGCAAGGGCACGCAAATCCAGATCATGCCATGGACCGTGCACCGCCATCGCAAGCTTTGGCAAAACCCGGAGGCCTTCATGCCGGCGCGGTTCCATCCTGAAAACCGCGACGTGATCGACCGGTACCAGTACCTGCCCTTCGGTGCGGGCCCGCGTGTATGCATCGGTGCGAGCTTCGCAATGCAGGAGGCCGTCATCGCGCTCGGCGTGCTGATGTCGCGCTTCCGTTTCGACACGCTGCCCCAGACGAAACCGTGGCCGGTGCAGAAGCTGACGACCCAGCCCGATGGCGGCCTGCCGATGCGTGTCACGCGGCGGCGGTGACGCCTAAACCATTGCGAAGACGCGCGACGGCCCGCCGGTGCCGCCTTTGAGTTTCGGCGCTCCGACGACGATGGTCGCGCCCGATGCGGGCAGGCTCTCCAGATTGGCGACGCATTCCAGCCCCCAGCGGCCGGAGGGCAGCCAGGCATAATGCGTGGCGAAGTCGGGCGAGGCACCATGGTCGAGCGACAGCGTGTCGACCGCGATGCCCTTCACCGATGGCGCCTCCATCAACATCTGCGCCGCCTCCAGATGGAAACCCGGAAAATGCATCGTCTTTCCGTCATCGCCGACATTGCGGAACTTGTCGGTGCCCAGATGCGCGCCCCAGCCTGAAAGCATCGCCACGCAGGCGCCTTCCGGCAGGTCTCCGTTGGCATCGGTCCACGCCTTGACGTCGTCGGGCGTCACCTGCGCATCGGCGTCCTCGGCAGCCTTGGCGCGGATATCGATGATGGCCAGCGGGCAGATGAGATCGCCGACGGGGATCTCCGAGACCGACTTGCCGTCCGCGGAAAAGTGCAAGGGGGCGTCCAGATGCGTGCCGGTGTGCTCGTTGAAACGCCATTCGTTGATATTGAACTTGTGCTCGTCGTAGTTGAACAGCGACGTCATGAAAAGTTGCTGGTCGCCGAAGAAGGTCGGGAAGTTCACGTCGAGTTCATGGGTCAGATCTTCGGCCTTTGTCGGCGTCGCGTTCTGGGCGAACAAGGGTCCCCCCGTCGCGGTGGCCGCAAGTGCTGCGACGCCGGCCGTGGCGCCGCCACGGAAGAAGTCGCGGCGCGAAAGCATGCGTTGCTTGACGCTGTCGATAACGCAATGATGGCACATCTTCATAACTCCCCTGGCAATGAGATCGCGGCTGAGCATGAAACTGCAGCGCAGGTGACGCAAGGGAAACTATTCAGAGCCGGCAAATATATTTTCGACATGGACCGGCCAACGCCAAGGCAGCACCGCGACCAGGTCGAACCGCAGCGACAGCCGCGCCCGGTCGCGCTGGCGAGCGAGCCACAGATCGGCTGCGGCTTCGATCCTGCGTTGCGAGCGGTAGCCGACGGCGTCCATCGCCTGCCGCAGATCGGGGCGCACCTTCACCTCGACGATTGCCACGAGGTCGCCGCGCCGGGCGATCAGATCGATCTCGCCAAGGCGGGTGCGGTGACGTCTGGCGACGATCCTGTAGCCCTTGAGAGTGAGGGCCGTCGCGGCCAGCCACTCGCCGCGGTGGCCGCGGCGATAGGCCTGAAAGCGTCTCGTCCGTCCTTCAGCGCTCACCGCTCTTGTCCCGCAGTTCGACCAGGCGGCGATAGAGGTCGGCCTTTGCCTTGCCGGTCATGCGCGCGGCCTCGCCGGCCGCCTTCGACGCCGGCATCTCGGCGGCCAGCGAAAGGAGAAGCCGGTCCACGTCCTCGTCGGAGGGCGCCTCCCGGCCTGCCGGGGGGGCGACGCAGATGACGATTTCGCCGCGCGGTGGTTCGGCGTCCGCGTAATGACGGGCAAGTTCGTCGAGCGTGCCGCGCCGGAACTCCTCGAAGGCCTTGGTCAGTTCGCGCGCGACGACGGCCTGCCGTTGGCCTCCGAAGACCTGAGCCATGGCGGCCAGGCAGGCCTGCAGGCGGCGCGGTGATTCGAAGAATATGAGCGTTGCCGGCACGGTCCTGAGGCTTTCCAGCCGGCTGTCGCGGGCACCCGCCTTCGTCGGCAGAAAGCCGGCGAACAGGAAGCTGTCGGACGGCAGGCCGCTCGCCGTCAGCGCGGCCAGCGGTGCGGAAGCGCCAGGCACCGGCACCACACGAATACCGCGGTCGAGCGCTTCGGCCACCAGCCGGTAGCCGGGATCGGAGACGAGCGGCGTGCCGGCGTCTGAACACAGCGCGACGGATTTTCCGTCTTCCAGAACAGCAATCAGCCGCGGTCCGACGTCGGCCGCATTGTGTTCGTGATAGGCAAGCGTGCGCCGGCGGATGCCGTAGCGATCCAGAAGCACGCGCGTCACCCGCGTGTCTTCACAGGCGAGGATGTCGGCAGCGGCAAGTGTCTCAAGCGCCCGTAGGGTGATGTCGGAAAGATTGCCGATCGGCGTGGCGACGAGATAGAGCGCCGGCTCAAGCGGTCGCGCCGCGAGCTCGCTCTGGCCGATCATGTAGACTGTCCGCGCCTCGTCCGTCATCTCGCTGTCCTGCCTGCTTGCCCAAGGATGTCGCATGCCTCGCCGCGATTGCAAAGTAGAGGTGTTGAATGCCGTGTCGCGACGGAGAGGCCGCTTCCCGATGCGGCTCAGCGCGCCAGGTCGGCCACCAGCGCGTCGAGCACCACCATGCCGGACGGTGTCGCGCGCAGACGCGAGTTGCCGAGAGGTGCAACGAGGTGCTCGTCCTGCAGGATGGCTATGCGCCGGGTGGAAATCGGGCGCCCGGCGAGTTGCTCGTAACGGGCGAGATCAATGCCTTCGGTGAGCCGCAGCCCCATGAGCAGAAACTCGTCGGCTTCTTCGGACCGCGTCAGCACCTCGCCATCGACCACGCCGTTGCCGCCGGTCTCCACGCGCTCGACCCATGCTTCGGGATGACGCTCGGTGATGGTCACGATGCGCCCGCCGTTTTCGACAAAACGGCCGTGTGCGCCGGGGCCGACCCCGACATACTCGCCGTAGCGCCAGTAGGTCAGGTTGTGACGGCTTTCCGCACCGGGGCGGGCATGATTGGAAATCTCATAGGCCGGCAGGCCGCGCTCTGCCGTCACCTCCTGGGTGATCCGGTAGAGTTCAGCGGCATGGTCGGCGTCCGGCACCGCAAACTTGCGCGCGGCATGCAGCGCGAAGAAGGGCGTGCCCTGTTCGATCGTCAACTGATAGAGCGACAGATGGTCGGCAGCGAGATCGATGGCCCTTCGAAGTTCAACTTCCCAGGCGTCCGGCTGTTGCTTCGGCCGGGCGTAGATCAAATCGAACGAAAGACGCGGGAACGTGGCGCGAGCCAGATCGATGGCCGCAAGAGCCTCGTCGACGGTGTGCAGCCGTCCCAGAAATTTCAGATCCGCGTCGTTCAGGGCCTGAACGCCCAGTGACACGCGGTTGACGCCGGCGGCCCGGTAGCCGCGGAAGCGCTCTGCCTCGACAGAGGACGGATTGGCTTCCAGGGTGATCTCTATTCCGTCCGGCACGTCCCAGTTTTGTGCGATGGCGTCGAGGATCGCGCCGACCGTCTTCGGTTGCATCAACGAGGGTGTGCCCCCGCCGAGAAAGACGCTCGTGACGGTGCGTGGGCCGGCCCGCTCCCGCATGTATGCGAGTTCGGCCGCGAAGGCGCGCGCGAAACGTTCCTCGTCGACCGGCCGGTGACGGACATGGCTGTTGAAATCGCAATAGGGGCACTTGGCCGCGCAGAAGGGCCAGTGGACATAGATGCCGAACCCCGGCTCGTCGTCGACGGGGCGTATCGAGGACGCGTTCATGCCGCTCCAAGCTTTGCCCGGGCGAAGGCCTGGAATGCTCGGGCGCGATGGGAGAGCGCTTCCGGCTGCCCGGGTTTCCAGCCATGCTTCTCGGCCGCCGGCATCTCGCCAAAGGTTCTCTCATGGCCGAGCGGCAGGAACACAGGATCGTAACCGAAGCCGTCCGTGCCGCGCGGCGGCCAGACGAGCGTGCCTTCCGCCTCGCCGCGGAAATATTCAGCCGCGCCGTCGGGCTGGCACAGGCAGATGACCGCTACGAACCGGCCACGACGGGCATCCGGTGTGACGGCGCCCTTCTCGCGAAGCGCATTCTCCGTCTTCTCCATGGCCATCATGAAGTCGCGCGTGCCGTCCGGCTTCTCGGCCCAATTGGCCGTATAGACGCCCGGCGCTCCGTCGAGCGCGTCGACGCTCAGGCCGGAATCGTCCGACAAGGCCGGCAGCCCGGTCGCCGTCGCCGCCGCGTGGGCCTTGATGTAGGCGTTCTCTTCGAAGGTCGTCCCCGTTTCCTCCGGCTCCGGCAGGCCGAATTCCTTGGCCGACTTCGCGTCGATGCCGAAAGGTCCGATCAGATCGGCCAGTTCGCGCAGCTTGCCCTCGTTGTGGCTTGCCACGACAATCTCTCCATCCAGTGCGCGCATCAAAGCCCCCATATTCTCGGCTCAGTGAACTCGAGCGAATTGCCGGCGGGATCGCGGAAATAGATCGAACGGCCGCCCTGGGGCCATTCGAAGTCGGCCTCTATCTCGATGCCTCGTTCTTCCAGATGCCGCTTCCAGCGCGCAATCTCGTCCGCGCTGGCCGAAAACGCCATGTGGCCCTGTCCCGTCGTACCGTGCGGCGGCACCGCAAGCGAGGCGCCGGGTGGCGGCGGATTGACCGTTGCCGACGGGTTGAACAACAGAAGAACACCGTCGCCGCAGCGGAAAAAGACATGCCGTCCCTCGACTTTGGCGATGCGGGTCAGCCCCAGCACCGATGCGTAGAACATTTCGGCTGCGTCGAGGTCATCGACGTACAGGGCTGTTTCCAGGATCGCGGAGGGTTGCATGAGTGCCTGTCCAGACTACCCGACGGCCATCTTCTGCAGTTCGACGAGACGCGAAATGCCCTTGCGGGCAAGCACCATCAATTCGTCGAACTGGGCTTGCGAGAACGGCTCGCCTTCGGCGGTTCCCTGGACCTCGACGATGCCGCCCTTGCCGGTCATGACGAAATTGGCGTCCGTGGCTGCGGCGGAATCCTCATCATAGTCGAGATCGAGCACGGCAACCCCGTCGTGGATGCCGCAGGAGATGGCGGCAACGTGGTCCTTCAGCACCTTGCCGATGGATGCCATCTTGCGCGCTTCCATCCAGGCCAGGCAATCATAGAGCGCAACGAAACCGCCTGTGATGGATGCGGTGCGGGTGCCTCCGTCGGCCTGCAGAACGTCGCAGTCGACGGTGATCTGGACCTCGCCTAGGGCCTGCATGTCGACGACCGCGCGCAGGGAACGTCCGATCAGGCGCTGGATTTCGAGCGTGCGCCCGCCCTGCCTGCCAGAAGACGCCTCACGGCGCATGCGGTCGCCGGTCGACCGCGGCAGCATTCCGTATTCGGCCGTGACCCAGCCCTTGCCGGTGTTGCGCATCCAGCCGGGAACCTTTTCCTCAAGGCTCGCCGTGCACAAGACATGGGTATCGCCGAAGCGCACCAGACAGGAGCCTTCGGCGTGCTTGGAAACGCCGCGCTCGAAGCTGACGGCGCGCATTTCGTCGGGCTGGCGCTTGGATGGGCGCATGAATGAAGTCCTGTCGCTGCTGTGTTCACTGGCTGTTGCGCGGCTTTTAGCGGCACGGGCTGCCCGAGGCAAAGGAAAATCGGACGGATGCCGGGCAGTTGTGTTCAATTCGCCAGAAGCTATATCTTTAGAGAGAGTTCGTCAGGTACTGACAAGGCCCATGAACAAACCGCTCAACGATCCCTCGCTGCACACGCTCGATCAACGGTCGCGCGAAATCTTCCGGCTCATCGTCGAATCCTACATGCGCGACGGCGATCCGCTCGGTTCGCGCAATCTTTCGCGCATGCTGCCTTCGGCACTTTCACCGGCAACGGTGCGCAACGTGATGAGCGATCTGGAAAGCCTCGGACTCATCTATGCGCCGCACGTCTCGGCCGGAAGGCTGCCCACGCAGCGCGGACTGCGCTTCTTCGTCGACGCCTTCATGGAAATCGGCGACCTCTCCGAAGAGGAGCGTCGCACGATCGAGGCACAGGTGAAGGCATCGAGTGCGGGAGCTTCGATCGAGCACATGCTGACGGAGGCGAGCCAGATGCTTTCGGGCATGTCGCGCGGCGCCGGCCTGGTGCTGGCGACGAAGTCCGAGACGCCCCTGAAGCATATCGAGTTCATCCAGCTTGAGCCGGCCAAGGCGCTGGCGATCCTCGTGTCCCAGAACGGCGACGTCGAGAACCGCGTGGTCGAATTGCCGGCCGGTATCACGGCCTCGCAACTCAACGAGGCGTCGAACTACCTCAACGCCCATATCCGAGGACGCACGCTGGCCGAAGCACGCACTGAAGTCGCAAGGCTGAAGGAACAGACGCGTGCCGCACTCGACACGCTGTCGCAGGATCTGGTCGAAAAGGGGCTCGCCGTCTGGGCGGGCGACGAAAGCGGCCTGCCGGCACGCATCATCGTGCGCGGCCGGGCCAATCTTCTCGAAAACGTCACTGCGCAAGCCGACATCGAGCTCCTGCGGCATCTGTTCGACGATCTGGAGGCCAAGGAGGGCTTGATCCAGCTGCTCGACCTGGCCGAGGAGGGCTCCGGCGTGCGCATATTCATCGGCTCGGAGAACAAGCTGTTCTCGCTTTCCGGCTCGTCGCTCGTCGTCGCTCCTTACCGCGACAGCGACGCCCGCATCATCGGCGCGCTCGGCGTGATCGGGCCGACGCGGCTCAACTATGCGCGCATCGTTCCGATGGTCGATTACACCGCCCAATTGATCGGACGCATGCTCGGCTGAGCCGTCCGACGCCACCGGCCCTTGATTTTTCAGTGACAAGCATCGATATCCGCCGCAAATCGAGACCAGTTGAATGACGGGAAATCCGATGAACGAAAAGGCAAAGAACGAACGCGCGCCAGAAGAAGAGGCCGTCCTGGAAGGCGTTGACAACGACGCGACGGCGGCAGAGGTGCCGGAAGCCGACTTTGAGGCCTTCATGCGACTGGCCAAGGAGAACGAGGAATTGAAGGACCGGGCCCTCCGCCTGGCAGCGGACATGGAGAACCTGCGCCGCCGCACGGCCCGGGACGTGCATGACGCGCGCTCCTACGCGATCGCCAATTTCGCGCGCGACATGCTGACGGTCTGCGACAATCTGCGGCGCGCGCTCGACGCGGTGCCGGCCGAAGCCCGCGATTCCGCCGATGCCGTGTTCAAGGCATTGATCGAAGGCGTCGACATCACCGAGCGCGGCATGCTGTCGACGCTCGAGCGGCATGGGGTCAAGAAGATCGAACCCATCAACGAGCGCTTCGACCCGCATTTCCATCAGGCCATGTTCGAGGTGCCAAATCCCGAAGTGACGTCGGGCACCGTGGTGCAGGTCGTCCAGCCCGGATACGTCATCGCCGAGCGCGTCCTGCGTCCGGCCATGGTCGGGGTTGCCAAGGGTGGGCCGAAACAGGCGCCCACCGAAAGCCCGGCCGAGCCGGGTCCGATCAACGAACAGGCAGAGAAGGACGCCTGAGCGATCCTGCGCAGGACGCGGCATACGGACTGGCGGCAGGTCGTGAGGGACGTTCGTTCATGAGCCGGCGGGCGGCCGGGACCGGTCTCTGGGCAGGTTTGTTGCTTCCCGTCCCGCTCCGTGCCCCGGAGGCCCCATGAACCTGCTGCAGATTCTCGATTACGGCGGCATGGCCGTTTTTGCCGCAACAGGAGCGCTTGCGGCTTCACGCAAGCAACTCGACATCATCGGGTTCCTGTTTCTTGCCGGCGTTACGGCCATCGGCGGTGGAACGGTGCGCGACGTCGTGCTCGACCTGCCCGTCTTCTGGGTTGTCAATCCCGGCCATATCCTGGTTGCGGCGCTGGTGGCCGTCGTCGTCTACTTCACGGCCCATCTGGTGGAATCGCGCTACAAGCTGCTCTTGTGGTTTGATGCCGTCGGACTCTCGGCCTATTGCGTGCTCGGTGCGCAGAAGGCGCTGGACGCGACCGGCTCGCCGATCGTGGCGGTGCTTATGGGAACCCTGACCGCCACGTTCGGCGGCATTCTGCGTGACCTTCTGGCCGGGGAGCCGTCGGTGCTCTTGAAGCCGGAGGTCTATGTGACGGCCGCGCTCGTCGGCGCGTCGGTTCACACGGTCTCGACGATCCTCGGCCTGCCGCTTCCCGCGGCGGCCACACTGGCATTCGCGACCGCTTTCATCGTGCGCGGCGGCGCACTGCGCTACGGCTGGACGTTTCCGCGCTACAGGAGCCGGCCGGGACGCGACCCCGAGCAGATTCCATAAACAACGCAAGGCCGCGCCCAGGCCGTGGCCGGCCATGGGCGCATGAAGGGTTAGAGCAGTCCTGCCTGCTGGGCTTCCTGGCGCAGATCGCATTGCGGGCGCGGGCCGATCTGCTGGATGACAAGCCCGGCGGCGAGCGAACCCAGACGTCCGCAATCGGCCAGGCTGCGGCCGCTGGTGTAGCCGAACAGGAATCCGGCCGCGTAGAGATCGCCGGCCCCGGTCGTGTCGACGAGCTTGTCGATCGCCATCGCCTCGACCGCCACCGTCTCGCCTTCGCGCACGATGACCGAGCCCTGCTCCGACCGCGTCACGGCGGCCAGCCGGCAGTCGCGGCGGATCGCCTCGAGCGCGGCCTCGAAGGACGAGGTCTGGTAGAGAGATTTCAGTTCGCTCTCATTGGCGAAGACGATGTCGACCGTGCCGGAACGCATCAGGTCGAGGAACTCGTCGCGGTAGCGGTCGACACAGAAGGAATCCGAAAGCGTCATCGAGACTTCGCGGCCTGCTGCATGCGCGGCCTCGGCGGTCAGCCGGATCGCCTCCTTGGCGCGCGGCGGATCCCACAGATATCCTTCGAAATAGGTCACCTTGGCGCCGGAGGCCTTGTCCTTTTCGACATCGTCCGGACCGAGTTCGACGCAGGCCCCGAGATAGGTGTTCATCGAACGTTCGCCATCGGGCGTGACGAAGATCATGGAACGCGCCGTGGGCGGCGTTCCGGCAAGCGCCGCGGTATCGAAGGCCACGCCCTGTGCGCGGATGTCGTGCCGGTAGAGCTTGCCGAGATGATCGTCGGCGACCTTGCCGAAAAAGGCTGCACGACCGCCGAAACTGGCGACGCCGGCGGCTGTGTTGCCGGCGCTGCCGCCGGAGGCCTCGATGGCCGGCCCCATGCGCTCATACAAAAGTTCGGCGCGTTCGGCATCGATCAGGTTCATTGCGCCCTTGACGATGCCGTTGGCGACAAGGAAGTCGTCGTCGCAGCGGGCAAGAATGTCAACGATGGCGTTTCCGACGCAAAGAACGTCGTACTCGTGATTGGAATTCAATTGTCTATCCGGAAGTTAGGACTCTGGAAAAGCACGCACGGTTTAGCGAATCCGGGCGGCTTTGCAAACCCGTCGGGCCAGGCGGCGCTGCGGTCCCGGTTCGCGAAGTCCTGCCCGCGGGCGCTCTCGCGGCACCGTTCGCGCCCCGGGGGGCAGATGCATTGCCAGGCTTGTCAGCGCGTGGCCCGCTTCCTATGTCGCAGCGACAACAGGGCAACAACCGTACCAATGATCTTCGACGCCGCACGCGCAGCCATCACGCAGCTCTTCTCGACCGAGTTCCGCTCCGTCATGCTGAAGACGCTGGGCATCACCCTTCTGACGCTGATCGCCCTCTGGTTCGGCCTCTGGCAACTCTTCGACGCCTTGGCGCTGCCTTATCTCGACCAGCTCCTGCCCGGGCTTCCCTCATGGGCCGGCTGGCTCGGAATGGTCGCCGCAATCATCGCCGGTGTCGGGCTTGCGGCCGGGCTGGCGCTGCTGATCGCGCCGGCGAGCGCGCTCGTGGCAGGCCTCTTCCTCGACGATATCGCCGAGGTGGTCGAGCGCACGGGCTATCCTGGGGATCTGCCCGGGCACGCCCTGCCGATGGGGCAGGCGATCGCGGTATCGGTGAAGTTCTTCGCAGTCGTCGCGCTCGGCAACCTCGTCGCCCTTCTGATGCTGCTGATCCCGGGCGTCAACCTGATCGCCTTCTTCCTGGTCAATGGCTATCTGCTCGGCCGCGAGTTCTTCGAGTTCGCCGCCATGCGCTTCCTGCCGGAAACCGAGGCCAGGGCCCTCAGACGCCGCCATTCCGGTACGGTTTTTCTCGCCGGGCTCATCATCGCCGGCCTTCTCGCCGTGCCGTTGCTCAACCTGATGACGCCGCTCTTCGCCGCGGCGATGATGGTGCATCTCTACAAGGGATTGGCGCGGGAGCGCGCCACACCCGCTCCGGCCTGACAGAGGCCAGTGCGCGTATGCCACTGTCGGGGAGCCCGAGCGGCTATCCGGGATGACGCGCAGCGCTTTGGATCAATCAGGCGGCGGGCCGGCGTCGCCAGGAATAGCCCGCACCAGGCGCGGCCGCCTTTGCTGCCGGCTGGTAGTGGAGCGCAATGCCGCCGACACGACCTGCCGCCAGGCGCGCCAGAGCCGTCTTGTCGGCCACCTCCATCGCATCGAAGCCGGTGCGCAGCATGTGCGGGATCAGGTCGATCAGCACTTCACCACAGGCCCGGATTTCGCTTTCGTAGCCATGGCGGCTGCGCAGGAGCGCGGCCTTGGAGAAACTGCGTCCGTCGTTGAAGGCCGGAAAGGCGAGCGCCACCAGCGGAATGGACGAAAGTCCGTCGACGATCTCGGCGATATCTTCGCCGGGTGCAATCAGCACGCCGATGCGATCCCTCTCGGCTTCGCGGACCTCGGGATCGAGCGCCTTCCATACCGCCAGCGGCAGGATGACGCCGCCATTGCCTTCCAGCGCCTCGGCACTTTCGGCATGACGCCAGCCGTCATCGCGGAAACCGTTCGGTGTCCAGACCTGGCTTTGGGTGTCTGCAGTCTCGGTCATGGCAGTTCCTAAAGGGAAGACGCGGTCAGGGAGCTTTCCAGCCCCGAAAGGTGAATGCCGCACTCCGTCTTGGCCGATCCGGCCCAGCGGCCGGAGCGCGCATCCTCGCCGGGCTTGACGGGCTGGGTGCACGGAAAGCAGCCGATCGACAGATAGCCATAGGCAACGAGCGGATTCTCGCGCAGCGCATGGTCGCGCATATAGGCGGCGAGATCGGCTGTTTCCCAGCGGGCGAGCGGATTGATGCGGATGCGCGAACCGACCGCCTCGAAGGCCGGCAATCCGTTGCGGCTCGTCGCCTGGAAGCGCTTGCGTCCGGTGAACCAGGCGGCGAAGGGCTCCACGGCGCGCGCCATCGGTTCGACCTTGCGGATATCGCAGCAGGCGTCGGTGTCGCGCTGGTGGAGCGTGCCGTCGGGGTCGCGCTCGGCCAGCGTCTGCTCGCGCGGATGAATGATGCGCAGATTGCGCAGTCCCAGATCGGCGGCCAGCGCATCGCGATAGGCCAGGGTTTCCCCGAAGTGCTTGCCGGTATCGAGAAAGACGACGGGCAATGCCGGATCGATGCGTGCGATCATGTGCAAGAGCACGGCGGAATCGGCGCCGAAGGACGAGACGGCGGCGATCTGGCCCGGCCGGAAGCGGCCGGCCGAAATGGCAATCAGGTCCTGCGGCGCCAGATGGCCGTAGCGTTCGTCGAGCGCCGCTGCCTCGATCTGGGCTTCGGCCTCCGCGTCAAGCGGCTTTAGCTTCGCCAGCATAAAGCGCCTCCTTGAAGGGTGCCGGCCCCAGCCGGCGATAGGCGTCGATGAACCGCTCCGACGCGTCCAACCGGATCGCCAGATAGGTGTCGACAATGGTCTCGATGGCGTCGGTGATCTGGTCCGGCGCAAAGCCGCGGCCGACGATCTCGCCGATCGACGTGTTTTCGTCGCCCGAGCCACCGAGCGTCACCTGGTAGAGTTCGGCGCCTTTCTTCTCGACGCCGAGAATGCCGATATGGCCGACATGGTGGTGACCGCAGGCATTGATGCAGCCTGAAATCTTCAGCTTCAGCTCGCCGATCTCGCGCTGGCGCTCCAGCGACGCGAAGCGGTTTGAGATTTCCTGCGCCACCGGGATCGAACGCGCATTGGCCAGCGCGCAGTAATCCAGGCCGGGGCAGGCGATGATGTCGGTGACAAGACCGGAATTGGCCGTCGCCAGTCCTATCTCGACCAGCCCGTCATAAACGGCCTTCAGGTCGGCCCGTGCGACATGCGGGAAGATGACGTTTTGCTCATGGCTGATGCGGATTTCGTCGAAGGCGTATTTTTCGGCCAGATCGGCGATCGCCTCCATCTGCGCGTCCGTCGCGTCACCGGGCACCTCACCAATTCCCTTTAGCGAGATCGTGATGGCGGCATAGTCGGGATGGCGGTGGGTGAAGACGTTCTGGCCGAGCCAGTCCGCAAAACCGGCGCTCTGCGCCTTGGCGGTCCTGACGGCCGCCTCGCCTTCGGGACGGTCGGCCAGCGCAGGCGGGGCGAAATAGGCCTGAATGGCGCGGATATCCGCGTCCGGCAGCTTGAGCTCCGAATCCTTGAGCGCCTCGAACTCCGCCTCGACCTGCCGCGCCAGTTCCTCGGTTCCGGTCTCGTGAACGAGGATCTTGATGCGCGCCTTGTACTTGTTGTCGCGCCGCCCGTGCAGATTGTACACGCGCAGGATTGCGGTCGTGTAGGACAGCAGGTCCTTCTCGGGCAGGAAGTCGCGGATCTTCTTTCCGACCATTGGCGTGCGGCCGAGACCGCCGCCGACATAGACGGCGAAGCCGAGTTCGCCCTTGTCGTTCTTCTTCAGATGCAGGCCGATATCGTGCACCTGAACGGCGGCGCGGTCGCGCTGCGCCCCCGTCACCGCGATCTTGAACTTGCGTGGCAGGAAGGAGAATTCCGGATGCACCGTGGACCACTGGCGCAGGATCTCGGCATAGGGCCGCGGATCGGCAACCTCGTCCGCGGCCGCCCCTGCGAAATGGTCTGCCGTTACATTGCGGATGCAGTTGCCGCTCGTCTGGATGGCGTGCATCTCGACGCTCGCCAGGTCCTCGAGGATGGCGGGGATGTCGGCAAGTGCCGGCCAGTTGTACTGGATGTTCTGGCGCGTGGTGAAATGGCCGTAGCCCTTGTCATACTTGCGCGCGATGTGCGCCAGCATGCGCATCTGGCGCGAATTGAGCGTCCCATAGGGGATGGCCACGCGCAGCATGTAGGCATGAAGCTGCAGATAGACGCCGTTCATCAGCCGGAGCGGCTTGAACTGGTCTTCGGTGATCTCGCCCGCCAGCCGGCGCTGGACCTGGTCGGAGAACTCCGCGACCCTGGCCTTGACGAAATTGTGGTCGAACTCGTCGTAACGGTACATCAGTCTTCTCTTGGCGAAACTGGCCCGACGCGGTGCGTCAGGCGGCGTTTGAAATCTTCGATTGCGCCTGCTTGCCCAGATCGGCGCGGATCGTGGGGCCGGCGGCGCGAATGCGCTCGCGCAGACGCAGCGGATGGATGCGGCCGTCGACGATTTCGATGTCGATCAGGTTGACGTCGACGACCTGGTTCTTCTGCGCCGCAATCTCGCCGGCGCGCTCCAGATTCTCTTCGCCGGCCTTGTCGCGTGCAACCTTTGCCGCATCGATCGTTTCGGCCCAAGAATGATCCGGCGCCAGCCAGACGGCGATACCGTCCGTCAGCCTGTTGGCGGTAAGGATCTTCATGCCTGCGCTCCCTGATTTTGGCTCACGCGTGCAGACCGCGGCCTGTGGCGCGCCAGCGGCGTGGAATGATCGAAATTGGCGCCTGCGACGGCATCGCCGATGATGGTCATCACCGGCCCGGTAAGGTTGTCCATCGCTTCCAGCGACGGCAGATCGGCGAGCGTCCCGTGGAACAGGCGCCGATCCGGGCGGCTGGCATTCTCCACCACGGCCACCGCCGTTTCGGACGACAATCCCGCATCGATGAGGCGCTGCGCGACATCGGCCGCGACGGTTCGGCCCATGTAGATGGCGACCGTCGCACCCGAGATGGCGAGCTTGCCCCAGTCGGGCAGCGTCGATCCCTTGAGGTCGTGTCCGGTGGTGAACACCATCGACGATGTGACGCCGCGCAATGTGAGCGGCAGTTCGAAATCGGCCGCCGCCGCAAAGGCAGCCGTCACGCCCGGCACGACCTCGTATGCGACGCCGGCATCGCGCAGCGCCTGCATTTCCTCGCCGGCGCGTCCGAACACCAGAGGATCTCCGGATTTCAGCCGCACCACGCGTTTGCCGGCCCCGGCCAGTTCGACCAGCAGCGCATTGATCTCTGCCTGAGATTTCGAATGGCATCCCTTGCGCTTTCCGACCCCGATGCGCTCGGCGTCGCGTCGGCCCATGGCGACGACCGCCTCGGGCACCAGTGCATCGAACAGGATGACGTCGGCCTGCATCAGGAGGCGCTGGGCGCGCAGCGTCAAAAGGTCTTCTGCGCCCGGCCCGGCGCCGATCAGCGCGACATGGCCTTCCAAGGTCTTGCGTCCGGCAAGCAGACGTTCGGCCGCCTGGCGCGATTCGGAGATGTGGCCGAGCTCCATCGCCTGGGCCGGCGCGCCCTCGAAGAAGTCGGTCCAGAAGCGGCGGCGGGCGCTGCCCCTGGGGACGAGACGCTCGACGAGATCGCGGTACGACGCGGCGAGACGCGCCAGCGGTCCGAGAGCCGGCGGCAGAAGCTGGTCGATCTTTGCCCGGATCATCTGCGCCAGAACGGGTCCGGCGCCCTCCGTGCCGATGGCGACCGCCACCGGGGCACGGTTGACGATGGCGGGCGTGTAGAAGTCGCACAATTCCGGGCGGTCGACGGCATTGGCGGGAATGGAGCGGGCACGGGCATCCGCGATGACGCGGGCGTCTGCATCCTCTTCGCCGGTCGCGGCGAAGACCAGCATGGCTCCATCGAGCATCACCGGGTCGTAAGGCGCCTCGACCAGCTCTGCGCCGTTCCGGCCAGCCCAGTCGCGCAGCGCGGCCTCCGGCGTCTCCGTCAGGATGCGAATGCGTGTGGCACACTGATTGACGAGGCGCGCCTTGGCCAACGCTTCGTCGCCGCCACCGACGATGACGACGGTACGATTGTCCACCCGCATGAAGACGGGAAAGGCATTGAGCTTGTCAGCATGGACCGGCATCAGGCCTGGCTCCCCTATTGATGGCCCGAATACTTACCCGGCGGGCCGATATTCTGAAGAAACGGGGTAGCGTGCTGCAGGTGCTGCCGCAATCGCTTTTCTGTTGCTCCCCACGCGCACGGAATAATTTTCCGGGGGCCCGGCTTCGCCCGTGATCCAAGGAACCGGCGCGCTCCCGAAACATTGAAATACGTCGATGGCCGTGACGTCTTGGCGCGTCTCGTCTAAGCTTCCGATACCGTTTCCATTCAGAACAACGGAGGGCGCAATGACCCTGTTGAAGCTGGAGCATGATCTTTGGATCGTCGTCGCGGATGGTGAAAAGGCACTCTTCCTGCGCAATGCCGGGACCGCAATCGAGCCGCGTCTCGAGATCGTGCGCTCGCTCAGTCAGGAGAACCCGCCGACGCACGAGCAAGGCAGCGACAGGCCCGGCCGAATGAACGATGCCGCCTTCGCCCATCGCAGCGCCGTTGCCGACACGGACTGGCACCGCATCGCCAAGGAGCGCTTTGCAGACGAGATCGCCGAGCGGCTCTACAAGTTGGCCCAGAACGGTTCGTTCGACAACATCGTGCTCGTCGCCCAGCCGCATGTCCTCGGCGCCGTTCGCAAGAAGCTGCACAAGTCGGTGCTCTGCCGCATCAAGAGCGAAGTGCCCAAGACCCTGACCAATCACACCCTCGACGAAATCGAACGCATATTGCTGACGTAGCTGTCTCTGTCGGCTGGAGCGCGCCGTCAGAGCCGTCACGCTCATACGTGCTGGCCGCCGTTGATGTGAATTTCGCCGCCGGTGACGTATGAGGACTGCGGCGAGCAGAGGAAGTAGATGATGTCGGCAACCTCGGCGGTCGTTCCCAGACGACGCAGAGGGATCTGCTCGACCAGTTTCTCGGTGCCCGGCGACAGGATCGCCGTGTCGATCTCTCCCGGTGCGATCGCGTTGACCCTTATGCCATGGGGGCCGAAATCGGCCGCCATCTCGCGCGTCAGCGAGGCAAGGGCGGCTTTCGAGGTCGCGTAGGCCGTTCCGGCAAAGGGATGGACGCGCCCGCCGGCGATCGAGGTCACGTTGACGATGGAGCCCCGGGCGGCCGACAGTTCGCCAAAGAGCCCCCGCGCCAGCATGATCGGGGCGAAGAAGTTCACCTGGAACACCTCGCGCCAGATATGCATCGGCGTTTCGATCGAGTTCATCCGTCCGCCGTCTTCCAGTTTCGGCGAGATGCCGGCATTGTTGACGAGCGCGTTCAGGCGACCGCCTTCTTCCTTGAGGCGATGGCTGATTTCAGAGACCGCCCGCCCGACGTCGTCGGGATCGGACAGATCGACACGGATGTGGTTCTCGGCTCCGAGCGGCCAGGGGCAGGCGTCCGAAAAGGCCTGTCTGGAACAGGTTATGACGCGCCAGCCCTCGCTCGAGAATCGCTTGACCGTCGCATGGCCGATACCGCGGCTGGCGCCGGTCAGAACGATTGTCTTGCGCGGTTCCATTTCGGCCATGGCGAGTGCTCCCTCCCTCTGTCTATCCGAGGACGGGCCTTCTGGCGAGCGGCGAAGTGGCGCAGCCGCCTTCAGTTCCTGCCAAGGATGATGTCGAGAATGGAGCCGGGGCGACGCATCTGCGGGCCGCCCACCTCGGCCGCCGGCACGGGATGGGCGGATGCGGTCCTGCCGCCGGCCGATGCGGGATGCGATGCCGACGCATCCGCGACGGGACGTTGCGGTCGCGCGGCAGGCGCATCTGCGGCCTCGGGAAGGTCCCTGCGCCAGCCGGCCCCTGGCAGCGAGGCGACCGGGACGCCCTCATGCGCCGCCGCCATGAAGTCATGCCAGGCGAGTGCGGGAAGCGTGCCGCCTGTGATGTCCTTGGTCGGGCGACCGTCGTCATTGCCGAACCAGACCCCGGTGGTGAGATTGGAGGTGTAGCCGACGAACCAGGCATCGCGCGAGTTCTGGCTGGTCCCGGTCTTGCCTGCCGCCGGCCATCCGAAACTGGCCTTGCGTCCCGTGCCCGAGCGGATCGTCTCGGCCATCATGGCGTTCATCATGGCGACAATCTCCGGCCTCAGGACACGTTTCACGCCGTCGTTCGAATGCTCGTAGAGCACCTCGCCCGATGTCGTCGTGACACGGCGCACGAAATGCACGTCGGGACGGTAGCCGCCATTGGCGAAAGGCACATAGGCGGCCGTCAGTTCGAGCGGCGTGACCTCGGACGTGCCGAGCGCGATGGAGGTGTTGGCGTCGAGCTTCGATTCGACGCCCATCCTGTGGGCAGCCTCCGCCACCGCCTTCGGCCCCACTTCCATGGCGAGCTGGGCGGCCACCGAGTTGAGCGATTTTGCCAGCGCCGTCGTCAGCGTCACCTCGCCGTAATATTTTCCGTTGTAGTTCTGCGGCCTCCAGTTGCCGATCTTCACCGGTGCGTCGTTGCGCAGGCTTTCGGGCGTGCGTCCGCTTTCGAGCGCGGCAAGGAAGACGAAGGGCTTGAACGCCGAACCCGGCTGACGCCGGGCCTCCGACGCCCGATCGAACTGGCTGTTGGCATAGTCGTAGCCGCCGACCATGGCGCGCACCGCGCCGGTGTTGTCGATCGAGACAAGCGCGCCCTGCGAAACGTCGAGTTTCCGGCCCTGTTCATCGATCAGCCGCCGCATGGTCTTTTCGGCCATTTTCTGCAGTGTCAGGTCGACCGTGGTGTCGACGATCACGTCGGCGCGCACGTCGCCGATGAGTTGCGGCAATTCTTCCATCACCCGGTCGGCGACGTAGTGTTCCGAGCCGGTCCAGTAGGCGGCCGCACGGGTGGCAGGCGCGCTCATGGCCTCCGTCAGTTCGCGATTGCCGATCATGCCCTGCTCGGCCATCGCGGCCAGAACGATCTGCGCGCGCTCCTCCGCCGCCTTGGGATCGCGGGCCGGCGACAGGCGCGACGGTGCCTTCAGGAGCCCGGCCAGCAACGCCGCTTCCGAGAGCGAGACGTCGCGCGCCGCCTTTCCGAAATAGCGCCGCGAAGCGGCTTCCACGCCGTAGGCCCCGGACCCGAAATAGACCCGGTTGAGATACATTTCCAGAATCTGGTCCTTCGAATGCCGGTGCTCCAGCCACAGCGCCAGAAGAACTTCCTGGACCTTGCGCTCGATTGTGCGGTCCGGCTCCAGAAACAGGTTCTTCGCCAATTGCTGCGTGAGCGTTGATCCGCCTTGCACGAGCCTGCCTTCGAGCACGTTGGTCACCATGGCCCGGGCCAGGCCCAGCGGGTCGACGCCGAAGTGCGAATAGAACCGCCGATCCTCGATCGCGATGACGGCCTGGGGAATGTAGGGCGACATTTCATGCAGCCCAACCGCTTCGCCGCCCGTCATGCCGCGATTGGCGATCAGCTTGCCGTCGACCGACACGACCTTCACGTTTGGCGGGCGGTCCGGCACGGCCCAGGTGGTGGCGCTCGGCATGCGCGCACCGTAATAGGCGACAAGCGCCGTCACCGCGATGCCGCCCCAGATGCCGAGCACGAGCGACCAGTAGGCGGCGCCCCGCACAAGGCGCAGCCAGCCGCCACCCTTGCGCCGCGGCTTCGTGCGTTTGGCGGGTTTGCGGCCTGCCGATGGCTTGCGCTTGGTGCGCGCCTTGCGGTCCGACGGCGGCACGACGCGGTCGTCGTCGCTGACCGCCAGCTCAGCCTCCCTCGGCCGGCTGGCCGGCTCGTCAAAGCTCGGCTCTATGCGCGCGCTGCTTCTTCGTTTCGCCATCAGGCCGCTACCCCTTCCTGTTCCGGCCAGCTTCGCAAGCCCGACCCGACGCCGGGCTGCAGCCTAATTGCGGCGATTTAAGGGGGTGTTAAATTTTTCTGAACTTAACCGATTGATTTTAAAGCAATCTCATAAAGTGTTCGATTGATCGGGAGCCAAGTCGCCGCCAGGGCCGGCGTGGCCGGCCTGTATTCGGGTCGTTTGGGGGCCGGCGTCCCCCGAAGGGGACGTTGCCTGAGTGCCGGCCATGCGGTTCCCACTGACGGTGTGCCGCATGACCACAATGCCACGACGGCCATTAAGGATCGATTAACGCCAACTTGAAGAATGCCGATCCGCAAGAACGCCGTTCCGCCCGACACAGAAAATCCCCGCCAACGCTTGGCGAAGGCGGGGAGCTGCGCAATCCGGCTGGGAGGGGGGTGGGGGGTCGAATGCGACCGGAATGCACGAAGAATTGTGCCGCAAACCCCGCCGCCGCGGTATGGCGTGATAGCGCCATGCCTGCCAAACGTTGAATTGACCGGCCGCCATTAATCATTTGCTTGCCGGCTGGTCATAGGATGCCGCCACTTTGGGCATTGGGGAACGTCATGCATCCAGACCGGAAAGCCGCACCGTCGGGCCGCGAACGGATCGACTGGGTCGATATCGGCAAGGGTATCTGCATCATTCTCGTGGTTACGGTTCACGCCACGCTGGGCGTCGAGATCGCCGCCAGCCGCGAGGGCTGGATGCATCATGTCGTGGCCTTTGCCAGACCGTTCCGCATGCCGGACTTCTTCCTCATCTCCGGTCTCTTTCTGGGTCTCGTCATCGACAGGCCGTGGCGTCGCTACCTCGACCGCAAGGTCGTGCATTTCGCCTATTTCTACGTGCTCTGGCTGACGATCCAGTTCGCCTTCAAGGCGCCGGGCATGGCGATGGAGGTTGGCTGGGCGGCTCCGCTCGAAACCTATCTCACCGCCTTCGTACAGCCCTTCGGCACGCTCTGGTTCATCTATCTGCTGCCGATCTTCTTCGTCGTGACGCGCCTGCTCGGCCGTTTCCCGGCCTGGCTGGTGCTGGCGGCGGCGGCGCTGCTGGAGATCCTGCCGGTGCATACTCAGATCGTCATCATCGATGAGTTCTGCGCCCGGTATGTCTATTTCTTCGCGGGCTATATGCTGGCCGACCGGGTGTTCGCATTCGCCGATTTCGTTCGGGCCAACCGGATGCTTGCGCTCTGCGCCATCGTTGCCTGGGCGCTCATCAATGCCTGGCTGGTCTTTACGCCGGTTCCCGACGCCCTTGCGCCGTATCTGCAAGCCGACCTTGGAAATTCAGGCGCCATGGGCGGCTGGTCGGAACTCCCGATCGTCTCGCTTGCCGCAGGAGCGGCAGGCGTCCTGTTCGTCGTCGCCGCCTCGGCGCTCCTGTCGACGGTTTCGTGGAGCGGCTGGCTGCGCTGGCTCGGCGCCCACTCGATCGTCGTCTACCTGGCCTTCTTCCTGCCGATGGCGACGGCGCGCGTGTTCTTCCTGAAGACAGGGCTCATCGACGACATCGGCACCGTGGCGCTGCTTGTCACGATGGCCGGCGTTGCCGGGCCGGTGGTGCTGTATGCGCTCGTGCAATGGACCGGGCGCGGCCAGTTCCTGTTCGAGCGGCCCGACTGGGCGCGGCTCGAAGCGCGTCCCGGTCCGCGCGGGGCGGCCGTCTCTCCCGCGGAGTGACGGCCTGCCGGTCAGCTGTGGGCGAAGATGTCCTGTTCGCCCCAGCCCATCAGGTCGAGCTTGGCCCGGGTCGGCAGGAAGCGGAAGCAGGCATCGGCTTCACGTTGACGCTCCTCGCGCGCCAGCCGCATTTCCAGAACCTCGCGCAGGCGGTGCAGATAAAGCACGTCGGAGGCGGCGTATTCGAGCTGTTCGGGCGTCAGCGTCTCGGCCGCCCAGTCGGACGACTGCTGGACCTTCGACAGGGAAACGCCCAGCAGTTCGTTGCACAGATCCTTGAGGCCGTGTCGATCCGTATAGGTCCGGGTCAGACGCGAGGCGATCTTGGTGCAGAAGACGGGTTCGGGCATTGCCCCCAGCCAGTGGTAAAGGGCCGCCAGGTCAAAGCGGGCGTAGTGGAAAATCTTCGTGATCTTCCTGTCGCGCAGCAACGCCGCCAGGTTTGGCGCGCGCTTCTGCCCTTTTTCGATCTGCACCACGTCGGCCGTGCCGTCGCCAGGCGAAAGCTGCACGACGCACAGGCGGTCACGGTGGGTGTTGAGGCCAAGCGTCTCGGTGTCGATGGCGATCGCATCGACGTCGTAATTGGCCAGATCGGGAAGATCGTTCTTGTGAAAGCGGATGGTCATCGTTGTTCTGCCCCCGGTTCTCTTCAGCGCGCGATCGCGTCGAGGATGCGGGCCCATGAGCGCTGTCCCTTGTGGAAGGATGACAGTTCGTACTTTTCGTTCGGCGAATGCACGCGGTCGTCGGGCAGGCCGAAACCGACCAGAAGCGAATCCATGCCGAGCAGCTTCTGAAAATCGCCGACGATCGGGATCGAGCCGCCCATGGCGACCATCACCGCCTCATTGGGCCATTCGTCCGAAAGGGCTGTCTTGGCCTTCTGCAAGAGAGGCGAATCGAAGGGCAGCTGGATGGCCGGCGACGTGCCGTGCTCGTGGAACTCGACGGAGCAGTCGGCCGGGATGCGGGCCTTGACGAATTCGCGGAAGGCAGACCGCAGCTTGTGCGGATCCTGCTTGTGTACCAGGCGGAAGGAGACCTTCGCCGAAGCCTCCGCAGCAATGACGGTCTTGAAGCCCTTGCCCGTATAGCCGCCGGTGATGCCGTTCACCTCCGCCGTCGGCCGCGCCCAGGTCAGTTCGAGAACGGAGCGGCCCTTTTCGCCGGCGGGGATCGAAAGACCGACCTCGGCAAGGAAATTGTCGGCTCCGCGTTCGAGCCCTTCCCAGACCTTGAGGATGTCGGCCGGGGTTTCCTCGACCCCGTCGTAGAAACCTGGGATCGTCACTCGGCCATTCTCGTCGTGAATGTCGGCGAGCACCTTGGCAAGGATGTGGATCGGGTTGGCCGCCGCACCGCCGTAGAGCCCCGAATGCAGGTCCCGGTTGGCCGCCTTGACGACGATCTCCTCACCCACGAGGCCGCGCAGCGCCGTCGAGATGGCGGGTGTCTCGTGGTCCCACATGCCGGTGTCGCAGACCAGCGCGAAGTCGGCCTTCAACTCTTGCGCATTGGCCTCCAGGAACGGCTTCAGCGACGGGGAGCCCGATTCCTCCTCACCTTCGAACAGGATCGTCACACGGCACGGCAACGCGCCATGCGCCGTCTTGTAGGCGCGGCAGGCCTCCACGAAGGTCATGAGCTGACCCTTGTCGTCGGCCGCGCCGCGCGCCCTGATGACCTTGCGGCCGGCCTCTCCCGTCTTCACCGCCGGCGCAAACGGGTCTTCCTCCCACAGGTCGAGCGGGTCGACAGGCTGGACGTCGTAGTGTCCGTAAAACAAGACGTGCGGTGCGTCGGGCGAGGCGCCCTCGTGGTGGGCGACAACCATCGGATGGCCTGCGGTTTCGCGCACGCTGGCCTTGAAGCCCATGTCAGTGAGGTCCGCCACCAGCCACTCCGCGGCCTTCCGGCAGTCCGTGCCGAATGCCGGATCGGTGGAGATCGACCTGATGCGCAGAAGCGCAAACAGCCGTTCGAGGCTCTGGTCGAGATTGTCGTCGAGGGATTTGAGAACCGGCTCAAGAGCAGTCATGTCGGGCCTTCCGTCTTTGCGTGCGAAGGCGCGACCCTAAAGCGGCGTGGTGAAAAGGGGAAGCCGGTTTCGGTGCCCGGAACTGATGCGGTGGTGTGCAGGGACGGGGCCCTTCGTTCAGGACTGTCCGTCTGCATGTGCAGAGCTGTCCGCCTGTCGAGCTATTGATGTGCCGGCCGGTGCGAATACCGTGATTGCCTTGGGGTGCACGAGGAAGTCGGCGGGCGTGGATGTCACGATTTCCCCGTCGGCATTGACCGGCATCGGCTTCTCCGTCTCGATCCTGAATTCCACGCCGCGCGCCGTGCGCACCTCGTTCCAGGCGCCGTGGCGGCCGGTGCGGAAGGAACGGAGCATCATGGCGAGCTTCCACACATTGCGCATCTCCAGGCTGTAGAGGTCGAGATGCCCGTCGTCGATCTGCGCCGTCTCCTCGACCACGTTGCCGCCGCCATAGTGCCGGCCATTGCCGACGGCGATCTGCAGGGTCGAGACTTTCGTCTGCTCGCGCTTCTCCGTGATGGTCGCGCGGAATGAGTGCGCCCTGCCGAGAACGCGCAGCGCCGCCAGTGCGTAGCCGAGCCGACCCCAACGCTTCTTCAGTCCGGAGTCCAGCCCGCGGGCGAGTTCAACGCTCAGACCGATGCTCGCGACGTTGAAGAAGCCGTGGCCGTTGACCGAGCCCATGTCGATCGCTCGCGTATTGCCCGCGATGATGACGTCTGCGGCCCGTTCGAGATCCATCGGGATGGCCAGGGTCCGCGCCAGATCGTTTGCCGTTCCCGCCGGCAGAATGCCGAGCGGCAGCCCGCTTTCCATGACCGCGAAGGCACCCGAAGCCACCGTTCCGTCGCCGCCGCACAGGATGATGAGATCCGCTCCGGCGCGCAGGCGCACGATATCCCGGGCGATTTCGGGAAGGGCGGAAAAGGGCTCCACCGTCACCTTGATCCCGCCATCCTCGAGCCTGCGCAAGACGGTGTCCAGCGCTTCGCTGCCGCGCCGCGACTTGGGGTTGACCAGGAGCAGGGCGCGCCGCGCGCCATGGTGTGATGCCATGCCAGATATCCGATCTGCCCGCACACCGTGCGCAAGCTGCCGCTTCCGACTGACGATGCACTCATTTCGCTTGCTGAAGCATTCCTCGGAAACGGGAATGCCTGTCGAGCCGGTCGCTCAACCAAATGAAATGGCCACCGTGGTGGAGGGGGTACCACGGTGGCCGCACTCAAAAGGTGCGGCAGCCCGGAGAGGGGGGATGAGGCTGCCGCGTTGTTCGGCGAGGCGGGGGACGGGCCTTTGACCGAACTCGGCTATAATTGCCGATGCCTCGAAAGATGGTGCGGAAAAATGGCGATTCAAGGGCGCAAAGGTTACATGTTTGTAACAAACCCGTGATTGGCAGGATGGTCGATTCGTTCGGCCCTTTCGCGTGGATTTCGCATTCTCTCCGCGCTATGGCTTCGACCATGAAAAATGGTGATCATCTCTTCCTTGTCGACGGTTCGGGCTACATTTTCCGGGCCTACCATGCCTTGCCGCCCCTGACGCGCAAGTCCGACGGCTTGCCGGTCGGTGCGGTGTCGGGCTTCTGCAACATGCTCTGGAAACTGATGCAGAACGCGCGCGACACCTCGGTGGGTGTGACGCCGACCCATTTTGCCGTCATTTTCGACTATTCCTCGAAGACGTTTCGCAACGAAATCTACCCTGAATACAAGGCCAACCGGTCCGAGCCGCCGGAGGACCTCATTCCGCAATTCGGGCTGATCCGGCAGGCAACGAAGGCGTTCGATCTGCCCTGCATCGAAATGGAGGGCTTTGAGGCCGACGACCTGATCGCCACCTATGCCAGGCTTGCCCGCGAGGCCGGCGGCGACGCCACCATCATCTCCTCCGACAAGGACCTGATGCAACTCGTCTGCGACAGGGTTTCCATGTACGATCCGATGAAGGACCGTGAGATCCGCCTTCCGGAGGTCGTCGAGAAATGGGGCGTGACGCCCGACAAGATGATCGACCTGCAGGCGTTGACCGGCGATTCCATCGACAACGTGCCAGGAGTGCCGGGCATCGGGCCGAAAACGGCCGCCCACTTGCTGGAGATCTACGGCGATCTGGACACGCTGCTGGAGCGTGCCTCGGAGATCAAGCAGAACAAGCGCCGGGAATCGATCATCGAGAATGCCGAGAAGGCGCGCATCTCCCGCGAACTGGTTCGCCTGAAGGACGACGTCCCGGTTGCCGACGGGCTCGACTCTTTCGTCCTCCAGCCGCCGAACGGGCCAAAGCTGATCGCCTTTCTCAAAGCGATGGAGTTTTCCTCGCTGACGCGCAGGGTGGCGGAAGCGACGGGCGCCGACGCGGCGGAGATCGAGCCAGCCGAGGTCTCGGTCGAGAGCGGCGCGAACGCTCACGGACCTGACGTCGGCTCCGGCGCGACCGCCTCTATGGCAGCCGCCTCTGCCGCGGTGGCGCCCGGCACTGCGAGCGTCGCGCAGGGCGAGGAGGGTCCAGCATGGACCCCGCGGGCTCTTGCTGCAGCGCGTGCCGAGGCCGCTGTCTCCTCTCCCATCGACCACAGCGCCTATGTCACGATCCGCGACATGGAAACGCTTCAGGCTTGGATCGCCGAGGCGCGCGAGGCAGGCGCATTCGCCATTGATACGGAGACGACCTCGCTCGACCCGATGTCGGCGGAACTGGTCGGGTTTTCGATCGCTACCCGTCCGGGGCGCGCTGCCTATGTGCCGCTCACACACAAGAGCGGGGCGGGGGACCTGCTTGGCGGCGGGCTTGTCGAGGGGCAGATTGCTGCGCAGGAGGCGCTTGCCGCGCTCAAGGAGCTGCTTTGCGACCCGCAGGTGCTGAAGATCCTCCACAACGCAAAATATGACTGGCTGCTGCTCTACCGTCTCGGCCTGGCCGTGGCGCCCATCGACGACACGATGCTGATTTCCTATGTGCTGGAGGCGGGCAAAGGCGGTCACGGCATGGATGCGCTCTCGGAGCGCTGGCTTGGCCATACGCCGATCCCCTACAAGGAGGTCGCCGGCTCCGGCAGGAACATGGTCACCTTCGACATGGTCGATATCGACCGCGCCACTGCCTATGCCGCCGAAGACGCCGACGTGACGCTGCGCTTGTGGCGCGTTCTGAAGCCGCGTCTTGCAGCAGACGGGCTGGCCTCGGTGTACGAGCGCCTGGAACGGCCGCTGGTTCCGGTCATCGGGCGCATGGAGCATCGCGGCATCTCGGTTGACAGGCAGATCCTGTCGCGGCTTTCGGGCGATCTGGCGCAGACGGCCGCCGGAATCGAGGAAGAAATCTACCAGCTTGCCGGCGAGCGCTTCAACATTGGCTCGCCGCGTCAGCTCGGTGAGATCCTTTTCGGCAAGATGGGTCATGCGGGCGCTCGAAAGACCTCGACCGGGCAATGGTCGACGTCGGCGCAGGTGCTGGAGGATCTGGCGGCGGAGGGCCACGAACTGCCCCGCAGGATCGTCGACTGGCGGCAGGTCACGAAGCTCAGGTCGACCTATACCGACGCCCTGCCGGGCTTCATCAATGTGGAGACGAAGCGCGTCCATACCTCCTATGCGCTGGCCGCCACGACGACGGGGCGGCTATCGTCATCCGAACCCAATCTGCAGAACATTCCCGTGCGCACGGCGGAGGGGCGCAAGATCCGCACCGCCTTCATCGCCGAACCGGGCCGCAAGCTGATTTCCGCCGACTACAGCCAGATCGAGCTGCGCGTCCTGGCGCATGTGGCCGATATCGCGCAACTCAAGCAGGCCTTTGCCGACGGCATCGACATTCACGCGCTGACGGCGTCGGAAATGTTCGGCGTGCCGGTGGAAGGCATGCCCGGCGAAGTCCGTCGCCGCGCCAAGGCGATCAATTTCGGCATCATCTACGGCATTTCGGCCTTCGGTCTGGCCAACCAGCTGTCGATCCCACGCGAAGAGGCAAGCGCCTACATCAAGAAGTATTTCGAGCGCTTTCCGGGCATAAAGGACTACATGGACGCCACGAAGGCGCAGGCGCGCGACAAGGGCTATGTCGAAACGATCTTCGGGCGCCGGGCGCATTATCCCGAGATCCGCTCGTCCAATCCGCAGGTGCGCGCCTTCAACGAACGCGCCGCGATCAATGCGCCGATTCAGGGATCGGCGGCCGACATCATTCGCCGCGCCATGGTGCGTATGGAAAAATCATTGGCCGACGCGGGGCTGGCAGATGTCGACATGCTGCTGCAGGTGCATGACGAACTGATCTTCGAGGCGCGCGCCGAGGACGTCGAAGCGGCGATCCCGGTCATTCGCGCAACGATGGAACAGGCCGCGCTGCCGGCGGTCGCCATGACGGTGCCGCTTCATGTCGACGCGCGCGCGGCCGACAATTGGGACGAGGCGCATTGAGCGCCAGCGTCCCTCGCGTGCATGTCTTTCTTTCAAGCGCTCGGCTTGTAGTAGCTGCGGGCTAGAACTCGAAGCTCAGGCTGCTCTTGGAAAAGGATTCGCGAAAGGGATCGCGCGGATGCTCTGAATGCAGACGTCCGTGGAACGGCGACTTGCGCTTCTTGATGCGATCCTCGCGGCTGTCGCTGTTGCGCGTCTCGGCGTGGTCGGAGCCGCTGATCGCCGGTTTTTTCTTGTTCTTGGCCATGTTCATGTCTTCGATGCTGGCTGCAAAATCTGGACAGTCGGCAAACCAAATAGGCGAAAATGATCTCCTGACGGAGTCAAATTCGGTTACGTGCTGTCTCTGGAATTGCGTGTAGTCTTAAGGACTTATTCACCAAGTGCCGTGCCGATGAGCGCCTTGGCGTCTGCACTCGCCCATTCGGCCGGGCCGTTCATGTGCGCAAGTAGGCATCCTTGCCCGTCAATCAAGAGGGTGACCGGCAATCCGAGGGCGAGACCGCGTCTTTTCAGTTCGTTGAACAGCCCCAGCGTGTTGTCCCGGTAGTAGCCCAGCGTATCGATGCCGATCTCGGAAAGAAAGGCCTTGGGCTTCGTGTCGTCGCCGGTGTCGACATTCACCGCCACGACCTCGAATTTCTCGCTTCCCATGTCGCGCTGCAGCGAATCAAGCGCGGGCATCTCGGCCCTGCAGGGGGCGCACCACGTGGCCCAGAGGTTCATCAGCACCGTCTTGCCTGACAGATCGGCCATCGTCATCGGCGTCCCGTCCGGTCCGTTGAAGGCGAGGCCGGAGAGATTGCGCGGCGGATCGGCTTGCAGCATGGCTGCCACTTCGCCCTGCGCGGCATCGCCAATCTGTCTGGCGCGATCCGCCGTCGGCGCGCAGGCTTTGTCGGCCTCGTCGGTGGCCGGGGCGCTCGCCAGTTGCGGCTGCGTGTTGCCAGACGGCGCGTTCCTCACGTATACGGCGAAACCGCCGGCAATCGCGCCCGCAACAGCGGCGAGCAGGATCAGGCGCAGCGCCGGCAAATGCAGTTTCTTCATCGCAATCTCCAACTCGAACGCCGGTTAGCATGATGAGCGAGAAAAAGACCAGCAACCAGATGTGGGGCGGACGATTTGCCTCGGGTCCCGACGCCGTCATGGAGGCGATCAACGCCTCGATCGGCTTCGACCGCAAGCTCTACTCCCAGGATATCAAGGGGTCTCTCGCCCACAGCGCCATGCTGGCCGAAAAGGGCATCATTTCGCACGACGATCAAGCCAGGATCGCTGACGGGCTGAACACGATCCTTCAAGAGATCGAGAGCGGGCAGTTCGAGTTCTCCGCTCGGCTCGAGGACATCCACATGAACGTCGAGGCGCGCCTGGCCGAACTGATCGGCCCGGCGGCCGGCCGGCTGCACACCGCGCGTTCGCGAAACGATCAGGTGGCCGTCGATTTCCGCCTGTGGGTCAAGGAGGAACTCGTAAGGACCGCGGAGGCGCTGAAGCGCTTGATCGCCGCGTTCGTTGCGCGGGCCGAAGAGCACGCCGCCACCGTCATGCCGGGCTTCACGCATCTGCAGACGGCCCAGCCCGTGACCTTCGGACACCACTGCATGGCCTATGTCGAGATGTTCGGCCGCGACCTGTCGCGGGTTCGCGATGCGATCGAGCGGCTTGACGAAAGCCCGCTCGGCGCCGCTGCCCTGGCCGGCACCGGTTTTGCGATCGACAGGCACATGACGGCGGCCGCGCTCGGGTTCAGGGAGCCGACCCGCAACTCGATCGACAGCGTTTCCGACCGCGATTTCGCGCTTGAATTCCTGTCGGTCGCCTCGATCTGCGGTACGCATCTTTCACGTCTCGCCGAAGAGATCGTCATCTGGTCGACGCCGCAGTTCGGCTTCGTGCGCCTGTCGGATGCCTTCTCCACCGGCTCCTCGATCATGCCGCAGAAGAAGAATCCCGACGCCGCGGAACTCATCCGCGCCAAGACCGGCCGGCTGAACGGCAATCTTCTGGCGCTCCTGACGGTGATGAAGGGGCTGCCGCTGGCCTATTCGAAGGACATGCAGGAAGACAAGGAGGCGGTGTTCGACACCGCCGAGACACTGGATCTGATGCTGGCCGCCATGACCGGTATGGTGGCCGACATGCATGTCGACAAGGCCGCGCTGAAGAAGGCCGCCGGATCGGGATATTCCACGGCGACCGATCTGGCCGACTGGCTGGTCCGCGTGCTCGGCATGCCGTTCCGCGAGGCCCATCACGTGACCGGGCGCGCCGTCGCGCTGGCCGAGGAGAAGAAGTGCGGGCTGGAAAAGCTCTCGATCGACGATCTGCGCTCGATCCATCAAGGCATCACAGAGGATGTCTATTCGGTGCTTTCGGTGGCGAATTCGGTCAGAAGCCGCACCTCCTTCGGCGGCACGGCCCCGGGCGAGGTGCGCCGGCAGATCCGCTACTGGAAGAAGCGGCTGGCAAAGGCTTGAGCCAACGAAGGTGGTTTTCTTTCGCCCGATCCCGCACTAAAGACAGCTGGATGAAATCAAGGGGGTGGCAATGATCCGCAAAGATGCAGCAGCGATGGTGATTGTCGCGCTCGTGGCGTTGACGGTTTCGGCCTGCGGCCGCAAGAGCGATCTCCTGACCCCCAGCGAGGCCGCTGTCGAGGCGCGCAAGGAAGCCGAAAAGCAGGGCAAGCCGCTGCCGCCGGCGCACCAGCCTGCAAACCCCAACCGGCCCTTTTTTCTTGATCCGCTGATCGATTGAGTGTGGGCGCGGCCCGGCGGACGGGCGAGCCCGGAGACAGACAAGTGAACCATTTCGACTATCGTGACGGTGTTCTGTTCGCCGAGGACGTGGCGGTGCCGGAAATCGCCGAAGCGGTCGGCACACCGTTCTATTGTTATTCGACGGCAACGCTGACGCGGCACTACCGGGTCTTCGCGGACGCCTTCGCCGATCTCGACGCGCTCGTCTGCTATGCGATGAAGGCCAACTCCAACCAGGCCATCATCAAGACCCTGGCCGATCTCGGTGCTGGCGCCGACGTGGTATCGGGCGGTGAACTGCGCCGTGCGCTGGCCGCCGGCATTCCGCCATCCCGGATCATGTTCTCCGGCGTCGGCAAGACGGCCGACGAGATGGACCTTGCCTTGTCGGCGGGCATCCACTGCTTCAACGTGGAATCGGAGCCCGAGCTGGAGCTTCTTTCGGCCCGTGCGGTGGCGAACGGCAAGACGGCGCCGGTCTCCCTTCGCATCAACCCGGACGTCGATGCACGCACGCACAGGAAGATCTCCACCGGAATGGCGGAGAACAAGTTCGGCATTGCCTGGCAGCGCGCCCGTGACGCCTATCGCCGCGCCGCCGATTTGCCGGGCCTGCGCGTGGCCGGCATCGACATGCACATCGGCAGCCAGATCACCGACCTGCAGCCGTTCGACGACGCCTTTGCGCTGCTGACCGAACTCACCGAGACGCTGCGCGGCGACGGCCACGACATACAGCACGTCGATCTTGGCGGCGGGCTCGGCATTCCCTACCGCTTCGACAACAATCCTCCGCCGCTTCCATCGGCCTATGCCGATATCGTGCACAAGCACGTTTCGAAACTGGGGCTGAAGGTGATCTTCGAGCCCGGGCGGCTGATTGCCGGCAATGCGGGCATCCTGGTGACCTCCGTCCTCTATCTCAAGGAAGGCGACGCCAAGAATTTCGTCATCGTCGACGCGGCCATGAACGATCTGATTCGTCCGACGCTCTACGACGCGTTCCACGAGATCAGGCCGGTGGTCTTCTCGGCCGAGAAGGAGCCGCGCATCCGTGCCGATGTCGTCGGTCCGGTCTGCGAAACCGGAGATTATCTCGGGCATGACCGGGACCTGCCGCGACCGTCGAGCGGCGACCTCCTTGCCGTCGGCACGGCCGGCGCCTATGGCGCGGTTCAGGCGGGGACCTACAACACCCGGCTTCTCGTGCCCGAGGTGCTGGTCAACGGCGACCGTTTCCATGTCGTGCGGCCACGTCCCACCTATGAGGATCTGATCGGCCTCGATTCGCTGCCCGACTGGCTTGAATAGCCGCGATGAGCGAAGCATCATCGGCCATCACATATTGGTGTAGGCGTATGCCTCGCCTTTGCCGTGTTTGCTGATATCCTGTGAATCGATGAGCGGTGCGTCCGCGCTGATCGCCAATTGTGTCTCGGGGAAACGGGATGAGCCCATGGCAGGGCAGGAAACCGGCACCATTGCCCGGCTGAGCAAGACACGCTTCGTCACGTATCTGGTCATGACACTGGAGCGATCCTGGCCGCTTGTCGTGCCCGTCCTCATCGTCATGGCGCTGTTTGCCGCGATCTCGTGGTTCGGTCTTTTCCGGCTCATGCCCGACGCGATGCGTCTGCTTGTGCTGGCCTTGTTCGCGCTCGCCGCGCTCGCGGCCCTCTATCCGTTGCGCTTCTTCCGTTTGCCGTCACGTGTCGAGGTCGATCGGCGCATCGAACGGGCAAACAGGCTCGAACACACGCCCGTTTCAGCGCAGACCGACCGTCTTGCCGGCTCATCGGACACCTTCGCCTCGGCGCTGTGGCACGAGCATCAAAGGCGCATGGCGGCCCGCCTGGGCGATCTTGCCTCCGACCTGCCGCGCACGGGGTTGCCCGAGCGCGACCCCTGGGCCCTTCGAGCGCTCGCGGTGATGCTCGTCTTTGTCGCCTTTGCCTTCTCGGCCGGACCGCTTGGCGGGCGCCTGGACGACGCATTCCGGATGCACGGTGGCAGAACGGTCGTTCCGCCGCGCATCGACGCCTGGGTGACGCCGCCCGGTTACACCCGCAAGGCGCCCATCTATCTGTCCGCCGAGGCCAATCGCGAACGCAAGGAATTCCTGGTCCCCGAAGGCAGCGTTGTCACGCTCCGGCTGACGGGAGGATCGGGCGGCGAAACGCTGACCTTCGAACGGCCCGATGGCACGATCGACCCAATCGAGCCGAGCGCCACCGTGTCGGCAGCGACAAGCGCATCAGGCGACACCGCATCGAGCGCGCGCCAGTTCCAGCACGCCCTGTCGGCGGACGGGGCGTTGCGGCTGGCAAACGGCGCCAGCGAGATCGACGGCTGGAATTTTCGCGTGGTCAACGACACCCCGCCCACGATCGAGTTCGTCGGCGGTCCCCAGCGGGCCGTCAACGGGGCGCTGGAACTGACCTACACGGTCGAGGACGACTATGGTGCGACATCGGGCCGGACGGAGATCTCGCCGGACGTTGCGCCTGCGCCCGATGCGCGGCCTCTCTATGAAGCCCCGGACATGCCGCTTTCGATGCCCCGGCGCGGCGAGCGCGGCAACGAGGCCCGGACGACGCGCAATCTGACCGAGCATCCCTGGGCAGGCAGCCAGGTGCGGCTCGGGCTCGTGGCAGTCGACGCCGCCGGCCAGGAAGGACGCAGCGAAACGCTCGACATGCGGCTGCCAGAGCGGCCATTCTCCAATCCCCTCGCGCGCGCCGTCATCGAGCAGCGGCGCATCCTGGCGCTCGACGCGAACCGCAAGCAGCGCGTTCTGAACCTGATGGACGCGATCACGCTGCGCCCGGAAGACACCTTCGACAACATGACGCATTATCTTGCCATCATGGCCGCGCGCACGCGCCTGAAGCTGGCCGAAAGCGATGAACAGTTGCGCGGGGTCGTCGACTATCTGTGGGAAATCGCCACCGGCATCGAGGACGGCGATCTGTCGGCGGCCGAGAAGCGCTTGCGTGCCGCTCAGGAGGCGCTCCGGCAGGCGCTCGAGAACGGCGCCTCGGATGAGGAGATCGAACGGCTGATGGCGGAGCTGCGCGAAGCGATGCAGGACTTCCTGCGCGAGTTTGCCGAACGCGCCGCACGCGATCCGAACATGGCCCAGCAGATGACGCCCAATGCGCAGGAACTGCGTCAGAGCGATCTCGAACGGATGCTCGACCAGATCGAGGAACTTGCCAAATCGGGCGCCCGCGACCAGGCGCAGCAGCTTCTGTCGCAGTTGCAGGAGATGATGAACAACCTGCAGTCGGCCCAGCGCCAGCAAGGGCAGGCGCAGGGTCAGGGCGAGATGCGCCAGCAGATGGACAAGCTCGGCGAGATCATGCGTCGCCAGCAGGAAATGATGAACGAGACCCATCGGCTCGACCAGATGCAGCGCGGCCAACGCCAGCGCGGGCAGGATCGTGGCGAGCAGCGTGGCGAACAGCCCGGCCAGCAAGGCGAGCAGGGCCCGCCGGGAGGCATGACTGCGGAGGAATTCGCCGAGGCCTTGCGTCAGCTGCAGGAGGGTCAGAACCAGTTGCAGGGCGAGCTCGGCGATCTGATGCAGGGCCTCGAAGGCTTGGGCATCGAGCCGGGCGAGGGTTTCGGAGAGGCCGGCGAGGCGATGGGCGAAGCCGGCGAGGCGCTGGGCCAGGCCGAAGGCGAGCGCGCCGTGGGCGAACAGGGCCGGGCGCTCGAAGCGTTGCGCCGTGGGGCGCAGGACATGATGCAGCAGATGCAGCAGGCCATGCAGGGCGATCAGGGTCCCGGACAGGAAGGCGGGCGCCAGCGCAGTTCCGATCGCGACCCGCTTGGCCGGCCGCGCGCCACCACCGGCCCCGACTTCGGAGATTCGGTCAAGGTCCCCGACGAAATCGACGTTCAGCGCGCGCGCCGCATCCTCGACGCCATCCGCAAGCGGTTGGGCGACGCGCTGAGCCCGGAACTGGAAAAGGATTACCTCGAGCGCCTGCTCGACATGCAGTGAATGGCGCCTCGCCGGCAGGGTGTGGCCGAACCGTCTGTCGCGGCGGGGCCGATCTCTGACGGACGCAAAACAACGCAACACGGCCAAATAAAAACCGCCGGGCGCAGGCCCGGCGGTGAGAGGTTGAACTGCGCCGACAATCAGTAGGGGCAGCTGTTGTCCGACATGTAGTCGTGAACTTCGATCGTGCCGGCGATGATGTCGGCCTTGGCCTTTTCCGCCGCTTCCTTCATTTCCGGCGTGATGAGGTCCTTGTTGTTCTCGTCGAGTGCGTAGCCGACGCCGTCCTCTGCCAGGCCCAGATTGTTGAAGCCGTAGGTGAATTCACCGTTCTTGGCATCCGTGAAGGCATCATAGACCGCAAGGTCGACGCGCTTGACCATGGAGGTCAGGATCTTGCCGGGATGCAGGCCGTTCTGGTTGGAATCAACCCCGATGCCCAGCTTTCCGGCGTCGGCAGCCGCCTGCAGGACGCCCACGCCCGTGCCGCCGGCCGCGGCGTAGATGACGTCGGCGCCCTGGTCCATCTGCGACTTGGCGATCTCGCCGCCCTTGGTCGGATCGTTCCAGGCCGCCGGCGTGTCGCCGGTCATGTTCTGGATGACCTCGGTCGCGCCGGCCGCCTTCGCGCCGCCGACATAGCCGCAGCCGAACTTGCGGATGAGCGGAATATCCATGCCGCCGACGAAACCGACCTTCTTGCTCTCCGACGCCATCGCCGCAAGCACGCCGACGAGGTAGGAGCCTTCATGCTCCTTGTAGACGACGGAGCGGACATTCGGCGCGTCGACCACCATGTCGATGATCGCGAAGTCGGTCTCGGGATATTCGGCCGCGACCTTTTCCAGTGCCGCCGCCCAGGAGAAGCCGGCCATCACGATCGGGTTGCGTCCATCCTCGGCAAAGCGCTGCAGCGCCTGCTCGCGCTGGGCGTCGTTGGAGATCTCGAAATCGACATAATCGACGCCGGTCTCCTGCTTGAATTTCTCGGCGCCGTTGTAGGCGGCCTCGTTGAAGGATTTGTCGAACTTGCCCCCCAGATCGTAGATGATCGCCGGCGCAATATCCTCGGCCAAGGCCGGGCCGGACAGGATTGTTGCGGCCATCAGGCCCATCAAGATACGCTTCATGTGATCCACACCCTGTTGGTTTTTTCCATGCTCTTGTTTCAGGTTCGCGCATTGGCCACCGGCATATGCGCGTGAACCCCGACGGGTGCCCACAGCCCCCGCTTACGCGGCAATGTTGCACGGGCACCCGGAAATTTCACGCGGAATTTTGACCTTTCGGAAAAACCTGCCGGACCGGTTCAGACCGCTGCGGCGGGCAGAGGACAGGACACGCCCGTGCCGCGCAGCCCGCAATAGCCTGCCGGATTCTTGGCCAGATATTGCTGGTGATAGTCCTCGGCAAAATAGAACGGCCCCGCCGGTTCGATCTCGGTGGTGATCATCCCTTGGCCGGCTTCCGACAGCGCGGCCTGAAATGCATCGCGCGACGCCCGCGCCACGGCCGACTGCGCGTCGCTGGTCGTATAGATCGCCGAGCGGTAGGTCGTTCCGATATCGTTGCCCTGGCGCATGCCCTGGGTCGGATCATGGCTTTCCCAGAAGATCTTCAACAGGTCGCCATAGCTGACCTCGCCGGGGTCGAAGACCACCTGCACGACCTCCGCATGGCCGGTGCGGCCGGTGCAGGTCTCCTCGTAAGTCGGGTTCGGCGTGAAGCCGCCGGCATAGCCGACCGCCGTCACATAGACCCCGGGCGTCTGCCAGAACAGGCGCTCGGCACCCCAGAAGCAGCCCAAGCCGAAATAGGCGATTTCCATCCCCTCCGGATGGGGCCCCTTCAGCGGCAGCCCGGATACGAAATGGCGTTCGGCCGTCGCAATGGGGTGCGGCCGGCCGGACAGGGCCTCTTCGGGCGCCGGCATTTGCTGCTTCTTGCTCAGCAGGCTGTTCAGAATGGACATTGCATCCGCTCCTTGTGAAAGATCGTCCGGTTCTATTCGGCAAGCATGTCGTAACGGCGGGTCGGTTTGCGGCCGGCGAGATGGAAGAGCAGGGCCAGAAAGGCAAAGACCGCAAAGCCCGGAAGGGTCAGGACCCAGACGATGAGCGGGTCCCACAACAGCGTCAGGCCGTGGCGCTCGAGCGCCGCCTTCACCTCGACAAGCGTTCCGGGCGAAACAGCCTGCCAGCTCTGCCCAAGGGGCGTCATGACGATGTCGGACGCCGCGACGGAACGCGTCGTGTCGATGACCGCCATGATGACGGCGATCGCCAGGCCGACCATCGCCATCAACCTCGACAGGAAACGGGCCAACCGAGCCTCCTCCTGGCAGTGCCGCACACCCTGACGGATCTGGCAGGGCACTGCGGGCTTGCCGAACTTCGCATCGTGACCATGGTCCACACATATGGCCGATGGGCGGCGCACGCAATCGCAACACGCGAATTTGAGGCGAGCGAGGCACGCGGGGGAGGCAGGGAGCGATCCTCCATGGTCAACTGAAATCGCACAGGCGGCAAAGAGGACTTGGCATTCGCCGGCAGATCGACTAGATGAGCCCGGTCGCTCCCGCAATGGCGGTGCTGCGGCATTGCGGTGAGGTGGCCGAGTGGTTGAAGGCGCACGCCTGGAACGCGTGTATACGGGAAACCGTATCGAGGGTTCGAATCCCTCTCTCACCGCCAGCCAGCTAATGTCTGACCCGGAGACATGGTAACAGTTTGTACCTAGGACATGGGTGTAGCCGGCCGCGCGGTTTTTCAATTTTGTCAGCGGCTTTTTCAGTGGTCAGCTCGCCCTCGAATGGCGTTTGAGGGGCCTTTCAAGGCCCCGTTATGATGAGCTCCCGCGCCGGCTGGCTCCTGCCCTTCATCACCGAATAGGTGAGGCCCACTTCCTCCATGGTGAAGCCCGAGAAGATGCGGCGGATCTCCGGCACGTCATTGATCGACAGGATGAAGCTCCCTTTGAGCCCGGCCAGGCGTTCGGCCATCAACCGGCGCTGCCGGGTGCGGAAGAGGTTCACGACCTCGCCGGTGCGGCCTCGCTGCGCCGCGCCCGCGAAGCCGGCGATAGAGTGCGCAGGCGCGACCGGGGCCGGTTCGGTATTGACGAACGGAATGGCAAGTCAGGCTCGAGCGCGTATCCCCGGGCGCCCGATGGGGCTGCCTGGTGTCGCAGGGGCGTCCCTGAAGTCTGGATGGAAGGAGCGGATGGCGAATTCGTTGGACCGGTTGCGACGCGCCTGGACACGGGCGGACGCGATGACGGCGAGGACGATGAAGAACGTCATTCCCGGGTCCGCGGTTCCTCCAACCAGGGAGCCGGCCACCAGCCCGGCAAGCGCGCAATTGCGCACGCTGGCGACGATGTCCGCGGTCTGCCTGGGCACGAAGGGTTCGAGCCGTCCGAGACCGCGGGCAATGTAGCCGACCAGGATTGCCATCATCAGGCTGCCGATCAGCCCCAGCTGGGAAATCACGGCAATCGCCCAGCTCGACGCGCGCGAACTGCCCATCCCGATACCCAGCCCGCCGGTGTCGGAAACCGATTGCAGGCTCTTTATGTTCCAGTACATGCGCTCCTGTCCCGACGCCGAACTTGCCTTGTTGAACACCATTTCATCCAGGAGGCGCACGAAAGGATCGAAGGTGGAGGGGCGGTAAAGGACTGCGGCAAGAACGGCAAAAACACCGCAAGCACCGAACAGGATGAGAAGAAGGTCAGCCTTTTCGACCCGGTTCGACAGGAAGGCCCACATCAGCACGAGCGCAATCGGAACGGACAGAACGGCCAGCCCGGCATAGGCGGTCGACGATGTGGACAGGATCGTCAGCGGCAGGAGCGTTGCAGTCAGCCACATCGCCATGCGCGACCCGCTCCGCCTCCAATAGGTGTATGTGAATGCCAGGCAGGACAAGGATACGCCGCCGAATGCGGAGGCTTCCGAATAGGCGCCGGCGATACGGACGAAATTGCTGACGCTCACGTCGGTCAGCATGGAGTAGTTTGCCGTGCGGATCGGTTCGAGTACGTCGCCGACGCCCGTCAACTTGGCCGCGAAGTCGATCAGCCCCATCGCTGTGTGCAATGTCACCCATGCCAGGAAGCCATTCCTGACATGTTCCATCCTGTTCTTGTTCGTCAACAGCACGCAAAGGGCGATTGCCGTCAACCCGCCGAGCACCAGATAGCCGGTTTGCGTGATGTTGGAGCCGACCGGCCCCAAGGACGTCTCCACGACGCCACCGCGCACCTTGCCCTGGACGAACACGGTCGTCTGCCCTGCGAAGAGCCGCGGAAACAGCCAGCATCCGATCACCGCATAGACCATCAGGCTGCTCAGAACCCAGATGGGCCGCACCTTGCCGAAGACATTGCCCAGATCGGTCCATATGTGCCGGCGCATCGCCGCCGCGCAGATCGCCAGCATGGCAAACATGACGTAGATGAGGGGCGATGATCCTCCGAGCGAGCTCAAGGAAACCACAGCCGTCGCGCCGAAAGCGAGCGACGCGATCAATCCTACGATGAGCACTCCACCATTGCGATATGCGGCCAGGAAGATGCCGATGCATACCACAAGGCCCATGACGGAAACCTGCATGGATACCTCTCCGCCGCTTCATGCGGTTCCGGCGAAGAGCCAGTATGGCCCGCGTTTCGGGTGGGTGGGCAATCCGCACATGCGTCGAAGCCCTTCATGCAATGGGAAGCGGACCCTATCCGAAATGGCTAGATGGCCGTGATCGGGGAGGATCGGCCGCGCCGACTTCGGCAGCCGCGCTTGTCCTCGTGCGGCACAAGCTCCCGGTCCGCTTGTGGCGGCAGATTTCAACGCCCATCTCTGCAAGAATGGTTGTCGGGAACGTCGATCGTCCTTTGAACCCTCGAAAGACGCATGGAGAGGCTGGCAGCATGGCGCAGCAGGATTGTATCATCGTCGGGGCAGGTCCGGCCGGGCTCATGCTCGGCCTGCTGCTTGCACGCGCCGGGCTGAGGGCCACGGTCATCGAGAAACATGCCGACTTCCTGCACGATTTTCGCGGCGATACGATCCACCCCTCGACGCTCGAAGTGATGGCCGAGCTCGGGTTCCTCGAGGATTTCCTGAAACTTCCGCACCAGAAGGCACCGAGGCTGCATGCGGAAATTGCGGGAAGGTCCGCGACAATCGCCGATTTCTCGCGGTTGCCGACCCGATGCAAATACATCGCCTTCATGCCGCAATGGGATTTCCTGTCCTTCCTTGCCGCCAAAGCGCAAGAATATCCGACCTTCCGTCTGATGATGGGCTGCGCGGCGACCGGACTGATCGGCACGGACGACCGCGTCACGGGCGTCCGGCTCAGTCACGCTGACGGCCGTGAAGACACGCTCGGCGCCGCGCTCATTGTCGGTGCCGACGGTCGCAACTCGCTCCTGCGCCGGGAGGCCGGTCTTGTGGCGGACGATCTCGGTTCCTCGGTCGATGTGCTGTGGATGAGGCTTTCGCGGCACAAGGACGATCCGGAACTGCCGATGAGCCATGCGGGACCGAACCAGGGCCTGGTGATGATCGACAGGGGCGAATACTGGCAGATCGGCCATGTCATCCGCAAAGGCGGCTTCACCGATACGAAGGCCGAGGGACTGCCGGCGCTGCGCGCACGGCTCGCCGCGCTCGCGCCGCTCCCGGCGGAACGCTTCGAGGAGCTTGCGGCCTGGGACCAGGTGCATCTGCTGGAGGTGCGGATGGACCGGCTCAGTCAATGGTGGTTGCCCGGCCTGCTGTGCATCGGCGACGCCGCGCATGCAATGTCTCCGATCGGCGGGGTGGGCGTGAACCTGGCCATTCAGGACGCGGTCGCAGCCGCCAACATCCTTGCCGGCCCGCTGGGTTCGGGCCGGCTGACGCCGGACCACCTGAAGGCCGTGCAGGTGCGGCGCAGTTTTCCCACCCGCGCCACGCAGACGATGCAGCTGATGGTGCGCCGCAAACGCAAGCCGGCCGGCGATCGGACACCGCCGTCCCGACCGCCCGCATTCCTGCGGGCCATCGCGCGATCGCGCCTTCTGCCGCATCTGGCCGGACGGCTCATCGGCATCGGTTTCCGTCCCGAGCACGTCAGAAGCTGAACATCGATGACACGAAGCACCAGTGTTAAGAGAAACATGGGAGCCACCCGATGATGCGGGGCTTGTTTCTGGCGCTCGGCCTGGCGCTGGTGGCGCTCGGCTTTGTCGGCGCCTTCCTGCCGGTGCTTCCGACGACGCCCTTTCTCATCCTGGCGGCGGCCTGTTTCGCCCGCTCGTCGAAGCGGCTCGAGAGCTGGCTTCTGGAGCATCGGCGGTTTGGGCCGGTGCTTCGCGAATGGCGCCTGCGCGGGGCCATTCCACGCAAGGCGAAGCTGATGGCGCTCGCCGGCACCAGCTTCGGTTTCGTGTGGTTCTGGCTTGGAACGAACCCCGGTCCGGCCATGGCTGCGCCTGTCGCTCTCCTGATGCTGGGCGGGCTCGCCTTCGTCTTTTCAAGGCCGTCGTGAGCCTGCAGCGCGCGCCAGATCAATACCGTGGAGCAAGTCTAGGCGGCAATAAGGTTCGCCCATGTTGTTGCGGCAGGCTGCACGGTTCTGCTTTCATATTGTGAGGGCGCAGGCCTCCGCCAAATGTCATTCATTTGAGCGGATGCTTTGTCATATCTTGTCAGAATCTACGGCTGTGGACGCACAGCCTGCCTGTGGCTTTGATGCTTCTGGCGCCTTTCCATATCCTCTCTTCTCTTGGCATCGACATCTACCCCGGCATGCGCACCGGGAAATCGCCGCCAGCTTGATGCACTCAGAACCAGAGAGGCGGACGCGACGGCGGCGTTGCCTGAGCCCGCCGCCCCGTTGCCTGGACGGTCGGTCGCCGTCGCGCCCGGCTCACCGCTTAGGGGTGGTGCCAGCCCGGATGAAATGAAAATTCGTGACGGGATGAAACAGAAGCGCAGCCAGATGCAGGCTCTTGTCTTCCGGAAAAGGGGCCGGGCCTATGGGCCCGGCCAGTTTGAAGGTACAAACCTCCAGAGGGGAACACGCCGAGCGTAATGGGAGGAGGACACTCGACGCACGAGGCAGATAGGTCTCGTGGCCCCGCGCTTCAATACATCAAGGTGATGGCAAGGCGGCAGTGTTGATTGGTCCAGTTCTTGCTTTCCGCAACGTCGGCAAGGACCCGTCCAATCGATGCCATGCCGAAGATAAAAGCAGGGACGCGCCGGCGTCCCTGCTTATCGCGCCGCCGGGCTGCTGCCCGGCGGCATTCGGTTGCCCGCGCGTGGCGCGCGTCAGTCGGGCTTGCGGAACTGCTGGATGCCCCATGCAAGATGGCCGGCATCGGCCGCCTTCACCCAGTTTTCCAGGCCGATCGCCATCTTGTCGAGATATTCAGCCGACGCTCCGTTGTCGCGCAGCTTCTGATAGTTGGCGAGAAGCTCCTGGCGCACCCTGTCATAGTGCTGGCGCAGCTGGCGGGTCATCTCTTCCTGCGCCACGACCTCGAAGCCGAGCGCCCGGGCCGCCTCGCGATAGAAGCGGAAGGATCCGAGGCTGTTCAGCTGGAGACGGTCGTAGACCGGCTGCAGCACGCCATCGGGCACGTCGTCGGCCTGCATCGGATCGGTAAAGATGAAGTGGCCACCGGGCTTGAGCACCCGCATCACTTCCGCAAGGACCTGCTCGCGCTGATCCGAATGCAGGATCGCATCCTGGCTCCACACCACGTCGTAGCTGGCCGCCGCCTCGGGAATGTTCTCGAAGACGCCATGAATGACGCGGATCTTGTCGGCCATCCCGGCCCGGCGGTTCTTGTGACGGTTGGTGTCGTTCTGGATTTCGGAGATGTTGAGGCACGCCGCCGAGCACCCATATTTCTGCACGATACGGCGCATCGAGCCGCCGTAGCCGGCACCGATGTCGAGCACGCTCGCATTCTCGGTCAGCGTCGGCAGCATGGCGATCATGCGATCGACGGTCTCGGCGCTGGCCGTGCGGATATCATCCGTCTGATCGTAGATGCCGATATGTACGTCCTCGCCACCCCAGACGGTGCTGTAGAACGTATCGGCGTCGTCGCCGTCATAGTAGTCCTCGGTGACGTCGCGAATGTCGGTTTCGCCCTCGCTGCGTTTGTCGCCACCCCAGCGAACCATGTGCAGCGCCGACTTTTCCGCGATGTGGATGAAGAAGTCCGGGTCGTTGTCGGCATAGGTTTCCTGGAAGTCGCCATAGGTGCGCACGCGCTGGAAGCCGGCTTCCGACAGCAGCCTGCGCACATAGTTCCTGCGGATCGGGCACATGTTGAGCGTGTAGTTCGAACCGTCCGGGAAGGAATACTTGAAGCGCACCAGGCTTTCGTCGATGTGTTCGGGTTCGGCCGTAACCTGATCACCGCAATAGTAGTACATGTGCTTCGACTTGAAGCCTTCGTCGAGCATCGTGTCGTAATTGCGCTGGTCGAGGATCAGGATGCCGTCATGCTTGAGCGCGGCATAGAATTCGGCGAGCGCCCGGCGCCGGTCGGCCTCCGTGTGCAGATGGGTGAACGAGTTGCCCAGACAGATGATGGCGTCATATTTGCCCTGGATGTCGCGGTTGAGCCAGCGCCAGTCGGCCTGAACGGTCTTCAGGATGAGGCCGCGCGACTGGCCGTTCTGGAACGCCTTCGCCAGCATGGCCGCCGATCCGTCGGCGGAGGTGACGTTGAAGCCGGCCTCGTTCAGCCGCACCGAGTGGAATCCGGTGCCGCAGGCGACATCGAGCACGGTTTCCTTGCCGCGCGCCCGCAATATGTCGATGAAGAATTGTCCCTCGCTTTCGGCGCGGGCAGTCCAGTCGATCAGCTCGTCCCACTTCTCCACGAAGGACATGATGTATTCGCCGCGGTAGAGATCGGTCTCCCGGTCCGCCAGCGGGTCGTCACCATAAGCCTGTTTATCGAGTTCGAGTTCGGGATTGGCCTGCTTGAGTGCTGCTTGTGACATGTCTGTCTCCGGTTTCCCCTGTTCTGTGAAGGCCAGATGGCTGCAATCGGCGCGCAGCCGCGAAATGCACGCGGTCCCGGACGGGACCGCGGCACAAGAACCTTTGATACTGAACGTCGAGCACGCGTGAATGCGCCGTCGATGGCGCGCGCGTCGACGCCAACTCAACCGGCTGTGCCGGTCAGCGGCAGTCGATTTCCAGTCGCCGCGAGTTGGCAGGCCGCGAGAACTCCTCCCGGATCAGTCTCCCTCGGGGGAGCGGTGCGGCCGTTTGATGCGCTGCAGAATATCGCCCAGAAGCGACATTGCAAGGTGTATATGCGACATTGGTCGTTCGCCACCCCCGCAGCTGCACACTAACTATATGGAATCAATTAGAAAATTAGACGGCCTTTTGACCCTGACGGGCAGTGGACGGGTGTATTGAACGAATGCGGAGGTGCGGTCGATCAAACCACACGGAAGACGCGGCCGCTGCCGGCGTCGCGGCAGATGTCCACCCGTTCGCCGTCCCAATGATAGTCGAGATGACGGCCCTGGGTCGGGTTCGCAGCACAATCGGGATAGAAGAGCCCGGTACATTCTCCCCCGCTCTGGCGCACGCTCGGATAGACGATGCCGTTCGAGCCAGCGGCATGCAGGCGCGCCCCGAGCGCCTGACCGGCCGCATAATCGTCCGGGTCGAGCTCGGCTGTCCAATGGCCGCCGCGCAGGTCGTGCAGCGCCGCTTCGATGTCGAGTGTGATTTCGCGAAACTGCGACGTCCATCCCGGCGCTTCGGCGGTGGCGGCCATGAAACGCGCATGATGGTGCATGGTCTCGAACAGCGCTGTCTCGAAGTTTCGTGCCGCATAGAGGACGCCGAACCGGCCCGCCGTGAAGCGGCTTGGCCTGTCAGGACTGGCATGGGTGAAGGGAGCCATCAGATAGCTTGCGCCCGGCCCTGCGACCCGGCGTTTAGCCGGCACAAGATCAAGGTCTCCGACATTTTCTATGAGCCGCGGATTTGTCTTCTGTTCAGCCGAGAGGATCAGCGGCCAGTCGGCCGGATCCGCGATGTCCTCGAACAGGTCGATCGGCGGATGGACACTGCGGATGATGCGCACCGCGCCGGTCCATTCGACACGGCTCAGGGGAGGAGCGGCGGCTGCGCTCACCAGCCGCCCCGCTCGGCGTCCAGATAACGGCGCACGCGCATGAGGTCGGTCAGTTCTCCGCCCAGCATGATGTCCAGGGCCGAACGGCCGCCGAACGCCTGATTCGGCTTGCCGACCCATTGATAGGCGCGCTGCGGTTCCCGGAAGATGATGCGCAGCGCCTTGTGAATGCCCATCAGGTTGGACAGTCTCGCCTTGCCGTCGCGGTCGATGCGTCCCGGTTCGCCCGCCTTCCAGCGGCGATAGGTGCGCAGCGGCAGGTCGAGCAGAAGACTCGCCTGTTCGTCCGTCAGGTCCCACTTGTGGAACAGGTTGACGGCGGCGCGAAACATCGCCGCCGCCTCGTCATCGGTCATCGGCGCGGGACGAAAGTCGGGCTGGCTCGTTTCGATTGGCTGCAATCGCATCATGCTCGTCCTCCTATTGGCATTAAATAATGCATTTGATGCCAATTGGCAATTGTAGCCTTTCCTCCGCCGGACACGCTTGACAACCGGGCCGGCTTGCCTCCACCCTAGAGCTTCACCTGGGGGGTCCCGCCAAGGGGCTGAGATATTGCTGGGTGTGGCCGAGGCGAACGAGGCCATGCAGCGCAATGACCCGATGAACCTGATCCAGTTCATACTGGCGTAGGGATGGTGCATGCTTCGCGGGTCATCGGCTCTGTTCGGCCAAGACCATATCCCACCGGATCGCAGAAGCTATTCCTCCTCTCGGCAAGAACTGGGTCTCCGTTGCTGATCTTGCACAGGAGGCTCTGACCCATGGATGCTTTTGCCCCGACCGTGACAACCGGTCCCCTTCCCGCATCGCGCAAAGTCTACAAACGAGGAGCGCTGCACCCCGACATCCGCGTGCCCATGCGCGAGATCGCCGTGCACCCGAGCGCCGGAGAGCCGCCCGTAACCGTCTATGATTCATCCGGCCCCTATACCGATCCCGACGCGCTGATTGCGATCGAAAGTGGGCTGCCGCGCTTGCGCGAAGCCTGGATCAAGGCGCGCGGTGATGTGGAGGTCTACGAGGGCCGGCATGTCAAACCGGAAGACAACGGGTTTGTCTCCGGCGACCGGCTGACGCCGGAGTTTCCCATCCGTCATCAGCCCTTGAGGGCCAAGGACGGAAAGGCCGTCACGCAACTCGCCTATGCGCGGGCCGGCGTCATCACACCGGAGATGGAATATATCGCCATCCGCGAGAACCTTGGCCGCGAGCGGGCCAGGGCCGCGCAGGCGCGCGATGGCGAGAGCTTTGGTGCCGCCATCCCAGATTTCGTGACGCCGGAGTTCGTGCGCGACGAGGTGGCGAGAGGCCGGGCGATCATCCCCGCCAACATCAACCACCCGGAAGCCGAGCCGATGATCATCGGCCGCAATTTCCTGGTCAAGATCAACGCCAATATCGGCAACTCCGCCGTCACCTCCTCCATGGCCGAAGAGGTCGAGAAGATGGTCTGGGCGACCCGCTGGGGCGGCGACACGGTGATGGATCTTTCCACCGGCCGCAACATCCACAACATCCGCGAATGGATCATCCGCAATTCGCCGGTTCCCATCGGCACCGTTCCGCTCTACCAGGCGCTGGAGAAGGTGAACGGCATTGCCGAGGATCTCACCTGGGAGGTCTACCGCGACACGCTGATCGAGCAGGCCGAGCAGGGCGTCGATTATTTTACCATCCATGCCGGCGTGCGCCTGCACTACATCCCGCTCACCGTCGACCGTGTTACCGGCATCGTCTCGCGCGGCGGCTCGATCATGGCGAAGTGGTGCCTGCATCATCACAGGGAAAGCTTTCTCTACGAGCATTTCGAGGAAATCTGCGACATCTGCCGCGCCTATGACGTCTCCTTCTCGCTCGGTGACGGCCTGCGCCCCGGCTCGATCGCCGACGCCAACGACGCCGCGCAGTTTGCCGAGCTGGAGACGCTGGGCGAACTGACCCAGATCGCCTGGAAGAAGGACTGCCAGGTGATGATCGAGGGGCCCGGCCATGTTCCCATGCACAAGATCAAGGAGAACATGGACAAGCAGCTCGCGGTCTGCGGCGAGGCTCCGTTCTATACGCTCGGGCCGCTGACGACCGATATTGCGCCGGGCTACGATCACATCACGAGCGGCATCGGCGCAGCGATGATCGGCTGGTTCGGCACAGCCATGCTCTGCTACGTCACGCCGAAGGAGCATCTGGGTCTTCCCGACCGCGACGATGTGAAGACCGGCGTCATCACCTACAAGATCGCGGCCCATGCCGCCGATCTCGCCAAGGGGCATCCGGCGGCCAAGATCCGCGACGACGCGCTGTCGCGGGCGCGCTTCGAGTTCCGCTGGGAGGACCAGTTCAACCTCTCGCTCGATCCGGAGACCGCGCGCAATTTCCACGACGAGACCCTGCCCAAGGAGGCGCACAAGGTGGCGCATTTCTGCTCCATGTGCGGCCCGAAATTCTGCTCGATGCGTATCTCCCATGACATCCGCGCCGAGGCCCAGAAGGAGGGCATGGCGAAGATGGCGGAGAAGTTCCGCCAGGGTGGCGACCTTTACATGCCACTGGATCAGGTGGCGGCAGAAAGCGAGTAGCGTCTGATGGCCGGTGATATCCACACCACGATATCCCCTCTCGCCGGTTGTCCTCGCGGTGCAATCGGCGGAGACGCGTGATGCACGTCCTGATCCGTGGGGCCGGTGTGGCCGGCTTGACGCTCGCCTATGAGCTCACCCGGCGGGGTGCGAAGGTCACGGTCGCCGAGACGAGGTTGGACATTGCCGGCAGCGCGTCGTGGCTGGCGGGCGGGATGCTGGCGCCCTGGTGCGAGTGCGAAAGCGCGGAGAAGGACGTGCTGACCCTTGGCCGCAACGCGGCAGACTGGTGGGAAACGGTCCTGCCGGGTCACGTCGCGCGCAATGGCACGCTCGTGGTGACGCCGGCGCGTGATGCAGCCGAACTGCACCGTTTTGCCCGGCGCACGGCGGGCCATGAGGAACTGGACGCGGACGGTGTCGCAAAGCTCGAGCCTGACCTTGGAGGCCGGTTCAAGCGCGGTCTCTTCTTTGCCGGCGAAGCGCATCTCGACCCGCGCAAGGCATTGAACGCGCTTCTTGGAAAGTTCGTCGCGATGGATGTCCGCTTCGCATTCGGGGACGCGGCCATGTCGGCCCTCGAAACGGCCGGCGATTGGGACATCGAGGCCGATTGCACGGGAATTGCATCAAGGCAGCAGGGATTGCGCGGCGTGCGCGGCGAGATGCTCATCGTTCGCGCGCCCGACATTGCGCTCTCGCGGCCCGTCAGGCTCCTGCATCCGCGATTCCCCGTCTACATCGTGCCGCGTGCCGAACACCATTTCATGATCGGTGCGACGATGATCGAAAGCAACGATCCCGGTCCGATCACGGCACGCTCGATGATGGAGCTCCTGGGCGCCGCCTACAGCCTGCATCCGGCGTTCGGCGAGGCGGCAATCGTGGAGGCCGGCGCCGGCGTCCGCCCTGCCTATGCCGACAACCTGCCGCGGGTAACGCGCGACGGGCGCAGGCTCTTCGTCAACGGGCTCTACCGCCACGGCTTCCTGCTTGCGCCGGCCATGGCCCGGCAGGCGGCAGGGATGATTCTTGAGCCCGATGCGCAAAAGGAGGCGTGCCTTGCAGATCACGGTTAACGGCGAACGACATGAAGTTGCCGCGAAGACGCTGGCGGGGCTGCTCGGCGAGCTCGACTATGAGGGGGCGTGGCTTGCCACCGCGCGCAACGGTGAGGTGGTGCATCGTGAAGCCCGGGAGCAATGCCCGATCGAGGATGGGGACCGCATCGAAATTCTTTCTCCGATGCAGGGGGGCTGAACGATGCTGAAGCTTTATGGCAAGCAATATCACTCACGCCTGCTGCTCGGCACGGCGCAATATCCTTCGCCGGCTATCCTGGCGACCGCGGTCGAGGTGGCCCGCCCGTCGCTCGTTACTATCTCGTTGCGCCGCGAAGCGGCTGGGGGCAAGTCGGGCGGTGAGTTCTGGTCGCTCATCAGTTCGCTCGGCGTCGACGTGTTGCCCAACACGGCCGGCTGCCATACGGTCAAGGAAGCCGTCACCACGGCGCAGATGGCGCGCGAGATCTTTGCCACCGACCGCATCAAGCTCGAGGTGATCGGCAATGCCGATACTCTGCAGCCCGACGTGTTCGGGCTGGTCGAGGCGGCCAGAGTTCTCACAGACGAGGGTTTCGAGGTCTTTCCCTATACAACGGAGGACCTTGTTGTGGCCGAACGGCTGCTCGACGCCGGCTGCCAGGTGCTCATGCCATGGTGCGCGCCGATCGGCTCGGCCAGGGGGCCGCTCAATCCCGACGCGCTGCGATCGCTGCGCGGTCATTTCCCGGATACGCCGCTGATCGTCGACGCCGGCATCGGACGGCCTTCACATGCAGCCGCCGTCATGGAACTCGGCTTTGACGCCGTGCTTCTCAACACCGCAGTCGCGAAGGCCGGTGATCCGGCTCTGATGGCCGCCGCATTCGCCGATGCGATCGGGGCGGGGCGCGCAGCTTTCGAGGCGGGCCTTCTGGAGCCGCGCGACATGGCTGTTCCCTCGACTCCCGTCTTCGGAAAGGCGGTGTTTTCGTGAAACTCGATCCCTTCTATCTCATCGTCGACAGTGCCGACTGGGTTGCGCGGCTCGTTCCGCTCGGTGTCAGGCTCGTGCAGCTTCGCATCAAGGATGCGCCGGAAACTCTGTTGCGCGATGAAATCCGGCGCGCCGGAGCGATCTGCGCGCGCCATGACTGCCAGCTCATCGTCAACGACCATTGGCGCATGGCCATCGAGGAGGGCTGCGATTTCGTCCATCTCGGCCAGGAGGATCTGGCCGCTGCCGACCTCGCCGCAATCCGGCGCGCCGGCATCAAGCTGGGGCTGAGCACCCACGACGAGACGGAACTCGACACGGCATTGGCGGCGGAGCCAGACTATGTCGCGCTCGGCCCGGTCTATCCGACCATTTTGAAGAAGATGAAGTGGGCTCCGCAAGGCCTCGACCGTCTGGCCGACTGGCGCAGGCGGATCGGCCCCCTGCCACTGGTCGCCATCGGCGGGCTCAATCCAGATCGATTGTCCGGGGTCTTCGAGCATGGCGCAGACAGCGCCGCGGTCGTGACCGACATCACGCTCAACGACGATCCGGAGGCGCGGGCGCGGCAATGGATCGCCGCGACCGCGAAATGGCGATGAAGAACGAAACCCATGTGCTCGTCGTCGCCGGCTCGGATTCGTCCGGTGGTGCAGGAATCGCGCGCGATATCGAGACGGTCGCGGCTTATGGTCTGCGTGCTTGCCTGTCGGTGACCGCGCTCACCGTGCAGACACATCAGACGGTCGAGCGCATCGAACTCGCCCCGCCCGATCTGGTGGCTGCGCAGATGTGTGCCGCCCTCCACGCCAATAGCGTCGGCGCGATCAAGATCGGCATGCTGGGCTCGGGAGGAACGGTCAAAGCGGTTGCCGCGGTGCTGGCTGAATACAGCAATATTCCGGTCGTGCTCGACCCGGTTCTTGCCGCCACCTCGGGCCGGCCGCTCCTGCCCGAGCGCGATATCGCCCTCATGCGCGAGCGCCTGATGCCGCTCTGTGCCCTGGTGACGCCGAACCTGCCCGAACTCGCGCTCCTGACAGGCGCTTCCCGGATCACAGACCATTCTTCCGTCGAGGAGCATGCCATGCTCCTCCTCGGCACGGGCTGCGCTGCCGTGCTGGCAAAAGGTGGGCATGCGACCGGCGCCGAAGCCGCGGATGTGCTCGTTCGCCCCGGCCAGGCGACGCAGCGGTTTGCCTCCGAACGCATCGACGCGGCCCTGCGCGGCACGGGCTGCATTCTGTCGAGTGCCCTGGCTGCAGCGCTGGCGCGCGGCACAATGCTCGACGATGCGGTCCGCGAGTCCAAGGCGCATGTGCTGGCGCGTCTGCGCGCGATCGCGGCCTGACATCAGGCATTGCCGGGCGTTGCGCCTTCTGGCGGCCATTGCCGTTCGGATTCTCTTCAAGCATATTGACCGTTGGGGCGCCGCACACCGCATCGAGGGAGGGTGATGCATGGGCTTGTTCAGTTTTCGCATCCGGCGCGCCGAGCGCGACAAGCAGACGGACCGCGCCCGTTTCGATGCCCTTCTGCAGGCGCTCGACAGAATCGGCGGCGAGATGGACGACGAAATCGAGGGACTGCGGAAGCGTTACGAAGAAGCCTCTTGCGACGCGGCATATGCCCAGCAGGCCCTTGAGGAAGGGCGCGCTGACGGGGATATCTCGCCGCGCATCGACAATCTTACGGACACGCTGGAGCGCTATTTCAAGCGCATGGCCCTGCTCAAGAATGAGACCGCCTTCATCGATCGCCTGCGTTCGGAGGTCGACGCCTTCGTCCGCGCAAACCGCATCGGTGATGCCTAGCATGCGGCACGGCGTTAATGCGCGATCATAAATCGTGACCGAACCGATCGGTCCACACTCCGTTTCCGCCACATTCTGATCTCCCGCCCGACATAGAGCTTGTCTTGCGCGAGCGGAATCGTCCGGGCGACTGCTTTTGCTCCAACCTGTTGATCCGGGTGCATGTTTTTTCTCTAGAGGAAGTCCGATGAAGCGAATTCGAAAAGCGGTGATACCGGTTGCGGGTCTCGGCACGCGGTTCCTGCCCGCCACGAAAGCCGTGCCCAAGGAGATGCTGACGATCGTCGACCGTCCCGTCGTGCAATATGCCGTCGACGAGGCGCTGGAGGCCGGGATCGAGCACATCGTCTTCGTCACCGGGCGAAACAAGCATGTGATCGAGGACTATTTCGACATTCAGCCCGAACTGTTCCACACACTCAGCCAGTCCGGAAAACGTGATCAGCTGGCGCATCTGCAGACAATGCAGCCGCAGCCCGGAACCGTCAGCTTCACTCGCCAGCAATCGCCCAACGGCCTCGGCCATGCGGTCTGGTGCGCCCGCGACATCGTCGGCGACGAGCCCTTCGCGCTTTTGCTGCCCGACATGGTGGGGCTTGGCCGGCGCGGTTGTCTCGCCGGTGCAGTGGATCTCTACGAGCGGTCCGGCGGCAACGTGGTGACGGTCGAGCAGTGCGATCCGTCCGAAACGCACAAATACGGCATCGTCGGCAAGGGCAAGGCCGTCGGCAATGGCTTCGCAATCACCGCGATGGTGGAAAAGCCGGCTCCGTCGGAGGCGCCGTCGAACCACTACATCAATGGTCGCTACATTCTGCAGCCGGAGATATTCGACATCTTGAGCACGCAGCAGCGCGGTGCGGGCAACGAAATCCAGCTGACGGACGCCATGGTCGGCCTGTCGGCCACGCAGGACTTCTTTGCCGCACCCTTCGACGGCCGCATGTTCGATTGCGGCTCGAAGGAAGGCTTCATTCAGGCCAACGTCGCTTTTGCACTTGAGCGCAACGACATGTGCGAACATGTCTACGGACCAATCGAAGCGATGCTTTCAGCCTATCAGCGGCGCAGACATGCCGCCTAGCGGTCTGACTGCTTCGGTTCCATAAGCGCGATCTTGTATTAGGATTCCATGAATGGTTGTCCTCCCATTATCAGGCTTGTACCGGGGCCGGCAACCGACACCGGTGTTGCGGCGATTAACTTCGATGGATGCCGGGATGCTGAGCGAAAACGCTCTTTGAGCCTGGAGCCAGTCACGCTATCGCTGTCGTCAGTTCGCCGCCTGCGGACCTGACATATGGAGCGATTCATGGCCAACGCCTCGAGCAGACTGCGCATTGCCGTTCTATTCGGAGGGCGCTCGCCCGAGCACGACGTCTCGGTGCTTTCGGCGAACAATGTGATGCGGGCACTGTCGCGGGAAAAGTACGACGCGGTGCCCATTTTCATCGCCCGCGATGGCCGGTGGCTGGCCAGCAGCTTCAACGATGGCGCCCTGACGACACCGTCGAGCGGAACCGAACTGTGCCTCCTGCCCGGCGGAAACGGGCGTCTTCTGGCCATTCCGGCAAACGGCGCATGCTACGAACCTGCGCCCGTCGACATCCTGTTCCCGGTCCTGCACGGCCTGCATGGAGAGGACGGCTCCATACAGGGGGCGGCCCAGGTGGCGGGTGTGGCGCTGGCCGGCTGCGGCATCCTCGGTTCGGCAACCGCGCTCGACAAGGATGTCGCCAAACGGCTCATGGCCCAGGCGGGTCTGCCGACCGCGCCTTCGCTCACGATCGAACGCGGCGGCGCTGTTCCCGACTTCGGCCAGCTTGAGGAGAAGCTCGCGCTGCCGTTCTTTCTCAAGCCGGCCCGCCAGGGATCCTCGGTCGGCGTCAGCAAGGTTGCGGCCCGTGGCGACTTCGAGGCAGCGCTCGACAAAGGCTTCAGGCATGACAGCAAGCTGCTGGCGGAAAGGTTCATCCATGGCCGCGAGATCGAATGCGCGGTGCTGGAGGACCCCGATGGCGGCCTGTTCGTCTCGCGCCCTGGCGAGATCGTCCCGGCACATATGCATGGCTTCTACAGCTACGACGCCAAATATGTCGACGCAGACGGTGCCGCGCTGATCGTGCCGGCTGAGTTGGCGACCGGTCTGGAGAACGACATCCGTTCCATGGCGCAGAAAGCCTTTCGCGCCCTCGGCTGCGACGGCATGGCGCGCGTCGATTTCTTCGTGACGCGGCAATCCGGCATCTTCGTCAACGAGCTCAACACGATCCCCGGGTTCACCGATATCAGCATGTATTCCAAGGCGATGGCGGCGAGCGGCGTGGCCTACGGCGAGATCATCGACCGGCTGGTGGCGCACGGTCTGGCGCGCGCTGCCCGGTGCGCATGAGCAACACCGTTGATGTTGGGGCGGCTGACGACATAGTATGATGAGGTTTCATGGGGCGCGTCGGGAGGAACCGGGGTGCGAAGGCTTGTCTTGGCGGCCTTGCTTGCAGTGGCCGCTACGCCATTTTCAGGGGCCACGGAGGCGCTGCGTGCGCAGCGTGTCTCGATGCTGGACGGCGGCGCGCATGGAATTGCCATCCTTTATGCCGGCAAGACGACGGTCGTCGGCCATTACATCGCCGCCATGATGCGCTATCGGGCCGACCAGCTTGAGGGTTCCGGGCCCACCCCGTTCTCGCATCGGCTGATGACGACGTCCTGGCCTGATCCCGGCACGGCCTGGACATGGGCGGCCGCCGACGGCTCGACGGTGCGGCGCATCGACCACGGCATATTCCGCCTCACCTATTCCGAACGTCCCGGCAATCTGCTTGTTTCGATCGACTGCCTGGACGCAGGTTGGCCGACCTTCTGGTGCAGCGACGATCGCGAGCGCCAGATGTCGGCGCCGGCCCCCTCGACGATCACGTTCGGCGGTCTCGAATACAGACGGGTTCTGCCGGGGCTGGAGTGACCTGATGCCGGTGCCGTGATGCATGCTGCATCGCACAGTACCGTGGGGCACCTCCCGCTCAAACGGGACCGTTTGAGCGAAGGGCCCAAGGTCCTGACTGGCGCGCGTTTGCTTCGCCGCCGTCCTGGAGCGCTGTGCGTCCTCCTGCACGCACAAGGGACCTCTATCATTTTGAATCTGCCCATCGTGGTTTCCTGAAATCGGTTCCGATTTTCGCGCCGGTGCGCTAGAAGTCGGGCAGACGGCAGAAGGAGGTTCATGCGCAGAGGCTTGTGATCCCAACCGCAAATGGCGGTATCGCCCGGCGCCTATGAGGGCTGCCGGCCCTCTTTGCATGTTTTCTTCCTTCTGCGGAGTTCTCATGAAGAACCATGACGTTGTCATTCGGCCTTTCGAGGCGGCAACAGACACTCAAGAACTATCAGCCATCTGGCTCGAAGCGTCACGCGTCGCCCATCCGTTCATCGGCGAACGCCGTTTGATCGATCAGCGATCGCTTATCGAGCGGCAATACCTGCCGAACGCCGAAACGTGGGTGGCGATTGTGGACGATCAACCGGTTGGATTCATCGGCCTGCTCGGCACGTTCATCGGAGGATTGTTCGTTGCTCCAGACCGGCAGGGTCTGGGCATTGGACGCCAGCTCGTCGCACATGCCCTGAACCTGAAGGGCGAACTTTCCCTTGAAGTCTACACCCGGAACCGGACAGCAATGGGCTTCTATCGTGCGCTGGGCTTCGAAGAGCTTTCCCGCCGCCCTGTTGATGATGAAGGCTACCCCTTTGAGAATGCCCGTTTGCGCCTGATCGGCCAGAACATGTCCTGCTCAAGCGGAATCGTTTGAGCGACTGGCACATGGTTCAACACATTGATCTGGCGCGCATCTCTTTTGTTTCAAACGTTTCCGTTTGAAACGAACGCGTGCCAGCGTTCGCTTCTCGCTCCAACCGCTCGTTTGAGCGGATCATGCGCCAATTGTGGGAATGGGTGCCTCGGGCGGCGCGTTTGCTTCGCCGCCGCCCTTGGCCCTGGTCGGCTGAGAGCCCGATCAGTGACGTGACAGCCACGTGTCGATTTCGCGCTCCGCTTCGTCTTCGGCCTTGCCGTAGCGTTCCTGGATGAGGCCGGCCAGTTGCCTGCGGTTGCCCTTGATCACGTCGAGGTCGTCATTCGTGAGCTTGCCCCATTGGCTCTGAACCTTGCCTTTGAACTGCTCCCAATTGCCTTCGATCTGATTCCAGTTCATGGACTTCTCCTTTCGCTGTTGTCATGGGCAGCGCTGCCATGACGAACAAACGCAGCTTCACCCCCCAGGTTCCCGAGTTCGCGCCGGTCCTTCGGTAACAGATTGGGCGTTGCGGAGTGATCTTGTTGATTGCACAGCTATGTCGGAACAAGGTCGTAGTGCTTCACAGTTCGGGATTCGACCAGTTCGGCCTCGGCCGGATCGATATGCGGGTTCCTGTAGTCCTCACCGACAAAGGCCTTGAGAGACTCCAGGTCCCGCCAGACCATAACGAAGCTGAACTCTCGCGGGCTCTCCGGGCGAGGGACGCCGGGAAGGACCCGAATAATTCCCGGCGTGCGCATCATGAGAGGGATGGCGGTTTCTTGAAAGAACTGCCGGAACTCGTCTTCCTTTCCTTTTTTGACCACCACCTGAAAGATTCTCATGATCATGGCCGGTACTCCCGTGACACAGTGACTGCATGATCGCCGTTCCCGCAGCCATGGTACGCGGCCGTCCCACAAACGAAAAGGCCCCGCCGGATCGCTCCGGCGGGGCCTGATCTTGTGGCAGGCTGGCTGCCCGGAAGGACGATCAGTCGTCCTTGGTGCCCTGCTTCTTCAGCGCGGCGCCCAGGATGTCGCCCAGCGAAGCGCCCGAGTCGGTCGAGCCATACTGTGCGACGGCTTCCTTCTCCTCGGCGATTTCCAGCGCCTTGATGGAGACGGTGAGGCGGCGCGTCTTCTTGTCGAACTGGATCACGCGGGCATCGACCTTCTGGCCGACCGAGAAGCGCTCGGGACGCTGCTCGTCGCGATCGCGCGACAGGTCGGAACGCTTGATGAAGCTGTCGATGCCGTGATCGACCAGCCGCACCTCGATGCCGCCGTCCTTGATCTCGAGAACCTCGCAGGTGACGACCGCGCCCTTGCGCAGATCACCCGACGCCGCAGCTTCGCCGACCGAATCGCGGCCGAGCTGCTTGATGCCGAGCGAGATGCGCTCCTTGTCGATGTCGACGTCGAGCACCTGAGCCTTGACCATGTCACCACGGTTGTACTCCTCGATGACCTGCTCGCCCGGACGCGTCCAGTCGAGGTCGGAGAGGTGCACCATGCCGTCCACATCGCCTTCGAGGCCGATGAACAGGCCGAATTCGGTCTTGTTCTTGACCTCGCCCTCGACGACCGAGCCCACCGGGTGGCTGCGCGCGAAGGCTTCCCACGGATTTTCCAGCGTCTGCTTCAGGCCGAGCGAGATGCGGCGCTTGGCCGGATCGACCTCGAGCACCACCACGTCGACCTGCTGCGAGGTCGAGAGGATCTTGCCCGGATGCACGTTCTTCTTCGTCCACGACATCTCGGAAACGTGGATGAGGCCCTCGATGCCCGGCTCCAGCTCCACGAAGGCGCCGTAGTCGGTGATGTTGGTGACCGTGCCGGTGATCTTCTTGCCGAGGGGGAACTTGGTGCCGATGTCGGTCCACGGATCGGCCTCGAGCTGCTTCATGCCCAGCGAGATGCGGTGCGTCTCCTGGTTGATGCGGATGATCTGCACCTTCACCGTCTGGCCGATGTTGAGGATCTCGGTCGGATGGTTGACGCGGCGCCATGCCATGTCGGTGACGTGCAGCAGGCCGTCGATGCCGCCGAGGTCGACGAATGCACCGTAGTCGGTGATATTCTTGACCACACCCTCGACAACCTGGCCTTCCTCGAGGTTCTGCACGATCTCCGAACGCTGCTCGGCGCGGCTCTCTTCGAGAACCGTGCGGCGCGAAACCACGATGTTGCCGCGGCGCTTGTCCATCTTGAGGATTTCGAAGGGCTGCGGGTTGTGCATGAGCGGCGTGACGTCGCGGATCGGACGGATGTCGACCTGGCTGCGCGGCAGGAAGGCCACGGCGCCGTCGAGGTCGACGGTGAAGCCACCCTTGACCTGATTGAAGATGACGCCTTCGACGCGCTCACCCTTGTTGAACTTGTCCTCGAGGCGCACCCAGCTTTCCTCGCGACGGGCCTTCTCGCGCGACAGCATGGCCTCGCCCAGCGCGTTCTCGATGCGCTCGACATAGACCTCGACCGTGTCGCCGACCTTGAGCTGGCCGTCCTTGGCCTTGGCGCCGAATTCCTTCAGCGGCACGCGGCCTTCGACCTTGAGGCCGACGTCGATAATGGCCATGTCCTTTTCGATGGCCGTGATCGTTCCCTTGACGACCGAGCCTTCGGCAGCGTTGCTTTCGCTGAAGGATTCATCAAGGAGGGCCGCGAAATCGTCGCGGGTGGGGTTGAATTGTGACATTCTTGCTCCTGAAAAGCCCCGTCTCAACGGGGCGGCACCGGGGGTTTGCGTTGCGTTGGCCTCGCCACTGCGTTCCGGCTCGTTTCGAGCCTTGTGCCGCATCACGCGGCAGGTTCCGGTGCATCTGGAGCGCCGGCGGGCCGTTCCTTGCGGATCAAGCAGAAAATGGCGGGTCGCCCGGTTCACCGCATGCGCGGAAAATCAGCGCCGCCTTCTTCTAGATCCCGTCCCTTGCCGCCAGAGCGGCATCAACGATCGCCATGGCCGCAAGAAACGCCGTCTCTATATCCATTTCACTCGTGTCGAGCAAGTGGGCATCCGGGGCGGGCCTGAGCGGGGAATCGGCGCGCCCCATGTCGCGCGCGTCACGCCGCTCGATGTCGGCGAGTATCTGGGCGAGATCGGCCGTCCCGTGACGTTCCTCGATCTCTGCCATCCGTCGCCGGGCGCGCACCTGCGCGCTCGCCGTCACGAACAGTTTCACATCCGCGTTCGGGCACACCACCGTGCCGATATCGCGTCCGTCGAGAACCGCGCCGGGCGGCGTTGCGGCGAAGGCGCGCTGCTTTTCGACCAGAATGCGGCGCACCTGCGGATGGACGGCGATCTGCGAGGCCGCTTCGCCGACGGCATGGGCCGAAAGCGCTTCACGGTCGAGCCGGTCGAAATCGACATTGCGCGCGGTCGCCTCGGCTGTGGTCGCGTCGTCCAGCGGCAGGTCCTCCTGCAACATCCGGTAGGCGACAGCGCGGTAGGTGAGGCCGGTGTCGAGCAGATTGAGATGGAAGTGATCGGCCAGCCGGCGCGCCAGGGTTCCCTTGCCGGCGCCTGCCGGTCCATCGATGGCGATGACGAAGGGTGCAAGCATCATACCGACCGCGTGATGCCGCCGTCGATGCGAATGTTCTGGCCGGTGATGTAACCCGACCGGTCGGATGCCAGGAAGGCGATCAGTTCGGCCACTTCGTCCGCCGTGCCGTAGCGCCCCATCGGGATGCGGGCGCGCCGCTCTTCCTTTTCGGGGAGGGAATCGATGAAGCCGGGAAGGACATTGTTCATGCGGATGTTGTCGGCTGAGAACTGATCCGTGAACAGCTTGGTGAAGCTCGCCAGCCCGGCGCGGAAAACCCCTGACGTGGGAAAAGCGGCCTCCGGCTCGAACAGCGCATAGGTGGAGATATTGACAATCGATCCGGAGCGCTGCGCCTGCATGACCGGCGTGACGAGCCGCGTGGCGCGGATGACGTTGAGCAGGTAGTACTCCATGCCCAGATGCCAGTCCTCGTCGGAGATCTCCAGAACCGGACCCTTGGGGCCGTGTCCGGCGCCGTTGACCAGCGCGTCGATGCGCCCGAAGCGTTCCATCGTCATGTCTACAAAGCGCTTCAGGTCGTCATTGGAGCGGTTGGAGCCGGTGAAGCCCAGGCCGCCGAGTTCGTTGCCGAGCGCTTCGCCTTTGCCGGACGACGACATGACGGCGACCTGAAAGCCATCCGCCGCCAGCTTGCGCGCGGCTGCCGCGCCCATGCCGCTGCCACCACCGACGATCATGGCTACCTTGTTCGATGTCATCGTTCCTCCTCTCCTGCGCACCTGCCGCGCTTCAGTCGATATCGGCGCCGAGCCGGCTCATCAGCCCCATGAACTCGGGGAAACTGGTCGCGATCATCGAGCGGTCGTCGACGCTCACGGGATGCTGCGCGGCGAGCCCCATGACCAGGAAGCTCATGGCGATGCGGTGGTCGAGATGCGTCTCGACCGTGCCGCCGCCCAGCCCCTTGCCGTCGGGACGGCCACGCACGAGAAGGCTGTCGGGGCCTTCCTCGCAATCGACGCCGTTGGCCTTCAGGCCATTGGCAACCGCCGAAAGCCGGTCGCTCTCCTTGACCCGCAGCTCCTCGAGCCCCTGCATCAGCGTCTCTCCTTCTGCGAAGGCGGCTGCGACGGCCAGAACCGGATATTCGTCGATCATGGATGGCGCGCGCTCGGCCGGAACCGTCACGCCCTTCAATGTGCTGGCGCGAACGCGCAGGTCAGCCACCTCTTCCCCGCCGGCGTCGCGCCGGTCGATCAGGTCGATCTGCGCGCCCATTTCCATGAGCGTCGTGATCAGACCCGTGCGGGTCGGGTTCAGCAGCACGTTTTCGATGGTGATGTCCGATCCGGGCACGACGAGCGCCGCCACCAGCGGAAAGGCGGCCGAGGACGGATCGCCGGGCACGTCGATGACCTGGCCGACGAGGCGGCCCTGGCCCTCGATGCGGATGTGGCGCACGCCGTCGCGGCCGGTCTCCACCTCGATTGCGGCGCCAAAGCCCCTGAGCATCTTTTCGGTATGGTCTCGCGTGGCCACGGGCTCGATCACGGTGGTGATCCCCGGGGTGTTGAGGCCGGCCAGAAGCACTGCGGACTTGACCTGTGCGGAAGCCATCGGCACGCGGTAGGTGATGGGAGCGGCATGCTTCGGCCCACGCAGTGTGAGCGGCATCCTGTCGCCGTCCGCCGCCTTCGCGACCTGGACGCCCATGCGTCGCAGGGGGTCGAGAACCCTGCCCATCGGGCGCTTCGAAAGCGAGGCGTCGCCGACGAAGGTGGTCTCCATGTCATAGGTGCCGACGAGCCCCATGGTCAGCCTGGAGCCTGTGCCCGCATTGCCGAAGTCGAGCGGTGCCTCGGGCTCCAGCAGGCAGCCGTTTCCGGTGCCCTGGATCACCCATTCCCCGTCCTGTTTGTCGATGCGCGCGCCCATGGCCCGCATCGCTTCGCCGGTGCGCATCACGTCCTCGCCTTCGAGGAGCCCCGTTATGCGCGTCTCACCGCAGGCCAGTCCGCCGAACATGAAGGCGCGGTGCGAGATCGACTTGTCGCCGGGCACGCGCGCACGGCCGGAAAGACTGTTCGACTTGCGTGCGGTGGCGGGCGCCGGTGTGGAATGGGCGGTCATGTCCTTCGATCCTGTTCGCCGGAGCCCGGCAATTGCTCTGGGGCCGCGCGGAGCGGCGCGGTTTCCTAACATGGCTTTCGTCACGGGTCATCCGGCAAATCAGTGCTTGCAACGCCGTTTAATCGCACGCAAATGTATGCGCGCGATTAGGTTTTGACATGAACCCAACTTGTGTTTATGGGGACCGAACTTTTCAAGACGGAATGCCTGTACTTGGCGGCTGCCGGCCCTGGTCGATGGCCTGGTACCATTCCCTGTTAAACGAGGCGATGTCGTGGCTAGACAGGAACTGGGGACAAAGCGCGTCTGTCCTGAAACCGGGCGCAAATTCTACGATCTGAACAAGGATCCGATCGTTTCGCCCTATACTGGTGTTTCCTATCCGCGGTCCTATTTCGAGGCCGGTTCCGAGCCGATCGAGGAAGAGGAAGATGTCGAGACCGCAGAACTCGACAGCGAGGACGCGGGCGCCGAGATGGTCTCGCTCGAGGAGGCCGATGAAGAGGCGAAGGGCGGCAGCGACGTTCCGGACCTGGATGACGACGAAGATGTCGATCTGGGCGATGATGACGACACCTTCCTTGAAGACGACGAGGAAGGCGATGACGACGTTTCCGACATCATCGGCGTTGGCGGCGAGGACGACGAAGAACACTGATCGGCCACTTGCCCTGCAGGCACAAAAAAAGGTGTGGCTGCAGGCTTGATATTCCCCGCGGCTGGATATAGAAGCCGCGTGCATCGGGGCGCTGGACATTGCAGCGCCCGACCTCTTCGCCGGAAACGGCGTCGGCCGCAGGCCGAGCGTGTGGGGCCATAGCTCAGTTGGGAGAGCGCTTGAATGGCATTCAAGAGGTCAGGGGTTCGACTCCCCTTGGCTCCACCAAACAGTCTTCGAGAAAACCCGTGGTCTCCCTGCTTCTGAAATAACTTCAACGTTTCCGTGGCTTAGAGCGCCGCAAACGCGAATAGCCCGTCGAGAGACGGGCTCGGCTGCCCACGCCAGGATGGCAGCAGGTCGATCTGGCGTGCCAGTATGCGTGCGGTGAGATCGACTGGCTGGCGGCCCGTCAGGATGGCGCTGATCACCAATCGCGCCTCAACGCCACGCCGCTTGAGATTGAAAGCACGCTCCACGGCGATGCAAGCATCGCCCGTCGGTGCGTCGGCGGCCGAAGCCTCTCCAATCAGTTGAAGGGCAAGGGCTTGGTATTCGACCAAGAATTTGATGCTGGTTGATGACAGGGTGATCCTGTCAGACATGATATTTCCCAGATCATAGTGCTTGGAAATGACGGGCCAATTGCCGTGGCGTTGCCTCGCTTGTTCGACCGGTTTAAGGCTCCTCTCACTCGGTCAGCGCGTCTTTGTAGATGACGCCATCCTTCATGATGATCTTGAAGTTGTTCTCAGGATCGGCGATCAGGTCGATGTTCTCCAGTGGATTGCCTTCGATAAGCAGAAGGTCGGCCAGCGCGCCTTCCTCGACCACGCCGAGCTTGCCCGGATAGGGGTTGCGCTTGCCGGAAAGCGCCAGCAGTTCGGCATTGGTCCCGGTCGCCATGGCAAGTGCTTCGGCAGGCGTGTACCAACGCGTAAGCGAAGCGAGGATCGCTCCCTGCTGCCGCGCCAGCGCGCGCGAGAACAGGACATCGGTACCCCAGGCCGTCTTGATGTTGTACTTCTTCGCCAACCTGTAGGTCCGGTCGATGCCGGGCCACACCTCGTCCGCCTTGGCTCGCTCCGCCGACCCCTCCCGGAAGCCCTGTCTCAGCATCTCGGGAAGAGGCTGGAGGCTCAGCCAGATATCTTTCTCCGCAATCAGCTCGGCGTCTGCCTCGCTCATGAGGAATCCATGCTCGATGCACTTCACACCGGCCGCTATAGCCTTTTGGATCGCATCCGGCGTGAAAGCGTGTGCGGCGACGTAAGTACCCCAGTTCTCGGCGATTTCGACGGCAGCCTGCAATTCCGACAATGTGAACGTGGTGACGTCCAGCGGGCTGTGTGGCGACGAGACGCCGCCGCCCGCGGTCAACTTCAGCAGCACAGCTCCCTGCATGAACTGCTCGCGAGCACGCAAACGCACCTCGTCAGGGCTGTCCGCGACGATGCTGCCGCCGTTTGTCTCCATAGGCGTGAACAGGCCGCCGATCCTCCGCGGCAGGTCGCTCATCTGGCGGAAATCCCCATGCCCGCTGGTTACGGTGATCATGGCGCCAGAAGGATAGATGCGTGGCCCCTTGATGATGCCTTCATCGATCGCACGCTTGAGACCGAAAGCCGGTCCGCCCACGTCGCGAACGGTGGTGAAGCCGCGCATCAACGTATCCGTCGCTTCGTCGCCGGCCGCGAGATTGGCAAAGCCTATGTCGTTCATCGTCTCGGCCGGGCCAGTCGCGATCAGCATCGCGTGCCAGTGCGCATCAATGAGCCCCGGCATCAGCGTTCGCCCGTTGCCCGCAACGCGCTGCGCGCCTTCCGCGTCTATGGGATCCGTCGAGATCTGTTCGATCACATTGCCCTTGATCAGCACATTCGACGGCGCCGAAAGGGCGGCGCCTTTTCCGTCGAAAATGCGGACGTTTTCAAAAAGCACGTCATCCGCGTTCGCGGTGGCGCAAAGACCGAGCACGATAGCGACCGCAAGCATTCCCCGGCCTGGGCGAAGCTTCACCGAAGCAATGCGGGCAAGAGAAGATATCGCCGCGACGCAGTGCACGGCAGGCCCAGCAAAATTGTCCAACCCCCGCAGTTTGAAAGCTCCATGAAACACGGCGTTTCTCCTGTGTCGGGAATGGGTATCAACTTTGTAGCGTCCTCCTCCTGCGCATTCCACAACTCTTCCGAGGATCGTCTCCGACCCGAGGCTGCAGAAGCAGGCCCGCAGCTTCACGGCCGGCCGAATTGACAGGACATCTGTTTTGGTCATATGACTTAGTCAGTTGACCTAACCGTCATTGGGAGACCGGTGGCGATCGAGGGCGCGGGGGGCGTGGTGACAACGGCGGCTGAGAGCAGGGCAATGCGACGAGATGTGCGCGGCGACATCATGGATGCCGCCGAGCGTGTATTTGCCGATCTCGGCTTCGACGGCGCTACCACGCGGGCCATCGCAGACCAGGCGGGCGTCAATCTCGGGCTCATCCACTATCATTTCCAGTCGAAGGAAGCGCTTTTCGAACAGGTCGTTGCGCGCCACGCCAGCCAGGTGAATGATCGCCGGCGCGGACTGCTGCATGCCGTCCTCGACAGCGAGACGGTGACGTTGGAAGCAATCCTCGATGCGCTGATGCGCCCGACCATCGAGCTCAGCGCAGGCGACGGCCAGCACTACTCGCGCATCATCGTGCAGATCGCGTCAGGCACCGACGAACGCTCGGTGGAACTGACCTCGCGCAATTTCGACGCCATCGCGCAGGAATTCATCGCGGCGCTTCAGGAACATGTCGAGGGTCTGGATCGCGAGAACGCCGTCTGGGCCTACATAAACGCGATCTCGGTAGGCATGCTGATGATCGCCCGGACCGGACGCGTCGGCGCGCTGTCGGACGGGCTGTGCGACGAGGAGAGCACGGAGGCTTCGATCCAGCGGGTCGTGCGCTACCTGGCGGCGGGCACGCGCGCGCTGGCGGGCATCAACTAGGAATATCCGGTCAGCCCGACATGGCGCTCGGGAGGGCCGGCAGGGTGGAAACGCAAATCATTTCAGGGAGGTTATCATGAGGAACTCGATCCGTCTGGCCGCAATGGCCGCAATGCTGGCAGGTTCGGTCGCGATGCCGGCGAAGGCCGACGACATTTCCGTCACCGTCGTCAACGGGCACCCGCCGGTATTCCTGTGGGTCAAGCACATCGCCGAGACGTTCATTCCGACCGTCAACAAGGCACTGGAAGGCACCGACCACACCATCATCTGGAGCGAGGCCTATGGCGGCACACTGGCGGCGGTGGGCGGCGAGCTCGAAGCGATCGAGGACGGCCTTGCCGAAATCGGCGTCGTGCCGACGGTGTTCGAGCCGACGGCGCTGCCGCTGCAGAACGTGACCTATTACACGCCATTTGGTTCGCCCGATCCGCAGATCGTCATGGATGCCGTCGACAAGCTGCATCGCGACATTCCGGGCATGATCGAGTCCTGGGAGAAATATAATGCCGAATATCTCGGCGGCGGCTTCGCGCTCGACAACTATCTCCTGATGACGAATTTCCCGGTCGATTCCATGGATGATCTGGAAGGTCACAAGATCGGCGCTCCGGGACCAGCCGTGAACTGGCTGGAGGGAACCGGCGCGGTCGGCGTGGCGGGCAACCTGACCACCTACTACAACGACATTCAGACGGGCGTCTTCGACGGCACCATCGTCTTCCCGACTGCAGCGGCACCGGCGAAGCTGCAGGAGGTCGCGCCGCATGTGCTGATCACCAATTTCGGTGCGCAGTATGCCGGTTCGCTCGTTGCCAACAAGGACTGGTACGACAGCCAGCCGGCCAAGGTGCAGGAGGCGCTGCGCGCGGGCGCCGCCGCCTACACCGAAGCCTATATCGCCGAGCAGAACGCCCGCGTCGAGGCTGCGCTGAAGCAGCTCGAAGAGGGCGGCGCCACGATCAGCGAACTCAACGACGAAGAGCGCGCCAAGTGGGCCGCGGCCCTGCCGCAGATCGCCGACACCTGGGCGCAGAACGCCGACGGTCAGGGCCTCGCCGGCTCCGAGGTGCTGGATGCCTACATCTCGCAGCTCAAGGGCGCCGGCGTGAACCTGGCGCGCGACTGGTCGCAGCGCTGAGCGCCGTCGGGGCTGCGGGGCGCTCGCTCCGCAGCCTCCCACTCGAGCCCGGAAAGAAGCCAGTGTCCCAAACACCGGAAGATCAAGCCACCGGTCTGCGCAGCTTTGACGCCCTGTTCCGCTTTTTCGATCGCATCACCGCGACGATGAGCGTGATCGGGACGGCCGCGATCCTCTTCATCATGGTCCTCATCACGGCGGATGTGGTTGGCCGGTTCTTCTTCGGGCGGCCGATCGCCGGCGTACCGGAGATGGTGTCGATGCTGATCCTCAGCATCGTGTTCCTGCAGATCGCCAACACGCTTCTGCGCGGCAAGCTGACGCGCGCAGACGGCCTGCTGACGTTGCTGCGTTCGAAGGCGCCGAAAGTCGGCGGCGTGCTCGACGCAGTGATGCATTTCATCGGCGCCGGCCTCGTCGGGGTGCTCGTCTACGCCTTCTACCCGCTCTTTGTGCGCAGCTACGGCCGCGATGAGATGATCGGCACGGTCGGCCAGTTCCTTGCGCCAATCTGGCCAACCTATCTCGTCGTCCTCATCGGAGCGTGCGCGCTGCTGATCGCCTTCGCGCTGCGCGGGCTGGCCATTCTGCTTGCGGCTTTTCGAGGCCCGTCGAGGGAGGCGGCCCGATGAGCGGCATCGAGATCGGCCTGTGGTCGCTCGGCGCGATCCTTGTCCTCATCTACGCCGGCATGCATGTGGCGATCGCGCTGGCGCTCGTCTCCTTCTTCGGCATCTGGATCCTGCGCGACAATGCAGACCAGGCCGCGCGTATCCTGTCGCTGGCGACCCGCGAGAGCATCTCCAGCTACCTCTTCGGCGTCGTCCCGCTGTTCGTCCTGATGGGGCTTGTGGTCAGTCGCGCCAATTTCGGCCGCGACACGTTCGACGTCGCGACGCGCTTTCTCGGAGGACTGCGCGGCGGGCTCGGCATCTCGACGGTCGGTGCCAATGCCATCTTTGCCTCGATCACCGGCATCTCGATCGCATCAGCGGCGGTCTTCACCAAGATCGCCGTGCCGGAAATGATGCGCGCCGGCCACAGTGCCCGCTTTGCGACCGGCGTCGTGGTCGGTTCGTCCATTCTCGGCATGCTCATCCCGCCAAGCCTCCTGATGATCCTCTACGGCATCCTTGCCGAGCAGTCGGTCGGTGCGCTGTTCATCGCCGGCATCGGACCGGGCATTCTCGTCACCGTCATCTTCTGCGTGGGCATCTGGCTCATGGTGCGCTTCTGGAGCGGCTTCACCGGCACGGCGGCCGCAGCGTCGATCGACGATGCGTCGGGCCGGGGTGCGCTGCAGGAAATTGTCAGCAAGCTGTCGCCGATAGTCCTGCTCGTCGGCCTCTGTCTGGGCGGGCTCTACGGCGGTGTCTTCACGCCCACGGAAGCCGGCGCGATCGGGGCGCTCGGCGCAATCCTCATCGCCTTCGTCAAGCGCCGCCTGTCGCCCAAGACGTTGTGGCAGGTGACGCTGGAGACAGGCCACATCACGGCGGCGATCTGCTTCCTCATCATCGCGGCGACGATGTACAGCCGCATGCTGGCGCTGACCGGCCTGCCGGTCTTCCTGACGGAATGGATCGTGGCACTCGATGTGGGAGTCTACGGGTTTCTGTTCTTCTACATTGCGGTGCTGGTGCTGCTTGGCACGCTCCTCGACTCATCCTCGATCATGCTGATCACCGTTCCGCTGGCACTGCCCGTCGCGCAGTCGCTCGGCATCGACCCGATCTGGCTCGGCATCATCACGGTCCTGGCGGTGGAGATCGGCCTTCTGACGCCGCCGATGGGGCTGTCGGTCTTTGTCGTGAAGGGCGCGCTGGACGATCCCGCCATCTCGCTCAAGGACGTCTTCATGGGCGCGGCGCCGTTCGCCCTGATGATGCTCTTCGCCCTCGTTCTGATCGTGCTCTTCCCGAGCATCTCCCTCGGCCTGTTGTAAGGAAGGTTCAAGCCATGGCACGTCGCATCGTCGATATCTCCACCGCGCTCAAGGCAGGCATCGCCTCCGATCCCAAGGGCGCCGAGCCGCAGATCACCTATGTCGACCACCAGCAGTCGGTCGGCCAGCTCACCGGCTTCTTCCCCGGTCTGACCAAGGATCAGCTTCCGGCCGGCGAAGGCTGGGCGGTCGAGCAGCTGGTCGTCTCGACGCATAACGGTACGCATCTCGACGCGCCCTATCACTTCCATTCGACCATGGATGGCGGCAAGCGTGCGCTGACCATCGACGAGGTGCCGCTCGAATGGTGTTTCGGCCCCGGCGTGAAGCTCGACTTCCGCGATCTGCCGGACGGGCATGTCGTGACCGCCGCCGAAGTCGAGGCCGAGCTGCAGCGCATCGGTCACGAGATCCAGCCGGGCGACATCGTCGTGGTCAACACTTCGGCTGCCGCGAAGTACGGGCAGGACGACTACCTCGCTTCGGGCTGCGGCATGGGCAGGGAGGCGACGCTATATCTGACCAGCCGCGGCGTGCGTGTCACCGGCACGGATGCGTGGAGCTGGGACGCGCCCTTCATCCACACCGCCCGGCGTTACGCCGAGACCGGGGATGCCTCGCTGATCTGGGAGGGCCATCGGGCCGGAATGGAGATCGGCTACTGCCATATTGAAAAGCTGGCGAACCTCGATCAGCTGCCGCCGACCGGCTACATGATCGCCTGCTTCCCCTTCAAGATCGAGAAGGCTTCGGCCGGCTTCACCCGCGCGGTCGCGATCTTCGAAGACTAGGCGGCCGGGGAGGGAGGAGACCATGAACGCATCGTCGAAAGGCCCAAATCCGCTGAAGGGCTGGCAGGTGGACCGGTCGCAGATCCGGACCATCGGCACGGATCTGCAGCGGCCCGAATGCATCCTTGCAGAGCGTGACGGGACCCTGTGGGCTGCCGATGCGCGCGGCGGCGTGATGCGGATCGACCCGGACGAGGAGCAGCAGCTCGTCACCCAGTCGCAAAGCCGGCATTTCGACCTTGCCGGCGACCAGGCCAAGAGCCTGCTGACCGGGACCTTGCCGAACGGTCTGGCCTTTGCGCGCAACGGCGACATCCTGATCTCCAACTTCGGCACCGACCGGCTGGAAATCATGACCCGCAAGGGCGAAACGCGCGTACTGTTCGACACCATCGACGGCAAGCCGATGGGCAAGGTCAATTTCGTGCTGCGCGATTCCAAGGACCGCATCTGGATCACGGTCTCGACTATGGTGAACCCGTGGAGCGACGCGATCCGCAATGATCTGGCCGACGGCTACATTGCGCTTGTCGACGAGAGGGGCATCCGCGTCGTCGCCGACGGCTTCGCCTTCACCAACGAGATCCGCCTCGATGCAACAGAGAAATGGCTCTACGTCGCCGAGACCTGCGGCAAGCGCGTCACGCGCCTCAGAGTCCAGCCGGACGGCTCGCTGACCGACCGGGAGGTCTACGGTCCCTCCAGCCTCGGGGACGGACTGATCGACGGCTTAGCCTTCGACGCCTATGGCAATCTGTGGTGCACCATGATCTTCGCCGACCGGCTCGTCGCGATCACGCCCGATGGCGAGGCGCTGACGCTGCTCGAGGATGGCGATGCGCAGCAAACGGCGGCATTCGAGGCCGAGTTCGCCTCCGGCAAGCCGATGCGGTTCGACACGCTCGCTGCATCCGGCGGCACGATCGCGCCATGGCTGGCGAGCGTCACCTTCGGCGGCCCGGACCTTCGCACGGTCTATCTGGGCAGCCTCAAGGGCAACACCATTCCATATTTCCGCGCACCGGTGGCGGGCCTTCCCATGGTCCACTGGTAGGCACGGCGATCCGAATCACGATTTCAAAGGGAGAGACTTCCATGGCTGCCAAACGCAAGGTCATCATCACCTGCGCAATAACCGGCTCGATTCACACGCCGACCATGTCGCCGCATCTGCCGATCACGCCCGAGCAGATCGCCGACCACGCGATCGCCGCCTCCGAGGCGGGCGCGGCGGTCGTCCACCTGCACGCCCGCGATCCCAGAGACGGCCGTCCGGTACAGACACCGGAGGCCTACGAGCCGTTCCTGAAGGTGATCAAGCAGCGTTCGGCCGCGGTCGTCAACATCACCACAGGAGGAGCGCCGACCATGCCCATCGAGGAGCGCGTCGGGCCGGCTGCCCATTTCAAGCCGGAGATCGCTTCGCTCAACATGGGCACGATGAACTTCGGCCTCTACCCGATGCTCGACCGCTACAAGGAGTTCAAGTACGACTGGGAGAAGCCCTATCTCGAGGCGTCCCGCGCCGGCATGTTCAAGAACACCTTCTCCGATATCGAATACATCCTGACCAAGTGCGCCGAGAACGGCACGCGCTTCGAGATCGAGTGCTACGACATCGGCCATCTCTATACGCTCGCCCATTTTGCCGATCGCGGCATCGTCAAGCCGCCCTTCTTCGTGCAGTCGGTGTTCGGCCTTCTCGGCGGCATCGGTGCGCATCCCGAAGACGTCGCGCACATGCGCCGCACGGCCGACCGGCTGTTTGGCGACCAGTATCGCTGGTCGGTGCTGGGAGCGGGCCGCAACCAGATGCCGGTGGCGGCGATCGCGGCCGCCATGGGCGGAAACGTGCGTGTCGGCATGGAAGACTCGCTGTGGCTCGCGCCCGGCCAGCTTGCCAAGTCGAATGCCGAACAGGTGACGAAAGTGCGCCAGATCATCGAGGGGCTCGGCCTCGAGATCGCCACGCCGGATGACGCCCGCGAGATCCTCGAACTCAAGGGCGGCGACCGCGTCAATTTCTGACAGGAACCATCGAACGGTTCCCGACTTGCGTGACGGCAGGCCGCAACTGGTGCTGCGGCCTGGATTTCACGATTGCATGCCGGCGCGAGCCGTTTTGCTGCTGTTGGGCAGCGAGCGCGAGCCAAAGCGCTGTTTGAACGTTTCTGTGGCTTAGCGCAGCGATGATGCGAGGAGGAAACCTGAGCCGCCGCCCAGGCCTGGGCCGGGGTGGGTGGACGCGCCGATGTGGTAGAGGCCCGGCACATGCGTGCGGTGATTGACGGACGACTTGAAAGGCCGCCACAGGAAGAACTGGTCGAGCCCGCAATAGCCGCCGTATGGATCGCCGCCGACCAGGTTGATGTTCATGCTTTCCAGGTCGGCAGGGGAATAGCAGCGGCGCGCGATGACGGTGTCGCGAAAATCCTCGATGTGGTGCGCCAGCGTCTGTTCGATCCGGTCGGCGTAACGTTCGCGAAGCTCTTCGGTCCACCGCCCATCCGAAGGCGTTTCCAGTTCACCGGCGGCGTCGCCCTTGATGAAGCGTGGCGCCTCGGGAAGTTGAAGCCAGAGGATCGATGCGCCGTCCGGGGCGCGGCTGGGGTCGAGCGCCGTCGGTTGTCCCACGCATATCGAAGGCTCGGCCGGCAGCATGCCACGTTCGGCCTCGTTGCTTGCGCGTGACACGCCGTCGAGGCCGGATGTCAGGTGAAGCAGGGCCACCTTGCCAAGTTCCGCCCCTGCCTTCCATTGCGGCGGTCGGGACAGTGCGTAGTGGATCTGCATGTCGCCTTTGCCGTAGCGGTAGCGCTTTACGCCGTCACGGACCTCGTCGGGCATCGGCGCTGGCCAATCGGACAGAAGCCGGCCATAGAGCTGGTTCGGCGTAACCGAGCAGATGACGCCGCTGCGCGCGCTGATCGTTTCGCCGTTCGCCAGGCGCACGCCGCTTGCGCGGCCCCGATCGTCGCTGAATATGGCTTCGACATCGACACCCGTTCTTATGGTCCCGCCGGTGTCGACGATCAGGCTCTCGAACGCCGCCAGAAAGTTTCGGGCACCGCCCTTGACGATCGGGCAGCCGGCCATTTCGACGGCGAAGCCGATCACCTTCAGCATCTGCGCGGAATAGGCGCTCTCGGGCCCGAGCCCGCAATGCAGAACCCAGGGCGCCCAAAGGGCTCGAACGGTTTCGGATGCATAGGTGGCTTCCAGATAGGGCCGGGCGGGCTCGAGCGCTTCTGCGAACCATCCTGCCAGATTGCGCAGCCCGCGCCGCCAGGCCTCGCGCGCGATCGTCCTCGCCATGCCGCCTGACCAGAGCGAGCCGCCGAGCAGCGAGAAGAGGAACGAGGCGTCGGCGCCCAGCCGGTCCATCTCACGGGCGAAGGCGGCGCCGTCGCCCTTCGACAGGGCGTCGAAGGCAGCGATGTTGCGCTGTCTGTCCCTGGACAGGACCGCATGGCTGCCGTCGGGGCGCAACACTCCGGTCGGCAGTTCCGATTGCGCGAATTCGAGACCGCGCGACTCCAGATCCTTTCCGATGACGCCATAGGCGGGAGATGTGGCGAACAGAACGAAGGTTGTCGCCATGACGTCGTGGACGAACCCCGGCGCGGTGATCTCCTCGGTGCGGATACAGCCCCCGATACGATCCTCGCGCTCCAGGAGCAGGACCTTCCTGCCCTTCTTGCCAAGGATGGACGCGGCAACCAGCGCATTGATGCCGCTGCCGACGATGATGTAGTCGGGTGTTTCCATGGCTGCGCCCTCCCTGTCAGCCTGTTGCGGTCGATGCCGGGTTGGCAAGAAGGCTGGCTGAAGCCATGGATGCTGCCCCTCACAGATTCGACGGAAAGTCAGCCGATCCGAAAGCGGCGCCTCGGACCGATCTGCATCGGCACGTTAGGTCTGATTATATGATATTGCAAGTAATTCGCCCGTGCTGGAAAGCGCTCGTGATGGTCGCGGGTGCCGGTCAGGTCTCTTCCGTGTCCGGGTATTTGTGGCCGACATTGCCCAACACGCGCCGCAGCATGGCGAACAGTTGCTTGCGTTCGCTCGCGCTAAAACCCGCCAGCATGTCGATGCCGTGCTTCTCGGCATCCGGAGCGATCTGCCAGTAGGTCTCGCGGCCGTGATCGGTGAGAAAGACCTCGATGATTCGGTTGTCGCGCGCCGCAACGCGCCGTTCCACCAGCCCATCCCGCTCCATCTGATCGATGACGCGGCTGACCGCCGGTTGCGCCATCAGTGTCGTGCGCACCAGATCGGTCATGGTCTTGCCGTCGCCGTTCATCAGTACCATCAAGATACGCCATCGCTGGACGGTCACGCCATGCGGCCGCATCCGGTCGAGTAGACGATTGTTCAGGTGGCTCGTAATCAGATGGAACAGATAGGGAGGAAACTGCTCAAGGATGAGCGGGGATCGGCCTTCCGCCGTCGATTTGTCCCTGAACCTTGCCACGACCGTGATGCCTCCTCCTATGGGATCACGACTTGTTATCCATCGCAGGCATTTCAGGCAAGCCGACGCCGCAGTCGATGAAGGCCCTCCGCTGTGAAGATGACGTTGCCACTGGTCGTTTCCATCGTCTCGTGAAGCAGTCGAACGATGCCCCGATCCGGTTTGGAACGTGATGCCGTCAGCTCCATGACGGTTGCCTTGATCCGGATTTCCTGACCGCCGTAGAGCGGCTTGAGCCAGCGCACCTTGTCAATGCCCGGCGAGGGCATGACGGTGTCGTCCCACAGATGGAGGTCGAAGAACAAGCGAAAGCTGAGCGACAGCGTATGCAGCCCGGATGCCATTATGCCGGGATAGCCAACCGCTCTCGCCGCTTCGTCATCCGAATGGAAAGGATTGGGATCGAACGACCCGGCGAAGTCCAGAATGTCGCTTCGGCTCACGAGGTGCTTGTCCGAATGGAACTCCTGGCCGATCTGCAGATCGTCGAAATAGAGTGACATTCCTGTTGATTCTCCATGAAGATGCATATGCTGGGCGCATTAATATATGTAGTGTCATATAAAAATCGGTGATTCAACGGCCATTTTCATGCGAAGTCATCGTTGACATGCCGCCAACAGGAAAATATGATTAATCATATAATCCATAAGGAGGGGACATGGCGGAGCGTTCATTCGCGCGGGAGGTCGAAGACCTCAGGCTTGGCGAAGGCGAGATATTCCGGGGTGAAGGCATCCTCGCCATCACCAAGGCGCTCCTGCAGGCCGGCGTCGGCTATGTCGGCGGATATCAGGGTTCACCCATTTCGCATCTGATGGACGTTCTGGCCGATGCCAAGAGCGTGCTGGACGATCTGGGCGTGCATTTCGAATCGTCTGCTTCGGAGGCGGCGGCAGCCGCGATGCTTTCAGCTTCCGTCATGTATCCGATCCGTGGAGCCGTGACATGGAAGTCGACAGCCGGCACCAACGTGGCATCGGATGCGCTGACCAATCTGGCCTCCGGTGGCGTCATGGGCGGCTCGCTTGTCATCCTGGGCGAGGATTTCGGCGAGGGCTCCTCCATTCCTCAGGAGCGCAGTCATGCATTTGCGATGAAGTCGCAGATGTGGCTGCTCGATCCGCGCCCCAATCTGACAAGCATGGTCAAGGCGGTCGAGGACGGGTTCGAGTTGTCCGAGGCGTCGAATACGCCGGTGATGCTGCAGATCCGCATCCGCGCATGCCACGTCCACGGCCAGTTCGTGGCCAAGGACAACAAGCGCCCCGACTTCACCCTGAAGGAAGCGCTGGAGAACCCGCGCCGCGACGTGAACCGCGTGGTGCTGCCGCCAGCTTCCCTGTTCCACGACAAGGAGAAGCTGGAACAGCGCTGGCCGAACGCGGTCGAGTTCATCCGCTCGCGTGGCCTGAATGAGCATTTCGGTCCTGCCGACGGCGATGTGGGCATCATTCTGCAGGGCGGCATGTACAACGGCGTCATGCGCGCGCTGCAATTGCTGGGCCTTGCCGATGTCTACGGCAACTCGCTGCTGCCCCTCTATGTCCTCAATGTCACCTATCCCCTCGTTGACGACGAGGTGGCCGATTTCTGTCTCGGCAAGAAGGCCGTGATCATGATCGAGGAGGGGCATCCGGAATATCTGGAGCAGTCCCTGAACACCATCCTCCGCCGGCGGGACATTTCCACCAAGGTCCATGGAAAGGACATGCTTTCGCTGGGCGGCGACTACACGACAGCCTTGATGGTTGAAGGTGTGAAGTCGTTCCTGAAGACCCATGCGCCGCGGCTCCTGGGCAATCAACCGCCAACGCCCGATCCGAAGCCCGTGCTGGAGAACGCCAAGGTGAAGGCGCTGGCCGAGGTCGTGCCGCCGCGTCCGGCAGGCTTTTGTACCGGTTGCCCGGAGCGGCCGATCTTTGCCGGCATGAAGCTGATGGAGAAGGAACTCGGCCAGCATCATGTGTCTGGCGATATCGGCTGCCACATATTCTCCGTCCTTCCGCCCTTCAATATCGGCGGCAACACGATGGGCTACGGTCTTTCGGGCGCCGGCGCCTCGGCCTTCAACGTCAAGGCCGACAAGAGGCCTATCGCTGTCATGGGCGATGGCGGCTTCTGGCACAACGGCCTGGTGTCGAGCGTCGGCAATGCCGTCTTCAACAAGCATGACGGTGTAATTCTCATCGTCGACAACCATTATTCGGCGGCCACCGGCGGACAGGACATATTGTCGTCGCGCGCGCAGAATCCGACGCGCTCGACCAACAACACCATCGCCGAAGCGGTGAAGGGCGTGGGCGTCAAATGGCTCAGGCAGATCGACCGCACCTATGACGTGGCAAAGGTGCGCGACACGCTGAAAGAGGCGCTGACCACGCCCGAGGAAGGGCCCAAGGTCATCATCGCCTCGTCCGAATGCATGCTGAACAAGCAACGCCGCGTGAAGCCGCAGTTCAACCAGGCGGTCAAGGGCGGCAAGAGGATGGTGCGCGAGCGCTTCGGCGTGGACGAGGATGTGTGTACCGGCGATCACGCCTGCATCCGTCTGTCAGGCTGTCCCTCGCTTTCGGTCAAGCATACGGACGATCCTCTGAAGGACGATCCGGTCGCCGCGATCGACAACAGCTGTGTGGGCTGCGGCAATTGCGGCGAGGTGTCGGAGGCGGCGGTGCTCTGCCCGTCCTTCTACCGCGCCGACATCATCTACAACCCGACCCGGCTGGACCGTGTCGCGGCGAAGCTGAGGACGCTGTTCATCGGCTTCTTGCAGCGCCGCCGCGCCAGCCGCCAGATCGCCTTCGCAGCCTAACGGTGGTTCCAATGTCACAGAACTCTTCGGATACGGTGTCCCGGCTGGCGGCGGAAAAGCCGATAACGGTGGCCGTTCTCGCCATGGGCGGGCAGGGTGGCGGCGTCCTGTCGGACTGGATCGTCAATATGGCCGAAGCCGAAGGCTGGGTGGCGCAGTCGACTTCGGTTCCAGGTGTGGCGCAGCGAACGGGCGCCACAATCTACTATATCGAGATGCTGCCGCCCAAGGATGGCAAGCTGCCGATCCTGTCGCTAATGCCGACGCCCGGTGATGTCGATGTCGTGCTGGCCGCCGAGTTCATGGAGGCCGGACGCGCAATGCTGCGCGGGCTGGTCACGCCCGAGCGCACCACTCTCATCGCGTCGAGCCACCGCTCCTACGCCGTGACCGAGAAGGAAAAGCCCGGCGATGGCACCGGCGACCCCGCGGTCGTGGTAGAGGCGACGGGCGTGTCGGCCAGGCGGGCAATCGTGTTCGACATGCAGTCGCTTGCGGAGGCCAACGGAAGCGTCGTTTCCGCCGCCATGTTCGGTGCGCTGGCATCGGCCGATGTGCTGCCGTTTCCCCGCAGCGCATTCGAGGCTGCAGTGCGTGCCGGCGGCAAGGGGGTGGAGGCGAGCCTGCGTGCATTCTCGGCCGCCTACGATAAGGCCCGCGAGCCGGCGGACAAGTCCCCGGAAAAGCGGGAGCCGGACAAGTCGCTCCCGCCCTTGCCTGCCTCCGATCCGCATCCCGGCCTGAACCGCCTGCTCGAGCGGATAAGGTCGAATTTCCCCGAGACCGTCCAGCCCATGCTGTTTGCCGGCGTGAAGCGTCTGGTGGACTATCAGGACATTGCCTACGCCAACGAATATCTGGACAAGGCCGAGGAAATCTGTCGTCTCGATGCGGCCGCCGGCGGTGTGAGCCGGGATTTTGCCTTTACTGCCGAAGTCGCCAAATATCTGGCTGTTGCCATGGCCTATGACGACGTGATCCGAGTTGCCGATCTCAAGACCCGCGCGAGCCGCTTCGAACGCGTGCGCCAGGAAATCGGCGTCAAGTCGGACCAGATCGTCTATACCACCGAATATATGCATCCGCGCATGGAGGAGGTCGCCGGCACCATGCCCGCCGCGATCGGCCGCTGGCTGGAGGAAAGTCCGCGGCTGTTCAAGGCACTGGACCGGATGGTCAACAAGGGACGCCGCGTGCGCACCGGAACCGTCGGCTGGTATCTGATGCTGCACATGCTGGCCGGAACGAAACGCATTCGCCGCCGCACGCTGCGTCATGCCCGTGAGATCGAGCACCTCAACCGTTGGCTCGAACTGGCCGGCACGCTCGTCCCGACCGATTATGATCTGGCTGTCGAGATCGTTTCGTGCCGGCGCCTGGTCAAGGGCTATTCCGACACACATGCCCGGGGTCACTCCAAGTTCGACCGGGTGATCGCGCAGGTTCCACGCCTGAAGGGCCGCCCTGACGGAGCTGCCTGGCTGAGCCGCCTGCGCCGTGCGGCCCTGCTGGATGAGGAGGGCAAGGCGCTCGATGGCGCGCTCCAGACCATCGACAGCATCTATGGCGACAAGGCCGCCGCTTAGCTGCGGTGGCGGGATGCAGGCCCGAGGAGGACGGGTTCGCCGGCTCGTGATTGCTCATTTGCAGCGACCGGCGCTCGGCTCTGCATGTGGCGCGGGGGCGCGCAGCGAGGGGAAATCAGGAACTCCGCTGAAAGGAGAGACAGAGCGGTTCGCCCGCTCTACCCTTCCAGCCAGCCCGGCATGGGATCCGGCAGCGGAATCGCGTCGAGGAGAGTGCGCGTATAGTCGGAGCGCGGCGCGTCGAAGACGCTGCTGCACGCGCCTTCCTCCACGATCCTGCCGCCTTGCAGCACCATGACGCGGTCACAGATGGCGCGGATCACCGACAGATCGTGGCTGATGAACGCCACCGCCAGCCCCATCTCGCGGCTGAGTTCGCCGATCAGCGACAGGACCTGTGCCTGCGTGGAAACGTCGAGGCCCGACACCACCTCGTCGGCCAGAACGAAGTCCGGCCGCATCACCACGGCGCGCGCGATGCCGACACGCTGGCGCTGGCCTCCCGACAATTCGTGCGGGTTCCTGTCCAGGCTGACGAGCGGTAGACCGACGCGCTCGATCACCTGCGATGCCTGGCGGTCGGCGTCGCGCCTGTCGGTCGCCAGGCCATGAAGAAGAAGCGGACCGGTCAGGATCTGGCGGATCGAATGGCGTGGATTGAGCGAAGACATCGGATCCTGGAAGATCATCTGCATACGCCGCCGCAGCGGACGCATGGCGCCGTCGCCCAGATGGGTGATGTCCATCCCGTCGAAGGTAATCGTGCCCTTCGCGACGTCCACCAGACGCAGCAATGCACGTCCAAGCGTCGTCTTTCCGGAGCCCGATTCGCCGACTATTCCGAGCGTCTCGCCCTTGGCGATGGTCAGGTCGATGCCGTGCAGGACCTTTATCTTGTGCACGGCCCCGTAGACGACTTCGATGCTCGATGCGGATAGCAGGGTGTCAGCCATTGCGCGTCTCCCGCCGGTCGAAAGATGCCAGTTCTTCGCGTAGGCCCGCAAAAATGCTCTCGGGAACGGGAGCAAGCTTGCGATCTGGCCTGTCGTAGCGCGGTCCGGCGGCCAGGAGCGCCTGCATATAGGGATGGCGCGGACACTCCATGATCTCTTTGGTCGCCCCGGCTTCCACGACCATGCCGCCATAAAGCAGTGTGACACGATCGCAGATCTGGGCGACGACGCCGAGATCATGGGTGACGAAGATGACACTCGTGCCGTGCCTGGCCTGCATGGCGCGGATCAGGCGCAGGATCTGCTTCTGCACCGTCACGTCGAGCGCGGTCGTCGGTTCGTCGGCGACGACGAGCTTGGGGTCCATGGCGAACGCGGCCGCGATCAGCACGCGCTGGCGCATGCCGCCCGACAATTCGTGCGGATAGGCACGCATCACGCGTTCCGGCTCGCGGATATGCACTTCTTCCAGCAGCTCAAGGCCGATCCGGCGAGCCTCGTCCGAAGACATGCCGCGCTTCAGCCTCAGCCCGTCGGTGAGCTGGCTCTCGATACGCCGGCCGGGATTGAGCGCGGTCATCGGGTCCTGCGGAATGAGCGTGATTTCCGACCCGGTGATCTTGCGCAGTTCGCGCGAAGAGAGGCCGAGGAGATCGCGTCCGCAAAAGACGGCCGTGCCGCCGGTGATGCGAACCGTGCGCGGCAGCATTCCGAGAACGGCCTTGGATATGGTGGACTTGCCGGCGCCACTTTCGCCGACGAGCCCGAGGGTTTCGCCTGGGCGAAGCTCGAGCGAGACGCTGCGCAGGATCGGGGCGCCTCCATCGCGGTCGCTGACCGCCGACAGGTTCTTGATGGAGAGCAGGCTCATCGGCGCATCACCGGATCGATCACCCGGCGCAAACCGTCGCCGAGCTGGTTGAAGGCGAGCACCGTTGCAAAGAGCGTCAGCAGCGGAAAGGCCAGCACCCACCATCCGTGATGTATGATCTGGCGGCCTTGTGCGATCATCCCTCCCCAGGTGGGCGTGCCCGAGGCGACTGACAGCCCGACGAATGACAGGATCGCCTCGACAATGACCGCGATGCCCATCTCAAGACTCATGAGCGCGATGAGGACGGGCGCGACATTGGGCAGGATCTCGCGCATGAGGATCGTGAAGCGCGGGAAGCCGATGGTGCGCGCCGCGGTTACATAATCCATGCTCGCCTGTGCCATGGTCTCGGCCCGCACCACGCGGCAGAAGCGCGTCCAGTCGATGATGACGATTGCGGCGACGACCGAATGGATGCCGGATCCGAGAATGGCGACCAGCAGGATCGATAGCAGCACCGGCGGGAACGCCATCCAGATATCGACCAGACGGGAGACGACAGCGTCCACCCAGCCACCATACCAGCCCGCCAGAAGCCCCAGCATGGCGCCCACGAGGGCGGCAAGGCTGGCCGCGATGAAGGCCACGGTAAGCGCCACGCGGCTGCCATGGATAAGGCGGGAAAGGACGTCGCGGCCGAGGTCGTCGGTGCCGAGATAGTAGCCCGGCTCGGCGCCCGGCAGGCCGACAGGCGGCAGCGTGCCCAGCATCAGGTCCTGTTCGATCGGATCTCTGGGCGCGATCCAGGGCGCGAAGATCGCAAGCAGAACCAGCATGAGGATGAAGCCGCCGCCGAACAGCACTTTCGGATTGGCAAGCAGATCGGTGAGAAGACGCCGCCGGGGCAATGCAGGCGGCTGGACGATGGTTACGTCAACCATGGCGCAGCCTCGGATTGAGCGCGACCACGGCGAGGTCGACGAGGATATTGATAACGATGAACATGAGCCCGAATGCGAGGACCAGTCCCTGGATCAGCGGCAGGTCACGGTTGATGACGGCGTCGATCGCCATGTTGCCGACGCCGGGGTAGGAAAAGATGCGTTCGACGATGACTGTACCGCCGATGAGGAAGGTGAACTGCACACCCGTCAGGGCCAGCGTCGGCCCGACTGCGTTGCGCAGGGCTTCCTGCAGGATCAGCCGCAACTCGGACATGCCCTTGAGACGCGCAAGCAGGACGTAATCCTGAACCATCGCCTCCGACAACGCCTGCTTGAGCACACGTGCTATTACGGCCGCGAGCGGCAGCGCCAGGGCAAGCGTGGGCATCGCCATGTGCGACAGGACTTCCGCCAGCTTGTCGAAGCGCAGCGTTACGATGCTTTCGACGAGATAGAAGCGGGTGGCGAAATCTCCGGCCGATTGGGGGTCGATCCGGCCTGACAGGGGCAGCACCGGATAGAAGACGCCGAGAACCAGCACCAGAGCCAGGGCCCAGACGAAATCCGGTATCGCCAGCAACAGCCCGTTGGCGGCATCGATGACGCCTTCTGCGCGGCTGCGGCGCAACAGGGTGCCGACGACAGCGACACTGCCGCCGATCAGGATCGCGACCAGCAATGCCAGCGTCGCCAGCTCAAGGGTTGCCGGAAGCCGCTCGGCCAGGAGGTCGAGAACATCCCTGCGGATGGAAATCGATGTCCCGAAATCCCCCGCAAGTATCCCTTTGAGCCACAGCGCGAATTGCACCGGAATGCTTTCGTCAAGACCGTAGCGGGCGCGCAGTGCGGCGATGTCGGCCGGGGTTGCCCCCGGCGCGATCATCATGGCGATCGGATCACCCGGTGCGACGCGCAACAGGACGAAGACGATGACGCCAACACCGAACAGCGTCATTGCCGCGATGCCGATGCGCCTGGTCAATCTGGCTAGAAACATTGGCTATACTGACCCCGTCGCGGTGTACACGCCGGTCAGGCCTTGTTGATGAGCACGGGCTGAAGTGCGCCAGCCTGGCTCGGCGTGACCGTCAGGCCAGACTTGAAGACGATGGGCTGCACATATTGCAGAAGCGGAATGACGTAGCCGTTCTCGGCGATGTATTTTGAAACCGCCTTCCAGCCGTCGATACGCTTCTCCTCGTCCTTCTCGCCCCACAGCGGTCCGATCAGCGCGTCCAGGTCGTCGGTCTTCCAGGCCGAGTGCGGCGAGGGGCCGAACATGGCAAAGCCGGTCGATGTGGTCGGATCGATGATGGCGTTGCCCCAGTTGTAGAAGGCCGCCGGCGCGAGTTGGTGGGCAGCGCGCAACTCGAAGTGCTTGGCGATTTCGTAGACCTCGATGCTGGCTTCGATGCCCACCTTGCGCCACATGCCGACGATCGCCTGGATCATCTCGTAGTCTTTCGGCTTCAGGCCGCGTGTCGCCTGAATGGTGAACTTGGCCGGGTTGTCGGTCGAATAGCCGCTCGCCGCCAGCAGTTCCTTTGCCTTGTCCGGATCGTAGTCGATTGTGATGGACGGATCGTAGGCGCTGTAATTCGGTGCTTCGAGCGTGTCGATCGGCACGCCGTAGCCGCGCAACAGCCGGTCCACGATCGCCTTCTTGTTGATGGCGCAATGGGCTGCAAGCCGGACGTTCTTGTCGAGCATGACGTCGACATTGGTGATGAAGATCATGCCGATATCGGTGATCGGCGTGGCAACGCCAGCCAGTCCTTCGGCCGATTTCAGACGGTCGAACTCCTCGTAGGGAATGTCGAGCGTGACGTCTGAAGAACCGCTCTCGATCTCGGCGACGCGGCTGGTGGCGTCCGGCACAAACTTGAACACCACCGTCTCGAACGGCGGCTTGCCGCCAAAATAGTTCGCATTGGCCTTGAGGCGCAGGAACGAATTGCCTTCGTAGGCGTCGACCATATAGGGGCCGGTGCCGATGGGGTTCTTCTCGAAACCCTCCGCTCCGACCTTCTCATAATGGGCCTTGGGCAGCACATAGCCGGTCAGATAGGCCATCCACATGAAGTATGTCGGCTCGTAGCGCAGCACGTCGCCAGTGATCTTGTTGCCGTCTATCTTGTAGTTTCCAGCAGTCGACCAGATGAACTGGATCGGATTGCCCGTCTCAGGTTTTGCAGCGCGTTCGAGCGACCAGACGATGTCCTCGGCTGTGAGTGGCGTGCCGTCGTGCCATTTGACGTCTTCACGAACCGTCATCCAGACCTTGGTCTTGTCCTCGTTCCAGCCCCATTCGGTCAGAAGGCCCGGCTTGAAGTCCAGATCCGGCCCCTGGTCGACGAAGTGATCGAACACCGAGCGGTAGATCGCTTGGGTGGCGGGATTGGTGGCGTTCGGCCCGACCGTCGGATCGAAGGAGGGCAAGTTCACGTTGAAGGCGATGGTGAGCGTGTCTCCCGTTGCCGCGGCCATCGAAATGCCCCGGCCCGTGAGCAGGGCAGCCAGCATCGTTCCGGCACCAAGTGCCAGCGCATCGCGCCTGTTAAGCGTCGTCATGTATTTCTCCGTTGTTCCCCTGGCGCCGACTTGCATGCCAGCGCATCCGCCGACTGATCGCCGGTCTGATTATGATCGAAGGTTAGGATGGATTACGCAGCTTTGCCAAGCGAAATTATATGAAATCAGATATTTTTTTGGCGGCCCTTCCGCACAAAGTGCTGCGGCGTCATTCCTCGGACTTGTGGCCGCGGTCGGCCGAACGCCTGATCTGCGGGGGTTGGGCGAATTGTCCGGGACGACGCCGATGGGTGGCGGCATTGCGTGCCGCCTGGGCATAGATTCCTGTCATCAGCTCCAGTGTGCGCGCGGCATCGTCGAGCCGCTGGGCCAATTCCGGCACGTGGCGGATGGCATCGATCAGCAGGGCCGAGCGAACCTCGGCATAGCGGTCAGTTACCTCCTTGCCGAATGCCGTGGCCTCGTAGGTAACACCCGAACGGCCGCTGCCGCTGCGCTCGACAAGGCCGCCCTTTATCAGTTTGCGCAGGCTGTATTGGATGTTGGGGATGTCCTCGCGATTGGTCATGTGGGCAATGTCATGGATGCTCTTGGGCCTGTCGTTCATCCTGATGATGTGCAGCAGTGCATTCTCCGGACCACTTGCCGCAAAATCGATGACCGATGCCAGGCACTCCGTTTGCCAGCGTCCGAAGGCCTCGAAAGAGCGCATCAGGGCATATTCCAACTCCACGACATCGATCTCCAGCGGCGTCTGCCCCAGATGCCATGTGCGGTCGATAGCGTCTGATTGTCCTTTGTTTTTGCTGCGTCTTGTCATGCGGGCCTCCTTCTGCGGGAGGATGCAGCAGGTGCCCTCTTGCGTCTACATAAAATAACAAATAGATTTTCTATTATAAATTACATCGTATGGAGGAGCACGATGACAACATCCCAAAATCGCATGTTCAATTCCGACACGTTTCTGCTGGGAACGTTCGCGACCAATTGCTCGAGTGGGCTGACCGTATCCAAGTTGCCCGACCGCTGGGACAATTCCTGGGCCAACAACCTGCGATTGGCGCAGATGCTGGACGATGCCGGCATCGACTTCATGTTGCCGATCGCGCGCTGGGTCGGCTACGGCGGCGAGACGAATTTCCACGGCAGCGTCCTCGAGACGATGACATGGGCGGCAGGACTGCTCGCCAAGACGCGCGACATCACGATCTTCGCGACCATTCACACCACGGCCAACCATCCGGTGGTGGTGGCAAAACAGCTCGCCACGATCGACCAGATCGGCGACGGGCGTATCGGTCTCAACATCGTCGCTGGCTGGAACAAGCCGGAATACGAGGCACTGGGGCTGACGCTGCCCGACGACCACGAGACCCGCTACGGCTATGCGCAGGAATGGTACGACGTCATCAAGGCGCTGTGGAGCCGCACCGAAGCCTTCGACTGGGACGGCACCTTTTTCAAGCTGAAGAACGTCATGGGCGATCCGCGTCCCTCGCGGCGCGTGCCGATCCTGAACGCCGCTGGCTCTGGCGAAGGCCGCGCCTTTGCCGTGCGCAACGCCGACTTCCTGTTTACGCCTGCTATCGACCTGTCGCGTTCCAAGGAAGAGGTTGCGGCGTTGAAACAGCAGGGCCGCGACGCGGGCCGCGACGTGAACGTGCTGACCTTCTCCCACGTTGTCTGCCGGCCGACAGAGAAGGAGGCCAGGGAGTTCCTGGAGCACACCGGCAAGAACAACATCGACTGGCCGGCAGTGGACAATCTCGTGCGGCTCCTGTTCAGCCATGCGCAGTCCTTCCCGCACGATCTTCTGGCGCTGATCCGCGACCGCATGGCGGCCGGCCATGGCGGCTTTCCGCTCGTCGGCACGCCAGAACAGGTGGCCGACGGCATCACGGCGCTGCATGAGGCCGGGTTCCGCGGAACGACGCTTTCCTTCTTCGACTATGCCGAGGAGTTCCCCTATTTCCGCGACAATGTCTTGCCGCTGCTCGAGGCGCGGGGCATTCGCCCGGCGCATCGTGCGAGCGAAGCGGCTGCGTAAGGCGAGTGGAGGCACGTCATGTCGGATAAATTCGTTTCCCATGACATGTCCAGCGAACAGGGTGTGGCGGCGTTTCGTGCCGCCATGCGCCTGATCGTCGGCAATGTCAGCCTCATAACCGCCGGGGCCGGTACCGACCGTTCCGGCCTGGTGGTGATTTCGATGGTCTCGCTGTCGGCCCAGCCGCCGAAGGTGATCGCCTGCGTCAACCGCTCGTCATCGACCTGGCCCCTCATCGAGCGCTACGGACATTTCGGGGTCAGTTCGCTCGGGCCGGACCATCAGTCTTTGGCCGAGCGCTTCTCGGGCTTCGGCGGCATCAAGGGTGCCGATCGCTACGAGGGCGCCGAGTGGATCACCATGGTCACCGGCGCCTCGCTGTTCAAGGATGCCGTCGCCGTGTTCGACTGCAGGCTGGATGAAATGATCGATCGCGGGTCGCATTCGATTGTCATCGGTTCGGTCGCGGCCGTCGGCACCAAGGATGAGGGCGGTGCGCTGACCTATTGGCGCGGTGGCTACCGGCCGCTCAACGCTGCGGCCTGACGCGCGCGCATCGATAGCTGTAGCGGCCAGGCATGAACATGGCGTCGGCACCCGTGCCGGCGCCAGATCGTACTGTCGCTGATGGAGCTCGTTGACGGGCCACGCGATGGCGGGGATCTGTTGTCTCGGTGTTGCGGCCGTCACGCAACGTTGCCGAAGCGCACTGCCTCCATGCCTCGCTTCGGGCCCGCATTCACCCGGCATGTATTCAACGCGAGCGAGAACCTGACCAACGAATGACAGCATCTCAACATGGACGTCGGAGAATTCTGATGAAATCCGCAACCACATCTGGCCACGTAGCCTCGATAGCGCGCGAAGACGACCTGCCGCGCTTTCGCAAGGATATTCAGGACGCCTTCGCGATTGCCGTCGTGGAACATTCGGATCGTGCGACGACGGCCCGATTCCGTCCGATGATGTCTTGATCGCCTCCTTCACGGCTCCGAACGCCGTCGTTTGCCGGATTGTCTAGGACGGTCGATGGGTCGGCGGCGTATCCGGATACACAGGTCTGGATCACCCACACGCCGTGTTTCGAGAAGCGCTTCTAGTGCACATCTTGTCGCTCTCGTTCACCCCTCTACTCCCGGCTGAGCGAGCCGAGACTGCACGTTGAGCGGCCATCGCCCGATGGCTGCTTGCCAGGCCACAGCGCCAAAATCAACGATAGAAGTAGAAACTAGCAGAGGTGGCTGCCATTCCGTTGAGGTTAACCTGTCGTTGCGAATAAGATTGCGCGGGGAAATGTTTTGGGGGGCATCATGAAACAGGCGCAAGAACACCTATACTTCCGTATTCGTCCATCTCTTATTGCGCCGATTTTGGCGGGAATAATCGCTTTGCTGGTACTTCTGCACTCCGTGGTAATGGTGTGCTGGTACTCAAGAGCTTGTGGCATTGCAATGGAGCCAATCAATCGCCTCGGTCACATGTTTGACCTCAATCGCGAAATGAACATTCCGACTTGGTTTTCTGTACTTCAGTTATTTGCAACCGCCTGCGCTCTCGCATTAGCAGCGTGGGTCCAGCGCTTGAAATCGCTTCCTTCGATTGCGTGGTGGGGCCTGGCAGCGATCTTCTTCTATATGTCGCTCGACGAGGGAACGGACATGCATGGCCTATGGCGTGCTGATAATTACGTCATCCCCGGCACTGCGCATCCATTTTTCTCGTGGATCATACCGGCTGCTTTCGTGGTGATTGTTGTCGGAGTAATTTACGTCCGCTGGTTATTCGCACTGCCCCGACGCACAGCAAGCCTGTTCGTCCTCGCAGGCCTGGTTTTTGTGACTGGCGCACTGGTTTTTGAGGGAATTGGCGCATTCCTGGCTGACGAAACCTTTTTCAATGCATCCTACCTCGTCGTTTCAACAATCGAAGAGACGCTGGAAATGTCGGGCATTCTAATTATGCTCTTCGCAGTGCTTGAGTATCTGGAAGACCAAGGCGTCAAGGTTGCATTTGCACCTGAGCCATACAACCAGGAAATCCCTACAAAATTTGCGAGGGACGTGGACACGCAGATGGGGGATGCCACCCGGCGAAACCACCCCCTCCACGCGGAAACTTAAGGGGGGTGGGAGGGCCTCGGCCTACCCAGCCTTGTGATCGTTGAGCCGAAAGCGTCTGACCTGATGTGGTTGTCTAATCGCTGCGTTGCGGTCAATACCCTTTTCATCACTGAGACGACGCTGCCGGGTGCATGGTTGTCTTCGCGGTCGACATTGGTCGCCGCATGATGGAGCTTCGCGGGACGAGCCTTCAATGTGGACGACGCAC
>CAWZZC010000017.1:0-158977 GCA_963966365.1 Mesorhizobium sp. | reverse complement strand
GGTAGTCACCGTCCAAGACGTCGCTCACGTCCCCAACACTGATGCCATCGTCAAGACCATTGCCCCAGTCGGCCTGGAAACGCATGAAGCCACGCAGCGTGCCCCACTCGGTCTCCGAACGTGCGTCGACGTTCAAGCGAGTGCGGGTGCGCTTCGTCCAACCATCAACTGCTTCACTAGCGCCGACGCGGTAGCGCACGTAACCGTCGAAGCGCAGGCAGGTTTCGGTGCCCGGGATGTAGAAGAAACCGGTGCCGAAAACGTCGCAGACGCGGACATATTCGACCGGCTCCGGTTCGGCGATCACGATCGCATCGGCGGCCCGGGCGCCCGAAACCGCAACCAGTGCGGCAGCCGAGCCAAGAAGCAGGCTTTTCATATTCATCCTAAAGTATCTCCAGCAGAGAGAACGCCCGAACGGACGCTCGATTGCAAAATACCCATATGCCGACCGGGGGAGGCCGGCGTATCCCTCAGGTGCTTGGACCTTGAATTGTTTTTTGTGTCGATCGGAACCCTGCGGTCACGATCACGCCGCTTAGTCGCCTTATTTGCGAGCGAGTGTCAACGAACTGAACCGCCCCCGCGCTTAGTTCAAGATACATTGAACTAAGCCTGTTGCAGGAATGACACAAAGCCGAGACCTGGCTGGTCGCGACGTGTGTGGAACTAGCCAGCGCGGCTGTTCACAACTCCCGTGCGATCCGGCGCAGAGCCGCGATCTCCTGCTGAGTCGCCACATCGTCGCTGGGCTCTGGTCGGGACGACATCTTGACGAGGACCGTCTTTCGCCGCGGATTGATCCAGATCCACTGCCCGTGAATGCCGATCGCAGCCATGCAGCCGTCCTGGTCTCCCACACTGTACCAGCACGACCGGTAGCGGCCTTCGGCAAAGACGTCAGCGAAATTTCCGATCACCCATGCCGCGCGGTGGCCGTTGTCGCGCATGTCCTCGATCCACGACTGGGGGACGACCTGCCGGCCGTCCGGCCCACGGCCCATTTCCATGACGAGGTGGCCGAGACGGGCGAGATCCCGCGCCGTCACGCAGACGCCGCCGGCCGCCCGCGCCGTACCTTCCCGGTCAACGGTGACTTCGCCTGCGCCACGCGCGCCCATCGGGCCCCACAGCTTCTCTCCAAGATAATCGTGGTAACGCCGTCCTGTGGCACGCTCGATGACAAGACCGAGCATATCGGTATCCGGCGAGGCATAATAGAATCGCTCGCCATGGCTTCCTGGCGCCCGCGGCAGAGAGGCAAGCACCGCTGCCAATGTCTCTGGTGTCGTATCGGAGCGCTCGGGGTTCCACAGCATGGCACGCCGATAGCGATCGAAGGGCCCGTCCCGGTTGAGATAATCTTCCTCGAATTCGAGGCTGACCGTCATGTCGAGAAGATCGCGCACGCGCGCGCCATGGTAGGCCGAACCCGGTTCGACCTCGACATAGTCAGTCACAGGGGCATCGGGGTCGAGCAGGCCTTCGCCCTCGGCGATACCCGCCATCATGCCGGTGATCGACTTGGAGACGGAAAAGATGACGTGCGGGCGCGCCGGATCACAGTGCGGGGCATACCATTCCGCCACGATATTTCCCTCGCGCAGAGCGACAAAGGCGTCGCCGTAAGCGCGTTCGAGATAGGCCGCAGTCGTCATTGCGCTACCATCGGGCAGCGTCACGTCCAACGTGTCGAGACAGGCAGTACCAGGCGACCCGGCATCCTCGCCGACCGGCTCCGCGAAGCGGGCCGTCGGCACGAGTTCACTCACATTCTGAAACGACCACAGGCTGGCGGGATAGGTACGCCAGTTGGCAAGGGTGATGCGGCTTCGCGGCAGCAGATCGTTCGTCATCAGGTCCCCTTCATGTTCCACCGCGGCGTGGTAACCCGCCCCGGCTCGTTCGGATAGGGCCAGCGCGCGGGGAAATGCAGCGCCTCCGACCTTGGCGACATAACGATTCGCCACCTTGCGGCACGCGACGAAGTTTCATGTCGAACAGGCACTTGCGATCACCGAGACGATTTACGCCGCCAGCCAAGGCTGAAATTTCACGCCGGCGCCAGACAAATATGTCCACCCTCCTCCTGCGCACTCCAGCATGGAGAAAGGAAATGAAAGAGACGCTTTCGACGAAAGGCGAGCCATGAGCGAAATGAGCCCCAACCTCGATCTGCCCTACATCATGCCGTCGCAGGCGCAGAAACACGTCACGCATAACGAGGCGGTCCGCGCGCTCGATGCACTGGTGCAACTTGCAGCGGCAAGCCGCAGCCTTCAGGCTCCGCCGGCCGAGCCGGCACAGGGCGAGCGCCATATCGTGGCTGCCGGCCCGACCGGCGCCTGGGAAGGGCATAGCGGACAAGTCGCGGCGTTTCAGGACGGGGCCTGGGCCTTCTTCGTGCCGCGAAGGGGGTGGCTGTGCCATGTCGCAGACGAAGACCTGTTGCTGATCTTCGATGGAACCGATTGGAGTGCCCTGCGCACACCGCTGGCGGCTCAGGACCTGCAGAACATTGACGGTTTGGGCGTCAACGCATCATCCGACGGCACCAACCGGCTCGCTGTTTCGGCAAACGCCACTTTGCTCACCCATGAAGGGGCCGGACATCAGCTGAAGATCAACAAGAACGGAGCCGGCGACACCGTGAGCCTGCTCTTCCAGACGGGATGGTCGGGCCGTGCGGAAATGGGTCTGGCCGGCAACGACGATTTCTCGATCAAGGTGAGCGCCGACGGAGGCACCTGGCTGACCGGGCTGACCGTGGATGCGGCGACCGGCAAGACGCATGCACCGGCAGGAGTGTCGGCAGGCGCCGCGATCGGTCTCTGCACCTACAGCGTTGCCGGCGTTCCAGATGCCACGGCTGCCGGGGCCGGCGCCCTGATCTTCGTTTCAAACGAGACGGGCGGTTCCGTCCCTGCATTCTCTGACGGAGTGTCCTGGCGCAGAATGACCGACCGGGCGATCATTTCTGCGTAGAGCAGACGGCGTTCTCGCCCATCTTGGCCCGCGTGCGTCTTTCGCTGTGTCCGCACTCGAAATCGGCATCGGTTTTTCGGACTGCACGATGCAGGGCGTCAATGAAATCGTGTCTCCTTCGTGCACCCCACGAAGGAGACACGCCACTCTCAATGCCGCCAGAGACCCTGAAGGGGCCTGCCCCCTGTAACGGACATGATGGACTGCGCCAGTTCCTCGGGCGACACTCCCATCACACGCAGCTGGGCAATGTTATGCGATCTCATGGCGGCGACCAGTCTCGCAGCGATGCGGCGATCGACGCCATGGTCGCTCATCAGGCAGGAAACAACGCAGGCCTGAAAGCCAAATGAAGGTACGGAACTGATCATTGTCTGGTCCAATGGTCTCAGCCGAGCGCGCCCGGCGTCCTTCGAACGCAACTGCAGACGTCTCGCTGATCTTGAAACTGCACATCGGGCGTTGCCGGCTGCGGCCGCGCGCCGATGCGGCCCTTGCGGGCAGCAGGGCACGGATCGGAGCGCCGCAGCGCGCCGGATCGAATTCCTCGATGTCGGGTTCTTTGCGCGCCATTCGGCAACGCGGCGCTCAGATCGGGTCTCGCATCACCAATTTCAATGTCAAATCGGCCAGGCGTGGCGGAATGTCGCAAATCCGCCCGTCAGACTCCCGGCGTGAACCTGCATGTGAACCACCGGCCGTTCGCCACGATCGACGCCCAACCCCTCATCGGCGGAATCAGCACTGACGGATTATCCGGCTCGCCTATGGGGCGCATTCGCTTCAAGCGGAAATGCTTGACGCAGTGGCAGGCGCGCCGGATCAACGCCTCGGATCATGTGCCATTCGCTCAAACGAGCGTTTGGGCGGGACCTACTCTAAGCCGGCCGAGGAACGAGCCCCTGTTCATCGCCGACCCTCTTCAACATCGTCGTCGCCGATCGAAATCCGAAGACGTACCTCAAAGGGCCGATCGACATTGTTGCTGCTGGCGCAAAGCCCATTCGCAGGTACAGCGCCCGCGCTCTCGGGTTTTCGTCGATGACATCAAGTCGGACCTGCTTCAGGCGCAGAGACTGAGCGCGATGCTCGACGGCTCGCAGCAACGCAGACCCCACTCCCAGACCACGGGCGACCGGCAGCACGAAAATGCCGTCCATAAGGAGCGTGTCCTTTTCGCATTCACGTTCAAGAATGCCGATCAACAGCCCACGCGCCAAGCCTCCCACCCAGCCATAGAACTGCGCCATTTCCTTCATGCCACCGCCGACGAATGCGCCGTCTGGTGTCTTGAATCCCGCGACGCCCAGGAAACCGCCATCCTCTGAAACGGCGCTCATGGCATGGCTTGGGTTCAACACCTGACGTAGAAACGCTACAGCCTTCTGTTCCGGACCGAGCGGATAGCGGAGCTTTCCCGAAAATGCGTTCCAATATCCCGCAGCGGCGATTTCGACGTGCTCCGGCCTCAGACCCGGCACAATCGTGAAACCCGACGGGCAATCAGTGGCAGCGGTCATGATCGCGTCCTCCCACAAGGCCCGTCATGTATGTATCGCTCAAAGGCGATACAACCAAATCGTGCACGGTTGCAGCAGGCGAAATCGCCACCGACTTGCCGCCGGTTATGTCATCCAGCGAAAAGCGCCAAAAAATCAATGAAGGTGGCGGAGGGGATGGGCCTGAAATCCAACGTTCTCCGGGTTTCACGCGGCTGGCGATGACAGCTAAACCGACTGCGGGAGACTGCTTCCACGGGAAGCTGTATTGCCGAGACTTCTAGAATTGTCGCCTTCACAGGTACTTACCCGTCGGGACCTCTACGACCTGATCTGGAGCAAACCGATGACAGCGCTTGCACAGGAATTCGGGATATCAGATCGGGGGCTCGCAAAGGTCTGCAATCGTCATCGCATTCCGGTACTGCCCGGGGTACTGGGCCAAGGTAGCAGCCGGGGAACAACCGAAAGTGCCGCCCTTCCTCGAACTAGGTAAGGGATCGAAGCCTCGACCGGGTAAGTATCCGCGGGGCCACCTCAGCTCTTCCTGATAGCGTCGCCGAACTCTCCCGCAAGCCAAAGGCTGAGCGCGAAATCCAGGCTTCTACCATCGTATACCCAGATGTCGGGAACTTGGCTTTGCGATGCTATCGCAGGGCGACGCCTAAAAGCTGCTCACCCGCTGCAGCATCCAGAACGCGCCCAAAGTTCCGATCAGGTATGCTGAAAACAGACTGCCCCCTTCCCGCCAAGCCCCATAGAGCCTCGCCAGGATGCGAGTGGTCAGCAAGACTGCCGCCACAAACAGGAGCTGGCCGATTTCCACGCCGATGTTGAAGAACAGAAGGGCCGTCGGAATGTCGGATTGGGGCAGGCCCGCATCCGAGAGCACACTCGCAAAGCCGAAACCGTGCAGGAGCCCAAAGGCGAAGGCCACGAGCCAGGGGCGCCTGATCGCTAGACTGGTCTCACCGCGGCGCGCGCGCAGGATTTCCACCGCGAGGAACACGATCGACATGGCAATCGCGGCCTCGACGAAGGCGGCGGGAGGTCGCACATAACCGAGTGTTGCAGCAGCGAGCGTGATGCTGTGAGCCACGGTGAAGGCCGTAACTGTCTTCACGAGCATCCATCGCCCGGGCACGAGAAGCAGCAGGCCGAAGACGAACAGCAGATGGTCGAAGCCTTGCAATATGTGCTCGATGCCCTGCCGGGTGAAATCCACGGCCACCGCCAGCGTGCCCCGATCCGCCTCGACTTCCACCCAGGGCTGATTGGGACGGGCGATGCCCATCCAGTTCACTCCATCCTGCGTCGCGATGCGGACGACGGCTTCGGTGATTGTCAGCTCGAGCCCGGGAAAACCGATCCGATGGCCGGACAGCCCCGCTTCGCCGGTCTCGATCCAGCGCCGCTCGAGCACCGAATCGCTGAGGTGCTCAACCATCGGTTCCCTGGTTTCGCGCACACCGTCGGGCAGACGCAGCGCCACCGGCAGGCGCATTCCTGCGAGCACAGGCGTTCGCCAGCGGACCGCGAACTGCCCGGGCGCGGACTCTTCGATCTCAAGGTAGGCCGGGCGCGACTCGTGGGCGCTGGCGTCGGGGGGGGCGCCGAAAGTCGCCATAAGCAGCGCAATGACGAGACCGAGGAGAAGCCCGAGGCGACTAGGAGGCTTCATGGCTCGCTTCCTGCCGGTTGCCCGTCATCGGCGTCGTCGGACACGACCACCGCCACAACCGGCAGCACGATCGTGTAGCGCGCACGCATTTCCGCGTAGGCCTCTCGCCAGGCCTCAGCCTTTCTTTCCGCCAGCCAAGCGGTCTTCACATCCTTCGAGATCTCCCCGAAATCCGGGACGCGCCCCGGTACAACCGCCTCGACGTAGACAAGGTGCCAGCCATAGCCCGACTGGACGGGCCCCCGCCAGCTTCCGGGCGGAAGCTCGGCTACGGCCTGCGCGAACTCCGGCCCGAATTCGCGCGCGATCGCGGGCACAGTGCGCTCGCCGTAGTAGTCCTGGAACATGAAAGGATCGCCCGCGGACGACGCGGCGGAAACGAGGACAGGAAGCGTTTCCAGGGCTCCAAGTGCTTTCGCCGCATCAGCACGCGCCTCCGCGCCCCGGCGATCCGGCGAGAAATAGATATGCCGGAAACTGACTCGCGCAGGCATGGCGAAGAGCTCGGCATTGTCCGCAAACCAGGCGCGCAACTCGTCGTCGGTGGGCTCACGCGCCGCGGCGACATCCTCGGCGAGAAATTGCATCTTCTGCGCCATCCGGCGCTTGACGATGGTGTCCTCCTTGTCGAGCCCCAGCACCAACGCCTCGCGGTAAAGAATGTCCTGCCGGACACGGTCCTCTAGCACCGCGTTGAACTCAGCTTGCGTCGGCGGCCGGTTCCACTGGGCCTCAAAGCCGATTACCAATTGCGCAAGGTCATCGACCGTGAACCGGATCTCGGTCGGCGGGCCGGCGCGTTCCGCGTCCGGCTGCAGGGCCTGGTAGACGCCGAACATCACCAGGCCGAGCACAAGGAAATGCACCAGCGGGTCTCGCGCTGCGCTTCGCGCGGCGCGCACTACTGAGGTCCTGGCCATGTCACCTCCGCGACGTTGCGTCCGCCTGCTGTCATTTCTTCTCACTTTCGTAGTGCAGGAAATCCGCCTGGCTCTCCTTGGCGACCTGATTCGTCACAGCCGTGGGAAGCGGGTCGATGAACTCGGGCGGCTTGGGGAGGATCTCGTAGTTGGCGTAGCCGAACTCGTTGCTGCGCGCGCCGTAGATGGTATTGCCCAGCTTGTAGAAAGTGACATCGAGGGGATGATCCTGGAGGTAGGTCACCAGCTTGCCGTCCTTGATCACATAGGCCCCACTCGCTCCTTCGTATCCGTTGCGGGCGACATCGCCGACCAGGCTGGGCTGGTGGACGTTCCTGCCGACGTGGTAGACAGTGTGCTGCCCTTCCTCCCTGTAGCTCACCTTGAACTGCTCGCCCGTCACGTTGTTACGGTACCAGTGGGCCTTTCCGACAATCAGCGTCTCGACCTCCTGCTGGGTCATCTGCGTGGCCCCCTTGCCCGTGAGATCGGCGACGGTGAGCCCCGGCTCCGCCCCCTTCTTCGCTTCGTCCGTGGGCGTGTACCAGATGGGCGAACTCCAGGCGCGTTCCTGCACAGTCGGCGGCACCACATCCGGCGGCGCGATCCCGAGCTGCTTGGCCTGAATGGTGGTCCAGCGCGGCTTCGGCATTTCCAGCACGCGGGCGTAGTAGAACGCATGCTGACTGGGGTCGAAGTTCGGATCGGTCCATACCGTCTTCAGCTCGACCGCGCCGACGTCGTTGGTGTAGGCCGCCTCTTCAACGTCGACCGTGCTCGTGATGGCCGGTACCTTGCCCGTCCACGCGTCGGGCTCGCGCTCGTCCGACCACGCCACGTCGTAGACGTGCTCGAAGCTCTGACCGTCCTTGGTCCAGCCCTTCACGATCTGCACGCGGTCGAGATTGGCCGAGACCGGGTCCTTCGCCGCCCAGACGACGAAGCCTGGAGCCTTGGCACCGTCGGGCGGAGCCGCCAGGTCGGCGCCCATGGGCGTACCGCCCGCATACGCCGCGGCGACCCAGTCGTCATCCTCAAGGAGGGCCTCGCCATAGTTCCAGCCGCCGAATATGCGCACTCTGATGCGCGGGCCGCTGACCCCGAAGGTCTCCCTGCGGTACATCGCGTCCCAGATAGCCTCGCGCGTGTTCTCGTCCGCCCAGACGCCGGTCAGTCCGCCGGGCTCAAGGTAGCGAACATCGATGCCGGAGAAGTTGTGGCCTTCCATGCGCGTTTGAATGGTCCCGTCCTCGTGTGCGTGCCCGCCGAAGAAGTTCTCTTGACGATAGGGGCTCGCGGCGTTGTGGGAGTCCGAGCCGCCCGCCATCCCGAATTTGTAGGGGTTGTAGTTCCGCGTGTCCTGCATCGCGAGACCGTCCTTGAGCGCCTGTCTCGCGTAGCTGCCGACGATCTTGTCGACGCGCCCGGAATCGGGCGGCAGCCCGAGCAGGACGCTCCAGATCGCGAAACTGGCGAACTCGTCGTTGGGCGAGAGCAGTGGGTGGGTCTCGGACTGGCCCTTGACCTGCTTCATCTCGATGAGCCGCTCGTTGCGCACGCGCGACTCCGCCCAGGCCGCGTCGATGGGCCGACCGAGGCTGTCGACGTCGGTGGGATACATCCAGCCATCCGACAGATTGGCGTTGTGCGAGATCGCCAACAGCTCGTTCCCGGCCGCGCGCTGCGTGTCCGTCCACTTCCACAGGTCGACCGGGTGTGTCGAGTCCAGCGCGGAGTACGGCATCTCCGGGACCTTGGCGCAGTCACGGAAGAACACGTTCCGGTGCATGTTGCGATTGTCGGGCATGGAGGTCCACTCGTAGGAGCAGAAGGCCGTGAACTTGCCCGGCTCGTTGGCGGCGTCGGCGGCGTCGTTGTTCTCTTTCCAGACCGTGCCGGCGACTTGCGGAGACATCAAAGCCTTGACGGGCGGACCGGAAAGGATCTTCAGTAGCGCCAGGAAGGCGCGCTGCTGCTGCTGCTTGCTGTCGGGGTCGGTGATGATCAGGCCCTGAACCTCGGGCAGCTTGCTCGTGTATGACCCCGGCGTGTTCGCCTGCTTGGTAACTCCGACATACTCCGAGTGGTCGGTCACCCCCATGAAGTCGAGCGGCGTCGTAATAGTGATGTCGTAGCCGAGCGGATGCCTGATCGTCTCGCCCTTGGCGTACCTATAGGCGTCGGCGGGACCGGTGGCGCGATTGCCAAAAAGCCAGGCGTCCATCGACCAGCTGGTATGGAGGTGCGTCTCGCCGAATAAGGCCTCCCGGCTGGCCGGATCGCCTTGTGCCGCCGCCGGACGAGCATCCATCGATGCACTGGTGGCAAGCACCGCCAAGGCTCCAATCAAGAACTTAGCCATCGCAAGTGCCCTCCTAACAATTTGTTGGGCCCCCGCAGATGAGCCTAGCAGTCGGGAAACGCCAGCTTCTTGTCATTTCAAGCCAAAACGATCGGTTTGGTCGATTGCCGAACCTGCAGTCGCGAGACGGCGGCATTGCGGATCACGATACGACCGCGGAGTCGATGGAACCCGTATCGCAAAGGCGGCGATACTCGCTCGGTGGCATCCCCGTCCAGCGCCTGAAGGCGCGGGTGAAATTGGCTGGGTCCGCATAGCCCAGCTCATACGCGATATCGATCAGCCTGAGCCGACCGCCGCGGAGCATGTCAAGCGCCGCGGCGCAACGAACCTCCTCGACGAGGCGCTCGTAGCTCGTCCCCTCCTTGGCGAGTCGCCGCGTCAGCGTGCGCACGCTCAGGCCCGCCAGATCGGCAGCCAGTCGGATACCGGGATAGCCGCCGTGCAGCAGACCGCCTATGGCCTGTTGGACGGAATGTCCAAGGTCGCGTGCAGGCGCGCTTTCTCGCAGGAAAGCCGCATCGTCGACGCCGCCCGGGCTCTGATCGACCTGACCGAAGGTTGCGCGCGGTGGGGAATCGGACGCGTGCGATTTTCCGCCGGGCATTCTGTGCCCGAACCGCTGCGCAAACAGCGACCGGTCCACGACGACCGCCGAAAAGGGTTCGGCGTGATACATCCAATCCGCGGGCAAGACGGCACCGTATGTCTTCAACCCGTGCGCTTCTGACCTCGACAGCCGGATCTCGCGCGGACACCACCCGGGCCCGGCCGCCAGCCGGATGATCTTAATCAGCAGCATGATGGCGAACAGATGGCCATGCCGTTCCCCCCCGCTGCCGCAGGCGTCGAGGGAGTGGCAGATCAGGATCCGCTCTTTCTCCTGGCGAAGCCAGATCCGTTCGCCGGAATTGTAGAGCGGTATGTTCGCAGCCGCGGTTCTCAAGGCGTCCCCTACCGTCACCGATCTCAGGATCAGCCGCCCGAGTGCGCCGAGGTCATCAATCTCGGTCCGTGCTCCGACCAGAAGACCAAAGTTCTGGATCCCTTCGGCTGTCGCTGCGTGATCGAAGAACTCGAGGACCGGGCGAAGCGGCACGAGGCTCTCTGGCGCATCGATGGCGATTGACGCTAATCTCGTCGCGGCCAAGTGCCGTTCGACCGGCACACCGGCTGTCTGAAGGAACCCGATGAACGGGAAGGCGGACCCCGCCCGCACCAACGGCAGGTATGGCTTGCGCGGGATACCAATGCGTCGTGGCTTCGCCATACCAGATGCCTCTTGCGCCGTCGCCACGCGTCGAACACCCACATTTAGGTCAGGATACCGCCTGCCGCGCGTTGGCTCAAGATGACAAGCGCGCCCGCTCCCCGTCTCGGCTGAGCAGGCCTGCGCCCCTATGTGCCGAGGTGCACGAACTGGCAGGTGCCGGGCATCGCGAGGCCACGCCCGAGGAAATGCGCCAGAGGGCCACGCACGTCCCGCGTGGCCTTGGCCGACTCCGTCGGGAGGTCGTCACTTCCGCGCCGCCGCGCCTACTGCGCCATGTCGAGATGCAGATATTCCGGCTGGTCGTCGACCGGAATGTCTATCTTGTCCTTCGGCAAATCGACCAGATTGCCCGGCCCGGTGAGCAGGATCTCGTAATTGGCATAGCCAAACTCGTTGCTTCGGGCACCGTAGTAGGTCGCATGCGGCTTGCTCGCATTCCCAGCCTGGGCACCCGCGGTCTTGTACACCTTCATGCCGATCCGCGTGCTCGAGACAAAGGTATTGATCTGGCCGTCGGCGATGCTGTAGGGCCTCGCCAGCGCTAGGTACGAGTCCTGCGCCAGGTTTCCCGTCAGGCTCGGCCGCGGCGCCCTGCCGCCGACGTAGTTCACGTCGAAGGTGCCGGACTTGTCGTAGTGCACCTTCATCACCTCGCCGGTCACGCTGTTTCTTACCCATATCGCCTTGTCGACGATCAGGGCCGTCAACTCCTCGTCGGTGAGCGCGGCGGCGCCGCTCTCCTCCAAGCTCGCCACGGTCACCGCATCGGACGGCGCCGCGCTTTCGGCCGCCGGCGCATACCAGATGGGCGAACTCCAGGCGCGCTCTTGAACTGTGGCGGGCACGACGTCCGGGATGGCGACACCCAGCCTGACGGCCTGGACCGTGGTCCAGCGCGGCGTCGGAATCTCGAGGACCCGCGCATAGTAGAAGGCATGCTGGTCCGGGTCGAAATCCGGGTCGGTCCAGACCTTGATGAGTTCGGTCGCGCCGTGTTCGTTGGTGAACGTGCCGGTCGCGAGGTCGACCGTGCTCGGAACCGGCGGAACCTGTCCCGTGCCCGGCTCGGGCTCGCGGTCGCCTGACCAGACCACGTCGTAGACCTTCTCGAAGCTCTGGCCGTCCCTGGTCCAGCCCTTGACGATCTGGATGCGGTCGAGACTGCCCGAATCCGGGTCCTTCACCGCCCAGACGACGAAGGAAGGCGCCCTCGCGCCGGATGGAGCGGCGGGAAGGTCGCCGCCCATCGGCGTGCCTCCTGCATACGCCTTGGCCACCCATTCGGTGTCGTTGATAAGGTCGGGGCTGTAGTCCCAGCCGCCGAACAGGCGCACTTGGATCCACACGCCGCTGGTGCCGAAGGTCTCTCGCCGATGCATCGCGTCCCAAAGGGATTCTCGCGTGTTCTCGTCTGCCCAGACACCGCTCAGCCCGGCGGTGCTCTCCGTGCGGACATCCATGCCAGTGAAGAGATGGCCCGACAGGCGGCGTTGAACGAGGCCGTCGTTGATACCGTGGCCGGCATAGGCGTTGTTTGTGCGATAGGGCGCCCCGGTGTTGTGCGAGTCCGACCCGCCGACGAAGCCGAACTTGAATGGGTTGTAGCCCCTGGCCTCCTGCATCGTCAGGCCGTCCTTCAGGGCCTGGCGCGCGTACGAGCCGACAATGGCGGGTACGCGACCGGAATCCTCCGGCTGGCCGATCAGAAAGCTCGCGATCTCGTAATTCGCGAATTCGTCGTTCGGCGACAGCAGCGGATGCGTCTCGGACTGGCCCTTGATCTGCTTGATCTCGATGAGCCGCTCGTTCCGGAGGCGCGACTCGGCGTAGACCTCGTCGATGGGCCGACCGAGGCTATCGACGTCGGTTGGATACATCCAACCATCCGAGAGGTTGGCGTTGTGCGAGATCGCCAGCAGCTCGTTGCCCGCCGCGCGCTGCTCGTCCATCCACTTCCAGAGATCCTCGGGATGCCACGAGAACAGCGCCGAATAGGGCTGCTCAGGCACCTTGGCGCAGTCGCGGAAATAGACGTTCCGGTGCAGGTTTCGCAGATCGTATTGCGAGGTGAACTCGTAGGCGCAGAAGGCCGTGAACTCGCCGGGTTTGTTGTGCCTGTCGGCGATCTCGACGTTCTCCTTCCAGACCGAGCCGGCGACCTCGGGTGTCATGAACGCCTTGATCGGCGGCTTGCTGACCAGCGACACGAGATAGTTGAACACCTTCTCGACATCGGCCGGGTCGTTCGGGTCCACCAAGATCAGCGGCTTCGCCTGCGGCATCTTGCTGACCGCCGAGCCGGGCGTGTTCGCCTGCTTGGTGATGCCGACGTATTCCGAATGATCCGTCACCCCCATCCAGTCGAGCGGCTTGTCGATGGTGATGTCATAGCCGAGCGGATGCTTGATCGTCGCGCCGCGCGCATAATTCAGCGCGTCATCGGGGCCGGTCGTGTGGTTGCCGAAGAGCCAGGCGTCCACCGACCACGACGTGTGAATATGCTGCTCGCCAAAGAAGGCCTTGCGATCCTCGGGCGCGACTTGCGGCGCGCCCTGACCGGACGCCTCCTGGGCCGACGCTTGCCCCCCGAAGCTCAGCACCGCGGCGACTGCGATTCCTGAGACCGACAGCAACGCGCGAAAATGGGTCGGCGGGCGCCGTCCAGCTTCTCTGTCGAGGCTTGCAGTGAAGTTCCGCATGATCCAACCCTCCCAACTGGTCCACACTCCAACCGTCGCGCGAGCCGATGTCGGGGCGCTGTCCACTGTCCCGCGGCCTGTTGAGCTCACACGATCCAATCATACACGCCTTCCGCTGGACTTAGTTATCATTTATGGACACGTTACAGAAATGACGCGGGACCATAAAGCAACGCAGCGGGCCACGGCGTTAGCGCGACTGCTGCCGATGCTTGAGGAATTCGGCGTAGGTCCGGGGGGGCGGTCTTGACCGGAACCGGGCTATCGATCGAGGATCTCAATCCGGACAGCTTCATTCCCTACAGCGCAGCTCTGGCCTTTCTGGAGAACGCCGCGGCACTGACCGGCCGCGAAGATCTGGGTCTGCGACTCGTGGCAGGCAGAGCCTCGCGGCGCTCGGCCTCCTGCTGGGCAGGAGGGGGTCAAGCGAGCGCTTACTTATAGTCGCTATTTGAGCTTCTGAACGAGCGACTCATAGGTATTGATTACTCGTTCATGCTGCGCGACCGCGACTTCCACTGAACCCCTGTTGTTTTCCCAATCCTCTGAGAGAAGCCAAACGCATTGTTCCTGTTCAATTTTGATGGCTCGCTCCAAGCGGTCGATCCGTTCCTCAAGCGTCATAGTCCTCCTCTTCATGTAGTTCTTGCCATCTCTCTACATTCGACATTCAACAACTCATTCCGGCTCGATGGTGACGTCCCGAGACGTGGTGTAGCTGGTTATCGCGGTGGTCATCGGCGCTTTCCGGTAGGGTCTGGTTGTCGAAGCCAAGCTCTCACTGGAAGGAACACCGATGACCGACGACATGATGAACCTGCGCGCGCTCGTGGAGAAGAGCGCGGATGCCGATCTGCTTCGCGAGATGATCGGCTTCGCCACCGATTGCGGGTCGATGTCGTCGAACAGGCCGCCGCGTTGGGCCAGCATGAACTCGGCGACCACCTGGCGCGGCACAGGCGTGGGCCTGCCGTCCATTTCGATTCCCAGCACCGTGTCGACGCCGTCGCAGGCCCTTACGGCGCTGATGCCGGCGTTATCGGCAGGAACACGTCCGCGCCTTCGCCCAACACGTCGAGGTCGCAGAGGATGCGATCTACATCAAAGGAAACAAAAACATCCTGTTGAGAACGCTAGTAGCGACGAAGGGAGGGAAAACGGCGGGAATTGGCGTTCCCGGCTTTATACCGAAGTGGCGGAGAGGAAGGGATTCGAACCCTCGAGGCCCTTTTGGAGCCTACTCCCTTAGCAGGGGAGCGCCTTCGACCACTCGGCCACCTCTCCGGAACCGCGTTTCTAAGGATTTCCAGCGATTTGGCAATCCCGTTTCTTGCTGTCCGAGATACCTTTTTGCAGAACAATGCGGCAACTCCTTGGGGGCTCAGGAGAAACCTGCCGCAATGGATCGTCGTCCCTTCCGGTGCCTGCGCTTATCGGCGGATTGGCACGAAACAATCACGCCTCTCCTGGATTCGGATCCGCCCCGCGCGCGATGACCCCATGGGCGACCAACACCGTGCAAATGAAACCCGATCCGCCTGGGTTCCCTCCGATCATCGAGGAAATGAGACCAATTTGGCTATGTCTGTTTGAGCGACATCATACCTATGGCCGATTGGGACGAATGAAATTCTACGGCTAATCTGCCCCTTGCAACCAGGGGACTATGATGATCGCGAACTTGCAAGTTCTGAGGGGGATTGCAGCGCTGATGGTCGTTGTCCACCACATCTTCGACAGGGCGGTGAGCGAGCACACGCAGATATTCGCATCCGGCGTCGATCTGTTCTTCGTGATCAGCGGGTTCATCATGGTCTACACCACCCGCGCTTCCGACCCCACGATTTCCGGCTTCCTATGGAGCCGCGCCGCGCGCGTCATTCCCATGTACTGGCTGGTCACAACGGCGACCTTCATTGCCGGCGCGGCAGGCATGGCGTTCTTCGGCCACCACCAGATCGAGGTTTCCCACCTGCTGCAATCACTTCTATTCGTTCCTGGCTTCGATGCGAACGGAGCTGAAATCATGCCGATCGTATATGTCGGCTGGACCCTGAATTTCGAGATGTTCTTCTATGGCTGCTTTGCGCTGACACTGCTTGCGGGGCGCAGCCTGTCGCATCGCGAACTTCTCGTCGCGCCGATCTTTGCAGGCGTGGCGGTCGCTGCAGCCGTTTCTGACGATCCGATTCTGGGGTACTATTCGAACAATGTGGTTTGGGAATTCGTCTTCGGCGTCATCATCGCCAGTTTCCTGCCTGTGGCGACAATTTCGCAAGGCCGGGATGCCAGGATTGGCGCCTGGCTCCTGATCGCGGCGAGCGTCGTCTGGCTCCTTGCTGCAGCGGCGCATTCGCCATTGGAAGCCCGATCCATCGCCTTTGGACTACCCGCCGCGGGGATCGTCGTGGCGGCGCTCATTCTGGAGCAACTCGGTTCGAAGATTTCCTATCCATTCCTGCTGCTCATCGGAGGTGCCAGCTATTCCATCTATCTGCTTCATCTGTTCGTTTTGCAGATAATCGGCAAGTTCATGAGCCTGACGCACATCGACCACAGTGCGATCGGGGTGGGTTTCGGCTATGCCGTGATGCTCCTGGCATCCGTGGCCATTGGCATCGTATGCTATCGGCTGGTCGAAATGCCCGTCACTTCTGCATTGCAACGGCGAAGGAGCAGGCTGACGGCAGCCGCATAGTCTTGGCACGTGGGCCGGATATTTGGCAGGCGCATCGCTCCTCCCATATGGGAGGGGCTCGGGGTTACTGACCGCCATCATAAACGACTGCGCCGTGAACCGACGGATTGCGTTGCTTTGCCCCGTACCCATATTCGGCTGGTCAGCACCATCGGCCTGCTGTAAAGCGCGATGATTTCCTGCGGAAGACCGACGATGCCGCTCCTGCTACGCCATGCCTGCATTCTGCTCCTGGCAGTCTTCTGCCTGGGCATTCACGGGCAGCCTGCAGCGCCGGATGTCTCCCCGCCCGGCGAGGCGCGCCTTGCCAGCGCAGGGCACTTCCCCGATCCGGTGGTCGCGCGAAAGCTCGTCGTGTCTGGCGAAGTGCTGTCACGGCATGAGCGCCCGCCGGTCGAAAAGAGCCCTGGCCCCGCCGCGCTTTCCGCCAATCCCGCTGTCTCGCTCACAATCCCGCTCTGCGAGGCCCGTGGCTCCGCCCTTTCTGCCGGCCATTACGCCCGCACCGGTCGCGCGCACCGCGCCAGGGGCCCGCCCGCCGTCTGACGGCTCCGGTAGCACCGGTCGCTTGTCAACGGCGCGACCAAGCTTGCGCCCCTACGATCAGTCATCCGCGCGGCCGGACGTTGTCACGTCCGGGTCCGACGGACGGGAATTTCCATATGAAACGTGTCATCAATTTCTGGAGCCTGCTCGGCTTCGTCTCCATCTCCGTATTCGTGGCCACCGAATTTCTGGCGGTTGCGGCAGCACTCGTATGGTCGGTTTCGGGTATCCTCCAATTCGACGCACGCTCCACGACCGTTCTCGCGATTATGATTGCGGTCCCGACACTATTCGCAGTCATCAAGATTTCCATCCTGGCCTACGAGAGCGAAACGGATCCGGAAAACAACTGAGGCAGGCTGCAACTGCGCAATGAGCGGGTCCACGCGATGTTGAATCGCGGGCCCCGTCTCGCCCACCACCCGGACAGGCATGGAGCCATCGCCTCGCGATCGAACGGAAAGCTGCCGCTTCGCGGCTCAGGTCATCACTCTTGAATTAATTGAACGTTCGTTTTATTAAAGATGCAGACGGGAGATCGGATGTGGCGCGCACGACAGGTTCGGACGGCGAGAAGACCGAAGCGGCGATTCGAGCCGCAGCCGCCGACCTCATCGCACGTTACGGCTATGAGGCCGTATCGATGCGCCAGCTCGCGATGCAGGTCGGCGTGCAGGCCGCCGCGCTCTACCGCTACTTCCCAACCAAGGAAGAGCTTCTTTTCACGCTCATGCGCGAGCATATGGAAGAACTGATTGCGTCCTGGGAGAGCGTTGCGCCGTGCGGTGCGCCTGCACGAAGGCGGCTCGCCGCATTCGTGCGCAACCATATCGGATTTCACATCGAACGCCGGCACGCGACCCATGTATCGAACATGGAGCTGCGCAGTCTTTCGCGCGAAAGGCTGACGGCGATCCTGCGGCTGCGCACGGCCTACGAGAAGGAGTTGCGGCAGATCCTGCGCGACGGTGCGGGCGACGGCGAGTTCCAGATCGAGGACCCAGTGCTGACGGCCATGGCCATCATTCAGATGATCACCGGCGTCATCGTCTGGTTTCGGCCAGACGAGAGGCTTTCCGTCGTCGAAGTCGCCGATAAATACCATCTCATGACGATGCGTCTGGTTGGAGCACGGACGCATGTGGAGGAAGACAATGTACACGCATTCGATGAAGTTCGGGCTGGGTGAGGACATCGAGGCGCTGCGCGACGTCGTGCATCGTTTCGCCCAGGACAGGATAGCCCCGGTCGCTGCCGACATAGACCGGACGAACGAGTTTCCGGCCCATCTGTGGAAGGAGATGGGCGCTCTCGGCCTGCTTGGCATCACGGCCGATCCGGACCACGGCGGCTCGGGCATGGGCTATCTGGCGCATGTCGTGGCGATGGAAGAGATTTCTCGCGCCTCCGCCTCGGTCGGCCTTTCCTACGGGGCGCATTCCAATCTCTGCGTCAACCAGATCAGCCGCTGGGGCACGGCCGATCAGAAGCAGACCTATCTGCCGGCCCTGTGCACGGGCGAACATGTCGGCGCGCTCGCCATGTCGGAATCGGGCGCCGGCTCCGATGTCGTGTCCATGCGCCTGCGGGCAGAGAAGAAGAACGACCGCTACGTGCTCAACGGCTCGAAGATGTGGATCACCAATGGGCCGGACGCCGACACGATGGTCGTCTACGCCAAGACGGATCCCGAGCGCGCGTCGCGCGGCATAACGGCCATGATCGTCGAGAAGACAATGAAGGGGTTCTCGGTCGCGCAGAAGCTCGACAAGCTCGGCATGCGCGGCTCCAACACCGGTGAGCTTGTGTTCGACGATGTGGAGGTGCCCTTCGAAAACGTGCTGCACGAGGAAGGACGCGGGGTCGAAGTGCTCATGTCGGGCCTCGACTACGAGCGGGTGGTGCTGGCCGGCGGACCGCTCGGCATCATGGCCGCCTGCCTCGACGTGGCAGCACCCTATGTGCACGAGCGCAAGCAGTTCGACCGGCCGATCGGCGATTTTCAGCTCGTTCAGGGCAAGCTCGCCGATCTGTACGCGACGATGAACGCATGCCGCGCCTATGTCTATGCGGTGGCTGCGGCCTGCGACCGCGGCGAGACCACACGCAAGGACGCCGCCGGCTGCATCCTCTTCGCTTCGGAGAAGGCCACACAGTCGGCCCTCGACGCGATCCAGCTCCTGGGGGGCAATGGCTATGTGAACGAGTATCCGACCGGACGCCTGCTGCGCGACGCAAAGCTCTACGAGATCGGCGCGGGCACGAGCGAGATCCGGCGCTGGCTGATCGGCCGCGAGATCATGGCGGAAGGGGCCTGACAATCGGGCGCCTATTTGCCACCATATTGCCGTTGTCTAGCTGCCAGGAATCCCATGCCCGTCATCCAATCGCAAATCTCACCCTCCTCCGATACGTTCCGGGCCAATGCCGCAACGATGCGCGCCCTGGTCGACGACCTTGCCGCCAAGGCGGCTGAAATCGGGCGTGGCGGGCCGGAGGAAGCGCGCAAGCGCCACGTTTCGCGGGGCAAACTGCTGCCGCGCGAAAGGCTCGCCCAGCTTCTCGACACAGGCTCGCCCTTTCTCGAGATCGGCCAGTTCGCCGCCTGGGGCATGTATTCCGGTGACATCGCGTCGGCCGGCATGATCGCCGGCATCGGCCGCGTTGAAGGCCGCGAGGTGATGGTGGTCGTCAACGACGCGACGGTGAAGGGCGGAACCTACTATCCCCTGACGGTCAAAAAGCACCTGCGCGCGCAGGAAATCGCGATGCAGAACAACCTGCCCTGCATCTATCTGGTCGATTCCGGCGGGGCGAACCTTCCAAACCAGGACGAAGTCTTTCCCGACCGCGATCATTTCGGCCGCATCTTCTACAACCAGGCCAACATGAGCGCGGCCGGCATCCCGCAGATCGCCTGCGTGATGGGATCGTGCACGGCGGGCGGCGCCTATGTGCCGGCGATGAGCGACGAGACGATCATGGTCAGGAACCAGGCGACGATCTTCCTCGGCGGCCCGCCGCTGGTGAAGGCGGCAACCGGAGAGGAAGTATCTGCCGAGGATCTGGGCGGTGCGGAAGTCCATACCCGCCAATCCGGTGTGGCAGACCACTACGCCGTCGACGACGATCATGCGCTCGCCATCGTGCGGCGCATCGTGAAGAACCTGAACAGGACGAAAAATGTAAGCCTGGATCTACAGCCCGCGGCCCCTCCCCTGCTTCCGGCCGAGGAGATCCATGGCATCGTTCCGCAGGATACGCGCCAGCCCTACGATGTGCGCGAAGTAATCGCGCGCATCGTCGACGGCTCGGAACTCGACGAGTTCAAGGCCAACTACGGCACGACACTGGTGACAGGCTTCGCCCGGCTGTGCGGCATGCCGATCGGTATCATCGCCAACAATGGCGTCCTGTTCTCGGAAAGCGCGCAAAAGGGCGCCCACTTCATCGAGCTGTGCTGCCAACGCAAGATCCCCCTCGTCTTTCTGCAGAACATCACCGGCTTCATGGTGGGCCGCAAATACGAAGCCGGCGGCATCGCCAAGGACGGCGCCAAGCTGGTCACGGCGGTCGCCACGGCGCGCGTGCCGAAGTTCACTGTCATCATCGGCGGGTCCTTCGGGGCCGGGAACTACGGCATGTGCGGGCGAGCCTATTCGCCGCGCTTCCTCTGGATGTGGCCCAATGCCCGCATCTCGGTGATGGGCGGCGAACAGGCCGCAACCGTACTGGCTCTGGTCAAGCGCGAGGGCATCGAGCGCAAGGGCGGCACATGGTCGGCCGACGAAGAAGCCGAGTTCCGCGCGCCCATCCTGGAAAAATACGAGCGCGAAGGCCACCCGCTCTATTCCTCGGCGCGGCTTTGGGACGATGGCGTCATCGATCCGGCGAAGACACGGGACGTGCTGGCGCTTTCACTTTCTGCGGCACTCAACGCACCGATCGAAGACACGACGTTCGGTGTCTTCAGGATGTGATTGCGCAGGCCGTCCCGAGCGACCGAACAGTTGCTGCGGGACCGGCTCAGGGCCGGTATTGCGGTTCGTAACAGAGAATGACGGCACCGTTCTTCAGCGGCGTCGTCTTCTTCAGCCTCATGTCGATCGTGCGGTCGGACGGCTTGAACAGCGGGTTCCCCTGCCCCAGCACAACCGGCGCGAGGCAAAGCCGGTATTCGTCGACCAGTTCGTGGCGCAAGAGGCTCGCCACCAGATCGGCGCTGCCGAAGACATAGATGTCCTTGCCCGGCTCCTGCTTGAGCCTCTCGACGCCGCCTGGCACCTCCCCTTCGAGCAGGCGGCTGTTGGTCCAGCTCGTTCTTTCAAGCGATCGCGAGACCACGACCTTCTCCACACCGTTCATGAAATCGGCGATCGGCCCGGTCGCCTTTGTCCAGTGGGCCGCCATTCCTTCATAGGTCACCCGACCGAACAGCAGCGTTCCGATCTCCTCGGCCTGGCTGAGACTGAAGGCTTCCAGTTCGTCGCCCCAGGCCGTGAGATGAAAATCCAGATCCCATTTCCGCTGACCCTCGAACAAACCGTCTAGCGTCATCAGGTTCCAGGCTACGATCCTGCGCATATTAGACATCCCTGGAAAAATACATTTGGCAACGCCGTCATCCTATGTCTGCCTGCATGTTGCGGCCAGTCCTTCGGACCTGCCGCGCACAGGTTTCCAGCGGAAGGCCGGCCTGTTGGAAAAAAGTTCCGGATGGTGTCGGTCGCCTCGGTCTTCACGCGTCCTTGCTCGATGCACGTGCGAACAGACCAGGGGGAAAGCCGAGCTATGTCCACCGAAAGCAAGATCAAAGGGCCCGCGTCCTATTTCCCGTCGATCGAGAAGACCTATGGCAAGCCGATCGACCACTGGCTGGCCGTCGTCGATGGCATGAAGGAGATGAAGCACATGGAAATCGTGTCCATTCTGAAGTCCGACCACGGGCTGGGGCATGGACACGCCAACGCGATCGTTGCCTATTACAAATCCCGCAACAGCGGCTGATCGTTATCGCACGGATTGAAGTACCGGAGGCTGTTTCATGCAATTCGCAATCCTGGCCTATCACGCCGAAGAGGTGGTCGAGTCCTGGAGCAAGGAGGAAGACGCCGCGTTGATGGAAAAATTGCTCCAGATCAACGACCGGCTCATTGCGGACCGCCATCTCGGTCCTGCCGCCCGGCTGGGACCGACCGGCGAGGCGAAGACGTTGCGCGGAGCGGGCGACGGCGTGGTCGTCGACGGCCCGTTCGCTGAAACGAAGGAACAGCTTCTCGGCTTCTATGTCGTCGATTATCCCACGATAGACGGCGCGATAGAGGCGGCCCGCGAGTTCCAGCGCGCCAACCCTACCGCCGTCTACGAGGTGCGCCCGGTCATGCTCTATCTGCCGGGAGCAGAGATTGGCGCCGAGATGGAGGACTGACTGGCGTGCCTGACACCGGCACGCCGTCGGGAACTGCAGGCGCTCTCCTCTCCGGGCGCCGTGGACGGAAGAAGAGGCAGGGACAAGAACTCAGCCGCCGTTCACCAGTCGCAGGATCAGCTGATGCACATTGCCGCCCTCGCTCATCTCCAGGCGGTCGAATTCGCGGCTTCTGGCACGCTGCTCCTGCGACAGTTCGGAAAGACGGTGCTGCAGTTTCTGGCGAAACTTGCGGCAGCCAGGATCGTCGGCCACGGTCAGGCCAATGGAGAATGCTTCGATCTGCTTCACCATGTCGATGATGATTTCGCCATGAACGCGTTCATGCGCCGCGATGCCGTCGATGAAAGCATCCCAGCTTCGCTGCGTTGGCTCGGACAAGGGGCCTGAGGGCTTCGGGAGCTTGTATATGATGGTCAGATGAGGCCTGGCCTTGGCCAGCCGGCATCCGCCACCCTCCTCGCGATAGTCGCGCGACCATTTGAGATCGAATGTGGTGTAGGCAACGGCGCGCCCCACGCCGATCTTGGGACCGTTCTCGCCGATGGAGCGATAGAGCTCGATCCCGGAGTTCCCTGTGATCGCGTAGGGTTCGATGCGCTCGACGGCTTTCCAGTCGGCATGCGCCGGTGTAGCGACCGCGGCAAGGGCTGCGAATGCAAAACGGGTCAGTCGTGCCGATATCATTTCCACTCCGGGGGTCGCTGCATGTTCCTTGTCATAGCACTACAGGAAGCCTTCTTTCACGCCTCGCCCTGCCCCGGAGAGGTCAACCACATAACATAGCGGACTGGAGACGAAACCCGGATACTTTGGCCCGACGGCCGAAGCGCGTAAGATGACGAAATGCTTCTCGAGCGCATGAATGTCGTCTCAGCCGATATCACGACGCTGGTCGTCGATGCCATCGTCAATGCCGCCAATTCCTCGCTGCTCGGCGGCGGCGGCGTGGATGGGGCGATCCATCGCGCGGCGGGGCCGGAACTCCTGCGCGAATGCGGGGGGCTCGGTGGCTGTCAGACCGGTGACGCGAAGATCACCAAGGGCTACCGCCTGCCGGCACGCCATGTCATCCATGCCGTCGGCCCCGTCTGGCGCGGCGGAGACGCAGGAGAAGCGGATCTGCTTGCCTCGTGCTACCGGCGCGCCCTGGCGCTCGCCGCCGAATACGACTGTCGCTCAATCGCCTTCCCGTCGATTTCGACCGGGATCTATGGCTACCCGAAGGAACTGGCGGCGAATGTGGCGGTGACAACCGTTGCAGCGAGCCTGGAACGCAGCGCCCTGCCCGCGCGGGTCATCCTTTGTTGCTTCGACGAGGAGACGGCAGCGTTTCACGCTGCCGAAATCGAAGCGATTGCAGGTCGCAAGACGTAGACAGGCGACACTCGTACAAACAGCTGGCAAGGAACTGGCAGGATCTGTCCGTAGCGCATGCGGGCGTCTTTATGTTGATATAAACATATGTCACATTTCCGCGCACGGGGCATTCAGGGAGGAAGCCATGGCTTCGAAATTCATCTGGTACGAGTTGATGACAACGGATCTTGAAGCGGCGCGGGATTTCTATGCCCGGGTTGTCGGATGGACGCCCGAAGCCTGGCCTGGCGAGTCCCCCTACATCGTCATGAAGCCAGAGGGCACTGATCGCGGCGTGGGCGGCATCATGACCATCCCCGAGGAAGCAAAGGCCATGGGCGCACCGCCTGCATGGCTCGGTTACATCTATGCCGAGGACGTGGATGCGGCAACGCAGAAGCTGCGCAAGTCCAGTGGCATTGTGCACCGCGAGCCATCCGACATTCCCGATGTCGGCCGCTTCTCAGTCGTTGCAGACCCGCAAGGCGCAACCTTCATGCTGATGACGGCCAAGGGACCTGATCAGCCGCCCATGCCATCCGGCACTCCTGGCACCGTCGGCTGGCACGAGCTCTACACCAACGACTGGAAGGCCGCCCTCGATTTCTATTCCGGCCAGTTCGGCTGGACCGCAGACGAGGCTCTGGACATGGGAGAGATGGGGACCTACCAGCTCTTTGCAATCGATGGCCAGCAGGCCGGCGGCATGATGAACAAGCCGCCGCACATTCCGGTGCCTGCATGGCTCTTCTATTTCAACGTCGCCGACATCGACGCTGCCGCAGAACGCGTCAGATCCGCCGGTGGCACGGTGATGCTGGGCCCGATCGAGGTTCCCGGCGGCAGCCGGATCCTCCAGGCACAGGACCCGCAGGGCGCCACGTTCGCCCTGTCCCAGCCGGCCGGCTGAGGATCGCATCGGAGCGACTTGCAAACGCGCAAACAAGCTGATGCAAATCCCTGCATTGCCCGCTAATGGTGGGCATGCAGAGGAGGCTCCATGTTTTCCAAGATCCTGATTGCCAACCGGGGCGAGATCGCCGTCCGCATCATCCGCACCGCACGACGCATGGGCGTGCAGACGGTCGCCGTCTATTCCGACGCCGACGCCCGGGCTCTTCACGTCGCCATGGCCGACGAGGCGGTGCGCATCGGACCGGCACCTGTCGCCGAGAGTTATCTCAGGGCTGACGCGATCATCGATGCCGCCAAACGGACCGGTGCCGAAGCGATCCATCCGGGCTATGGCTTCATCTCGGAAAATCCCGACTTCGTCGATGCCGTGACCGCGGCCGGCCTTGTCTTCATCGGCCCATCTGCTGCCTCGATCCGGGCCATGGGGCTCAAGGATGCAGCCAAGCGTCTGATGGAGAAGGCCGGCGTGCCGGTTGTGCCGGGATATCACGGAGAAGGCCAGGCGCTGGTGCTGCTGGCCGGCAAGGCGAAGGAAATCGGCTACCCGATCCTGATCAAGGCGCGCGCCGGCGGCGGCGGCAAGGGCATGCGCCGCGTCGACCATCCCGACGATTTCGCCGAAGCGCTGGCGGCGGCACGGCGCGAAGCCAAGGCGGCTTTCGGAGACGAGGCGGTGCTGATCGAGAAATATGTCGAAAAGCCGCGCCATATCGAGGTGCAGGTGTTCGGTGACAATGCCGGCAATGTGGTGCACCTGTTCGAGCGCGACTGTTCCGCCCAGCGTCGCCACCAGAAGGTGATCGAGGAGGCCCCAGCGCCCGGGATGACGGACGATCTGCGCGCGGCAATGACCGCGGCCGCAGTCAAGGCAGCCGAAGCGATCGGCTATTCAGGCGCTGGCACGATCGAATTCATCGTCGACGCGTCCGAAGGCCTCCGGCCCGACCGTTTCTGGTTCATGGAGATGAACACACGTCTCCAGGTCGAGCATCCGGTCACCGAGATGGTGACAGGTGTCGATCTCGTCGAATGGCAGCTCAGAGTGGCCGCAGGCGAGACCTTGCCCAAACGTCAGCAGGAGATCGCGCTTTCCGGCCATGCATTCGAGGCGCGCGTCTATGCCGAAGACCCGGCGAAGGGTTTCTTGCCGGCGGTCGGCACATTGCACCATCTGCACTTCCCCGAAGTCAGCGCATCAGGCATCAGCCAGCGCGTGGAGTCCGGCGTCCGCCAGGGCGATTCGATATCGCCCTATTATGATCCGATGATCGCCAAGCTCGTTACGCACGCCGCGGATCGCACGGCCGCGCTTGCCGCGCTTGCTTCCATGTTGGAGGCAACCGAAATCGCAGGTTCTACAACCAATATTCCCTTTCTACTGGCGCTGGCCACGGACGGCGACTTCGCTGCCGGTAATGTCGACACCGGTCTGATCGGGCGCCGCCAGGATGCACTGACCGCCCTGCCCGGACCTTCGCGTTCCGTGCTCGCCCACGCCGCCCTCGCCGCATCCGGCTATACCGAACCTCAACGCGCCGACCCGTGGGACACGCTGACCGGCTATTCGCACTTCGACGCCGTCTCCAAGCGGGTCAAGCTGGTCAAGGATGAAGCATTGACGGCGGCCCGCGTGTCGATGCGCGCCGGCGGCAAGGCGGCGGTATCATTTGCGGACGACGATCACGAAATGATCATCGACGCCACGGATGCCGCTCGCGTCGTCGCCTGGCCGGGCCACGTCACCGTATTCGAACGGGCTGTTGGACATACCTTCCGCGTGCCCGATCCCTTTGATGATGCAGCCGACATGGCGGCCGGCGGTGATGCTCTGCGCGCGCCGATGCCGGGTCTCGTGAAGCTGGTCAAGGCCGCGCCCGGCGAAGCGGTCAAGAAAGGACAGGCGCTTCTCGTTCTCGAAGCGATGAAGATGGAGCACACCATCGCCGCACCGCATGACGGCACGATCGCCGAGATTGCCCCGGAAGGCGCGCAGGTGACGGACGGCACGGTGCTGGTACGCTTCGAGGACTGAGCCCGAAAGGACCGCCTCACGCCTGTCTTCAAATGCAGGATACCGCGCCGGCCTCTTGATGAGACCTGACGCGGTTCCTGCAGCAGCCTTCAGGCTCTTTGTTGACCCGGTCAGACTGCCTCCCTGTTGTTTAGCTAGGCCTCAATCGTTACCGTCTGAAGCCAACACGATCAGTGCGTCGTCATCCACTCACGCGCCTCGCGCAGCGCCTTGGCGATCTGCGGCTTGGACATCGAGGATGCGAGTTCGGCGCGCAGACCGGCGGCCCGCTCGCTGCCCTTGATCGCAGCAATGTTGAACCATTTATGCGCCGCCACCATGTCGATCTCGCAGTCGCGGCCCGTCGCGTACATCATGCCGAGTTCCAGAAGAATGTCCGCCTGGGCGGTCGTTCCGATATCGCCGAACCCGGCTTCAAGCATTTCAAATCGTGCCATAGTCCCAGTCCCTGTTTTGCAGCAATCGGCGGGTCTGTTTTTGCTGTGCCCGCTTGTCTTTCGATGCTTGGCAGGATGCCGGAGCGGCTTGAATGCGTCGTTAAATGGTGTGCTTAATTTGAAGAAAACAAAATGAAAACAAGCGGTAAACCACACAAATCGTTAAGGATGGAAAGGCCGGGATTGCGCGGCATTGAGCTAAAATGCGCATAAAATGCAGTCTCACCAATGAAAGGAAGCGCTAACCACGCCGGACACTCGTCTTTCACAGCATGTCCCGCTCAAACGGAATCGATTGAGCGGAAGGCACATGCTCAGGGTACTGATCTGGTGCGCATCTGGCGGCTTTGATCGCTGCCGTTACAAGCGAATGCGCGCAAGCACCTGAACCCGTAGGGCGCCCTATACGGCCGGCGGTTGCCTGTTGCCGGATGCAAAAAAGGCGACCCTATGGGCCGCCTTCCGGATTCTCAATCGTCGGCGTTTGATCCGCACGTCAGGCGCGCGCCTTCTGGCCGAACAGAACCTTCTTGGCTTCCTCGTCGTCGGCGATGTTGCGACGGTATTCCTGACCGACGGCCAATCCGCGTTCGACCGCCGGACGCGCCAGAAGCGTTTCGAACCAGCGCTTCAGATTGGGGAAATCGTCGATGTCCTGGCCCTGGTTCTTGTAGGGCTTGATCCAGCCAACGCAGGCCATGTCGGCAATCGAGTAGTCGCCGGCCAGATAGTCGCGATCGGCCAGGCGCTTGTTCATCACCCCGTAGAGGCGATTGACCTCATTGGTGTAGCGCTCGATGGCATAGGGAACCTTCTGCGGCGCGTACTGGCGGAAGTGATGGGTCTGGCCGGCCATGGGACCGAGACCGCCCATCTGCCAGAACAGCCATTGATCGACTTCGACACGAGCGCGCTCGTCGGAAGGATAGAAGCGGCCGAACTTGCGGCCGAGATATTGCAGGATCGCACCGGATTCGAACACCGAGATCGGCGCACCGTCGGGTCCTTCCGGGTCGACGATCGCCGGCATGCGGTTGTTGGGCGCGATTTTCAGGAAAGCCGGCTCGAACTGCTCGCCCTTTCCGATGTTGACGTATTTGACCTCGTAGGGAACGCCGAGTTCCTCGAGCATGATGGACACTTTCCATCCATTCGGGGTCGGCCAGTAGTGAAGTTCGATCGGCTTTGTCTGTTCTGCCATGCCTGTCTCCGCTGCTTCAGGATGCATGCGTCAGACATAAACAGTCGGCACGTGTGAGCAAGGGGCGCAAGGCGTCAATAATTTTGAACGCTCGATGAATGGAGGTCTCAGCACGGGTTCAGGCGCCCTCGCCCATAACAGCGGCAACAAGGGAGCCAACCGATGCTTGTTCGCCGTTTTGCTGTCGTCTGCCTGATTATCGCGCTCATGGGCGCCGGGCTTTCGGTCGCGATGACGCAAGCCCGGCGGATGGATGCGTACCGCTCGAAGGGCGTGCTGGCTCCCTGCCTGTTCAACGGTGGCCCGGCCTGTCTTCGCACGCAGAGCAACCGGCGCTGAGAAAGGGACACAAGCTCATGTCAACGCGCTTCGCACGCATCAACACCGCCGCCGCCATGTTCTTGCGGTTTGCCCTGCTTATTGCCCTGCTGGCCCTGCCGGCGCTGTCCATTCCCAGCCTTGCCGGCGACCGCGGAACGATCATCGACGGCACGGTGACGCATTCCAGCGGTGCCGGACTGGTGATTGTGGCCGGCTTGAAGCGCGCACGCTGAGGCAACAGAATTTTGGCCGTGGCCACTCCCCTGTCGCAATGTCCCTCTCTATAATGGGACATGGACAAACGAATCTTTCCACAACCCATTCAATCCGTTGCCCGGCCCGAACCGCTGGCCCGGCAGAGCTTCAGCGATGCGGAAGCCGCCGTAAGGGCGTTGACCGCGATCTATGAGCGCAACACCGCATTTCTGCGGGACGCCTTCAACGATCTCGCCGCGTCCGGCGATAGCGGCCAGCGCTTCCGCGCCTTCTATCCCGAACTTGGCGTCTCGGTTTCCTCCTACGATCAGGTCGACACGCGGCTTGCCTACGGCCATATGCCGTCGCCCGGCCAGTACACCACCACCATCACGCGTCCGGACCTGTTCGAGACCTACCTCATCGAGCAGATCCGGCACATCATCCGCAATCACGGCGTCCCGGTCACCGTGGCGGAATCGGAAACGCCGATCCCTGTCCATTTCGCTTTCCTGGAGGGAAGCTATGTGGAGGCATCAGCGGCCGATCGCATCAAGCGGCCGCTGCGCGACATCTTCGACGTCCCCGATCTCAATGCCACCGACGACCATATCGCCAACGGCACCTACGAACCGGCGCCGGGCGAACCGATGCCACTGGCGCCGTTCACCGCGCAGCGCATCGATTATTCGTTGCACAGGCTGTCCCATTACACCGCAACGAGCCCGCGCCATTTCCAGAACTTCGTGCTGTTCACCAACTACCAGTTCTACATCGACGAGTTTGTCGTCCTGGCCCGTGAGCTGATGGCCCGCGGAGGCGGAGGCTATTCCGCATTCATCGAGCCCGGCAACATCGTCACCGAAGCGGGCCAGGATCGACCTGACGGCGATCCTTCGCTGGTGCGCATGCCACAGATGCCTGCCTATCACCTGACCAAGCCCGATCATAGCGGCATCACCATGGTCAATATCGGTGTCGGTCCCTCCAACGCCAAGACCATCACAGACCACATCGCTGTGCTGAGACCTCATGCCTGGCTGATGCTCGGCCATTGTGCCGGCCTGAGAAACAGCCAGGCGCTCGGCGACTACGTTCTGGCGCATGCCTATGTGCGCGAAGATCATGTGCTCGACGACGATCTCCCGGTCTGGGTGCCGATCCCGGCGCTGGCCGAAATCCAGGTGGCGTTGCAGGAGGCGGTGGCGGAAGTCACCGGCCTGTCCGGTTACGATCTCAAACGCATCATGCGGACCGGCACCGTGGCGACGATCGACAACCGGAACTGGGAACTGCGCGACCAGCGCGGGCCGGTGCAACGCCTGTCGCAATCCCGCGCCATCGCGCTCGACATGGAATCGGCCACGATCGCGGCGAATGGCTTCCGCTTCCGCGTCCCCTACGGCACGCTTCTGTGTGTCTCGGACAAGCCGCTGCACGGGGAGTTGAAGCTTCCAGGCATGGCGACGGACTTCTACAAGCGCCAGGTTTCGCAGCACCTCACCATCGGCATGAGAGCACTGGAAAAGCTGTCCGAAATGCCGGTCGAGCGATTGCATTCGCGCAAACTCAGAAGCTTTTCCGAAACGGCATTCCAGTGAAGCTCGGCGGCGCCACCTTTCGGCGCCGCAGTTGCCGGCTTAGTCGATGCGCATGGCGAGAGGGACACCGAACATAGCGATGGAACGGGCACGCACCGCAGCACTGGCGGCTGCGCTGCTGAGCGCGCTGGCGCTTGCAGGCGGCTATTTCAACGAACTTCATCCGGCCCTCGATTCGCTGTCGCATTTCCGGCTCCACCTCGCCGTTCTCATCGGCGCATCGGGGATTGCGCTTCTGCTCTTGCGGTGCCCGCTTCCCGCAGCATTGGGGCTGGTCATTGCATCCGCGACGCTCGCCGGAACGCTGACCTACACCCCTCTCACGGCGCAGGCCGGCACGTCCGGCCCGATGCCGCACTACCGGCTGATGCAGCTCAATCTTCGCTACAATCACGGCGATCCGTCCCAGGCTCTCTCGATCATCGCTGGGGAGCGTCCCGACGTCGTCACGCTGAACGAGGTCTCGACCATGTGGCGCGGCAGGCTGGCCCCTCTGGAAGCGTCCTATCCGCACCGTATCATCTGCGAGACGGACAACCCGATCGGCAGCGTTGCGATCCTGTCGCGCCGGCCCTTCGCATCTGGCCGAAGCCCACGGTGCGGAGACAAGGGCAGCTTTGCCGTCGCGCCCATCGATTTCGGCGGACGTGTCGCCGAGATCGCCGCAGTGCATATCGGCTGGCCATGGCCCTTCGGCCAGACGAACGATGTCGCCGACCTGAGCCGCGATCTGGCCGCGCTCGGCGACACCGTGCTTCTGGCGGGCGATTTCAACGCCGCGCCATGGAGCGCGACGGTACGCACCGTCGCACGGGCCGGCGGGCTGACGATTGCGAAAGGGATCGGCCCGACATGGCTTCACCGGGCCATGCCCGAGGCGTTGCGGCGCACGGCGGGACTGCCGATCGATCAGGTAATGTGGCGAGGACGGATCGAAATCCTGAGCGCCGCGACCGGCCCCGACGCGGGATCCGACCACCTGCCGGTGATGATCGATTTCACCCTGCTGCCCGAGGCCGACGGGCCGGTGGCGCTGGCCGCACTGCCCGCCAACGACGAACTCTCTCGCGGGAGATGAACCAGCGGCCGCCTGTCCTCACATGTTGGGATAGACCGGACCTTCACCGCCCTGAGGCGGCACCCAGTTGATGTTCTGGTTGGGATCCTTGATGTCGCAGGTCTTGCAGTGCACGCAGTTCTGCGCGTTGACCACGAAGCGGGCGTCAGGATTGCCGGGATGGGCGGCGACCGAGTTGCCGTCGGCATCCACCCACTCGTAGACGCCGGCCGGACAATAGCGCGTCGATGGCCCCGAATAGACGTCGTATTCCGAAGCCTTCTGCAATGCCGGATCCTTGACCTGCAAGTGGATCGGCTGATCTTCCTCGTGGTTCGTATTGGACAGGAAGACCGAGGAAAGCCGGTCGAAGGTCAACACGCCGTCAGGTTTCGGATAATCGATCGGCTCATGCTTGGCGGCCGGGTCGAGTGAGGCGTAGTCCGGCTTCCCATGCTTCATCGTTCCGAAGGGCGAGATGCCGAACAGCGTGTTCAGCCACATGTCCAGGCCGCCGAGCCCGACGCCGAGATAGAGGCCGAAACGCGACCACAGCGGCTTGACGTTGCGGACTTTCTTCAGATCCTTGCCGATATCGCCACCGCGCCAGGCTTCCTCGTATCCCGCGATCTCGTCGTTTGCGCGCCCAGCTGCGATGGCCTCAGCCACGTTTTCCGCGGCCAGCATGCCGGACAGGACGGCGTTGTGCGACCCCTTGATGCGCGGCACGTTGACGAAGCCGGCAGAGCAGCCGATGAGCGCGCCGCCCGGGAAGGAGAGCTTCGGCACCGACTGGAAGCCGCCCTCGGTGATGGCGCGTGCGCCATAGGAAATGCGCTTGCCGCCCTCGAACGTGCCGCGGATGGCGGGGTGCGTCTTGAAGCGCTGGAACTCCTCGAAGGGCGAGAGGTATGGGTTCTTGTAGTTCAGATGGACGACGAAGCCGACCGCCACCTGGTTGTCTTCCAGATGATAGAGGAAGGAGCCGCCGCCCGTCTGCGTGCCGAGCGGCCAGCCGAAGGAGTGCTGGACCAGACCGGGCTTGTGGTTCTCCGGCTTCACCTCCCACAATTCCTTTAGGCCGATGCCGAATTTCTGCGGCTCGCGATCCTGGGACAGGTCGTACTTCGCGATCAGTTGCTTGGCGAGCGAGCCCCGCACGCCCTCGCCGATCAGCGTGTACTTGCCCAGAAGCGCCATGCCGGGCGCGTAGTTCGGCCCATGGCTGCCGTCGCGTTCGACGCCCATGTCGCCGGTTGCGACACCGATTACCGCGCCATCGTCGTTGTAGAGCACCTCGGCCGCAGCGAACCCGGGATAGATCTCCACCCCGAGCGCTTCGGCCTTCGTGGCGAGCCAGCGGCAGACATTGCCCAGCGATACGATGTAGTTGCCGTGATTGTTCATCAGCGGCGGCATCAGGAAGTTGGGAAGCCGCATCGAGCCGGCCGGCCCAAGCACAAGGAACTGGTCGTCGTTGACCGGCGTCTTGAACGGATGGTCCGTCTCATCGCGCCAGCCAGGCAGCAGACGGTCGACGCCGATGGGGTCGACCACCGCGCCCGACAGGATGTGGGCGCCGACCTCGGCACCCTTTTCGAGAACGACGACGGAAAGCTCCGGATTGAGCTGCTTGAGACGGATGGCGGCAGATAGTCCGGCTGGGCCCGCGCCGACGATGACGACGTCGAACTCCATGCTTTCACGTTCGGTTTCGCTCATTCCTGCCTCCGCAACTTGTCACGCCCTTCAGGCGCCGTTCCCTGGTTGGTCGTTCCCATAACGCATGTTTCAGCGCTGCGATACCACAACCCGCTCCGGCGTCAAAAGCACACGGATGACAGGGCTGCCTCATCGTCACATCTATTACCTTCCCGTCTGCATCGTCGTCCTGACGATTGGTCGCACATTTTGCACCCTCGGCGATTTGCGTCATATTGAATCGAATGGCGGAGCAGGAAAGCGTGGCAAACGCGATCGCGGCATTCCTGGCAGTTTGGCTGAGCGCTGTGGTCTGGGTGCTTCCAGGACAGGCCGGAGGAGACGGGCCCAAGCGATGGCGCGCCGGAGTCTACAGTTTTTCCGATGAAGCGGGCGGATTTCGCATCCTCGGCGTGACAGGGCGCGGCACGGCCAGCGATCCGGTCGTCATCGACCAGGAGTTCTATTCCGCGAGCCCGGTGACACTGACGATACGCATCGAGGCGCCGATCAGGCCCTATGCGCTCGACGAAGGCTATGCCAACGGACTCCTTCACGTCAGCCTTATCGCCCGCAATGCAAGCGGCCTCGCCTGGACCGAGTTTGAATTCGAACTTCAGGAAATACCGGGACAGCCAAGCGACTTCGGCGACGGGCTGTCTTTCGACCAAAGGCGCATCGATGGCGAGAACCTGTCCGTTACCGGCTTTGCGAATTTCACCCGAGACTTCGAACCCTATGACCGGCTTCTGTTTCGCGACGGTTTCATCGATCCCGGCCACCTGGCGCGGTTCGGATTCCTGATTTCGGATTTCACGCCGGTCTCGATCTTCTATCTCGTGCAGGACCCTCGCATTCCTTCGTCATGACAGGCCGTGGCGAGCCTCTCAAAGACACGCGGTTGCCGGTTAACGATCGGCGACAGGTGGTGTAGAGGAAGAAGAGCCGAGCGAGCGGCACTGGACAGGGATATTGGCAAGCCTACGCGACATACTGCAATTCTACGCCGATAGCGGCGTCGACGAAGCTTTGGAAGAGGCGCCCGTCGACCGTTTCGCTGCGCCGGCCGATGCCGCACGTCAACCTCTCGCCGCGCCCTCCGCTTCCACGGCCCGCCTCACCGTCAAGCAGCGCGGCGCCTCCACCGCTTCAACGGCCGGATCGCCCCCCGAACCGACTGCGGCGCGCACGGAACCGAATCTCGCGGTGCCGGACGAAGCCCAGGCGCTTCGCGCGCGCGAACTGGCACGCTCAGCGGCAACATTGGACGATCTGCGCGGCCTGCTCGCCGGCTTCGACGGCTGCAACCTCAAGTTCACGGCAAAGAATCTGGTCTTTGCGGACGGCAATCCCGACGCCGACGTCATGTTCGTCGGCGAAGCGCCGGGCCGGGAGGAGGATCTGGAAGGCCTCCCCTTCGTCGGCCGGTCGGGACAGTTGCTCGATCGTATGCTGGCGGCAATCGGGCTGACGCGCGAGAGCGCCTATATCGCCAATGTCATTCCCTGGCGACCGCCGGGCAATCGCACCCCGACGCCGCTCGAAACGGAAATCTGCCGGCCGTTCATCGAACGCCAGATCGAACTTGCCAGTCCCAAGGTGCTTGTCACGCTGGGCGGCCCGTCAGCCAAGGTGCTGCTTCATGCCAAGGAAGGCATCCTGAAGTCTCGCGGCAAATGGAGAACGCACGAGACGGCCGGCGGCCTCGCCATTCCCACCATGCCGACACTGCATCCGGCCTATCTCCTGCGCAATCCTGCGCACAAGCGTCTTGCCTGGCGCGACCTCCTGGAGATCAAGGCAAAGCTGCGCGAACTGAGCCAGGCATAGCCCCGGCGCTTCCTGCGGCGATCGCGCGACGTCGATGATCGTGCCTTCCATCGGAAACGACGAAGGGCCAGGCACGACGGCCCGGCCCTTCCCGGGTGTTTTCCGTGTCAGGCGGCAGAACGGCGCAGGCCGACAAACTGCAACTCGGCGAACAGGGCCACCGTGAGAGCCTGCGCCCCCACGAACACATGGCCGAGCAGATTGGGCGACACCGCGCCCATGAGGAGTATGCCGAAGCTCGCGGCCACCCAGAGCGCGTTGATGGCGATGATGTCGATCAGAACCAGGCGCGACACGCTCTCGCGGCGGGCAACGACCGCCAGCAGGACGACGAAGGGGATGAGCGCAAGTCCCGCCCAGAACATGAGCGGCGCCGGCAGGCCGGTGAGTGGCGCGAGCACGCCCGCCCCGGCGGCCATGACAAAGGCTGCCGCGCCGCTGACGAACGCATCGGCAAGAAGCGCATTGCGCAGGAATGGGGTGATGGCGACGGTCATGGCTTTCTCCTCGCTTGGTTGGTGCGCGCCGGCGCCCGGTTCTGCTTGATTGCGCCGACCTGAACCGGAGAATGACCCACCCTGGTCGTCCTGACGATTACGCGCGAGGTAATGGCGGGGAGCCCATGTTGAGCGTCGGCGGCAGGAGGCTCACCACAACGAGCAGTTCGATAATCTTCCCGCCGATCGCAACAACATCAATTCAAATTGCAACAAATACAAATAACCGAAAAACTGTTCATTAATCATGCTTCCGTTAAGAACCGTTTCACCTTGTTCCTTAACCGGGCAGCAAGCGGCCACCTGTAGAACTGACCCTGCCTGATACAGGATGCTGTCAAAAACAGAGGAACTTTTGCAATGAACATGATCAAGCGTTTCGTCCGCGACGAGTCCGGTGCCACCGCCATCGAGTACGGCCTGATTGCCGCTCTCATCGCCGTCGCCATCATCGCCGGCGCCTCGGCTCTCGGCTCGCAGCTCGACACGACGTTCACCAATCTGTCGACCGAGCTGTCCGAGAACCAGCCGAACTAATCGAGCGTTTCGCGCTCTCACTGTCCTCCAGGACAGAGAAGGGAGGGACCGTCGCCAAGGCGGTCCCTTCTCTTTTGGCGACTGCCGCCCCTTTTCCAATATTTCACTTTCCGCGCCCTTTTCTTTACCCGGCAGATAATGGGAAGCGAAACGCGCTTGGGCTAAGTTCAGCCCATGGAAACGATTGCCGACACCGCGCCGGCCGCCGGCGCCCTCATCCGTCAATGGCGCACGCGGCGCAGATTGAGTCAGCTCGCCTTGGCGTTGGATGCCGAGATTTCACAACGCCATCTCAGTTTCGTGGAAAGCGGCCGCTCGATGCCGTCGCGCGACATGGTGCTGCATCTGTCGGAGCGTCTCGACATTCCGCTGCGCGAGCGCAACCGCATCCTGCTGGCGGCAGGCCATGCGCCGGCCTTTGGCGAACGCCGGCTGAGCGACCCATCGCTGGGTGCTGCACTGCAGGCGGTCGAACGGGTGCTCGAAGGCCATGAGCCCAATCCGGCGCTCGCCGTCGACCGCCACTGGAACCTGATCAAGGCCAATGCCGCGCTTGCCCCGCTGCTCGAAGCCGTGGAGGATAAGTCGCTGCTGGCCTCACCGGTCAATGTGCTGAGGCTGAGCCTGCATCCCAATGGACTGGCACCGCATATCATCAATCTCGCCGAATGGCGCGATCACCTGCTCGAACGGTTGCGCAAGCTCAACGACACGATCGGCGATGCGGGCCTGATCGCACTGGAGGAAGAGCTCAGAGCCTATCCGGCACCGTTCAGGAGCACACCGCAGCGCCACCGGCCCGACGGCGCGCTCGTCGCCGTGCCTCTGAAGATCAGGATGGGCGGCGAAACGCTGTCCTTCATCTCGACGATCACCGTGTTCGGAACACCGCTCGACGTTTCCCTGTCGGAACTCGCGGTGGAATCGTTCTTTGCCGCCGACCAGCGAACGAGTGAGCTTCTCCAGGCGATGGCGGCTCAGCGAAGGCGAACATTCCCTCAACCCTGAGGCGGCGTCACCTTCCGCGCCCTGCCGCGAGGAAGGCCCAGCCGGTTCTCGCGCCAGATGATGAAGAGGCCGGCCGCCACGACGATCGATCCGCCGACGATGACATGAAGGGTCGGCACCTCTGCGAAGACGAAGAAGCCGATAATGATTCCGAGCAGCATGGAGGTGTATTCGAACGGCGCGATGGTCGACATCGGCGCATGACGGTAGCTTTCCGTCATCAGGATCTGGCCCAGGCCGCCGAATATGCCTGCGGCGATCAGCAGCGACGTCTGCCATGCGTCGGGGCGCACCCATCCGAAAGGCCAGGTACACAGCCCGGCGACCGTCGCCGTCAGCGAGAACCAGATGACGATGGTCGCCGTCCGCTCGGTCTGGACCAGGCGGCGCACCTGCAGCATGGCAAGCGCCGAGATCGCCGCACCGACGAGCGCGGCGACGATGCCGACCGCCTCCCCGTCGCTCAGGGCTGCGCCCGATGTCAGAAGCGTCAGCTTCGGCCAGGAGACGATCAGCACGCCGATGAAACCGACGATGACCGCGCTCCAGCGGAAGATGCGGACCGTCTCGCCCAGCACCAGGGCGCTGAAGACGACGACCAGCAGGGGCTGGGCGTAATTGATCGCGATCCATTCGGGCAGCGGCAACCGGGTCAGCGCGAAGAAGCCGAGCCCCATCGCGCTGACGCCGACGAGACCGCGTGTGATGTGGCCGAAGGGGCGCGTCGTCTGCAGCGCCGTTGCGAGCTCGCGACGCCAGGCGAGCATCAGTACGACCGGAAGGATGGCGAAGAACGAGCGAAAGAAGACGACCTGCCCGGCCGGCACGCCAGGCGCGGCCTTGATGCAGGAGGACATGCCCACGAATGCACAAACGGAAATGATCTTCAGCGTGATGCCCGTCAGGGGGCGCATCTCGGATGAATTCGCGCTCACTTCATCGTGGCGTCCCCGATCGCTTGCCAGATGCGCATCGGCGTCGCCGGCATTTCGATATGCCGGATGCCATAGGCGCGGAAGAGCGCATCAGTGACCGCGTTCAGTGCGGCCGGCGTGGCCCCGATCGTCCCCGCCTCGCCCGCTCCCTTGATCCCCAACGCATTGGTGGTCGACGGCACGTTGCGCGTCTCGAACGAGAAGGAGGGAACCACATCAGCGCGCGGCATGGCGTAGTCCATGAAGCTTGCGGTCAGAAGCTGGCCGTCGTCGTCATAGACCGTGTCCTCGGTCAAGGCCTGCCCGATGCCCTGCACCACCCCGCCATGCACCTGCCCGGCCAGCAGAACCGGATTCACCGTGGCACCGAAATCGTCGACGATGGTGTAGTTCACGATCTCGGTGGCTCCCGTTTCCGGGTCGATCTCGACCTCGCACACATGGCTTCCGTTGGGGTAGGTCGCCTCGTTCTGCACGAACTCTCCGAAGCCTTTCAGATCGTCGGGCGCCTTCGCGGCCTTGGCAATAGCGGCGAAATCCATCACCCGGTCGGTGCCGACGATGCGCGCCGTGCCATCGATGAGTTCGATATCGGCGGCGGATGCCTCCAGTTCGTCCGCCGCGATCTTGCGGATCTTCTGCGACAGATCTTCGCCCGCACGCGCAGCAGAAACGCCGCCGAGCGGAATCGAGCGCGACCCGCCGGTGCCGCCGCCGCGCGCCAGACGGTCGGTGTCGCCCTGATGAACCCTGATGCGCTCGATCGGCAGGTTGAGCTTCTCGGCCACGAACTGTGCATAGGCGGTGGCATGGCCCTGACCGTTCGATTGCGTGCCGATCAGGAGCGTGACCGTGCCGTCGTCGTTCAGTTCGACATGGGCCGGTTCGGAGCCGGCAAAGGCGCATGCCTCGATATAGGTCGCAAGACCGATCCCACGGATGCGGCCCCTCGCCTTCGCCTCTTCCAGGCGCTCCGGGAAACTCGCCCAGGCCGCGCGTTCAAGCGCGGTTTCCAGATGACCTTCGAACTCGCCGACATCGTAGAGCCGGCCGGTCGGGGTCTTGTAGGGAAACTGTTCCGGCCGGATGAAGTTGCGCCGGCGGATCTCGTCGGCCGGCAGGCCCATCTCGCGGGCGCATTCGTCGACCAGCTTTTCCAGAAGCAGCGCGGCCTCGGGCCGGCCGGCTCCACGATAGGCGTCGACCGGACAGGTGTTGGTGAAGACGCCGAGGATCGTCACGTCGAGCGCGTCGATATCGTAAACGCCGGTCGACATCGTTGCGCCAACATAGGGGATGAACGGCCCGTACTGCGAATTGTAGGCGCCCATATTGGCGATCAGCCTGGCCCGCAATCCGAGAAAACGGCCCTCGCCGTCCATCGCCATCTCGGCTTCGACCACGTTGTCGCGCCCTTGCGCGTCGGTCAGGAAATGCTCGCTGCGGTCACAGGTCCATTTGACAGGGCGGCCGAGCCTTCTGGCCGCCTCCAGCACCAGCGGATATTCGCGATAGACGAAAGTCTTCGGTCCGAAGCCGCCGCCGACATCGGGCGTGACAACACGCAATTTTTCCGGATCGATCTTCAGGACCTGCCCGGCGATGATCGAACGCATGGAGTGAACACCCTGCGACCCAGTCGTGAGCACGAAGCGGTCCTCGTCCTCCTTCCATTCCCCGATCGCCGCACGCGGCTCCATGTAATTGACGACCAGCCGGTTGTTGTGAAAGCGAACCCTGGCGATCTTCTCGGCAGCAGCAAAGGCGGCATCGGCCCTTGCGGCATCGCCCAGACGGTATTCGAAGGACTTGTTGGTGCCGAGTTCGGGCCAGACAAGGACCGCGCCGGCCTCCAGGGCTTCGGCCGTGCCGGCAATCGCCTCTTCGTCTTCGTAGTCGACCTCGATCATTTCCGCCGCGTCCTGCGCCTGGTCACGGCTGTCTGCGACTATGAAAGCCACCGCATCTCCCACATAGTGCACGCGATCGCGGCACAATACGGGGATGTCGCGCGTCGTCGCGAAACTGCCGTCGGGCTGTTTCTGCATGACGCCCGACTTCAGGTCGCCGAGGTGGGCGGTGTCGGCACCGGTCAGCACGAGACGAACGCCGGGCACCGCCCTGGCATCATCCAGCGAGGCGATCTTGAAGCGGGCGTTGGCGACGGGCGATCGCAGGACATAGCCATGCAGAACACCCTCGGGTGCTATATCGTCGGTGTAGCACCCCTTGCCGGTGACGAAGGCGGCGTCCTCGACGCGGAGAACGGACGCGCCCATTCCAAATTTCGGCGTCAAGACGGTCATGGAAAAATCCGGTGAGTGAATTGGAAGTGATTGCGATGGTAGACACAGTTTTGTCGCTCGATCCAATTGTGTAAAGGGCAAGCGGTGTGAATTGTTGGGGCCAGTACGCTCTGCAATCGGGGTGCTGCTGGCGCATCGGACCGAAAACCGGGATCGGGTTTCGCAAAGGCACGATGCGTGGATTCAGGATGATGGAGCGTTCCTTGTGCGTTCAGGCAGACGCATGGCGCTCCAACGAAAACGGGATGGATGGCTATGCGAACCGATACGGGCCAGGTGTTCAAGCTGGAGGACTACCGTCCTTCGGATTACCTCATCGACCGGACGGACCTCGTTTTCCGGCTGGATGCCGAGCGCACCGAAGTTGTGGCGGAGCTTTCCATCCGGCGCCGGGACGGGGTAGCGGCTGACGCACCGCTCGTTCTCGACGGCGACGGGCTCGACCTCGCCATGCTCGAGATCGATGGTGTGCCCGCCAATGCCAACGCCTATGCCGCAGAGCCGGACCGGCTCACCATCCATGGCGTACCGGCACAAGGCGCGTTCCGGCTGAAGATGGTCACCCGGCTGTCGCCGGACACCAACAAGGCATTGATGGGCCTTTACCGTTCCAACGGGGTGTACTGCACGCAATGCGAGGCCGAAGGCTTCCGCCGCATCACCTATTTCCTCGACCGGCCGGACATCCTGTCGGTCTACTCCGTGCGCGTTGAAGCGCATCGCGAAGCAGCCCCGATCCTGCTTTCCAACGGCAACCCGGGTGAGCGCGGAGACCTCGGTGACGGCCGGCATTTCGCCGAATGGCATGATCCCTTCCCCAAGCCTTCCTATCTCTTCGCCCTTGTGGCCGGCGATCTCGGTGTCCTCCGCGATACGTTCCGCACCAGGTCGGGGCGTGCGGTCGATCTGGCCATCTATGTCGAGCACGGAAAGGAGGCGCGCGCCGCCTATGCGATGGATGCGCTGAAGCGTTCGATGGCCTGGGACGAGGAAAGATTTGGCCGCGAATACGATCTCGACGTGTTCAACATCGTTGCCGTGTCCGACTTCAACATGGGTGCGATGGAGAACAAGGGGCTCAACATCTTCAACGACAAGTATGTTCTGGCTGACGAGGAAACGGCGACGGACGCCGATTTCGCCAATATCGAGGCGATCATCGCGCATGAGTATTTTCACAACTGGACCGGCAACCGCATAACCTGCCGCGACTGGTTCCAGCTCTGTCTCAAGGAGGGTCTGACGGTCTATCGCGACCACGAGTTCTCGGCCGATCAGCGCTCACGTCCGGTCAAGCGCATTGCAGAGGTGCGCACGTTGCGCGCCCATCAGTTCCCGGAGGATCAGGGACCGCTTGCGCATCCCGTACGCCCGCGCCGTTACCGCGAAATCAACAACTTCTACACGGCGACGGTCTACGAAAAGGGATCGGAGGTCGTGCGGATGATCCATACCGTTCTGGGCCCGGAGCTTTTCCGCAAGGGCATGGACCTCTACTTCGAGCGTCACGACGGCGAGGCTGCGACCATAGAGGACTTCCTGCGCGTCTTCGAGGACGTTTCCGAACGCGATCTGTCACAATTCGCACTCTGGTACCACCAGGCAGGCACGCCGCACCTGGCCGTCGACGCGCAATACTCGGCCAGCGAGCAGGCGCTTACCCTTTCGATCGAGCAATCCGTGCCGCCAACGCCCGGCGAAAGCCGCAAGCGCCTCATGCACATCCCTCTCGCATTCGGTCTCGTCGGTCCCGGCGGCCAGGACATCGCGTGGAGCGCGGTCGATGGTGCCACTGTCAGCGACGGCATAATCCACGTGCGAAAGCGGCGTCACGAGGTGCGCTTTGATGGTGTGAATGAACGGCCGCGCCTGTCCCTCAACCGGGGCTTTTCCGCTCCCGTGACGCTCTCGGTGGAAGAAACGGAGGCGGACCGCTTCTTTCTCGCCAGGCATGACAGCGACCTGTTCTCGCGCTGGCAGGCGCTGAACACGGTGATGACGGACGCGCTGATGAGCGCCTCCACCGCGGTCCGCAACGCGGGCAGTCCGCGATTGCCCGATGCGTTGATCGCACTCGCCGGCGAGACCGCCTCAGACGCCAGTCTGGAGCCGGCCTACCGCGCGCTCGCGCTTACCCTGCCCGCCGAGTCCGACATCGCGCGCGAGATCGGGAGCGATATCGATCCCGACGCGATTCTGGCGGCGCGCAATGCGCTTGGCGTTGCCATCGGACAGGCCAACCGGGCGCGGTTCCTTTCTCTCTACGAGGAGTTGGACGATGCCGGTCCGTTCAGCCCGAGCGCCGAAAGCGCTGGCAGACGGGCACTGCGCAACGTCCTTCTCGACTATCTGTCGGCGGCAGGCGACGTTGAGCTTGCTGACGCCCAGTTCCGTGCGGCCACCAACATGACCGACCGCGCGGCAGCCCTTGGGGTGCTCGCCAACCGCCATCCGCAAGCGGCCCAGACACACGCTGCCCTGGCCTCCTTCGAGGAGCGTTATCGCGGCGACCCACTGGTGCTCGACAAGTGGTTCGCGATCCAGGCTGCGGTGCCCAGCCATGACACGCTCGACAGGGTGCGGACGCTGACCGGACATTCCGCGTTCCAGCTTGCCAATCCCAACCGGGTGCGTGCGCTGATCGGAACGTTCAGCACCGCCAATCAGACCGGTTTCCATCGACCGGACGGCGAAGGCTATCGCTATTTCGCCGACACGGTTCTGGAGATCGAACGCGGCAATCCGCAGCTTGCCGCACGGCTTGCGACGGCGCTGCGCTCCTGGCGGCAACTGGAGCCGGGACGCAAGGCTCTGGCCCACGAAACCCTGAAGCGGATCGCGTCCGTGGAAGGCCTGTCGGCGGACTTGCGCGACATCGTGGAACGCACGCTGGCATAGTCCGATCCACGGGCCGTTAGGTAAAATTTTACGAATTGGCCGCCCGGCACTGGACAAGGCGAATCACCTTTGATTCTTTAGTGGCGATTCGGGCGTGCGGTTAGACCGGATCGATTGGACAACCATCAATCGACGGAGCCAGCATCATGGCGAAGGCGGACGCGCGCAGCGCGCCCGAAGGGGATGTATTTGCCTGGCGCAACGGCCGTAAATGGTCGATGCCCGCTCTGCCCGGCAATGTGCGTATGATCGCCGCTCCGACCTATCAGCGGCTGATCGCTGCCGAACCCTTCATCCGGCGTTCGGTCCCCCTTCTCATCGTCATGTTCCTGATCGTCATCGCGGCAGCGCGCACGACCTCCCTGATGGCCGAGCGCGACAAGGCCATCACCATGACGAGATCGCTCGTCGCCCTTGGCGCGGCCCAACTCGCCGGAACGATGGCTGCCGCCCACGCTGACACCTCCGAGGGTGCGGTGTCGGCCCAGGCCATCCTGGAGCGCTCCAGCCAGATCAGCGCCCTTCCGGACCGGCTCGTCCTGGCCATCGCGGGGCCGGATCAGAAGATCATCGCCTCGGCCCCCAATTATCTTTCGTGGCGCGACCTGCCGCTGGAAGACATCATGGCTGGCGGGCAACCGCTTGTCCTCTTCACCGAGCGCGCCGGTGTTCTTCCCGTCTCTGTCAACGGAGAGCGGTGGTACGCTGCGGTGCACGATGCAGGCAGTGCGGGGGTAGCGGCTGCATTGCTGCCGGAAGACGCCATCCTGGCAGAGTGGCGCAAGACCGTATCTCTCAACGTGGTGCTCTTCGTTCTCACCTCGACGGTCCTGATCGCGGTGCTCTACGCCTATTTCAGTCAGTCCTCGCGCGCCCGCACGGCCGACCAGATATACAACGAAGCCCATCAGCGTATCGAGTTGGCCCTCGTGCGCGGACGCTGCGGCCTGTGGGACTGGGACATGGCGCGCGGCAAGATGTACTGGTCGCAATCCATGTACGAGATGCTCGGCTACGAGCCCTGCCACAACATGCTCTCCTTCGGTGACGTCTCGGCCATAATCCATCCCGACGACGGAGACCTGTTCGAGATCGCAAACCGGGTCGCATCACGCGACATCGACCAGGTCGATCAGGTGTTCCGCATGCGCCATGCCGAGGGCCGTTGGGTGTGGATGCGCACGCGCGCCCAGGTGATCGACAGGTCGGCGCCGGAACTGCATCTCATCGGCATCGCCGTGGACGTCACCGAGCAGCACGACCTCGCGCGCCAGTCGGAGGAAGCGGACCTCAGGCTGCGCACGGCTATCGAAAGCATCTCCGAATCCTTCGTGCTCTGGGATTCGGCCGATCGCCTGGTCATGTGCAACACGCGCTTCCAGGAGCATATGGGCCTGTCCGGAGAGAACGTCCTGCCGGGCACGCGGCGCGAGACGATCGAGGACATGATGAAAGCCTATGCCTTCGAGCGCAAACTGGCGAGCCCGCATGGCCGGCATGGCGGCTCGACTTTCGAACGGCAGCTGGCGGACGGGCGCTGGCTGCAAGTCAACGAGTTGCGGACACGCGACGGCGGCGTCGTCTCGGTGGGATCCGACATCACGCAGATGAAGCTGCATCAGGACAAGCTGGTCGACAGCGAGCGCCGCCTGATGGCAACCATTCATGACCTCAGCCTGGCACGACGGGCAGAAGAGGAACGGGCGCGGGAACTGGTCGAACTGAACCGCCGCTACATGCGCGAGACGGAGCGCGCCGAAGCGGCCAACCGGGCCAAGTCAGAATTCCTGGCCAACATGTCGCATGAGCTGCGCACGCCGCTCAATGCCATCATCGGCTTCTCGGAACTCATGCAGTCCGGCCTTTTCGGCAAGCTGGGTTCCGAGCGCTACGAGGAATATGTCGGAGACATACACGCCAGCGGCACATATCTGCTGGGCGTCATCAACGACATCCTGGACATGTCGAAGATCGAGGCGGGCCAGTTCTCGTTGCAACGCGAGCATATCGATCTGAAAGAACTGGTGTCGGAAGCTGTGCGCGTGATCTCCGTGCAGGCGGAATCCAAGTCGATCACGCTGGAGACCGAGATCACCCAATCGGCGCGGATCCTGGCCGACCGGCGTGCCATCAAGCAGATCGCGCTCAACCTCCTGTCAAATGCGGTGAAGTTCACCGGCCAGGGCGGTCACATCATGGTCCGCGCCAAGAGGGCTTCGGGCGCACTGGTGCTGACCATCGAGGACAATGGCTGCGGAATTCCACGCGAGGCGCTGAAGAAACTCGGCCGACCCTTCGAGCAGGTCCAGAACCAGTTTTCCAAGAACCATACGGGCTCCGGGCTTGGCCTGGCGATCTCGCGTTCCCTCACCGAAATGCATGGCGGCGCGCTCAAGATCAGGTCGCGCGAAGGCAAGGGAACGATTGTCTCCGTGCGCATCCCGGCGGAGGAGATGGCCGCCGCGGCCTGAAGATCTCCGGCCGGCGACCAACGCCGGTGCTGTCACGACCCGCCGCGCAGCGATCGAGCCGATCTATCGCCTTCAACCATCCCGCTCGGGCTGTTCCCCCGCAGCCGTTCCGGCTGTGCCGAGAAGACGATCGAAATGCGCTCTGACACGCTGCGAGGTTTCCTCGATATGCGCCTCCAGAATGCCTATTTCAGGCAGGTCGACGCTTCTCAGGATCAAGTCGGACAGGCCGGGCGGTATGTCTTCGCCGTCGATGTCGCCCGTCAGGCAGAGCCTCACCAGTTGCGTAAGATCGATGAACAAGGTGTGAGCCGCAACCAGTTCGTCCCGGGTCTGCGGATCGCAGAACGCCGGACTGAGCGCCGCAAGCGTCTCCTGCGTGCTTGTCGATCGTCGGTCGCCATCGATGCCACCCGTGAGGATGGCCACCTGGGCGATGAACTCCAGATCGATCAGGCCGCCCGGAATGAGTTTGAAGTCCCAGATGTTTCGCGGCGGCTTTTCAGTCTCGATCATGGACCTCATGTCGCGCGCCTCACGCAATATCCGGCCGGAATCGCGCGGAAGTGCGAGGATCGCGTCGATCTCGGCATTGATCTCGTCGGACAAGCCGGAATTGCCGGCCACGACACGGCCGCGCGTCAACGCCATGTGCTCCCAGGTCCACGCCCCTTCGCGCTGATATTTTCGGAAGGCATCGATATGGGTGGCGACAGGCCCCTTGTTGCCCGAAGGACGCAGACGCAGATCGAGCTCGTAGAGCACGCCCTCTGCCGTCGGCGCGGAAACCGCCGCAATCAGGCGCTGCGTCAGGCGGGCGTAGTAGAGTGATGCGGACAGGGGCTTGTCGCCATCTGATTCCTCCGCCTCCGCATCATGATCATAGAGCAGGATCAGATCGACATCGGAGCCAGCCGTCAGTTCCCGGTTGCCGAGCTTGCCCATGCCGAGGATGACGATGCGCCCACCGGGCACACGCCCATGCCGGCTCGCGAATTCATCCTCGACCGCCTGAAGCGCGGCGGCGATGGTCAGATCCGCCAGGTCCGAGAAGGCCTTGCCGGCGCGCGCCGCATCGATGGCGCCGGTCAGAAGGCGGATGCCGATCAGGAATTTCTGTTCGGCAGCGAAAATACGAAGCCGATCAAGCGTTTCTTCGTAGATTCTGGCGCCCTGCATGAATGATTCCAGGCGCGCGGTGAGATAGGTCTTGTCCGGCAATTCCGACATCAGTGCCGGATCGAGCAAACCGTCGAAGACATGCGGCCGGCGGGTGATGATGGCGGCAAGCCGCGGCGCGGCTCCCATGATGGTCGCCAGAAGCTGCAGCAGGCCGGGGTTGGACTGCAAGAGCGAGAAGAGCTGGATGCCGGCGGGAAGACCGGAGAGGAACTCGTCGAAGCGAATGAGCGCTTCATCGGCCCGCCTGGTCCGGCCGAACGCTTCCAGCAGCGCCGGGGTAAGCTCGGTCAGTCGCTCGCGCGCTTCCGCGGAACGGGTCGCGCGATAGCGTCCGAAATGCCACGTGCGTATCACCCGGCATATATCGCTCGGCCGTTCGAACCCCAGATTGTGCAGGGTTTCCAGTGTGCCCGGGTCGTCGACGTCGCCGGTAAAGACGAGATTTCCGAGGCTCGCCGAAAGCTGTGGCGCGGTCTCGAACAGCGCCGCGTAATGGCTCTCGACCTCCTGGAGTGCGCTACGGAAGTCCGCCGAGAAGGTCTCGGCATCGGTGTAGCCGCGCATCCGGGCGATCCGCTCGAGCCCCTCCTCGTCTTCCGGCAAGGTATGGGTCTGCTCGTCGGCCACCATCTGGATGGCATCCTCGACACTGCGCAGGAACCAGTACTGGCGCGTCATCGAATCGCGCGCGGCGGCATCGATCCAGCCGTGCTTTTCCAGTTCCGCCAGCATGGCCACAGTCTGGCGGCCGCGCAGTTCGGGAAAGCGCCCCCCGGCGATGAGTTGCTGCGTCTGGACGAAGAATTCGATCTCGCGAATACCGCCCCGCCCGAGCTTCACATTGTGCCCCCTGACGGCAATCTCGCCATGCCCCTTGTGTGCGTGAATCTGGCGCTTGATGGAATGCACATCGGCAATCGCCGCGTAGTCGAGGTATTTGCGCCACACGTAGGGCTGCAGTTCCTTGAGGAACGCCGCAGCAGCCGCCGAATCGCCGCCGATGGCGCGTGCCCTGATCATGGCTGCGCGTTCCCAGTTCTGCCCCCGCCCCTCATAATAGTTGAGCGCGGCTTCGAGCGGGATCGCCAGCGGGGTCGAGCCCGGATCGGGACGCAGCCTCAAATCGGTGCGAAACACATAGCCGTGCTCGGTGCGATCCTGCAAAATGCGCATCAAGCGCCGCGTCAGCCGCGAAAAGAGATCGGTCGCCTCCAGCGGATCGATAATCGCGGGGGCATCTGGATCGAAAAAGGCGATCAGATCGATATCGGAGGAGAAGTTGAGTTCGCAGGCGCCGAGCTTGCCCATGCCGAGAATGATCCAGCCGGAACCGCGGTTCGGGTCGGACGGGTCGGGAAGCTTCAGCTTTCCCTGCCTGTTGGCGTCACACAGCAGGTAGGCACAGGCCGCTTCAATTGCCGCATCGGCGATGGCGCTCATGCTGCCAACGGTCGTGCGGGTATCGGCCGCCCCCGACAGATCGGCAAGCGCGATCAGAGCATGCGCCTCGGCCTTGAGCCGACGCAGATCAGCCATCACGGATGCCTCGCTGGCATCGCCTGCCATGGCGCAGGCCTTCATTTCCTCAGCTATATCGGCAATCCGTTGCCGCCAGTCCGTGTCGAACAGACGATCGAGAATGTCGGGACGACGACGCATCGTATCGCGGAGATAGGGCGACAGATCACTGACGGCCGCCAGGAACCCGGCGGCTGGGCCGCCAGCCCGCGCCAGGTTCACGAGGCGTTCAAGGCCGTTCTCCTCGGCCGCCTCGACCAGATCGTCCAGCGCCGATTGCGCCATATCCGTGTCGAGCGGCAGGAGTTCGCGTGCAATCTCCAGCGACCACTCCTCGCGTTCTCCGCGCTTTCGCCGCGCCCGCGTCATGACGAGGCCTTGCCTGCGGGAAAGACCATGGAGACGGCAAGACCGGCATCTCCGTCAGCCAGTTCCAGACGCCCGCCATGGAATTTCATAACGGCGCTTGCCAGGCTCAATCCGAGACCGGAGCCGGGTTGCGTGCGGCTGGCCTCCAGTCGCACGAAGCGTTCCATGGCGCGCTGCCTGTCTTCCGGCGGAATGCCGGGTCCGTTGTCGACGACGACCAGTTGCACTTCATCCTCCCTTCGCGCGAGCGTGACGAGGACCTCGGGGTGTTCGTCATGTTCGGCAGAATACTTGATCGCGTTATCGACGACGTTTGACAAGGCTTGTGCCACAAGTTCCCGGTTTCCGTTGATGGTGGGTGTGTCGACGATTTTGCTTCGGATCGCGACCCGGGCTTCCTCGGCAGCGGGTTCGTAGAGCTCGCATACATCGTTGACGATGGCCGCCAGATCGATCTCGCCCGTCGCTTCGGCCGAATAGCCCGCTTCAAGGCGCGAAATCATCAAGATCGCGTTGAAGGTGCGGATCAGCTGGTCGGACTCCGCGATCGTTGCCTCGAGAGCCTCGCGGTAGGCCTTGGTGCCGCTTTTTCTCGAAAGCGCCTCTTCGGCCCGGTTGCGCAGACGGGTCAGCGGCGTCTTGAGATCATGCGCGATGTTGTCCGAGACCTGCTTCAAACCGTCGTTAAGCGCCGAAATGCGCCCCAGCATCGTGTTGAGGTTCTCCGATAGACGATCGAATTCGTCGCCGGCGCCGGTAACGGGAAGGCGCCCCGTGAGATCGCCGCCCATGATGCGGGCACTCGCCTCCGACACGCTGTCAATCCGCCTGAGCGCGGTGCGTCCCACGAAATACCAGATGAGAAATGCGCCGAGGGCCATGAATCCGAGGGCAAAGATGAGCGCGCGCTGGATGACGCGCCGAAACCGTTCGGGCTCACCCAGGTCTCGGCCGACCAACAGGATCATCTGATTGGGCAGGGTGATGATCTGCGCCATGGCCGTGTGTGTCGTGGGGCCAGGCGCGGCCGCCTCTCCGTATCTCTCGTAGGCGAAGGGACGTGTCGTCCAGCCGCGCGTGTCGAGCACCCCCGGCGCGAGACTTTCGACATTGCCCGCCAGAAGCCGTCCGTTGGGGTCGGCGATCAGGTAGAGATTGGCCCCGGGTTGACGGGCCTGCTGTTCCATGAGCCGCACAAGGGCGGGAATGCCGCCACGGTCGTAGGCCCGGCCGAGACGCAAGGCCTCCTCGTTGACCGCCTCGCGCGTCTGGGTGGCGATCATGCGCACCGAAACGGAGGTCATGTAGATCACGAGGACAATGGCGCAGGCCCCGAACAGCAGCAGATAGAGGGCAGACAAACGGGCCGCCGTCGTCTTCATGATCGCGGCCAGCTTCCGCATCAGCCGGCTTTCAGCATGTATCCGGCACCACGAACGGTATGCAGGATCGGCTTGTCGAAACCTTTTTCGATCTTGCCGCGCAACCGCGAGACATGCACGTCAATGACGTTGGTCTGGGGATCGAAATGATAGTCCCAGACGTTTTCCAGAAGCATTGTACGGGTGACGACCTGCCCGGCGTGGCGCATCAGATATTCAAGCAGCCGGAATTCGCGCGGCTGGAGGACGATGTCCTGTCCGGCGCGCCTGACCGAATGGGAAAGTCGGTCGAGTTCCAGATCGCCGACACGATAGACGGTTTCCACTTCCCGCGAAGCCGCGCGCCGATTGAGCACTTCTATGCGCGCCAGCAATTCGCTGAACGCGTAGGGCTTGGTGAGATAGTCGTCGCCGCCTGCACGCAGGCCCGTGACGCGGTCGTCGACCTCACCAAGGGCTGAAAGAATGAGCACCGGCGTGTCGTTGCCCCGCGCTCTCAGGCCCGCCACGACCGAGAGCCCGTCACGGCGCGGCAGCATGCGATCGACGACGAGCACGTCGTAATCGCCGCCATCGGCCAAGGTGAAGCCACTGTCGCCGTCGCGGGCTACATGGACCGTGTGGCCGGTCTCGCCCAGGGCACGTTCGAGATAGTCGGCGGCTTCGCGGTCATCTTCGATCAGCAGAATCTTCATACGCGCCCTATGATCCGTGTCATTCCGTTTGGCCGCCATTGTCCTGCGCATGAGATCCGCCTTGTCAAGAAATGCGGCAGCGGGACATGTCCCGCTGCCGCGGGGGAACCGAAACCTTACGCAACACTGGCTCCGATTCCTTCCCCTCGGACGGCTGGTCAGGGGGTATTGAACCCGCCGCCCTGGTGGAAGTCAGCCTTTGGCGACAGGCAGCGCCACGAAACGGCTCGTATCGTCGCGCTGAAGCCGGAAGAGAACGGCCTTGCGGCCGGCCTTCGACGCCTCGTCGATCGCCGTTTCGACGTCCTTTGCGGTCTTCACGTCACGCGAGTTGACCGAGACGATGACGTCGCCTGAATTCACGCCCCGATCGCCGGCTGCGCTACCGGGTTCGACGGCGGTGACAACGACGCCTGTGCCGTCGTCCGCGGGAACGACGGTAAGGCCAAAGTTGTCCAGGGTCGCGCCGCCCTGCTCATCGGGCGAGCCGGCCGAAGCAACGTGGTCGGCGCCGGGCAATTCGCCCAGTTTGACGTTGAGACTCTTGGCTGCTCCCTCGCGCCAAACGGAGACATCGACAGATGTGCCGGGCTCGAGACCACCGATCATTCGTGCCAGCTCGCGCGGCGATGCGACATCCTTGCCGTCGACGGCGGTAATGACGTCGCCAGCCTTGATGCCGGCGTCGAGTGCCGGGCTGTCGGGCTGTGCTTCACTCACCAGCGCGCCTTTGGCGTCGTCGAGGCCGAGCGATTCGGCGATGTCATCGGTCACCGGCTGTATCTGTACGCCGAGCCATCCACGCTCCACCGTACCGTCCTTGATCAGTTCCTCAACGACGGTCTTTGCGGTCGACGCAGGGATCGCGAAGGCAATGCCGACATTGCCGCCTGACGGTGAGAAGATGGCTGTGTTGATGCCCACGACTTCGCCGTTCAGGTTGAATGCCGGACCACCCGAGTTGCCGCGGTTGACGGCAGCGTCGATCTGAATGAAGTCGTCATACGGGCCGGCGCCGATATCGCGGCCACGGGCCGAGACGATACCGGCGGTCACCGTGCCACCGAGACCAAACGGATTGCCCACGGCTACGACCCAGTCACCGACTCGAACCCTGGCGTCGTCGGCGAAGGCGACATAGGTGAATTTGCGGTCGGCATCCACCTTGAGCACTGCGAGGTCGGTGCGCGAATCCGTGCCCACAAGCTTGGCATCGAGTTCGTCACCATTGTCCATGACGACGGTGAATTCGGAGCCGTCGCTGACCACGTGGTTGTTGGTGACGAGATAGCCGTCCTCCGAAATGAAGAATCCCGAGCCTTGCGACACCGGCCGCGCGCGATGCGGACGGTCGCGGAACTTGTGACGCTCTCCGTCGCCGAAACGGTCGCCGCGGAACTCACGGAAAAAACGCTTCAACGGATGGTCATCCGGCAGATCGCCGAATCCGGGAGGCCCGAAGAAGCCGTCCATGCGATCGGATGCCGGCTGAATGTCGGCCTTCACACGGACACTTACGACAGCCGGAGACACACGGTCGACGACTTCAGCGAAACCTGGTGCCTGGGCGGTTTCGACACGAACCGGGTCGGCAAACACCGGCAAAGTGCCCGACGTCACCGCGCCAAGGCCGACGGCACTGGCGATCGCAACCGATGCCGCAGCGGCTGCAAACCGCTTCCGTCTGGAGGAGAAGGAAAGAGGAGAGGTCATTGGTGTGTGTCCTTTCTTTGAGGGACGTTCTTGGAAATCCTCAGACACACAGTTAGGTCCCCGCACATTACGGCGCCATTTCCAACGAATGAAAATTTCGTAATGTTCTCCAGCAACTCAAAGCGAGCGCGTGAATTTTCCTGCTGCTTCCAGCTCGAGCGCTGCGAAAAGCTCTGTCGGCGCAAGGAGTTGGTGGATGTGGAAGATGCCGTTGCGTTGCGGCCGGCCGAGTACCGAGCGCACCACGAATGTCGCCACGCGCGCCGTCACGTCGGCTTCCCTGCGCCCGCAGAAGCGGCTGCGAACAGTTGCCGGTTTTCCATCCCTTTGTCCATGTGCCTCGACCACCGCAACATAGTCGTCGGACCCGAATGCCAGCATGGGCGATAGCCGTGAAACCAATCGCATCAGGGCTCCATTGCCCTGGCATAGGGAACCGAGAAAGAACAGGGACGCGGTCATGAGACGGGAATCGAAAGCCAGCCGCGTAGTTGCCTGGACACCTGGCATGGTGCGGCGCAGCGCATGCTGGTCCGCAAAATCCATCCAATAGGCCCGGCGGGCGCTCCATGGCTCACCGAATTGCATGCGTGCCGGCCGCGCGCGACGTGGAGCAAAGATCTCACGAACTGTCCATTCGATAGCCGCGCGACCGTGCGTATCGCCGAGACCGAGAAGCAGACCAATGTCGATGCTGTCGGTTGCGTCCAAACGGGAGGCCGCGTCTCGCGCAAGTAGATTGGTGATCCCGGGTGCAAGACCAACAGACAGGACCGCTGTCGCGCGCACGCCTTCGGGCGTGAGCGCCTCGACAGCCCGGAAGAAGGCATCACCGGCCGTTATATCCACATAATGGATGCCTCTGGAAAGGACGTGCGCGGCAAAACCCACGTCCTCCTGGTCCACGCATACCAGTACAAGGTCGATACCGGAAAGCGCGGCGTCCCAATCGGCTCGCTTGGATATATCGAACCGGCGGGCCCTTGCACCGATGGTGGCGGCCACCTCTTGCGCATTCTTGAGGTTGCGGCCCGCGACTATGACATCAAGCTTTCCACCGGATGCGAGCAAACGTGCGACGTGCGAACCGACCGAGCCGCCGCCACCGACGATCAAGACAGTATGAGACAAGCGAACCCCCTTGCGAATTGACATTCGCAAGGGGGTAGGACTTCCAGTAGCGGGAAGGTCAATGCCTGGCGTGCACAGCTTCAAGTGGAACCGTTCGAAGCCGAGATGCCTTTCGCCCCACTCTAGGCTCAGCCCACCTGGGCCTTGTCTTCGCGCTTCACCGCGATGATGGACGAGCGGGGAAGGCTACCCTCCCCGTCCGGAAACGGCGCGCCGGGATGCTGTATGCCGACGAACATCGTGCGGCGGTCTGTCGACCAGCAGAGCCCCGTAACTTCAGACCCCTTGGGGCCGGTGAGGAATCGACGAATTTCACCAGTCACCGGATCGCCGGCGAGCATTTGATTGTTGCCCATGCCTGCGTATTCGCCCTCGTTGGAATCGTCGCCATCCGTCTGAATCCAGATCAGGCCGGTGGAGTCGATCGCCATGCCGTCTGGCGAATTGAACAGGTTGCCTTCGTTGACATTTGAGCTGCCGGCGTTGGGTCCCTCCGAAACGGTGGGATTGCCGGCCATCACGTAGAGATCCCATTCGAAAGCATCGGCTGCATGATCGCCGTTTGCCGGGCGCCAGCGGACGATCTGACCGTAATTGTTGGTCTCGCGGGGGTTCACCGCATTGACGGTCATCGGGTCGCCGCCGGCATTGGTTTTGATGGAGCCGTCATCGTTCTTGGCTCCGCGGCGGCTGTTGTTGGTCAGGCAGCAGTAGGCCTCCACCGCGACCGGGTTGACGGCGATCCACTCGGGCCGGTCCATCGTGGTGGCGCCGACCGACGAAGCCGCGATACGTGTGAAGACGGCGATCTCGGCCGCCGACACGCCGGTTGCATCGGGCGTCAGGGCAACCCATTCGCCTGTCAGGTCGTCGTTGAACCGGGCCACATGAAGAACGCCCTCAGACAACAGCGTCGACGTATCGCCACCCGGAACGTAAATGTCTCGCGACACCCACTTGTACATGAACTCGCCGCGTTCATCGTCGCCCATGTAGACGACGACCCGGCCGTCGGGAGCCACGACGGAAGCCGCATTCTCATGCTTGAAACGGCCGAGTGCGGTATGCTTGACCGGGGTGGAATCCGGGTCCGATGGGTCGATCTCGACGATGTATCCCGCGCGATGCGGCTCGTTGGGGTTTGCCGATACGTCGAAACGCGCATCGTAGACATGATAGTTGTAGTCCCAGCCCTTGGCGCTGATGCCGTAACGCTTGTAGCCGGCGGCGACCGCTTCGTCGGTCGGCATGTCGCCGGTCGCGCCGAAATAGCCGTTGAAGTTCTCTTCGCAGGTCAGATAGGTGCCCCAGGGCGTGCGTCCGGAGCCGCAATTGTTGAACGTGCCCAGCGATCGGGTGCCCGTGGGATCCGCCTCGGTCTTCAAGAGATCGTGTCCCGCCGCGGGACCGTCGAACGCCATCGGCGTGTTTTGCGTGATGCGGCGGTTGTAGTGGCTGTCGACCACGACCGACCAGCCGTCTTTGCTCTCTGCGACCTCCATCACGGTGACGCCCTGAAGGTTCTGCAGCGTCAGGACGTCATCGGCCGAGGCCGGAATGCCGTCATCGGTGTGCGGAAGATTTATGTCGTTGTTCGTGTATTCGCTGTTGACCACGAGGATCTCGTGACCGCCGATCGAGAAGAGCTCCATCCCGTCGGTATTCTCGCCAAACACACGGTCGGACCCGGCGACGGGAACGCCTTTCGATGCATCGAAGGCCGGCGCATCGGAAAACAGCGCGTCGCCCCAGCGCACGAGAACGTTCCACTCGTAACCTTCCGGAACATGAACCGTCCCGTCGGTCTGTGCCGCGATCGGAGAGAAGGCAAAGCGCGACGTCTGGGCAGCCAGGGCGGTACTGCCCTTGAGAAACGACGTTCCCATGACAGCCGCACCAGAGCCGAACGCCAGCGCTCCGAGAAATCCCCTGCGTGAAATCGCACGTTCGACCACGCGGTCGAATTCCTGGACCGTGGGACGGGGGAAGTTCAGCTCGTCCCATTCGTCGGCGGACAGCTTCTTCCTTTGATCGGCGTTCATGGCTGGCTCCTGTCTCAGCTGGCTGGATTGATTGGCGCATCTCGGCACCGTATCGAAACCCGTTAGCGAGCGCTGATAACAGGGATGTGACGCTCCACTTTCAATGACGGGCCCTCCGCGAATTCGGCATTGCTGCCGTTCGCAACGAAAATCCCTCAATCACCACGATCGTCCGCCATCGCGGCCTTCTTGCGTGGCCAATACCCCTTGCCAATACGAGTGTATTCGGCTACGTGCAATGTTGTTATGTAATAACATATCATTCTATGAAAAATTGAGGTCCAGGACATGCATATGGCGACTTTCAAACGGGCTTGCGCGCTGGCGCTGGGATCGTTTCTGCTTGTGGTGGTTCAGGCACAGGCGAACCAGAACGGGCAGGAACATTCACACGGCATCGACGAGGCCATCTACAAGGGCTACTTCGAGGACAGCCAGATCAAAGAGCGCCCGCTTACGGACTGGCAGGGCGACTGGCAGTCGGTTTACCCGTACTTGAAGGACGGCACGCTGGACGCGGTCATGGAACACAAGGCCGAGCGCGGCGACAAGAGCGCTGAGGAATACCGAGAGTATTATGAGACAGGCTACCGGACGGATGTCGACCGCATCGTCATAGGTTCCGAAAGCGTCAGGTTCTACAAGGACGACGCCTCGTACGCCGCGCGTTACATCTCCGATGGATTCGAGATCCTGACCTACAAGGCAGGCAACCGTGGCGTGCGTTTCATATTCAAGAAGACCGAAGGAGACGACGAGGCTCCCCGGTTCATCCAGTTCAGCGATCACCGCATCGCGCCGGCTCTGGCCGATCACTATCATCTCTATTGGGGGGACGACCGGTCGGCCCTGTTGGAGGAAGTCACCAACTGGCCGACTTACTATCCCTCATCGCTGAATGGCGAACAGATCGCCAGCGAGATGATGGCGCATTGAGCTGAGGGCGGGCACCTCCCGTAGCGCACGTTCGCTTCAAACGGAAATGTTGACGCCCTGAACACTCCTTGGTGCTGCTGATGGATTGCGACACGTTGGCGATGGGCCGCTTCGGGTTTTTGCAAACATGCGCCTGCTGCGCCTCCCGCCTCGAAGACGCGATCCATCAGCCCTTCTTCATGACTGCAGTCTCAGCCCGACCTGACCGTCGTCATCACCTGCGAACTTGCTTCGAGCGTGCGATGAACCGGGCATTTGCCGGCGATTTCCTCGATCTTGTCGGCAAGCTCGGCGCCAATTTCGCCATCAACCGAGATGACACGCTCAAAGCGGTCTATCCGGCCCCCCGCCGCGCGCTCGTCTTCGGTGCAATCTTCGCAGTCGCGGACGTGAACCTTGGCGTGCGAGACATCGACGCTGACCCGACCGAGGGGAATGCCCTTGTGATCGGCATACATTCTGAGCGTCATGGCGGTGCAGGCACCGAGAGCGATCGACAGGAAATCATACGGCGAAGGCCCGGAATCGAGCCCGCCAACGCTTTCCGGCTCATCGGCGAACAGCCGGTGCCGGCCTGCATGCACCGCGTTCTGGAACTTCGCCTCTCCGGTTTCCCTTACGCGCACATGCTCGACCGGTTCGCTGCCTTGCGGAGCATCGTCGCGAATATAGCGCCCCACCCAGCCGGCAATGACGCTCGCGGCGAATTCGGCATCCTTCGGATCACTCAACAGATGATCGGCCGTGTCCAGGGAGACAAAACTCTTCGGATGTTTCGCGGCAAGGAAAATCCGCGTTGCGTTCTCGATACCGACGGTCTGGTCGAGCGGTGCATGCAGGATGAGAAGGGGTTTGCGCAATCTGGCGATCCTCTCCCGAAGCCTTGCCTCCTGCACGTCGGCTACGAATTGCTTCTCTATCCTGAAGTGTCGCCCGCCAAGCTCCACATCGGCCTCGCCTCTGGCTTCTATTTCATCCAGACTTGCGCCAAAGTTCTTGAGCACATGATCGGCATCGGCCGGTGCAGCGATCGTCACCACGGCTTGCGTTTCGGGAATGTCGCCGGCGGCGGCAAGCACGGCCGCACCGCCCAATGAATGTCCGATGATGATCGACGGCGCCTCGAAATGATCACGCAGATAGCCGGCGGCCAGAACAAGATCGGCGACGTTGGACGAAAAATTGGTCGAGCCGAACTCGCCTTCGCTGGCACCCAGGCCGGTAAAATCGAAACGCATGACGGCGATGCCGGCGCGCACGAGGTCGGCGGAAATGCGGCGCGCCGCCATGATGTCCTTCGAGCAGGTGAAGCAATGGGCAAACAGGGCGTAAGCGCGGATGAACCCTTCGGGCAGATCCAGCCTGGCGGCGAGCGGCGCACCCGCGTGACCCGCAAATTCCAGCTTTCGCATCGTCTTGGCCATGGCCCCACTCCGTTCAGGGATTCGAGACTTCTGAGCGCCTGGAGCGCCCCGTTGCCGGTCACTCGCGCTTGCGCAGAACCTCGCGAAGCGCCTCTTCCTCCTGCGCGCTCAGCCGGGCCGTCGGTGTGCCGGATCTGCGCGCACGCATTGCGATGGCAGCGCCGCCGGCGATCAGCAGAATGAGCGGCGTTCCCCACAGCAAGGCATTGCGCCAGTTGAAACGCGGCTTGAGCAGAACGAATTCGCCGTAGCGCGACACCACGAAATCGATCACCTGGCGGTCACTGTCGCCGGCCTTCAGCCGCTCGCGTACGACAACGCGCAGGTCGTGGGCCAGCTCGGCATCCGAATCGTCAATGGACTGGTTCTGACAGACGAGGCAGCGCAACTCGGCTGAAAGGGCGCGCGCGCGCGCCTCCAGAGCCGGGTCATCCAGCACCTCGCCGGGCTCCACAGCGCTGGCAGCCAGCGGCCATGCAAGAAGGACACACAGGACAAGGGCGAACAGCCGCTTCATTCGTTCCCTCACTCGGCCGGCGCCATTTTCGGCCCCGCCTTGCGCGCCGACGGGGCGCCGACCCGCAGCCGGCGATCACTCAATGACAGGCTTCCGCCCACCATCATCACCAAAGCCCCCAGCCATATCAGGGTGACGAATGGCTTCCACCAGATGCGCACGACGACGCCGCCGTCGTCCGTCGGGTCTCCCAGCGAGACGTAAAGCTGGTTCAGCCCACGCGTGCTGATCCCCGCCTCTGTCGTCGGCATCCGGCGCGCGGTGTAGAGCCGTTTCGACGAAACGATCTGCGTCAGCGGTTTCTCCTCCGCTGACATGAGCGTGAAGACACCCTGCTCTTCCGTGTAGTTGGGGCCCTGATAGGGCTTTATGCCCTCGAAACGGAGTTCGTAGCCGGCCACATCGATCGACTGGCCGGGTTTCATGACGGTTATCTGCTCCGTCTCGAGGCTCATCACGGCCACGACCCCGATCGTGGTCAAGCCGAGACCCAGATGAGCCAGCGCCGTGCCGAAGGCGGCACGCGGCAATCCCGCCAGCCGCATGCGCGCCACTGCCCAGCCGACCTTGCCCACCCCGGCCCTTGTAGCCAGATCTGTAAGCGCACCAAGAACGAGCCACACACCGAGGCCAAGACCGAGTGCCGCAAACACGGAGGCCCGATCCACGAACAGCGCCACGACCAACATGACCAGCAGGGCGCCGGCGAAGGCGAAGACGAGCCTTTGCGATGCTGCCCGCAGATCGCCCCGCTTCCAGGCGAGAAGCGGACCGAACGGCACTGCGATCAGCAGTGGCACCATCAGCGGGCCGAATGTGGCCTCGAAGAACGGGGGGCCAACCGAAATCTTGTCTCCTGTCACCGCTTCCAGCAACATCGGATAGAGCGTCCCGACAAAGACCGTCGCCGTGGCCGTGCTCAAGAAAAGGTTGTTGAGCACAAGTGCGCCTTCACGCGAGATCGGCTGGAACAGCCCGCCCGGGGACAATGTCTGGACACGCCAGGCAAACAGCGCCAGTGCACCGCCGACGAAGAATGTCAGGATTGCAAGAATGAAAACGCCTCGCGTCGGATCGCTGGCAAAGGCGTGCACCGAGGTCAGGACGCCCGAGCGAACCAGAAAGGTTCCCAGCAACGAAAGCGAGAACGTCAGGATGGAAAGCAGGATCGTCCAGATCTTCAGAGCCGAGCGCTTTTCCATCACGATTGCCGAGTGCAGCAGCGCAGTGCCGGCCAGCCACGGCATGAAGGACGCGTTCTCGACAGGATCCCAGAACCAGAAGCCGCCCCAACCGAGTTCGTAATAGGCCCAGAACGAGCCCATCGCTATGCCGCCGGTAAGGAAGATCCACGCCATCAGCGTCCACGGACGCACCCAGCGGGCCCAGGCTGCATCGATGCGTCCCTCGATCAGGGCCGCAATGGCGAAGGAGAAGCAGATCGAAAAACCGACATAGCCCAGATAGAGCAGCGGCGGGTGGATGGCGAGGCCGATGTCCTGGAGGATCGGATTGAGGTCCTGCCCCTCGATCGGCGCCGGATCGAGGCGGGTAAACGGATTGGAGGTCAACAGGATGAACAGAAAGAACGCCATCCCGACCATGCCCTGAACGGCCAGAACGTTGGCGCGCAGCGTCGCCGGCAGGTTGCGCCCGAACAACGCCACCAGAGCACCGAACCCGGTGAGGATTAGCACCCAGAGCAGCATCGAGCCTTCGTGATTGCCCCATGTGCCCGTGAACTTGTAAAGGAGCGGCTTTTGCGAGTGCGAATTCTCGAAGACATTGAGCAGAGAGAAATCGGACTGCACGTATGCCGCCGTGAGGACGGCGAATGCCAGGGCCGTCATCAGAAAGCCGGCGACCGCGACGGAACTGCCCGCCGCCATCAACCGGGCATCGCCGATCCGTGCGCCGATCAGCGGCAGGATGGCCTGAACGAGGGCCAGCACGAAGGCCAGCACCAGGGCAAAGTGACCTGCTTCAACCATGCCGCGCCGTCCCCGTCAGTCCTGCCAAACGCCCTGCTCCTTCAACCTGTCGGCGACGTCCTTGGGCATGTAGGTTTCGTCGTGCTTGGCCAGCACGCTGTCGGCTACAAACGCCCCATCATCGCCGAACACGCCTTCGGTGACCACCCCTTGCTCCTCCCTGAAAAGGTCGGGCAGAATGCCGTCATAGGTCACGGTCACACTGTCGTGCGCATCGGCGACGGCGAACGTCACACGGGTGCCGGCGCCTCGCACGACGGAGCCTGCCTCGACCAGTCCGCCAAGCCGGATACGCTCGCCGGGGCGAATTTCTGCCGTGGCGATGTCGGCGGGCATGTAGAAATAGGAGGCCCGCTGACCAAGCGCCACGAAAGTCAGGGCGGTGGCGCAACCCAACACCCCCAGCGCGCCGGCAATGATCGTCAAGCGCTTCTGTTTGCGTGTCATGTGCTAGTCCGTCGTTTGCACGCCAAGGCCGGCAGCGAATTGGCGCAAGGCCTTGGCCGCGGCGGCGTCGTTCTCCGCCGCAAGAGCAGCCGCCCCCCGCTCAAGGGCCGCCGCGGCGTCATCCTTGCGCCCGAGCACCAGATAGGAACGGACCAGCCTTTGCCAACCCTCCAGGTCGCCGGGGTTTTCGCGCAGCCTGTCATCGAGCCGGGCCACCATTCCCTCGATCATCTGTGCCCGGCCTTCCGCATCAAGCTCGGACGCTGCCTCGATATCTTCACGGGTGGGACCGGGCAGCCCCTCGCCCTGTTCGCTTCTCATGTCACCCGACTGCTCCAGGGCTGCTGCCACAGCACCCTGCCAGGGCGAGTCGGACGGCATGTCGCTGGCCAGTTGGCGCCAAGCATCGGCCGCCTCCTCAAGTCGTCCTTCCTGCGCCATGGCGGACGCCAGAAAGAACCGGGCCTTCGGATCTGCCGGTTCGTACCGCAGAGCACGTTCGAACGCATCAACTGCTTCGCTCGAGACCACTCCGCCAGCCTCGGCCACAAGCGCCTCCCCCAGCCCGCTCTCGCGGCGCGCCGTGGCGCCGAGAATACGCATTGCGTTGCGATAGGCCGTCGCGGATTCGGTGGGACGGTTCATGCGCAGATAGATCGGGGCCAGAACGTCCCATCCCCGGCCATCGGACGGATTGGCGCGCAGGTGCTCCTCGGCGCGGCGAACCAATTCCTCGGCCGTACTGTCGGAGGGGTCCTTGCTGAGGCGTGCATGAAGCGGTTGATCGGTGATCTCCGGCGATCCCAGGCCCGCGTAGATGCCCCAACTCAGGAGCGGGACCGCAAGCACCGCAATCGCGGCCACAGCTCGCACGCCACGCGCAGGGGCTGCCGAAGCATCAGGCGAGGCCTCGCCTGCAATACGCAAGATCCTGCGGCCTATTTCCGCCCTGGCCTGTTCGGCCTCGCTTGCACCGATCAGGCCGCGCGCGGCGTCCCGGTCGATCTCCGCCAGTTGGTCCTTATAGACCTCCAGATCATGCGCGGCGCCTTCTGCCATCTCCCCGCGCCGGGAGGCGAGCGGAACCAGGACGGCCAGACTTGCCGCCGCAGTCAGAAGTGCGATCGTGAGCCACAGGAGCATGCAATCTCACATAGCGATGCGACGCCATCCTGCCAACGCCACCGGCATGCGGCTATTTGGCCTTCGTCTGAACGCCGCCGGGTTTCGGCCGACATCATACCCCGGTTCGTAGATCTCTACGTCAGGGGCGTCCAACTTCCGTCCGGATTGCGGCAGGCTGTACCGCGTGCCTGTCTCTCAGAGCCATCGACGACGACGCGATGGACATATTGACGGCAGTCCTGCGAACCGACCTTGTAAGGCTGTGCCGGAATGACCTCGCCGGAATGGTCGGAACGTTCGGCCCGCCAGGGGACGGACTGGCCGCCGGGCGTATATTCCAGTGCGCGATATTCGGCCTCGAGCGCAATCCGCCGTTCGCGGCCGCTCAACCCGTCTCCGATGTCTCCCCCGATCAGACCGCCATTCATCGCATCCATGATCGAGGCCTTGACCACCCCCTGCTCGTTGCCCACCGGCAGCGAGGTCGTGGTGCAACCGCTTGCCATCAAAGCCGCGACGCCAAGCACCATCTTGGCTCTCATTCGCCTTCCCTCTCCTGACACTTCATTTCGTCTGCCAGAGCGATGTCTGCCTCAATTTCGAACTGACGTATAGCCGCGCCGTCCGTTTTGCGAACATTTTCAGTTGGCCGCCGGCAGTCGCACATCGACTCTCAGGCCCCCGAGATCGGAACGGCCCAGTTCGAGTGCGCCTCCATACTCGCGCGTCAGTTCCGATACGATCGAAAGACCGAGCCCCGTTCCCGGTTTGCTCTCATCAAGCCTGCGTCCGCGCTTCAGCACGTCGCCAATGTTTGCTTCCGGTATCCCTGGCCCGTCGTCTTCAACCGTCAAAAGCAGTTCACCGGCCCCTTCTTTGCCGGCAACGCCATTCAAGCTGACCCGAATTTTGTGCCGCGACCATTTGCCGGCATTTTCCAGTATGTTGCCGGCAAGCTCTTCGAAATCCTCCACTTCGCCCGCGAAATGGATCTCCTCTTCGGGCATCTGCAACTGAAAGTCCTTGTCACCGTCAAGCTTCTGCATCACACGTACGAGGCGCTCCATGCGTCCTCGCACGGGCGCCCGATAGACGACGCTGTCGCGTTGCGCGGCAATGCGGGCCCGCTGGAGATAATATTCGATCTGCTCCTGCATCGCGGTGGCTTGATCGAGGACCACCCGCCCCTCGCTTCCACCGATCCGCCGTCCCTCGTTGAGCAACACCGCCAATGGTGTCTTCAGCGCATGGGCGAGATTGCCCACTTGCGTGCGAGCACGCTCGACGATGCGGCGATTATTGTCGATCAGGGCATTCGTTTCCTCGGCCAGGGGTGCGATCTCGGAGGGAAAGACACCGTCCAGCTTTTTGGCCGTACCTTCTCGCACCTGCGCCAGGGCGCTGCGCACCTGATCGAGAGGCTTCAGCCCGAACAGGATCGCGAGCGCGTTGATGGCCGCCATGCCAAATCCGAACAGGGCCAGATAACCGAAGAGCTGCCGCTCGAAACGGGAGATCTGCCCTTCGATTTCACTCAGATTGCCCATGACCCGAAACCGGGCGATCCGGTTTTCTTCGTCAAGGATGAAATCGCTCTCGAGCGCCTCGATGCGCTCCTCGTCGACACCGCGTGTCTCGTAACGCCGCTGGAACTCATTGTTGAAAGGCACCGAATCCACCGAGGGTGCCTCGATGGCCCGGGTCATGGAGGGCGAATGCAATGTCCCTTCGAGATTGTCTGATACCGGTTCGACCGACCAGTACCAGCCCGACCCCGGTTCGGTGAAACGCAGGTCATAGAGCTCCGGGCCGCCTTGCAGCCTGCCATCCTCGGAGACGTCCACAGCGGCGACGAGACTGTAAAGATGCGCGCTCAGGAGGCTGCGAAAGCTGCGCTCCGCCGCATCGCGATAGAGCGCGGTAATCACCGTCGCGATCACGATGAATGCAGCGATCGCCCAGGTCGTCGAGAATGTAACGGCGCGAAAGGAAAGCGAGCGCAGCCAGTACTTCAACCGCGCGTCCCGGCCTCGACGACCGCCCTCGACCGTCATGGCTGCTCTTGCGGATCGCGCATGCGGTAGCCCATGCCCCGTATCGTCTCGATAAGATCGACGCCCATCTTTCGCCGCAGGCGGCCGACAAACACTTCGACCGTGTTGGAATCGCGGTCGAAATCCTGATCGTAGAGATGTTCGACCAGCTCCGAGCGCGACACCACTTCGCCCATATGATGCATCAGATAGGACAAAAGCCTGAATTCGTGCGAGGTCAGCTTCAGCGGGGTATCGTCGATATGCGCCTTCGAGGCCTTGGTATCGAGGCGCAGCGGCCCACAAACCAGCTCGGCGCTGGCGTGGCCTGCCGCCCGCCTGATCAGTGCGCGCACCCGCGCCATCACCTCTTCGATATGAAACGGTTTGGCGACGTAATCGTCCGCGCCTGCGTCGATTCCTGCCACCTTGTCGCTCCAGCGATCGCGCGCCGTCAGCATGAGGACCGGCATCTTGCGGCCGTCGGCGCGCCATTTCTCGACGACCGTGATCCCGTCCATTTCCGGCAGTCCGATGTCCAGGATCACCGCATCGTAGGGTTCGGTGTCACCGAGGAAATGTCCTTCCTCTCCGTCGTGGGCGCTGTCGACGACATAGCCCACCTCCGTCAGAGCCTCGACGAGCTGACGGTTCAAGTTCCTGTCATCCTCGACAACGAGTATCCGCATCTCTTCCCCGCTCATATATTCCTGCGACGACCGCGCCGGAGGAACTGTCCATGACTATTTCTATCGAGATTCGGACATCGTCGTGGCGAAAATGATCGCGTGTTCAGCCAACCGGAATGTTGCGCTCCACCCGGCGCGGCGGCTTGCCGCCCTTGCTCGGAACGGTATAGACGATCTGGCAAACGGTCTGACCACCGCGCTGGACGGCAACGGCGCGGCGCAACTGGCCGCCGTTGCGCGACGCCTCGGCGCGACCGATCGCGGTGCAGTCTGCCGCAGCCAGCAATACCGGCCGATGCGCCGCCGGTTCTCCCGCACGCATCGCTGCCCGGACTGGCCCTGTAGACGAAGCGGCCATTGCCAAGGCCGCCAACAGGCAAATGATTGGTGAGGTCGTTTTCATGGCCCTTCGAGGCTTCCCGTATTCCTGTGGCCGATTGTTGGACAAAACCTAGCCCAACCCGACTGAACAGGAAATGAACGTCATCTTCATTCGATCCTTTGGGAGGCAGAGAACCGTCCAAGGATCGCGACGATGCCGGAAATCGCCGTCACAGCCTGCAGGATCGTGTCCACCAGGACTGCCTGCTCGATCGTGTCGACCGGAAGCCCGATCAATCCGGCAACGGAGACGAGAATCGTTACCAGCGCCGCCCAGATGGTGCGCGAGTGATACCAGTTCTTGGTCGAATCCATATTCTTCACCTCATTGTTCGAGAAACTCACTCGATGACGGCGTCCAATGTCGCCGAAATGCCGGGCCCGACCCGTGCGCTCATCTGACTCACGCAAAACTGGGCCTGCGCCGGACGTGAGGGAAAATCGGCCGCGATGGCGCTTGCGGGGTAGACCCAGGCATTGGTGCCCACATCGACGGACCTCTTCAGAGCGCCATCACCGGCACGTATCTCGACGCGATAGGTCTCGCTCTCTTCCCCCAAGGGAATATCGCCTTCCAGCCATGCATCCGCAGCGACGCGCGAACGTCTGATCCAGTTCAGGCCGACGTCGCCGTTTGCCGCCGAAACAGCACGCAAATGGACAGGCGACAGCGGTCGCGCCGCGCGCAAACCGCCCTTCACGGCCTCGACGACGAACAGATCGCTGTACAGTTCCGCCGCGCTGGGTCCGACACGCCAATTGAGCTCGAGACCCGCCTCGTTGACCTGAAGGCCCGCTGGCTGCACCGACGCGTCAAGCAGGACAAACGGAGCTCCGGCCTCGGCACCCACACGCATCTCGTTCTCCGTGCCCAACTGTCCGCGCAACAGCCCCGTGAGTCGCCACACATCGGGCGCGGTTTCCTCCGCGGCCTGGAACTGGATGATCTCCCATGCACCCGAGATGCTTCGTACAGCGGCCGCATTCGCTCCATTGAGCAGTTGTGCCGTCGATATGCTGGAGAGTTCGCCGCCGGACAGCGCCACGACGATTGCCTCGCAACGATCGATCCGTCCGCTGCAGGTGCCGCCGGTCGGTTCCTGCAGATAGCCCAGCGTCGCCGCCCGTTCGATGCCGGTACGCAACGCGTAGCCGCTCTGCTCGGGCGAGCAGTAGGCCGCCTGGCGCCGCCATGGTCTCGTCCATGCAGCGATACGAAACTGCGTGTGAGGAGTGTCTGTATCGCCCCAATTGGGGAGGTCGAGAAAATGGATGTCCGGCCTCGAAGGCAGGGCCGGAGGCAGGACGTCCGGACCGCCGGTCGGCGCAGCAACACGTGCCGGTGTCGACCGGTCGATGCTGCGTGCGCTGACGCGGCGCACGAGACCCTCGTCGATTTCCTCGACGCGATAGGTTCGCTCCGCGTCGAACCCGGTCAGCCGAACCAGACTGCCCGGCATCAGATCGCGTTGTGCCGCCGGCAGGGAGAAGCCGATGCGGCGCAGGCTGCTGCGCCGACGACGCAGCCAGTCGCGCACGAGAACGTCGCCCGTGCCGACATCGAGCGCACCGGAGAAGCCGATCGCCGCTTGGCGCGCCCCGCCCGCGCGCCCAAGGGCATGCAATACGGTCGCCGATTGGAAGTCCCGGAACGGATCGCGGAAAAACAACACCGCCTCGCCTTCGAGGTCCTGCGCCGGCTCCTGCGTCCACAGACGCACTGGTCCCTCTTCTTCTGCTGCCACCACATCGATCGACACGGGCAGACGCGCCACGCGCGGCCCTTCGGCCACCAGTCCGCTCGATTCCTCGCGGAATGCCAGGCCGAATACTTCCGCCAGTTCCTCCAGGGCCCGTCGCGCCGTGGACGGTTCCGAGATCACATATCCGGCGGCTGCGCCGTCCACGGCGGAAACATCGGCCGCGGCAAGGCCATGATCCGCAAGTATCGCGTTGATGAGTTCTCCGATCGAAAGGCCGGCAAGCCGCCCGTTCAGCCAGTGGCCGGCCACCCAGTTGGCGCCGTCCGACCATTCCGCCGTCTGCAACGGAAAGGCGGGAAACGGTCGGCAATCCCACGCCCACAGATACACCCGGTCGAGATCGAGCATCCTGCGACCGTTGATGGGTGAGACGGGGTTATTGGCAGCTATGAACCCCGCTTCCCCGGGCGTCCAATGTCTGTAATGCGCATCGAGCAGGTTGCGTTGCGCGAGGTCGGATCGTCCGCCATTGGAAAAATGCGGCGTCGTTCCCTCGCTCGACTTCGGATCGGGAAAGACGTTCGGCTGGTTGGGACCCTTGTCGACGGCCGGGCCACCGAGTTCGTCGCACCAGGCCGCCTCGAATTGGGGGCCCCGCAGGCTGTCGGGATCTTCCGAGGAGAAGACATGTGCCGTGGCGCCGTTGTCCCACAGCAGCCTTCGCCTCGTCGGCTCGTAACGCGGTCGCTCCCCCCTGGCGATCGTCGAAATTCCGGATGGCCCGTCGATCATCACCTCGCGCACGTCGCCCAGTGTTTCGCCAATGAGCGCAATGTGCATGAAGCCGCGGCTGGCAAAAGGAGCAAAGCCGTGCACGAGCCCATGGACCCATTCGGCGCCGAGACGGGTCTTGCCCGATCCGCGTCCGCCCATGACCAGCCAGGTGCCGCTGGGTTCGGTCAACGGATACTGGGCGGCGCGCGCATGTGCGAACCACTCATCCCCGACCAGCCGCGCCTCCTCCTGTGTCAATCCGGTCGGCGGCGATCTGTCTTGCGTGCTCGTCGGCCAGTTCGACGATGCGACGATGGATGCGTTCGAGAGCCGCTGCTGTTTCCGCATTATTGTTTTTCTTCTCTTGCGGTTTGTGGAGACGTGTCAGATCGCTGATCTTCTCCAGCGTCCGCACCAGTGCCCCGATCGTCTCGATCTTCGTCTTGTCGGGCACGCCGCGGGCGCCTGCGCCGTTCGTTGCGAGTTGCTCTATCTCGCCGATCCAGTGCACGAGCTGGTCGCGCAACCGGTTCTGCAGATCCGAATCGTTCTCGGTTGATGAAGCCGTGCGCCAGCCTTCAGCGATCACGCGCCGTTCGATCGTGCGCTGTGCATAGCCGGTCAGTGTCGCCAGCATCTGGGACGAGGCAGCACCGCTTTCAAAAAGCGTACGCGCCGCCGCCCATATGAGCGTCGCATTCCTACCCATCGATTTTCCTGATTCTCGAAAAGAAGCCGCACGGCCAAGATGAGCCGTGCATTCGAATTGCGCGCTGCTATCCGGTCGCCATTCCGACGATGACGAAAACCTATCAGATCACCGTCACGTTGTCAAGAATAAATTCCTACAATCTGCCCCATGCCGCAGCCCACCATCTTTACGCTGTTTCGCATTGGCATCGCCGCATGCGCAATTTTCCTTGTTCGCCATGATGAAATCGGCGAAAAATGAACTTCGCCATGGGGCCGGCGAACTGGCGTACGTGCAACTCACAAGTGCACGGCAATTGTATCTGGAGTGCGGGACTGCGTTCCGATGAACCATCCGTTCGAGCCACGCAAATCGAAGGCGCCCAGGGCTTCCCGTCTTCTCGAACTGGACGCGTGGATCGATTCCTCGCTCTTTGAAGCGGGATCGAACGTCGGCCAGTTCTGGGAATCCCTGACGATCTTCTTTCGTCGCTTCCGGGTCCGCGGATGGCGGCGGGCCGTGGTCGAGATGATGAGCGAAGGCGTCACGCTGGGCGCCGCCGGTTCGCTCGTCATGCTGGCGCTCGCAATGCCCGCCTTCGAAGAGACGGCGGGCAACTGGCGTGCACAGGACGACTTTGCCGTCACCTTCCTCGACCGCTACGGCAACGAGATCGGCCAGCGGGGTCTCATCCAGCGCGGCTCCGTCCCCGTTGACGAGGTGCCCGACTATGTGGTCAAGGCGGTTCTGGCAACGGAGGACCGGCGCTTCTTCGAACATTTCGGCATCGACTTCGTCGGTCTCGCCCGTGCCATGTCGGTCAATGTCCAGGCCAATTCCGTCGTTCAGGGCGGCTCCACGATCACGCAGCAATTGGCCAAGAATCTCTTCCTGTCGAACGAGCGCACCTATGAGCGCAAGATCAAGGAAGCCTTCCTGTCGCTCTGGCTTGAGATGAACCTTACCAAGTCCGAGATTCTTCAGCTCTATCTCGATCGCGCCTATATGGGCGGCGGCACGCACGGCATTTCGGCGGCGGCAGACTTCTATTTCGGCAAGGACGTCAGGGATCTCAACCTATCGGAGGCCGCGATGCTGGCGGGCCTCTTCAAGGCTCCGACACGCTATGCTCCGCACATCGACCTGCCTGCCGCCCGCGCGCGCGCCAACGAAGTGCTCACCAATCTCGTCCAGTCCGGTTTCATGACCGAGGGCCAGGTGGTGGCAGCCCGCCGTCATCCCGCCATCGTCGTCGATCGGGAGGATCAGAAACACCCGGACTACTTCCTCGACTGGGCATTCGAGGAAGTCCAGCGTCTGGCGGCTCACATGGATGGCCACGCCCTCGTTGCGCGCACGACGATCGATCTCAACATTCAGGAAGCGGCCGAAGAGGCGCTCGAATTCCACCTGCGCCAGTTCGGCAAGGACTACGACGTTTCCCAGGGCGCGATCGTCGTCCTCGAAAACGACGGTTCGGTGCGTGCGGTCGTCGGTGGCCGGGACTACGGCGCCAGCCAATACAACCGGGCAACGCGTGCGCGCCGGCAGGTCGGCTCCTCCTTCAAGCCCTATGTCTACGCGACCGCCATGGAGCACGGTTTCACGCCCGACTCGGTGATTTCCGACGCGCCCATCTATTGGGGACGCTGGTCGCCCAAGAATTACACGCGCGGTTATTCTGGCAGGATGACGCTGTCCACCGCCCTCATCCGTTCCATCAACACGGTTCCGGTGCGCCTTGCCAAGGAACACCTGACCATCGAACCCATCAAGAAGCTTGCCGAGGCGATGGGCATCGAGTCACCGGTCTTTTCCGACAAGACCATGGTGCTTGGAACGTCCAGCCTGACCGTGATGGACCAGGCGACCGGCTTCAACGTCTTCGCCAATGGAGGCTATGCGGGCACGCGCCACGCGATCACACGGCTGAGCACGCCGTCCGGCAAGATCGTTTACGACTGGCAGCGTGATGCGCCCTCCCCCAAACGGGTTCTTTCCGAGCAGGCCGTGGCATCCATGAATTCGATCATGGTGCAGATCCCCGAAGTGGGAACCGGACGGCGTGCGGCGATCGATGGTATCCGCAGCGCCGGCAAGACGGGCACCACCCAAGCCTACAAGGACGCCTGGTATGTCGGCTTCACAGGCAACTACACATGTGCGGTATGGCTGGGCAACGACGATTCCACGCCCACCCACAACATGACCGGAGGCTCGCTGCCGGCCATGACCTGGAAGCGGCTGATGAGCTACGTCCATCAGAATGTAGAGCTGAAACCGATCCCTGGCATCGAGAACCCGTTCATCGAAGATCGCCGTCAGGATCTCGTCGCTCAGGCCGCCAACGACGGCGGTGGGGCTGCAACATCGCCGGCCCGCCCGCCGACGCTCTCGCCCACGACGATCCGCCTTCTGGGTCGGATGGCGGATACATTCCGCGATGCCCCGCCATTGCAAGCCGCCGCAACGACCGACAAACTGTCGGCACTCTGATTGAATTCCCGCCATGTCGAGACCGCCTGAAATCGTTTCCCGTTGCGCCGGCGTCTCCCGGCTTCCCTTGCCGGCTTCCAGATGCCAAAGCCGGGATACGAGGCGCTCATGCTGAAGACGGCCGCAGCCGTGCTTGTCGTCCTGACCCTCGCAGTTGCCGGTGGCGGCGGCAGCGTATGGTATGCGCTTGGCCGGATGGAGGGACCGGTCATCCTTCGCGCAGGCGCCTGGATTGCCTACCCGGAGCTTGGCTCGGTGCACGCGGATCCCTACTCCAAGGCGGCCATTGCTCGCCATGCCGTCCTGCCGCTTGGACCGGCGGAAGGAATTGCCTTCTACGCCGAACGCGACAGCTTCGGCGCTCGCCTCAACGGGCAGTGCACCTATCGCCTGGAAGGCGCGGTGCCGCTTTCACGGCTGTGGACCCTGCACGCACGGACTCCGCTCGCCCCGGCTCAAATTTCTCACGGGGTTCACTCCATGGCAGTCATCCGCAACGAGGACGGCAGCATCGAGATTGCGGTCGGCCCGACGCCGATGGCAGGAAACTGGCTGAATACCGACAAGCTCGGCGAGTTGACGCTCGTCCTCACGCTCTACGACACACCCGTCGCCGGACGTACCGGGCAAGGCAAGATCACCCTTCCGACAATTCGCCTTGACCATTGCCAAGGTCGTGGGCCCGCCCCTTCCCCGTCAGACAGACAAGACGGCGTGACGTAATCGCATGGTGATCCGCTTAGCCTACGGACTGATGCTGGGACTTCTGGGGGCGGTGATCGTCCACGTCACGGTGCTGTTCCTGCTGCCGCTCTATTCCGAGCAGGACGCGTGGTCGCGCCTGTCGGCAGTCGGCGCGCCCTTGCAGACGATCGCCATCGACGGCGTTTCGGAAGGGACGCCCATCGGCGACAACGATCCCCTGTTTCGCTCCGCCGCCTGCCGCTTCGACCTGTCGGAAGGTCCGGTCCACGTGACGGCCAGCAACGGCGCCCCATTCTGGTCGGCATCCGTCTACAATCGCTGGGGCTACAACATTTATTCATTCAATGACCGCATAACCATCAGCCGGGATATCGACCTGTTGCTGGCCTCACCGGCCCAGATGATCGAACTGCGACAGGATCTTCCACCGGTCTTTGAAGAATCGATTCTGGTTGAAGTCGAGGATCCGCTCGGTATCGCCGTGGTGCGCGGCTTTCGCCCCGACGGCTCCTATGCGCAGATCATCGACGATTTCCTGGGATCGTTTCGCTGCATATCGCAGTGAGAATTGCCTACCGTTTCGAGCCATTGGAGCGAGGCGCCCGCCCCGTCTCCCGACGCGCCCGCTTCTTCTGCGTGTCGGCTGGCCTTGCAGGAATGCGTTCGTAGCGTACGCCTGGAAACATGATGATGTCGGCCGGACCGGCCGGTGCATCGCGGCCAATTGCGGTCTTGCGCACAAATGGAACGACGTTTGTCATAGCTTTCGCAGCTCCTGATGGGCACGCTAAAGCACGCATACAACTCGTCGGATGACGTTTTGCCCACCATAGGGTTAACGCTACGTTACTATGGCAATTTCCCTCCGCGCGCTGTGACCTATCGCACAGTGACCGCCAATTTCTCTGCCCGTATGTTCACAGCAAAAGATAATGGTTAACAATGCTTTCCAAGCCGCGGTTAACAGGTTGCTAACGCTTGCGTGCCAATTTGAGCCAACAGTGACGGCGATGCGGAGATGCAGCCGCGTTCCGTCCTCGCGTTTGAAATCAGCGTCGTGTGCAGCCAGCGTGTTCTCGGAAGACTTCAGGCATATCACCCTGCGGGGCGAGCAAGGCAGAAGCGACAGGTTGCTGCGTGCGGCCGTGACTGCGTTCTGCTCGCTGACACGGCCGACGAGGCGGGACGCGCGCCAGCTTGCACATCTCGCCCTGCCTCTCTGTAGCCGTGCCTCTGTCGGCGCTCGCCGCTATGTTGCGGCAGTCCTTTCCGATCTGCCCGATGCGCCCCGCGATCTGGTCGCGATGCTCGCCAACGACCAACTGGATATCGCGGCTCCCCTGCTCAAGCGCTCTCCGCTCCTTGCCGACCTGGACCTTCTCGCCATCATTGCGCGCCATGGACTCGGTCATGCACGGGTAATCGCCCGAAGGAGAGACCTCAACCCTGTGATCGCAAGCCTCATAAAGGCCCTGGCAAACTCGGAGGCGGCCACCCAGTCCGGTTCCCCGGACGAGACGTTTGCCGTTGGCAGACGATTTCCAACCGAGACGCCATCACGTGCCGACGCCGTGCGAGACCGACTGCGATCGATGATGCAGGCGGCGGACAATCATGCGCTCCTCCACCAGCCTGTCCAGGCAAGCCATCGCGATCCGAAAGACGAACTCGACAGGATCAGGCGTGCCATGGCATCGCGTTTCTCCGCGTCAGGTCACGCCACCACGCCTCACGCATCGGGCCGACTGTTCGGCGCGGCCACGCTCGACGAGATCGTACCTGCGATGAAGTCGCTGGCCATTCCCGAGGACAAGGCGCTGCTGATCGCCTGTTCAGCCTTTCCCGAACGCTTCTCGGACGTTTCCGCTGTCGCAGATTTCGTTCACGCGTACCGGCATGCCGCGCCGCCTGCCCGACGGCCGAGCAGTGACCGGGCCTCCAACATTGTGAAGCTGTCGCAACGGGCGTAGCGCATTCTGCGACGCGGCCCACCATCGCGTCCGTCCCGTCGATCACCGGATCGGCAGGAGATCATCCAGTCGTCCGGCGGGTTCGATCTCGACAAGCCAGAAATCGGGATCAAACCGTTCCTCGCGCTTCAGCCGTTGGTCGATCGGTCCTTCATCGCCGTTGCATTCCACCAATTGACTGAAGAGGCGTTCCGACGGCTTCGCCGCGTCGTAATCGGTCTGTGCGGCGGGACCGAACAGGGTCGCGGTCCCGTTGCGTTGTCGCACGACGATGAACACAGCCCCGGCCTCATGCGCCCCGCGCCGCAGCACGGCCGCATAGCCGCCTTGCGCAAACACCCGGCGAGTCAGCGACGATACAAAGAGATCGGATGTTATGCGCATGGTCCGCCCGGGCCGGCCCTGATCGATAGTCGTTGCGACTCTATCCGTCGATCAGGCCGATTTCATCCATTTTTGCGAGCAACGCGGCGTCCACCTTGCCGGTCACCGGCAGCCCGAACAGGGACTGGAACTCCCTTATCGCATCCGCCGTCCTCGCACCGACCACGCCGTCGATTTCGATGGCATCGTTTCCGAAGGCACGCAGACCAGCCTGAACCTTCACGACGGTGCGATCAGGAACCGCCGCAACCGTGTCGCCGTGGATCTGCGTCCCCTGAGAAGCGCCACGCGGAGCTGGCGTTGGAACCTCGTCGGCACGCACCGTCGGCATTTCAGCCGCCAGTCGGGCGACGAGCCTGTCATCGATTTCGCCGGTTACCGCCAGACCGGTCCGCTCCTGATAATCGGCCACCGCCTTGCGTGTTTGCGGTCCGGTCAGACCGTCGACCTCGCCCGGGTAGAGACCGATCGCCTTCAACTGCCGCTGTACCGACGCCGTCCGCTCTTCGGTCGTTGACGCCTGAGCTTCAGGTTGCGACCGCGACACAGACGCGACCGCCTCGGTGGAAACGCCTTGCGGCACAAGGGCCTCCGGCCGTGGCTCCGGCGCTGGCGCTGCCCTCGGCGGAGTGGCGGATGCATTCGGCTCTTCGACGGCCGGTTGCGCCGGCATCGAACGCGTCGAAATGAATGCGCCCGTGTGGCGGTGCGGCTGGTACCACATCGCATTGGCCGACACGTAGAACAGGATGATCAGGAATCCGGTCGTAGCGCCGACGAACATGGGATTGCGCGCGACCGCATGGCCGGCCGCCGCCAGCGCCTGTCCGACCAGACCGCTGTCCTCGCGCGCATGTCTACGCGATCTTGCGGTGTTGCGCATCGGGCTGCCCCTTTCGGTCTTTTCTTGCAATATCAATGATATCCGCTTGTTGGCGGATCGTATCAACCTCTTCAGCGCCAAGCGGCAGGCCAATGGTCACCGTCGTTCCCAACCCTGGCGCACTTTCAATCGCCATGGAGCCGCGCTGCGTCTCAACCAAACCCTTCACCAGCGCCAGGCCCAGTCCGGTTCCCTCGCAATGCCGGTTCTGGTCGTTGACGATTCGCACGAACGGCTTGCCGATCCGTTCCAGATCCGGGCCGGCGATGCCAATGCCGTTATCGCTTACCCACATCTCCATGCGATCGCCGCGCTGACGCACCCCGATCATGACCTCGCCGGCCTCGGGCGTGAACTTCACGGCATTTGACAACAGGTTGATGAGGATCTGCTGCAACGCGCGTCGATCGGCGCAGATCTCGTCCGTCGCATCGGTGGCCTCGCATATGATCTTGATGCGTTTCTCGCGGGCTGCCGGAAGCATGATGGCCATGGCGGTCTCGATCGCCTGGCGCAGCGAGAAGCGCGACCGTTCCACCGGATAGGTTCCAGCCTCCAGCCGCCCCATGTCGAGGATCGCGTTGACCAACGACAGCAGATGCTCTCCCGATTCCCTGATCAAGCCGACATATTCGCGCTGCTGCTCATTGCCGAGCGGCCCCCTCATTCCGTGCAGAAGCATGTCGGAGAAGCCGATGATGGAATTGAGCGGCGTACGCATCTCGTGGCTGACACCGGCGAGAACCTTGCTGCTGGCGAACTCCCGCACATCCTTCTGCTCGCTCAACTCCTTCACCTGCCGGCGAAGTGCGGAAAGTTCGTCCGCCCTGCGCAGGATCAGAAGAAGTTCCGAATGTTGCGCCCCTCCAGCGGGCATTTCGGCGACGAATGGCGCAAAGACGATCTCGTTGGACCCGGCCGGGACGCGCAGACGCAACTCGAATTCGCCGACCGCCTTGCCTTCGCGCGCGTCGGCAAGCGCCGAGAGCCAAAGCACACGGTCAGTGACATGAATCCGCTCGAAGAATGCACCGGCCAGCATGTATTCCGGCTCGATTCCAAGCAGTTCGCGCGCCTGCGTCGTCACGCCGACGACGTCGCCGTTGCGCGATACCCGCAAAGTCACAGCGTTGAGCCGCTCCTCCAGCGGCATGTCGGCTTCGTCCGCCTCGTCGCTTGTCTGGAGACCACGGGGCGCGGCCAGGCGAAGGCAAAGCGCGATCAGGTAGGCCGCCGGCACCAGCCAGTGCCAGGCATGCGGCTCATCAAGGGCGAACAGCAGTCCCGATGAAGGAACCAGGATCGCCACGGCGATCGTCACACCCGCCATCGCTGCACCGGCGAAAAGGGAGCGCCTGCTGCGCGCAATCAGCCAGGGTTCGAGTGCAGGTGCCGCAAGCAATGCCGATAGCGGTGAAGCGAACCCGCCGGCCAGAATGACCACACCTGCCGTCGTCGCCATGAGCATCACCGCGCCGATCCCTTCTGCGACACGACTGCGGCCGCTCGTTGCGACCCAGATGACCATGGCCCAGGCGAGTGCAAAGCTGGCGCAGATGATCGATGCGGCAATTCCTGCACCCACGGCGGGAGCCACAAGCGGCGCGAGCACCGCGGACAGGAAGAGCGGCGCGCACAATGCGGCGCCGACGAGACGCGCCTGCCTGACGCGCTCGCCTGTATCGACGACACCGGGATGAACCAGCCGGTCGCACAGTTGCGTCAGGCTGGATGCCCACGCGCCGCTTTTGGTCGGAACTTCACTCAAGGATACGCACTCACTGTCAGCCGGATCGGGCAGATCTTGGTTTGATCCAAACCTCTCACTCACATTTTAATGAATGAATAAGCCGCGGGCGGCCAAACGCGATCGTGCCGCTGGATGCGGTGAAAAATGCCCCGATCGGGACCACTGGTTCCATTCATGGTTAACGAGCTGTATCAGCCGCCGGCGCGGCTCCACGATTGTCCACCCCAAGGACCGAATTCCGTCCGTTTGAGTATCAAGGGGCAGACGCCTCGCATCGGGACCAGAACGCCGCTCATCGGGCATCTTTCCGATTTGTTTTGAATTTTATGAAAAGCTGGATGCGACTTTCAACCCGGCCTACAGACATATCCGTTACCATCGGGAGGCGGCAAAGCGCCCTTCCGACTGAGCGGATCGGGATAGGAAGGAAGGCATGCGTTTTTTGATCAAGACCGCGTTCTGGCTATCTCTGGTGTTGCTCCTGCTGCCCTTCGGTCTGGGCAACTCCGAAACGGAAGGCGAGACCATCGGCCCCCTGCAGGCCTTCATCGCTGCGCGCGAGGCCGTTGCCGATCTGGCGCAGATCTGCGAGCGAAAGCCGGACGTGTGCGAGGCTGGTCGCGCGGCCATTCACACTGTGACCGTTCGGGCGCGTGAGACGGCGCGTATCGCGCTTGAGATGCTTGGAGAAACGGCGGCAACCGGAGATGAAGCGGTCCCGTCCGAAGAGACCGGGCCTGCGGCCACGACTGACGAGAGCATCAGAACGGGCAGCGTTTCCAACGGGCCTGCCCCGCGTCCCGACACCAATCCGCTCGAATAGCCCCGCGCGCGCGTTTGCACGCAGAAGAGGCCGGCGGAACAATCATTTCTCATCGTTTTTCGTGACGTCTGCCTCTTCCAACACTATATCGCGGGGACTAGGATTGAAGCATGACAGACAAGCTCGCGACCATAATTGACGACTTTTCCTTCCTGGACGACTGGGAAGACCGCTATCGCTACGTCATCGAGCTCGGTCGCGAACTCGAGCCGCTGTCGGAACGCGAGATGACGGACGACTACCGGGTCAAGGGCTGCGTCAGCCAGGTCTGGCTGATCACCGAACGCGGGCCGGGCGAGGATCCGGTGTTGCGGTTTCGCGGCGATTCCGACGCCCATATCGTCAAGGGTCTGGTTGCGATCATGCTGGCGCTCTATTCGGACCGCAAGGCGAGCGAGATCGCCGCGACCGATGCCGAGGATACATTCAGGCTGCTCGGTCTGGTGGAACATCTGACGCCCCAGAGGGCCAACGGCCTGCGCGCCATGGCCCGCCGCATTCGCCAGGAAGCGGAACGGGCGCTGACCACCCAGCCCGCAACCTGACCATGCAGGCCCGTCAGCGCGGCAATTCAGGCCGAAAATCCTGTGCTCCCCAGTGCTGAATGCCTGAGCGTCCGGACTCGACTGGAAAATAGTGCCGCGCGAGGATCGACAATGCGGTCTTCAGAACAATCTTGGCGGAACGGGCCGGCCAGGAACGTTCGGCTTCCACCCGCTCCAGGCCCTTGAGAAAGCAGCACACGTCGATCAGCAGGCCGCTCATTTCGGGCCCCACGGCCTCCAGCGCCTTTTCCACGCGCAGCCGGGCTGCCAATGCCATCTCGGTCAGATGGACCGAACCGCCGGGTCCCGCGCGCCGTTTTCCCGAGGACACCGCGCTGTCCCAGTTGGCCCCAAGCCGCGGCATCGCCATGGCTTTCGTATAGTCTTCGCGCAGCTTCTCGCCGGCATCGAACTCCTTCGGCGTCAGAAACCTGCTCCCGTCGCCGGCTTTGCGGCGATGCAGCTTCGCCAGCGGAGATTCGCCAATGTTGCGGATCGCGCACTGCGGCCCGCTGGGTGTGTGTATCGTCACCTGTTCACGATCTCGATCCGCCGCCGCACCAGCCGGATCCTGGCCGTCGGCCAGCAGGCGCCGACCAGTCGCGGTCAGTCCAACGTACGATCCATTGCGCAACACGAGGCCGCGCATCGTCAGGTCGCGCAGCGCGGACGGGTCAATCGGCATCAGCGCACTGCCACGATGCGTGAGGACCGCATCCCGCCCGTTGCGTTCAAGCGCTGCTTCACCCTTCGCCAGATAGGCGAGAATGCGCCGGCTCTGCTTGTCCAACATTGCCGCCATGTCAGCTGCGCTCCCCCCGGCGCAGCGCCGCCACCGCGATTCGTTCCGTCAGCGCGACGATCCGGTCGAACTCGACCTCGTCGCGCATATCCTCGATCAGGTGACACGCGTGCATCACCGTCGTGCGATCGCGGCCGAAGCCGCTGCCGATATCCGTCATCGTGAGCCCGAGACTGACATGGCAGACATACATCGCGATCTGCCGCACGCGCGAAACGGCCGTCGCCGACTTTCCCGGACGCCGCAGGTCCTTGCTGCTGACATTGAAGAGCGCGGCGACGATGTCGATCATGCATTCGCATATCTCGATATGACGCTCCGACCGTCGCCGGTCGGTGCCGCGCGAATCCTTGTCCTTGTCCGGTCTGGGTGGCCTCTCCTTCGGGGGAAGTTCGTATGATCCAGGCAGACGGATACTGCAAGCTTGCACGGCTTCACCTCTCTGACGACATAGGAATATCTTCCTAATTATATACTTGACGTACCACGCGCCATTTGCGATAAAGGCGTCAAGGAGTTACCGCGATGTTCGATATAACCGCACCGATCTACACAGACGCTGACAAGGCCCGCGAGCATCTTGAGGCCATCCACTGGCCTCATGGTCCTATCTGCCCGCATTGCGGCAATGTAGATCCGTCGCGCATCACCAAGCTTGAGGGCAAGTCAACGCGTCCCGGCGTCTACAAGTGCAACGAATGCCGCAAGCCCTTTTCGGTGACTGTCGGCACCGTCTTTGAACGCTCCAAAATCCCGCTTAACAAATGGGTGTTGGCTTCTCACCTCATGGCCGCCTCCAAGAAGGGCATGAGCGCCCATCAGCTTCACCGCATGCTTGGCGTCACCTACAAGACCGCTTGGTTCATGGCGCACCGTATCCGCGAGGCCATGAAAGAGGACGTGAAGTCATCCGGCCCGATTGGCGGCGAAGGCAAAACCGTCGAGGCCGACGAAACCTATTTCGGCAAGCGTGAAGACGGTTATGTCTCTCCGCAGCGCAAGGGCCGTCCCTACAAGTCCAAGAAACGCGAGACCGGCAAACGCTCTGTCGTTGCCCTTGTCGAGCGCGGCGGGCAAGTTCGCACCTTCCACGTCCAGCACGCCACCAAGGACAGCGTACGCGATATCCTCGTGCGCAACGTACCGCGCGAAACCACCCTCTACACCGACGAAAGCCGCCTCTACAGGGAGACCGGCAAAGAGTTCTCCACCCACGCGACCGTCAAGCATTCGGCTGGCGAATATGTCCGCTACGAAGCCGAAGCCATCGTCCACACCAATACGGTCGAGAACGTCTTTTCAGTTTTCAAGCGCGGCATGGTTGGCGTCTACCAGCACTGCGGCGAAGCGCACTTGCATCGCTACCTTGCCGAGTTCGATTTCCGCTACAACCGCCGCGCTGCGCTCAAGATCAGCGATGCGGAACGAGCCGAAGACATACTGCGCAACGCCCGCGATAAGCGCCTGACCTATCGGCGGATTGGTGGAGCCAATCACGCTTAAGCAGAAGGCGCGAAAACTTATCCACCTACGAAAGAAACGCCGACTCGACTCTGAGTAGGCGCTTCTCCATTATTTCGCGCGATCTTGTGATTCGTTGCCACACCTCTTGGACACGCCTTTAAGCGCGGGCCACTGCCCGAGAAAGGAGGTGACGCAAATGAGCAAGGTCAAAATTGGTCGCAGCGCCGTGACGGGTCGCTTTGTGCCAGTGTCAACTGCCACAAGGAAACCCAATACTCACGTCGTTGAGGCCATCAAAAGGAAATAGCGGCTTATGCCGTTAGGACCTTTCCGAACGGCGCGTCTTTCCGGAGGTGTCGCTCGGTTTATCTTCTGCCGACTTTTTGGTTAATGGCCGGTTAACCGCCCGCTTCCCCGTCTTGTGGTCCGGCGGGGTCTTCAACAGGCGACGCAACACCTCGTCGCCCTTTTCCTGGTCCTTGTCTTTGGGGGCATCTGACATGAAAAAGGCCGCCATCCAAAAAGCGCGCAAACGTATCGAACGCGCTAAAACTGCTCTTAGTAGAATCGAAAAAAGTGACGATTTTGCATCGTTCTCTGACGCTTGGACCGACTTTCTACTCGCCTCAAATAGCGTGTTCTCGATTCTGGAGAAAGGGGCAAAAACAGACGCCACAAGCCGCCAATGGTATCACGGGAAGAAGAAGCGAGACAGAAAAGACCCGCTCATACGATACATGGTTCAAGCGAGGAACGCGGACGAACACGGCATCGAACCAGTTGCAGAGCACGTCCCCGGATATCTCACTATCGGCAGAACAGGAGAAACGGTCTGCATGGAAGGCGTTTCGATCCAGAACGGCCAGTTAACTGGCCGTATCCTACCGGTGGACGGAAAGCTTCCAACTGTAGAGATTCACAATCCTCACCCGAAGCTTGTTGCCGTATTTGACGACCGATTTGGCGGAGAGTGGTACCAGCCGCCTTACGAACACCTAGGGTCAAAACTCCCTGATTCTGCACCCCTCACTATCGCTCGACTGTTGATGAAGTATGTCTCAAACCTCGTGGATGAGGCTGAATCCTATATTCACCAGCAATCCACATAGCTTCAAAAACATCGCGCACCACCTCAGCCAACGCTGAACCTATATACTTCTCTCGCAATTCGAGAATTCCCGCCTCGATCATCTCGGGCGTAATCTCAATCTCGTTTGCCGGCCTGTCACCGCGACTCATCGCATTTCACCTTCTGGTACGTCAAGTATATAATTAGGAATATCTTCTTATATCGACGAGCAGCAGACGTGTGAACAAATTAGCAACAACTTTCTTGAGACGGCAGTATCAACAGACTGCAATCGTTAATGAATTCCCGACAGACATAGCCAAAACGGACGGTATATATCCCCGCCACTCAGTCATCCGCGACAGTAGGGCCAATTTCAACTGTCACGGAACGACCATGCCTTCACTGGCCATCGATGCACGCAGATTCGTTGATGCAAAATCCTCGGAAGGAAATGCCGCGAGAGCCCGCGCAGCCTATTTCCTGAGCTGCGGCGCCGAACTGTATGAAGCGATGGCCTTGACCGGCCAGGAGAGACTTTTGGCCGTGAGGCGGCTTGAACGGATGATCGAGCGCGAACGGCTCAAGGGTGCCCGGCGGCACTGGAGCTACGACCTCAATCGTCACATCGCGCTCAAACAGGCACTCGACCTTTTAAGAAACGGAACGCACTCCGCACGGGCGAAAGTACGCCCACAGGAACGCCCGACTGAAGCAATGCCGAAAAACAAAGCGGCGCCCGAGGGCGCCGCATCATGACTGGTTTCGGATCAAGCAGCGCGCTTGCGTCCGAGGCCCATCTTCTTTGCCAGTTGAGACCGTGCAGCCGCATAGTTCGGCGCAACCATGGGATAGTTGGCGTCGAGGCCCCACTTCTCCCGATATTGCTCCGGCGTCAGGCCATAATGCGTCATCAAGTGGCGCTTCAACGACTTGAACTTCTTTCCGTCCTCAAGACAGATCAGATAGTCGTCGTGAACCGATTTCTTCGGATTGACCGCCGGCTTCTGCTTCTCGGTCTGCACGGGCTCGCCGGCTGCACCGACACGACCAAGCGCCGCATGAATATCAGCGATCAGATTCGGCAACTCCGCGGCAGGAACCGGGTTGTTGCTGACATATGCAGCGACAACGTCGGCGGTAAGCTCCATGAGCATGTCGCCGTTCGTCGCTTCGTGGTTAACCATTTCCATCTTACTCAGGCCCCATTTCCAGTCATCTAGTCCAGCGCGACATTCTCGGTGCCGCTCCTTTCACGATCAGCAAGATAACATCCTGCTCGATTCGTGTAACCACCATCTAGATCATCTATTCTGAAATTCAAGCCCGAAGATTATTTAAGTTAATGGAAATAGGAACATCCAAAACGCGATTAACAACGTGTACCGCCCAATACAGTTGTATCACCAAGTATTTTTCCCCTCACTATTGGAGGAATTTGGCTGCAAGTCGCAAAAGCGCGCAAAATGATCCGGGCGCTTCATTCTTCGAGTGGGGGCGGAGCGGACTTCATATCGTCGTGAACCGACCCTTCCCACATCTGATAGCCGGCCGCATACGCGGCGCGAGCCAGAAGATGCGCCGAGATCGGGGCCGTGAGGAGGAAGAACACCACGCCGGCAAGGGCCCGTGTCACGGTCGCTCCATCATCGGTCAGCACCGCAAGGGCGATCAGCGCAACGCCGGATCCCAGCGTGCCGGCCTTCGAGGCTGCATGGGTTCGCGAATAGAAATCCGGCAGCCTCAGCAGGCCGATCGACGCAACCAGCGTGAATGCGGCGCCGATGACGATGAGTGAGCCGGCGATGATGTATTGCAGATCCGCCATCATGATTGCGTCTCCGGCTTGCGGCCGTGGGCGATCTCGGTCTCCGAAGCCCTGCGGCTCATGACGAACCGTGCAAAGGCAACGGTCGCCAGGAAGCCGACAAGCCCCAGAGCAATGGCGATGTCCACATAAAGCGTATAGCCGGTCTTGATGCCGATGATGGCGATGAAGCCGATGGCGCTCGCCACAAGCATGTCCAGTCCGACGATCCGGTCGGGCAGTGTCGGCCCTTTTATGACCCGATAGACAGTGACCAGAAAGGACAGGCTGACCAGCACAAGGGCAATGTTCACCGCCGCAGAAAGAAAGTCGGCGCTCGTCATCATCGGAATGCCTCCAATATCTTGCGCTCGAAACCCTCGGCGATGTCCAGACGCGTCTGGTCGGGATCCGAACAGTCAAGCGCGTGTACGTAAAGCACCTTTCTGTCATCGGAGACATCGACCGACAGGGTTCCCGGTGTCAGCGTGATCAGATTGGCCAGAAGCGTGATCTCGAAATCGCGGTCCACCTTCAGTGGATAGGCGAAAATGCCGGGCTTGAGGTCGATACGCGGTTGCACGACCAGCACCGCCACCCGCCAGGCGGACAGGACAAGTTCCCAGATGAACAAGACGGCGAGCGAGATGACGCGCCGCGCCCGCGTGAAATAGCCAAGCGTTCCAACCTGTTCGCGGATCAGATAGAGCGCGCCCGCACCGAGCAGAAACCCGAAGACCAGATTGATCAACGAGGCGTTGCCGGTGATGGCGACCCATGCAAGGGCAAGCAGTATGTTGCTCAGATGCAGTATCATCAGCTGCCTGCTCCCGGAAACACTGCGTGAATATAGCCGGAGGGGTCCAGCAGACCCGCCGCGGCAGCACTGGCGAGCCGCATGAACGGCTCGGGATAGACGCCGATCGCGATCATGGGCACCGCCAGCATGGCCAGGACCGCATAGCCACCCGAATGCGCCTTTCCGGTGGCGGAGAAGTCGGAAATCACTGTATCCGCCGCCGGCGAATTGCGCCAGAAAGCCAGCGCGAAGACGCGGCCAAGCGCGATCGTGGTGAGGAACCCGCTGAGAAGGATGGCGAGCACCAGCCACCAGGCGTCTCCGTCGACCGCGGCCTGAACCAGCATGACCTTGGGCCACAGGCCCGACAGGGGTGGCAGGCCGGAGGCGGCCAGCACGATGGCGAGCGCGATCGCGGTCAGGAAAGGGTTGCTGCGATAGAGGCCGGAAACCTCATGTAGCGAATAGCTGCCCGCGGCATCGTGCATCAGACCCGCCAGAAGGTAGAGCGCAGTCATGACCAGGATGGAATGAATGGCGTAAAGCACGGTACCCGCCAGCCCCATGGGGCTCCCGAGCGCAAGACCCGCCAGCATGACGCCGATGCCCGAAATGACGATGAAGCCGGCGATCCGGCGAACATCCGACTGGGACAGGGCGCCGAGAATCCCGAGGATCATCGTGGCGACCGCGATCCAGGCGATCAGTTCCGACATGACGCCGCGCTCAACGGGCATCAAGGTCAGGAAGACCCTCAGGAGAGCATAGATGCCGACCTTCGTCAGCAGGCCGCCGAACAGTGCCGACGTGACGATGCGTGGCGTGTGATAGGATGCCGGGAGCCAGAAATTGAGGGGAAATGCGGCCGCCTTCATGCCAAAGGCCAGCAGGTAGAGCGCGGCAATCGTCATCAGCGGGCCGCTGTCGCGCAGTTCCGGAACCTTGCGGGCAATATCCGCCATGTTCAGCGTGCCCAGCGCACCGTAGAGCAGTCCCGTGGTAATCAGGAAAATCGTCGTGGCGACGAGATTGAGAATGGCATATTTGGTCGCGCCGTCGATCTGCCGTTGCTCGGACCCCAGGATCAGCAGTCCGAACGAGGAAATGACGAAGACCTCGAACCAGACATAGAGATTGAAGATGTCGCCGGTCAGGAACGCACCGTTGACGCCCGCCATCATCAGCATGAGAAACGGATAGAAGCCATAGCGTCGGCCTGTGGCGTCGATATCGCGAACGGCGAATATGGCGCCCGCAAAAGCCACGAAGCTCGCAACGGCTGCAAAGGTCGCGCCCAGTGCGTCCGCATTGAACGAGATTCCGAACGGCGGGAGCCAGCGCCCCATCGTCATGACCAGCGGGCCTTCGGTGACGACCCGGTAGAGCAGTCCGGCCGCGCCGGCAAAGGTCAGGCCGAAGGCGGCAATCGCAATGGCCGCGTGCAGGCGCACCTGGTGGCGCACGACCAGGAGCACGGCACCCGCGAGAACCGGCAGGACCACGGGGACGAGCAACAGCCAGTCTGCCGCCGGGGTCGGGCCGGCAATGAAGGCAGCACTCGTATCGATGCTGTGGATGCTATCGGTGGCGGCCATCGTCGTCCTCAATATCCCAGCGGAGGCAGGCCCTCGCCTTTCGGCTCGGCCACACGCATCTCGTCGGTGTCGTCGGTGCCCAGTTCCTGGTAGGCCCGGTATGCCAGCACGAGAAGAAAGCAGAAGAAGGAGAACGAGATCACGATCGCCGTGAGGATCAACGCTTGCGGAAGCGGATTGGCCACCAGCGTCTGCGGCGTGCTGACATCGTCGGGGATGATCGGCGGCACTTCCCGCAAGACACGGCCGGCCGTGAAGATGGTCAGGTTGACGGCATTGCCGAACAGCGTGACGCCAAGCACCATCCGGATCGTGTGCCGGGACAGCATCAGGTATATCGATACGGCAAAGAACAGCCCGACCAGAATTGAGAGTACGCTTTCCATCAGCCGTGCTCCCTTTCCTCGAGAGCGAGGCCGATCGAGGTGAACGACCCGACGACGACGAGGTAGACGCCGATATCGAAGACCATCACTGTCGAAAGGGCCAGTTCGACACCCAAAATGTGCGGCGTCGTCCAAAGGCCGGTCAGAAAGGGCACGCCGAAGAACACTGACAGAATGCCGGAAAGCGCAGAAAGCAGAAGACCGAACCCGGAAATCGCCATCGGATGGAAATAAAGGGCGCGGCGCACCGGCGCGACGCCACAGGCGATACCGTAGATCGCGATGGCCGACGCCGCGATCAGCCCGCCGATGAATCCTCCGCCCGGCTCATTATGGCCGCGCAGCAGCACGAATACCGAGAACAGGATCATCAGGCTCGTAAGATAGGGCGCAGCCGTTCTGAAAATGACAGTCCGCATCTCAGCCCTCCACCAGCTCTTTCTTCGGCGCAGGCTGCTTGGCGTGCGTCGCGGCGGGCTTGGGGGCCCTCACGCGGATCAGCGCCAGGATCGCGAGCCCGGCGACCATGACCACGGCAATCTCGCCCAGTGTGTCCAGTCCCCGGAAATCGACGATGATGACGTTCACGATGTTGCGGCCATGCGCGATCACGTAGGCATACTCGTCGAAGAAGTCGGACAGTGTGCTGTCGAAAGGCATTTGCGTGATGCGCAGCAACAACAGCGCCAGCCCCAGCCCGCAGGCACCGGCAATCGACGCATCCAGCAGCATCTCGCCCGTCGGCCGGTGGTCGCTCGGCGTCAGGCGCAGCCGGGTCATGGCCAGTGCCAGGATGACGACGGACAGCGTTTCGACCATGAACTGCGTGAATGACAGGTCCGGCGCGCCGAGCAACATGAACAGGAGCGCCACCGCGGAGCCCTGAATGCCGAGCGACACGATGGCCGTCAACCGGTCCTGCGCGTAGACCACGGCGGCGAGCCCGATGACGGCAATGGCAAGGACCGTCCACTCGTAGAAAGGCAGCACCGGCAGCTCGGGCACCGCCGGCCACTCGCCGTACACTGTCATCGGCACGAAAATCGCCAGTGCCAGAATGACGAAAGTCACAGTCATGTAGACTTCCATGCGTCCGCATTGGACGATGCGCGTCACATGACTGGAAATGCGCAGCAGCCCGCGCATCGCCTGATCAAACCCGCGATCCGGACCCCAGCCGATCGCATCCAGGAGCCAGACCATCGCCGCGCGTCCCCGCGCCAGGAAAAGAAAGGCGCCAACACCCAGTGCCATGGTCACCACCGACAGCGCGAAAGGCAGACCCAGATGCGGGACGACGCCGATGTGAACGTGGATCTCGCTGCCAGCGACCGCGCTCGCCATCGGGGTGGAAATGTAGTGATGCGAGGCGTTCGAGGCCAGCGCCGCAACCAGCGCCGTAACCGAAAGCACCACGGGTCCGAGCCACAGGAGCACCGGCCCCTCATGCGCATGCTTCGGCGTCTCGACCCTCCCGCCCAGGAAGGGAATCAGGGCTACGGCAAAGCCGATTGCGAACATCAGGCCGTTGCCGACGAGGGCGACGATGGTGAAGATCGAATTCCACCCCCCGGCAAAGCCGAGCGCGGCATAGATCTCCTCCTTGGCCAGGAAGCCGAAGAAGGGCGTGACGCCCCCCATGGACAGGGCGGACAGCAGCGCGGCGGCGAAGGTGATCGGCATCGCCCGCCTCAGGCCGCCCAGCTCGGTGATGTCGCGCGTGCCGGTTTCGTGATCGACCGTGCCGGCGACCATGAACAGCGCACCCTTGAACAGGGAATGCGCCACCAGATAGAGCACGGCGGCCTCCACGGCCTTGTCCGATCCCAATCCCGTCAGCATCACGAGCAATCCGAGCGAGGCGACCGTCGTGTAGGCCAGCATCTGCTTCAGGTCGGTCTTGCGCACGGCCAGCAACGTTCCGACGATCAGGGTGGTACCGCCGAAAATCGGCAGGATCGTCTCCCAGGCCGCCGTCCCTCCCATGACCGGATTGAGCCGCATCAGAAGATAGACGCCTGCCTTCACCATCGTCGCCGAATGCAGATAGGCCGACACCGGGGTCGGGGCCTCCATCGCGTTGGGCAGCCAGAAATGAAACGGAAACTGGGCCGACTTGGTAAAGGCGCCGCCAAGAACCAGCAGCAGCGCGCCCATATAGAATGGGCTCGCGCGCAAGAGGTCTTGCGAGGCCAGCAGCTGCGACAGCTCGCTGATGCCGGTGACATGCCAGATCAGCACCAGGCCGGCCAGCAAGGCCAGGCCGCCGCCGCCGGTAACCACCAGGGCCTGCAACGCGGCACGGCGGGACGCCTCGCGCGCATGGTCGAAGCCGATCAGCAGGAAGGACGTGATCGAGGTCAGCTCCCAGAAGACGAACAGCATCAGGAACGAATCCGACACCACCAGCCCCTGCATCGCGCCCATGAACATCAGGATGAAGGAAAAGAACCGCCCCTGATGCGGATGATCCTTCAGGTATCCTCCCGAATAGAGAACGATCAGCGTGCCTATGCCCGAGATCAGAAGCGCGAAGGTCAGCGACAGGCCGTCGAGGTACCAGGAGAAATTGGCATCGAGCGCTGGAATCCAGGCATATCCGCCGCTGACGGCGTTTCCGCCCGCCACCGCCTGCAGATAACCCGAGAAATGGACAAAGATGAATGCCGGGGCCACGGCGAGTATCCAGGCGGCGTTGTGCCGGAATAGCCGGGTCAGGAAAGGAGCGACAGCGGCAGCCAGAAACGGCAGGAAAAGAGATAGCAATGTCAGTGACTGCGAAGCGTCCGCCATCAGGCCGTCCCGATTCCACCCGTTTTGCAATTGTACAGCCGGGCTGACATAGCGGCTCACCGACCATGGAGCAAGAAAATGCGGAAAGGCGCGGCATTTCTGCGCACTTTCTTGTGTACATTCGCCTGCGCGAGGGATGATGCAACATCGAAGTCGGAGCACTACATTGCCGACGGACGACATTGATACGAAGGAGACCACCCGTGACGACGAGCGCAGGATCGAAGGTTTCGAAGACCGACAAGGAATGGCAGGAGCAGCTGACCGAGGAGCAGTACCGCGTTGCGCGCAAGCATGGCACCGAACGCGCCTTCACGGGACCGTACTGGGACAACAAGGAGGACGGACTGTATAGCTGCGTGTGTTGCGGCCGCCCGCTCTTCCACTCCGAGACCAAATACGATTCCGGCACAGGATGGCCGAGCTTCCATTCGCCTGTCTCGCCGGAAGCGGTCAGCGAACACCGGGACCACTCCCTGGGCATGACGCGCACCGAGGTTCGCTGCGCCGACTGCGATGCTCATCTGGGCCACGTCTTCCCCGATGGACCACGGCCGACGGGGCTGCGCTACTGCATGAACGGCACCGCGCTCGACTTCAAGAAGGGCCAGGCAGGCGATTGAACTTGTACTGCCGGCCGACCACCGCTTCGGCCGGCCGGCGTCATCGCCCCACAGCGAGGCGCGACCGCAGCCCGCTCACCACGAACCATCAGGACATTCCCATACAATGACGAAACATTTTTCCTTCCCCGACAAGACCGCCCCACGTCCTGACAAGCGGCCCGTCAGCGATACGCGTCACGGCATCACGCGCCAGGACGACTATGCCTGGCTGCGCGCCGACAACTGGCAGGAGGTCTTTCGCGACCCGGAGGTTCTGGCGCCCGACATCAGAACCCATCTGGAAGCGGAAAACGCCCATCAGGTCGAGATGATGGCCGATACGGAGGAGTTGCAGAAACAGCTGTTCGACGAAATGAAGGGGCGTATCAAGGAAGACGATTCGTCCGTGCCCATGAAGCACGGCCCCTATGCCTACGGCTCTTCATTCAGGAAGGGCGGCGAACAGCCCCGCTATTTCCGCACGCCCCGCGCCGGCGGAGAGCCGCAGATCATTCTCGACGGTGACCTCGAAGCCGAGGGCAAGGACTATTTCCGTCTCGGCGCCACGGACCATTCGGGTGACCACACGAAACTGCTCTGGTCCTATGACGACAAGGGCTCCGAGTTCTACAGCCTCAAGATCCGCGATCTCGACACCGGCATCGACCGTGACGAGGTGATCACCGACACCGGCGGGGGCGGCGCCTGGGACGCGGCCAACGAAGGCTTCTTCTACACCCGGCTCGACGCCAATCACCGTCCCTCGAAGATCTTCTACCATCGTCTGGGCAGCGACCCGTCGGATGACCGGCTGGTCTTCGAAGAGAAGGACGCGGGCTTCTTCATGGATGTCGGCGACAGCCGCACCAATAACTGGATCTTCATCGCGATCCACGACCACGAGACATCGGAATACCATCTCATTCCGGCAGCCGATCCGCTGGCCGAGCCGAAGATCGTGCGGCCGCGCGAAACCGGCCTGCAGTACGATCTGGAAGATGGCGGCGATGTCTTCTTCATTCTGACCAACGACAACGGCGCGAAGGACTTCAAGGTCATGACCGCGCCGGTCGAAGACCCGCGCCCGGAAAACTGGAGCGAGCTCATCGCGCATGAACCGGGACGTCTGATACTCTCCATCATGGCGTTCCGGCATTTTCTCGTGCGGCTGGAACGCAAGGATGGCCTGCCGCGCATTGTCGTGCGCGAACGCGCAAGCGGCGAGGAGCACGTCATCTCCTTCGAGGAGGAAGCCTATTCTCTGGGCCTGGGTGGGGCGCTCGAATTCGACACGGAAACCTTCCGCTTCAGCTATTCCTCGATGACCACGCCGACCCAGGTCTTCGACTACGACATGCGCACACGGCAACGCACTCTCCTGAAGACGCAGGAGGTTCCCTCCGGACACCACCCGGACGACTATCTGACACGCCGGCTGATGGTCCCGTCGCATGACGGCGAGATGGTTCCCGTCTCGCTCATCCACCACCGCGATACGGCGCTCGACGGTTCCGCCCCTTGCCTGCTTTACGGCTACGGTTCCTACGGCATCTCCATCCCGGCTTCCTTCAACACCAATATCCTGTCCCTGGCCGACCGGGGCTTCGTCTATGCGATCGCTCATATCCGCGGCGGCAAGGACAAGGGATATGCCTGGTACGAGGACGGCAAGCGCGAGCACAAGCAGAACACCTTTCTCGATTTCATCGCCGTGGCACGGCACCTTGCCGAGGAAGGATTCACCAGTCACGACAGGATCGTCGCCCAGGGCGGATCGGCGGGCGGCATGCTCATGGGGGCTGTTGCCAACATGGCGCCGGAGGCGTTCGGCGGCATCATCGCCGAGGTGCCTTTCGTCGATGTGCTGACGACAATGCTCGACGCCTCTCTCCCGCTCACCCCGCCCGAATGGCCGGAATGGGGCAATCCGATCGAATCGAAGACCGACTATGAGACGATTGCGGCCTACTCGCCCTACGACAACGTCGCCGCCCTCGCCTATCCGCCGGTCCTTGCCGTGGCCGGATTGACGGATCCGCGCGTAACCTACTGGGAACCGGCCAAATGGGTGGCCAAGCTGCGTGACCACAAGCAGGGCGACGCACCCGTCCTGTTCAAGATCAACATGTCGGCCGGTCATGCGGGCGCGTCGGGGCGCTTCTCGCGTCTGGAGGAGATTGCCTATTCCTACGCGTTCGCCATCAAGGTGGCAGCGATTGCAGGCGCGAAACTGCGCACCCCGCAAGCGGAAGCTGTTACGGCGTAGCAGCCCGGCGCGCGGGATAGCCGTCGGATCGGGGCGGCACGGCTTTCAGATAGGCCGCGATCGCCGCCCGATCCTGCGTCGAAAGACGCGCCATGTTCTTCTGCACCGGCACCATGGCGCCGCCGACGGAATCGAAATCGGGCGTGAAGCCGCTTTCGAGATAGTAGGCGATGTCGTTTTGCGACCAGTCGCCGATGCCGCCCTGCCCGCTGGTGATGTTGGGCACGACGCCATCACCCTCGGCGGCCACCGCACCTGCCAGCCACTGCGTCAGGATCGAGCCGCCCAGCCAGTCGCGCGGCGTATGGCATTCACCGCAATGACCGGGTCCTTCCACGAGATAGCGGCCGCGCAACACCTCGTCGGGCGTTGCGCTGCCAAAGTCGACAACCGGATCAGGATGAAGGTTCAGGAGCTTCCAGAGGCCGATGCCGCGGCGGATGCTGTAGGGAAACTCCAGGCTGTGCCCGGCGGGACGCCCCTCGACCGCCGGCAGGGTTCGCATGAAGGCATAGAGATCCGCCACGTCGGACAATTTCATGCGCCCGTACGAGGCGTAGGGGAAAGCCGGATAGAGATGGCTGCCCTCGGGCGAGACGCCGCGCAGCATGGAATTGGCGAAGTCCGCGAAGCCCCAGGCGCCGATGCCGTCCTGCTCATGCTGGGAAATATTGGGGGCAACGAAAGTGCCGAACGCCGTATTCAGCGTCAGCCCCCCAGCGAGGTCCAGAACCGCATCGCCTTCGGCGCTCGGGCGAGCATGACAGGATGTGCAGCCCGCCGCCCAGAAAATGCGTTCACCGCGCTCTGCATCGCCGTTCGGCGCGTCGGCCAGCACCGCGGCATCAAGCGTGCGGGGTGACGTGAGGAGCCAGAGCGTCGCCCCGCCGAGGATAACCACAATACACAGGGCGGCGGCGAGCGTGCGTAGCATGAGCGAGGCGGATCCCGTTGGAATGCCTAGTTATTCTGCACGCGGAATGATTCGTGGCAACTCTTGCAGTTTCCCAGCACCGGACCCACGGCCGACTTGAACGCATCGAGATCGGCAGGGCCGTCCTTGCCCGCAGCCTCGAGCGCGGCGGCGGCATCCGTCTTGAACTTGCCCACCGCTTGCTGGAAGCCGGCCATGTCCTCCCAGATCTTCGGCGAGGCGGTGGTTTCACCGTTGCCTTGCGAACCTTCCGGGAAATAGTCGCCATAGGCTGACGCGACGGCATAGAAGGTGGCGATGGCGGCCTTCGCAACCATCGGATTGTAGTCCAGATCGCCCTTCAGCATCGAACCGGAGAGGCCCGCGGCCCCGGCATTGGCATCCATCAAGGCTTTTCGCACGGCGATCGGATCGTCTGCGGCGGCCACAACACCGGCTGAAATGGAGAGTGCAGCGGTCGCTATGACAAGTATCTTCATGAAGTCCTCCGGCTTGGCTTTCGCACCGGCCCGCAGGCTCGAATCTTGCAGGTCGCGATGCATGGCTACGGAGGTGATGTTGCACGTCTGTCGCTCACACAGGGGTCACGGTTGCGTGAGCGATTGGTAAAATTCGTTGACGGATTGTCAACGAGGCGGCGCGCCCGACTGTTCGGGCGCGCCGGCAATCGTCAGGCCGCGGCCTTCTCGTACATCTCCAGGACGTAGTCCCAGTTGATCAGGTTGTCGACGAAGGCTTCGAGATATTTCGGCCGCGCGTTGCGGTAGTCGATGTAATAGGAGTGCTCCCAAACGTCGACGCCCAGAATGGGCGAGGCGCCGTGAACCAGCGGGTTTTCGCCGTTCGGCGTCTTCATGATCTCGAGCTTGCCGTTCTTGACGGCGAGCCAGGCCCAGCCCGAGCCGAACTGGGTGGTGCCGGCATTGATGAAATCGGCGCGGAACTTGTCATAGCCGCCCAGATCGCTGTCGACGGCGGTCTGCAGCTTGCCCGGCAGGCTCTTTCCGCCGCCGCCCTTCTTCATCCACTTCCAGAAATGGATGTGGTTGTAGTGCTGGCCGGCATTGTTGAAGAGGCCGGGATTCTTGCCGAAAGATTCCTTGACGATCTTCTCGAGCGACTTGCCTTCCATTCCGGCCTCGGCAGCCAGCTTGTTGCCGTTGTCTACATAGGCCTTGTGGTGCTTGTCGTGATGATATTCCAGCGTTTCCTTGGACATATATGGCTGAAGCGCCTCGTAGTCATACGGCAGATCGGGAAGTTCAAAAGCCATGGGGTTATCTCCCTCGTTGAAAATTAATGCGGTATCCGCACAAGATAGGTGCTCGGCTCCACGCCGCAACACCGGCTAAGCCTGTGATCGTCCATCACGTCCGCCGCATTCAGGCGGCAAGTGAATGGGCCCACTCGAGGTAAAGCTCACGCGCCCGCTTGGCCACCGGGCCGGGCTGCAATTCGCGGTCCTCGATCCGGATAACGGGCACCACCTTGGAGTGGTTGCCTGTCGAAAAAATTTCATCGGCATTGAGGAAGTCGCGCACGGTCAAGGTTTTCTCGACGGTCTCGATTCCTGCCTCCCGCAACAGCCAGATGGCGCGGGAGCGGGTAATTCCCGAAAGGAAGGTGCCGTTGGGCGCCGGGGTGAAGACGACGCCGTCCTTGACCATGAAGATGTTCGACGTCCCGGTCTCCGCGACGTTGCCCAGCATGTCGAGAACAAGCGCATTGTCGAAGCCGCGTGATTTGGCCTCCACGATGGCGCGCGCATTGTTGGGGTAAAGGCAGCCCGCCTTGGCATTGGTCGGCATGGTCTCGATCGTCGGACGACGGAACGGCGACACGCCGATGGAGAACCCGGACGGCGCGATCATCGGCGCCTCGTAAAGGCAGAGGCAGAAGCGGGTCGATGCTGGATCGGCCGGCACGCCCATGTAGCCACCATGCTCCGCCCAGTACATCGGCCGGATATAAACAGCGGTTTTGCCGTCGAATTTCTTCAGCCCTTCCCAAGTCAGGCCGACGATCTCCTCGGTGCTCATGGTCGGCTTGAGCCCCAGCGCAATGGCGGAATCGTTGACCCGCGCGCTGTGCCGATCGAGGTCGGGCGCCACGCCGTCGAACCACCGTGCACCGTCGAACACGCTGGATCCGAGCCACATGACGTGACTGCGCGGCCCCACGATAGCGACATTGCCTTCGTGCCAGTCTCCGTCGAGATAGGTCCACGTGATCGAATCCGCTGAAGTGTCCACGGTCATTGTCTGGGCATCCCTTCTTGTCGGCGCCTATGGATAGACTTTCGCCCGCATGCGTCAATCGCCTGACGGACCTTTTTCTTGCGCCAGCGCACCACTTGACCGCATGACGCTCTTTCGATCAACTCGGACCATAAAGGTCTGGCCCAATGCATTACGCGAGTTACGTATTCGACGCCTACGGCACGTTGTTCGACGTGCATGCCGCCGTGCGTCATCATGCCGACCGGATCGGCCCCGAAGGGCAGAGACTGTCGGATATCTGGCGCGCAAAGCAGCTCGAATATTCCTGGATCCGCTCGATGATGGGCGCTTATGCCGACTTCTGGGAACTGACGGTGCAGGCGCTCGACTTCGCCTTCGACAAGGTTGCATCGGCAGACCGGTCTCTGCGTGCCGACCTGCTCGACGCCTATTGGAAGCTCGACTGCTATCCGGAGGTTCCCGCTGTCCTGAAGGCTCTGAAGGCAGATGGGGCGCGCATCGCGATCCTGTCCAATGGCTCGCCCGCCATGCTCGAGGCAGCCGCGAAGTCGGCCGGTCTCGACATCGTGCTCGACGACATCTTCTCGGTCGATGCAATCGCCAGATACAAGGCCGACCCGGCAGTCTACGATCTGGTCACCACGGCCTGGCGGCTCTACCCGGATGCGGTCTCCTTCCAGTCGTCCAATCGTTGGGACGTCGCGGGCGCGACGAAGTTTGGTTTCCGTACGGTCTGGATCAACCGGACCGATCAGCCGGACGAATACCGCGACTATCCGCCCTCGCTCATTCTGCCCAGCCTCGACGGCATCCTGAAAGCCACCTGAACCCGCCGCAACCGGCGCTGTGGCGCAATTGTCACACCGTCCTGGCAGTCACGGCTTTGCCATTCTTTCATCACCCTGAGGACAGAATTGGGCACGCCTATCGCGCCCTGCGGGAGGACGCGCCCGGTCGTTGGGCGCTTGGGTTCAATTCGTGAGTACAGGTAACAATGTCCGTCAGTTCTGCTTTCCAAACACGCCTCGACAGGCGTGCCTTCCTTCGAGCGTCAATGGCCGGTGCCGCCTCCATGTCGCTGGCGTCCTGCACCACGCTGGGCGAATCCCCAACACCCGGAACGCCCAAGCAGCCGGACGTCAGCATCGACGAATCGATGGCCGGCTACAGGACGATGTACGGTCCGATTTCGGATGGTGGGTATGAGATACCGCCGGTTCCGGTCCAGAAGATCGAAAAGCAGTTCCTGCGTCAGGTCGTCACCGATCCGACCGGCGAGCGCCCCGGCTCTGTGGTGGTCGACACATCCAATCACTTTCTCTACCTCGTGCGAGAATCCGGGCAGGCCATCCGTTATGGCGTGGGGCTGGGTCGCGCCGGCTTCGAATGGTCCGGCCGCGCACTCATTCAATGGAAGCGTCCGTGGCCGAAGTGGACACCGCCAGATGAGATGATTGCGCGCGATCCCAAGCTGGAGAAATACAGTGTGCGCAATGGCGGCATGCAGCCCGGCCTCATGAACCCGCTCGGCGCGCGGGCGCTCTACATCTTCCAAAACGGCGAGGACACCCTCTACCGTGTCCACGGTTCGCCCGAGTGGTGGACCATCGGCAAGTCGGTCTCGTCCGGCTGCGTTCGGATGATGAACCAGGACGTCATCGACCTCTACGAGCGCGTCCCCAACAAGACGCCCATCGTCGTCTACTGAAAAGACGGTTTCAGGCGGCCGCTGGCGCCGCCCGAAACCTGCTGACTATCGTTTCATGCTGCCCAGTATGCCGCGCACGATCGCTCGGCCGAGCGACGTTCCCATGGAGCGGACGACCGACTTGATCGCGGCCTCGGTCACCGACTGGCGGTTGGACGTTCTCGTACGGGTTCGGCTCGCCGTCGTCGTGCGTCCGGTTCGCCTTTCGTATTCCTTGTCGAAATCCGGCAAGGTCCAACGCGTGCGGCCGCTCTCGCCACCGTCCTTCGAGCCGGCCTCCTGGCCCCCTTCCTGCGCGCGTGTCGCCTCTTCGGTACGCTTGCGCAGGAGTTCGAAGGCGGATTCACGATCGACGGTGTCGTCGTACTGTCCCGCCACGGGACTGATCTTCATGATTTCCGTGCGCTCCTCCGGCGCGATCGCGCCCAGTCGCGAGGCCGGCGGCCTGATCAGTGTCCGCTGGACCATCGACGGCACGCCCTTGGCCTCCAGCGTCGAGACCAGCGCTTCGCCAACGCCAAGTTCGGTGATGGCGCGCGCGCAATCGAAATCGGGATTGGGACGAAACGTCTCCGCCGCCGTCTTCACCGCTTTCTGTTCACGCGGGGTATAGGCGCGCAGGGCATGCTGGATCCGGTTGCCGAGCTGGGCCAGTACGGTTTCGGGAACGTCCAGCGGATTCTGGGTGACGAAATAGACGCCCACGCCCTTGGACCGGATGAGTCGCACGACCTGCTCCACACGATCGATGAGGATCTTGGGCGCCTCGTCGAACAGAAGGTGAGCCTCGTCGAAGAAGAAGACCAGCTTCGGACGTTCCGAATCGCCCACCTCGGGCAGAACCTCGAACAGTTCCGAAAGCAGCCATAGCAGGAACGTGGCATAGAGGCGCGGATTCATCATCAGCTTGTCGGCGGCCAGCACATTGACCGCGCCGCGGCCATCCCTGGTCGTGCGCATGATGTCCTCGATGCGCAGCGCCGGCTCGCCGAAGAAATGGTTGCCGCCCTGCTGTTCGAGAACCAGCAGCGAACGCTGGATGGCCCCGACCGATTGCTTGCTGACATTGCCATAGCGTGCCGAAATCTCGTCCGAACGTTCGGCGACATTCACCAGCATCGCCTGCAGGTCCTTCATGTCGAGAAGCAGCAGCCCTTCCTCGTCGGCGATGCGGAATGCGATGTTCAGCACGCCTTCCTGGGCATCCGACAGGTTCATCAGTCGCGACAGGAGCAACGGCCCCATCTGGGTGATGGTGGTGCGGACGGGGTGCCCCTTCTCGCCGAACAGATCCCAGAAGATGACCGGAAACTGCTCGAACCGGTACGGATCGAGATGCACGGCCTCGGCGCGTTTCAGAAGAAAATCCTTCTCCTCGCCGATCATCGAGATGCCGGAAAGGTCGCCCTTGATGTCGGCGCAGAAGACGGGCACGCCTGCATTCGAGAAGCCTTCGGCGAGGACCTGCAGTGTCACCGTCTTGCCGGTGCCGGTTGCCCCGGTCACGAGGCCATGGCGGTTGGCGTACTTGAAAAGAAGCTCCTCGGGTTTCTGGTAAGCATCGTCGGGCGTCCGGCTCGCTCCGAGAAACAGGCTTTCATCAGCCCCCATTGTCACCCTCCGAATTGATGCTGCGACACGGCAGGCATGTGCCGCCTCCTTGGTCAACCTATAATCGGCGCGACTGTGTCCCACAACGGTGTTGCGTCGTTTGGCCATGTGTCCAGTTGCCCGTTGCGCTGGCAGGCTGTATCCGGATGGGGTGGGCAGAGCGCACTTGGGGGAGAAGCGAAATGAATCCAGGCCGGATGGCTGAAGGCTTCAAATCGGAACGGCACCGGTCATTCACCTGGCGTCGGCACTCGCACGCAAAGCCTTGTGAAATCGATATTTCGCACCCTCCCTTCGGCCTCGATCGGGTACCCAACGACCCGCACCTTGCGACCGGTTCCATACGGCTGCGGTTTGCCTGCAACACTACCGCTGGCGTTGACCGCAAAGGCCGCGCCGCGACAGCAGTTTTGTTGCCGGGCGTCTGCAACGGCCTTAGAGTTGCGGCTGATGGATACGTTCCTTTCACTGCGGACAGATAATGAACAGCAATCTGATCGATAGTTCTCATTTCCCCTCGCCGAGCCGCGAAGAGTGGATGGCTTTGGCGGCGAAGGCACTCAAGGGATCGTCGTTCGACGACGCTCTGGTCTCGTATACCGATGACGGGATCCGAATCGATCCGCTCTATGAACGTGTTCGCGATCCCCGTCCGTTGCAGCGGACGCAACCCGGCTCGACATGGCGCGTCGTTCAGCGCGTGGACGACCCGGATCTTGCACGTGCGCGGCGCCAGGCGGCAGAAGACATCGCCAATGGCGCCACGGGACTGGCGCTGGTCTTCGAAGGCGCGCCCAACGCGTTCGGCTTCGGCCTGCCGGCCCACCAGGACGCGATCGCTCAGGTGCTCGACGATGTGCCGCTCAACAAGCTGCATCTGCGTATCGACACGCATCCGATGAGCCGGTCGTCTCTCGATTGGCTTGTCGCGTATTTGACGGAACGGCGCGCCGACCCGGGACGGCTGACATTGTCGTTTGGCGTCGATCCGGCAGCACTTTTCTCTGGCACGGGCCGGCTGCGCATGTCGATCGAGGCGCTCCTGGCGTCGATGCCGCAGTCATTGGCCCACTTCTTCGGCTTGGGCGTACCCGGTGTTCTCCTGGAGGCAGACGGGCGGGTCTGCCACAATGCCGGAGCCACCGAGGCGCAGGAACTCGGCTTCATGATCGCTTCGGCGACGTCGCACCTGCGCATGTTCGAGATGGCCAGGCAGCCCCTGATCTATGCCGCGCCCCATATCGGCTTTGCGGCCTCGGCCAACCAGGACCAGTTTCTGACCATTGCCAAGCTGCGGGCACTCAGGCGGCTGTGGTCACGCGTTCAGGAGGCCTGCTCCATCGAGCCCGCGCCGACGCGCATTCATGTCGAGACTTCGCGACGCATGCTGGCCGAGAAGGACCCGGAGACCAACATCCTGCGCTCCACGATCGCCGTGTTTGCAGCGGCATGCGGCGGAGCCGACGCCATATCGGTCCTGCCGCATACGGGCGCTCACGGCTTGCCCGACGCCTTTGCCCGCCGCATCGCGAGAAACACGCAACTCATTCTGGCAGACGAGAGTCATATCAATTTCGTCGGTGATCCCGCAGCCGGTGCCGGCGGCATTGAAGAGCTCACTGAAGAGCTATGCCGGGCCGCCTGGCAGGAATTTCAGACTATCGAGGCCGAGGGCGGGCTCCTTTACAGCCTTGCCGAAGGCAAATTCCAGCAACGGGTCCGTCAGGCCCGCGAAAAGCGGGCGCAGGCATTGCGCGACGGCCAACGTACCATTGTCGGTACGACGGCCTATCCCGCGGCAGCGGAAAGACGGGTTTCGACCCTCGCATCGAGCCGGCGCGCCATGCCGCAGGACGGCGTTGTGTTCTGCGAGCAATTGTCCGCGATGCGCGACGATGAACTGATCGGTGAAGCGGCATGATACCGGATTTCGCAGGACTCACCTGGCAGTCGCCCGATCACGGCGACGGGACGACGGAAGCCCGCGAATGGGCGACACCGGAAGGCATCCGCATCAAGCGCTCCTACGACGAAGCCGATCTTGCCGGCCTGCCGTACCTCGACGGCTATCCGGGCATCGCGCCCTTCCTGCGCGGCCCCTATCCCACGATGTACGTGCAGCAGCCCTGGACCATCCGGCAATATGCCGGCTTCTCCACCGCCGAGGAATCGAATGCGTTTTACCGGCGCAACCTTGCTGCCGGGCAGAAAGGACTGTCGGTCGCCTTCGATCTGGCGACGCATCGCGGCTATGACAGCGATCATCCGCGCGTGGCAGGCGATGTCGGCATGGCGGGGGTGGCAATCGACTCGATCCTCGACATGCGCCAGCTTTTCGATGGCATCCCGCTCGACAAGATGACCGTGTCGATGACCATGAACGGCGCCGTGCTGCCGATCATGGCGCTCTACATCGTGGCGGGCGAGGAACAGGGTGTTGCGGAGGCCGATCTCGCCGGAACCATTCAGAACGACATTCTGAAGGAGTTCATGGTCCGCAACACCTACATCTATCCTCCCAAGCCTTCGATGCGGATCATCTCCGACATCTTCGCCTATACCTCCCGGCGGATGCCGAAATTCAACTCGATCTCGATTTCCGGCTATCACATCCAGGAAGCCGGTGCGACGGTCGACCTCGAACTCGCCTACACGATCGCCGACGGCATCGAATATGTCCGCGCCGGCGTCGCGGCCGGTCTCGATGTCGACAGCTTCGCGCCGCGTCTTTCCTTCTTCTGGAATGCCGGCATGAACTTCTTCATGGAGGTTGCCAAGCTGCGCGCGGGCCGTCTCCTGTGGGCGCTCCTGATGCAGCGCAATTTCGCGCCGAAGAAGGAACGCTCGCTGTCGTTGCGTGCTCATTGCCAGACGTCGGGCTGGTCGTTGACCGCGCAGGATCCCTACAACAACATCGTGCGCACGATGATCGAGGCGATGGCCGCCACGCAGGGCCACACGCAGTCGCTGCATACGAATGCCTTTGACGAGGCATTGGCCCTGCCGACCGATCATTCCGCCCGCATCGCGCGCAATACGCAGCTCATCCTGCAAACCGAATCCGGCACCACGCGCATCATCGACCCGTGGGGCGGATCGGCCTATGTGGAGCGCCTGACACACGACCTTGCCGCGCGCGCCCTTCAGCATATCGAAGAGGTGGAATCCTACGGCGGCATGGCCGCCGCCATCGAGAAGGGCATCCCGAAAATGCACATCGAGGAGGCGGCCGCGAGAACGCAGGCGCGCATCGATTCGGGCCAACAGACGCTCGTTGGCGTCAACGCGTTCAGGCCGGAACAGGACATCGACGTCGACGTTCTCAAGGTCGACAATGCCGAGGTGCGCGCACGCCAGCTTGCCAAGCTGCAGGAACTGAAGGGCACACGAGACGTCAACGCCGTCGAAAGCGCTCTTTCAGCCCTCACCGAGGCGGCGCGCGGCGACGGCAATCTCCTCGAATTCTGCGTCAGGGCGGCGCGCGCGGGCGCCACCGTCGGCGAGATGTCGCTCGCTCTAGAAAAGGTCTTCGGCCGTCATGTCGCGTCCGTCCAGACGATCAAGGGCGTTTACCGCAAGGAACTGGGCGACTTGCCTGCTGTCGCGCGGGTGCAGGAGAAGGTCGAGGCGTTCCGCAAGAAGACAGGCGGCGCACCACGCATTCTTGTCGCCAAGATGGGCCAGGACGGGCACGACAGGGGCCAGAAGGTCATTGCGACAGCCTTCGCCGATCTTGGCTTCGACGTGACCGTGGGCGCCATGTTCCAGACGCCCGACGAGATTGCCCGACTGGCCGCCGAGAACGACGTGCATGTGGTCGGTGCCTCGTCCCTTGCCGCCGGCCATCTGACCCTCGTGCCCGAGCTGCATGAAGCACTCGATAAGCTCGGTCGCGGCGACATCATGATCGTCGCCGGCGGGGTCATTCCGCCCGATGATTTCGATGCGGTCCTCAAGGCCGGCGCGACAGCCATCTTCCCGCCCGGCACGGTGATCCCCGAGGCTGCAGAGGATCTTGTCGACCGGTTGCTTGCCGATTGACCCTCGAAGCAGGGAGGTCTCTCCCGGCCCGGAATTGCACGATGCGTTCCTTGTCGCAGCGCCGCATGTTATTTCATGTGTTATAATCGCGCGCTCGCGAAATGACAGAGTTCCATACACGGGCGTTCGTGGAGGCAATTCACGCCGAGCAGCTCCGTCTTCATGGCGGAGCTGCTGGCCTACGCGATGAAGGCATGCTGGAATCGGCGTTGGCAAGGCCGCTCCAGAAGGAAAGCTACGGCACGCCCGACCTGTTCGAGCTGGCCGCCGCCTATCTGTTCGACATCGTCAAGAACCACCCATTCGTCGACGGCAACAAACGTACTGCGCTTGCGGCAGCCGACCTGTTCCTGGTCTTTATCGGCTATAGCTTGGAAGTCGAGAACGAGGAGGAACTCATCCAGTTTGTCCTCGTGGTCGCCGCCGGCGAGATCGACGAGGACGGAGCCGCCGCATTCTTCCGTGATTTCACCGTGCCGATCGAATAGTCCGGCGCTCACGCACCGGCGTTCAGCTCCACGATTTCCCACTCGTGATCGCCGACGCTCACCAGTTCCCCCACGCTCTTGCCGAACAGGGCCTTGGCCATCGGGGAGACATGCGAAATCGTGCCCTGCGACGCGTCGGCTTCGTCCTCCCCGACGATCTTCCACCTGTTGCGCTTGCCGTCCTCATTCTCGATCGTGACGGCCATGCCGAAACGCACCACCGTGCTGCCGGTCTCCGGCACCGAAACCTCCGCCGTTTCGCGCCGCGCGGTCCAGTAGCGCAGATCGCGCGCAACGAGCGCAATGTCCTGGCGGTCGCCCGCTGCCTCGGCCCTGGCGAAACGCTCATGCAGTTGCGCCAATTCGGCGTCGATCCTGTCCAGGCCTTCCGGAGTCACGAGATTGCGATGGCGGCTGACCGGCCGTTCGCCGATGTCGTTGAGCCCGCCATCATTGTCGTCTTCGCGCGTAAAAGCCCTGCTCATCCGCCGATGCTAGTCGTCCGTGCCACCGGCAACAAGCCTCTCCCGGACCATCTGAAATGATGGTGATGGTCCGGCGATTACCTCTATGGTGGATCAATTATCCCGCGCCGGCAGTTTCCAGGACCCTGGTTGAGCGGACAGCGCCGACGCTCACGCCTATCCGACTGAGCACCGCAGACCCGGCAAACGCACCAACGGCCGCGGAAATGTCCGGGGCGTGCCTCGACAGAAGATTTGCCAGGACCCTCGCCACCATCGCCTCGGAAGCACGCGTGGCGCCGTCGTCGCATTTGAGCGCAACGCCGAGACCAAGCTCGGGCAGGGCAGCGCAATAGACGCCTTCCGCGCCCGTCTTGACGAATACGCGCCCTCCGCCCGTCCGCATGATCTTCGTGTCGGCCCTGTCCGTTCCGGCCACATAGAACGGTTCCGCCATACATGCCCCGAACAGGCGCCGCGCGGCACTGGCGCGCACGGGACCAAATCCATGGCCGGTCGCCATACGTGCAAAACCGAGGGCCAGCGCGCGCAGCGGCACGGCATAGGTCGGGATCGAGCATCCGTCGATGGCGCGGTTGTCGGGTCCGTGCGCAGCCCCGGTGACCGCCTCCATCGCGTCGCGGATCATCATCTGGTAGGGGTGTTCCGCGCCCACATAGCCTTGACGTTCCAGCTCCATATGGCAGCAAGCACACAGGAAGCCGGCATGCTTGCCGGAACAGTTGTTGTGCAGCACCGTCGGCGTCTTGCCGGCTCTCGCCAGTTCTATGGTCGCCGCCTCTCCAAGCGGCCAGTGCGCACCGCATTCCAGCGCCTCCCCGTCAAGACCTGCCCGCGCCAGCATGGCCGCAGCCAGAGCCGCATGCTCGGGCTCGCCCGAATGCGAGGCGCAGGCGAGCGCAAGTTCCCGGTCGCCGAATCCGCAAGCGTCCGCGGCCCCGCTCTCAACGAGCGGCAAGGCCTGTATCGCCTTCACAGCGGACCGGGGAAAGACCGGACACTCGATGTCTCCGATCGCAGTGACGACCGCACCGTCGGCGTCGAGCACCGCCACGGCACCCCTGTGACGGCTTTCCACGATGTCACCGCGCAGAACCTCCACAAGAACCGGATTTGCCATTGCGTCTCCGAAAATTGCATTTGCCAGGTCGCCCACCTGCAACTATTCGCTTGGAGCATGCAACGCAAAGGCTTTTCACTGCGCCGCACGTTCAAATTTCTGGTTCTGTTCGTCGGGATCGTCTTCGTCCTGCCGACCATGGCGACCGCCGCGTGGTGGGCAATGCTGGAGCACCCAGGCTCGTGGAGCAGTGCCGACTGGTCGGCAAGCGGCGTTCTGCCGCCGGCATCGGATCATCCGGACGCAGCCGTGTACCTGATGGCGGCAAGGACCGGCGGCATGAAGGGCGCGATTTCCGTGCACAGCTGGATCGTGTTCAAACGGGCCTGCGAATGTCCCTACCAGCGCTATGACAAGGTTGGATGGGGCAGTCCCGTCAGGCAAGACGCCTACGCGCCCGACGCCCGGTGGTATTCCAACACGCCCGAGATCGTCCATACCGTCGAAGGCGACGCGGCCAGCGCGATCATTCCCCGGATCGAAGCGGCGATTGCTTCCTATCCCTATTCGCGGCGTGGCGACTACCACATCTGGCCCGGCCCCAACTCCAACAGCTTCGTGGCCCATGTTCTACGTCAGGTGCCCGAGCTCGGTGCCGTTGCGCCGCCCAATGCAACCGGGCGGGATTTCGCGCCCGGCCTGGCTTCCATCGATCTGGCGCGCGACGGACGCGACATCCACGCCACGCTCGGGGGACTGATTGGATTTGCCGCCGGGGCACGCTCCGGTCTGGAACTGCACTTTCTCGGCCTCGTCGCAGGCTTCGATTTCGCCCGGCCCGCCCTGAAGATACCGGCCTACGGGCGGCTGCCGCTGTTCAGCCGATAGAGTTCTAGCAGGCCACGGATTGTCACGTCCGGGTCGAAATGGTGGATCGCCTCCGTCGCATCGTGAAAGAGAGCGGCAATGCCGCCAGTCGCCACCACGGTCATGTCTTCCTGGCGCTCGGCCTTGATACGCGCGATCATGCCCTCGATCAGGGCGATATAGCCCCAAAAGACTCCCGACTGCATCGCGCTGACCGTATCGTTTCCGACGACCCGGTCCGGCTTCTTCAGCGCAACGCGCGGCAGCTTCGCCGCAGCCGAATGCAGCGCCTCGACCGAGAGGTGGATGCCCGGGGCAATCGCCCCGCCCTCGAAACCGCCGTCGGCGGCCACCACGTCGATGGTCGTGGCCGTGCCGCTGTCGACGACAATCAGCGGACCGGGATAGCGGATGTGGGCACCGATCGCGTTGACGATGCGGTCGGCCCCGACTTCAGAAGGTTTGGAAACCCGCACCGGAATGACAAGATCGACATTCTCACCGATGATGAGCGGTTCCACACCGAGATAACGCCGCGCCAGATTGCGCAGATTGAAGATCGATTGCGGCACGACACTGGAGACGATGCACGCATCGAGCTGAGCGAGTTCGAGACCGACCATCGACAGAAGCTGTGCCAGCCATACGCCATATTCGTCAGCGGTTCGGTTGGGATCGGTCGCGGTACGCCACTGGGCAATCCAATCGGTACCGTCGTGTACGGCAAACATGCTGTTGGTGTTGCCTTGCTCGATTGCCAGAAGCATGTTCGGCCTTCCTCCAGATGAACTCCGCCGTGCCGGCCGCAGTGCGGATGCCACTCGACCGGCGCATATCCATGAATCGTATCGAAATTGCCTTCATTGCCGGCCGCATCAAGATGAACGCATGATGCCGGCCGCCAGGAAGCCTCCGTCAACGGCAACCGTTTGGCCGTTGACGAAAGCCGCTTCCGGCGAAAGCAGAAAGGCGATCATCGCCGCCACGTCGTCCGGTTTGCCGTAATGACCCAGGGGCGTGCGCTGGGTCCATTGCCGCCGGTCGTTGTCGTCGTGGAGTCGCGCCACCATCGGCGTGTCGATCGCTCCGGGGGCCACGCAGTTGACCCTGACATTCTCGCCGCCCAATTCGACCGCCATGACCTCCGACATGAGCTTGACCCCGGCCTTTGCCGCACCGTAGGCCATCCTCCCCGCATTTGCGCGCAGACCCGAGACCGAGCCGACATTGACGATCGACAAGGTCTCGCTGCGCCGTTCGAGGGCGGCGCGTGCACAGATGAAGGAGCCGACAAGGTTGACGTCGAGCACATAGCGGAAGAGTTCGGCGCTGGTTTCAGCCACCGAGACGTCGCGCGCCACTCCGGCCGAATTGACAAGGCCTCCGATCAGGCCGACACGATCGACCACTTCATCGAAGGCCCGGGCGATCTCCTCCTCGTCGGTCACGTCCACGGCCAGAAAGATGGCGTCCTCGCCGGACAACATGTCCTCGGCCACCGCAAGCGCATCCTCGTTGGCGTCGAGGATCGCAATCGGCCAGCCGTCGTCAAGCAGGCGTTCGGCAACGGCAAGCCCGATGCCTGACGCCCCGCCCGTGACGACGGCCGCGTGCCTCATTTGATCCGTTCGAGAATGGAAACATAATTGGCGACAGCGGCACCGCCCATGTTGAATATTCCGCCGAGCGTCGCACCGGGCACCTGGATACCGCCCGCTTCGCCGGTAAGCTGCATCGCGGTCAGCGCGTGCATCGATACGCCGGTCGCTCCAATCGGATGTCCCTTGGCCTTCAGGCCGCCGGAAGGATTGACCGGAAGGCGGCCATTCTTTTCGGTCTGCCCCTCAAGCGCGATCTTTGCCCCCTCTCCCGGCTTGGCCAGCCCCATGGCCTCATACTCGATAAGCTCTGCAATCGTGAAACAGTCGTGGGTCTCGACGAACGAGAGATCATCGATCCTGAGCCGCGCCCTGGCGAGCGCCCTTTGCCAGGCTTCGGAACACCCTTCGAACAGCAGGATGTCTCGTTTCGACATCGGCAGGAAATCCTGCACATGCTCGTTGGCGCGGAAGGCCACCGAACGGCGCATCGACAGCGACGTCTCGGTGTCGGCAAGCACGATCGCCGCCGCACCGTCCGAAACCAGCGAGCAATCGGTGCGCTTGAGCGGGCCTGCGACATATGGGTTCTTGTCGCTTTCCTGGCGGCAGAATTCATAGCCGAGATCCTTGCGCATCTGGGCATATGGGTTCTCGACGCCGTTCTTGTGGTTCTTCGCGGCGATCTTCGCCAGTGCGTCCGACTGGTCGCCGTGACGCTGGAAGTAGCCGCTGGCGATCTTGCCGAAAACACCGGCGAATCCGGCCGGCGTGTCACCTTCTTCCGGCAGATAGGATGCCTTGAGCAGATTCTTGCCGATCTCCGGTCCGGGCGTTTTCGTCATCTGCTCGGCACCGACGACCAGAACGATCCGCGCCGCACCGGCGTCGATTGCCCGCAAGCCCTGTCGCACCGCCGCCGAACCGGTCGCGCAGGCATTCTCGACGCGTGTGGCCGGCTTGAAACGCAGCCGGTCATCGGCTTGCAGCACCAGGCTGGCGGTGAAGTCCTGCGGCGAGAAGCCGGCATTGAAGTGGCCGAGCACGATTTCGTCAACATCGTCAGGGCCGATTCCGGCATGTTCGAGCGCATCGGCGGCCACGCGCGTGATCAGGCCCTCCAGCGTTTCGTCCTCCAGTTTGCCGAACCGCGAATGCGCCCAGCCGACGATCGATGCGGACATGATTTCATTCCTCCATGGCATATGCCGGCAGCCACTCTAGCGAAAAGTCTGCTCGCGGCAAGATATTGTTCAACAATGAACATATTCGACTCTCCTATCGAAATGCAAGTGGCCGCATTCCCGCGCGAAACAGCTCTTTCGAGCTTTTTATTGATTGACCAGTCAATCAACTCTATACTGAATGCATGCCCAAGATCGGAATGGAACCCTTGCGCCGCAGGGCGCTGATCGACGCCGCGATCGCAGCCATCGGTGAACGAGGCTCGCTCGACGTCACCATGTCGCAGATCGCGAGCATCGCCGGCGTTTCGTCCGCCCTGGCGCATCATTACTTCGGTGCGAAGGACGATCTGCTGCAGGCCGCAATGCGGCATATCCTGACCGAACTGGGCCGGGATAGCCGACAGGCGCTGGCGGCGGCCGGTACGCCCCGCGACCGCGTTTCGGCCCTGATCGCGGTCAGCTTTTCCGATGCACAGTTCCGCGCGGAAATCGTCGCCGCATGGCTGGCCTTCTACGTCGAGGCACAGCGCTCGGCCGCGCTTCGGCGGCTCCTGCGCGTCTATGCGCATCGCCTGCATTCAAACCTGTTGAGCGGGCTTGCACGGCTTATGCCGCGCGGGGAAGCGGCACGCACGGCCGAGGGCATCGCCTCCCTGATCGACGGGCTCTACATCCGCCGCGCGCTCAAGGAAGGCCCTCCCGATCCGGCAAGCGCTGTGGCCCTCGTCGAGGACTATCTGGAAACCAAGCTCAGGCAAACGAAGGGACAGCAATGACACGACGTCCCAACATCCTCATCATCATGGTCGATCAGCTCAACGGAACACTGTTTCCGGACGGGCCGGCCGACTTCCTGCACACGCCCAATCTCAGGGCGCTGGCTGCACGCTCGGCGCGCTTTGCCAACAACTACACCGCCTCGCCGCTCTGCGCGCCGGGCCGGGCCGCCTTCATGAGCGGGCAGTTGCCCTCGCGGACAGGGGTCTACGACAATGCGGCCGAATTCGCGTCCTCGATCCCCACCTTTGCCCATCACCTGCGCGCCGCCAGCTATGCCACCTGCCTTTCCGGCAAGATGCATTTCGTAGGCCCCGACCAGCTCCACGGCTTCGAGGAACGCCTGACGACAGACATCTATCCGGCCGATTTCGGCTGGACCCCCGATTATCGCAAGCCCGGCGAGCGGATCGACTGGTGGTATCACAATCTGGGCTCCGTCACCGGTGCCGGGGTGGCCGAAACGTCCAACCAGATGGAATATGATGACGAGGTCTGCTTTCACGCCATACAGAAGCTCTACGATCACGCTCGCGTCTCGGACGATCCCGATCGCCGGCCATGGTGCCTGACGGTCTCTTTCACCCATCCGCACGATCCCTACGTGGCGCGACGCAGATATTGGGATCTCTACGAGGATTGCCCGGCGCTCGAACCTGAAATCGGCACGATCCCCTATGAGGATCAGGACCCGCACTCGCAGCGTCTGTTTCTCGCCAACGACTACGAGGCCTTCGACATCAGGCCGGAGAATGTCCGGCGTGCCCGGCGCGGCTATTTCGCCAACATCTCCTATCTCGACGACAAGATTGGCGAACTGATCGATACGCTTGAGCGCACGCGCATGCTCGACGAGACGATCATCCTGTTCTGCTCCGACCACGGCGACATGCTGGGCGAGCGCGGTCTGTGGTTCAAGATGAGCTTCCGTGAGGGTTCGGCGCGCGTGCCGCTGATGATCGCCGGGAAAGGCATCCCGTCCGGTCTTCTCAGGATGCCGGTTTCCAATCTCGACATCCTGCCGACACTCTGCGAGCTTGCCGGCATCGACCTGTCGTCCATCATGGCGTGGACGGACGGCCAATCGCTGGTGCCGCTCACGAGGGGCGAAACCCGGACCGCGCCCGTATTCATGGAATATGCCGCCGAAGGTTCCTATGCACCGCTCGTGGCGATCCGCGACGGCCGCTACAAATTCGTGCACTGCGAGATCGATCCACCGCAACTGTTCGACCTGGAAGCCGATCCGCACGAGCAGACCAATCTCGCCAACGATCCGGCGCATGCCGGCGCGTTGTCCCGCCTCACGGCCATGATGCGCGCACGCTGGGACATGAACGCCTTCGATGCGGCGGTGCGCGAGAGCCAGGCCCGCCGCTGGGTCGTCTATCCGGCCCTGCGCAACGGCGCCTACTATCCGTGGGACTTCCAGCCGCTCAGACAGGCGTCCGAGCGCTACATGCGCAATCACATGGACCTGAACATACTCGAAGAACGCAAACGCTTCCCAAGGGGAGATTAAGGCGCGGACCGCGACTGCGCACCGACCAAGAGGCACGTCACTGATGCTTGAAGCCGACTACGTCATCATCGGATCCGGCTCCGCCGGTTCCGCCCTCGCCTACCGCCTTTCCGAAAACGGAAAGCACAGCGTGATCGTCGTGGAGTATGGCGGCACCGACATCGGACCGTTCATCCAGATGCCGTCGGCGCTTTCATTCCCGATGAACATGAGCCGCTACGACTGGGGCTATACCAGCGAACCCGAGCCGCATCTGGGCGGGCGCGTTCTGGCGACTCCGCGCGGCAAGGTTCTGGGCGGTTCCTCATCGATCAACGGCATGGTCTATGTGCGCGGCCATGCGCGGGATTTCGACCATTGGGCCGAGTCCGGCGCGGCGGGCTGGAGCTATGCGGACGTGCTGCCCTACTTCATGCGGATGGAGAATTCGCATGGCGGCGAACCCGGCTGGCGGGGGACGGACGGACCTCTGCATGTCCAGCGCGGATCGCTGAAGAACCCGCTCTACAAGGCATTTGCCGAGGCCGGCCGCGAAGCCGGGTTCGAGATCACCCCGGACTACAACGGCTCGAAGCAGGAAGGCTTCGGTCCGATGGAGCAGACCATTCACAGGGGCCGCCGCTGGTCGACCGCCAACGCCTATCTGCGCCCCGCGCTGAAGCGCAGGAATGTCCGCCTCGTCAACGGTTTCGCCCGGAAGATCGTGATCGAGAACCGGCGCGCCATCGGCGTCGAGATCGAACGGCGCGGCACGACCGAGATCGTCAAGGCCCGCAACGAAGTCGTCGTGGCGGCATCCTCCATCAACTCGCCCAAGCTGCTGATGCTGTCGGGGATCGGTCCGGCCGAGCACCTGCGCGCGCACGGCATCGAGGTCGTTGCGGACAGACCGGGCGTCGGCCAGAACCTGCAGGATCATCTGGAGCTCTACATCCAGCAGGAGGCCACCAAGCCGATTACCCTGTATTCCGTGCTCAATCCGTTTTCCAAGGCTCTGATCGGACTGGAATGGCTACTTTTCAAGTCCGGGCTGGGCGCCACCAATCATTTCGAGGCCGCCGCCTTTGTGCGTTCGAAGGCGGGCATCGAATATCCCGACATCCAGTATCACTTTCTGCCGGCCGCAATCCGCTATGACGGCAAATCGGCCGCCGACTCGCACGGTTTCCAGGCCCATGTCGGCCCCATGCGCTCCAAGTCGCGCGGCGCGGTGACGCTGCGCTCGCCCGATCCGCGGGAAAAGCCCGCCATCCGCTTCAACTACATGTCGCATCCCGACGACTGGGCCGACTTCCGCCATTGTATCCGGCTCACCCGCGAGATCTTCGGCCAGAAGGCCTTCGACGACTATCGCGGCCGGGAACTGTCACCGGGCAGCCAGGTGCAGAGCGACGAGGAACTCGATGCATTCATCCGCGACCATGCCGAGAGCGCCTATCATCCATGCGGCACCTGCCGCATGGGCGCGGCGCACGATGCGATGAGCGTTGTCGATCCGGAATGCAGGGTTATCGGCGTCGACGGTCTGCGTGTCGCCGATTCCTCGATCTTCCCGCGCATCACCAACGGCAATCTCAATGGCCCCTCGATCATGACCGGCGAAAAGGCCGCCGACCACATTCTGGGCCGCCAGCCGCTCGCGCCGTCGAACAAGGAGCCGTGGATCAATCCACGCTGGCAGACGTCCGATCGCTGATGGAACGAACGTCTGCCCGTTCACTTAATAAGGAACTCCGAGATATTCGTTCATCATACAGGGACAATTCCATGAACAAGAACCAGCTCTACCTCGTGATCGGCGTTTTGGTTGCCGCAGTTGTCGCGCTTGCGGCCTATATGTGGCGCGAGGAGTCCAAGCCGGAAGGCGTCGAGATCAGGCTGGATCAAAGCGGGATTTCGGTGGAGAAGAACTGAAGCGACCGACACCCACGAGGAGAAGGCCATGAAAGCCCAGCCCAAGGCATCCCACTACATCAACGGGCGGTACGTCGAGGATGAGGGCGGCGCGCCGCTCGACGTCGTCTACCCCGCGACCGGCGAAGTGATCGCCAGGCTGCACGCCGCCACGCCGAACATCGTCGAACTGGCGGTCGAAGCCGCGAGGGCCGCACAAGGAGCGTGGGCGCGGCTGAAACCTGTGGAGCGCGGCCGTATCCTGAGGCGCGCCGCCGACCTCTTGCGCGAACGCAATGACGAACTGGCACGGCTCGAAACGCTCGATACCGGCAAGGCCATTCAGGAGACACTGGTCGCCGACCCGGCCTCGGCGGCCGAGGCACTCGAATATTTCGGCGGCGCAGTGGCGACCGTGCATGGCGATTATGTCGATCTCGGCGGGCCATTCGCCTATACGAAGCGCGAACCCCTCGGCGTCTGCGTCGGCATCGGTGCGTGGAACTATCCGATCCAGATTGCCGGCTGGAAATCCGCACCGGCGCTTGCCATGGGCAACGCCATGGTCTTCAAGGCTTCCGAAAACACGCCGCTGTCGGCCCTGGCCCTGGCCGAGATCTACACCGAAGCCGGTCTGCCCGACGGTCTGTTCAACGTCGTGCAGGGGCTCGGCGATGTCGGAGCGGCGCTCGCCGGCCATCCGGTCGTCGCCAAGGTTTCGCTGACGGGCTCGGTGCCGACCGGCAAGAAGGTCCTAGCGCTCGCCGGATCACAGATAAAGCACGCCACCATGGAACTCGGCGGCAAGTCGCCGCTGATCGTTTTCGACGACGCCGATGTGGAGAATGCCGTCGGTGGGGCGATGCTGGCCAATTTCTATTCGACCGGACAGATCTGTTCCAACGGCACCCGCGTCTTCGTGCAGGACGGCATTCGCGAGCGCTTCCTGGACCGGCTGTTGACCCGCACCAAGGCGATCCGCATCGGCGATCCGCTCGATCCGGAAACGCAGATGGGCCCACTGATCAGCAAGGCCCAGCATGAGAAGGTGCTCTCCTATATCGAGATCGGCAAGCAGGAAGGAGCAAGACTGCTTTGTGGTGGCGGCGTGCCGAAACTGCAAGGCATGGAAGACGGCTATTACGTCGAGCCCACCGTCTTCGCCGAAGTGAAGGACGACATGCGCATCGCCCGCGAAGAGATATTCGGCCCGGTGATGAGCGTTCTGCCCTTTTCGGAGGAAGCCGAGGTCGTCGCGCGTGCCAACGACACCGAATTCGGGCTTGCCGCAGGCGTCTTCACCCGCGACCTGCCGCGCGCGCACCGCGTCGTTGCCGAGCTTCAGGCCGGCACATGCTGGATCAACGCCTACAACCTCACCCCGGTCGAGATCCCATTCGGCGGAGTCAAGCAGTCGGGGATCGGACGGGAGAACGCGCTGGCCGCGCTCGACCACTATTCTCAGCTCAAGACGGTCTATGTCGAAACGGGCGACGTCGACAGCCCCTACTGAACCGCCCCTTCCGTCGCGTCCAGATACTGCATGAGCGCACAGACCATGTGGTAGAAGATGCTGGCAGGCACGTCGGCGGCCACCGAACGGCCCTTCTCGTCGATGCGATCGATCCACAGTCCCGTCGGCGCCGGGTCGATATGCCAGCGGAAGAGCCGGCCGACACGCGCCTCGATCTCCGGCTTCAGATCCGGGCCGCCCGATCCGTCGAGCGCGATCGCCGCCTTGATCACCTCGCATTGCGGCCATGAACGCGACACCAGATCGAGTGGCACGCCCTGTCGCGATACGGCGCCGTAGGCGAGTTCGGTCGCCCGGTTGAGGCCATTGGCGACGGCCGAGGCATAAAGCTTGCGGGCGAAGCGGATCAGGTCGTTCTGGCCGCTTCTGGCGGCGAAATCAACCAGCAGAGAAGCCCATTCGAAATGATGGCCGGGCTCCGTCCATACGCCCTGGTCGCCTTCGGCCGGCGTCCAGTCGTCGTTGAAATATTCGCCCAGCGTCCAGCTCTCGGCGTCGAAGAAGCAGTTGCGGAACAGATCGATGATGCGCGAGGCTCGCCTGAGATGCGCCCGCTCGCCCGTCACGTCGTACCAGGCGAGAAACGCCTCCAGCAGATGCATGTGCGGGTTTGATCGCCGGAGTCCCGACCCCTCGGACGTCTCTAGAAAGCCGGTCAGGCGTTCGTCCTCAAGATGCTCGTCGAGAAAGGCGAAGGTCTCCTCTCCCAGACGCATGGCGTCTGGATTGCCGGCCTTGTGGGCGTGTGCCAGCGCCAGGAGCACGCAGGCATGGTCATAGGCATCCTCGACCGGATCGAGCACGGTGCCATCCACGGTCATGGTGCGCACCCACCCGCCGCGTTCGGTGCGCCCGTGGCGCGCCATGAAGTCGATGCCGTGAGATATCAGCCGGTCGGCGGTGCCATTCCATCCGCGCGACTTGGCCACGGCGAAGGCATAGACCTGACGCGCCATGGTCCGCATGCGCTTCGGTTTCATCAGCGGCTGCCCGTCGAAACCCAGCGCCTCGTAAAAGCCACCGTGAATCTCATCGACACCAGCCTTCGACCACAATGGCAGCGTCTCCTCGAACAGCCAGTGCTCGACGCGCTTGCGATGCGCGCCCGTTGCCAGCACGCGGTCGTGCGACGGGGTAAACCTCGTTTCCAGGCGGCCGCTCTTTTCGAGCTGCTCGACGATCTTCTTGACGTTCTGGCTCTGGGCCACCGGCGCGACAAAGGTCGCATCCGCCGTCGCCACGATCGCCACGTCCTTCATGCCGATCACCGACAGAAGACGCCCCTGGCTCCGGAGATAGGAGTGCTGCGTATCGATGGCGACCACATCGCCGACGACGACATTGCCGTTCTCGTCGGAGGACGAGACGTCGAGCAGAGACTGCCACGATCCCAGATCGTTCCAGCGGAAGCCGGCCGGCACCATGGCAATGTCGTCGACATGCTCCATGATCGCGTAGTCGACCGAGGTCGACTGGATGTCCTGATAATGCTCGAGCGGCAGATAGGTGCCCGACAGGTCGCGCGTCGCCCCGTCGAGCGCCGCCTCCACCCTCGTCCAAATCTCGGGCTGGTGCTTGAGAAAGGCATCGCGCATCGCCCCGGCGCGAAACAGGAAGATGCCGGTGTTCCAGAAGAAGGCGCCGGATTTCAGATACTCCTCTGCCGTCGCCAGATCGGGCTTCTCGACGAAGCGCCGCACAGGCCGCACATCTGCGCCTTCTCCGCTCGCTTCGGCCTCGATGTAGCCATAGCCCGTTTCCGGATGGGTCGGCCTGATGCCGAAGACGACGATGTGGCCGGCGGCGGCGGCATTTGCCCCGGCCTCGACGCTTCCCCAGAAATCACGGTCGGTCGAAATCTCATGGTCGGATGGCACCACCAGAACCAGCTCGTCGCCGTGGTTCCTCAAGGTTTCCAGCGCGGCGACCGCAACGGCGGCAGCGGTGTTGCGACCGATCGGCTCGAAGATCGGCACGCCGCCGGCGAGATCGACCGGACCGATATCGGCACGCACCCGCTCGGCATGGCGCTCGGAGGCAATCAGATAGACCGGCCACTGGCCATCGCCGCCGGCCTTCAGCCGCCGCAGCGTCTTGACCAGCATCGAGCCGTCGCCGGCGAGATCGTGGAACTGCTTGGGATTGTCCTCGCGCGACAATGGCCACAGCCGTGATCCGACGCCCCCACTCATGACGAAGCTGACGATGCGTTGTGTCATGATCCCAGCCGCTCCATGCCGGTCCTTCAGGCCGACGATATCAGCAATTGCATCCATCCGTCTCACATCCTTAGCGCATGCTGCCCCGAAAGTGTGTGTCCCTGCAAAGCCCAGTCCTATATGGTCTGGTTGTACTCTCCGACCTCCGGATGCCCGGCCAGAACGGCGTTCAGCGCGTCGAACATTTCGCGCTTGCGCTTCTCGGAAACGGGGCTTTCGACCACCACCACGAGCTCAGGCTTGTTGGATGAAGCGCGGATCAGTCCCCAGGTACCATCCTCAGACGTCACGCGCACGCCATTGACCGTCACGAGATCGATGATCTTCTGGCCGGCGAACGACATTCCCCGTTCGGCCATATCCTGGAAGCCGCTCACGATCGCGTCGACGACGCCGTATTTTGCCTCGTCATCGCAATGCGGCGACATGGTCGGCGAGCCATAGGTCAGCGGCAGGTCGCGATAGAGATCGGCCATCGTCTTCCCGGGGTTCCGCTCGAGCATGCGGCAGACCGCGATGGCAGTCACGAGGCCGTCGTCATAGCCTCGTCCGTAGGGCGGATTGAGGAAGAAGTGACCGGACTTCTCAAAGCCCGCCAGGGCATCGAGCTCCTGCACGCGCCGCTTCAGATAGGAATGACCCGTCTTCCAGTAGTCGGTCTCGGCGCCGTTGGCCTTCAAGACCGGATCCGTCATGAAGAGGCCGGTCGACTTCACGTCGACGACGAAGCGCGCGCCCGGATGCTCGGCCGACATGTCTCGGGCCAGCATCACGCCCACCTTGTCGGCGAATATCTCGCGGCCCTCATTGTCGACCACGCCGCACCGGTCACCGTCGCCGTCAAAGCCGAGCCCGATGTCGGCCCCCGTCTCCAGCACCTTGTCGCGGATCGCGTGCAGCATCTCCATGTCTTCGGGATTGGGATTGTAGCGCGGGAAGCTGTAATCGAGCTCGATGTCGAGCGGCACGACTTCGCAGCCGATACGCCGCAGCATTTCGGGCGCAAATGCGCCAGCCGTGCCGTTGCCGCAGGCCGCGACCACCTTGAGCTTGCGTGTGAGACTGACACCGGCCGTCAGATCGTCGAGATAGCGGGAGCGGAAATCGTCGACGAAGGTGTAGCTGCCCCCGTCGGAAAGCTCGAAATCTCCTTCGAGAACGATCTTCTTCAAGGCGCTCATCTCGTCGGGACCGAAAGTCAGCGGACGCGCCGCGCCCATCTTCACGCCTGTCCAGCCATTGTCGTTGTGGGATGCGGTCACCATCGCGACCGAAGGCACGTCGAGTGCGAACTGGGCGAAATATGCCATCGGCGACAACGCGAGGCCGATATCCTTCACCCGGGCGCCCGCTGCCATCAGGCCGGACACCAGCGCCAGCTTGATCGACAGCGAGTAAGAACGGAAGTCATGCCCGGCAACGATGTCCCGGCCCACACCCATGCGCCGGATCAGCGTGCCCAGACCCATGCCCAGCGACTGAACGCCGATGAGGTTGAGTTCGGGTTGCTTGTCGGAGCCGGGATAGCCGAACCACCAGCGTGCGTCATACTCACGGAATCCGGTCGGCTTGATCAGCGCCTCGGTCTCGAAGGCGAAGCTGTTCGGCGCAATCTCTGCGCGGGGCTTTCTGGTCACTCGTCGGCTCCTCCGCTCATCAGGCTTACTCAAGTCCGAGGCGTCCGCTCTTTTCCGGTTGGGGGCAAGAACATCCATCGGCCCGGCCCTTATGATGCGGCTTCTGCTGCAATTGCAACCGCAGGGGAGGACTGCGGGAATTTTGGGAAAGTTTCGCGGAGAGCGGATTTGACCGCTTGCAGGATCGAAACAGCAACGCTATAGACCGCCCGACTGGTTTTGCGGAGTGTAGCGCAGCCTGGTAGCGCACCTCGTTCGGGACGAGGGGGTCGCAGGTTCAAATCCTGCCACTCCGACCAGCTCAGACCTTGGTACGGCATCGTGCCCTGCCCTTTCCGCGTACAACGCTCCGTCCTGCGAATGCGCCGTTCCGAGCGAACGGACACTCCTCGAAGCCGTTGAACCGCGCCATCCGCCTCCATAAGAACTCTAAGCAATCGGCCCCGACAGGCAATTGTCGCTTTGGTCCGCAACGGTCCTCCCTTCGGCGGTACGCGTCCGACAAACGGCATAGGCATCCGCTCGAAATCGATTCAAATTGAACCACCGATCTTTGCGAATTGTCAGAGATATTGCCGCACTCTCCATCCTGCGGGGGCCGGTATCAGGATCGGCGCACATGAAGAGCAACTTCGCAGCAACACGTGAACTCCTGGAATGCGCTCATAACCAGCTATCTGGCACCGACGAGACGAGCCAGCGCATTCGGGAGGCCTTGAACCTGTTGATCGATGCCGTCACCACGGCAGAACACACCGAGACCAAAGGCAAGGTGCTCGCTTTCCCGCAGCGCGTTCACCATCACTGAAGAGTGACGTCCACCTTGCCGAAGGACGTTGCCGTCGTTTAGGCGGATGCCGTAGACGCTGGACGCATCGGCGCGGCGCTCATGTGACGACGTCCGGCCCTTCGCGTCCGGTCAGAGACCTCATTTGGGCCAGTTCGTCGGCGACCGCGACCAGCTCAGCCAGGGCATCGCCCGTCTCGAGGCCGATGCGTTCGCGATCGGCTTCGTAGCGTTCCAGATAGACCCTTAGCGTCGCGCCACTGGTACCTGTTCCCGACAGGCGGAAGACGATGCGCGAGCCGCCCTCGAACAGGATGCGAATGCCCTGATGCTCGCTCAATGAGCCATCGACGGGATCCCTGTAGGCGAAATCGTCCGCGGCCGTGATCGTGTATGGGCCGACCTGCATGCCCGGCATGGATGGCAGACGTTCGCGAAGGCCGCCGACGAGCCGTTCGGCCACGTCGCTCTCCAATCCCTCGTAGTCGTGACGCGCATAATGGTTGCGGCCATATTCGGCCCAATGCTGCTCGACGATGGCGCGCACGCTTTCACCTCGCTCAGCCAGGATATTGAGCCACAGGAGCACCGCCCAGATACCGTCCTTTTCGCGCACGTGGTCGGACCCCGTCCCGGCACTTTCCTCGCCGCAGATCGTGACCTTTCCGGCGTCGAGCAGATTGCCGAAATATTTCCATCCCGTCGGCGTTTCGAACAGAGGAATGCCGAGCCGCTCGGCCACACGGTCGGCCGCCGCGCTCGTGGGCATTGATCGCGCGATGCCCTTCAGTCCGCCCCGGTAGGCCGGCGCCAGATGCGCGTTGGCCGCGAGAATGGCCAGCGAATCCGAGGGCGCAACGTAGATACCCTTGCCAATGATCAGGTTGCGGTCGCCGTCCCCGTCCGAGGCCGCGCCGAAATCGGGAGCGTCCGGCTGCATCATCAGGTCGTGGAGCGCGCGGGCATGAACGAGATTGGGATCGGGATGGTGCCCGCCGAAATCGGGCAGCGGCTCGCCGTTGCGCACCGTGCCGGGAGGCGCGCCGAGCCGCTTCTCGAAAATCTCGCGCGCATAGGGTCCTGTGACGGCGTGCATCGCGTCGAAGGCCATGCTGAAGCCGTTCCTGATCATGTTTCGGATGGCGTCGAAATCGAACAGCCCTTCCATCAGCGCGGCATAGTCGGCGACCGGGTCGACGATTTCGATGACCGTCTCGCCCAGTGTCGATCGTCCCGTCGTATCGAGATCGACATCGCCGGTTTCAGCAATGCGGTAAGACGCGATCTCGCGGGAACGCCGGAAAATCGCGTCCGTGGTCCGCTCGGGCGCCGGTCCGCCATTGGCGGCGTTGAACTTGATGCCGAAGTCCTCCTGCGGCCCGCCCGGATTGTGGCTCGCCGACAGGATGAGGCCACCAATCGCAGCGTTCTTGCGAATGAGGTTCGAGGCGGCGGGGGTGGAGAGCAGGCCGCCGCGGCCGACGATCAGCCGGCCAAACCCGTTCGCCGCCGCCATCCGGATCGCGATCTGCACGACCTCGCGATTGAAGTAGCGTCCGTCACCGCCGATGATCAGCGTCTTGCCTGCAAGCGTGCCGATGCTGTCGAAGATCGACTGGATGAAGTTCTCGACATAGTTCGGCTGCTGGAAGACGGGCACTTTCTTGCGCAGACCCGATGTTCCCGGCTTCTGGTCGTCGTAAGGACGGGTGGCGATTTCCTTGATCATGAGGCTCCTGTTCTCTGCGCGCATTCCATTCGGTTCCGCTATCCTCATCGCGGCCAACACCATTCGACCAGAGCAAGCGACCAGCCGTAGCAGGCCTCTCGCCGAACCTCGATGCCAGAGGCTGTATAGTCGAAACACGATACTGTTCGCACCTGCGGATGGCGCAGTTTCGTGCCAGGTACGGCCGTTTTGCGGCAAGCTGGCTGTCCGACCGCACCAGCGCGTGGTTCCGTGGGACGTCAAGAGCGCTTTCCCCTTGATATTGCAGAAAATTCAGAAGAACAGTCGGGCAAGTCAACGAAACGGCGAGAGAGGAGGAATTCGCGATGATCCTTTGCTGCGGTGAAGCCCTCATCGACATGCTGCCGCATCGCGCCGAAAATGGCGAGGCGTGCTTTGTGCCCCATGTCGGCGGCGCGGTCTTCAACACGGCAATCGCGCTCGGACGGCTGGGAATCGAAACCGGCTTCTTCTCCGGCCTCTCGAATGACCATTTCGGCGAGATGCTGCGCAACGCGCTCGAGACCAGTGGCGTCAGCCTTGCCCATGTCCGGTTTTCCGACAGGCCGACCACGCTCGCATTCGTGCGCTTGGTGGAGGGTCAGGCGAGCTATGTTTTCTATGACGAGAATACCGCCGGGCGCATGCTCACCAAGGGTGATCTGCCGGCGGTCGGGAATGCGGTCAAGGCGCTGCATTTCGGGGCCATCAGCCTGATCCCCGAACCTTGCGGCTCCACTTACGAGGCATTGATGGCACGCGAGCGCGGAAAGCGCCTCATCATGCTCGATCCCAATATCCGCCCCGGCTTCATCGCCGATCCGCAAGCCCACCGGGCGCGCATCGGCCGTATGGCGGCCATGTCGGACATCGTGAAAGTGTCGGACGAGGATCTGCGCTGGCTGCGAGGCGGCGACGATCTCGAGAGCGCCGCCCACTCCTTGCTCGATAGCGGTACGCACATCGTGTTGATCACACGCGGGGCGCAAGGCGCACTTGCCTTCACGCACGACGCCAAGGTTTCCGTCCCGGCCGAGATCGTCAATCTGGTCGATACGGTGGGCGCGGGCGACACATTCAACGCCGGTTTTCTCGCTTCGCTCAGCGAACAGAATCTGCTCGACGGGAAGGCGCTGGAAAACATCGACCGTAAGCAGTTGTCGACCGCCCTCGCCTTCGGCGCCAGGGTCGCCGGTGTGACGGTGTCGCGTGCCGGTGCCAACCCGCCCTGGCGCGCGGAACTGCAGCAGGTTGGGCTGAAGCGTTGAAGTGTATGTGCGCCAAGCGGGTCGGGATCACCTGCTTGCCGGCAATTGCTTCAATCCGCCCAGAGCGATGAAGAAGGGATTGGCGAAGTCCACGTCGTCCGCCTGGTTGCGCTTGCCGTAGGCAAATGCGCCGCCGTCGACCAGCAGGGTCCGCCCGCCAGCCGCCCTCAGAACGGCATCGCCTGCCGCCGTATCCCATTCCATCGTGCGCCCGAAGCGCGGATAGATGTCCGCCTCCCCGGCTGCCAGAAGGCAGAACTTGAGCGACGACCCGACCGACACGATCTTTGCCTCGCCGCATCGACTGATGAAGGCGTCGGTCTCGGGCGTACGGTGGGAGCGGCTGGCAACAACGCGGATCGGTTCAGCGCAGGGCGAGACAGAGATTGCTTCGCGGGCACCGGAATTGCCCCCGCCGGAAACCTCCACCTGCTCCGCATGACCGGGCCGCCCGAGGTAAAGCGCGCCCCTGGCCGGTGCATAGACCGCGCCCGCGAGAGGGGTTCCATCGACGACATAGGCAATGTTGACGGTAAAGTCGGATTTACCGCCGACGAACTCCTTGGTTCCGTCGAGCGGATCGACGAGGAAGAACGCGCTGCCGATATCGGCTGGCAGACGCCCCTCGCTGACCTCCTCCTCGGCCACGCAGGCAATTTCCGGGTAACGCTCCCGAAGCCCGGCCAGGATGACCTTCTCGGCGCGCCGGTCTGCTTCCGTCACCGGCGAACTGTCTGCCTTGGCGTCAGCCGTGAACCCTTCCTGCCGCACGGCCAGGATTTCATTGCCCGCGTCCAGCGCCAGGCGCTCGAAAATCTCCAGCATGGCATTGAGATCGATGCTGTTTCCTGCCTGCCCATTCATGCTCAACAATATCCGCGCTCGCGCAGCCAGACGGCGAGCGCATCGGCCATCTCCTCGGCGCTGCGGCCCTTCGTCTCCAGATGGATATCGGCCTGTTCGGGCACCTCGTAGGGCGAATCGACACCGGTGAAGTTCTTGATCTCGCCCTTCAGCGCCTTGGCGTAGAGCCCCTTGGGGTCACGTCTTGCGCATTCCTCGAATGGCGTATCGACAAAGACCTCGATGAACTCGCCCTCCTCCATCAATTCGCGCGCCATGCGCCGTTCGGCGCGGAACGGCGAAATGAAGGACACAAGGACGATCAAACCGGCGTCGACCATGAGTTTCGCAACCTCGGCAACACGGCGGATATTCTCCACCCGGTCGTCGTCGGTGAATCCCAGATCGCGGTTGAGGCCATGGCGCACGTTGTCGCCGTCGAGAATATAGGTGTGGCGACCATCCGCATGCAGCTTCTTTTCAAGCAGATTGGCGATGGTCGACTTGCCGGATCCGGACAGGCCCGTGAACCAAAGCACTGCCGGCTTCTGATGCTTCAGATCGGCCCGCACCTTCTTGTCGACGTCGAGGGCCTGCCAATGCACGTTGGAGGCGCGGCGCAGCGGATGCACGATCATTCCCGCGCCGACGGTACGGTTTGATAGCCGGTCGATCAGGACGAAGGCGCCCGTGACCCGGTTCTCTCCATAATTGTCGAAGGCGATCGGCGACTGCGTCGATAGATTGCATAGACCGACCTCGTTCAGTTCCAGGTGCTTGGCCGCCTCCTGGGCAAAGGTATTGACGTCGACACGGTGTTTGAGATCGGTGACGGTCGCGTTGGCCTGGTCCGTCTCGGTACGCAGGATGTAGGAGCGCCCCGGGATCATCGCGTTCTCGTCAAACCAGACGATGTTGGCCGTAAACTGGTCGGCAACATGCGGCCGCGCGTCGGGGGCCACCAGCATGTTGCCGCGCGACACCTCGATCTCGTCTTCCAGCACGATCGTCACCGCCTGGCCGGCGGTCGCTCTCGCCAAATCTCCGTCATGCGTCACGATGCGCTTGACGCGCGACGCCTTGCCGGACTTGGCGACAACGATCTCGTCGCCGGCAGCGATCGTTCCGGATGCCACCGTACCGGCAAACCCGCGGAAATTCAGGTTCGGCCGGCTGACATACTGAACCGGAAAGCGGAACGGCTTTTCGGCCACATCGGTGTCGATCGCAACCGTCTCCAGATGCTCGAGCAGCGATGCACCCTCGTACCAGGGCATGTGGGGCGAACGCAGCGTGACGTTGTCGCCGTAGCGCGCCGACATCGGGATGGGCATCAGCGTCGCGAAGCCGAGATCCTTGGCGAACGCGGTGTAGTCGGCAACGATGCGGTCGAACACTTCCTGGCTGTGGCCGACGAGATCGATCTTGTTGACGGCAAGAACGATATGGCGAATTCCAAGCAGAGAGGCGATGAAGGTATGGCGCCGCGTCTGGCGCAGCACGCCCTGGCGCGCGTCGACCAGCACGACCGCCAGATCGGCCGTCGAGGCGCCGGTCGCCATGTTGCGCGTATACTGTTCGTGGCCAGGTGTGTCGGCGACGATGAACTTGCGCTTCGACGTGGCGAAGAAGCGATAGGCAACGTCGATCGTGATGCCTTGCTCGCGTTCGGCTTCGAGCCCATCCACCAGGAGGGCGAAATCGATGTCCTCGCCGGTCGTCCCGTGCTTGCGCGAATCCGATTCGAGCGCTGCGAGCTGATCCTCGAAAATGAGCTTGGTATCGTAGAGCAGACGACCGATCAGGGTGGACTTGCCGTCGTCCACCGAACCGCATGTCAAGAAGCGCAGCAGCGATTTCTGTTCCTGCTCCGCGAGGAAGGCGGCCAATTCACCGGGCGCTTCCTGTTCCCTGGCTAGAGGCTGGTGCATCAGAAATACCCTTCGCGCTTCTTCTTTTCCATGGAACCGGACTCGTCACGGTCGATCAGACGGCCCTGCCGCTCGGATGTACGGGCGATCAGCATCTCCTGCACGATGCCTTCCAGCGTGTTCGCCTCCGACTCGATGGCGCCGGTCAGCGGATAGCAGCCGAGCGTACGGAACCGGACCATCTTGTCCTCGACCGCTTCGTCGGGTCGCAACTCCATCCGGTCGTCATCGACCATGATCAGCATGCCATCGCGATCAACGACCGGCCGGGACTGGGCGAAATAGAGCGGAACGATCGGGATGTTCTCAAGCAAAATGTACTGCCAGATGTCGAGCTCGGTCCAGTTCGAGAGCGGGAAGACCCGGATCGATTCGCCCTTGGCGACGCGGGTATTATAGATCTTCCACATCTCCGGCCGCTGGTTCTTCGGATCCCAGCCGTGCTGAGCGTTGCGGAAGGAGAACACGCGTTCCTTGGCGCGCGACTTCTCCTCGTCGCGCCTGGCACCGCCGAAGGCCGCGTCGAAACCGTATTTGTCGAGCGCCTGGCGAAGCGCCACCGTCTTCATGATATGCGTGTGCGTGTTCGAGCCATGGGTAAACGGCCCGACGCCTTCGCGCACCCCGTCCTCGTTGATGTGGACGAGAAGATCGAACCCCAGCTCGCGCGCCATGCGATCACGGAACTCGATCATTTCGCGGAATTTCCATGTCGTATCGACATGCAGAAAGGGGAATGGCGGCTTGGCCGGATAGAACGCCTTCATCGCCAGGTGCAACATGACGGACGAGTCCTTGCCGATGGAATAGAGCATCACCGGATTATCGAACGTCGCGGCGACCTCCCGGAAGATGTGGATCGACTCGGCTTCCAGTCGCTGCAGATGCGTCAATGGTGCGTTCATTACGTATCTTTCGTTGTTTCGTCCCGCGCGTCCACGACCCTCAGGCTCGCAAAGGCTATGAGCGTGGCACTTCTAGCCGCTAGAAGGTGCACCGCCAACATCGAATTTGTCACCAGCGGTCGCCCTGAGAGATGGATTTGCCAAGCAGCGACGTCAGCTTGGAATTCTTCACTTCCACCGGCACACTTGCCTGCCCGCGATATCGATCTACTGTTACGATTTTCATCGACGGGACCTCTCCATGATCCTCATAACTGGCGCCAGTGGCTTTATCGGAGCCGCGCTTGCCCACCACCTCCATCACAGTGATCATGCGCTGAGGATGACGTCTCGTGATCCATCGGCTCTGCCCCCAGACTATGGCGATGTGGTGGCCACGCCCTCGCCCGACCAGGGACCGCAGGGCTGGGCACCTCTGCTTGACGGTGTAAGACATGTTGTGCATTGCGCCGGCATCGCCCACACGGGCGGCGTTCGCCCAGAAGCCTACAAGACTTCGATCGTCGATCTGACGGCGGCGCTTGCCCGCGCCTGCTCCGATCGTCTGGACGGAAAGCTCATATTCCTTTCATCGATCCGCGCCGCATGCGGCGCCGTCAGCGATACTGTCATCGACGAGGGAACCCCTCCCCGACCGATCGACGATTACGGTCGTGCCAAGCTGGCGGCCGAACAGGCAATCGCCGACACATTTGGAACGGACAAGCGCTACACCATACTCCGCCCGACCCTCGTGTATGGGAGCGGCGTGAGAGGCAATCTCGCCTTGCTCCTCGCGCTGGCCCGCCTGCCCTTGCCTCTGCCGTTCGGCGGTCTGCAGGCGAAGCGGTCATTGCTCGACATCGATGCCTGTGTGCGGGCGATCGAACATGCTCTGACCGCTCCGCAAACCAACGGCGGAACCTACGTTGCATGCGATTCCAACCCTGTCTCGACCGCCGATATCGTCAAGGCCTTCCGTCGCGGGCTCGACCGGCCGCCTGGCCTTTTCGCCCTGCCTGAACCTCTGCTTTCCACCGGCCTGAGAACGATCGGGCGGGGCGCGGACTGGAACAGACTGTCCGGCTCGCTGATCGCCAACTGCTCGGCTCTTGCTGCAACGGGATGGTCGCCGACAGAAGACAGCCGCCCCGGCCTGGAGCAATTGGCCCGCAACGCTTCCGGGCGCAGTTGAGTCCCTCCGATTGCCGCGTTTCGCCCCCCATGCTAGGCAGCCGGAGATTCCCAGGACCCACAGCCGTTCACATGCATTTCAGCTCTCTCGTGCAGGTTCCATTGCACCGCCCCGCCCATCCGGCCATGTTCATTCGCGCGGAGATGACCATTCCCGTCACACCGGCCGGTCAGGCCGTCACGCCCGCGACCCACAAGGCATAGATCGGTCATGTCGGCGATCACCATCCTCTCCGTTCTGGTCCTGGCCATGGTCTCAAGCGCGCTGCTGCTGGCAGTACTTGCCAGGATGCTGCCGGCCGACTTCCTGGCTGCCGGCATCAACAGCCGCTCCAACCATACCCAGCCGGCTCGCCAGATCGGCGGCCTGGCCGTCGTCCCCGCGACGCTGGCAGCCATGGCGACCGCCCTTCTGTGGGTGCCGGACCCCTGGCCGATCGTGACCGCAGCCGCAGGAACCATACCGCTCTTTCTGGTCGGCTACGCGGACGACCGCTGGAATCTTCCGGTGGTGCCGCGCCTCATTTGCCAGCTTGCCGCCGCCATTCTCTTCGTTGCACTACTCGATCCACGAATGCGCGTCTTTCCGGAAGTCTTGCCGCTTACGATCGAGCGCACGCTCATGGTCTTCCTGCTTGTGTGGTTCATCAATCTGACCAATTTCATGGACGGTCTCGACCTCATGGTGGTGTCCGGCATTGGACTCCCCCATGCAATGCTTGCCGCGCTTGGGATGTTGAGCCTCATCGAGCCCGCCGCCGCTGCAATTTCAGCAGCACTCGCCGGTGCCCTGATCGGCTTCTCACAGCGAAACCGTCCGCCTGCCGGAATCTTTCTCGGCGACAGCGGCAGCCTTTGCGCGGGCTATCTCACCGGCGCCGTCATCATTCTCCTCGCCTGCACCAATCCGGTCGCGGCGCTGCTGCCGTTCCTGTTCTTTCTCGCAGACAGCACATCGGTTCTTGTCCTGCGGCTGGCGCGAAGGGAAAATGTGCTCCAGGCGCATTCAGTCCATGCATATCAATTGGCTCGCCGGGGTGGCCGAAGCGTGTATTGGATCACCGGGCACGTAGCAATGCTTTCCGTATTTTGCTGCCTGCTCGCCGCCGCCGCCTTGTTGCAGGACAGTACATCCATGAACATTGTCGTCGCGACCGCCGGTCTTGCAGCAACGACAGCATCCATCATCCATATGCGGGGAACTCTCGGCGGCCGGCAATCGCACACATCGGGAAAGTAACGGCTTGTCTTCGGTCGTCCAATTGTGGTTTGTGTATCCTGCTCACAATGCGATTGTGAGAATCAAATTACGCAGCCCTTCGACACAGGCCATCGAGCCGAAACAATGATCAAGGGCGACGAAATGGTGGCAGCAAAGCTTCCACACGGGGTGACGTGCATTTTGGGGCTGGCACGCTAAACGGGGACAACTGCAAGGGGTGCCAATTGCCCGAAGAGCGTTTCAAGAGATGACCGATCTGCTGGAATTCATCTCCAAACTGAATGCCAAGGCACGGCGCGGGCTCATTATGCTGCTGGACGTGATGATGGTGCTCATCACGATCCCGATCAGCTTGCTGCTTTCGCGCTCCAATCTGGCGTTTGATCCCTTCTCGACAAAGGGCCTGGCCATTTGGGCCGGCGTCGGACTGTTCAGCCATCTGCTGTTCCGCTACAGCGGCTTCTACAACACCGTGTGGCGTTTTGCATCGACCCCTGACTTCTTCAGAATCATCACCAGTTGCGGCATACTAGCGCTGGGGCTCTATCTCGTGGCGCAGACGGTGAGCACCGTTGCGCCGCAGACCGGCCTCAACGAGCGCCAGTTCATCGTCTTCTTCCTCGTGTCGTTCACCGTGATCTCAGCACCGCGGCTCATCTACCGCTATCTGCGTGAAGGAGCGAGCTGGGCCAGTATCGGAATCGAACGGCGCAAGAGGGCGATTTTTGTTGGCAAGCCGGACGAGGCGGACGTGATCATTCGATTCGCCCAGTCCAACGTACAAGACGACATCCATATCGCGGGGATCCTGGCAACAAACGATGATGTCCCCGTCGGCACCAGGCTGCGTGGCGTCCCGGTGGTGGGCAGTCATCCACGGCTTCTTCCGATTTTCGACGATTACATCAAGGGAACGAGCAATATCGACCTCCTGATCTTCGGCCAGGGCGTCGAGAAGGAATTGAAGGAGTTTTCCGAACTCATCCGCATCGCGCGCCAGAATGATGTGCCGGTTGTCCAGTTCTCCGGCTTTTCGCAGGTGCGCCAGGGCGGAAAGATGGTTCTGGAAGCCATCGAGATGGAAACCATCTTGCGCCGCTCGACAGTTCCCACGGACGTGAAGCGGCTGGGCCGGTTCCTCAAGGGCAAGCGTGTTCTCGTCACCGGCGGCGCAGGTTCGATCGGCCGCACGCTGGTAAGGCGAACTCTGGAAATGCAGGCGGAGGCAGTTCTGGTTGCGGACGTCTCCGAGTTCGGCATTTTCCAGTTGAGAGATCATGTCCGTCAGATTGACCTCGACCGGCTGTCGTGCCGTGTCCTCGACGTCGGCGACCGGCAGCAATTCACACGCGTCGTCACGGATTTTCGTCCCGACGTCATATTCCATGCAGCGGCCCTGAAACACGTGCCTATCCTGGAGGAGAACTGGGAATCGGCGATCAAGACCAACGTCTTTGCCACGCTGGCATGCGCCGAGGTTGCCGCGGAATGCGAGGTTCCGCATTTCGTGATGATTTCCAGCGACAAGGCTGCTGACCCTACGTCCATTCTGGGTTTGACGAAGCGTCTCGCCGAGCAGATCGTGAGCGCACTGCACTACTCCAAGCGCACGCCCGGCACGCTGGGACACAAGCGGACCAATTTCGTTGCCGTACGCTTCGGCAACGTCTTCGGCAGCGACGGGTCGGTCGCAACCATATTCCACAAGCAGATCCAGGCCGGCGGCCCCGTGACGATCACCGACCGTGCGATGACGCGTTATCTCATGACCATCGGAGAAGCAGTCGATCTGGTCCTCATGGCGGCAGCCGATTCCCAGAGCCGTACCCGGTTCGACGACTTCAGCGTGTACATGCTCGACATGGGCGAACCTGTGTCGATCCTCGATGTGGCTGAAACGATGATCCGGCTGGCCGGCAAGAAGCCCTACAAAGACATACAGATCAAGTTTACGGGAATCCGTCCCGGAGAGAAGCTGCACGAAGCGCTCAGTGCACAGGGCGAGAAGGTTGTGTCGATCGATGTACCGAAGGTCTTCGGACTTCGCACCTGTGTGTTTACCTTGCGCGAGATCAGCCTGACACTGGAGCAACTCGCAGTGGCGATCGAACGCAACGACAAGGCTGCAGCCGTCACTGCGATGGGCAAGCTGGAACGCCCCATCGAGGACGACGGCACCGAGCCCGTGTCGGTTGCCGTGTAGGCGGCCGCGCCTCCTCAGCACCCCGTCCGCAGAGCCGCCCATTGCCCGAGGCAATCGGCGTTCATCGTTACATCCCCGTGGGTCCGTGAGCGGGCTCAACTGTTGCGGCGGCTGAGAGCGTTCTCCCATTCAAGGGCATGAGCAACGATCTCGTGCAAATCATTGTGCCGTGGCACCCAGTCCAGCCGCTCGCGTGCCTGCGTGGCATCGGCGACGATGGCGACGGGATCGCCGGGGCGGCGTGGCGCGATGCGAGCATCGAGTTGCGCTCCCGCCACGTCTTCCACTGCCTTGATCACCTCGCGGACAGAAAATCCATTGCCATATCCGCAGTTGACGACAAGGCTCTCACCACCGGAGCGCAGCCACTTCAGTGCCTGAAAATGGGCATCGGCGAGATCGGTAACGTGAATGTAGTCACGGATGCAGGTGCCATCGGGCGTCGGATAATCGTCGCCGTAGATCTCCATATGAGAACGCTTGCCCGTCGCCACCTCGCAGGCGACCTTGATGAGATGCGTTGCGCCCTTGGTCGACTGGCCGGTGCGCTTCTGCGGGTCGGCACCTGCCACGTTGAAATAGCGCAGCGCCATGTAGCGGAAGGACTCGTTGGCGGCGGCCACGTCGCAGAGCATCTGCTCCGTCATCAGCTTTGAGCGGCCATAGGGCGATTCCGGCGCCAGACGAGCCTCCTCCGCCACTGGCGTTTGCTCGGGCGTGCCGTAGACGGCCGCGGTGGAGGAGAAGATGAACTTCCCCACGCCGCAGCGAATGGCGCTCTCGATCAAGCCCCGCGACTTGACCGTGTTGTTCAGATAGTACCCCAGCGGATCGGCGACGGACTCCGGAACGACGATCGATCCGGCGAAATGAATGACCGTGTCGACCCCGCGGCGCTTCATCGTCTCCTCGACCAGGGTCTGGTCACCGATGTCGCCGACCACGAGTTCGACATCACCAGGCACGGCCCAATCGAATCCGGTGCTCAGTCGGTCGATGACGACCACGTCCTCGCCGCGGTCACGAAGCATCCAGACCATGTGGCTGCCGATATAGCCGGCTCCACCCGTCACCAGTACGGTCATTCTTATGCTCCTCGAACGGCGATCGATGTCAAAACACGAATGCGGCCGGACAGGCAGAGCCCGCCGGCCGCATCGAATTCCTCAACGCCAGAGGACGGTTCGTCAAGCGTCTTTGTTCTTGCGGGCGCGGATCAGGCCCCAGACTGCCGGAACCAGCGAGGCGGCAAGAGCCGTCTTTATCAGATCGCCGACGATAAAGGGCGCCACACCGAACTGCCAGGCCTTTTCCGGTCCGATCAGCCCTGCCAGCCAGACGAAGCCGAGGCCCAGGATGACGGCGCTGGCGACGAGAAGCGCGGCGAAGAACTTGAAGGGATTGCGGTCCCAGCCGCGATCGGCGGCCCATCCGGCGATTGCCGCCGCAGCGATGAACCCGGCGAGGTATCCGCCCGTCGGACCCGCCATGTAGGCAAGGCCGATGCCCTTTTCAGGCGTTCCCTGGAAAACCGGCCAGCCCATGGCGCCCTGCGCCATGTAGAGCACCAGCGTGGCGACAGCCATGCGCATGCCGAATGCTGCTGCGATCAGGAAGATCGCCAGTGTCTGGAGGGAAATGTCAACGGGGCCGAGAACGACCTTGGTCTTCGCCGCCAGTGTCAAGAGCAGCGTGCCGGCGATCACCATCCCGCCCTGAACGGCCAGGCGCGCAGCACCCTTTTCCGGCAGAGTGAGCGAAACCAGCGGTCGCATTGTCGTCGCAGAAGCCATGAATATCCCTCCTGATGTCTTTCCGGAACTGCACCGGTCGGGTTCCCGTATATTGGCTTCCATGCTAAGCGGCAACTCGTTTTCAGCCGTCAACAGCCAGGAGCGGATGGTGCCATGGCATTGGAGTTCGATATCCGGTTTGAGCCCGCCTATGGCGAGGCCGTGCCGGTCGCCGAGAATGTGGCGCGCATCACGGTCAACAATCCAAGCGCCTTCACCTTTCACGGCACAAACTCCTACCTCGTGGGAAGGGACATGCTGGCGGTCATCGATCCTGGCCCGGAAGACGACGAGCATCTGGCCGCACTGCTGAAGGCCATCAACGGGCGTCCGGTCAGCCACATCCTGGTCAGCCACACACATCGCGACCACTCCCCCTTGACCGGCCGGCTCAAGGCAGCGACCGGCGCAATCGTCTGTGCGATGGGACCGCATCGCCCGGCCCGGCCTTTGCGTATCGGGGAAACCAACCCTCTCGACGCCAGTGCCGATACCGATTTCCTGCCCGACGTTTCGCTGGCTGATGGCGAGGTGATTCAGGGCGACGGTTGGGCGCTGCGAACAGTCCATACACCCGGCCATACCGGCAACCACGCAGCGTTTGCACTGGAGGGAACCGGCATCCTGTTCTCTGCGGACCATGTCATGGCCTGGGCGACCTCGATCGTCGCACCGCCCGACGGATCCATGTCGGACTACATGCAGTCACTCGAACGGCTGCTCGAGCGCGACGACCGCATCTATCTGCCCGGCCACGGTGGCCCTGTCGTCAACCCGAAAGCCTTCGTGCGCGGACTGAGAACCCACCGCAAGATGCGCGAACGCGCCGTCATCGAACGCCTCAAGGGGGGCGACCGGCTGATCCGGGAGATGGTGGCGGCAATCTATCGCGACACAGATCCGCGCCTGCATGGTGCGGCCGCCCTGTCGCTGCTGGCGCATCTGGAAGACCTTGTCGGGCGAGGAATTGTGAAGGCCGAGGACGAAGTCTCGCTGGACGCGCACTTCACCCTCGCCTGACCGCCTCCAAAAGACTTCACTGAACGGCAACCTGCAGCAGCCGCTGATCGAGTTCGGCGAGAAATCCGGCGATCTGCGCCGCGTTCGCTCCCAGGTCATGCGCCCCGTATCGCGATGCCGATCGCATGTCGACATAGGTGGTGTCGCCCTCGTCGGCTATGCGCAGAGCAACATCTGAGGGAAAAGCCAGAACATATGACCGTGCGAGCGCCGTTATGACGACAACATGGCGCGAACGCTGGGGTCCATCGGGAGAAATGATCGTCCAGTGCCTCTCTTTGATAAGCTGCAAGATAGCCTCTTCGACCGCCTCGAACGACAATGCATAACGCCGACCATTAATCTCCGGATAGAATTCGGCCGCAAATTGTGCGTGGCGCGGGTCCAGCACAGCAGCATGGCCGTGAAGCGGGGGCGGTTCGGCATAGTCGGTGCTGACGTCGTTGATGCGGGGCAGTGTCACGGCCAACCATGCACCGTAGCCGAAGGGAGCCAGCACCAGTGCGGCCATGAGCCCCCCTGCGAGGGCATTGCGCCCTGCCCTGTCTCCGGTCTCCCACAGGCGGATGAAGCCGGCAATCGACAGGCACAGTGCCGTTACGCCCAACAGGCAGGCCATCCCCAGGAGCCACAGGAACGGCTCCGTCTCGATCATGCCGAAACGATGTCCGGCACCGCTCGTCAGGAACAGGATGAGTGCGAAGGACCCCGTTCGCACCGACCAGACGGCGGCACGCGACGTCCGCCTGATGAACCGAGCTGCCACGATTGAAGCCATCCGCCGTTCTCTTCGATCGGTACTTACATCATTCTCCGGAATGGAAAAATCACCCCCGCGCCAGACCGGTACTATCAGCATCGCGACAGGATGCCGGCTGCTTGCTCGCCGGCATCCCGGCAGGGCTCACTCTATCGGCAACCGGTATTCGCGAAACTGGTCGCGCAAGGTCGTCTTCTGGATCTTGCCGGTGGCCGTGTGGGGGATTTCCTGGACAAAGGCCACATCGTCGGGCAGCCACCACTTGGCACATTTGCCCGACATGTATTCCAGAATATCCTCCTTGCGCGGCTGCTTGCCCGGCTTGGCCACCACGACGAGCAATGGGCGTTCATCCCATTTCGGATGCGCCACTCCTATGACGGCGGCCTCCGCGATGTCGGGATGACCGACGGCGAGATTCTCCAGATCGATGGTCGATATCCACTCGCCGCCCGATTTGATCACGTCCTTGGCTCGATCGGTGATCTGCATATAGCCGTGCGCGTCGATGTGAGCGACATCGCCAGTATCGAACCAGCCCTCCTCGTCGAACTGGTCGGCGCCAGCACCCCCATAATAGCTGGAGGCCACGGCCGGACCGCGCACCTTCAATCGGCCGAAGGTCTTGCCGTCCCAGGGCAGCTCGCGGTTCTCGTCGTCGGTCACCTTCATTTCGACCCCGAACGGCGCATGCCCCTGTTTCTGCTTGATGTCGAGCCGTGCCTCGCCTTCCAGCGCACCATACTCGGGCTTGAAGGTTGCCAGGGAGCCGAGCGGCGACATTTCTGTCATGCCCCACGCGTGGATGACCTCGACGCCATAATTCTTCTCGAATTTCTCCGTCATGGCGCGCGGGCAGGCAGATCCACCTATGACCACTCGTTGCAGATCGGGCAGATCTTTTCCGGTCTCTTCCAGATATTGCAGCAGCATCAGCCACACGGTCGGAACCGCGGCCGTAAAGCTCACTTTCTCGGTGCTGAGCAATTCGTAGATCGATGCCCCATCCATCTTGCCGCCAGGCATGACCAGCTTGGCACCTGCGATGGGCGCGCTCTGGGCAAGCCCCCAGGCATTTGCGTGGAACATGGGCACGACCGGCAGCACCACGTCGCGTGCCGAAAGACCCATGGCATCGGGCATGCAGGCCATCATCGCGTGCAGCACGTTGGAGCGATGGCTGTAGACGACACCCTTGGGATCGCCCGTCGTTCCGGACGTGTAGCACATGCCGGCCGCCTCGTTCTCGTCGAGCGCGACCCACTGAAAGTCGCCGTCTGCCTCGGCCAACCAGTCCTCGTATGCCACGACATTCGGCAGCGACGTTTCGGGCATGTGCGCGGCATCGGTCAACACGATGATCTTGTGCAGCGACGGCACGGTTGGGGCGATCTTCTCGACGAGCGGCATGAAGGTGATATCAACGAAAAGACACCTGTCTTCCGCATGGTTCATGATCCAGGCGATCTGTTCGGGGAAAAGCCGCGGATTGAGCGTGTGGTAGACGCCGCCCATGCCCATCGCACCGTACCAGGCCTCCATGTGGCGAGCCGTGTTCCAGCCGAGCGTGGCGATTCGATCCCCCTTCTCGAAACCGTCCCTGTCGAGACGTTGCGCCACGCGCAGCGCCCGCTGGCGAAGTTCGACATAGGTCGTGCGCACGATCGGCCCCTCAACCGAGCGCGAGACGATCTCCCGTCCGCCATGCTGACGTGCGGCGTGATCCAGTATCTTGTGACAAAGCAGCGGCCATTGCTGCATCAGTCCGAGCATATCGATCCTCCCATCGTTCGGATGACACATTGTCTCCGCCGGATGGGCGATGTCCAGTGGCCGATTGGTGCTTGAGCGCAGATTTGCGCTTCCCATCAAAGGGATGACTTGCCTATTTCCCGCCATGCTATATGAAAAGAACGGTCTGGGCGGGGTGTCAGCGACGAGGAGTCGTCATGCATACGCACGAAACCACGGCCAGCGAAAAGAAGCGGACCGTTCCGCTCGAAGCGATTGAGTTCGAGCTTGCGCTCAATGCCGAAAACATCCGGCAATCCGGCTTCGAGGCGTCCGTGCGGCGCGCGTTGACCCGATCCGGCGGCTCGCTGCTCTTTCTCATGCCCGTCTCAGAGATTGCCGATTGCCAGCGCATCGCGGCGATACTCGCCGGCAGCGGGACCGACAGCCAGATCCTGCTGGTGCTCCTGCGCAATGACGGCGACTCCTTCCGGATCGAGACGGCCGAAGACACGGCGCTCAAGCCCTATGCCAGCGTCGCCATGTCCTATCGCAACGTTCTGGAATGCCTTGCCGGCGGTGGGGAGGCCACCACGGCGCATTGAAGCCCCCGGTGAAGCTTCGAACAGCCGGAGCGCAGCTTGCCGCCCCGCACGCAGCGAATATGCAGGGGCGAGCGGCATACACCCGTTCATTGGACAATGGAGGCCTGTGCAATGACAAGCGCCAATCCCGCCCCCGGCTTGGCCCGCAATCCGGGCAAGGTCATCACCATCGAGCCTCATGTCGGCACGGTGACGGTACGCGCGGGCGACACGGTGATCGCCCGTTCCTCGCGCGCCAAGGATCTGGCCGAGCCACCCTATCCGCCGGTAATCTACATTCCTTTCGACGACGTGACGTTCGCGTTGCTTGAAAAGACAGACCGTTCCACGCTTTGCCCCTACAAGGGCGAGGCGTCCTATTGGAGCATTCTTCCGGCGGGCGAGCAGGGCAAGAACGCGATGTGGGCCTATGAGACGCCGTTCGATGAAATGCTGGCGATCAAGGACCACGCAGCGTTCTATCCGGACAGGGTGACGGTGGAGACTGCGCCCGAGTGAGAATTGATTTCGCTCGGGATGGGCCGGCGCCCAGTGTGCGGCAATCGCCCGGTTAGTGTTCGCCCTCGCACAAGTCGTGACGGCCAAGCGCCTGGATGACGTAACAATCCCTCACTGTCTCACTCCCGCATCGCGTGGCGATGCGCTGCAATTCGGCCTCCAGTCTCTGAAGCCGGGCGATTTTCTCCCGTACGGCCTTCAACTGGTCGGCGGCAATCCGATCGGCGTCCCGGCACGGCCGTTCGGGATGGCTGCTCAACTCCAGCAATTCGCGGATCGCACTCATCGCCATGCCCAGTTCGCGCGCATGACGGATGAAGTTCAGCCGCTCGAGTTCGGCGTCGCCATAGCGCCGCTGATTGCCTTCTGTGCGGCCCGGCTCTGCCAGCAGTCCCATCTGCTCGTAATATCGGATTGTCGGCACCTTTACGCCGGAACGCCTTGCCACCTCGCCGATCGAATACATGGACAAAATACCTCTTGAAGCTCTAGTCACTATAGATTGTAGGGTCGCCTGAGATAACGATCAAGGAGCGACAGATGAGCGGCAGCTGCGGCCATTCCCACGTATTCGACGGCATGTCGGACAGTTTCAAACGCCGGCTCTGGGCCGTCATCGCCATCAACGCCGGCATGTTCGCCGTCGAGATGAGCGCCGGCCAACTCGCCGGCAGCCAGGCGCTGAAAGCCGATGCGCTGGACTTCTTTGCCGATGCGCTGACCTACGCCATCTCGCTGGCCGTGATCGGCACCTCGCTCAAGACGCGGGCGTTGGCGGCGCTGGCCAAGGGAACGAGCCTGCTTCTCATGGGCACGTGGGTCTTCGGCTCGACCATCTATCGCGTTTTCGTTCTGGGCGTCCCGCACGCTGAGATCATGGGCGCCATCGGCTTCCTCGCCCTGGCGGCAAATCTGCTCAGCGTGCTCTTGCTCGTGCGCTACAAGGACGGCGATGCGAATGTGCGTTCAGTGTGGCTTTGCTCGCGCAACGACGCAATCGGCAACGTTCTGGTCATGGCCGCCGCGCTCGGGGTTTGGGGCACCGCGACGGGCTGGCCCGACATTGCTGTCGCGACCGTCATGGCCGGCCTGTTCCTGTCTTCGGCCTTTCAGATCCTGCGTCAGGGAATAGCCGAGTATCGCTCCGATACGCCAGCTCACCCCGATCATGCCCATTCGTCAGCAGACGCCTGCGCTCGCTGCGATCCGGCGCACGATCACGCCCATGGATGAAGCGCCCCGGCGCTCAGCCCTTGCCGACCGCCGCCTGGGCGGCGGCAAGCCGGGCAATCGGCACACGGAATGGAGAGCATGACACGTAGTCCAGACCGAGCTCGGCACAAAAGCCGATCGAGGCAGGGTCGCCGCCATGCTCGCCGCAGATGCCGAGCTTGAGGTCCGGACGCACCTTGCGGCCGCGCTCGGCACCGATGCGCACCAGCTCGCCGACGCCATCGATGTCCAGCGTGACGAACGGATCCTGCTCGATGATGCCCTTCTGGCGATAGGCTTCGAGGAACATGGCGGCGTCGTCACGCGAAATACCGAATGCCGTCTGCGTCAGGTCGTTGGTGCCGAAGGAGAAGAAGGCGGCCGAAGCGGCGATATCGCCTGCCCTGAGCGCGGCTCGCGGCAGTTCGATCATGGTGCCGCACGAATAGGCGATATCGGCCCCGCTTTCGGTCATCACGGCCTTGGCCACCTGCTCGATGCGTGTCTTGACGAACTCGAACTCCGCGACGACGCCGACCAGCGGCACCATGATTTCCGGTTCGACGGGGCGTCCCGTGCGCCGGCCGGCCTCCACCGCCGCCTCGAAAATGGCGCGTGCCTGCATCTCCGCAATCTCGGGATAGGACACGGCGAGCCGGCAGCCGCGATGGCCCAGCATCGGGTTGAGCTCGTGCAGCGCTTCGGTGCGGTGGCGCAGCTTGTCGACCGGCACGTCCATCGCCCTGGCAACCTCGGCGATTTCCTCTTCCCCCTTGGGCAGGAATTCGTGGAGTGGCGGATCGAGCAAGCGGATCGTCACCGGCAGGCCGGCCATGATCTCGAACAGCTCGATGAAGTCGGATCGCTGCATGGGCAGCAGCTTGGCGAGCGCCGAGCGGCGGCCCTCCTCTGTATCGGCCAGGATCATCTCGCGCACGGCAACGATGCGATCGTCGTCGAAGAACATGTGCTCCGTGCGGCAAAGGCCGATTCCTTCCGCGCCGAACGAACGTGCCATGCGCGCATCCGCCGGCGTTTCGGCATTGGTGCGCACCTTCATCTGCCGGATGCCGTCAGCCCAGCCCATGATGGCCGCGAAATCGCCCGACAGTTCCGGCTGCAGCATGGCGACGGCGCCCGCGAGCACCTGGCCGGACGCACCGTCGATGGTGATGACGTCACCCTTCTCAAAGGTTCGTCCCATCGCCAGCATGACCTGCTTCTTGTAGTCGACACGCAGCGATCCGACGCCCGAAACGCAGGGCTTTCCCATCCCGCGCGCGACAACCGCGGCATGGCTCGTCATACCGCCGCGCGTGGTCAGGATGCCTTCGGCGGCATGCATGCCATGAATGTCTTCCGGGCTTGTCTCCACGCGCACGAGAATCACCTTGCGGCCATGGGCCTTCAGTTCCTCCGCCTCGTCGGAAGAAAAGACGATCTCGCCCGTCGCCGCCCCCGGCGAAGCCGGCAGGCCAATGCCGATCACGTCACGCGAAGCGGCGGGGTCGATGGTGGGATGCAAAAGCTGGTCGAGCGAGGCCGGATCGATGCGCGCGACAGCCTCCTCACGCGTGATCAGTCCTTCCTCAGCCATCTCGACGGCAATCTTCAGCGCCGCCTTGGCGGTTCGCTTGCCCGAGCGCGTCTGCAGCATCCACAGCGTGCCGCGTTCGATCGTGAACTCGAGGTCCTGCATGTCTCGGTAGTGCCCTTCGAGCGTATCGGCGATGCGCACGAATTCCGCAAAGGCATCAGGCATGAGTTTCTGCAGCGAAGGCTTGTCCGAACCGGCGGATATGCGCGCTTGCTCGGTCAGGTTCTGGGGCGTCCGGATGCCGGCAACAACATCCTCGCCCTGCGCGTTGACCAGAAACTCGCCATAGAGCTTCTTCTCTCCGGTGGACGGATTGCGCGTGAAGGCGACCCCCGTCGCCGAATCATTGCCCATGTTGCCGAAGACCATTGCCTGCACGTTGACCGCCGTGCCCCAGCTTTCGGGAATGTTGTGCAGGCGCCGATAGGTGATCGCACGATGGTTCATCCATGACGAAAAGACGGCGCTGATCGCCCCCCAGAGCTGCTCTCGCGGGTCCTGCGGGAACGGCGTATCGAGTTCCTCGACGACCTTTGCCTTGTAGAGATCGACGATGCGCGACCACTCGTCCGCTCCCAGTTCGGTGTCGAGCTCGAAACCGAGCCGCGCCTTCTCGTCCTCCAGGATCTCCTCGAAATTCTCGTGATCGAGACCCATCACGACATCGCAATACATCTGGATGAAACGGCGGTAGCTGTCGAAGGCGAAGCGCCGGTCGCCCGAATCGCGCGCCAGCGCCTCGACCGTCTCGTCATTCAGGCCAAGATTGAGGACGGTGTCCATCATGCCCGGCATGGACGCGCGGGCACCGGAGCGCACGGAGACAAGGAGAAGGTTGTCGGGGTCACCGAAACGGCGCCCGGCGATCTCGCCGACCTTCGCGAGCGCCTGCTCCACCTGCGCCTCGAGTTCCGCCGGGTAGCTGCGGCCGTTCGCATAATAATGGGTGCAGACTTCGGTGGTGATGGTGAAGCCTGGCGGCACAGGAAGCCCGAGGCTGCACATCTCCGCCAGATTGGCGCCCTTGCCGCCGAGCAGGTTCCGGTCGCCCGAACCGCCCTCGGCCGATCCTCCACCAAATGCAAAGACCCATTTCGCCATTACGGCCTCCCGACATCTCACGCGCCCGCCGTGATATTGGTTTGTCGGCGGAAATGCCATCATGTTTTGTCGCTTCTCGGACGAAAAGGCGACTTTCGAAGGAACATTGCGAGGCGGCAACGATAGGCAATACCCGGGCGCTTCGCACGGCCGTGGAGCGAACTTCCAAACCCCTCGAAGCATATTGCGTCGGTGCAGCCGGCACCCTATAAGGTCGAACAGTCGGCTCGGGCGTAGATGCCCGTACGGGGTCTGGAGTTTGGACACAGCCGGCTTTCAGGATTGGGGCGTAGCCAAGCGGTAAGGCAGCGGTTTTTGGTACCGCCATGCGCTGGTTCGAATCCAGCCGCCCCAGCCATCCTCTTTAAGCCGCTGATATAAAACGTCTTTCCGCTTTCGTCTGCACGACATTTCACCGGCTTGCGCGACCGCCGGACAGACAGAGACGCTGTTCTTCTTCCCAAACAGGCCAGGAATGGCGCGCCGTCTCGGCGGGCCATTTTTACGCTGAGAGTTTGCCTGATGTGACGAGCTACCCGACTTTGGATCGCCCCGAACCGGAACTTCCGGGGGTGGTATGTCATGCGGCGGGGGCCGCCGATGAGCCTTTCATGAGCGATATCGGCGGCTTGTTGCCGATTGCGCTGTGCGGGCGGACAGTGTTGTAGTCCTTACGCCATCCCTCCATTTTCGAGCGGGCGTCGTCAAGTGTCAGGAACCAGTGTGCGTTGAGGCATTCCGTCCTGAACTTGCCGTTGAAGGACTCGATGTAGGCATTGTCCGTGGGCTTGCCCGGACGTGAGAAGTCCAGTTCGACGCCACGCTGATAGGCCCACAGATCAAGGTCACGGGAGATGAACTCGGAGCCCTGATCGACCCTGATCGTCTTCGGATAGCCAACTGAACGGCAGGTCCGCTCAAGCGTTGCTACCACAGCTCGATCGGCGCCAGCGGCTCGTGCTTGCTCTGATGCAGCTTTCCGTTCCACTGAAACAGCCCTGGGTAGAGCCGGTTGCGCAGGATGGTGGGCGCCGTGCTCACCGGCACGGCATTGCCGCACTTCGGATAGACGAGGCCGTCGGCAAGGGTTACTTTGGCCAGCGCCTTCAGCGAGTACCGGCCCGTCGCATAGCGTTCGGACAGCTTCATGATGAGCGGCGCCAACGGCGGGTCGGGCTCAATTACCTTCCTGCCGTCCTTGCCAGTAACTTTGAGATTGCCGAGCGGCGGCGAAGCCGATCATCTCGCCCAGAGGATCGGCGTCCGGAGTCTTCTCCCGAGCGCGCGCAGGTTCACCATGTCGTCGGTCATCCGGTACGCTTTGGTGTCGCCTACCAGACCCTACCCGATAACACCGATGACCGCCGCGATACCCAGCTACGCCATCCCCAGGGACGTCACCCGCCCGAATTCCATTTGCCACTTCAGCCCTCGGCGCGAACGATCTGCGAGTTGGTAAGGCGACGATTGGAACCTCTGTCAGATCAACAAGGGAGGCGGCGTTCGGTGGGTATGGGAACTTCTTCGCACCGCCTGGTCACCTCGTTGAACAACGGAACGAGGAACGCATTCGCCGCCTCGACCCTCTCATGCTCGCGCAGGAATTCTGGCATCCTGGTCCGGATTTCGGCCAGGATCCCCGCCTCGTCGAGCGTCGTGAAAACGTTGTCACGTATTACGAAACGGCCGTCCACCATGACGCTTTCGATCGAACTTCCGTTCTCGCCATAGACTAGTTGCCGGGCGAAATCGGAGCGGGGCGTGAAGGCGGTTCCGCGCATCGGATCGAGGATGATCAGATCGGCCTTCTTGCCGGTTTCGAGCGAGCCGGTCGTCTTCGACAGCATTGCCGCTTTCGCACCGCCGAGCGTCGCGGCACGCAAGACGTCACCGGCGGAGAGGCCTTGAGCTGGTCCCTCGCTGGTGGAGGCGGAGATCAGCCCGGCGACGCGAATGACGTCGAACAGGCGCATCGTGTCGTTGGAGGAGGCGCCGTCTGTTCCCAGTGACAGGTTGATGCCGGCGTCGAGCATGCGCCGAACCGGTGCGAGACCCGAACCCAGCTTGAGGTTGGCCAGCGCGTTCCAGGACACAGAGACGCCGGCATCCGCCATCAAGGCGATGTCCTCGTCGCCGACCCAGACGGCATGTGCCATCAACACTTCCGGACCCAGAAGCTCGTGGTCCCGCATGAACGCGACAATGGATCCGCCGAACAGCAAGTCTGCCGTCACCGCCTGGGTGCGGGTTTCCAGCACGTGGGTGTGATAGGGCACCTGCCATTGGCGGGCGAGATCGCGGCAGGTCTGCATGAGCTCGATGCTGCAACGCTGCGGACCTGATGGCGCCAGCATGTAGCGCAACCTGCCATTGCCGCTTCCGTGCAGCATGCGGAAGACCTCGTTGCAGAACTCGGCATACTCGGCTGCTCCGGTCAGCGGGAAATCCAGCTGTGCCTGGATCTCGGCAGGAAAGACGTCGCGAGCATGAGCCAGCGTGTCGAGATAGGGCAGGTTCATCAACCCGCTCGAAACATTGGCGCGGATGCCGGCATCCTCATAGGCCTTGAAGACGGTGCCTAACCGTTCGATGTCGGGAGTGGGTGGATCGAAGAAGTCGTCGGAGATCATCGTCACACCCGAGCGCAGCGATTCAATCGCGACGAGCAGGCTGCGCAAGCGAAGCATCTCGAGGTCGAGCGGGGTGGAACCGAGGAACGGGTAGGACCAGCACAACCAGCTTTCGAGCGGCATCCGCTCATAACGCCCGCGGAAAAACATCTCGCTGGAATGGAGATGCGCGTTAACCAGCCCGGGCATCACGAGCCGGTCGGCCGCCTCCACGATCTCTACGTCGGGAGGGGGCTTCAGATTCTCCCCTATAGCGACGATACGTCCGTCCTCAATGAGGATATCGGCGCGACGCGGAAAAAAATCCTCCCCCATCGCCATGGCCAGCACATCCGCGCCGCGGATTAGGATCGCATCTGAATGTGAGGCGCTCATTGCTGTCCAAGCTCCCGGCTGAAGGCTGTATTGCCGCCGCGCATTCTGGCCGAAATCCAGAGCCCGATAACCGTGGCGACGTAGGGAAGCGCGAGCAGGAGGCTGCTCGGAATCCGATCGCCATAGGTCAGTTGCGCGCGGATGCCGAGCGCGCCGACCAGGGCGAAGAAGAAGGATGCAAGGGTCGCTCCAAGCGGATGTCCCGCCCCGAAGATCACCGCGGCAAAGCTCATGAAGCCGCGCCCGGCCGTCATGTTGACGGAGAAGATCTGGAGGCTTCCGGCCGCCAGTTCTGCGCCGCCGAGGGCGCAAAGCGGGCCGCCGAGGAGCAGCGCCACCAGCCGCACCGTGACCGGATTGACGCCTGTCGCGCGGGCGGCGAACGGGTGCTCTCCGCAGGCCGCGAGGCGCAGGCCAAATCGGGTCCGGCAGAGTAGCAACCAGCAGGCGAAGACCACGACCGGCATGGCTGCCACGAGAATGGACAATCCCCCGAACGCACCGAATGCTGCCCCGAGGCGCGGAAGGCCGAAAGGCGCGCTAACCGCACCCTCGCTGCCGAATATCGCGGTCAGCGTCAGCGCGGTGCCGCCGAGGCCCAGTCCCGTCAGTCCGAGGCCGGCGATGATCTGGTTGGCCTTCAACACTTCCACGACGAACCAGAACAGGAGCGCCAGAAGACAGCAGAACAAGGCACCGGCGACCAGTCCGACGAGGACCGACTGCGCCAGGACGATGCCGAGAATCGTGGCGCAAGCGCCGGTGATCATCATCCCTTCGAGGCCGAGATGCCAGATGCCGGCGCGTTGGGCGATCACACCCGCGAGGGTGACGTAGACCAGCGGCGTCCCCGAACGCAGGAAGGCGACAATCAGATCTTCCATGTTCTATCTCCTCAAGCGGATCAAGAGACCGCGAAAGACCCCCGCCTTCGCCGTGATGAAGAGAGCGATGGACGCGTTGATGATGTCGATCGCCGACGACGGCAGGCCAGTCATGACGGGCAGCCACAGTCCCGACGAGGTCAGCGCGCCGAAGAAGAGGGCGATGAACGCCGCGGCGATAACCGACATGCCCGCCACGAGGGCGATCAGTATGGCGGTGAAGCCGTGATCGGGAAGAAAGCCACTCGCCAGCCGTCCGTTCGGCCCCATCAGTTCGACCGATCCCGCCAGTCCGGCAAGCGCGCCGGACAGGACGAAGGCGCTGATTGCGATCCGCTGCACCTTCGCGCCCTGCCAGGTCACCATCACCGGATTGCGCCCCGCCAGTCCCGACAGGATGCCGAAGGAGGTCCTGTTGACGAGCCACCAGCCGAGCAAAACGACAAGAGCGGCTATGGCGATGATGATCAGCGAACTTCCGCTCGAGTCCGAGATCCGCCACGCCGCCTCGATGGGACGCGAGGACGCCTGCTGTCCCGAGCCCGAAGGGTCCTTGAGCGGGCCAGAGGTGACGTGAACCAGTATCTGCGCGGCGATGAAGTTGCCCATCATCGTGGTGATCACCTCGTCGGCACCCGCCTTGACGCGGAGCAGGGCGGGCCAGAGCGCCCACAGAGCTCCGCCAGCCATTCCCGCCAGGAGGCAGGCCGGAACCGCCACGAAAGCCGGACTGCCCCTGAGCCATTCGGCGGCGAATGCGGCGCAGATGGCGCCGAGGTAGAACTGACCCTGCGCGCCGATGTTGAAATAACCGGCGCGGAAGCTGATCACGACGCCGACTGCCGTGATCAATAGGGGCAATCCCCAACGCAGGATGTAGGAGAGCGCGTTGGGGCGGAAGAACGCGCCATCGAGAATCGCCCTCAAGGTTTCGGTTGCCGAGAGGCCGACCGCCGCGAAGATCAGGCTGCACAGGATGAGTGCGAGAAGGATGAAGGCTCCCGTCTGTATGACGGGGTAGAGCCGTCCGGTCATGGTGTCGCCTCCTCGACGATTTGCTTGCCTGCATCGGTCATCGCGCGTCCGACGGCTTGAAGGTCCCAGGGCGAGGTGAACTCGGCAACCGCCCGACCGGAAACCATGACGACGATGCGGTCGCAGATGTCGAACAGCTCGTCGAGATCGGAGGAAACCAGCAAGATTCCAGCGTGGTTGTTTCGCGCGTGCCGCAACGCCTTCCAGACCGCCATGGTCGCCCCGATATCAAGCCCGCGGGTCGGTTGGGCGGCGAGGATAAGCCTGGCGCCTGAATCCATCTCGCGCGACAGGATAACCTTCTGAGCGTTGCCACCGGAGAGCGATCCCGCAATCTGGGCAGCATCATTGAAGCGGACGTCCCAGGCCTTGAAGGCTTTTTCCGCCGCCGACCGGAGCGCGCGGGGACGAACAGGCGCGAGGAGCGATCCCGCGACGAGCTGGGCGGCGCTCCAGTTCTCCCAGAGAGGGCTCGAAAGGGACAGCCCCTCCACATTGCGCTCGAACGGAATGACCCGGAGACCGGCATCGCGGCGGGCAGCCAGCGGCGCCCTGTCCATGCGGCGATCGGCGAGGAGGATCTCTCCCGCGGTGAGCGGGTCGAGACCGGCGATGGCGGCGACGAGTTCACGCTGGCCGTTGCCCTCGACGCCCGCAATGCCCACGATCTCTCCAGCGCGGATCGTCAGGTCGACCTTGTTCAATCCCTTGCCGCCCGAGCTGGCAGCCGTCGAAACCCCGTTCAGGACGAGGGCGGGCGGCGCATCGGGCAGGGAATGGTTGTCATGCTGCCCGACTGCGGCACCGACGAGCGCGGCCCGGTCACCGGCATCGAGACGCGCGGCACCGTCGCCGATGATCAGTTCCGCAAGTCCCTCGGAGGTCAGATCCCTGGCCTCAAGCGGACCGGCTATCAGTTCGCCGCCGCGAAGCACGGTGACGGTGTCGGCGATCGCAAGGACCTCGCGGATCTTGTGCAGGACCAGCATCACCGTCACACCCTTGCGCTTGAGTTCGCGAACCCTGGCGAACAGGCGTTCAGTCCCTTCCGGCGACAGGACGGCGGTGGGTTCATCGAGAATGAGCAGGCGCGCTTCGGACACCATCGCCCTGGCGATCTCGGCGGATTGCTGCATTTCGATCGGAAGGTCGCGTATGCGAGCGCCGGCATCGAGGCCAAGGCCGAGACTGTCGAGCCAGGCCTGCCAGTGGCATTCAATTCCGCGTTTCGTGAACAGGCCCGATATGGGCCCCACGAACTGCAGTACTTCGGCCACCGTGAACGAGGGTGGCAATGCGAAGCTCTGGTGGACAAGTTCCACACCGGCGCGGCGGGCCTCGGCGACATCGCCGCCTGCCAGTTGCCGGCCGAACACCGCAACCAATCCTTCTGCGGGCGGCACCAGCCCTGCAGCCACGCGTGCGAACGTCGTCTTGCCGGCTCCGTTCTGGCCGAGCACGGCGTGAATGCGACCGGGCTCGAACCGGGCGCAGACCTTCGACAGCGCCGTGACGTCTCCATATCGGACCGTCACGGCGTCGGCGATCAGGGCAGGCGCCAAAGCGCCCGCCCCCCGCAGAAGATGATCGGGGTTCATTCTCCGCCTCAGAGATTGGTGTCGAACGGCACGTCCAACGAGCGGTCGAGGATCTTCCTTCTTGCCTCATTTACCGCCGGAAGCGCGTCCTCTGCCAGTTTCCTGAGTTCTTCCGGCCCCTGTTCCGCGAACAGAGGAGACGGGATGAAGTCGATAACGCCGGTTCCCAGGCCAGTCGCCTCGTGGCCGCCGGTCCAGTCCGCCTCCAGCGCCTTGGTCGCCTCGTTGTAGAGGGAGGTGCCGAAATCGAGGCCCACAATGGAGATCACGGACTTCGGATCAAGCGGGAACTGTGCGGGATCGAGTGTGGAGACCACGCGGCCTTCGTTCTCTCCAGCGGCCGCGATGATACCGAAGTCGGTCGCCGCGGCATCCGTCTGGATGTAGTCGATGCCGTCGGAGAACATCTGCGTGGCGATTTCCTGTCCCTTGGCCGGATCCTGGAAGCTGCCGGCGAAAGCCACCGAGACCTTGAGGTCCGGATTCACCGAAAGCGCGCCCGCCTTGAATGCATTATAGTCGGCGTTGATAGGCGGAATGGAGATGCCGCCAATGAAGCCGAGCTTGCCCGACCGGGTGACCTTGGCCGCAAAAATTCCGGACAGATAGCAGCCAAGATAATAGTCATACGAAACGGTCACGACGTTGGGCAACGTCGGTTCGAAGGCATCCGCGAAAAGTTGAATGAACTTGGTCTCCGGGAACTTCGGAGCGACAGCCTTGAAGGGTTCGGCCACTTCGTTGAAGGTCGACACGACGATCGCAGCGCCGGCTTCGCCGAGCGACGTGAAGATGGTCTCGTAGGTCGACGGATCTTCCGCATAGATCGCGCGCGCGATCATGTCGTGTTCGTTGGCGAATTCGTTCAACTTCGCGATCATCGAGTCCACCGGGCCCGCGTCGCCGGCGGCCTGAGTGTGGACGAGCGCGACAAGTCCTCCAGCGGCATTTGCGGGCAATGCGGAAAACAGCGCGCCGGCCGCAACGACACCGGCGGCTCCGAGAACGAGTTGGCGACGGCCGATGCTAAACTGACCTTTGGTCATTTTCGTCATTAGAGTAGTTCCTCTCTGGTGGTGGGCGGATTTATTGTTGGTATCGGAGAGAAATCGGCAGGCGTCATGATCATGACGTCCTGCGAGGTAATCGCGTCGAGTGCCCAGATCGACGCGATGAATTCCTGCCAGTCCGGGTCGGCGTACATCGCCTGGCGGCGCGCCTCCCGGTCCGCGAGACTGTCATAGGCCCAGACGAGCACAGTCGTGTGCAGGCGACCTATCTCGGATTGCCAGAGCCCAACGAAGCGGTTGAGATGCCGTTTCTGGACCGGAAGGCCCTCCTTGCGGTATTTCTCCATCCAGCCCGTCACTGTTCCCGGCCGGAACGTATAGGTGCGGTGTTCGACGATCATGCGCGTGCGTCCTCCAGGATAAAATCGGAAGCCCGCTCGCCGATCATGATGGCGGGCGCGTTGGTGTTTCCGGATGAAATGATCGGCATGACGGATGCATCAACGACGCGCAGCCCTTCAACGCCGCGCACCTTCAGGCGCCCGTCGACGACCGCCATTGGATCTCCGTCCGGGCCCATCTTGCAGCTTCCGACCGGGTGGAAGGTGGTCATGGCCGTAGCGCGCAGCCACGACGTCAGATCCTCGTCGCTGTCGACCGCCTCCCCGGGCGCGAGTTCCATGCCCTTGAACGGTTCGAATGCCGACTGCGCCATGATTTCGCGTGTCTTGCGGATGGCGTCGACCATGGTACGGATGTCGAATTCGTCGGCCAGGTAGTTCGGCCGGATCCGGGGGGCTGCAAACGGGTCGCCCGAAGCCAGCTCGATAACGCCGCGGCTTGCGGGATTGACCGGACCGACGCGCAGGGTGAGACCGTGATTGGCCTCCACGCGCTGCTTGCGGAACGGGTTGGGAAAGTGAAGATTGGCGGTCTTCTCGAGCGCCGGCATGAAATGCAGCTGAACATCCGGCGCTTCGAGCCCCTCCCGCGTGCGCAGGAATGCGCCGCCTTCGTAGGGGAAGGTCGTCACCACGCCGGTTCCTAAGAGCATGGCCTGGATCATCGACAGGGTCAGCCGATCGAAGCGGAGGTCGCTGTAGAGCGTCACGGGTTGCTTGCACTCCCAACTCATGACGCAATCGACATGGTCCTGGACATTCTTCCCGACGCCCGGCAGGTTCACGCGGACCTCGATACCGTGGTCCCTTAGGTGAGCTTCTGGCCCGATACCTGCGAGCATGAGAAGTTGCGGCGAGTTCACCGTGCCACCCGAGACGATTACCTCGCGCGCGGCGATCGCATGCTCCGCACGCCGGTTGCGGGTCCAGTTGACACCGGTGACGCGGCTTCCCTCCCAGGACAGACCGGTGGCATGAGCGCCAGTGACGATCGTCAGGTTTGGCCTCTTGGCGGCCGGCTTCAGGAAGGCCGAGGAGGTCGACCACCGACGACCGTTGCGAATTGTAAAGTCGTAGCGGCCGACACCCTCCTGTGCTTCGCCGTTGAAGTCATCGTTAGGCGGAAGGCCGGCCTGCCGGCCCGCCTCGATGAAGGTGTCGAACAGAGGGTTTTGGGAACGCGCACGGCAAACCGTCAACTCGCCCTTGGTGGAATGATAGTCGTTATCTCCGCGCTCCGGATTGGCTTCGGAGCGCAGGAACGCCGGCAGCACCTTCTCGTAGCTCCACTCCGGCAATCCCAGTTGCGCCCACCGGTCGTAGTCGTAGCGGTTGCCGCGCACATAGATCATCCCGTTTATCGTCGAGGTGCCGCCCAGAACCTTGCCACGGGGCCAGTAGAGCTTGCGCCCATTGAGATGCGGCTCGGCTTCGGTGTGATAGTGCCAATTGTATAGCCCTGAGTGAAACAGCTTGCCCATCAGCATCGGCAGCCGGACCAGCGGGTTGCGGTCCTTTGCTCCGGCCTCAAGCAACAAGACCTGATGGCGGCCGTCGGCGCTGAGCCGGTTGGCAAGCACCGCGCCCGCGGAGCCCGCTCCCACCACTATGAAATCGAAGGTCTTCGTCATCTTGTTTACCAGTTGATCGGACGCGCGCCCATGCGTTCGAAATGGGCGTTTGCAGCAAGAAACGGATTGGAGCAGGCAAGAAACTCGTCTGCATAGGCGGGATGAGGCAGGACCAGCGACAGGTGCGGATTTCCGGCCGGCAGAAGCCCCGCAGCCTCGAGATTGTCAGCCGCGGCCTGACCCAGCGCGACGAACACCACCGGCCGGCCCTGTTCGGCGACATGGCGCAGCGCGGCCCGGATCAACGGAGCCCAGAAGGGAACATGACCACGGGATTGGTGCGGGTCGATGTCGGGTCGGAACCGGCTCAGCGTTAGGGATGAATTGAGCAGAAGCACGCCTTCCGCCTGCAGCCGATCGGCCATCGCCGCCGGCGCCTCGATGTCAAGCCTGCCGCTTTCAATCTCCGCCAGCGTCTTCGGCCAGGCGGCGAAGCTCTCCGACAAGTCGGGCCGGCCGTGGCGCGCGGCCATCAGCATCTGCGTCCATGCCCGGATCGACCTGGAGAACATACGGTCGAGATCCCGCCACGTCAGAGCATTGCCGATTTCGAATGCCCGTCCGGTCGCGGCGGCCGGTTCGGGATAGGGATCCTGCCCGAGGAGAACCACGCGTACACCGTCGGCCCTTACATCATCGAAGGCACGAAGCATGTGCGCGCCCTCTGGGGCCCCGGGAAACATCCGGCCGAGGCGGGCCGGAAAGATTGGCTCCCAGGCTTCCAGTTCCAGACGGACATCAACTGCGTCCACGCCGAGACGGACATCCGCCATCACCGCGCGCCAATCCGGCGCGAGGTCACTCTTCCAGCCTGCGGTCGTTTCGGACAGCGCATCGCGCAATGTCGTTGCCATCATCGCCTCCGTGTTAACCGGGAGGGAAGACAATCCTGACGATTTCGTCAAGTTTTATTTTCTAGAAACTTGACTTTCGTGTCAGGTTCTTGCGCGGCTGTTCTTGCTCCGCGTCCCGAAGCTGATAAGAGAGGCAGACACGATATCGAAAGCGGACAAGACAGCATGGCGCGTCAATCAGGAGACGAACGCAGAAAGTCGGGAGGAGACAATGAGGGCCGCATCCGCGCGCGCAACGAGAGAAAGATTCTCGAAGTGTCCGTCCGGCTTTTTTCCACCAAGGGCTTCGATGGCACCACGATTTCGGAGATTGCCGAGGGGTCCGGTTTGCCCAAGGCCAACGTCTATTACTATTTCCAGACCAAGGCTGCGATCTACGAACGCCTGATCGCGAAGGTCTTCGACGACTGGGACGCGGCGCTGCGCCACATTCGCCCCGAACGGGATCCACGCGAGGCGCTCGGCGACTATGTGCGCGAGAAGCTGGAAAGTTCACGACGCAATGCCGCCCAGTCGCGGTTCTTCGCGGGCGAATTACTGCGTGGCGGCAAGTTCCTGACGCGCGGTCAACGGCAGCACATGCGCGAAGTCACCCGAGAGGCCTGCGAGGCAGTCGAGCACTGGATTTCTGAAGGCCGGTTTCCTGCAGTGGATCCTCGGCACTTCTTCATCATGATCTGGGCGACGACGCAGTTCTATGCCGACTTTGCCCCCGTCGTCGCCGCCACGCTGGAAGTCTCGCGCCTGCGCAAGGCCGATTTCGACGATGCGGCCGAACAGATCCTGAAGGCGATCAATTTCTGATTTGCAGGAACGACTTGCGGCATCAGATCACGCCAATACTGCCGACTTAGGCATCGACCCGGCATGGCTGCTTTTGGGAGCGGCAAGTTTTGCCTGCACGACCGATATGCGGGCGCACTCCGCTCCTTCATGAGGTGTAGCATAGGAAGATCAGCGCTGTGTCGTCTCTTGCGACCGCGCGTATGATATCAATATGTGCACGTGCGATCGCACTCGGCTGACCGAAGCCGATGGATTCATGATCGTACCGCGATCGAAAAGCCGTCCCTCGGACATCGAGGACATCTTCTGATGGCGCGACGTCGCACATATGAGCCGCTCCGCGTTTATCTCAACAACCGCTTGGTCGGATTTCTGAACAAGGAAACAAGCGGCGCGATCGACTTTCACTACGATCAAAGTTGGCTCGAATGGGAGCATGCACTTCCCATTTTACTGTCCCTACCCCTGCGGAAAACACCGTACCCCAGCGAAACAACGACACCAGCGGCAGTCAGGCGTCGAACGGCTTCGGGCGTTGCCTGCGCGGGTGCCAGCGTCACCATCAGCAGGCCCAGCGGTCGACGCGCCCGGATGTAGAGCGCGACGTCGTCGTCATCCAGCAGGCGCATCAATAAGGCAGGATGAGCGCCCTTGCGGGCGGGGTCGAGATGTGACTCCTCGAGATGCAGGCCGACCACGCCCGGATCGTCCGCTTCGGCCACCGCATCGATAGCGACTAGGATGCGCTCCCGAGTATCCGTGATGAGCGTAGGTAGCACGCCGGTGGTGCCGAACGATCGATGCGCCACGGCGATACGACACAGCCCCTCGGCAGAAGGGTCGTCGTTGAGAAGGATGCCGCCACCGCCGTTGACCTGGACATCCACGAAGCCGGGCGCGACGATGCCGCCGGCGAGGTGCACCACTTCTGTCCGACGCCGGCTCGCCGGGCTCGATCGTGGCGATGCGCCCATTCCGAACGAGAGGATGGTGGCCATCACGAAATCCGATACCGTCGAACAGCCGTGCGCCACATATGGCGGTAAGGGGCATCGCGGTATCTCCATCATTTCGCACAAATTGGTCGCAAGTTTTGGTTCGACCCGAGCTTGCCGGGCGGTGAGATGTTCCCTGCTTCGTCAGCTTCCCGGCGCACCTGCGCAGTGGCCACACTTCATCTCCCAACTTGCTCAACCAATTCCGCAAGCGGCGGTTATTTACATAGAATAGATTATGTTGTTATAACCTATTTGGAGCACTCGTACACCACCTCTGTCATCAAGATCCATGGGAGAACGATCATGAATGCGCTCTCGAGAATTCTGCTTGCTGCCGCCAGCGCCACCGTGCTGTCGCCCTTGACGGCCCAGGCGCAGGATGTGCAGCTCACCTACCTGACGCATTGGGCGCCCGACACCGTGGAGATGCTCGAAGAGGCAGCCAGCGCATACAGTGCGGCCAATCCCGGCGTCGCGATTTCGGTTCGTGCGGTACCATTCGGCGACCTATTGACCACCATCCGCTCTGGCGGGGCCGACGGCCCGACGATCGCCAGCATCTATGATCTTTGGCTGCCGGCACTGGTGAAGGACTCTCTGGTCACTCCGGCTCCCGAAGCGGTCGCCTCCGAGGTGGCTTCGAATTGGCCGGCGGGCATCGCTGCCGCCGCGAGTGTCAATGGAGTAGTCTACGGCATCCCGAATGAGATCAATGTCTATGCGCTGAACTACAACAAGAAGCTGCTTGAGGAAGCCGGCATCCCCGCGCCACCCGCAACGTGGGATGAGTTGAAGGACGCTGCCGCCAAGCTCACCGATGCGTCAGCCGGACGCCAGGGCTTCGGGATGATCAACTCCTGGGCGGCAGGAGTGGTTCACCCGTTTTCATCTCTGCTCGTATCCAATGGCGGTCACCTCATTGCCGATGGCAAGCCGCAGCTCGACAGCAAGGAGGCATTGGAGACGTTTGAGCTCTATGCCAGCCTGATCGAGAGCGGCTCGACCGTTGCGGCGATGGGCACAGCTGACGCCAACACCACCGGCCCATTCCTGGATAATTTCGTTTCAGGCAAGACCGGTATGATGATCATGGCCAACTGGTGGGAAAGCGCGCTCAAAGGCGGCATGGGGGATGCCTTTGAGAACATCGCAACGGCGCCGATTCCGGTCGGTCCGAGTGGCGATACGGCGCGCTCGATCTCCTATTCATGGCAGACCGTGGTGAATGCCGGCGCGCAAGCAGCCCAACAGGAGGCGGCGTGGGATTTTCTCGCTTGGCTCAATGGACCGGAGTCCGGCAAGAATGGCGCATCCGCGATGGCCGACATCCTCCAGTCTATGGGCATCCTGCCTTCGCGCACCTCTGATGTCCAGGCCTATGAGGCCGCGCTAGGACGCCCCTTCCTCGAAGGCTACGTGACGACGCTCGCCAATGCGCAGGGGTTCCCCATCGTGCTCGGCGGCCAGGAGGTTTCCGAGGCACTCCAGCAGGTGATCGAGCAACTGCAGTACGGCCAGATCTCTCCGGAAGAAGCGGCCGCAAACGCCCAGACAGATGCCGTCTCCATCCTCAAGCGCGCCGCTGAGTAGCCCTCACAAGGCTGACCGGCGTGCGTGATCAGATCTCACACGCCGGTCCATTGCGAAGGAAAGAATGACACACTCTCGGTCAAGCTCTATCTGGCTGATGCTCACTCCGGCGGTCTCACTGATCGGTGTGTTCATCTTCGTGCCGATGATGCTGACCATCTGGCTGTCGTTCCACGACTGGTCGACGCAGACCGGCTTCGGCACCGCGCGATATGTCGGCTTGCGCAACTTTCAGGACATCTTGGGGCCGATCTCGGTCGGTCGTGACTTCAAGCGCGCGTTCATCAACACCGCCGTCTACACCGGCCTTTCGGTCGCGCTCATCCTGCCGCTTTCAGTGGCGCTCGGGCTCCTTGTTCATCAGTCCAGGGTGGCGGGCGGCCACGCACTGCGCGCCGTCCTGTTCTCGACCTACATGGTGCCGATGATCGCAGTCGCTCTTGTGTGGTCGAAGCTCTACTCGCCGACCGAGGGTCCGATCAACCAAATGCTGGCCTGGATCGGAGCCGGTCCGCAGCCATGGCTTTCTTCGCCGGACACCGCACTGTTCTCGATCGTGATCCTCAATGTCTGGCAACAGGTCGGTTACTTCACCGTGCTGGTGATTGCCGGTCTCACGCAGATTCCGGGCTCTCTTTACGAGGCTGCGCGTATCGACGGCGCAAACAGGGTTCAGGAGTTCCTCGGTGTTACCCTGCCGCTGCTGCGGCGAACGCTGCTGTTCAGCTCGGTGATCGGCGTCATCAATGCCGTGCAGGTGTTCGAGCCGGTCGCGCTGATCACCCAGGGCGGCCCCGCGAATGCCACTAACGTCCTCACCTTCCACATACGCAGGGTGGGCATCGAGCGCGCGCAGGGCGGTTTGGGCTCGGCGATGGCCGTCACGCTGATGCTGTCGCTGATCGTGATCATCGTCCTCATCTTCGCCATGGCACGGCAGAAGGAGGAGCATCCATGAGCGGCATCATCTTCCGCAACGCACGTGCGAACAAGGTGGACGTCCTGATCCTCCTCGCCATCATCGTGATAGCGGTCATCGCCGCCTTTCCGCTAGTCTGGATGGTGTTGTCGAGCCTGAAGACACCGGCGGAGAGCATGCAAACGCCGCCCGTCTGGTTACCCGCCTCGCCAAACCTGTCGGCCTACCGGGAGGTTGCCGGGGTGATCGATGCGCAGCGCTCATTCCTCAATTCCTTCATCATCGCGACGACCACCACCGCAGGCATCCTCGTGACCTCGTTGATGGCCGGCTATGCCTTCGCCAAATACCGGTTTCGGGGGCGTGATACGCTTTTCGCCGTGATGATCGCGACCATGTTCCTGCCCCCGATTGTGACACTGATCCCACTCTACCGGCTGGTCACGTCCATGGGCATCGGCGCGAGCCTGTTCGGCGTCATCGCACCACATCTGGCGAATGCGTTCGGCATCTTCCTGATGCGTCAGTTCATTGCCGGCGTACCCGACGACCTGATCGATGCTGCCCGCATCGACGGCGCCTCCGAGCTTCGCATCGTCTTTTCAGTCGTGGCGCCGGCTGTCGTTCCGGCGATCGCGGCCCTTGCCCTGTTCGCCTTCGTCTACCACTGGAACACCTATCTGTGGCCACTGACCGTTCTGCAGGGCAATACCGACGACTACCCGATCGTGCTCAGCCTCGGCCGATTGTTGTCCTACAATCGCGGAGCCGTGAACACCGGTCTGGTCATGGCCGGCGCGACCCTCGCCGTGCTGCCGCCGCTCGTGCTTTTCGTCTTCCTGCAGCGATTCTTCGTCGACTCGATCGTCAGCTCCGGGGTGAAGGGATGAAGGCTCTCGCAATAGACCTTGGCGGCACCAACCTTCGCGCCGGTCTTGCGACCAAGGGCGCGATCGAGCCGCAGCCGCTCGGGCGCTGGGCCGCGCCGACAGATCTTGACACATTCCGCGCGCGCGTTGGCACGCTGCTGGCCGAGAGCGGCGCGAAAAGGCTTGGCGTGTGCATTCCGGGTCTGGCACGCGGCACGGTCTGCGCATGGGTGCCGAATTTGGCCTTCCTCAATGAGGTGGATCTGACGATGCTCTTTCCGGGGGTCGACGTCGCACTGGGCAATGACGCGCACTTCTCCCTTTTGGCGGAGGCCGTCGGCGGCACGGCGCGGGAGACAAGAAATGCCATGCTGCTCGCGATCGGTACCGGTATCGGTTCGGCCCTGCTCGTCGATGGCCGAATCCTACGCGGCGACGACGGTAGTGCAACATCGTTTGGCTGGACGTGCACTGATCCCGACGATCTCGGTGACGACGAACACGGCTGGCTGGAGCGGCGCGCTTCGGGAACCGCACTCGATCGCATCGCCGCCAAGCTGGGGCTTGCTAACGGGCGTGCGCTGGCGGACCTCGCCCGCAGTGGCGATGCGGCTGCCCGTCGGGCTCTCGAACCGCCCATGCGCGCCCTTGGTACGGCACTGGCCGGCGCGATCGCGCTCACAGGGTCGGCGCAGATCATCTTTGCCGGAGGCGTCGTCGACAGCCTCGACGTTCTGGGCCCGCTGTTACGACCGGCGTTGACCCGCCAACTGCCGCCACATCTGCGCGGCGTGAGCATTGTTGCCGGAAAATTCGGTTCGCACGCAGCCCTCGTCGGTGCAGGCCTCGCGGCGCATGGACATCCTATCTGGGGGAGGACGGATCATGAGGATCAATATCAGACGAGCTGACAGGTCGCGCCCCGAACCGCTTTGGCATCAAGCGGAGCAGGCACTGCGAGCGCTTATCGCCGATGGCACCTGGCCAGACGGGACGCAGCTACCCAACGAGGCCAAGCTCTGCGAGATGCTGGGCGTGAGCCGCATCACCATCCGCCATGCGCTGCGCAATGTCGAGGAATCGGGACTTCTGCGGCGCGAGCACGGGCGAGGGACATTCGTTCGTACTTCGACGGTCACGGCAGGCGTGCGTGGTCTCACCAGTTTCACGCAGGAGATGGCCGACCGTGGTCTCATCGTCGGGTCACGCGTGCTGGAGATGGTCGAGCTGCCCGCCTCGCTCGAAGTGGCAAGCGCGCTTGAGATCGCAGAGGGCGACGCTGTCATCATGGTGCGCCGCTTGCGCGCCGGCAACAATCAGCCGATTGGCGTCCAGAATGCCTACATGCCAGCGATGCGGGTGCCTGGTCTCGTCGATCTCGGCGAGCCGGTCCCCTCGCTCTACGAACTCCTGAAGACGCGCTTCGGCATCATACCCCAGGTCGCGCGTGAGATTTATCGCGTGGGCGTCGTTTCTGCAGATGATGCCGAATTGCTGGAGGTCGCCGTCGGCAGCCCGGCCTTCATCGTCCAGCGTATCACTTCCGACGGGCGAGGCCCTTTCGAATACACCGTCTCGACCATGCGCGGCGACCGCTACGAAATCCGGTCCCGCCTCCAACTCTAACCACCAGCGAAAGGCAAGTATTTCCTCATGTCCTCACTGTATATCAGCCGCCTCGTTCAACTCGCAGAGCGCGCGGCCAGCGAAAACGAAGACGCCTTTGCAAAGGCTGCCGAGGCCCTCTCCACGACCCTTCAGAACGAAGGACTTATCCATCTCTACGGATCCGGCCATTCGGTGCTGCCGGTTCAGGAAACTTACCCACGCTATGGCAGCTATGTCGGTTTCAACCCGCTCACGGATCCTCGCGTGATGTGGCACAACATCCTGGGAGCCGGGGGCGTGCGTGAACTGCTCTGGCTTGAGCGCACGGAGCGCTATGCCGAGAAGTTCCTCGATCATCAGCCGCTCAACCCCGGAGACTCCATCGTGATCTTCGGCCATAGCGGCCGCAATGCTTCCGGCATCGACACCGCGCTCTACGCCAAGAAGCGCGGCATGACGGTCGTGGCGATCACTGCCAAGGCAAACCTGGACAAGCCCGCGACGCATTCCTCAGGCCAGCGTCTGGCCGACGCGGCTGACATCGTCATCGATACCTGCGCACCGATCGAGGATGCGATCGTGCCTGTCGATGGCTGGTCGCGCCCGGTGGCTGGATCGTCGACTGTTCTCGCAATGATGATGATGCATGAACTCGTAGCCAGAACCGCGCAGAAGCTCGGCGAGAAGGGCATCGAGTCGCCGACTTTCGCCTCTCCGACGATCGCAGGCGTCACGCTTCACGACACCGATCAGATCTACGGCGTCTATCGCGAACGCATGATCAAGGCGCAGGAGAAGCACCTCGACTTCTTCAAGCAGCGCATGCGCGGCGAATGACGGGGCGGAGGGCGCGCGATCGTCGGGCGCCCTCCAAACCGCAGGCATCAGGGATACGACATGGCAACACTACAGCTCGACAAGGTGACGAAGTCGTTCGGTTCAATCGATGTCATCAAGGGCGTCGATCTCGATGTGGCCGACGGTGAGTTTATCGTCTTTGTGGGGCCGTCGGGTTGCGGCAAGTCGACCTTGCTTCGCATGATCGCCGGGCTCGAGGATACGAGCTCCGGCACGCTCAGGATCGATGGCGAAGCCTGCAACGACAAGGCGCCGAAGGAACGCGGCATCGCCATGGTGTTCCAGTCCTATGCGCTTTACCCGCATATGACGGTTTACGACAACATGGCCTTCGGCATGCGTATTGCCAGGGAAAGCAAGGAGGAGATCGACCGCCGGGTGCGCGCGGCCGCCGAAATCCTGCAGCTGACCAAATATCTCGACCGCCTGCCGAAGGCACTTTCGGGCGGCCAGCGCCAGCGCGTGGCAATCGGCCGCGCCATCTGCCGAAACCCGAAGGTCTTCCTGTTCGACGAGCCCCTGTCGAACCTCGACGCCGCGCTGCGCGTGGCCACTCGCATCGAAATCGCCAAGCTGCATGAGACGCTAGCCGACACCACGATGATCTACGTCACCCATGACCAGGTCGAGGCGATGACCCTGGCCGACCGGATCGTCGTTCTCTCCGCCGGCCATATCGAGCAGGTCGGCGCTCCCTTGGAGCTTTACGACCGTCCGGCCAACCTTTTCGTTGCCCGTTTCATCGGTTCGCCAGCCATGAACATTCTGCCGGCAAAGATCCTGGAAACGGGCGAGCGCACGACGGTGGAGCTGCCCGGCGGCCTGCGCCAGACCTTGCCGATCGCCACGGCGGCGACGGAAAAGGGCAAGACGGCCAGCTTCGGCATTCGCCCCGAGGACCTGACCATCGCCACCGGCCCCGATCACGTGCTCGCTGGCAAGGTCTCGATCACCGAAGCGCTGGGCGAAGTAACGCTGATCTATCTCGACGACCCGGCGGGCGGCGAGCCGCTGATCGCCAAGGCGCCCGGCCACACGCCGGTCGAGCGGGGTACGGAGCTGCGCTTTGCCGCCGACCCGGCCAAGATGCACCTGTTCGATCCCAATGGCGTGAGCTATCGCCGCCTGTAAGCATGTGTCTTTAGACCATAGAAAAGGCGCCGGAGCAGTGCTCCGGCGCCTTTTTCGTTCTGCCAGCCGCGCGTGCGCGCCTCAGCGATAAATGTCGAGAACCCGGCCACGATGGTTGGGATGGTTGGAGTAAACAAAAATGCGGTTGATATCGCGATCCGTCAGCATCCGCAGGAAGCGCGCCTCGACCTTGTTGTCGGCATGAATGCGCTTGGTCAGGCAGCCCACCATGGGCACATTGGCGCTGACAAATTCCAGATAGAAATTCTGCGGCAGCTTGAACTGCGTCGGCATGGACAGGATCGCGCCGCTTTTCGACAGGCGAATGACCACGCAACGGCGTG
>CAWZZC010000016.1:0-201206 GCA_963966365.1 Mesorhizobium sp. | reverse complement strand
AGCGTCGATCATGTCATACGCCTTGAACTCACCGAAGTACTTCGTGATCGCCGCCGTCAACGACGTCTTGCCATGGTCAACGTGACCAATCGTGCCAATGTTCACATGCGGCTTCGTACGCTCGAATTTACCTTTTGCCATTTTGTCTTTCCCTGGCGGCCAGAACTGAAATTCGGTTCGAATGCGGGGCGATTAGCGGCAAAGTCTACAAAATACAAGGCCCTTTTGGTTCGACGGCGAGACGCAGCCCATGCCTGCGCCTCGGCGGCGAGCCGACAGCGTCCCCCTCACGGCGGGAAGCGGACCGCGTCAACCTCGATCGTGACGATCGAAGCTATGGCAAAATCCTGGCGGGAGCCGGTTTGCGACATCCACATCGGTTCCGAAATATCTCGAACTAATCAAGACAGGCACGATCCAACTCATCACCATTGATGCTCGATACATCCCAACGGGTAAATGGGATTCGCGTCACCGCGCTTGTACGGTCGAAATGGGCATCAACTGCGAGCAGACCGATGGCCGACCCTACCAGCATCGACCAACAAACCGCATTCTGGAACCACTGGAACACGACTGCGCGCGAGCATGAGACGAATCCGGCATGCCAGCGGCAAGCCGAGACGGCCCTGAAGTGGCTCGCCGACGTAGGAGATCGCCGGCTCAACATTCTCGAGGTGGGCTGCGGAACAGTTTGGCTGTGTCCGCGTTTGGCCGACTTCGGGAGCGTAGTGGGCACCGACCTTTCCGACCTGGACAAGGCCAAGGCGAAATGGCCCTCGATCGATTTTGTCAGCGGCGATTTCATGAACCTCGACTTTGACGAAACTCGTTTCGACGTGATCGTCACTCTTGAGACGTTGGCCCATGTGGCGGACCAACCCGCCTTCGTCCGCAAGCTGGCACGCCACCTAAAGCCGGGCGGCAAGTTGATAATGTCGACGCAAAATGGGCCTGTCATCCGCCGTTGGGGTCACGTAGCCGCGCAAGGCGTTGGGCAGCTGCGCAACTGGACTGACAGAAAACAACTGTCCGCTCTGCTGGCCCGACATTTCGCAATCGAAGAAATGACGACTGTCGCGCCCGTCGCAAACAGAGGACTGATGCGCTACGTCAACTCCTCGAAACTCAATGCCCCGGTACGTGCGATCGCCGGTGATCGACTGGATCGACTGAAGGAAAGGCTTGGGCTCGGCTGGGCCATAATGGCCCTGGCGCACTTGAAGGAATAGCAGCCCACTCCACAGGAGCAGTGAAACGGCCTCACATGCTCAATCGTAAAACAGCAGTCATTTCAGGCAGTTGCTTGGAGCGGGTAGCGGGAATCGAACCCGCATATTCAGCTTGGAAGGCTGCTGCTCTACCATTGAGCTATACCCGCAATGCAAGTCCGCTCCGGATGTGCAGTGGTGGAGGGGGCTGGATTCGAACCAGCGTAGGCATAGCCAACGGATTTACAGTCCGTCTCCTTTAACCACTCGGACACCCCTCCGTAACTGCGCCGGAGCCATGCGACGAGGTATTCCAGCATCGACTTCGATCGCTCGTCCGCAACCCGAAATCATGCGAAGCGCCTTATGGCGAGATGACCGCGCCCTGTCAACCGATAGTCGGGCGATTGCCCGCGCTTTTTGTCGCCCCGGCGGAACGATGTGCATTTTGCCATCCAAGCGGCCAATTGGCGCTATGGAGGCGGGACGCGACTGGCGCTATAGAGGGCGCATGAACGACAAGACATCACGCACCCCCAAGGACAGTCACTACGCACGGCTTCGCCGCGCGCATCGCGACGAAAAGGCGTCTGGGCGAAAGCCGGCGCGCCATCAGCCGTCGGAGCGGCCCGGTGACGGGGTCGTTTGGCTTTATGGCCTGCATACGGTGCGCGCCGCGCTCGACAACCCGAACCGCACCATTCACCGCATGTTGGTGACCCGCAATGCCGCCGACCGGTTGAAACTGGCCGACCCCGCCGCCCTCCCCTTTCCCGTCGAAATGGTCGAGCCAAGAGCGATCGATCGCCTCACGGGATCGGAAGCGGTGCACCAAGGGGTGCTCGTCGAGGCCGCCCCTTTGCGCCCCAAGGCGATTGCGGCTCTCGGCGACACGCCGCTCATCGTGGTTCTCGACCAGGTCACCGATCCGCACAATGTCGGCGCAATCCTGCGGACCGCGGTAGCATTCGGCGCCGGGGCGCTGATCACGACGCAACGCCACAGTCCGACCGAATCAGGGGTCCTGGCGAAAGCGGCGTCCGGCGCGCTGGAGCACATCGATCTCATAGAGGTCAAAAACCTGGCCAATGCGCTTGAAGAACTCCGGGCAGCGGGAATCGTCACCGTCGGCCTTGATTCGGAGGGCCCCCAGCGGCTGGAATCGACACTTTCCGGCGACCGCATCGCGCTGGTCCTGGGGGCGGAAGGCAAGGGATTGCGCCAGAAGACGCGCGAAACCGTCAGCGAGCTCGCACGCCTCGACATGCCCGGCGCCATCCGCTCGCTCAACGTTTCCAATGCCGCCGCGATTGCGCTCTATGCCGCACGCCACCACCTGGACGGCCCCGGCTCCTGAGCGCTCAACGGGCCGCAAGGCCGCGGTCGTCATCAAATTGTGGCGCGACTGCCTCAAAAAAGAACCGATTGCTGCCCAAATGATTCATTCCGAATGACAGGGGAGGCGCATCGGTGAACATACGGCCAACGAGACACGGCGAAGATGCGGCAAGTGCCGTTGTTTGGACACCGTGGGGCAGCATGCCCGCCGTCAGGACCGCGCCTTCTGCAACGCCGATGCGTCAGGAGGAAGCCGCAGAACGGTCGACCATAATCCTTCAGCGTGCCGAGTGGCTGAGGCTTGCCCGGCAGAACAAGCCGAACTGATCGCATCGGCCGCACGTTCCCTTCCCGGTGCATGAACAGCAAGGCAAGCGTGATTCGCATCGAGTAGCGCGCAATCAGGCATGTTCCGCCATGCCCAGCATCGGCAACGAGGTGCCCGGGGCGAGAACGAAGGCCATGCGCAAATTCATGGGGCAATTCTGTCAGTGTGGCAGGATGGTGCCCCCGGACGGCGAGACTGACCTTTATCGAACCGGTAGCGCGATGGTCATTTTCTCTAATGAAATCAAGGTAGTTAGCTCGAAACGATCCCCTTCGGCTTGCAGCCCTAGCGGTACCTGAAGGCGTGCCCTATGCGGTACCTAGCCGTCAAGCCACCTGTGCCCTACGCTGATCTCAACGAACCACTTCAGGGCCAGCCAAGGGTCAGCGCTGAGTTCCCTTGCGGCGTCGACTGCGTATTCCTCGCCATGCGCTGCCCTGACGAACTCAAGCCAGTTCTCCTGCAAACGCGGTGCCGGCATCCTCCCCGCTTCTCAAGTCGTCTATCGTTGACGAGATTGTCGCTCGTAAATCGGCCCTGCCAATCCCCCTCGACATAAACCAAGGGACCGTCCAATGATCTGAAAGATCCCGATTATAATGATCGACATTGAAATCTCCTCAACCGGGGGATGCAGAATGTCGATCTGAACCCTGGCAATCAACTCAGACGCGGCTTCACCACGCCTTCGCCGTGGTCGGTTTCGATGACATCGACGCCAACTGCCTCAAGGGGGTGCGGATGGTCTCAATCGCGGGTAACTAGTGTTGGCCGTCAAGTCTATTGCGTAAATGGTTCGCCATGATCGCGTCCGATAGCTTCCTTTTCTCCTCGATGAGCAAAATCCGCAATGCGCGCAATTTCATTTCATCCGGCTCCACGGCGATCCTTGCAATGAAATCATCGATGTTGGCTTGATGAATAAACAGACTGTGTCGGTCAGGCATGACGCACTCCATTGATCCCGGCAGGTCGATACCGGAAAGTCGAGGATATGTCGTTTCCCGGAGCCACCTAACGGAAATCTGCAGGTGTCAGGGTGTAGGAGGTGCGGCGACCATAAGAATAGGCTTCACGTGCGACATCATAAATCGACCCGCGTGCTGCGTCGAAAGCCGCGAGAAAATCCTGTTCGGACAGTTTCATGTTACCGGATCCCGCCAATGCGGCTGCCTCGACGAAGAACGGTACCTCGAACATGCCGTGACGGCCGATGAAGCGGACAGCATTCCGGCCACTGTCAAAGCTGCGGCTCCGGTTTGGAAACTCCAATATCATACGCGGTCCTCTATTGCAGATAGCGCAGATCGGGCGCGTGTAGTGTCCCAATCTTTGTGCCGTCCGTCATTGCCACGACAGTTGAGGGACAACATAATATCGGTTGCATCCGGGCAACTGAGGCCGGTTGTGGTCTGACCGTTCACCTGCGCTGGTACGCCGGTAAAGACATGGTAGACCGTCCACGAGCGATCCGCCTCGATGCGGCGGCCATATTGATCGTCCGGACAATCAGGGCCGGGGGCGCCGCCCTCATCCCCCCAGACGCCAATCGCGCGGACGTTCCGCAACCTCTCGGTATCGTTGCAGACGTTCATGGCCGCAGCCTTCTTTCGTCCATTCCCGGGGTATTCAATAATGCCGGAATAGAGCATTGCGCCCTTATCGTCGGTGATTGACATCGCGTCAGGCCGCTGCGGCATATCGAGGGTCTGTGAAAGCTGCCGGACAATCCCGATCGCGTGATCGAGATCAGCAGCTTCCACAGTCCCGGGACCTACAATGGCATGTGCGCCATCAGCGTCTCGGGTGCGGTAGAATTCGATCACGATCTTCATAGCAATCCTTCTGCATATTGCAGTGGCACGAAGTTCCTCAGGGTTTGCGCTTGTCGCGTTGGGCATTGGCGTCCGCGGCGAGCTTCATCTGGTTGCTAAAGGTCTGTTCAGGTTTTGGCGGTGCCTTTGTTTGCTTCGGCTTTCTGATCTCGCGATTGCTTCGTTTCTGTCCCTTGGCCATGGCCGAATGTCCTTTCGATGAGATTCTCGCCATCATCGGATGGCGACATGCTGACCGGCTCAAGACTGTTTTGCGTCGTCACCCGTTCACGACGTTCGTCGTCGCTGCGGATGCGGTATTGGGGTAAATCTCCACTCGGCGGGAGTACGCCGGTGATATGATAAATTTCCGAGACCAGGGCCGGTCTATTTACCCCGTCCTTCAGCCGGACCGTCTGCCCGACTGTGGAGAGATGCGTTGGGGAGTCCCGCCCGGTCGGGCGGGTGGTGCCTCGGCTAGAACCCGTGGATGTCATGACTGCTTGTGATCCTCTTCAAGTGCGGCGTTGAGATCGGCGGGGTCGATCGGCACCATCTTATGTTTCGGAGCATTCGTGCCGATGGCCGGCAGGTGGATAAAGGCGCCGACACGTCGCCATGCAAGACGGGTGAAGGCGTCGATCAATTCCTCGTCCTGGTCGACGCGATAGTCGCCAGGAGGTTGCGGGGCGTCGAAGCCGGGCAGCAAGAATGGCGCGGTGAACCGGGCTACGGTCTGCGTGGTGCGTGTTGTCATGGCCGGATGTCTCCGCAAGAGCACGCCGATGCGCCTCCTGCATTGTCCCCATCCGAACCGGAACGATCCCATAAGCCGTGGGCAGCGTCGGGGCACGCTCCAAAGTTCGAACGGGCGACATGCGCGCCGGATTGACGCCATGCATTCGCTGTCGAAAATCAGTGATGAATGGCGGATCGAAGTCTCTGACATCGCCAAGCCAATTCGGCCAAAATCAAATTTATTATCCAATCTTGTTCCAAACAAGGCGTATTCGAAATTTTATATATAAAATATAAATAAATCGTTCTCGGTTTTAATATATATTATTGTGATTAAAATCCACACAACAAATGAGAAATACTATATTCGAAAATATATATTTTAAGAAACTATGTATATTTAATTTTATGCCATTGGAATGAAAAATGTGCTAAAAAGATGGTCGATATGCACGTCAAACCCAGAAAGAATTTCCATGAATAACCACAGATACCACGACCGTTTCTGAATTCTTCTTCTGAGGTGCGTGTGCCCTACCCGAGAAGGCAGCATCCGATGAGATACCTTGATCGAATAATGACGGAACCGACGCTCTGGCTCCTGATCCTCATGGTCGGCGGAGTGGCCGCCACGATTGTTTACGTGGTCCTGACCAGCATCACCTTTTGATCCGTCAGCAAATGAGCTTGTGGCCCGTGCCACGATGATACCAACTTCGTACCGATCATCGGCCGCGTTATTTCCTTGCTAGTTTAGCAAAACTAGTTCACGCATCTATTGCGAACTGTTGGAGTTCTCAACTGAGTTGGCGGGCGATCAACGCCCCTTCGCTCGCCGGCTTTTTTTGCAAGTCATGTTGAGCATCTGGGCAAGCTGCATCTTGGTGCCTTCCTCGACACTGGCCAGCAGCAAGTCGGCCACCTTATCGGTTTGCTCGGCGTACTTCAGCAGATCGGCGTCGACCTCGTGCGTTTCTTCGTCGTCAGATTGCTCGCTATGCTCTCGTACCCGTCCTGACACAACAGCCGCTGAATTGAGCCGGACGAACTATAGCTGGGCGCACAATCAGGCGTTGGCACCTACGGTTACCGGTCGGGTTTCTGACAGAGGGGCCGCCTGAGAATGGCCCTCGCGCCATAGGCACCATGGATTCCCTCAAACCGCTGGTGGGTTTGAGGGATTGCGGTTCGGGCCTCAGGGGAGTGTTGCCGACCACCGCGACAGGGCGTCCGGGGAGAGTTCCCGATTGGCAAGCTTCCGGTTGTGGTTCTGATAGGACCTGTTCTGAGGGTTGCGCTTCAGACCAAGCGCCTCACACACGTCCGCAGCGACGAACCAAGGGTCACCCTTGATGTCCACCACGCGGATTTGGGCGGTTCCGTTGAAGTCGAAGATCGAGAGGGTCAGTCGACCCCCAACGCCTTCTTGAGCGCCTTTGCCGACACCTTCAATCTGCTCTCCGGTCCACCGTAGTTCTCGCCCATCCTGCCAGACGAGTGGCCAAGGATCATGTCCCTAACGTCTTCCGGTATCCCTGCTTCGATAAGATTGTCCTCGATCCGGTGTCGCAGCGAATGCGTCGTAACCTTCTTATCTCTGATGATCTTGCGTACATGCTTCATCATGATGGCCGAAGCTGCATCCCCTCCCCGCTGCCACTCTGGCTGAGGCATAGCTACGCAGCATCTCCCGCTCAGTCGTCCCGAGGCGAATGACAATCTCACGTTTGCCGATGATGGGGATAAGTCCCGGAGGGACATGGCGTCTGTATCGCCAGATATGCCCCTCACTGCTCTTGCGCTTCTGAACGAACTTCACGGTAACTCGCATCCTCGGCCCTTCCGGTACCCGCTGGCGGTACCCGAGGGGACGTTCCGAGCCTTATAATCCTTGGATTTCTTGGGTTTCGAGAGGTACCTGTGGTGCCCCCGGACGGGATCGAACCGCCGACCTTCGGTTTACAAAACCGCTGCTCTACCAGCTGAGCTACAAGGGCACGCGCGTTCCGTTACCATAATTGGCGCGCCAGTAAAGACCTAATGGATGTCAATCGCAGGCCAAGGACGGCCCAGACGCACTTTCAACAGTCCAGCGGTCATGCTAACCGACTGACCTGTCGATGCAAACACATGACCGGCCGGACGCCAGAATGAACAGCCCAACGCTTACTTTTGTTTCGGCCGATACCGCCGATGCCCGGGAGGCGGCGCAGCGGCTCGCGACGCTCTACGGCCAGGAGCGGTTCGAGGATGCGGACGTGGTCGTCGCGCTCGGCGGTGACGGATTCATGCTTCAAACGCTGCACAAGGTGATGAATTCAGGCCGCCGCATCTATGGGATGAACCGCGGCACCGTCGGTTTTCTGATGAACGAATATCGCGAGGAAGGACTGCGCGAGCGGATCGTCGCCGCAGTCGGCGAGACCATCCGCCCCTTGCGCATGCACGCCAAGACAGCCGACGGGCGCGACGTCGAGGCATTGGCCATCAACGAAGTATCACTGTTGCGCCAATCCTATCAGGCGGCGAGGTTGCAGATCTCGGTCGATGGGCAGATGCGACTGCCCGAACTCATCTGCGACGGCGTCATGGTGGCGACTCCGGCCGGCTCGACCGCCTACAATCTCTCCGCCCAGGGGCCGATTCTTCCGCTCGACGCACCGCTCCTAGCCCTGACGCCGGTCAGCCCCTTTCGTCCGCGGCGCTGGCATGGGGCGCTGCTGCCCAACCGCTCGATCGTCGACATCGACGTGCTGGAGCCCGAAAAGCGCCCCGTCAACGCAGTCGCCGATCACACGGAGGTCAAGTCTGTGGTTTCGGTACGCGTCCGGGAATCACGCGACAAGACGGCAACCATTCTCTTCGACGCCAGCCATTCCTGGGAGGAACGCATCCTCAAGGAGCAATTTCCCAACTAGCGCAAATCAAGGCTCGACGCTGGTTCCCGCTTCTTCTTTTTCGTCAGTCTGTTGACAAATCGCCCGTATCGTCATATCGGCATGCGGCATTGATGCCGCTTTCGGCACCGAGACCGCATGAACGCGGCCGATTCAAACAGCAAAGTCAGCCAAAGAACTTGTCCTCCGACGCCCAGAACGCTCAGGAAATCATAAAATTTACCGACCTTGGCCTTTCGCCCAAGGTCCTGTCTGCCGTCACCGATGCAGGATATCTGGAACCGACGCCGATTCAGGCCGGAGCCATTCCGCATGCGCTCGCCGGCAAGGACGTGCTTGGCATCGCACAGACCGGAACAGGCAAGACGGCATCCTTCGTGCTGCCGATGCTCACGCGACTGGAAAAGGGACGCGCGCGGGCACGCATGCCGCGCACCCTGATCCTGGAGCCGACGCGCGAACTGGCCGCGCAGGTCGAAGAGAACTTCATCAAGTACGGCAAGAACCACCGCCTCAACATCGCGCTTCTGATCGGCGGCGTGTCGTTCGAGGAGCAGGAGCGCAAGCTGGAGCGCGGCGCTGACGTTCTGATCGCCACGCCGGGCCGCCTGCTCGACCATTTCGAGCGCGGCAAGCTCTTGCTGACCGGGGTCGAGATCCTCGTTATCGACGAAGCCGACCGGATGCTCGACATGGGCTTCATTCCCGACATCGAGCGCATCTGCAAACTCATTCCCTTCACCCGGCAGACGCTGTTCTTCTCGGCAACCATGCCGCCGGAGATCACCAAGCTGACGGAGCAGTTCCTCCAGGCGCCGGTGCGGATCGAAGTGGCGCGCGCCGCCACGACGGGCGCGAACATCACACAGCGTCTCGTGAAATCGGGCTCGAAGCCCTGGGACAAACGTGCAGTGCTGCGCGATCTGATCAAAGCCGAAGACGAGACGCTCAAGAACGCCATCATCTTCTGCAACCGCAAGGTCGACGTCTCCGAACTTTTCCGCTCGCTGACGCGGTACGAGTTCGATGCGGGCGCGCTGCATGGTGATATGGACCAGCGTGCGCGCATGACGATGCTGGAGAACTTCCGCAACGGGAAACTGAAGCTTCTCGTGGCTTCCGATGTCGCCGCTCGCGGTCTCGACATTCCCGATGTCAGCCATGTCTTCAATTTCGACGTTCCGATCCACGCCGACGACTATGTGCACCGCATCGGCCGTACCGGTCGCGCGGGACGCAGCGGCAAGGCGTTCACCATCGTTACCCGTGCAGACACCAAATATGTCGATGCAATCGAGAAGCTGACCGACCAGACGATCGAATGGCTCGACGGCGACATCTCCTCCCTGCCCCAGTCCGGCGACGAGGACGACGATGCGCCGCGCAGGGGTCGTGGCAGGGCACGCGGCACCAAGGATGACGCCAAGCCCAAGCGTGGCGGCGGACGCAAGAAGGCAAAGGAGCCGGATGCGACCGAGGTATCAGCCGATACTCCCGACGCGGCACCGGAGAATGCGCCGGCGTCCGACAAGTCGGAACGACGCGATGCCATCAAGGCCGACAATTCGAACCGCCGCGCCAAACAGAAGCAGGATCGCCGCCGCCGCGACGAGGACCTGGACGACGGCACGATCGGCTTCGGCGACGACATTCCTGCCTTCATGAAGGTTTCGGCGAAGGTCTGAGGCACATCGCGGTGCCCTCACCTGCCGCGGACACCCGTCGGCGGCAGTCACACGACAATCGCCGGTGAACATGTCTGCATGTCATCTGCGGTCATGAATGTTCGCTCATCCGCTTGCCGTGGCGGTGCGCATCATGTTTGCTCATGCCGCACCAACTCTTCGGAAGGAGGAATGCGTCATGCCGATGCTGCTGAAAGGCTCCTGCCATTGCCGGGCGGTGCGCTTCGAGGCCGACACCCACACGCCCGTTCCCTACCAGCTCTGTTACTGCTCGATCTGCCGCAAGCAGCAAGGCGGAGGTGGATTTGCAATAAACCTGGCGGCGGATGCCGCGACCCTCAAGATCGAAGGTGAAGAGCGTCTGGGGCTCTATCGTGCGCAGATCGAGGACGAAGAGCGGCCGCAATGTAAGTTGTCGACCGGCGAACGGCGCTTCTGCCGCGAATGCGGTTCGGCGCTCTGGCTCTACGACCCGACATGGCCCGATCTCGTCCACCCTTTCGCTTCGGCGATCGACACGAATCTGCCCAAGGCGCCGGAGCGGGTGCACCTGATGCTGAAGTACAAGGCCTCCTGGGTGGAACCCGACATCAAGGCCAATGATCAGACCTTCGAACTCTACCCGGAAGAATCAATCGCCGACTGGCACCGCAAGCGCGGACTGTGGGTCGAGTAAGCAACCCTTGCCGGCTGCTCACGGCACGCCATTCAGTTGAGAACCCGCCGGCGGACGCTGTGGGGCGCACAATCCTGTCGACCGGCCAATTGGCGATCTCGGATCAAGCCCGCCTGACCGAATTCCAGCGCAGCTGACGACGATCCTGGCCTTTCGTCGTCAGGCCGCGCTAGCGCGCGCCTCGGCCAAGGCCTTCAGGTCGGCCGGCTTCAATTCTACCGATTCGCCGCAACCACAGGCCGAAGACTGGTTGGGATTGTTGAAGGTGAAGCCCGTTCTGAGCTTCGTCACTTCAAAATCCATCTGCGTTCCCAACAGAAACAGCGCTGCCTCCGGCGCCACCCACACGTTGGCGCCCTGATGCTCCACGTGATCATCTTTGGCATCGGGCTCGGTGACAAGGTCGATGGTGTATTCCATCCCGGCGCAACCGCCCTTCTTCACGCCGACGCGGATGCCGGCGGCACCGTCGCGCGACGATACGATCTCACGAACGCGGGCGGCGGCACTGTCGGTCAAGGTGATGACGGCAAAGCGTCCCATATTCCATTCACTCCATTCCTTGCAGGTTCAAGGCCTGCCGAATGCCGTTTACACGACCAATTTGGGGAAATTTCCCACCACATGCAAGTGCGTGATCGGCTGCAACAATCTTCAAATCTGCGGAACGCATCTGATCAACGACAGTTAGATGCAAGTCGAAACGCAGGAGGTCACCATGTACAGAAGCACCATTGCCGCAGTCGCTTTCACGCTAATCGCCGGAACGTCGATCGCTACGGCTCAGACTGTCGTCGTCACGCCCGAGCAGGAAACCATCGTTCGCGAATATGTGAGAGCCAATCCGGTCGTCGTCGAGCGTCCATCCAATTTCGAGCTCGTGGTTGGCGCGATCATACCGGATATTCTCAAGCCCGGTGCGCTGGCAGAGAACACGCTGCCCAACAACTACCAGTACATCGTCATCGATGGCCGAACGGCACTCATCGATCCGCAGACCCACCGTGTCGTGCATATCATCGAATGACATCGCCGGCGCCCTGGCGGCACGAGCCTTCAGGGCGCCTCAATACCAGCCGACCGCCACCTGTGCCTCTTCCGACATGCGATCGGGGGTCCAGGGCGGATCGAAGACCATCTTGACCTCGACGCCAGATACGCCTTCCACGGTTCCAACGGCATTCTCCACCCAGCCGGGCATCTCGCCGGCAACCGGACAACCGGGCGCCGTCAACGTCATGTCGATCTTGACCGAACGGTCGTCCTCGATGTCGATGCGATAGATCAGGCCGAGTTCATAGATGTCGGCAGGAATTTCCGGATCGTAGACGGTTTTCAGCGCCGAGACGATGTCATCGGTCAGGCGCGCCAACTCGTCCCGCGGAATGGCAGACACCTCATCGCCTTCGTCCGGGGTCGCGACGACCTCCTGGTCGTCCTTGTCGGTGTTCGTCACGTTATCGGTCATAGCGTTCATCCAAAGAAGGCACGCGCCTTGTCCAATGCATCGGCAAGACGATCGACCTCTTCCTTCGTATTGTACATGCCAAACGACGCACGACAGGTAGACGTCACGCCGAAACGCTTCAAGAGCGGCTGGGCACAATGCGTTCCGGCCCGCACGGCCACACCGGAACGGTCGATGATCATTGATACATCATGTGCGTGAATGCCTTCCAGTTCGAAGGAGACAATCGCTCCCTTGTCGGGCGCGCAGCCGAAAATGCGCAGGGAATTGATGCCCTGCAGGCGCTCATGTGCATAATCCTTCAGCTCGGCCTCATGAGCGGCGATCTGTTCGCGGCCGATTGCGTCCATATAGTCGAGTGCGGCACCCAGACCGATCGCCTGAACGATGGGCGGCGTTCCCGCCTCGAAGCGGTGCGGTGGATGATTGTAGGTGACGTTGTCCATCGTCACGTCCTCGATCATCTCTCCTCCTCCCTGGAAGGGACGCATCGCCTCGAGCATCTCCTTGCGCCCATAGAGGACGCCGATGCCGCTGGGGCCGTAGACCTTGTGTCCGGTGAAGACATAGAAGTCGCAGCCGATGTCGCGCACGTCAACCGGCAGATGGACCGCCCCCTGGCTACCATCGATCAGCACCTTGATGCCCCGCTCATGGGCGATGCGGCAGATCTCCTTCACCGGCGTTATCGTGCCGAGCGCGTTCGACATGTGGGTGATCGCGACCAGTTTCGTCCGCTCGGTCAGACATTTCTCGAAATCCTCGAGATGAAACCGGCCTTCATCGTCGACAGGGGCCCAGACGAGCTTCGCACCCTGCCGCTCACGGATGAAGTGCCATGGCACGATGTTGGAGTGATGCTCCATGATCGATAGGACGATCTCGTCGCCCTCGCCGATATGGGGCATACCCCAGCCATAGGCGACGGTGTTGATCGCCTCGGTCGCATTCTTGGTGAAGACGATTTCCTCGCTGCTTTCGGCATTCAGGAAGCGGCGAACGGTTTCACGCGCCTTTTCGTAGGCATCGGTGGCAGCGTTGGACAGAAAGTGAAGTCCACGATGCACGTTGGCATATTCGTTCGAATAGGAATTCTGGATCGCATCGAGCACGACCTGGGGCTTCTGTGCAGAAGCGCCGTTGTCCAGGTAGACGAGCGGCTTGCCGTAGACCTCCCGCGACAGAATGGGGAAGTCGCGGCGGATCGCCTCGACGTTATAGGGGATGTGTCCGACTTTCTGATCCACGATCGGTCTGCCTTTCTGGGCGCGGTTCCCGGCACTTCAAGCCCGGCCGGGATCCGCACGTATCATCATCCTCACCCGTGCGCGTCAAACCATGCGTTCAGCCGGCCTTCGAGTGCATCGACAATCGCTTCATCGTCCATTTCCTCGATGACTTCAGCGAGGAACGCCTTGACCAGAAGACCGCGGGCCTCCTTTTCCGGCACGCCGCGCGCCATCAGATAGAACAGATGATTGCGGTCGATCTCCGTCACGGTGGCACCATGGCCGCAGGCCACGTCGTCGGCAAAGATTTCGAGCTCCGGCTTGGTCGAGAACTCGCCGTCATCGGACAGAAGCAGCGTGTTGCAGGCCATACGCGCATCGGTCTTCTGGGCTCTCTGGGCGACACGGATCTGTCCCTGGAACACGCCCTGTGCCCGGTCGGTCACGATGTTGCGTATCACCTCGGTCGACGTGGTGTTCTCCATCGAGTGATCGAGCTGCATGGTGACGTCGTTATGCGCGTCGCCCGCCAACAGATTCACGCCGCGCAACTGGAAATCGGCACCCTCGCCTGCCGCGTCGACGTTGATTTCCTGGCGCACGAGCTTACCACCGGCGTTCATCACGAACAGCTTGAGCTTCGCATCCTTGCCGAGGCGGCCCTGAAAACGGGCCAGATGCGTCGCACCTTCGGGCTGTTCCTGCAGGATGATCCACACGATCTCTGCGCCGTCGGCAAGGTCGAGCGTGGAAATGGCCGTGGTCAGCGCGTCCGCCGATCCGGTCTGACGTTCGACGATTACCGCTTTCGAGCCAGCGCCGGCACGTACGTCGAAACGGACATGCGTCTGCCCTCCGGCCTGGATGTTCTGCAGCTCGACCGGGGCGTCAAGCGCGGCACCAGAAGCAATGTCGAGCGCGTAGCCATCGACGACATAGGCCGTGTTGATGGCCCCGATCGCGTCGGCTGGATCGAGCTGGCCGAGGGCCTCCGCGAGGCTGCCGTCCGACAGCCTGTCTTCCAGGCGGCTAACCGCCACACCGTCAATGGAAGGCGCCTTTGCGGCACGGCCGTTCAGCACGGGCAGGACCGAAGAACCCGCGATCAGCGGGTCGCGCGCTTCGGCCGCAAGCGACACGTCCCAGTCCGGGACATTCGTCAGAAGGCGACGCAGGTCGGTGTAGTGCCACGCTTCCACCTTGCGGTTCGGCAGTCCGGCCTTGAGAGCCTCAACCGCCTCGTCACGCTTGACGGTAACGACGGCATCGCCGGGAAGATAGGACACACGTTCGGCGAAGGCATCGATCAATGCCGCCTCCGCCGGCGTTCTTTGCGGCTGGGTTTGAATGTTCATGACGGCCACCTACGCAGCCTCGCCGACGATGTCGGCATAGCCGTTCTCTTCCAGTTCGAGCGCCAGCGACTTGTCACCGGACTTCACCACCTGCCCCTTGTAGAGCACGTGCACGCTGTCGGGCACGATGTATTCCAGGAGGCGCTGGTAGTGCGTGATGACGACAATGGCCCGATCGGGCGAGCGCAGTGCGTTGACACCTTCGGCAACGATCTTCAGCGCGTCGATGTCGAGGCCCGAGTCTGTTTCGTCCAGAACGCAAAGCTTCGGCTCCAGCAGCTTCATCTGCAGGATCTCGGCACGCTTCTTCTCGCCGCCGGAAAAGCCGACATTGAGCGGACGCTTGAGCATGTCCATGTTCATGCCGAGCGACCCGGCTTGCTCGCGGACCTTCTTCAGGAGTTCGGGGATCTTCAGCTCCGGCTCGCCGCGCGCCTTGCGCTGCGCGTTCATGGCGACCTTGAGGAATTCCATCGTGGCAACGCCGGGGATCTCCAGCGGATACTGGAATGCCAGGAAGATGCCGGCCGCGGCGCGCTCAGCCGGATCCATATCGAGAATCGATTCGCCGTTGTAGAGAATGTCGCCCTCCGTCACCTCATAATCCTCGCGCCCGGCGAGAATATAGGACAGTGTCGACTTGCCCGAGCCGTTCGGCCCCATGATCGCGGCAACCTCGCCGGCGTTCACCGTCAGGTTCAGGCCGCGGATGATCTCGGTGCCATCCTCGGCGATACGTGCATGCAGGTTCTTGATCTCAAGCATTCTTGTTCTTCCAAATTCGTTCAGACAACCGCGCCTGTGCGCAGGTCAATTCGTGTCACAGTCAGCCGGATGAGCGCCGTTGCCTATCCGACGCTTCCCTCAAGTGAGATACCGATCAACTTCTGCGCCTCGACGGCGAACTCCATCGGCAGCTCCTGGATGACTTCCTTGACGAAGCCATTGACGATCAGAGCGATGGCTTCCTCTTCGGGGATGCCGCGCTGCATGACGTAAAAGAGCTGATCTTCCGAAATCTTCGACGTCGTCGCCTCATGCTCGAACTTGGCCGTCGCGTTCTTGGCCTCGATGTAGGGCACGGTGTGGGCACCGCACTCATTGCCGATCAGCAGGGAATCGCACTGGGTGAAGTTGCGCGCGTTCGCCGCCTTGCGGTGGGCCGAGACCTGACCGCGATAGGTGTTCTGCGACTTGCCGGCGGAGATGCCCTTCGAGATGATGCGGCTCGACGTGTTCTTGCCGAGATGCAGCATCTTGGTGCCGGAATCGATCTGCTGATGGCCGTTCGACACCGCGATCGAATAGAACTCGCCGCGGCTGTTGTCCCCGCGCAGCAGGCAGGAAGGATACTTCCAGGTGATCGCCGAGCCGGTTTCGACCTGCGTCCAGGAGATCTTGGAGTTGTGGCCGCGGCAGTCCCCGCGCTTGGTGACGAAGTTGTAGATGCCGCCCTTGCCTTCGCTGTCGCCCGGATACCAGTTCTGAACCGTCGAATACTTGATCTCGGCATCGTCCAGCGCGATCAGCTCGACAACGGCGGCATGCAGCTGGTTCTCGTCGCGCTGTGGCGCCGTGCAGCCCTCGAGATAGGACACATAGGCCCCTTCGTCGGCGATGATGAGCGTGCGCTCGAACTGGCCGGTGTTCTTTTCGTTGATACGGAAATAGGTCGACAGTTCCATCGGGCAGCGCACGCCCTTGGGCACATAGACGAAGGATCCGTCGGTGAAGACCGCCGAATTCAGCGTGGCATAGAAATTGTCCGAGACGGGGACCACCGAGCCCAGATACTTCTTCACCAGATCGGGGTGTTCGCGGATCGCTTCCGAAATCGAACAGAAGATGACGCCGGCCTTGGCCAGCTCTTCCTTGAAGGTCGTCACGACGGAGACGCTGTCGAATACGGCATCGACGGCCACCCGGCCGGAGGCATAGACATTGTCGCCCGCGTCCTCGCCGTCCCCGGCTGGCTTTTGCACGCCGGCAAGGATTTCCTGTTCCTTCAGCGGGATGCCGAGTTTCTCGTAGACGCGCAGCAGTTCCGGATCCACCTCGTCCAGCGACTTCGGACCGGTCTGGTTCTTCGGAGCGGCGTAGTAATGGAGATCCTGGAAATCGATCTTCGGATAGGACACGCGCGCCCAGCTGGGCTCCTGCATCGTCAGCCAGCGGCGATAGGCGCCAAGACGCCATTCCAGCATCCAGTCGGGCTCACCCTTCTTTTCCGAAATGAAGCGGATGATGTCTTCGTTGAGCCCCTTTGGAGCCTTGTCGGATTCAATGACGGTCTCGAAGCCGTACTTGTACTGGTCCACATCGATCTTACGGACCTGCTCGATCGTTTCCTGCACAGCAGGCATCAGCGTTCTCCATCCATGCCGGGTTCAAGGCCCGGCCGTTTTCAAACTATGGCACCGCGTTTTCCGGCGTATGCCTCATGTAGTGCGATCGCGGACCGAAATCACCCTTTCGAGCGAAACTTTGCGGTCCGCGACACCTTCTTGCGCATCTGCGCGCCAATCCTGCCGCCTCAGGCGGCGCGGGAACTGTTGCGTTTACGGCGCTCCACAATATCGGCAAGCGCCCGCTTGAAACGCGATACGTCCTCCTGCGTCGTGCCGCCTCCGATCGATACGCGCAAGGCCGTAGCCTCCCCGCCAAGGCCCATCGCCTCCAGAACATGGCTGGGCCCGACCTTGCCGGAAGAACAGGCCGATCCTGCCGACAAAGCGATCCCCTGAAGATCGAATGCGATCTGCAACGTTTCCGCCTTGCTGCCGGGCAGCGAGAAGAACGACGTGTTTGGCAGACGCGCCGCCGAGGCACCATGGATGATCGCCTCGGGCGCGATATGCCGTATCGCTTCCTCCATGTCATCCCGCATTTGCCGCACCGCTGCCATGATTGCAATCTCTTTGCCGGCCTCGGCCGCTGCGGCGCCGAAGCCTGCAATGGCCGCGACGTTTTCCGTGCCGGCGCGATGGCCCTTTTCCTGACCGCCGCCGGTCATCAAGGGTTCCGGCATCATCAGATCGGACAAGCCGACGATCGCGCCGGCGCCCTTGGGACCACCCAGCTTGTGCGAGGACAGAATCAGAAAGTCACCCCAACCGCTTGTAATATCGACGGCAATGCGTCCTGCGGCCTGAACGGCATCGACCACCAGCACGCCGCCGGCCTCCTTGACCAGGCTCGCGATCTCCGCGATCGGCTGGATGACGCCCGTCTCGTTGTTTGCCGCATGAACCGCCACCAGCGCCAGCCCGCCCGACTTGTCGTGCCTTGCCAACGCGACCTTCAGAGCCTCCAGATCGACCAGACCGTCAGATGTGACAGCGAACGTTTCGACGGCCTCGCGCTCGAACCGGCCGCCCGAGAGCATGCAGGGATGGTCCGCCGCACAGACATAGAGACGCCCCATTGTCAGAGGCGCGCGGCCCATCCGCCAGTGCGGCGTCAGCAGCAGATTGGCGGCCTCGGTGGCCCCGGAGGTGAACACGACATGCTCGGGCTGTCCTCCGACAAGCTCGGCGACCTCGCGCCTCGCCTGCTCGACTAAACGGCGTGCCGCCCGGCCCTCCGTGTGAACCGAGGAAGCATTCGCAGCGTTGTCGAGCGCCGCCAGCATGACCGCACGCGCTCTGGCGCGCAATGGCGCGCTTGCGTTGTGGTCAAGATAGCTGCGTTGATCGGCCATTCTCGTCAAAATTATCCCGCCAACCGGATTTGCAGAACGTCCGCGCGCAATTTCCTTGAAATCTTCGGCCCCGACGTCCTATTTACCCGCTTCGTCGGATCGGCTTGCGCGTCGAGTTTTGAACCGTTCTAAACTAGCTTCTATGAAGACGCCGGCCCGACGTCAAGGCCGGAGCGACGTGGAAGCGGCATATAGGCGTCCTTTTGGACGAAGAGTGGAGTTCCCATGCCCGAGGTCATCTTTGCCGGACCGGATGGTCGTCTCGAGGGCCGCTACCAGCCCTCGCCCGAGAAGAATGCGCCGATCGCGATCGTGCTGCACCCCCATCCCCAGTTCGGCGGAACGATGAACAACAAGATCGTCTACGATCTGTTCTACATGTTCCAGAAGCGCGGCTTCACCACGCTGCGTTTCAATTTTCGCGGCATAGGGCGCAGCCAGGGCACGTTCGACCATGGAACGGGGGAACTTTCAGACGCCGCAGCCGCTCTCGACTGGGTGCAGTCGATGCATCCCGATTCCAAGAGCTGCTGGGTCGCCGGATATTCGTTCGGTGCGTGGATCGGCATGCAACTCCTGATGCGGCGCCCCGAAATCGAGGGCTTCATCTCGGTCGCGCCGCAGCCCAACATCTATGATTTCTCATTCCTTGCGCCCTGCCCGTCGTCCGGCCTGATCATTCACGGCGACGCCGACAAGGTCGCGCCGCCGAAGGACGTGCAGACGCTCGTCGACAAGCTGCACACGCAGAAGGGCATCACGATCACCCAGAAAACGCTGCCGGGTGCCAATCACTTCTTCAGCAACGATACCGAACTGCTGATTGACGAATGCTCGGATTACCTCGACCGGCGTCTGAACGGGGAACTCTCCGAGCCGAAGCCGAAGCGGTTGCGCTGAGCCGTCACGTTTGCCAGTCAGTTTTGAATGCATGGGCTCGGGAGCGGGAAGCCGTTTTCGGGCCGATGCGTCTTAGTAGAGTTTCATTTCGGAGTTCGGGAACACACCGAGCACCTGTTCATTGGCGCGCAGGGCCTCCACGGCCTTCGGCCCTGCCTCGATCTGGATGACGATCTCCCCGCCGCCGAGCGGCACCGCTTCGGCCTGGGGCAATTCTTCCGCGCCAGCCTGACGGATGATCGTCAGGCAGACTTCCGGCGACATGGTAGCCGGGAACGTGACAAGCCATTGGTCCATTCGGTCCTCCGATGGCCGGATATGAGCGACGCGCGTCCAACGCACGCTCTATCACTCAAATCTGCGCATCGTGCTTTCCGAAAGCGATTCCCATTTTCGGGCCGACGCGCCAGAACATCTCAGTATAGACCATTTGCCTCCATCCATAGAGGATAATGATCATGCCTGTTCCGGCGTCGCCAAGGTGCCTGTTTCAGGCGACTGGCACACCCTGACCGCGCAGCCATCCATAGGCTGCCCCCGCATTGAGGACGCCATGACCCGTGTCCGCGTCCCATCCCACGCTGCGGCCGAGATTTGTCGCCGAGCCGGTCAGCGCGCGCTTCATCAACTCCGGCGGAATGTCCTTGATCGCGCTCATCAGCAGCGCGCCGACGCCTGCCGCGACCGGTGTCGCGGCCGATGTGCCGTTGTCGAAGCTTGTGCCGCCGGCCGGCCGCCCCGGCCCGAAATTGCCGAAAAAGTGGCTGTAGCTCGAAATGTCGGGCTTCATCGGTTCGAACATTCCAGGTCCCTGAGAGGAGTAGCCGATACGCTCGTGCCGGCTGTTGACGGCAGCGACCGTGATGACCTCGGCAAGACTGTTGGAGGCGTGAATGGAGCGTCCCGGGCCGATGCCGGAATGATGGCAGGCTCCGCTCGGGCAACTGTCGCCGCAATTGCCGGCGGCGAAGAAACAGGCAACACCGGCGGCGACCACCTCGCGCACCTTGCGGTGCACCGGATGGTTGATGTTGTGGACCTCATGATCAGGAAACTGCGCCGGATCCGGCACGCCGACGAATCCGTAGGAATTATTGGTGATGTGCGGCGTACCGTCGATGCCGCGCTGATTGAGGACCGCCTGGAACATCTGCAGCGCTCCTCCGGATCGCGGCACGCCGAGGAATGGATAGTCATAGAGCCGGCAATGGGGTGCGGCGACCAGAACGTCGGCCGCGCACATGGAACCATGACTTGTGATGGCGGCGCTACCGGGCTGGATGCCGGCATCAGGACGCGAAAAACCGCCGATCACTGGATAGACCGAGCCGTCGACGCCCTCGTCGATGATCCCGACGACGATGTTCTGGCCGCGATACCCCTCATTCCAGAGTGAATCGACTGCAAGCAGCGTGCGCAACGTCTCGATCTCGACTGCCGGTTTGAACGGACGGCAGTCGAGCCCGGAATCGGAGCGCGCCTCGTCTATGACGTTGTCGAAAAGAACCATCGCAGAATTGGGCCACACCTTGACGTCGGACCGGCCATTCAGTTCCTCCATGACCGAAAGCGGCACTTCGGCCGGCACGACCACGGTCTGCGATGTGACCGCATCGCGGGCCGCCACGCGCCCTTCGGTGGCGAAGGATGCAAGGGCCGGCGGCGGCGAACCGCCGCCGGGGCCGATCATCATCGGCACGGGTACGGCGGACTCGTCGAGCTCGACCCCCATGCCCGCCACCTGATCGACCAGGGACTGCGCCTGCCGCACAGCCTCCATCGGCGATTCGACGGCCGCTTCATTCAAAGAGAAGGGGGACAGTCCCTCCGATTCGAACTCCAGCAAGACTTTCTGCTTGGCCATGACGCATGTCCTCCCGACAACAGGTCATGCCCCCCGGATCATCGACGGAGCCGAGCCCGGTCCGCCCAAGTTGGACAATAAGGCTTACACTCTGCCAGCGATATGAACTGGCGCACATTTTCTCAAGGCTCCGGCGACGCCCCTGCCCCAGGCAGGACCAGCCGTCCGCCCATGCTGGCATGGCGGCATCCGGTTGTCGTCGGCCAGGTGAGTGGCAGGCCTGCCCGCGAGCGCACCGCAAGATAGGCCCAGGCTTCGGCTTCCATCGCATCGCCATCGAAGCCGCCGTCTTCGGCCAGGATAACCTCCGCGCCCGTTGCTGCCGCCCCCTCGCGCAGATCGGCAACGATATGCGGGTTCTTGCGTCCGCCGCCGCACAGGACCCACAGCTTCGGCGGCGCCGGCATCAGATCGGCCGATTTCAGTATCGCCTGGGCCGCGACCGCGGCCAGCGTACGAGCGCCATCGGAAAGCTCCAGCCCGTGCGCGTCCTCAAGGGTGAAGTCACCCCGGTCGAGCGACTTCGGCGCCATATGATCGAAGAACGGCCTGGCCAGGTAACGATCGACGACGGGCTGAGCCACGCCCCCCTCGCTGGCGATCATGCCATCGGCGTCATAGGGTACACCGCCCTGCGACATGACCCACTGATCGATCAATTGATTGCCGGGCCCACTGTCGAAGGCGACGGGATCGCCATTTGCCGGAACATAGGTGACATTCGAGATGCCGCCGATATTGACGAATGCGAGTGGAAAGGACGCAGCGAAGCGCATTGGCAGCGCCCGGGCGAGCGCGGCGTGATAGGCGGGAGCAAGTGGTGCCCCCTGCCCGCCCATTTCCATGTCGTTCGCCCGCATGTCGTAGACGACCGGCAGGCCGGTCAGGTCGGCCAGGCGCTGCCCGTCGCCGAGTTGCACAGTCAGCCCTTTTGCCGGGCGATGTAGCACCGTCTGCCCGTGAAATCCGATCAGGCCGACATTGAGGTCATGATGATCCTGGAGAAACCGCTTCACCGCATCGGCGTGGCGAAGCGTGATGTCACGTTCGAGCGCGGCAAGATCACCGGGGCGGACCGTGCGATCATCAACGGAGCGGGCAACTTCCAGCGCGGCCTCGATGCGGCGGCGGAAGCCCGCCTCATAGGCAACAAAGGCCGACGGCCCGCGTTTCACCACATGATCTCCGTCGGTCTCCAGAACGGCCAGATCGATGCCGTCCATGGAGGTGCCGCTCATCAGCCCGATCGCGCAGGTCAGCGCCATGGAAATGCGTTCCGCTTGTGATTCCCGTCGTCGCGATGCTAAAGGCCCGCATCCGCGATTGCCATGGGGCAAGTCCACGGCGTCTCAAGTCCACCGAAAGAAGAAGTGATGTCCGCTTTCAAATCCGATTTCCTGCGCACCCTTTCCGAGCGCGGCTTCATCCACCAGGTTTCCGATGAATCCGGCCTCGACGATCTGCTCGCCAAGGAAGTCGTGACGGCCTATATCGGCTACGATCCCACTGCTTCTAGCCTTCATGTGGGGCACTTGACCCAGATCATGATGCTGCACTGGTTCCAGCAGACCGGTCACCGGCCGATCTCGCTGATGGGCGGCGGCACCGGCATGGTGGGCGATCCCTCCTTCAAGGAGGAGGCGCGCAAGCTCATGACCGTCGACATGATCGAGGACAACATCGCCTCTCTGAAGAGCGTGTTCGCGCGCTACCTCGACTACGAGCGCGCCGGCAACACCGCTCTGATGGTCAACAATGCCGAATGGCTGCGACCGCTGAACTATCTCGAGTTTCTCCGCGATGTCGGCCGTCACTTCTCGGTCAACCGGATGCTGTCCTTCGACAGCGTCAAGACCCGGCTCGACCGCGAGCAGTCGCTGTCCTTTCTCGAATTCAACTACATGATCCTGCAAGCCTACGATTTCGTCGAGCTGAACAGGCGGTACGACGTACGGCTGCAGATGGGCGGTTCGGACCAGTGGGGCAACATCGTCAACGGCATCGACCTCGGCCACCGCATGGGCACGCCGCAGCTCTACGCGCTGACGTCGCCGCTGCTGACCACCGCGTCCGGCGCCAAGATGGGCAAGTCGGCCTCCGGCGCGGTCTGGCTCAATGCTGATCTGCTCTCGCCTTACGAATTCTGGCAATACTGGCGCAACACCGAGGATGCCGACGTGGAGCGCTTCCTAAAACTCTTCACGACGTTGCCGATGGGGGAGATCGCAAAACTGGCGGCACTTGGGGGCGCAGAACTCAACGAGGCGAAGAAGGTGCTCGCGACAGAGGTCACCGCCATGCTGCACGGCCGCGATGCGGCTGAAACGGCGGCCGAGACGGCGCGCAAGACGTTCGAGGAAGGTGCGCTGGCGGAAACGCTGCCCGCCATCGAGATTTCGAAGGCCGAACTTCGAGAGGGCGTCGGTCTTCTCACGCTCTTCGTCAAGGCGGGGCTTGCAGCCTCCAACGGAGAGGCGCGGCGCCACATCCAGGGTGGCGCAGTGCGCGTCAACGACGAACCGGTGCAGGACCCGAAAGCCGTGGTGGGCGAACGGGACCTGGCAGACGGCGTCGTCAAGCTTTCGCTCGGCAGAAAGAAACACATCCTCGTCAAGCCGGTCTGACGTACGGCAAGGCTATCATCGACATGATGCCCCGGTCACGGGACCGGGGCATTTTCTCTTGTCAATCGAACTCGAAGATCGAACGGAATATTCCCGGCGCGATGATCGAGATCGGGTTGACCTGCAATTGCGGATCCTTGGCGTCACCGGTAAGTTTGAAGGTGATGCCTATGAGACCTCGATCGCGGCCGTTTCCGAGAAGCTGACCGACGATCGGAATTTCCGCGAACAACCTGTTGAGCCCGTAGGCAGGCATGAAGGTGCCGGTCATCGCCATGTTGCCCGAGCGGTCGTAGAGGCCGCCCTGGAACGTTGCGCCGATAACCTGGCCACGCAGCACGCCATTGTGGATCCTGAGATAACCGCTGCCTTTCTCAAGCTGGGCGTAGCCGCGGTCGAACACCGCCCGCGATACGTCGATCTCGCGATTGACGGTCTGACTGAGGCTGCGGCCCTCATTGTCGGGCAGCGGAGCCGAAACAAGTGACTTGAGCTTGGGTTCGTTGATGATCTGGAAGTTGCGTGCGTCGACCTGCCCGGTAAGGGGACCGGTCGGTTGTCCCGTCAGCGATAGATTGATCGCGCCGCCATGCATGTATTCGTAGATGTCGAGGAAGCGCAGAACGGACCCGGCATCGGCCGACTGCATCGTGACGCGGCGCGCATTGCCCGAGATCTCGTTCGCCAGGCTGACACGCGATCCGTCATCGGTCGTGGCACTCGCCTTCAGCGTTCCGATGCGCACGCCCGTGCCCGAGTAGGTGAAGTCGAGATTGCTCAGCCTTTCATTGCCGAATCCGGTCACGCCTGCCAGTTCCGCATCGACAGTGACGGGTATCGCCTCGGCGGCCTGCCCGGCCTTCTCCGTTTCGGAAAGGTAGAGCTTGATCATGGAACGAATGTCGAGCGAAGAGCCTCTGACGTTGACCGAATAGCCATTGCCCGCACGGGCAATCGACACGCGCATGTCGTCGCCACGATTGAGAGCCGCCTTGCTGAACCGGGCCTCGACGAGACGGCCATCCTCGACCACGACCTGCCCTTCCGCGCCGAAGCTCGCGCCCTCCAGACGCAGATCGGACAGGCGCACGATGGCTCCCTCGCTCTCCAGCCTGAAGCGCGCGGTGGCCGCAACGCCCGCGCCCTTGCTCCAGCCGACCCAGGGTATGGTGAAGCGTGCTCGCGTCAGATCGGCTTCCATCATCTGGTGGTCGGACATGGAGGCGTCGACGCTGACCGTGACCGGCCCGCTCAACAGCGTATTGAGCCCCGGCACGAGGCGGGCCCGGTCGTCGTCGTTCAATGTCATGGCAACCTTGCGTTGCCGATCCACCGGAGCATCGCCCAGCGGCTCGATCATCTCGACCCGCGAAGCCGCGCCGTCCATACGCGCCTCGGCAACGATCACAGCCTTTTGCGGATCGACAACGATGGAGCCCTTGGCATCGGTAAAAGTACGTCCTTCCACCGGCTTGGCGATGGACAGTCCCTCGTAGGAAAGATCAACCTTCCAATCGAGCCCATCGGCAGACACCCCACGTTGAAGGGGTATGTCGGCCAGCACCTTGCCCTTCACCTGTCCGGTGAAGTCCTCGGGGACGAAGTCGAGGTGTCGCATGGCGTCGATCGGTTTGTAGGAGGCAAGCTCGACAACAGAAGGCGCATCGCCGGCGATATCAATGTCGAGAGCCCCGATGACCGGGCGGATGTGCACGTCGCGGATCGTCAGCGTCCCATTGCTTGCCGCGACCGTTCGCCCTGTCGGCATGAACACCGTGCCGGACGAAAGGGCAATGTCGACGTCGGTGCCGCGGAAGTCGACGACGCCATGCGCATCGCGCACCGGCGGCATATCCCCGGCAACATCGAAGCGGGTATCGTCCAGTTCGAAATGGCCCTGGATTTCCTCGCTGTTCAGCGGCACACCGTTGCCCAATCGACCAGCGGGAACGCCGAGACGCAACTGACTGTTCTTCACCATTCCGCCGAAGACGTTCTTCAGCACCCATTCGCGCGCGCCGCGCGCGGCGTCGGCCGGCCACAATTGCTTGGCGTGCGAGACAGGCATCGAAGGAATGTCGAGCGCGAGGGCCAGCGAGGGCGCGAGCCCTTTTGGAAAACCCAGCACCGCCTTGCCGATGAGGTTGCCCGGCCCGGTGCGTATCCCGATCTCGTCCGCGTGAAGCATGTGAGATTGCGGATCGTATGTCCCCGCCACCCTGGCAACGAACCGCAAGGCTGGCTCCGGCACATCCTCCGACGCGGCCGTGGAACCGTCGCTGACGAATTCGTAGCGATAGCGGGCATTCTCGCCCACCTCTCCGGCCGGTGCCGGGCCAATGGCGCCGTGGAGATTGAATTCCGATCGGTCGAATGCGAACCGCAGACGCTCCACTTCGATCTTGTCGCTGTCGGAGAGATGAACCGCGCGCACCTCCAGATCGGCAGCAAACGCCTTGCCGTTCGGCATGGCGTACAGTCCGTCGTCTGCCGCAAGATCGACCGTAACCCGGTCTCGTCCGCCATCGACGCCCTGCTCGCCGGAGATTGCGACATGCAGTCCGTTCGATAGCCACAGCCTCTGGCCCTTGGAAAGACGACCTTTCATGGCTTGCGGCCGTTCGGGCGGCTCGACGTCGGCTTCAAGATCGACAGACGCGATGCCGGTTCCATCGACAGAGCGAACCGCAGAACCGGATACCGTTGCGCTCCACCCATCGAAAGCGATCTCAGCCTCGATCTTCAGCGAGCCGTCCAGCTTCTGGCTTATCGTCGCCAGGTCGACCTGCAATGGGCGGGCTTCGTCGCCCGTGCCGAGCACAAATTCGACATTTCTGAGATCGATGCTTCGAGTGGACCGGTTTTCGAGCATTTCGAAGAACCGGGTCAATGCTGCAAACAACCGGGCTACGACGAGATCGGGATCGACGAGACCAATGTCGTTGCGAAACGATATGGTCCAGTCCGTGCCCTCGCCCGGCGGTGCATCGGCAAGAGCGATACGGGCATCGGAGAGCTCCACGCTGCGCAGGCTCACTTCGCCAGACAAGAGCGGAAGCAAACGGAATCCGAAGCGCAGTGAGCCCGCTTCGGTGAACATCTTTCCGTTGTCGCCGGACATCAGGCGGATATCGGGAACTTCGAGCGCAACGAATCGCGCCCGATCGAGCGAAAGCCGAGCCGGCCCTGTCGCAACGGCGACATTGCGCCCGGTGAGCGAACGGATCGCCGCTTCCGCCTCGCCCCGCAGCCTGTCACTGCCGATGCCGGCCAATCCTGCAAGGTACAGCGTCCCCGCCAGCACGAGGACGAGCACCGCCGCCACTGCCACGATTCCGAAAAACGCACGAACGATCACCTGCCAGAGCGACCTGCGGTGGGGCATATGTCCCTGGATGCAGGCCGATGGCATTCCTTCCAACGCCTCGAAATCGTCGCGGCGAAAACGAACCTTTTCGTGCGGAATTGTCTCGTTGTCCACGACCTTACCGATACAAACTTTCGCCCATGGACGAATCCCGTCGCAATACTATATGGGCGTGTCGCAAAGTGCGACGTGCAATGAGGAACATTCACATGGCTTTACCGGACGTCGGCCAGGAAGCCCCCGACTTCGAATTGCCCCGAGACGGCGGCGGCACGATCAGACTGTCGGATCTGCGCGGCAAACCAGTGGTCCTCTATTTCTATCCGAAGGACAACACGAGCGGCTGCACCAGCGAAGCCCTCGACTTCAGCGCACTCAAACCGAAATTCGACGAGCTCGGGGCGACCGTCATCGGGATATCGCCCGACAGCGCAAAAAGTCATGACAGATTCAAGGCAAAGCACGCCCTTACAGTCGATCTCGTCTCGGATGAGGAGAAATCGGCGCTGGAGGCCTATGGTGTGTGGACCGAAAAGAGCATGTACGGCCGCAAATATATGGGCGTGGTGAGAACCACGGTGCTGATCGACGCCGAAGGCAAGGTGGCGCGGGTATGGCCGAAGGTGAAGGTCGCGGGCCATGCCGACGAAGTGCTTGACGCCACCAGGGCCCTGTGACCCGGCCGGCCATGTCTGCCGATCTCCAAAGCTACAGGCCGATCAGTCTGCGCGGCGGCTGCATTGATGCTCTGTCGGCGGCGGACCTCGATCGCAAGGTGGCCATCACGCGCGACGTCTACAGCCGCTGGAAGGCACGTTCCATCTCGCTGTCTAGTCCGCTTGACGCTACCGTGCCCGACAAGCCTGGCCGGCCGGACAGGCCGCTGCTGGTCGACCCCCGACAGGTTGCGAAACGCTCGCTGCATACCCAGCAAGGCCGCATCGCCCTCATGCATGCCCTTGCCCATATCGAGCTCAATGCGATCGACCTCGCGCTCGACATCATCGCACGGTTTTGCGACGAGCGCCCGCCGCAATCTTTTTTCGACGGCTGGCTTCAGGTTGCCTTCGAAGAGGCCAAACACTTCTCCCTCCTGCGTGAGCGCCTTGCAAGCCTCGGCGCCGCTTACGGCGACCTTCCGGCCCATGGCGGGTTGTGGGAAGCGGCCGATCAGACGCGCAACGACCTTCATGCCAGACTTGCCGTCGTACCCCTCATCCTGGAGGCGCGCGGTCTCGACGTCACGCCGTCGCTGATCGAGAAGATGATGGAGACCGGCGACAAGGAAACCGCCGCAATCCTCGACATCATCTACAATGACGAGAAGAAGCATGTCGCCATCGGCGCCAAGTGGTTCCGGTTCTATTGCGCCCGCGCAAGGCTCGACCCGGCAAAGCGGTTTCAGGAACTGGTGAGGCGCAATTTCCGGGGCATGCTGAAGCCGCCCTTCAATGACCGGGCGCGCGCCGCAGCGGGCCTGACCCCACTGTTCTATCGCTCACTGACGGCGACGTCGCGCTAACGCATTCGCTTCAAACAGACCGGTTGGGAGGATGAACGGCTTCATGCCTCCCAGGAAAGGCGTCATGGAGATGAACAGGCCGTTCGCTTAGCCGGTGTTATGCGAACGCCGGCAGGAAAATCTTTGTTAACCCTAATATTGTCTACTGTCAGACAGGGTTTGGACATGACAATTGGGGGGCGCCTCACTGTGGGCTTTGCGCGCTCATCGGCCGTTTTCGGAAAGAAGAAACCGCCGCACACGGTAATCATCGCGCGTGGCGACGATATCCGTCACTTCACCGTGCGGCCATGGCTCTTGGCCACCGCAGGCTCGGTCCTGTGCGCGGTGACAATCGGCTATCTTCTGGCTACGACGTACCTAGTGATGCGGGACGATCTGATCGGCGCCAGCATTGCCCGGCAGGCACGCCTACAACAAGCCTATGAGGATCGCATCTCGGCCCTCAGGGCACAGGTCGACCGGATCACCAGCCGTCAGTTGCTCGACCAGCAATTGATGGAGAGCAAGGTCACTGAGCTGCTCGACCGGCAGGAGCGCCTGTCGCAGCGCAATTCGAAACTGGAACCGCTGCTGCAGCGTGCGACGTCACCCGCATCCGGCTCGCCGATCGATCCGCCGGTTCCGGGATCAAAGCCGGAGTTGCGGGCCGCCAGCAGCCTGTCCCTCGATCAGTTCGCACTGCGCACGTCGGATGGTTCGCTCCAGCACACCGTCGATGTGGCGCCGCGTACCGCAGAAGCATCAATGCAGGCCGACCGAGCCGACGCCCTCTTCAGCGAGCTCAGCCATTCCCTGCGCAGGATCGAGGAAACCCAGATCGCGCGCATCCGCAGCCTGACGGAGAACGCCTATGCGTCGGCGGAAACGATCGGCGAAGCCCTGCGCGAAGCCGGCATTCCGATTTCAGCCGACTATGGATCGACGGACACAGGTGGGCCCTTGATCGCACCTGAGGCACCGATGAAGTTCGACGAGCAGGTTGACGAACTCGACGAGGCGCTGTCGACCCTTGACCGGCTCAAGGCCACGCTGAGGAGAGCCCCGGTGGCCAATCCGGTCGAGGGCAGCTCGGTCTCGAGCACGTTCGGGACCCGCAAGGATCCCATCCTCGGTCGGCTGGCGCACCATAGCGGCATCGATTTTCGGGCCCGTTTCGGCCGCCCGGTCAGGGCAGCGGCCGCAGGCATTGTAACGCGTGCCGGCTGGGCCGGCGGCTACGGACGGATGATCGAGATCGATCACGGAAACGGGTTCGCCACCCGTTATGCACATCTGAGCGCGCTAAACGTCAAGAAGGGCGAGAAGGTCGATGCCGGGAGTGTTGTCGGCAAGGTCGGCACGAGCGGACGCTCGACCGGCCCACACCTCCACTATGAAGTGCGAAAACAAGGCTCTGCGATCAATCCCCTGCCCTTCCTGAAGGCCGGAAAACGCGTTGGCAGGATCATGTGAGGCGGGCGGGCCCGTCTCACTTCCTCCCTAATCGATATCCGTCACCTCTCCGGCCGTTCCGCCTTCGACGCGGGCCGACAGAGACGCCTCCATGAACTCATCGAGATCGCCGTCGAGGACCGATTGCGGGCTGGTATTCTCGACACCCGTGCGCAGATCCTTCACAAGCTGATAGGGCTGCAGCACGTAGGATCGAATCTGGTGCCCCCAACCGATGTCGGTCTTCGACGCCTCGGTGGCGTTTGCCGCCTCCTCGCGCTTCTTGAGCTCCTCTTCGTAGAGTCGCGCGCGCAGCATGTCCCACGCCTTGGCACGGTTCTTGTGCTGCGAGCGTTCCTGCTGGCAGGAGACCACGATACCGCTGGGAAGGTGGGTGATGCGCACGGCGGAGTCGGTGGTGTTGACGTGCTGGCCGCCGGCACCGGACGCCCGGTAGGTGTCGATGCGCACATCCGATTCCGAAACGTCGATCTGGATCGAGTCGTCGATGACCGGATAGACCCACACGCTGGCGAACGAGGTGTGGCGCCTGGCATTGCTGTCATAGGGCGAAATGCGGACCAGCCGATGCACGCCCGATTCCGTCTTCAGCCAGCCATAGGCGTTGTGGCCCTTGATCAGCAGGGTCGCGGACTTGATGCCTGCTTCCTCGCCGTCATGGATCTCCAGCATCTCGACCTTGAACTTCCGCCGCTCCGCCCAGCGCGTGTACATCCGCAGGAGCATGGATGCCCAATCCTGGCTTTCGGTACCGCCCGCGCCCGCATGGACCTCAAGATAGGTGTCGTTGGAATCGGCCTCGCCGGAAAGAAGGGTTTCGATCTGGCGAGCGGCAACCTCTCCCTTCAGCGAACGGATGGCGGCTTCCGCCTCGGCAACGATGGAATCGTCGCCCTCCTCCTCGCCGAGCTCGATCAGACCGACATTGTCTTCGAGCGATACGCCCAGTTGCCTGATTGCGGCGATGGAATCTTCCAGGGACTGACGTTCACGCATCAGCTCCTGTGCCTTCTGGGGATCGTTCCAAAGCTCGCCGTCCTCGGCGAGCATATTCAGATAGTCTAGACGCTTGAGGGCCTGATCCCAGTCAAAGATGCCTCCTCAGCAGGCTTATGGCCTGCTTGATTTCGTCGACAATATTTTGGGTTTCTGCGCGCATGGCAGTGGACCTGCTCTTTCCGTCTTGAATGCCCGGTGGGGCGTGGTCAGGTGAATCGCGGCGGACCATAGGGAGACGGCCCGGCGCTGTAAAGGGAGGCGGCGCGGCGACGTCAGTAGAGCCCGCCGCCGCCAGTGCTGAGAGCGCGGCTCGCAGATGGGGACAGCTCTTCCGCCGACAGGCCGTAGTCGCTGCCGATCACCGAATAGGTGTCCGCCGGGCCGGTTCCGGGTTTGAAGGCCTCGATGAACGCACCCTCTTCGCCTTCGCCCGCACGCATGCCGGTCTTGCGGTTGATGGCGATCAGCTTCATGCCATCGGGGGCGTGGAAATCGACCGGTCGCATGTCCTTCAAGGCGTCGGCCATGAATTCCTTGAACACCGGGGCGGCCAGACCACCGCCTGTCGACCCCTTGCCCATCGGCTTGGGCTGGTCATAACCAAGATAGAGGCCGACCACGATGTCCGGCGTGAAGCCGACGAACCAGGCATCCTTTTCGTCGTTCGTCGTTCCCGTCTTGCCGGCGATCGGACGACCGAGTTCCGATACCGTGACCGCCGTGCCTCGCTGAACGACGCCCTGCAGCATCGAGGTGATCTGGTAGGCCGTCATGGGATCGAGCACCTGCTCGGCATTGTCGATGAGCTCGGGTTCGGGCTGGTCCATCCATGCTTCGGCATTGCATCCGTCGCACCCGCGCTCGTCATGCTTGTAGACGGTCCTGCCGTAGCGGTCCTGGATACGGTCGATGAGCGACGGCTTGATCTGCTTGCCGCCATTGGCGAACACCGAATAGCCGGCCACCATGCGCATCACCGTCGTTTCACCGGACCCCAACGACATCGCGATCAGCGGAGGCATCTGGTCGTATATCCCGAAACGCTCGGCATATTCGGCCACCAGGTTCATGCCCATGTCGTTGGCCAGCCGGACGGTCATCAGGTTGCGCGAGCGCTCGATACCTGCGCGCAAAGTCGACGGGCCGGCAAACTTGCCGCCGTAATTCTTGGGTTGCCACAGCTCGCCGCCCGCCTCGATCGCGATCGGCCCGTCTAGCACCACCGACGCCGGGGTGTAGCCATTGTCGAGCGCGGCTGCGTAAACGAACGGCTTGAACGACGAGCCCGGCTGTCGATAGGCCTGGCTGGCGCGGTTGAACTCGGACGCGGCATAGGAAAAGCCGCCCACCATGGCGAGAACGCGACCGGTATGTGGGTCCATGGCCACCATGCCGCCATTGATCTGCGGCACCTGGCGCAGCTGCCAGCCGCCATCCTCCTTGGCCTCGACGTAGATCACGTCACCGGGCTGGAATACGTCGGCGGGCGAATTCGCCTTCAAGCGCTTGCCGTCTTTGACATGCCGCATCGCCCATTTCATGTCCGCCAGCGCCAGCGTCCCACGTTCGCGCTCGGCAGATATCTCGCCCGACACCTCGCGAGAGGGCTTCAGGCCGAGCGTAACGCCCTCGCTCGACGTCTCCAGCACGACGGCGACTTTCCACTCGGGCACGTCGCTCAGACTGGGCACTTCGGCCAACGGCACGCCCCAATCGCCAGAGATGTCGATTTGCGTGATCGGCTCGCGATACCCGCGCAGCGTGTCGTAGCGAATGAGGCCGTGCTGCAACGCCTTGCGGGCGAGAACCTGCAGCTTCGGGTCGAGCGTGGTGCGGACCGAAAGTCCGCCTTCATAAAGCGCATCCTCGCCATAGCGGGAAATGATCTCGCGCCGCACGTCCTCGGTGAAAAATTCACCCGCGAACAGATAGGTACCGCCGCGCCGCGGCTTGACGTCGAGGCCGGTCGCCTTTGCCTTCTCTCCCTCCGCAGGGTCGACATAACCGTTGGCGACCATCTGGTCGATGACCCAGTTGCGCCGTTCGATCGCCCGTTCCGTATGCCGGAAGGGGTGATAGTTGGACGGCCCCTTGGGCAGTGCGGCGAGATAGGCCGCTTCGGCCACGGTCAGTTCGTTGACCGACTTGTCGTAATAGGTCAGCGCCGCCCCGGCGATGCCGTAGGATCCGAGCCCGAAAAAGATCTCGTTGAGATAGAGCTCGAAGATCCGATCCTTCGTGTAGGCCTGCTCGATGCGGAAGGCGAGGATCATCTCGCGAATCTTGCGGCTGTAGGTCTGCTTCGAGGTCAGAAGAAAGTTCTTCGCCACCTGCTGGGTAATCGTGGAGGCGCCGACCGGGCGACGTCCCGTGCCCATGTTCTGCAGGTTGGTCACGACGGCACGGACAAGGCCTGTCACGTCAACGCCGGGATGATTGTAGAAATTCTTGTCCTCAGCCGAGAGGAAGGCCGCCTTGACCCGGTCGGGAACCGCCTGGATCGGGAGAAAAAGGCGGCGCTCGCGCGCAAACTCGGCCATCAACGCACCGTCCGAGGCATGAACGCGCGTGGTCACCGGCGGCTCGTAGCTGGCCAGCACCTCGTAGTCCGGCAGATCATTCGCCAGATTGCCGACATAGATGCCGACGCCAGCCGCCGCCAGGAGGGCGAGCATAATGCCGACGCCGAAGAAATAACCAATCAACCGAATCATGCCGTCTCCCGCCGGAACCGTCGCGTCCCGTCAATTCACTCGTACCTGCCGATGCCAAGACCGGCCTACGCCACACGTTCCAACCGCTGTCTGCGCGCCGGATGTGGGCAAAATGCGGCATACACGCAGCACTGAATCAGATCGAGACGTTTCGCAATCCGATTGTGCCCGAAATGCAACGTCGGTGCGCGCCGCAGTCATCGTCAGCCGCCCGCCCCGTTCTTGAAGCCGGCGAAACCCAGAATAGCATCTTTCATGCTTGTTACGACCTTGGCCCGCCAGCCGGCATCGAGAAGCTGCGCCTCGTTCTTGCTGTTCGAGAGATAGCCGAGCTCGACCAGCACGGAAGGCACGTCGGGGGCACGCAGCACCCTGAAACCGGCCGACCGGTGAGGATTCTTGATCAGTTCCACCGTGTCGGACATCTCGCCGATGAGCGACCGCGCGAAGCTGACGGAAAATCCGTGCGTTTCGCGGCGCATAAGGTCGACCAGAATGTCGGCCACCTCACGGTTTTCCTCTGCGACATGGACGCCGGCGACGGAGTCGGCCAGGTTCTCACGATCGGCCGCAGCCTTGGCAACGGCGTCGGACGCACGCTCAGAAATCGTGTAGACGGTCGCGCCGCGAATGCTCTCGTAACGGATCGTGTCGGCATGGATCGAAATGAAGAGATCCGCGCCATGCTGACGCGCGATCCTCACCCGCTCGTCGAGCCTCAGGAAACGGTCGTCGTCGCGCGTCAGGAAGACCGCCATTCCCGGCTGCGCCTCGAGCGCATCGCGCAACTCGCGCGAAAAGGTCAGCGTGACATCCTTTTCCTGGGTTCCGCTTACGCCCTCAGCCCCGCCGTCGATCCCGCCATGGCCCGGATCGATGACAAGGACGAACTCGTCCTCGTCGGCCTTGGCGGCCGCTTCGACAGGCCCCGTCGAGGCCGCGGCTGCCGCGGACCCCGTCGTTGCCGCCTGTTCGGCCAGTGCAGCATCGAAATCGTCCTGCGAAGCAGCGACGATGTCGGCCACCATCCGGAAGCCGGGCGACGTCTCGTTGGCGATGACATCCACCCGCTCGACCGCAAAAGGCCCCTTGGCTTCGACGATGATGCGGGAGTGCTGCTCGTCCAGCTTGCCGTAGCGGATGTTCGTCACCAGGCCGCGCGGTTCGAGCGCCTCGGAATCAAAGGCGAAACCTGAATCCGGAAGATCGATCACGAGTCGGTGCGGGCCGCGCAGCAGGAACCACTGGACATCCGGCTCCCGATCGAATTCGACCACCAGGCGCATGCGCGTCGCGTCTCCGGCCATGCGGAAGGCGTGGGCGGCGAGCGGTTCGGCCTGGGCCGGCCGAACAAAAAGTGTATGAGCCACCAAAACAAGGAGCAGGCAGGCAAGCACAGCCCGGGCCAGAGACCCCAGGTCGAATGAATGTCGGCCGATGCGATTGTTGGCTGCCATTCGGTAGAGACCCAGTTTCAACTCAACCCCTCGTCCACAGGCCCGAATCGCCTCGGCACAATTCATTAACGGATCGTATGTTGCGATGGTTTATCAAGCCTTATCCCGTTTGCCAGCCAATTGGCCGGCATCGGAATCGGGGTTGCCAATAGCGCAAGCAAATCATAAAAGCGACCCAAGGTTACTTCAACGTTCGGGATCGTGCCACGCTGCCCCGCCCATACTCCCCCTGGGTCAAGTTGCGGCGCATCAGTCAAGCGGTTTCCGGTCGCATTTGTAGCCCGAGAGAATTTCTTCAAGGCGGTTTCGTCCACGAAACGAAACGCCTTTGCGTGAGGAAACGGCCAGCCCGTCAGGGTGTGCCGGCTCTAAGTGAGCAAATGAAGCTGGTCCGGTTCAGCCGGGCTGTGGTAGCAATGGCTTCGCCGGGAACGCGATGAATCTGGAAATTGCGCGTGACATATCCGACAGCACCCGCGCCGCGATGGCAGCGGGCGGGTATTCCGTCGCATTCGGACAGCGCTCGGCGAGCAAAGAATCATCCGGCACGTATATTCCGTTACGTCAGCGCACGGGCGCGTCCCAGCGTCCGACGATGACGGCGGCTGCCGGGGAGACAATCGATAATGCCAAGCAAAATGCTAATAGACGCCTCCCACCCGGAGGAAACACGCGTAGTCGTCACACGCGGTAACCGTATCGAAGAATTCGATTTTGAATCCCAAGACAAGAAGCAGCTAAAGGGAAACATCTACCTGGCCCGTGTCACCCGGGTGGAACCGTCGCTCCAGGCGGCTTTCGTCGAATATGGCGGCAACAGGCACGGGTTCCTCGCCTTTAGCGAGATTCATCCCGACTACTACCAGATCCCGGTCGCCGACAGGCAGGCGCTGCTGCGCGCCGAAGCCGAAGACGCACGGGGCGACGATGACGAGGAGGAAGCCGAAGCCCGGGCCGAAGCGGCCGCCTCGCGACGCTCCAAATCCAGAGGCCGCCGGCGCTCCAAGAAGGATGTGGCCGCACAGGCGCCATCCGACGACGCGACAGATAGCGGCGAGGAAGGAGAGGCAACGGAGTCCATGGCTGCGGCCGTCGACGCCGACACCGTCTCCGAGGAGGTCGATTCGACGTCCGACGATGCGTCGAACGGAACCGATGACGCCGGCCACCACCCGAACGGCGACGACGAAGAGATAGTCGAATCGGTCGGTGCGGAAGATGCGCTGGAGGAAGTGCCCAACCGGCGCAAGTCGGATCGCAAGCAGTACAAGATCCAGGAAGTCATCAAGCGGCGCCAGATTCTCCTCGTCCAGGTGGTCAAGGAGGAACGCGGCAACAAGGGCGCGGCGCTGACGACCTATCTCTCGCTGGCGGGCCGCTATTCCGTCCTGATGCCGAACACGGCGCGCGGCGGCGGCATCTCGCGCAAGATCACCAACGCCCAGGATCGCAAGCGGCTCAAGTCCGTGGTCAAGGATCTCGAAGTTCCGGAGGGCATGGGCGTCATCCTGCGCACGGCCGGAGCCAATCGCACGAAGGCCGAGATCAAGCGTGACTATGAATATCTCATGCGCCTTTGGGAGAACGTGCGCACGCTGACGCTGCAATCTTCCGCCCCGACCCTCGTCTACGAGGAAGGCAGCCTCATCAAGCGCTCGGTGCGCGATCTCTACAACAAGGAGATCGACGAGGTTCTCGTCGCCGGCGAGGAAGGCTACCGCGAGGCCAAGGACTTCATGCGCATGCTGATGCCGAGCCACGCGAAGGTCGTTCAGCCTTATCGTGACATCGTGCCGATCTTTGCGCGCCAGGGGATCGAGGCACAGCTCGACCGCATGCTGCAGCCACAGGTGACGTTGAAGTCCGGTGGCTACATCATCATCAACCAGACAGAGGCGCTGGTATCGATCGACGTCAATTCCGGTCGCTCGACGAAGGAGCATTCGATCGAGGACACCGCTCTGCAGACCAATCTGGAGGCGGCGGAGGAAGTCGCGCGCCAGTTGCGGCTGCGCGATCTGGCGGGCCTGATCGTCATCGACTTCATCGACATGGAGGAGAAGCGCAACAACCGGGCCGTCGAGAAGCGTCTCAAGGACCATCTGAAGCATGATCGGGCGCGCATCCAGGTTGGCCGCATCTCGCATTTCGGTCTTCTGGAGATGTCGCGTCAGCGCATCCGCGCCAGCGTTCTGGAATCGACCATGAAGCCCTGCCCGCATTGCGGCGGCAGCGGCCATATCCGCTCCGATTCCTCCATCGCACTGCACGTCATAAGGGCCATCGAAGAATATCTTCTCAAGGATGCCCGGCACCACATCGCGGTGCGCACCCCCGTGGCGACAGCGCTCTATGTGCTCAACAACAAGCGCGCCAACATCAGCGACCTGGAGGCTCGTTTCGGCCTTACGATCACGATCGAAGCCGACGAAAGCGTGGGCACCCAGCACTATCTGATCCAGAAGGGCGCTCCGGTCGAACGCCCGGTGGAGATCGCCACGCCGTCGTTCGAGGTCGTCAGCGAACCCGAAGAGGAAACGCCGGAAGTCGATGCCTCGTCGTCGGCGACAGAAAGTTCGGAAGGCGGCGAAGAAGGTCGTGGCCGCAAGCGCAAGAGGCGCCGCCGGCGTCGTGGCGGACGCGATCGCGATCAAGCCGAAGCAACGCAACAAACGTCGCAGGACGAGGCGGCCGACGCTGAAGAAGACGACACCGTCGAGGCGGCAGGCGAAGACGATGGCGAGGCGGCAGCCGAGCCGAAGAAGCGTCGTCGTGGCAAGCGTGGCGGACGTAAGAATCGCAAGAGCGACGAAGCGGTGACGGCGGAGACCACGGAAGCCGCGACGGTAGAGGACGATGTCGCTGCCGACGCTGCAGATGAAGCGGCGGCACCTGCGCCTACCGTGGAAGCAGAGCAGGCCGAGGCGGATCAGCCCGGCGTCGAGGCAGCAGTGCCCGCTGCCGAGGAAACCCAGCCGGAGCAAGCGGCTGAACCAGAAGCGCCCGCCGAGGAGAAGAAGCCCAAGCGCGCGCCGCGAAAGCGAACCAAGAAGGCCCCTGCGCTGGAAGCTTCGGCCGATGAGTCCGCCACCGTTGCAGAGGAAGCGTCTCTGGAGCCGGCAACCAACGGGGCCGCGCCCGAAGTCGCAGAGCCCGCGTCAGAAGACGCGGCCACGCAGGAAGAGCCGGCCGTACGGGAAGAAAAACCGGTCAAGGCGCGCCCTGCCCGGCGCAAGGCCGCACCGGAGCCGGTCGCCGTCGAGCCGGTCGTGACCTCGAACGCGACCACGGAGGAGGATACGGAGTCCAAGCGTCCCAAGCGCACGGGCTGGTGGCAGAGAAAAGGCTTCTTCTGATAGAGGCCGCTTCAAAATTCGCATTGAAAACCGGGGCTTGCCCCGGTTTTCTTTTGTAAAGAATCGGAAACTATCCGGCCTTTAGCCAATCGTTGATTCGTTCCACGGCCTGCTCCATATCGGCCGGTGATCCCGCATAGGACAGGCGCATCATGCGGTGCCCCTCCACCGGATCGAAATCACGTCCGGGCGTCGCGGCCACATGCGCCTCGGCAATCATCCTGCGGGCAAATTCCATGCTGTCGTTGGTGAAGTCCGAGACATCACAATAGGCATAGAATGCACCGTCCATGGGCGAGGCAAGCTTGAAGCCGAGCCGGGGCAGACGTTCGAGCAGCATGGCGCGGCTGACGCTGTAGCGCTCCTTGATCAGGTCGAGCTCCGCGCTCGCGTCGAATGCCCGTATCGCGGCGATCTGGGACAGTTCCGGTGCCGAGATATAGAGACTTTGCTGGATCCGCTCGACCGGACGGATGAGACTTTCCGGCAGGACCATCCAGCCGATGCGCCAACCGGTCATGCAGTAGTATTTGGAGAAGGAATTGATGACCACGACGTCCTCGTCGAAGGCCAGTGCGGTCGTATCGGGCTCACCATAGGTCAGGCGATGATAGATCTCGTCAGAGATCAGGCTGATGCCGAGACCGCGTGCCGTCTCGACAAGACTTGCCAGTTCGTCGCGTGGAATCACCGAGCCGGTCGGATTTGCCGGGCTTGCAAAGAGCAGACCCTTGAACGGTTTCTCGCGCCACGCCGCTTCCAGCATTGCAGGTGTCAGATGCCCCTGCCCGTGCAAGGGGATTTCGACCACCTCCATTCCCAGCGCCTTCATGATGTTGCGGTATGCCGGATAGCCTGGCGCAGTGATGGCGACGCGGTCTCCGGCGTCGAACATGGCGAGGAATGCCAGATTGAAGCCGGCCGACGACCCCGTAGTCACAACAACGCGCGAAGGCGGCACCTCAACCCCATAGTTGTCCTCATAGTGCTGCGCGATGGCACCGCGCAACTTTGCCAAGCCGAGCGCGTCGGTATAGCCGATCATGCCCTTCTGGAGCGCAGCCGCAGCCGCTTCGCGCACGATCGCGGGAGCAGGATCGGACGGCTGCCCCACCGCCATGGATATGATCGGCTTGCCCTCGGCCTTGAGCCGATTCGCTTCTGCCAGCACATCCATGGCATGAAAGGGTTCGACCTCACTTCGCTTCGACACGGCTATCATCTCTTCTCCCGTCAGTCTGAATCAGGCGCCGCACAAATGCCCCATTGCTTGGGGATCACAACTCCATGAGCCGGCACGCCTCGACTTTCCTTTATGGTTCTGCTCGTTTACCTGTTGATCCATGATGCTGAACAAGATCAAGACCCGTTTTGTTACGACGCTCTGTGGCCGTCTTCTGGCCGGCGGCATTGCGGCAGCGCATTTCTTCGCGCCGACACCGGCGGCCTATGCCCAGCAGGGCAGCCTGCCAATCGTCCGCGATGCCGAGATCGAAGCGCTGGTACGCGACTATTCGCGGCCGATCCTCAAGGCTGCCGGCCTGTCGAATGCCGGCATCGACATCGTGCTGGTCAACGACCGCAGCTTCAATGCATTCGTTGCCGGTCGGCGCATGTTCATCAACACGGGCGCGTTGATGACGGCAGAATCGCCCAACGAGATCGTAGGCGTCATTGCGCACGAGGCCGGCCACATCGCCGGCGGCCACCAGGAGCGACTGCGTCAGCAACTGGCGCGGGCCCAGACGATGGCCATCGTCGCCAGCCTGCTCGGCATGGGCGCAGCCATCGGCGGGGCTCTCAGCGACAACAGCGGATTGGCCGGCTCGGGCGCAGGGTTGGCCATGGGTGGCCCGGAAATGGCGCGGCGCAGCCTGCTGAGCTATCAGCGCACCGAGGAAACAACGGCCGACCGCTCGGCGCTGCGCTACCTCGAGAAGACCGGTCAGTCCGCACAGGGCATGCTCGACACATTCAAGCGCTTTGCCAGCTCACTCGCACTTTCGGGCGCTCGGGTGGACCCCTATCAGGTCAGCCATCCCATGCCGCGCGAACGCATCTCCAATCTTACCGCGGCGGCGCAGGCCAGCCCGTATTTCTCCAGGAAGGACCCGCCCGAACTACAGATGCGCCACGACATGATGCGGGCCAAGATCGCTGCCTATACCGGTGGGAATGGCGCGGCAGCACGGATTTTCCGTTCCAACCCGCGCAGTTTCCCGGCGCGCTATGGCGACGCCATATCGACCCATCTCTACGGCAGCCCGCGTGATGCGCTGACCAAGATCGACGGACTGATAGGAGAGCAGCCCAACAACCCCTATTTGCACGAAATGCGCGGCGAGATCCTGATGAAGGCCAATCGCCCCGCCGAGGCGGCGCGAGCCTATGCAGCAGCGCGCAAGCTCGACCGCGCAAACTCCCCGATCATCCAGATCGCCTACGGACAGGCATTGATGGCGACAGGCAACCGCGACTCGATCCGCGAGGCGGCAACGCAGATTACCGCCGCCCTGAGCCGGGACCCGGAAATCCCCTCAGCCTACCGCTACCTCGCGCAGGCCTACGGGCAACTCGGCGAGATCGGCGAAGCAGAGCTTGCCACGGCCGAAGGGCACTACTATGCCGGGCGCATCCAGGATGCGCGCGTGTTTGCCGCGCGTGCGCAGCAAAAGTTCAAGCCGGGAACGCCGGACTGGATTCGCGCACAGGACATCATCAACGCCAAGCCGCCGCGCAAGAGAAATTGACGCGATCGGCCGAATGGAGAATTTGACATGAAGTATGCCGCTGCAATCGGCGCCGCCGCGCTGGCGGTTTCGGCCGGGATGCTGGCCGCCGGCTATGTTTCCGGACGACAGCCGTCTGTTACGGTTCAGCCGCAGACCGCCGCCGCCACGGATACGGGAACGCAAAACGCCGGGCGCGAAGAGATCGAGACGATCGTTCGCGACTACCTGCTGAACAATCCGGAACTGCTTGTCGACGTTCAGGACGCGCTTCACGCCAAGCAGGCCGAGGCGCAGAGGCTTGCGCAAAGCGAGACGATCCAGCAGGTGTCGGACGACCTGTTGAAGTCCGGCTATGACGGCGCATTCGGAAATCCTGACGGCCAGTACACCGTCGTCGAGTTCTTCGACTATAATTGCGGCTACTGCAAACGTGCGCTGCCCGACATGGAGGAAATGACGAAGTCCGATCCGGATGTTCGGTTCGTGCTCAAGGAGTTTCCGATCCTGGGCCCGGATTCACAGGCGGCGCACGTCGTATCCATGGCGTTTCGCAATCTGATGCCTGAACAGTATGGCGAGTTCCACCGCCAGCTGCTGGGGGGCGCCGGCCGCGCCAACGAGGAAAGCGCGATCGAGCTTGCGCTGTCGCTCGGAGCAGACGAGCAGGCTCTGCGCGAGGAGATGGAAAATCCCGCCATCATGGAAGCCTTCAGCAAGACCTACGAACTCGCAAACCGGCTCGCCATCACCGGGACGCCGGCCTATGTGATCGGTGACGAGGTCGTGTTCGGCGCTCTTGGCCGCGAGGTGCTGGAAGAAAAGGTGGCCAATTTGCGCGAATGCGGCTCGGCGGTCTGCTGACGCACCGGCCCACAAGCCATATTCGAGGCTCGGAAAGCACCGGCGTCAAATCGAACTGGCGCGATTTTTTTTGTGCGTCCGGAAGGACGCACAGCCTGCCCAGGCCGATTTTTTGGCTGAAAGCACTCCTGTGGACAGGCGAACTTGGCGCTTGCGCTCTTTTCTGCGCGGTATATGCCGACTATAGAGGGTCCGGCGCACTGCCCAAGTCGGTGCGCAATTCGAGGTCCAGATGTCGAAAACAGTCTACATTCTCAACGGTCCCAACCTCAACCTGCTCGGCAGGCGCGAGCCGGGCATCTATGGCGGCAAGACGCTCGACGAGATCAACGTGGATTGTGTGGCGGCCGCCCGGGATCTGGGACTTTCGATCGAATTCAGACAGACCAACCACGAAGGTGTGCTGGTCGACTGGATTCAGGAGGCCGGGGAGAAGGCGCAGGGGATCATCATCAATCCGGGTGCCTACTCCCACACTTCCATTGCCATTCACGACGCGATCCGAGGCGTAAAGCTGCCGGTCGCAGAAGTTCATCTTTCCAACATCCACGCCAGGGAAGCGTTTCGCCATACCTCGATGGTCACGCCTGTCGCCGTCGGCATGATCTGCGGCTTCGGGCCACTCGGCTATACGCTCGCCCTCCAGGCCATCGCGCCGCACCTCTAGGCGCGCAAAGACAAACAAGGATTGCACGACCGATGCCGACCAAGAAACCGGGAATCGACAACCAGCTCATTCGCGAGCTCGCCGACATTCTGAACGACACCAACCTGTCGGAGATCGAGGTGGAGCAGGACGACCTGCGCATCCGCGTTTCGCGTCAGGGCACCGTCGTCAACGCAGTCGCCGCGCCCATGCCGGCTCACGCTCCCGCTCTCGTATCCGCAGCACCGGCGCCCCAGATCGCCGATCCGGCACCTGCGGCGCCCGTGTCCAAGGCGAATTCCAGCAATGTCGTCCCCTCCCCGATGGTCGGCACGGCCTATGCCGCCGCCGCGCCAGGTTCGCCGCCCTTCATCCAGGTCGGTCAGCAGGTGACGGAAGGTCAGACACTGCTCATCATCGAAGCCATGAAGACGATGAACCAGATCCCCTCGCCCCGCACGGGAACGGTGACGGAGATCCTGTTCGAGGACGCTCAGCCGGTCGAGTATGGCGAGCCGCTGGTCGTGATCGAGTAGCGCCGGCATGTTCCAGAAGATCCTCATCGCCAACCGCGGCGAAATCGCCCTCAGGGTCCTGCGCGCCGCCAAGGAGCTTGGCATCTCGACGGTGGTCGTCCATTCGACGGCTGACGCCGACGCCATGCATGTCCGCCTGGCCGACGAAAGCGTCTGCATCGGGCCACCGCCTTCGCGTGACAGCTATCTGAACATCCACCAGATCGTGGCTGCGTGTGAGATCACAGGTGCCGACGCGGTCCATCCCGGCTATGGCTTCCTGTCGGAAAACGCCAAATTTTCCGACATCCTGGCGGCCCACAACATCACCTTCATTGGCCCCACCGGCGACCATATCCGCGTCATGGGCGACAAGATCGAGGCCAAGCGCACGGCGAAGCGTCTGGGAATCCCGGTCGTTCCCGGGTCGGACGGCGCCGTGACCGACGAAAAGGAAGCCAAGCGTATCGCGGCCGACATCGGATATCCCGTAATCATCAAGGCATCAGCCGGCGGCGGCGGGCGCGGCATGAAGGTCGCCCGCAACGAGGATGACCTGGAAGTCGCGCTGGCCACCGCCCGCTCGGAGGCCGGTGCCGCCTTCGGCGACGATGCGGTTTACATCGAGAAATATCTGGAAAAGCCACGCCACATCGAAATCCAGGTGATGGGCGACGGCCGAGGTCACGGCATTCATCTGGGCGAGCGCGATTGCTCCTTGCAGCGCCGGCACCAGAAGGTGTGGGAAGAGGCGCTGTCGCCGGCCCTCAACCAGGAGGAACGCAAGCGTATCGGCGAGATCTGCGCCAACGCCGTCGCCGAACTCGGCTACTCGGGCGCCGGAACGATCGAATTCCTCTATGAGGATGGCGGTTTCTATTTCATCGAGATGAACACGCGCCTTCAGGTCGAGCATCCGGTCACTGAAGCGATCACCGGCATCGACCTGGTACACGAGCAGATCCGGGTTGCGTCCGGGGCGGGCCTGTCGGTCAGGCAAGAGGATGTGCGCTTCGACGGTCACGCCATCGAATGCCGCATCAACGCCGAGGACCCGAGGACGTTCACGCCCTCTCCCGGCACGATCACCCATTTCCACACACCCGGCGGTCTCGGTGTGCGCGTGGATTCGGGCGTCTATTCCGGCTATCGGATCCCGCCTTACTACGACAGCCTGATCGGCAAGCTGATCGTCCACGGCCGAAACCGTGTCGAATGCATGATGCGTCTGCGTCGAGCGCTCGACGAGTTCGTCGTCGACGGCATCAACACGACACTGCCGCTGTTTCGCGATCTTGTCGGCAACAGCGACATTGCCAATGGCGACTACGACATCCACTGGCTCGAAAAATATCTGGCTGGCCACCACTAGGCCGGAAGCGGCCTTGAGCCCGTCTGGCGGCTAGTCCTATATTGATTGCCGCCTGACGCCGCGCCAGCACGGCGCAGGGAACGGACCGAGCGCGGAGACACGGATACAGTTAGGCCTGTTGCCATGACACGCCCTTTCGCGCCCGGCTACCGCATCCCGACCGACCTGCTCTTGAGAGCCTATGCGTCGGGTGTCTTTCCCATGGCCGAGAGTGCGGAGGATCCGGAAGTGTTCTGGGTCCGGCCGGAGGCCCGGGGGATCATTCCGCTCGACGCATTCCATGTCCCACGCAGCCTGCGCAAGACCATGCGCCAGCGTCCGTTCGACATGGCCTACGACCATGACTTCGAAGGCGTCATCGAGGGATGCGCGGAGGTACGGGAGGGGCGTCAGAGCACCTGGATCAACGGCCCGATCCGCGACGCCTACCGGCGGCTCTATGACATCGGGCACTGCCATACGGTCGAGGCCTGGCAGCAGGGCCGACTGGTCGGCGGGCTCTACGGCGTCACGCTGGGGCGCACCTTCTTCGGCGAGAGCATGTTTTCCCGTGTCACAGACGCATCCAAGGTCTGCCTCGTCCATCTCGTCGAACATCTGATCGAACGCGGCTTCGTCCTGCTCGACACGCAGTTCACGACCGAACATCTCAAGCGTTTCGGAGCGATCGACGTGCCGAGACGCCGATATGAGAAGCTTCTTGCCGAGGCGATCCAGGGCGAAGCACGGTTCTGATCATGGGCAGAGGCGGGAGCTTCCGCCGGCCTAATCGGCTTTCGCCTCGGGCGCCGGGACGTCGGAAGCCTGCTTGCAGGTCTTCAGCCAGACATCGTAGATCGGGTGTTCCACGGCGTTGAGGCCTGGGCTTTCTGCGAACATCCAGCCGGAAAAGATGCGCCTAATCTTGCGGTCGAGCGTGATCTCGTCGACTTCGACGAAGGAGTCCGTCTTGGGCTCCTCGGTTTCCGGGCTGGAATAGCACACGCGCGGCGTAACCTGCAGGGCGCCGAACTGGACGGTTTCGTCCACGTAGACGTCAAACGTGATGATGCGCCCGGTGATCTTGTCGATACCGGTGAATTCGGCGACCGGGTTGCTGATCCGCTCGGCGTGCGCCGAACCGACCAACGCGACCAATGCCGACGCGCCGGCGACAAGGAATGCTGTTGCTTTCAGACGCTTGGTCATCGAATCACCGCTCTGCCGCTTTGTGCCCTAACGATCATGGGATGCCCTGCTAGCCGTCAATTGTGGCGACAAGACATTCGCCACGCGGGGGTGCACCCCGGCATCGTCAGCTTCCAGGGGTCCAGGCGTCATAATCTCCGGCAACACGGGGCCGTTCGCCGGCGCGAGACAGCGAACCACGGGGACGGTAAGCCACGGACGTTCCGGTCAGGTTGGGCAGGTGAGGCTTCTGCCATTCACGCGGCTTGTAGTTTTCGTCGACCGGCGCGGTGTCGACCCGGTGATGAATCCAGCCGTGCCAGCCGGGCGGAATCATGGAAGCTTCCGAATAGTCCTTGTAGATGACCCAGCGCCGCGTGCGGCCCTCCGAATCCTTGCCACCCTGATAGTATTTGTTGCCGAATTCGTCTTCGCCTACGAAGGTGCCCTTGCGCCAGGTGTAAAAGCGCGTGTTCAGCGTCTGACCGTTCCACCAGGTGAAGAACTGCTTCAGGAATTGCGACATCGTCATCCTCTGTGCTTTGCGCGCCCGAATGGAACGCACGGCGCTCGATGGGCCTTATGGCGTCAGCCGGCGGCGAACGCAAGTGGACCCGTCCCGAACCACTTACCGCAACTCCATCTCGTAGACGAGCGCGGGAATGCCGGAACCGCTACAGCCGCAGTCGGCGGTCTTTCCGGCTCGGCGAAAGCCGAGAGCTTCGTAGAAAGCCACCGCACGCAGATTTGCCTCTTCGACCTCGAGCCGGATTCGTTTGGCCTCGGGAAAGCAGACGGAAATTTCCTCGAACAGCAGCCCGCCGACACCCCTGCCCTGAAAATCCGGCCGGACATAGAGCTGTCGCAAGTGCACCGTTTGCCCGTCCTCGTCGGCAACGGCAAACGCCATTCCGGCGACCGTCCGGCCGTCATCGGCCAGCACGAATTCCGAATTCGGCGCACTCAAACGCGCCTTCAGGGCGACGATCGAATGCCATTCATCGGTGATCGCGGTCACCTTGTCCGATCCGTAGATCGAATCGTAGGTGTCGTGCCAGGTCTCCACCAGCAGCGCCCGTACAGTAGCAAGGTCAGCCTCGGCTGCCGTGCGCACGAACATGGTCACTCGACCCCGAGCTTCGCCTTGACCAGCGCATTGACGGCTTGCGGATTGGCCTTGCCGCCAGTCGCCTTCATGACCTGTCCGACGAACCAGCCGGCGAGCGTCGGCTTCGCCCTGGCCTGCTCGACCTTGTCGGGATTGGCGGCGATCACCTCGTCGACGGCCTTCTCGATGGCGCCGGTGTCGGTGACCTGCTTCAGGCCGCGGCTTTCAACCAGTTCGGCCGGGTCGCCGCCTTCGTTCCAGACGATCTCGAACAGATCCTTGGCGATCTTTCCGGAAATGGTGCCGTCCCTGATGAGATCGATGATACCGCCAAGCTGAGAGGCGGAAACCGGAGTCTCTTCAATGGTTTTTCCGGCCTTGTTCAAGGCACCGAGGAGATCGTTGATGACCCAGTTGGCGGCCGCCTTGCCGTCGCGGCCAGCCGCCACCTTCTCGAAATAGTCGACAATCGCCTTGTCCGATACGAGAATCGAAGCGTCATAAGCCGAGAGACCGAGTTCCGAGGTCAGACGCTGCTTGATGTCGTCCGGCAGTTCCGGGAGGTCGGCAGCCAGCGCATCGACATATGCCTGGTCGAATTCCAGCGGCAGGAGATCGGGATCTGGGAAATAGCGATAGTCGTGCGCCTCTTCCTTGGAGCGCATGGAGCGCGTCTCGCCCTTGTTCGGATCGAACAGCCGCGTTTCCTGATCGATCGTGCCGCCGTCCTCCAGGATGGCGATCTGGCGGCGCGCCTCATACTCGATTGCCTGACCCATGAAGCGGATCGAGTTGATGTTCTTGATCTCGCAGCGCGTCCCGAATGCCTCGCCGGGCCGGCGCACTGAAACGTTGACGTCCGCCCTGAGCGAGCCTTCGTCCATATTGCCGTCACACGTTCCAAGGTAGCGCATGATCGAGCGAAGCTTGGTGACATAAGCCTTCGCCTCATCGGCCGAACGCATATCCGGCTTCGAGACGATTTCCATCAGGGCGACGCCGGACCGGTTGAGGTCGACATAGGACATGGTGGGATGCTGGTCGTGCATCGACTTGCCGGCATCCTGCTCCAGATGCAGGCGTTCGATGCCGACCTCGATATCCTCGAAATTGCCCTGGCGATCGGGACCGACCGAAACGGTCACCTTGCCTTCGCCGACGATCGGCTGCTTGTACTGGGAAATCTGATAGCCCTGCGGCAAATCGGGGTAGAAGTAGTTCTTCCGGTCGAAGACAGACTTCAGGTTGATCTGCGCCTTCAGGCCAAGTCCGGTACGGATCGCCTGTTTGACGCACTCCTCGTTGATAACTGGCAGCATGCCGGGCATGGCCGCATCGACGAGGCTCACATTGGCGTTCGGCTCGGCACCGAAATTCGTCGGGGCGCCGGAAAAGAGCTTCGAATTGGAGACCACCTGAGCGTGGACCTCCAGACCTATGATGACTTCCCAATCACCCGTGGCTCCTGGAATCAGACTTTTGGGATCGGGCGTGCGTGTGTCGATGATGCTCATTGCGTTCCGGATCAAGACTGGGCGGGTTATGGGGGTTCGCTAGACCAATCGGGCCGTCTAGGCAAGGCTTTCGGGCGGCTTGATCGAGGTCAATAGCCTCCTTGCCCGCATGTCGCATCATTCAGGCGTGACAATGAGAGGAGAAGGACCATGAGCAACGTCATTCGCCGCCTGATGGACAAGGCGCACCTGATGGACCGCATGATGACCCATTTGCAGGTGCGTGACGCGATCGCCGAACAGCCGCACGGGGCTGAAATCCTACGTCAGGCGGTCGTGCGCTGCGCCTCGTGCGCGCATGGCGAGGAATGCCGTGTCTGGCTGGATACTGCGTCGCAAGCCGCCTCAGCGCCCAGCTTCTGCCGCAACCAAGACCTCTTCGACCAATTGTCGGGTTTGACCGACAAGCCGGCCGCCTAGGCGTTGACAGCAGACAGCGATGCGGCGCTGCCTGTCAGGCGCGTGCCGCTTACGCTGTGGCTATGTAGGTGCGGATTTCCTCCGCCTCCTTCTCGACTTCCTGGATGCGGCGCTTGACCACGTCACCGATCGAAATGATGCCGGCGAGCTTGCCGTCGCGCTCGACAGGCAGATGGCGGAAACGGCCTTCCGTCATGAGTTCCATTACGTCGTGGACAGTATTGCCCTCGTGGCAGACCTTGACCTTGGAGGTCATTGCAAACGAGATCGGCCTGGACAGAAGGTCGGAGCCACCCGAAGCCAGTGCGCGGACGATATCGCGTTCGGAGATGATGCCGGCGATCTTTCCATCGCCTTTGGTCACGACGATGGCGCCTATCCTGTGTTCCGCAAGTGTCTGAACCGCATCGGACAAGGGACGATCGGGCGCGATCGTAAAAACATCCGACCCCTTCTCGGCCAAGATGGATTTGACGGTCATGGCGTCCTCCTGCGCTGTCTATCCCCCAAGCGGCATGGTGCTCCGGGTTTTGCGCGTTTGCAAGTCCGTGCCTCAGGAGGCGCGATTTCAGATCGCTGGCCTGCGGTCGAACAGGCGCACGCACAGAAACCCGCTGAGGAAGCCTCCGATATGGGCCTCCCAGGCGATCGTGCCCGTGCCTCCCGGCCCCGATCCAAGCAGTCCCGTGACCACATTGATCACCAGCCACACGCCGAGAAAGGTCGCCACCGTGCGTGACCGCAGAATCTGCGTCATCCCGAGTATAGGGCCGGAAAAGATCGATTGACCGCTCGAGCGGTCGATTCGGAAGCCGTAGCGCGCCGCCGCACCCATCATTCCCGAAATGGCGCCGGACGCACCGACGAGCGGAGCGTTGCTTAGCGGATGCAGCGCGTAATGCAGCAGCGCCGCGGCAACGGCCGTGAAAATCCAGAAAGCGACGAAACGGATGTTTCCCTGACGATTGGCCAGCGGCGATCCGAATGCGACGAGCCAGATCATGTTCACGAAGAGATGAGCCACTCCCCCGTGCAGGAACGAATAGGTGACCACACTCGTGAAGGCGAAGACGTCGTAGCCGTAGTCTCCGGAATAGCGAAGCGGAATGAAAGCGCCTGCAACGAGCAAGTCGAAATTCTGGCGGGCGGTCAGGACATAGGTTTGCAACAGATAGATGCCGACACACACGGCCACGAAGGCGAGGACGACACCGGGAATGTTGAAAGCCCGCTCGCCGCCCCGCCCATTTCCAGACCCGCGGTCGGGTGTGCGCTGCAAGGGTTGCGGGCTGCTCGGCATGGATGGGCCTTTCTCGTTTGGGCGGCAATGTGAGTCGCCGCCAGTGTGCGGGGCTTGCGGTAGGAACTGTTAACACGATGGCCGCTTTTCAGATGACGCCGGCTTTCGGATCAAGTTTCCCAGCTCTCCATAACCGGTTTCGGCGTCTTGACAAAATATAACGACAAAACAATAGCTTAGCGTCTTCCCGACGCAAAGTTGCCACAGAATCTTCAGTCTGGCGTAAACCATTTGTTAACCATAGCCCCAGCGCTCCGTGAACAAATCGTTAATTCGACTGGCACGCTTCCTGCTCCGTCCGTCATGTATCACACCAAGCAAGCACCCCCTTGTGCACTGGTGAGACAACCAGGACGGAATTGAAGGGTGGGAACGGATGAAACACCAAGGCACAGTCGCACTTTTCCAGTATTGGGACAGGTTGCGCCAGGGGCGCCCGGCGCCCCAACGCACCGAGATCGAACCGGCAGCGATCAAGACGTTGCTGGCCGACACCTTCATTCTCGAGCAGGACATGCGCGGAGAAGCGGTGTTCCGGCTGGCGGGAACCCGGCTGTGCGCCACCTATGGCCGCGAACTCAAGGGTTTTGCTTTCGCATCCCTTTGGGCGCCAGCCGACCAGGGAATGATGAACAGCCTCGCTGAAGCGGCGATGGGCTCCAACAGCGTCTCTGTCGTCAACTACGAGGGACACACCCAGCAACGCCGCAGCCTCGATTTCGAGCTGATCCTGCTGCCGCTCGATGGCGAAGGACTGAACAGACGGATCCTGGGCGTGGCGACCCCCATCGAGAGGACGGTCTGGCTCGGTGCCGAGCCGGTCGTGGAGAACCGGGTCAACGCAATGCGAATTGTCGACCCAGGACGGGAACGCCAGTTTCTGGGCACCCGTCCAGCCCTGTCGGTGCCGCCACTCGTGCCAACCGATGCAAGTCTGAACGAAACCGATTCGGACAGCGGTCGACGGATCCGGCATCTCGTGGTCTTCGAAGGCGGTCGCGAGCCGCAATAGGACGGCGGCTCGAAGGATGCCTGTGCCACTCGCCAGCTGAGCGATACTTACCGCTTGTTAACCGACACACCAGTATTTTCCCCGTGGCGGAGCGCCTTGCGCGGCGCCGGGGCCAAGAGGTGGGCGGAAAAAGATGATGTCAGCGGCGATCGAAACCGTGCCGACGCGTCCGGAGCGGCGCTATTTTCAGCGGGTGCACGTCAAGATATACGGTCGTTTCATGCTCGAGGACAGAAGCGAGCACAATTGCCAGGTGATCGACATGTCGCCGGGCGACGTGCTGTTTCGCTCGGAGACTTCCGGCAAGCTCGGCGAAAAGGTCATTGCCTATCTGGACCATATCGGCCGTATCGAAGGCGTAATCACCCGCCGGCTGGATGATGGCTTTGCCGCGCGCATCATCGCATCGGATCGCAAACGCGATCGCCTCGCGGCGCAGCTGACCTGGCTGGCCAACAAGCACGAACTGGACCTGCCCGAAGACCGCCGCCACGAACGCGTCACTCCGCGCAATCCGATCAGCACCATCAAGCTGGAGGACGGTCGCGAATATCGTTGCCGCATTGTCGACCTCTCACTGTCGGGGGCGGCCATCGAAATCGATGTGCGGCCCGCCGTCGGCACGCCGGTCACGCTCGGCACCATGCGAGGCCGCGTCGTACGGCACTTCGAGGAAGGTGTGGCCGTCGAATTTGCGATGGTGCAGCGCCCTGAGATGCTGGAGGCCCAGTTCAGCACGGTCAATCATCGCTGAGCTCAGGCGGCGGCGCTCCGTCAGCCTTACCGGATTGTTGCGCATTTCTGTCCAAATCCTTTATTTGTTGAATCAAATTCGCACGCCGCGTTTTGCGTGAAATAAATCCGGCGATGGCACAGTCTCCCTCAACTGGGGAGACAAGTTCATGCGTAAAATCGTCGGGAGCCTGCTTGGCGCATTGCTCTGCGCCCCCCTTCTGGCTTCCCCTTCCGCCGCAAGCGGCGCGCACATGCCCACGGGCGGCCAGACATCGCAACCGATCGGGCATTTCGAACTTTGCCAGCGCGAACCGGCCGAATGCCAGCGGGGCAGCGGCCGGGTCGGACAGGTCAAGCTGACACGCCAACTCTGGGACAAGATCGTCGTCGTCAATGACGAAGTGAACCGCTCGATCACCCCCATGACCGACATGGAAATCTGGGGCGTCGAGGAATACTGGTCCTATCCCGAGGCAGTCGGCGACTGCGAAGACTTCGTCCTGGAGAAGCGCCGGCGGCTCATGGCGCTTGGCGTTCCGGCCGCCAACCTGCTGATCACCGTGGTCAGGCAGCCCAACGACGAAGGCCATGCGGTGCTGACACTGACGACGACCATGGGCGATTTCATTCTGGACAACATCGAGCCGCGGGTGCTGGCCTGGACCGAGACCGAGTATCGCTATCTCAAGCGCCAATCCGAACGCAATTCGGGCGTATGGGTCTCGATCGAAGACGGACGCGACGTGCTGGTCGGCAGCGTGCGCTGAGCCGCACGCCCATCAATTCCCGGTCGAGTCCCCACCCTCCCCGTCCCTACCGACCGGGCAATAGGAGCCGGCCCCTCCCCGGGCCGGCTCCACATTTCCTCGCAGGTGGTGGTTACAGCCTTTCGAGCCCCTTCATGAAGCGGCGGCCGTTTTCCACATAATGTCCGGCCGACTGCTCAAGGCTGACCACAGTCTTAGCGTCGAGATCGCGCACCTTCCTGGCCGGGCTGCCGACAATCAGAGAATTGTCAGGGAATTCCTTGCCTTCGGTGACGAGGGCTCCGGCGCCGACAATGCAGTTCCTGCCGATGCGCGCGCCATTGAGGATGATCGCACCCATGCCGATGAGGCTGTTGTCGCCAATCGTGCAGCCATGCAGCATCGCACGATGGCCGATCGTGCAACCTCGACCGACCGTCAGCGGAAACCCCATGTCGGTGTGCATGACGGTGTGCTCCTGGACATTCGAATCGGCCCCGATGGCGATCTCTTCGTTGTCGCCGCGCAACACGGCCCCGAACCAGATGCTGACATTGCGCCCGAGAACCAGTTTTCCAATCAGTGTCGCGTCGGGCGCAATCCAGTTCGTCGAACGATCTTCAAAGCTCGGCTCGTGTCCATCCAATGCATAAACAGGCATATCCACTCCCTTGATACGTGACCGAAGCGCATCCATCGCGCGCGAGGCCCCCGAATCCTGTTTCGAGCGCCCTCTTTACCCGGGATTTACCACAGATATGGAAGCTCGTGGCAGGGCTGAACATCGCGCTCCGGTGCGATGAACAATTGGGGGTGCAGACTTGCAGCCGGTTGCCACGGATCATTCGGCGGGCGCGCGCAGACAGGCTTTCGCCTTTCACACCTTGCTCGCATTTGCCGCTCTGGCGATCCTCTCGCTTGTCGTCTGCCTGGCCGGTCATTGGTTCGGGCGCACACTTTCCGAAGGCGGCCACACCAGCGACACAACGCGCTACCGTGTCACCATCGGCGAAAACGTCCTTACACCGCCAGCCAACACGATTCGGTTCAAGAGCGAACGTCGAGACGGTCCCTCCGAGACGCTGCATCTCTATCTGCATTGGCCCGACATGGCAGGATACAGTGCCGAGACGCGCGACGCGTTCAACAACACTCTGGGCCGCAGCAGCATCCTCTTCCTCACCCTGACGAGCCAGACGATGTCGCGCGACATGTCCGGCCGCTTCGAGCCCATTTACAGCCAACTCATCGAAGACATGTCACGGCAAGGCCCCGGCGGATTGGCCGTCCACGATTTCAAGCCGGATTCAGGGTATGAGAGCGAGACGCTGGTGGTGGGTCCGGCCGAACAGGGTAAGCGTTTCGTCGCGCGTTGTCTGGTCGGCCGTCTGGCAGAGCAATCGCTGGCCGGCTGCGAACGTGACGTCGCAATTGGCCGGGCGCTCAGCCTCACTTACCGATTTCCTCGGCATTTGCTGAAAGATTGGCGCGCACTCGATGCGGCCGTGATCGAATTCGCCGGTTCCCTGCTGCAGGCCGATTGATCCGGCCGGACCGGCGCAAGGCGCGGGCACTAGCCCGCGCTGCATAGCGTCAAAGATCGATGTCCAGGATCGCCATCGAGAAATTGTAGGACAGTTCGCCCTCGTCCTCGTCCTTGAAGATGATCCCGAGGAACTCGTCACCCAGATAGAGCTCGCAGGAATCGTCCTTGCGCGGCCGTGCCTTGACCTGCAGGGTCGGGTTCTGGAACGTCCGCTTGAAATATGCGTCAAGCTTTCTGATTTCGTCCGGCTTCAATCGATTTCTCCATTGGGGGAATTGGAAATGCGCAACGCGCCGTTGGTGCCGGCTTCTGCCACGCGAGCGGTCGCACTGTAAACCCCGACGGTCCGCTTGCAATCGCTTTCAAGAGGAAAGCCCGATCACCCATCCTGCTGCTGCGTGGAAAGCAGTTGATCCATCTGGCGCGAAGGCTCCTTGCAACCCGCCTCGCCAACGATGCGTGCAGGCACACCGGCAACCGTCTTGTTGTGCGGGACGGATGCCAGCACGACGGAGCCAGCCGCGACCTTGGTGCAATGGCCGATCTCGATGTTGCCAAGGATCTTGGCGCCGGCACCGATCAGGACGCCGTGTCGAATCTTGGGATGGCGGTCGCCGCCCGCCTTGCCCGTGCCGCCGAGCGTTACGCCATGGAGGATCGAAACGTTATCCTCGATCACCGCCGTCTCCCCGACCACGAGCCCGGTTGCGTGATCGATGAATATGCCCTTGCCCATGCGGGCGGCCGGGTTGATGTCGGTCTGGAACACGGCTGACGACCGGCTCTGCAGATAGAGCGCGAAATCCTTGCGGCCCTCGCGCCAAAGCCAATGGGCGAGCCGGTGCGTCTGGATGGCGTGAAATCCCTTGAAATAGAGTACCGGCATGATGAACCGGTCGCATGCCGGGTCGCGGTCGTAATAGGCCTGGATGTCGACACGCACGATCGAACTCCAGTCGGGATTTGCGCGCTTCATCTCGCGAAAGGTTTGCGCGATCAGATCGGAGCCAATGTCGGTATGGCCGAGCCGCTCGGCGATGCGATGAATGACAGCGCCTTCCAGCGTATCATGGTTGAGCACCGACGCATAAAGGAAAGCGGCCAGAATCGGCTCCCGCCCGACGGCTTCCAGGGCTTCCTCACGCACGGAGTCCCAGATCGGGTCGACGGGACGAATTTCACTCGCCCTTGCAGTTGTGCGTGTGCTCATCTTGTCTGCTCCTGGCCAAGGCTTCTTGCGAGATGGCCGAACATACGCCAGAACGGCCGCGGGTTGAACATCGATTTCCTCAACCCTTGTTCAATGGGATTGAAATGACAGAATTTCAAGCGGACGCAGACGGCGCATTGCTTTGGCGGACCGATGGCAGAGGAATCTCCTCAATTCGCCTCAACCGTCCCGACAAAAAGAACGCCCTCACGCTCGCCATGTGGCAGGCACTGGCCGAACGCGTACGTGCGCTGTCGCAGGACCGCAATGTCCGGGTGATCACCCTTGCGGGTGCCGGCGATGACTTCTGCGCCGGCGCCGACATCGCAGAATTCGAGACCGTTCGCCGCGACGCAGCCACGGCCCGGCAGTATGAAGCGGCCAACAGCGCCGCGTTTGCCGCCATCCGCGAAGCCCCAGTCCCGACGATCGCATCCATCGACGGCATCTGCTTTGGCGGAGGCTTCGGCATCGCGGCGGCCTGCGACATCAGGCTCGCCACCGCGCATTCACGTTTCAGCGTGCCGGCCGCCCGACTCGGCCTCGCCTATCCGCAGGACGCCATGGCCGATATCGTCCATGCCGTCGGCGCGCAGATGGCCCGCTACCTGACCTACACCGCCGGCCGGCTCGACGCGGAACAGGCGTTGCGCGCAGGCTTTTTCATAGAGATGACAGCAAGCGCGGATGAACTGGCCGCACGCGTTGACGCGATCGCCACGACGATTGCGGCAAATGCACCGCTGTCGGTGCGCGCGTCGAAGGCTGCGATCCGGTCAGCGCTGACCTTGCGCGACGAGGACGCCGCACTCGCCCGAAATATGGGCGACGTCACGTTCGACAGCGAGGACTATGCGGAAGGGCGTGCCGCCTTCCGGGAACGCCGCACCCCCGATTTGCACGGGCGCTAGGCTCGCCAGCCTCCAGAAACGCGCGACAACGGCCCGCCGCCGCAGTGGACCACGAACGGATAGGCACTGGCGTTAGATATATGCGCCGAACCCGTCCATCCTGCACTTCAACCAATGTCCGGCCGCCAGAATGCGCCGGTGAGCCAATCGAGGAAACGACCCATGACGATCGCGCCGCCACGCCCGGCCCTTGCTGTCGATGGCCCGCATGCATGGTTCCGGCTTGCCGTCGCCATGCTGCTGGGCACCATCGGCAGTGTTGGCATGTGGGCGATCATCGTCGTCCTGCCGGCGGCCCAGGTCGAGTTCGGTGTCGACCGCGCCGACGCATCCTTCCCCTATACGACCACCATGGTCGGGTTTGCGCTGGGCAACGTCGTGATCGGACGAATGGTCGATCGCATGGGAATTGCGATGCCGGTGGCCATGGCTGCCGTCATGTCCTGCGCCGGTTTCCTCGCCGCAGCGCTCGCCACCGACATCTGGCTCATGTCGGCGGCGCAATGCCTGCTCGGGATCGGCACGGGTGCAACGTTCGGGCCACTGATGGCCGACATTTCGCGCTGGTTCGAAAAACGTCGCGGCATCGCGGTGGCCGGTGCTGCGACCGGAAACTATCTGGCCGGCGCGGTCTGGCCGCTCGTCATACAGTTCTTCATGCAGACACATGGCTGGCGACTGACATATGCAGGCATCGGACTGTTCTGCCTGCTTTCCATGGTGCCGCTTTCCCTTCTGCTGCGCGACAAGCCGGCAGAAGCGGGGGAAGGAGGAACGCACCAGGCATCCCGGCCACGGCTTTCGCTCGCCGATGCCGGAATATCGCCGCGCATGCTGCAGATGCTTCTGGTCGCGGCGGGCCTTGGCTGCTGCGTCGCGATGTCGATGCCACAGGTCCACATCGTGGCCTATTGCGCAGATCTCGGCTACGGCGTCGCCAGAGGTGCCGAAATGCTGTCGCTGATGCTTGCCGGCGGCATCGTCAGCCGTCTTGCATCGGGCTTCATCGCCGACCGGATCGGCGGCGTCCGAACCCTGCTGATCGGTTCCGTGCTCCAGGGCATTTCGCTCTTGCTGTACATACCCTTCGACGGGCTCGCGCCGCTCTATATCGTGTCGCTCGTCTTCGGCCTTTCCCAGGGCGGCATCGTGCCCTGCTATGCCATCATCGTGCGCGAATATCTGCCGCCGCGCGAAGCCGGACAACGCATCGGCATCGTCATCATGGCGACGATTGCGGGCATGGCGCTCGGCGGCTGGCTGTCAGGCTGGATCTACGATCTGACCGGTTCCTACCGTGCCGCCTTCATCAATGGCATCGCATGGAACGTGCTCAACGCCTCGATCATGGTCTTTCTGCTGCTGCGCACACGCGGACCGCGCAGACTGGTGCGCGTCGGGGGGTGAATTGGGCACGCGTCCCGATCTCCGCGTCACCGTGCCGATCAGAAAGCCTTGAAGGTCAGTGTCGTCAAGGAACGGCTGATGCCGGGCACATTGGCGACATTGTCGCTGATGTACTTGCCGATATCGACGCCATCCTCGATGTAGATCTTCATCAGCAGGTCGTAGTCCCCGCTCGTGGAATATAGCTCGGACGCAATCTCGCGCCTGAAGATCTCGTCGGCGACCTCGTAGGTCTTGCCCGGCGTGCACTGAAGCTGGACGAATACGGCTCTCATGGCATCCTGCTCTATCTTGCTCCGGCGTCCTGGCGACGCCGCCAATGATTGGCCCGGTCGACCGGGTCCGGGTTCAACGCTCTGTCACGGGTACAGAGCCAATGCAACCTTCAGCCTGTCAACAGCGTCCTCGTCAATGCGTGATCCGGATCGGCGAGCCCGTCGATCACGTTGAAATGATGACGGTCGGGTTCCTCGACGACCATCGTGGCCGCCCCGCATCCGGTCCAGATATTGGCGAGCAGCGCATTCTGGCGAATGATTTCGGAACGCTCGCCGGCCCCGACCCAACAGCACAGCCGCGCTCCGGCCATCGGCTCCAGCAGCGCAGGGCTTTCGGCGCGTGCCTCCCGCTCATCTATGCCCAGCGACTTGTTCATCGCCGTCATCATCATCGGTCGCAGGTCATGCACGCCAGAAATCGAAACCGTATTGCGGATGCGCCCGCGCACCGCCGCGTCGAGCGGCGATGTCTCGGAGATCATCCGGGTGACGAGATGGCCGCCCGCGGAATGCCCGGTCAGGAAAATCGGACCGGCGACCTCATGAGCAATCGTGTTGATGGCCGCAGCAACCTCGTGAACAATACCGGAAATACGGATATCGGGACACAGCGTATAGGACGGCATCGCAACCGCGTAGCCATGGGCCAGCGGTCCCTCCGCCAGATGCGACCAGAAACTCTTGTCCAGCCGCAGCCAGAATCCGCCATGGACAAATATGGCAAGGCCGCGCGGTTCGCGCTGGGGCAGGAAGATGTCGAACCTGTTGCGCGGCGCGGCGCCGTAGGAAACGTCCAGCCTGGCACGCCCCTCGCCTGCAAGACGGTCTCGAAATGCCTTCGCTGGCGCGATCCAGGCCTCGGGCCAGCGATCGCCGCCGGCTATGTTGGCGCCGTTGGCATAAGCGTCGTCCCAGTCTGAAATCTGGTGGTAAATCAAGTCTCACCTCCACTATTCATGCATTCCGCATCAGCCTGCGTACACTGCGCTGGCTGAAGCCAAGCCAAACAGCGCAGAGATGTCCAGCTTGTCATCGGATTCACAGGTATTTCAACCTTGAAATTTCATGCTTGAAACATTTCAAAATCGGTGCGATGCTGCCTTTATCACAGAAGCAGGAGCTGAGCGGCATGAAGATCGCAGTGCTGGGTGGAGGTCCTGCCGGCCTCTATTTCGCCATTAGCATGAAACTGCGCGACGCCGCGCATGACGTGACGGTGTTCGAGCGCAACAGGGCCGACGACACGTTCGGCTGGGGTGTGGTTCTGTCCGACGAGACATTGGACAACCTGGCCGCCAACGACCCCGTCAGCGCGGAGCGCATTCGCGAACATTTCGCCTATTGGGACGACATCGCCGTCATTCATCAGGGTGTTCGCACGCTTTCCACCGGCCATGGCTTCTGCGGTATCGGCCGCAAGCGGTTGCTCATCCTGCTTCAGGAGCGGGCACGCGAACTTGGCGTGGAGATGCGATTCGAGACCGACATCGACGACCCGCGGCCCTTCATGGCCGAGTACGACATGGTTCTGGCGGCCGATGGCCTGAACTCCAAGTCACGCTCCATTTTCTCGGACGTGTTCAAGCCGGACATCGACGTTCGCAAGTGCAAGTTCGTCTGGCTCGGCACGCATCAGAAGTTCGACGACGCCTTCACCTTCATCTTCGAGAACACCGAACACGGCTGGGTTTGGGCGCACGCCTACCAGTTCGACCCGGATACGGCCACCTTCATTGTCGAGTGCTCGCAGGAGACATACGACAAGTTCGGCTTTGCCGACATGACGAAGGAAGAATCCATCGCCACCTGCGAGCGGATTTTCGAGAAGCATCTCGGCGGCCATCCCCTGATGTCGAACGCCAACCATATTCGCGGTTCGGCCTGGATCAACTTCCCGCGCGTGCTGTGCGAGCGCTGGTCGCACGAAAACCTTGCGCTCATGGGAGATGCTGCGGCGAGCGCGCATTTCTCGATCGGCTCCGGCACCAAGCTGGCGCTTGAGAGCGCGATCGCGCTGGCGGACTACCTGCACTCCGAACCGACGCTGAAAGACGCCTTCGAGAAATACGAGGATGCCCGGCGGCTCGAGGTCCTGCGCCTGCAATCGGCGGCGCGCAATTCACTCGAATGGTTCGAGGAAGTCGAACGCTATCTGCATCTCGATCCTGTCCAGTTCAACTACTCCCTGCTCACGCGGTCACAGCGCATCAGCCACGAGAACCTGCGTCTGCGCGACCCCGAATGGCTGTCCGGCGCCGAAGCATGGTTCCAGCAGCGGGCTGGCGTGGCGGCCAACACGAACCGCCCGCCCATGTTCGCGCCATTCAAGCTGCGCGGCATGGAGTTGAAGAACCGTGTCGTGGTTTCACCGATGGCGCAATACAAGGCCATAGACGGATGCCCGACAGACTGGCATCTCGTGCATTATTGCGAGCGCGCCAAGGGCGGCGCCGGCCTCGTCTACATCGAGATGACCTGCGTCAGCCCGGAAGGCCGCATTACGCCCGGCTGTCCGGGCTTCTACAAGCCCGAGCACGAGACGGCCTGGAAGCGCATCGTCGATTTCGTGCATGCAGAGACGGATGCCAAGATCTGCGCCCAGATCGGCCATTCCGGCCCGAAGGGCTCGACCCAGCTCGGCTGGGAGGAGATGGACGCACCGCTCAAGGAAGGCAACTGGCCGCTGCTCGCCGCTTCGGAAGTCCCCTGGTCCGACAAGAACCAGATGCCGAAGGCAATGGACCGCACCGACATGGACATGGTGCGCGACCAGTTCGTCGCATCGGCCGAAATGGCCGAGCGCTGCGGATTTGACATGCTGGAGCTGCATTTCGCCCACGGCTATCTGCTGTCGGCCTTCATTTCGCCGCTGACCAACAAGCGGACGGACGAATATGGTGGCAGTCTGGAAAACCGGATGCGCTATCCGCTGGAGATCTTCCATGCGGTACGCGCCGTCTGGCCCGACCACAAACCCATCTCGGTGCGCATATCGGCCAATGACTGGGTGGGCGACGAAGGTGTGACCCCGGCCGAAGCCGTAGAGATCGCCCGCGTGCTCAAGGAGGCCGGCGTCGACATCTGCGACGTGTCGGCGGGCCAGACGTCGACCCGCGCGAAGCCGGTTTACGGACGCATGTTCCAGACGCCGTTTTCCGACCGCATCCGCAACGAGACCGGCATGGCGACCATGGCCGTCGGCAACATCTACGAGCCCGACCACGTCAACTCGATCCTGATGGCAGGACGCGCAGACCTGGTCTGCCTGGCCCGTCCGCATCTGGCCGATCCCTATTGGACGCTGCACGCCGCCGCCCAGCTCGGCGACCGCGGCGTCACCTGGCCCGATCCCTATCGCGCGGGACGTGACCAGCTCTACAGGCTGGCCGAACGCCAGGAAGCCATGACGGGGAAGGTGTGATGGCAAAGATCTCCGGCTCCCATGCCCTCGTCACGGGCGGCGGAACAGGCGTCGGCAGGGCGATCGCAGAAACGCTCGCGGAAGCGGGCGTGTCCGTCACCATCTGCGGCCGTCGCGCGGAAGCTTTGGAAGCCGTTGCCGCCACCAGCCGGAACATCCACGCCATTGCTGCCGACGTAACCGATCCGGCATCGGTGAAGTCCCTGTACGAGCAGGCCGAAGCCGCCCGCGGTCCGTTCGACATCGTCGTCGCCAATGCAGGCATTGCCGGCAGCGCCCCGGCGCACAAGGTGACGCTGGAGGATTGGCAGCATACGCTGAACGTCAATCTCACCGGAGCCTTTCTCACTGTTCAGCCGGCACTGGCGGGCATGGCGAAGCGCGGCGATGGTCGCATCATCTTCGTTGCCTCGGTCGCTGGTCTGAAAGGTTATGGCTACGTCGCGCCCTATGTCGCCTCCAAGCATGGCGTCATCGGGCTGATGCGCGCTCTGGCAGTCGAATTCGTCAAGACCGGCGTCACCGTCAATGCGGTTTGTCCCAGTTTCGTCGAGACCGACATGCTGGAGGAATCGATACAGCGCATCATGCAGAAGACCGGGCGCAGCGAAGCAGAGGCACGTGCCAGCCTCTCTTCCGGCAACCCGCAGGGCCGCTTTATCCAGCCGGAAGAGGTGGCAGCGTCGGTGCTTTATCTGTGCGACGACAAGGCCGCCTCCATCACCGGCCAGACGATCTCCATATCGGGTGGCGAGACATGGTAAGCGCGCCCCTCGCCTCGCTCGACGCTCCTTCGGAAAACAAGGAGCGGCTGCGGCTGTGGATCCGGATGCTGCGTGCCTCGCGCACCATCGAAGGAGAGTTGCGCGAACGGCTCAAGACGCGCTTCAACTCGACGCTGCCGCGTTTCGATGTCATGGCAGCACTTTATCGGCAGCGGGACGGCATGCTGATGAGCGACCTGTCACGTTTTCTTCTGGTGTCGAACGGCAATGTCACGGGCATTGTCGACCGCCTGGTCACGGACGGCTTCGTCGTTCGGGCCAAGCGCGAGGGCGACCGCCGCACTTCAATCGTTCGACTGACGGAACAGGGCATGGCTGCGTTCGAAGAAATGGCCGCGACGCACGAGCGCTGGGTCAGCGAACTGCTGAACGGCGTGGACGAAACCGACGCGCGCCGCCTTTCGGCAATGCTGAAAACATTCAGAAGCAATTGGGAGGACGAACATTGACCCAGATGGCCGGGCTGAAGCCGCAGCATTTCCTCTGGAGGACGGAAGGCAAGGTTGCCTACATCCAACTCAATCGGCCCGACCGGAAGAATCCGCTCACGTTCGATTCCTATGCCGAACTGCGCGATACATTTCGCGCCCTGCCCTATGCCGACGACGTGGACGTCGTGGTCTTCCTGCCCAATGGCGGCAATTTTTCCTCCGGTGGCGACGTGCACGAAATCATCGGGCCGCTGACGAAAATGGACATGAAGGGCCTTCTCGCGTTCACGCGCATGACAGGCGATCTCGTCAAGGCCATGCTCAACTGCTCCAAGCCGATCATCTCGGCCGTGGACGGTGTCGCGGTGGGCGCAGGCGCCATCATTACCATGGCGTCCGACATCCGGCTCGCCACGCCGGAGGCGAAGACCGCCTTCCTGTTCACCCGGGTGGGACTTGCCGGCTGCGACATGGGCGCCTGCGCCATGCTGCCGCGCATCATCGGCCAGGGCCGCGCGGCCGAACTGCTCTACACGGGACGCTCGATGAGTGCGGAGGAAGGCGAACGCTGGGGCTACTACAATCGTCTCGTCGGCGCCGAGAGCCTCGAAGCGGAAGCCACCAAGCTCGCGCAATCAATCGCTTCCGGTCCGACCTTCGCACACGGAATCACCAAGACGCAGATCAACCAGGAATGGTCGATGGGTCTGGAGCAGGCCATCGAGGCAGAGGCGCAGGCGCAGGCGATCTGCATGCAGACCAAGGACTTCGAGCGCGCCTACAACGCCTTCGTCGCGAAGCAGAAGCCGGTGTTCGAGGGCAATTGAATGGCTGACCGTTCCTTCCTCTCCTGGCCCTTCTTCGAGGATCGTCACCGCGAACACGCCGAAAGGCTTGAAGCATGGTGCGAGAAGAACCTGCCTGTCGCCCACGACGATGTCGATGCCGCATGCCGCGATCTCGTCTCCAGGCTTGGCCGCGACGGCTGGCTGAAGCCGAGCGCCATCGACCCGTCCGATCCCTCGCCGCTCGACGTACGCACGCTCTGCCTGACGCGCGAGACCCTGGCGCGCCACGACGGGCTGGCCGATTTCGCCTTCGCGATGCAGGGGCTCGGCACCGGTGCGATCAGCCTTTTCGGCTCGCCCGAACAGCGCCAGTGGCTGACCCGGACCCGCAAAGGCGAAGCGATTTCCGCCTTCGCTCTTTCCGAGCCACGCTCGGGCTCCGACGTCGCCAACATGGACATGAAGGCGGTGCGCGACGGCGACGATTATGTGCTTTCGGGCGAAAAGACCTGGATCTCCAACGGCGGCATCGCCGACGTCTACACGGTGTTCGCCCGAACCGGAGAAGCGCCCGGCGCAAAGGGCATCTCGGCCTTTGTGGTGCCGGCGGACACGGCGGGGCTTGAGGTCGCCGAAAGGCTGGACGTCGTTGCGCCACACCCGCTGGCCCGCCTTGCCTTCAACGATGTACGCGTGCCGGCATCTGCGATGATCGGCAAGCCGGGCGAAGGCTTCCGGATCGCCATGTCGGTCCTCGATGTCTTTCGCTCCACCGTCGGCGCGGCTGCACTCGGCTTTGCGCGCCGAGCGCTGGATGAATCCATCTCACGCACCGGAAGCCGCGAACTCTTCGGCGCGCCTCTCTTCGATCTGCAGATGGTGCAAGGTCACATTGCCGACATGGCGCTCGACGTCGACGCGGCAGCACTCCTCGTCTACCGCGCCGCCTGGACCAAGGATTCAGGCGCCGCGCGCGTCACACGGGAAGCGGCGATGGCAAAACTCTTCGCAACCGATCATGCGCAGGAGGTCATCGACAAGGCCGTTCAGCTGCATGGCGGTGACGGCGTGCGCAAGGGCCATATCATGGAAAGCCTATATCGGGAGATCCGCGCACTCAGGATCTACGAAGGGGCGTCCGACGTACAAAAGATCGTAATCGCCAGGCAGACAATGCAATAAGGGGAACGCCTGATGTTGGGTCCGACGGGGCATATCGACACATTCTCACGTGACAACCTGCCGCCAGAGGAGGAATGGCCCGGCCTTCCGCTCGACGGCTTCGACTATCCCGAATATCTCAATGCCGGCGTCGAGCTGACCGATCGACTGGTCGATCTCGGCTTCGGCGACCGTACGGCACTGATCGGAAACGGCAGGCGGCGCACCTACAAGGAACTGGCCGATTGGACCAATCGGCTCGCTCATGCGCTGGTCGAGGACTATGGCGTAAAGCCCGGCAACAGAATCCTTATCCGCTCTCCCAACAATCCCGCCATGGTCGCCTGCTGGCTCGCCGCCACCAAGGCGGGTGCGGTCGTCGTCAACACCATGCCGATGCTTCGCGCCGGCGAACTCGCCAAGATCATCGACAAGGCCGAGATCACCCTGGCGCTCTGCGACACCCGCATCAAGGACGAGCTCGTTGCCTGTGCCAAGGAAAGCCGTTTCCTCAAGCAGGTCGTCGGCTTCGACGGAACGGCCAACCATGACGCCGAACTCGATCGCGCGGCACTCAACAAGTCGGTTCTCTTCGATGCAGTGAAGACCGGCCGCGACGATGTCGCCCTTCTCGGCTTCACCTCCGGCACCACGGGCGTGCCGAAGGCGACCATGCATTTTCATCGCGACCTGCTCATCATCGCCGACGGTTATGCAAGGGAAGTGCTTGGCGTAACGCCGGACGATGTCTTCGTCGGCTCGCCACCTCTGGCCTTCACCTTCGGTCTCGGCGGATTGGCGATCTTTCCGCTGCGCTTCGGGGCCGCTGCGACGCTGCTTGAGAACGCGTCGCCGCCCAACATGGTCGAGATCATCGAGACCTACAGGGCGACCATCTCGTTCACCGCGCCAACGGCCTATCGCGCCATGCTGGCCGCAATGGATGAGGGCGCCGATCTCTCGTCGCTCAGGATCGCCGTCTCGGCCGGAGAGACGCTCCCCGCCCCGGTGTTCGAGGAATGGACGAAGAAGACCGGCAAGCCGATCCTCGACGGCATCGGCGCGACGGAGATGCTGCACATATTCATCTCCAACCGCCTGGACGACATGAGGCCAGCCTGCACCGGCAAGCCCGTCACCGGCTACGAGGCGAAGATCGTCGACGACGAGATGAACGAGGTGGAGCGCGGCACCATCGGAAAGCTTGCCGTGCGCGGGCCGACCGGTTGCCGCTATCTGGCCGACGAGCGCCAGCGCGACTACGTCAAGGACGGGTGGAACATCACCGGCGATGCCTTCGTGCAGGACGAAGCCGGCTACTTCCACTTTGCCGCGCGCGCCGACGACATCATCCTTTCGGCCGGCTACAATATTGCCGGTCCTGAGGTGGAAGCCGCACTTCTCGCCCATGAGGACGTTCTGGAATGCGCCGTCATCGGGGCGCCCGACGAAGCCCGGGGCCAGATCGTCGAGGCCTATGTCGTCCTCGTCGAGGGCTGTGCGGCGGACGATCTGACAAAGAAGCGATTGCAGGATCATGTGAAGGCGACAATCGCGCCCTACAAGTATCCGCGCTCCATCATCTTCACCGATACCCTGCCGAAGACGCAGACCGGCAAGGTCCAGCGCTTCAAACTGCGCGAGGAACGTCAAGCGTGACCGACTTCGCCGCGACTCGCACCCAGTTCGACCTTCCCGAAGGCGTCATCTATCTCGACGGCAATTCGCTCGGGCCGCTGCCGAAGGCCGCGGCGGCACGCGTGGCGCGGGTCTTGTCGCAGGAATGGGGCAAGGAGCTGATCCGCGGCTGGAACACGGCAGGCTGGATGCGCCAGCCACGTGCTCTCGGGGACCGTATCGGCCGGATCATCGGCGCGCCCGAAGGCACGGTGGTCGTGGGCGACACGCTGTCGATCAAGGTCTATCAGGCCCTTGCCTCGGCCCTCGAACTGAGGCCGGATCGCAAGGTGATCTTGTCCGACAACGGCAATTTTCCGACAGATCTCTACATGGCGACCGGTCTCATCGATTCACTCGACAGAGGCCATGCGCTCAAGGTAGTCGCGCCGGAGGACGTTGAAGACGCGATCGACGAGAATGTCGCTGTTCTCATGCTGACCGAAGTCGACTATCGAACCGGCCGCCTGCACGACATGAAACGGCTGACAGAGCGAGCGCATGCGGCAGGCGCGTTGACGATCTGGGACCTTGCCCATTCCGCAGGCGCCCTACCCGTCGACGTGAGCGGCGCGAGAGCCGATTTCGCAATCGGCTGCACCTACAAGTATCTCAATGGCGGTCCCGGCGCGCCGGCCTTCATCTACGTCGCGCCGGAACTGGCTGACAAGGCACGCCCCGCCTTGTCGGGCTGGCTCGGCCACGAGGCTCCCTTCGCCTTCGATCTCGACTATCGGGCCGGACGCGGCATCGAGCGGATGCGGGTCGGCACACCGCCCGTGATCGCGATGGCAGCGCTCGATGCGGCGCTGGACATCTGGGACGGCGTGGATATGTCCGACATCCGCCGTGCCTCGATCGCACTTTGCGAAGCCTTCATCGCCGATGTCGAAAAGCGCTGCCCGCAACTGACCCTGGCATCGCCGCGCGATGCTGACAAGCGCGGCAGCCAGGTCTCCTTCCTCCACAAAGAAGGCTACGCGATCATGCAGGCGCTGATCGCGCGAGGCGTGATCGGCGATTTCCGAGCACCCGATGCCATGCGGTTCGGCTTTGCACCGCTTTATGTGACGCAGAACGATGTGCGCGGCGCCGTCGACATTCTCGAAGAAATCATGTCGAAACGACTTTGGGACAAGGCGGAATACAAAACGAGGGCGGCGGTGACATGAGTGCCAGGCACGATCCGGCGAAGGAAGGCGCGGTGACGGATTTCTCCGGGCGCATGTCCTATTCCGACTATCTGCATCTCGAACGCGTGCTGGACGCCCAGGAACCCCTGTCAGAATCCCCGGACGAACTGCTCTTCATCATCCAGCACCAGACGTCGGAACTGTGGATGAAACTCGCCGTCCATGAGATTTCGTCCGCCATCGCGGCAATCAGCGAAGATCGCCTCGAACCGGCCTTCAAGATGCTCACGCGGGTGGCGCGCATATTCGAGCAGCTCAACAGCGCCTGGGACGTGCTGCGCACCATGACGCCGAGCGAGTACACGCGATTTCGCAGCGCGCTCGGGCAGTCCTCGGGCTTTCAGTCGTGGCAGTACCGGGCCATTGAATTCCTTGCAGGTAACCGCAACCTGGCGATGCTCGCTCCGCACGCCCATGACACGGCAATCACCGCGCGGCTCGAGGAAATCCTCGCAAGACCGAGCCTTTATGATGAGGCGATCCGGCTTCTGGCGCGCAACGGACTGGATATCGGCACCGATGGAGAACGTCGCGACTGGCGCTTGCAGCGTTCGGAAAATCCTGCCGTCCTGGCCGCCTGGAAGACTGTCTATGAAGCGCCCGAGCGTCATTGGATGCTCTACGAGCTCGCCGAGAAACTGGTCGATTTCGAGGATTATTTCCGCCGCTGGCGGTTCAACCATGTCACCACGGTCGAGCGCATCATCGGCCTGAAGCGCGGGACGGGTGGAACTGCCGGAGTATCCTATCTGAGGAAGATGCTGGAGGTGGAACTCTTTCCCGAATTGTGGAAAGTGCGAACGGAACTGTGAAGCCTGACCGGAATGGGCGGTCCGGATACAGTGAGGCCGGCAGATATCGATGGTGCCGGACAAGCGCCAAGAGGGCGAACAAAAGGGAGAAAGAATCATGAGGAAAATCATTGCGGCCGGAATTTTCGGCCTGGCCATGAGCGTGTCGGGCATGGCCATAGCCGAACCGATCAAGGTTGGCATGATCACCACGCTCTCGGGCGGCGGCGCGGGTCTGGGCGTCGACGTGCGCGACGCCTTCGAATTGGCCATCAAGAAGTCCGGCAATACCGAGATCGAGGTCATCACCGAGGACGACGCACAGAAGCCGGAACTCGCCGTGCAGATCGCCGACAAGATGATCCAGAGCGACAAGGTCGACCTGATGACCGGAATCATCTGGTCCAACCTCGCCATGGCGGTCGTACCCGGCGCCGTGGCGCAGGACGTCATCTATCTCTCACCCAACGCCGGCCCGTCGGCACTCGCCGGGGCCAATTGCAACAAGAACTATTTCAACGTCGCCTACCAGAACGACAACTTCCATGAGGCTATGGGCAATTACGCCAACAAGGACTACAAGAACGTCTTCATCCTTGCGCCCAACTATCCGGCCGGCAAGGATTCGCTCACTGGCTTCAAGCGTTTCTACAAGGGCGAGTTGGCCGGAGAACTCTATACCAAGCTCGGCCAGACCGACTACGCCGCAGAGATCGCACAGATCCGCGCTTCGGGCGCTGACGCTGTGTTCTTCTTTCTGCCCGGCGGCATGGGCATCGCCTTCACCAAGCAGTACGCCCAGTCCGGCGTCGGCATTCCCTTGATGGGCCCGGCCTTCTCGTTCAGCCAGGATGTGCTGCCGGCCATGGGCGATGCCGCCATCGGCATCAAGAATTCGGCCTCCTGGTCGCCCGATCTCGACAACGAGGCCAACAAGGCTTTCGTCGAGGCGTTCAAGGCGGAGTATGGCCGTCTTCCGTCGGTCTATGCAGCGCAGGCATGGGACACGGCCAATCTCATCCTTTCGGCGGCCGACAAGGCCAGCGTGAAAGACAAGGAGGCCTTCCGCGAAGCGCTCAAGCAGGCCGATTTCGCTTCCGTGCGGGGCAATTTCTCCTTCAACACGAACAACCATCCGATCCAGGACATGTATGTCCGCGAGGTGGTGAAGGACGGTGACGTGTTGACCAACAAGATCGTCGAAAAGACGTTCACCGACCACAAGGACGCCTACGCGGCCGAGTGCAAGATGTAGGCTTTCGGTATCCAGCCCTCGAAGTTCGACGAATTTCGAGGGCTGCGGTCCTCGCTCACCGCCCGGCCCCGACGGCAGAAAGCCCGACCTTTGCCCTCATGGAGACTTGGTCTCGCCACGAGGGTGAAGGCGCGCACCCCAACAAACGAACAACATCGTGACCAGCGCCCTTCTCATCGAGCAAATCCTCAACGGCCTGCAGTTCGGCGTCATGCTGTTTCTGATGGCCGCCGGCCTGACGCTGATTTTCGGCGTCATGGGCCTCATCAATCTCGCCCATGGCTCCCTCTATATGGTTGGAGCATTCGCCTGCGCCGTCGCCGCGGCGGCCACAGGCTCCTTCTGGATCGGCCTCGTGGCAAGCCTCGCCGCCGCCGCAGCAGCCGGCGCGATGATCGAGGTGACCGTCATCCGCAAACTCTACGATCGCGATCATCTCGACCAGGTGCTGGCAACGTTCGCCCTCATCCTTGTCTTTTCGGAAGGAACGCGATGGATCTTCGGCTCCTTTCCGCTCTATCTGGACATTCCGCAACTGCTTCGCGGCGTCGTCACGCTGCCCGGCGGGCTGCCCTACCCCGCTTACAGGCTCGCCATCATCCTTGCCGGCCTGGCAATCGCCATCGGGCTTTACCTTCTCATTTCAAAGACGCGCCTCGGCATGCGCATCCGGGCCGGCGAGTCCGACCGTGAGATGATCGGCGCTCTGGGCGTTGACATCCGCACGCTCTACACGGTCGTTTTCGCACTTGGGGCGGCACTGGCCGGCCTTGCAGGAGCGCTCGTCGGGCCGCTCCAGTCCGTCCAGGTCGGCATGGGCGAACCGGTGCTCATCCTGGCATTCGTCGTCATCGTCATCGGCGGCATCGGATCAATCAAGGGCGCCTTCATCGGCGCGATCCTGGTCGGCCTGATCGACACTCTCGGCCGTTTCCTGCTGCCGCTGCTTCTCGGCATCTTCCTCGATCCCTCACAGGCTGCCGGCATAGGGGCGGCACTCGCCTCGATGCTCATCTATGTCTTCATGGCGCTCGTGCTGGCCTTTCGCCCGACCGGGCTGTTTGCGGCGGGGAATTGACCATGCAGACACAATTGCGCAGAGAAACGCTCGTCAACGCCGGCCTGGCCGTGCTGCTTCTGGCAGCTCCCGTGCTTGCCGTCATCGCGAACGAACCATTCTACATCACGCTTGCAACGCGCATGGCGATCCTCGCGCTTGCCGCCGTCGGGCTCAATTTCATCCTCGGCCTGGGCGGGCTGGTCTCGTTCGGCCATGCGGCCTTCTTCGGCATCGGCGGCTATGCGGCCGGTATCCTGGCCACACATGCGTTCAACCAGGAGCCGCTCCTGTTCGGCCTGTCGGGCACCAACCAGATGTTGGCGATCTGGCTGGTAGCGCTCGTCGCCTCAGCGCTTGTCGCGTTGCTGATCGGGCTCGTCAGCCTTCGCACCGCAGGCGTCTACTTCATCATGATCACGCTCGCCTTCGCACAGATGATCTACTATTTCGCCATCTCCTGGCCCGCCTATGGGGGCGAGGATGGCCTGTCGATCTACGTGCGCAATGCCTTCCCGGGGGTCAACACGCTCGACCCGATGAGCTTCTTCCTCATCTGCTACGTCCTGTTGATGCTTTTCCTCGGCGTCTTTGCGGTTCTGCGCGACTCGCGCTTCGGCGCGGCGCTTCAGGCGGCGCGGCAGAATCCGGTCAGGCTCGCCGCCGTCGGCGTCGATCCGTTCCGCATCCGGCTTGCCGCATTTGTCATCTCGGGCATGATCACCGGCCTCGCCGGTGCGCTGTTCGCCGATCTCAACCGCTTCGTCAGCCCATCCATGCTGTCATGGCACATGTCGGGCGAACTGATCGTGCTCATTATCCTGGGCGGCACCGGCCGGCTTTTTGGACCCGTGGCCGGTGCGATGCTCTACATCGTCTTCGAATATTTCCTCGGCGGGATCACCGAGCGCTGGCAATTCTTCCTCGGCCTCATCCTGCTTGCCGTGGTGCTTTTCGCACGCGGCGGACTGATCGGCCTTCTGGCGGGCAAGGTGCGTCATGACTGAACCGCTCCTCGATATCAGTAACCTGTGCAAGAACTTCGGAGCCCTGAAAGCGACGGACAACGTCAGTCTCGACCTCCGGCCCGGGGAAATCCATGCGCTCATCGGCCCCAACGGCGCGGGAAAGTCGACGCTCATTCACCAGATCGCCGGCACATTGCAGCCGTCAAGCGGATCCATCCGCTTCCTCGGCCAGGACATCGGCGGCCTCAGCATGCCCGAGCGTACGCAGCTCGGCCTCGGGCGGACTTTCCAGATCTCGTCGCTGGCGCTCGAGTTTTCCGCGTTGCGCAATGTGATGCTGGCACTTCAGGCCCGACAAGGCACCAGCTTTCGCTTCTTCAAGCCCGTCATGCGAGACAGTTCGCTGACCGAGCCGGCCCATGAAATCCTGAAGCGGGTCGGCCTCGACCAACGAGCAGGATTGCCGGCGGGCGAGCTGTCGCATGGCGAGCGCCGCCAGCTCGAAATCGCCATCGCCCTGGCGCTCGGCTCAAAAGCCTTCCTGCTCGACGAGCCGATGGCAGGGATGGACCAGGAAGGCTCGAAGGCTTTGACGCGCTTTCTCGACACCCTGCGCCATGAAGCGCCGATCCTCCTGGTCGAACACGACATGGACGCCGTATTTGCTCTCGCCGACCGCATATCGGTGCTTGTGTACGGCCGGATCATCGCCACCGGAACGGTGGAGCAAATCCGCCGCGACCCGGAAGTTCGTCGTGCCTATCTCGGGGAGGAAGCCTGATGTTGCTCGAAGTTTCCGCCATCGAGACTTTCTACGGTCCATCGCAGGCGCTGTTCGGCGTCGATCTGACAGTAGCGGAGGGCGAGGTCGTGGCGCTCATGGGGCGCAATGGCATGGGCAAGTCGACGACGATCCGCTCGATCTCTCGGCTCACGCCTGCGCGCGCCGGACGGATCGTTTTCGACGGGACCGATATGTCGTCCCTGCGTCCGCACAAGGCGGCGCGGCTCGGCATCGGCCTCGTACCGGAAGGACGGCGCTGCTTTCCCAACCTTACTGTCGAAGAGAACCTGATTGCAGCGGCACGCAAGGGAAAATGGACGCTCGCCGGCGTGACCGAACTCTTTCCGCGCCTCGCCGAACGCCGCATGCAGTTCGCCAACACCCTTTCGGGCGGCGAACAGCAGATGCTGGCGATCGGCCGGGCGCTGATGACCAATCCGCGGCTTCTCATTCTGGATGAGGCTACAGAGGGGCTGGCGCCGGTCATCAGGCATGATATCTGGGCCTCGATCCGCACCCTGAAGCAGGAAGGTCAGTCAATCCTCGTCGTCGACAAGACGATGAGCGAACTGATGCCGGTCGCCGACCGTTGCTTCATCCTCGAAAAGGGCAGGACCGCGTGGAGCGGGCTGCCGGATGAATTGAGTGAAGACGTCCGCAATCGATATCTGGGCGTCTGAAGAGAGGTTTCCATGACACATCAACCCGACCATGCGCACCAGATGCTCCACCCGTCCAACTGGAAGCCGGCGAAGGGCTATGCCAACGGCATCCTGGCCGAAGGCCGCACCGTCTATGTGGGCGGGCAGATCGGCTGGAACGGCGACCAGGTCTTCGAGACCGAGGACTTCGCCGGTCAGGTGCGCCAGGCTCTCGAGAACATTGTCGCCATCGTTGCCGAAGCGGGCGGCGATCCGAAGCACATCGTGCGTATGACCTGGTACGTGACCGACAAGGCCGAATATCTTGCCCGCCTCAGCGACGTCGGCAAGGCCTATCGCGACGTCATGGGCAAGCACTTTCCCGCCATGACCATGGTGCAGGTCGTGGCACTGATCGAGGATGCCGCCAGGGTCGAGATCGAGGCGACGGCTGTCCTGCCCGGATGACCACGATCTGGCCCAATCAATAAAGCGGTTGCATTCTTGCCGCCTTTCCGCGGCTTTGCGACACAGCAGATATGAGCGCCCAACCTTCAAATCTGAAAGCCGCCCTGTGGATGGGCGGCTGGCTTCTGCTGATGCTGACCATGACCGTGGCCGGCCGGGAGGCGGCGCGCGAGATCGACGTCTTCCAGGTCATGTTGCTGCGTTCCCTGATCGGCCTTGCCATGCTTGCGCCGATGATCTGGATGGCGGGCGGCCTGTCCTCCGTGCGCACGCCGATGATCGGACGGCACGTGGGGCGCAACGTGGTGCATTATGTCGCCCAGTATGCCTGGCTCTATGCGCTGACTTTGATACCCATCGCCCAGCTGATCTCGATCGAGTTCACAATGCCGATCTGGACGGCAATGCTGGCCGTGCATTTTCTCGGCGAGCGGATGGGCGTACGCAAGATCGTCTCCGTCGTCCTTGGCCTCATAGGCGTCGTCATCATCGTGCGGCCCGGCATGAGCACCATCGATCCGGGACAGTTGATCGCGCTTGGCGCCGCGCTCGGCTTTGCAGTCTCGGTCATCATGGTGAAGTCACTGACGCGCCATGACAGCGTGCTCACCATCATCTTCTGGATGCTGATCATCCAGTCGGTGCTCGGTCTGATACCGGCAGCACTCGTGTGGCAGACCCCACCGACCGAGGACTGGCCGTGGATCATCCTCGTCGCCTTCTGCGGCACGTTTTCCCACTACTGCATGGCGCGGGCGATGGTGCATGCCGACGCCACCGTGGTCGTCCCGATGGATTTCCTGCGCGTTCCGCTGGCCGCCGTCGTCGGCTGGCTGGTCTATCAGGAGGCGATCGATGTCTACACGGCTTTCGGCGCTGCAATGATCCTGTGCGGCAACCTGTTCAATCTCGGACAAGGCGGCACGGCACGCATCCGAAAAGGATAGCGCAAAGCCTCGCAAGCAGCGCCTTTTGCTTGTCAACTGACGCCCTCAGCGTATATGACCCATAGGATAAGCCGGCACTCGAACAATAGCGGTGAACAAGCCGCCAGCCGGAATGGGGAAGTCAGACGTTTCAGGCACGACAGTCATGACGACGATGATCGACGTCCAGGACGTCACCAAGCGCTTCGGCAATGTGCTTGCCGTCGACCATTGTTCGCTCAAGGTCGAGAAGGGCACCATCACTGGTCTCATCGGTCCCAACGGCGCCGGCAAGACGACGCTCTTCAACATGGTGGCGGGCGCCTTTCCGCCCAGTTCAGGCCGCATTGTCCTGGAGGGCGAGGACGTCACCGGGCTGAAGGCGCATGAACTCTTCAATCGCGGCCTCCTGCGAACCTTCCAGATAGCCCAGGAATTCTCCCACATGACGGCGCTGGAAAACCTGATGATGGTGCCATCGCAGCAGCTTGGCGAGAACATCTTCAATGCCTGTTTTCGCCGTCACGCGGTCATGGAACAGGAGAACGAGACCCGCCGGAAGGCCGAGGACGTGCTGGCGCTGATCCGCCTCACCCATGTGAAGAACGAGAAGGCCGGCAACCTGTCGGGCGGCCAGAAGAAGCTCCTGGAACTCGGCCGGGTGATGATGGCCAATCCTCGCGTTGTCCTGCTCGACGAGATCGCGGCCGGCGTGAACCGCACACTGCTCAACGACCTCGCAGCCGTCGTTCAGCGGCTCAACCGCGAAGACGGGCTCACCTTCTTCGTCATCGAACACGACATGGACCTCATTGCAAAGCTCTGCGATCCGGTCATCGTGATGGCGGCGGGCAGCGTCATGGTGGAAGGACCGATGTCGGAGATCCGAGAGAACCCGGAGGTCATCGAAGCCTATTTCGGCGGCACCACCGCCGCAGCCGGGTGAACCCGATGCCGCTTCTGGAAATGACAGACATCCATGCCGGCTACGGAGGCGCCAATATTCTCAACGGCGTCAGCATCGCCATCGAAGCCGACGAGATCGGCGTGATCGTGGGGCCAAATGGAGCCGGCAAGTCGACCAGCCTCAAGGCACTGTTCGGCCTGCTGAACGTCAGCGAAGGAACGATCCTCTTCGACGGCGGCGCGATAACCAACGAGGCACCGGAGGCGCTCGTTCGCAAGGGACTGTCCTTCGTGCCGCAGGAGTACAACGTCTTCCCCACCCTGTCGGTGGAGGAAAACCTGGAAATGGGTGCCTATGTGCGGCGCGACAGTTTCCGCCACCTGATCGACATGGTCTACGGCTTCTTCCCGCCGCTGAAGGAAAAGCGCCGTCAGCCGGCCGGAGAATTGTCGGGCGGGCAGCGCCAGATGGTGGCGATCGGCCGGGCCCTGATGACCGAACCGAAGCTGCTGCTGCTCGACGAACCGACGGCCGGTCTGTCGCCGCGTTACATGGGCGAAATCTTCGAACGCATCCTGGCCGTCAATGCCTCGGGTGTAGGCATCCTGATGGTCGAGCAGAATGCGCGCCAGGCACTGGCATTCGCGCATCGCGGTTTCGTTCTGGCGAATGGACAAAACCGCTTCACAGGCACCGGAGCCGAGCTTCTGGCCGATCCGGAGGTCGCGAAGAGTTTTCTTGGCGGAGGCGACTGACGATGCCCGAGGCCGGTTTCCTTTCGGCGCTGCCGATCAACGAGTTCGTCTTCTTCATCAACAAGGTGTTGATCGGAGGGCTGATCATCGGCTCGGTCTATGCTCTGGGCGCCATCGGCGTCACGCTGATCCTGGGGATCCTCCGTTTCGCGCATTTCCCGCACGGCGACATGATGACGGCGGGCGCCTTCTTCGCGCTGGTCTGCGTCGGGCTGGCGCCGCATGTCGGCGACGTCTTCGGTCTGCCTTCGGCCTTCGTCCTGATGCCGGTGGCGATGGCGGCGACGGCGGCCATGGCCGTCTGGCTCGACAAGGCGTTCTATGCCCCCCTGCGGCGCGCCAACGTAAAGCCGGTGGTCATGGTCATGTCCTCGGTGGGCGTGATGCTCATGCTGCAGGGGCTCATACGCCTGTTCGCGGGGACGGGCACCCGCCAACTCGAATCCGGTCTGAAAGACATCTACCGCATCCCCCTCGCAGGTCGCGACATCGTCGTCACCCAGCCGCAACTGCTCCTTTTCATCTTCACCGCCGCCAGCGTCGTTGCACTGCATTTCTTCCTCACGCGTTCGCGCATGGGCAAGGCGATGCGCGCCGTGGCAGACAATGCCGACCTTGCCCGCATTTCCGGCATCAGCATCGAGCATGTGGTGCGCACGACGTGGATCATCGCCGGGGCTCTGGCTGCGGCCGGCGGCACGCTTCTGGCGCTCGACGTCACCTTCAAGGCCGATCTCAGCTTCAACATCATCCTGCCGGTCTTCGCCGCGGCCATCGTCGGCGGTGTCGGCCAGCCCTACGGAGCGATCGTCGGCGGCATGCTGGTCGGCTTCACCGAAACGCTTGCCGTGTTCAACTGGTCCGTGCTTCTGCGCCCCCTGCGCCCGCTTCTGCCGGATTTCATCGAGATACCGGCGAAAATCGCCTTCGTGCCGACCGAGTACAAGATCGTCGTTCCCTTCTTCATCCTGATCGCCGTGCTCATCTGGCGCCCGACCGGCATCTTCAAGGGAAGGAGCAACTGATGGCCCGTCCTTCCTCCGCCATGCGGGACGTTTCGCTCTTCGCCGGACTGGCTGTCGTGATCGCGCTGGTCTTCGCCTGGCTTGGCACGGCCTACGGCGTACGCATGCTCGTCGAGGCGAGCTGCTACGCCATCATCGCGCTCGGGCTGACGATCCAGTGGGGTTATGCGGGCCTGTTCAATGTCGGCGTCATGGGCTTCATCGCGCTCGCCGCATTCGCCACAGTGTTGATCTCATTTCCGGTCAACACGGCGTTCTGGAACGGCAATGGTCCGGCACTTCTCTTCTGGGCGGCACTCTATCTCGTCGTCGGCGTCGCCATCACCTACGCCCTGAGCCGCACGCACCGGCTCGGCCTGCCGAAATCCCTGCGTACGCTTCTAACGCTGATCTCAGCCGCAGTGACCTACCTCGCCGTGCAGGGCGCGCTCGACCCTGCCGCCACGGTGATCGAAAGCGAGGCGGGATTCGTCGGCGGCTTCGGACTGCCCGTCTGGCTCGGCTGGCTCGTCGGCGGAATTGCCGCCGGCGGACTGGGCTGGATCATGGGTAAGATCACGCTCGGCCTGCGTGCCGACTACATGGCGATCGCGACACTCGGCATATCGGAGATCGTAAAGGCCTTCCTGAAAAACGCCGACTGGCTGACGCGCGGCACGCTGACCGTCTCCCCCCTGCCCTGGCCCGTGCCGACGCCGGACGAGCTTGGATTCGTGATGGCCCGCTCGGCCTATCTCTGCGTAACCGCAGCGATGATCGTCATCATCTACGTCCTTCTGCAACGCGCCTGGGCGTCGCCCTGGGGCCGCATGATGCGGGCAATTCGCGACAACGAACTCTCCGCCGCCGCCATGGGCAAAGACATCAACCGTCGTCGGTTGGAAATGTTCGTCATCGGCAACGTGATCATCGGCATCGGCGGCGCGGCGCTCATCACGTTTACCAGCATCTTCGATCCGTCCGCATTCGCCCCGCTCAACCATACCTTCCTTATCTGGGTGATGGTCATCCTGGGCGGCGCAGGCAACAATCTCGGCACGATCTTCGGCGCCTTCCTCGTCTATGTCATCTGGATCATGTCAGAGCCCGTGGCGCTCTTTGTGTTCCAGCAGATGGAGATATGGGGCGCCAGGCTCTTCGACTGGCAGGCGCCGGCCGACCTGCATACCCGTGCTCTCCAGATGCGGGTCTTCGTCATCGGACTGACCATCACACTGGTTCTGCGCTACGCGCCGCAGGGACTGATCCCTGAGAAGGTAATGAAGCACGATTGACCCCGATGCCTTGATCGAGATACACAATCATCGGATGTATCTGTTGCCTCCCAGCAACATTTGGACGAAATACTTCCGACCGCCTTTTCCGGCGCGTCATAGATCCTGAATACAGGCCTGCGGCACAACGTCTCCCTCTATGCCAACGCCGACTACGAGATTTCCTTCGATCAGTTGGGCGAAGCGATCGGCGCGGAGGTCGGGCTGAAAATCCGATGGTAACGAAAAGGCGGGGCACGAGCCTGTCGTCGTGCCCCGCCGAAACAGGCGATCTCTCCGTGACCGGTCAGTTGACCTGCTGAACCTCCTTGAAGGTCGGACCTTCGACCATCATCTCGATGATGACTCCCGGTACGTCGCCGTTCTTGTCGAACTCGTGGCTGCCCGAGGCACCCTCGTAGTTGATGTCAGCGCCTTCGGAGAGCAGCTTCCTGGCCTTTTCCCACTCACCCGGATAGATGACTTCGCCAGGCTCGGTGGCGACCGCGCGCAACGCCTCGTTCAGACCGTCACGCGTGGCGCTTCCCTTCTGCTGGATGGCAAGCGCCAGGAGAAACGCCGCATCGTATCCCTGCGCGGCAAATGTCGCCTGGGGCGGGAAGCCCGCCGCTTCGGCGGCCTTGGTGTAGGCGGCCGTGCCCGGCGTTTCGGCACTGCCGATCCTGGTTGCAATCATGCCATCGAGCCTGCCTTCGCCGACCGCCGTGATCAGCGTGTTGCCGACCATGCCGTCACCGCCGGCAAAGTCACTGAAATCACCCGACTCCAGCGCCTGGCGAATGATCGTCTGGCCAGAGCCGTCGACATAGGCGAGGACAACCAGCGATTCGGCGCCTGCCGAGGCCAGCGACCCGATTTCGGCACGGTAGTCGGCCTTGCCGTCTTCATGCGCCTCCTTGGCCACCACCGTGCCGCCTTCCGCCTTAAAAGCGGCTTCGAGCGCGTCGGCGAAACCCTTGCCGTAGTCATTGTTGACATAGGTGATGGCGATGTTGTCCTTGCCCTTCTCCTTCAAGATGCGCGCCAGGACCTCTCCCTGATAGGCATCCGACGGTGTGGTACGGAACACGAGGTCGTTGTCGTTCAAGTCGGTTACTGCCGGGGAGGTCGATGCGGGCGAGACGAGCACCACGCCGCCTGGTATTGCGGCGCTGTTGGCCGCAGCGATTGTCGCTCCCGAACACAGCGCACCGACGATCCCGACCACCTTTTCCGCGTTGACCAGCCGGTCGGCGGCATTGGAGGCGGCCGTCGCATCGATACATGTCGTATCACCCTGGACCATGACCAGCTTGTCGCCGTCCAGGACGCCGCCCTGTTCGTTGATCTGATCGACGGCCATCTTGGCCGCCTCGAAGATCGGCGGCGTCAGGCTTTCGATCGGCCCGGTGAACCCGCCCAGAAAGCCCAGCTTGACGTCAGCCGCAGCGGCCGTGCCGGCCGCGATCATCGCCAGTCCCGCAACGGAAGCGGCAATGGATCTGCGATAGACAGTACGCATCAGTTCATTCTCCCTGTGTCCGATGATTTGGCTTCTCCCTTCCGTCCGCCGGACATGCGCCGGAAGCCGTGCCGACGATATTGGGTTCGTGCCAAGGCTTTGTAAAGCTGGCTCGGTTCGCCTTGCACGGGTGCGACTATCATACGGGGCCGCCTAGAAAGGCTTGACGAATGTAATAACATTACATAGTGATCCGGTCGTGCCACCGTGCCGAATGTATTCCCGTCCCGTGCTACAAGGATCCCCCATGCCCCGGAAACTTCTCATCGCAACATTTGCCGCAGCACTTGCCTCCACGGCCTGGGTTCCGGCGAAGGCAGACGACAAGCTGAAGGTGGTCGCCAGTTTCTCCATCATTGCTGATCTGGCGAACAATGTCGGCGGTGAGCGCATCGACCTCACCACACTCGTGGGACCGGACGGCGACGCGCATGTCTACGAGCCCCGGCCGCAGGACGCCGCAGCAACGGCCGCAGCGGACATCGTTCTGGTCAATGGCCTGCAATTGGAAGGCTTCCTGCAGCGCCTTGTTGAAGCTAGCGGCACAGATGCCGAAATCGTTGAGCTCACACGAGGTGCGGATCTCCTGAAGACCAGCGAGGCCGGCAATCATCACCATCACGACCACGCGGCGAATGGGCATGACGACGAGGACGGCCACGATGAAGCAAGACACGACGCGCAGCATCACCACGGCGAATACGACCCCCATGCCTGGCAGTCGGTGCCCAATGCCGAAATCTATGTGCGCAACATCGCCGAGGCATTCTGCGCCGCCGACGCTGAGGGATGCGCCGTCTACAAGGCCAATGCCGACGCCTATGCGGCCAGGCTGGACGAACTGGATGCAGAGATACGCGCGGCAGTCGAGGCGATACCGCAAGGACGGCGGACAATCATCACCTCGCATGACGCATTCGGCTATTTCGAGCACGCATACGGCATCCGTTTCCTGGCTCCTGAAGGCGTGTCGACGGAATCGGAAGCCTCAGCCGCGGACGTCGCCGCCCTCATCCGGCAGGTCCGCGAGGACCAGGCCTCGGCTGTGTTCGTCGAAAACGTGACCAATCCCCGCCTGATCGAACAGATCGCCAACGAGACCGGGCTCGAAATCGGCGGCCACCTCTATTCGGACGCACTTTCAAGCGATGACGGCCCGGCAGCCACCTACATCGACATGATGAAACACAACATCGAGACAATCGCCGGCGCGATCTCGGGAAGCTGATCGAGCGAAGCGGCGGCGGGAACCAAGGCGACTGCCCTTCCCGCCGCCGGATCTACAGCGGTATGGCTGTTTCCTGCTTGATGCTCTTCAACACCAGATTGGTGCGGACATTGGCGATGCCTGGAAGGCGGAACAGAAAGCCTTCCAGAAAGCTATTGTAGGCGGCCAAGTCCGTGCACACGACGCGCAGGTGATAGTCGGCTTCGCCCGTGGTGGCGAAGCAGTCGAGCACCTCCGGACGCCTCCTGACTTCGGCAATGAATGTCTCGACATGGCTGTGGTCATGTCGCGTCAAGGTCACGTGCACCATGGCGTGAAAGCGCATGCCGGCTTTCTCGGCATCGACCAGCGCAACATAGCGCCTGAGCAGGCCGGCCTCCTCCAGCGCCCGCACCCGCCGCCAGCAGGCCGACGCCGACATCCCCGCGCGCTCCGCCAGATCCTGGTTGGATATGCGGCAATCGGCCTGGAGGGCCCGCAGGACTTTTCGGTCCTGATCTTCCAATGCTGCCATCTATCGGCCTCTATTCGGAGAATTTTTCCGGCGATTATTCTCTTTCCGGTCAGCCTTATCAAGACTCGATCCAAATCGCGTTGATCTGAACAAAAATACCGTGTCCGATCGGATACAATGATCGCGGCTCTTTGGGAGGCAACCATGACGGCACATCGTCCCATCCGTGATCTCGCCCGTTACTCGCTCGAGGACCGCTATACGCAGACACGCGGGCGAATCTTTCTCACCGGCACCCAGGCGCTGGTCAGGGTGGCGCTTGACCAGGCGCGGCGCGACCGCGCGGCCGGACTGAACACCGCCGGCTTCATTTCCGGCTATCGCGGCTCGCCACTCGGCGGTGTCGATCTTGAACTGTGGCGGATCAAGACGCTGATAGCCGAACACCGCATCGAGTTCCTGCCGGCGGTCAATGAGGATCTCGCCGCGACGGCGGTCCTCGGGACGCAGCAGGTGGAAACCAGCCCCGACAGGACGGTCGAGGGCGTATTCTCCATGTGGTACGGCAAGGGCCCTGGCGTCGACCGATCCGGCGATGCGCTCAAGCACGGCAATGCCTATGGCTCCTCACCCCATGGTGGAGTGCTCGTGGTCGCCGGCGACGATCATGGCTGCGTGTCCTCCTCGATGCCGCACCAGTCCGACGTCGCTTTCATGGCCTGGTTCATGCCGACCCTGAACCCGGCAAGCGTCGCCGAATATCTCCAGTTCGGTGAATGGGGTTATGCGCTCAGTCGGTTCTCCGGCATGTGGGTGGGCTTCAAGGCGATCTCGGAAACGGTCGAGTCGGCCGCCTCCGTCGAGCTTGTGCCGGATCGGGCCTTTGCCGTGCCTGACTTCACGCCTCCTCCCGGCGGATTTCATTACCGCTGGCCCGACCTGCCCGGTCCGCAGATCGAGGAGCGCATGGAAGCGAAGAAGCAGGCCGTCTACGCCTTCGCCGAGGCCAACCCGATCGACCGCCACATCTACGACGTCAAGCATGCCCGTTTCGGCATCGTGACGACCGGCAAGGGCCATCTCGATCTGATGGAGGCGCTGCGGCTGCTCGGCGTCGGCGAACAGGAATGCCGCGAACTCGGCATCGACATCTACAAGATCGGCATGGTGTGGCCGCTTGCCCGCCGCGACGCGCTGGAGTTCGTAAAGGACAAGGACGAAGTCCTCGTCATCGAGGAAAAGCGCGGCATCATCGAGAGCCAGTTCAAGGAGTACTTCTACGACTGGCCGGGACACAAGCCACGCGTCATGGTCGGCAAACGTGACGAAAAGGGCGAACGCCTGGTTCCGTGGACAGGGGAACTCTCGCCGCGCCAGCTCGCGCCGATCGTCGCCCGGCGTCTGGAAGGCCTTTTCCCCGGCCGCGGATTTGCCGAGCGGGCACAGGCGATCAGCGATCAGCCTTCAATATCGATTTCGGTCGAAGGCGCGACCCGTACGCCCTATTTCTGCTCGGGCTGTCCGCATAACACCTCCACCAAGGTGCCGGAGGGTTCGAGGGCGCTGGCAGGCATCGGCTGCCATTTCATGGTGAGTTGGATGGACCGGGAGACGTCATCGCTGATCCAGATGGGCGGCGAAGGAGTGAACTGGGCCGCATCGTCGCTGTTCACCGGGCGCAACCACATCTTCCAGAACCTCGGCGAAGGCACCTGGTATCATTCGGGCTCAATGGCGATCAGGCAGGCTGTCGCCGCCGGAACGAACATCACCTACAAGATCCTCTACAATGATGCCGTCGCCATGACCGGTGGCCAACCGGTCGATGGGCCGGTCAGCGTTCAGGCCATCGCCCATTCGGCGCGTGCGGAGGGCGTGAGACGCATTGCGCTCGTCTCCGACCAGCCCGGCAAATTCCGTCCCAGTGATTTCCCGGCCGGCACGACGATCCATGCCCGAGCCGAGATAGATGCAGTGCAACGCGAGCTGCGCGATATACCCGGTGTCACGGTTCTGATCTACGAGCAGACCTGCGCCAGCGAAAAGCGGAAGCGGCGCAAGCGCGGCAAGATGGAGGATCCGAAACGATTTGCCGTCATCAACGAGCTCGTCTGCGAAGGCTGCGGAGACTGCTCGGTGGAATCGAACTGTCTGTCGGTCGAGCCGATCGAGACAGAATTCGGCACCAAACGGCGCATCAATCAGTCGTCCTGCAACAAGGATTTCTCCTGCCTCAACGGCTTTTGTCCGAGCTTCGTCACGGTCGAGGGAGCCACCCGCAAGAAGAAGTCCGGCGCCGAAGTCGATCTGGCTGCCCTCTCTGCCGGCCTGCCCGAACCACACGTGCCGGACACCGCCACGCCCTACGATCTCCTGATCACAGGTGTCGGCGGCACCGGCGTCATCACGGTCGGCGCCCTGGTGACGATGGCGGCGCATCTGGAGGCCAAGGGTGCCTCGGTGCTCGACTTCACAGGCTTCGCCCAGAAGTTCGGCCCGGTCCTTTCCTATGTGCGCATTGCCGACGCACCCCAGTCCATCAATCAGGTGCGCATCGACCGGGGTGCGGCGGACGCGCTGATCGGCTGCGACATCGTTGTCTCGACCTCGCCCAAGGCGTCGGCGGCCTATCGGCCCGGCATGCGGGCGGCGATCAATCTGGCCGAGATGCCGACCGGCGACATCGTACGCCGTCGCGATGCGACGCTCGCCGTCGACAAGCGACTGGACAAGCTCAAAGGTACCGTGGGCGAACTGGCCACCATCGACGCCAACCGATTGGCCGAGAAGCTGATGGGCGACACCGTCTTTGCGAATGTCATCATGCTCGGATTTGGGTGGCAGCAGGGGCTCGTGCCGGCATCGCTGGAAGCGCTCTCCCAGGCGATTGAACTCAATGGCGTGGCGGTTGAGGCCAATCACCGGGCCTTCCTCGTCGGACGCATCGCCGCCGCCTTCCCCGAGCGGCGGACCGAAATGCTTGCCCCCTCCGCACCGCCCCAACAGACGCTGGACGAGATGATCGAGCGCCGTGCGGCCTTCCTCACCGACTATCAGGACGCTGCCTATGCCGCGCGCTACAGGCGCACCGTCGACAAGGTGCGGGCCGCCGAATCGCAGATCGGCACGACCCGGCTGACGGAAGCTGTCGCCCGATCACTGTTCAAGCTGATGACCTACAAGGACGAATATGAAGTCGCGCGACTGCACACGCAGGTCGGGTTCAAGGAACGTCTCCGGTCCGAGTTCGAAGGCGATTTCCGCATCGTCCATCATCTCGCGCCGCCCCTGTTTCCCTCGCGCCGGGATGCGCGCGGCCGTCCGCTCAAGCGCGCGTTCGGTCCGTGGGTGCGGGTACCATTGCACCTTCTCGCCCGGATCAAGCTTCTGCGTGGAACCGCCTTCGACCCGTTCGGATATTCTGCCGATCGTCGTCTGGAGCGCGCATTGATCGACTGGTATCAACACAAAATCGACCGGGCTCTGGAAGAGCTTTCCGCGCAGACCGCCGATCAACTGAGCGATATCATGTCCCTGCCCTTGCAGATTCGCGGCTACGGTCCTGTGAAGGAGGACGCAGCGAACAAGGCGAAAGCTGAGATGGAGAAGCGGCTGGCGGGCTGACTGAGGTGCGGCACCGTCGAAAGATGTCGAAAACGCCTGCATATTACTTACAAAATATTGACATATTGTGATCGTGTGCCACGATCTGCGGATTCCACCGATGCATGAGGGAACCCGCATGGCAGGCAGCATGGCCGGGACAGATGGCCCGGCAACAACGCCGGTCGCCGTAATCGGCGCCGGGATCGTCGGCGTATCCACGGCGATCTGGCTGCAGCGCGAGGGTCATGACGTCGTCCTCATCGACCGGGCTGAACCTGGCGAAGGAACGAGCTATGGGAATGGAGGGGTGCTCGCCTCATCATCGGTCGTGCCGGTCACCGTGCCGGGTTTGATCAGCAAGGCGCCGCGCATGTTGCTCGATCCCGGGCAACCCCTGTTCCTGAAATGGCCGTATCTTCCGAGGCTGATGCCATGGCTTCGCCGCTATCTCAGCCACTGCAATGCCGAAGATGCCCGTCGCATTGCAGTCGCCCTGCTGCCCATCATTGGCGACAGTCTGGCAGACCACCAGTCGCTTGCTTCGGGCACCGTTGCGGAAAAATGGCTGCGGCGCTCCGATTATTTGTTCGCCTATGCGAACCGGGCGGCCTTCGACAGGGACGCCTTCGGCTGGGGAATACGAAGGTTTCTTGGATTCGACTGGGACGTACTGGAAGGCAATGCAGTCCGCGGCTACGACCCAGTGCTCGCCGCCGGCACCGGGTTTGCGGTTCGAATGAACAATCACGGCCTCATCACCGATCCAGGCCGCTACGTGAAGGATCTGGCGGCGCATTTCCGTGCAAACGGTGGACGCCTGCTGAAGGGCGATGTCACCGACTTTGTGCACGAAGGCGGGCGGATCAGGGGTCTGCGCGTCGAGGGTGAAACGATCACATGCTCGGCCGCCGTCATTGCAACTGGCGTCTGGTCGAAGTCGCTCTGCCGCAAGCTCGGCCTGGACATTCCGCTCGAAAGCGAACGCGGATATCACATCGAGCTGTGGCAGCCGAACGTCACGCTGCGCGCGCCCACTATGGTTGCGTCGGGCAAATTCGTCATGACGCCCATGGAGGGCCGAATCCGGCTTGCCGGCATCGTCGAATTCGGCGGGCTCGATGCACCGGCGTCGCGCGCGCCCTTCGCACTTCTGGAAAGGCAGGCCAGGGCCGCCCTGCCCGGCCTGCGCTGGAGTGAGAAGACGGAGTGGATGGGCCACCGCCCGGCCCCCTCCGATTCCATTCCCGTCATCGGCGAGGCTCCGGGCGTCAAGGGCATCTATCTCGGGTTCGGCCATCATCACGTCGGCCTTACGGGCGGGCCACGCACGGGGCGCATCCTGGCTCAGATCGTTTCAGGCAGAAAACCGAACCTGGACCTTGCGCCTTATTCGCCTTCGCGGTTCCAATAGGCCCGCAGACGAGGAACCGATAACAATCCACCACTATCATCGCAAAAATGGGAGACTGAGACGATGAGAAGACTGACAGCCCTTCTGGCAACCGCGGCGATGGCCACGGTTTCCGCCACCGCTGCATATGCGGAAAAATGGGACATGCCGATGGCCTATCCGGCAACCAATTTCCATTCAGAGAACGGCGCCGCATTCGCCAAATGCGTGACCGACGGATCAGAAGGAAAGCTCGAGATCGTCACCCATCCAGGTGGTGCGCTGTTTGCCGGCAACGACATCAAGCGGGCCGTGCAGACCGGCCAGGCGCCGATCGGCGAACGCCTCCTGTCGGCGCATGCCAACGAAAACCCGCTGTTCGGCGTCGACTCCATTCCTTTCCTGGCCACGTCCTACGAGGAGTCGGCAAAGCTGTGGGACGCCGCCCAGGACAAGGTCAAGGGCGTGCTCGACGGCCAGAACCTCGTCTACATCTATTCCGTGCCGTGGCCGCCGCAGGGCCTCTACATGAAGAAGGAAGTCAATTCGGTCGAGGACCTGAAGGGCGTCAAGTTCCGCGCCTACAATGCCGCAACCGCGCGGATCGCCGATCTCGCCGGCATGGTGCCCGTCCAGATCGAGGCCGCAGAACTCAGCCAGGCGCTGGCCACCGGCGTCGCGGAGAGCTTCATTTCCTCGGGTTCGACCGGTGTCGACTCCAAGGTCTGGGAGAGCCTGACCCATTTCTACAACGTTCAGGCCTGGTTGCCCCGCAATGCCGTCTTCGCCAACAAGGACGCGTTCGCAGCGCTTGACGAGGCAACGCAGACGCTGGTCATGGAATGCGGTGCGAAGGCCGCGGCCGACGGTGCGGCGAAGTCCGAGGAACTGACCGGGGGCTATCTCAAGACGCTGGCCGAAAATGGCATGACGGTGGCGCCGCCCAGCGATCAGCTGAAGAACGAACTGGCGGGCTTCGGAGAAACGATGACCGAGGAATGGGTCAAGGCGGCCGGTGACGACGGCAAGGCCATCATCGACGCCTACAAGGCTCAGTAGTTCGTCGGCCCGGAAAATCGGAGCGGCCTTTGGGTTCAAAGGAACGCACGACGTTCTGACCACCGCGGGCCCGGCGACGCCGGGCCCGACGGTTCAGCGACAAGAATACGGGGAACCTCATGACTTCATCCATCCGGCGGGCGCTTGACGCGCTGTACGCCGCTGCGGGCGTTGCGGCGGCGCTCTGCCTCGTCCTCATCCTCGTCGTCATCGCGCTGCAGATGGCTGCGCGCTGGACCGGCGTCACCTTTCCCGGCTCGGCCGAATATGCCGGATATCTCATGGCCTCGGCCTCGTTTCTCGCCTTTTCCAGCGCGCTCAATGCCGGATCGCACATACGGGTCGGTCTTTTTCTCAGCGCACTCGGCGATAGACGCTTCTGGGGCGAACTGTGGTGTCTGCTGATCGGATCGGCTGCCGCCTGCTATCTCGCCTGGTATGCCGCCAGAGCGGTCTACTGGTCCTACAAGCTCGGCGACGTCAGCCAGGGCCAGGACGCAACGCCGCTGTGGATACCGCAGGTCCCGATGGCCGCCGGCGCAGCGCTTCTTGCGGTCTGCTTTCTCGACAACCTCGTCACGCTGCTCGTCACGCGAAACGACAACATCAGGCCCGGTTCCTTCGACCAGCCGGGCGCGGAGTAGGCCCAGTGGAACAGTTCTATGCCATAGGGATCTTCCTTTTCGTCCTGTTCCTGCTGCTGGGCACCGGCGTATGGGTCGGGTTGGCGCTTCTCGGCGTGGCGTGGGTCGGAATGGAGCTCTTCACGCTGCGCCCGGCCGGCGACGCCATGATGACCATCATCTGGCGGTCGGCCTCCTCGTGGACGCTTACCGCCCTGCCGCTGTTCATCTGGATGGGCGAGATCCTCTACCGGACGAGGCTTTCGGAAGACATGTTCCGGGGGCTGTCGCCCTGGATGGCGCGGCTTCCCGGCGGGCTCCTGCACACCAATATAGTCGGCTGCACCGTGTTTGCCGCTGTGTCGGGCTCCTCGGCGGCGACGCTCACCACGGTCGGCAAGATGTCGGTTCCGGAGCTGCGCCGGCGCAACTATCCCGAAAAGATGGTGATCGGCACCCTTGCAGGCGCGGCGACGCTCGGCCTGATGATCCCACCGTCACTGACACTCATCGTCTACGGCGTGACCATCAACGAATCCATCACCAAGCTGTTCATCGCCGGCATCATTCCCGGCCTCGTGCTTGCCGCCATGTTCATGCTCTACGTGGCGGCCGTATCGAAGTTCTCGCGCGACTACCGGCCAGACGCAGAGACCGGCATGTCCTTCACCGAACGGCTGAAGAACTCGCGCTTTCTCCTGCCGGTGCTTGCCCTCATCGCCGCCGTCATCGGATCGATGTATCTGGGCTACGCGACGGCCACGGAGGCCGCCGCCATCGGCGTGCTCGGATCGCTGATCCTGGCATTCGCCCAGGGATCGCTCACCTGGACCAGTTTCGTTGAAAGCCTCATCGGGGCCACGCGCACCTCGGCGATGATCGCCCTCATCCTGTCGGGCGCTGCATTCCTGTCGCTCTCCATGGGCTTTACGGGCCTGCCGCGCGGACTTGCCGAGTGGATCGGCTCGCTGGAACTGTCGCGCTTCGAACTCCTGATGATGCTGCTCGTCTTCTACATCATCATCGGCTGCTTCCTCGACGGCATCTCCGCCGTGGTGCTGACCATCGCGGTGGTCGAACCGATGATCCGTCAGGCCGGCATCGACATCATCTGGTTCGGCATCTTCGTCGTCGTCGTGGTCGAGATGGCGCAGATCACGCCGCCAATCGGCTTCAACCTCTTCGTTCTGCAGGGCATGACGGGCCACGAGATGAACTATATCGCGCGCGCCGCATTGCCGATGTTCCTTATAATGGTCGCGATGGTCTTCGTGCTGATCGCGTTCCCCGAACTCGCGACATGGCTGCCGCAGAACATGCGCGCGGCCGCCGGGGGATGATGACGGCGCAACTGCCGTTTCCCGGCATCACGCGGCGTTCGACGAAAGGATGGCGATGGACGCGCTCTTGAAGCCCCTGGTGCTTGCGGCGAAGCACGGCCGGCTCGTGCTGGTGGTCGGGCTTGCGATCGGGATCGCATTTCCGCAAGCGGCCATTGCCATGAAGGATTGGATCGCGGAGCTCGTCGCGGGCCTGCTGTTCGTGGCCGCGCTTCGTGTCGGTCCGCGCCAGGCCCTCGGCGCACTGGCAGACCTGAAGACGTCGGCGGGGTTTCTGCTGGTCTACCAGATCGCCTTCCCGACTGTTGCGGTCATCGCCTTCGCGCTTGCCGGATGGAAGGGCGCACTTGCCACGGGCATCATCTTGATGCTGGCTGCACCGCCGATTTCGGGCAGCCCCAACCTCACGCTCCTGACCGGCAATGACCCCGCACCGGCATTGCGCCAGATGGTACTGGGTACCGCGCTCCTGCCGCTCACGGTGATTCCTGTGCTCTGGCTGGCACCGGCGCTTGGCGATGTCGCGGCGGTGCTTGCGGCGTCCGCCAGACTGCTGCTGATCATCCTGTGCGCCACAGGTACGGCATTTCTCATTCGCGGCCTGCTCCTGCGCTCGCCCTCGCACACGACGCTGGCGGCCATCGACGGCCTGTCGGCGATCACGATGGCGATCGTCGTCGTCGGCCTCATGTCGGCCGTCGGCCCGGCGCTGACCAGCGCACCTGCAGATTTCCTGACAGCCCTGCTGGCGGCCTTCATCGCCAATTTCGGGCTGCAGGTTGCAATGGTTCTGGTTCTGGACCGAAGCCGGTGGCGAAGGCTGACCGCCCCGATGGCGATCGTCGCGGCCAATCGAAACATCGCACTGTTTCTGACCGCCCTGCCAGCAGCGGTCACCGATCCGCTGCTGCTGTTCATAGGCTGCTATCAGATACCGATGTATCTGACGCCTGTGCTTCTGGGGCGGCTCTATCGGCCGGCGAGATAGGTCCTACCTGCCCTTCCAGATCCGCCCGGCCTTCTTGAAATTACGCCATGCCGCGATCAGGTCCGCCTCCGTCCCAACGAGATCGCGTCTCTGCCAGCCGAGGACGGCACCGCACGATTGCGCGAACGCCGGAGACATGGGTGCTTTTGCCTCAAGGGCGGCCAACAGGCCTGCGGTCGTTGCCATGTCGTTGTACCTGCCAAGCAGGTCCTGAAAGCGTCGCAGCAGATTGGTGTATCTGGCGACCTTCTTCCCGCCGCCGAGCAGAGGCACAAAGAAGTCGGCGGCATAGCGCAGCTTCTTCATCGCCAGACGCACCTTGTGCCGCTCCTCCGCGTCGAGCCGGGCGAAGTGACGGCCGCGCTTCAAGACTTTCCGGTGTAGGCGCGCCAGCACCTCTTCGGCAAAGAGCCGGGCTGGCGCAACGAGTTCCGCCAATCCATCGGCATCGACGGAGGCGCGCCAGCCGCGTTGCTCTATCCACAGCGCCAGTTCAAGCTGGAAGCGCGCCGATTGCGCATTGGAAAAGGCCTCGCGAACCGTCTCGTAGCCCTTCGCCCGCTTCAACTCGGCCGCGGCACGCAGGTCCGCAAAGCCCGTGACGTCCGGGCATCCCTGCTCGATCGGCGGCAGCGTTTCGGTCAGGAACACGTCCCAGTTGCGGGCATCATTCATGCTGTCAGCAAGCCGTTTGGCCCGTTCACGGAACCGCTCGATCGCCGGCGACGGCGCGCTGGAGGAAATGATCTTGAGAATGGAACGCAGTCGCCTGAGCGCCACGCGCGCCTGGTGAACGCCTTCGGGATGACTGCCGTCGACCGCGGCGGCCTTGTTGTCGAGGAGGTGCTGCAAGGCGGCGCGCAGCATGGCGGCGATCGCCTCGTCCAGCGTTATCCCCGCATCGAAGGCCGGCCTCGAAGCCTTGCAGAAGGCGGGCGCCGTGCCGCGCGCAAGGTCGATCCCGCGCGCCGCCTTGCTGCGCGGGCTGGGATCGAGGCGTCCGAAATCGCTGAGGGCCACCGCCAGTTCATAGAGCGTTGTGACATCGCCCTGCTTCAGTTCCAGTTCGATCTCGCTGATCGGCTCGCTGCGCCCGCCTGCCGCGACCACGCCCTCGTCGGCCGCCAGCTCGATGGTGGCATGCGGCAGGTCGAGCAGACGGGTGCGCCGGCGCACGCTCGTCGTGTATTGCGGCACAAGATCCGCCTTGCCTGCCGCAGCGAGGAATTTTTCCGGCACATCGCCCGAAAGGCGCGCAATGTCGGGCCGCAGATCGTCGACCTCCACCTCCCATTCCCCTCGCGCCAAAGTATCAGGTGCGAGAGTCTTGGCGGTCTTCAAGGTCATGACATGCCGCCGGCCGTCGCGACGCACACGAAGCACGTAGCCAGCCTTTTCCAGCGCCTTGTCGGGCGTGTCGTAATAGGCCGCCTCCAGCTTGCGCACAGTACCCCTGTTGCGCGCCACGGCCTCCACGACGGGGGCCTCCGCCAGCGAGCGCAGGCATTGCGGATCGGTCTGGAGTTTCAGCTCCAGTTCTTGTGTGACACCGTTTGCCGGCTCCACGGCATGCGCAATCGCTGCCTCGCCATTTACAGTTCCGCTCGAGTCGGCTGCCATGTTTCCTGTCTTCCGATTCCGGCGACGGTCCTCAGCCAATTCCGTCCAGCTGAATATCGGCTGGACGGGTCGCAGAGTGTCCCATCGCATTCGACACGCATGCCACACTAGCGCGCCTTCGCATCAAGCGGAATCGAATGGATCAAAGATGCGCGCCAGATCAAGTGGCGCCCATCCGTCTCATACAAGCGAGGCAACGGCGCAAACCTGCCGGGCATCACTCATCGAACATGGTGTCATGCCTGGATGACGACAACCCTTGCACCAACCGACGCACGCTCATAGAGATCGATTACGTCGTGGTTGGTCATGCGGATGCACCCACTCGAGACGGCGCCTCCAATCGTGGTCGGCTGATTGGTGCCATGGATGCGAAACATGGTGTCTCGTCCACCGCGATAAAGATACAGGGCCCTTGCACCGAGCGGATTGTGCGTGCCGCCCGAAACGCCGGCCGCATATTTCGCATAGCGCGGTTCGCGCTGGATCATGTTCTGAGTGGGCGTCCAGCTTGGCCACTGGGCCTTGCGCCCGATTATGGCATTGCCGCGAAGTGCCAGTCCTTCACGTCCCACACCAATGCCGTAGCGCATGGCACGGCCGTCTGCGAGCACGAAATAGAGGCGTCGTTCCGGTGTGTTCACCACGATCGTGCCGGCCTCATAGCCACTGTCGAACTCGACTTCCCTGCGACGAAGTTCGGGCCTGAACTTGCTTAGCGGCAGCGGGTCGATTGTATAGGCCTCGTCGCGAATGGTGCCGTAGTTCAGCGCATCCGATCGCATGCTGGTAACCGAACATCCGGCTGCAAAGAGGGGAAGCCCAAGGAGAAAACCGCGGCGAGAAATCGACATGACGACCTGCAATTCCGATTGACGATCAGACCGAAGTAGAAAGTTATGGTTAACAAACTCCTTCACTCCCTTCGCCGGCATCCAGGAGGCTTGCCTCGAACTGTCAGAACACCCTGGGCAAGCGTCTGGCCCGCGATCTGACGGCGCCCGTCCTGTGGATGGCGGACCTGAAAACCGCGCACGGCACGAAGGCCGATGACGTTTGCCCTAAGGCCATCAAACGCATCGCGAACACATAAAGGGGGAAGGATGGATCGGCCGGCCCGCCGCCGTCCGTGAAGTCAGGGATTTCCGGTCTACGATTTGGTTTCCATAGCGGAGAGTTCCCGTTCTGGAGGTGACTTGGAAGTAAGCGAAATTTCGCTGCTCATCGCGTGTTCGTTGCAGCTCCGCACCGGCATGCGTAAATCGGGTGGCTGCACACTCAGCGCAATCGCTAGACATCGCCATGACGCAATTCAAAGGAGTAACGTCATGGAGTTGGAAGGTAAGACGATTATCATCACCGGAGCGAGCAGCGGTATCGGTGCGGCGGCAGCGCTTCTGTTTGCGACCGAAGGTGCAAATGTGGTTCTTGGCGCTCGCCGATCGATTGAACTCGAAACGCTCGTGGAAAAGATCAACCACGGCGGTGGACGGGCAGTGTTCGCCGCAGGCGACGTCAAGGACGAGGGTTACGCCGAAGCCCTTGTAGAACTCGCCACCAAAGAATTCGGCGCGCTGGATGGCGCATTCAACAACGCCGGAATTGTTGGAGCAATGCAGCCGGCTCCCGATATGAGCGTTGGCAACTGGAACGACGTCATCTCCGTAAACCTGACGGCGGCATTTTTGGCTGCGAAGGCCCAGATACCTGTCATGAGGGAGCATGGAGGCGGCTCGATTGTCTTCACCTCCTCTTTCGTCGGGTTCAGTAACGGTGGCTTGCCGGGGATGGGTGCCTACGCGGCCTCCAAGGCCGGATTGATCGGACTCGTTCAGTCGCTGGCGTCCGATCATGCTTCCGAAGGCATTCGCGTCAACGCGCTCTTGCCTGGCGGCACGATCACGCCCGCCGGCGGTGAAGGCGATTCGGATGTGCTGGCCTTCATCTCCAATCTGCACCCGATAAAGCGCATGGCGAACCCCACGGAGATTGCGCAAGCCGCAGTCTTCCTGCTTTCCGATCGCTCGAGCTTCATGACCGGCAGCCCGATGATTGCAGATGGCGGAATGTCGGTTCGGCTAATATAGAGGTTACACCAATCCTCGCTCGCGTGGTTGCAATGACCACGCGAGAAGCGAGGCTTCGAATTGCGCCTGTTCCTGCAGATCTCAGTTTTGGGGACATATTTCTGCTATCTCCGCTTGCAGAAATGTCGCGCAACGGCGCTCTTACAGGAACTGAGCCCCATTCGGTCACGCCTTTGGTGACCGGCGCAGAACAAGGCGCTTCAGAAGACCTCCATGCCGGCCAATCTGGCCGACGCGGTCAGAAGGCCCGGCAAAAGGCCGGAGGAAATCGGCCTCGGAACAGAACCAATACAAGAGTTGAAACTCGGCTCGCTCGGCGGAAAGTTGAAACTCTCCGAGGGGAACTTGCCTATGTCATTGAAAAATGGCGCGAGTGACGGGGCTCGAACCCGCGACCTCCGGCGTGACAGGCCGGCACTCTAACCGACTGAGCTACACCCGCGCTTTGGACTTGGCCGCTCGCTGCGACCGCTGTCGTGGGCGGTGAATTAAGCGGTTCGCCTGAACCTGTCAAGCGGCCTTGAGCGCTTTCTGGAGAAGTTGTGTGCAAAGTTCGTTGGAGGCGCCGAAGCCGTATGGCATTCGCTGCGCCGAACCCCGCAAAAGCGGCCGCTCGGACAACTGCAATGCCACCACAAGAGCCTGGCTTGCCTTCACGCACACCCATTCAGGCATGCGCCCATGCTCAAATTGTGTGGATCCAGGACCGTGCTGCGCGGATTTTTCCGATTCGGCTTGCACCTCGGCGACGAACCGCTTAAATCGCAGCCCATTCAGGGGCGATTAGCTCAGTTGGTAGAGCGCTTCGTTTACACCGAAGATGTCGGGAGTTCGAGTCTCTCATCGCCCACCATTCCTCATCCGCGCCATTTAGAACACCGCATGCGGTGCAACTGGCATCCGCTATCCGCGCTGCTGTCAGGGATCGTGCCGGCTGGCGACATCGGCCGCCCGCACCAAACCGTCCCTTTCGCCTTTAAGGATTAATGCATATAATCGCCGAAGACCTTCTCACGAAGACGGTGACAGACGATGAAGAACTGGCTTCTCTGGCTTCTGGTCGGCGTAATTTCGATCCTTGGCGGACTGCTTGCCCTGTTCAATCCGTTGTCGGCGACCCTGGCCGCGGAGAAGATCGCCGGATGGGTCTTTCTGATCGTCGGCCTGCTGCAGATCGCCTCGGCATTTCGCGAGCAGGCTTTCGGCGCCACGCTCTGGGCCGGACTGCTCGGAGTGCTCGGCCTCTTCGTCGGCATATCACTGCTCGCCAATCCCCTGGCCGGCGCGGTCTCGTTGACGGCACTCATCGCGATTCTGTTTGCGGTCGTCGGAGTGGCCAAGATCGTCATGGCGTTTCAGGTCCGACACACACGTTTCTTCCTCCTTGTGCTCGCCTCCGGCGTGATCTCGCTTCTGCTTGCGCTGCTGATCTACTCCAATTTCCCGAGTGCGGCCGCGCGGATACTGGGACTGTTCCTCGCCATCGAACTGCTGTCGAATGGCGCCAGCCTTGTGGCCCTCAGCCTGACACGGCGCCCGACCTCGTGACGTGATGATCGCGGCCGCGCACCACCCGGTCATGCGTCGCAGGGCCGCACGCAGCCAACCGGGGAAAGCATGCTCGCCTACCTGAAAAGTTTCGCCGACCTGGCCGCAGGAATCAGGGCCGCCCTTGCCGACAAACGCGCGCACACGCTGCTCTTGCTGACGTCGGCACTGATCAGTCTGGCGAGTGCATTCTATGCCTGGGTGGAGGGATGGTCGCTTCTTGACGCGGTCTATTTCTCGGTCACGACGATTGCGACGGTTGGCCTTGGCGATCTGGCGCCACGCACCGACGCAGGAAAGATCTTCACGATCTTCTACATCATCCTCGGCATCGGCCTGTTCGTGGCCTTTGCAGGAACCTTCGCCGACAGCGTGATTTCCCGTGCCAATGACCGGGACAGAACGCCCGGCAAGAAAGATTAGCTTTCGCCAACAAAAAAGCCGGGCATTGGAGCCCGGCCTTTGTCTTCTCGCGTGCCGCAAACGTCAGTTGACGGCGTCCTTCAGGCCCTTGCCGGCCGAGAACTTGGGCACGTTGCGTGCCGGGATCTGAACCTCGGCGCCCGTCTGAGGATTGCGGCCCACCGAAGCTTCGCGCTTGGAGACCGAAAAGTTGCCAAATCCGACGAGACGCACGTCGCCACCCGCCTTCAGTTCCTTGGTGATGGCGTCGAAAACCGCTTCGACCGCGCCCTGGGCATCCCCTTTCGAAAGATTGGCCGCTTCGGCAACGGCGGACACCAGTTCGTTCTTGTTCATGAAAAACCTCTTTCTTTCAAAAAACCGCATAACGGAGCGGCTTACCCGCCGCGCCGGAACTTTAGTGACAACGGCCAGCACAACCAAGCGGGAATATAGTCGAAAGGCCAGAAATCCGGGGTTTTCCGCCGGATTCATGCAAAGAAGCCGGGCACAAGGCCCGGCTTCCGCAACTCACGAGGGAATTTGACGTTGATCGGCTCAATGTGCCAGCGACGTCGCACCCGAATCGTCTGCGCCGGCCTTCTGGGTCGCCGCTTCCACAGGCTCGACCCATTCGATGGGTTCCGGCATGCGGGTCAGCGCATGCTGAAGAACTTCACCCACCCGGCTGACCGGCACGATTTCCAGACCGCTCTTCACATTGTCCGGAATCTCGGCCAGATCCTTGGCGTTTTCCTCCGGAATGAGCACCTTCTTGATGCCGCCGCGCAACGCTGCCAGAAGCTTCTCCTTCAGGCCACCGATCGGCAACACGCGACCGCGCAATGTGATTTCACCGGTCATCGCGACGTCGGCTCGAACAGGAATACCCGTCATGATCGAGACGATCGCCGTCGCCATGGCCACGCCGGCAGACGGTCCATCCTTCGGCGTTGCACCTTCGGGCACGTGGACGTGAATGTCCTTCTTGTCGAAGGTCGGTGGCTCAATACCGAAATCGATGGCCCGCGAACGCACATAGGAGGCGGCCGCCGATATCGATTCCTTCATGACGTCCTTCAGATTGCCGGTGACGGTCATCTTGCCCTTGCCCGGCATCATCACGCCTTCGATGGTCAGGAGTTCGCCGCCGACTTCCGTCCAGGCGAGACCCGTCACGACACCGATCTGGTCTTCCTCGCCCTCAACATGGCCGAAGCGATAGCGCGGCACACCGAGATAGTCGGCAAGGTTCTTTTCCGTGACCCGGACAGCCTTCTTGTCCGTCTTGAGGATCTCGGTCACCGCCTTGCGCGCGAGCTTCATCATCTCGCGCTCGAGATTGCGCACGCCCGCCTCACGCGTGTAGGTGCGTATCACCGCCCGCAAGGCTTCGTCGCTCACCGAGAACTCCTTCGGCTGCAGCGCATGATCGCGCACGGCCTTGGGCAGAAGATGCCGCTTGGCGATCTCCACCTTCTCGTCCTCGGTGTAGCCGGCAATGCGGATGATCTCCATGCGGTCCATCAGCGCCGGCGGGATGTTGAGCGTGTTGGCGGTCGTCACGAACATCACGCTCGACAGGTCGTACTCGACCTCGAGATAGTGGTCCATGAAGGTCGCGTTCTGCTCCGGATCGAGCACCTCGAGCAGAGCCGAGGACGGATCGCCACGGAAGTCCATGCCCATCTTGTCGATCTCGTCGAGCAGGAAGAGCGGATTGGACTTCTTCGCCTTTTTCATCGACTGGATGACCTTGCCGGGCATCGAGCCGATATAGGTGCGCCTGTGGCCACGGATCTCGGCTTCGTCGCGCACGCCGCCCAGCGCCATGCGGATGAACTCACGGCCGGTCGCCTTGGCGATCGACTTGCCGAGCGAGGTCTTGCCGACACCGGGCGGTCCGACGAGGCACAGGATCGGCCCCTTCAGCTTCTTCTGGCGGCTCTGGACGGCCAGATACTCGACGATGCGCTCCTTGACCTTGTCGAGACCGAAATGGTCGGCATCGAGCACCTCCTGAGCAAAGTGCAGATCGTGCTTGACCTTGGAATTCTTGCCCCACGGTATCGAAAGGATCCAGTCAAGATAGTTGCGCACGACGGTCGCTTCCGCTGACATCGGCGACATGGTGCGGAACTTCTTCAGTTCCGCATTGGCCTTCTCGCGCGCTTCCTTGGTCAGCTTGGTCTTCTTGATGCGCTCCTCGAACTCGGCCGCCTCGTCGCGGCCGTCCTCGCCCTCGCCGAGCTCCTTCTGGATCGCCTTCATCTGCTCGTTGAGGTAATATTCGCGCTGCGTCTTTTCCATCTGGCGCTTGACGCGCGAACGGATGCGCTTTTCCACCTGCAGCACGGAAATCTCGGCTTCCATGAAGCCCATGGCCTTTTCCAGACGCTCACGCACGGACAGGGTCGCGAGCATCTCCTGCTTCTCGGGAATCTTGATCGCAAGATGCGAGGCCACGGTGTCGGCCAGCTTGGAATAGTCCTCGATCTGACCGGCGGCGCCGACGACCTCGGGCGAAATCTTCTTGTTGAGCTTGACGTAATTCTCGAAGTCGCTCACCACCGAGCGCGCCAGCGCCTCGATCTCGACTTCCTCTTCCTCCGGCTCAAGCAATATGTCGGCCAGCGCCTCGTGAAACTCCTCGCGCTCGGTGAAAGACGCGATGCGCGCGCGCGTGGTGCCTTCCACCAGCACCTTCACGGTTCCATCCGGCAACTTCAACAGCTGGAGCACATTGGCCAGCGTGCCGATATCGTAGATGGCGTTCGGCTCCGGATCGTCGTCGGCCGCATTCATCTGCGTGGCAAGCAGGATCTGCTTGTCGGCGCCCATGACCTCTTCGAGCGCCTTGATCGACTTCTCTCGGCCGACGAAGAGCGGCACTATCATGTGCGGGAAGACGACGATATCGCGCAGCGGAAGAACCGGATAGGTTCCATTTGCCGCCGACGGGGCTGTGGGCCTTGTGGATTCTGACATTGTCTCGCCTTTCCTTCCGCGGCCGCCATGAGCCAACCGCGAATCTCATATTAACGGCTGCGCACCGATCCGCCTATGATCGCATTGGGAGTATGCGGGGAATTAGCACGAAATGCGATGATGCAGCCTGGTAGCCCTTAGGTGGATGTGGGGGGAGCAAAGATCAAGGCCCGGAAGCCGAAGCGCACCCGCCCTGCCCGCCTGGTCAGGACTGCGTGGCCGGCCGCCGCCGCAGGCTGCGGCGGCAGTCCGGTCGAAGTGATCAGGCGCTTGCGTTCGCCTTTTCCTTCTTCGGCTCGGCGTAGATGTAGAGCGGCCGCGCCTGCCCCGTCACCACCTCGTCCGAAATGACGACCTCCTGGACCCCTTCGAGAGCCGGCAGCTCGAACATGGTGTCCAGCAGGATCGACTCCATGATGGAACGCAGGCCCCGCGCCCCGGTCTTGCGCTCGATCGCCTTTTGCGCGATGGCCTTGAGCGCCGAATCCTGGAAGGTCAGTTCGACATTCTCCATCTCGAACAACCGCTGGTACTGCTTGACCAGGGCGTTCTTCGGAGCGGTCAGGATCTGAACCAGCGCCTCCTCGTCAAGGTCCTCGAGCGTGGCCAGCACCGGCAGACGCCCGACGAATTCGGGAATCAGGCCGAACTTCAGCAGATCCTCCGGCTCGACGAGGCGGAACAGATCGCCGGTCCGCCGATCCTCGGGCGCCGCCACATTGGCGCCAAAACCGATGGATGTCTTGCGGCCCCGATCGGAGATGATCCGGTCCAGGCCGGCAAAGGCGCCGCCGCAGATGAAAAGTATATTGGCGGTATCGACCTGCAGGAATTCCTGCTGGGGATGCTTGCGACCACCCTGCGGAGGCACGGAGGCGACGGTTCCCTCCATGATCTTCAGCAATGCCTGCTGCACACCCTCGCCCGACACGTCGCGCGTGATCGAAGGGTTGTCCGACTTGCGCGAAATCTTGTCGATCTCGTCGATGTAGACGATGCCGCGCTGCGCCCGCTCGACATTGTAGTCCGCCGACTGGAGGAGCTTCAGAATGATGTTCTCGACATCCTCGCCGACGTAGCCGGCCTCGGTGAGGGTCGTTGCATCGGCCATGGTGAACGGGACATCGATGATGCGCGCCAGCGTCTGGGCCAGAAGCGTCTTGCCGCAGCCGGTCGGGCCAATGAGCAGGATGTTCGACTTGGCCAGCTCGACGTCGTTGCCCTTGGTCGCATGGGCCAGACGCTTGTAGTGGTTGTGCACCGCCACCGACAACACACGCTTGGCGTATGACTGACCGATAACGTAGTCATCCAGCACCTGAATGATTTCCTGCGGTGTCGGCACGCCTTCGCGCGACTTCACCATGGAGGTCTTGTTCTCCTCGCGGATGATGTCCATGCACAGTTCGACGCATTCATCGCAGATGAATACCGTCGGGCCCGCGATCAGCTTGCGGACTTCGTGCTGGCTCTTGCCGCAGAAGGAGCAATAGAGCGTGTTCTTGGAATCTCCGCCGCTGTTGCTGATCTTGCTCATGCCACTTTTTCCTTCTCAGTCCCGATCGGCCGTTCGGTCGACCGCTGCCGATTCATTCGGCGGCGAAGCCCTGAAGGCACCCGATGCGATCCAAAGGCGAATGCCCTATCTGGAACGAAACACACTTTGCGCCGTGCAGCAACGTTTCGTGAATCCAAGGCATAGAATATACCCGCCAAAAACGCATCAGCCTTAACGTAGGACGTCGCGCGCGCAGAAGAAACATCCATTTGTGTCTCAAATGCCGCAGCGGGCGGCAAATCGGCACCGCGTCGCACCGTCGCCGCCCTTAAGGAGCGACCGTTCAGGCGACCGTGTCGCTACCCGCACCGTCCACCGCCTCGCGAGAGGAAATCACCCTGTCGATAAGACCGAACTCGCAGGATTCCTCCGCCGTCATGAAATGATCGCGATCGAGCGTCTTCTCGATGGTCTCGTAGTCCCGGCCCGTGTGCTTGACATACACCTCGTTCAGACGGCGCTTGAGCTTGATGATGTCCTGGGCGTGGCGCTCGATGTCGGATGCCTGACCCTGGAAACCGCCGGACGGCTGATGCACCATGATGCGGGCGTTCGGCGTAGCGAAGCGCATGTCCTTTTCTCCGGCGCACAACAGGAGAGATCCCATCGACGCCGCCTGGCCGATGCAAAGCGTCGACACGGCCGGCTTGATGAACTGCATCGTATCGTAAATCGCCATACCCGAAGTGACCACGCCGCCGGGCGAATTGATGTAGAGCGCAATTTCCTTCTTCGGGTTTTCCGCCTCGAGGAAGAGAAGCTGGGCGCACACCAGCGTCGCCATGCCGTCCTCGATCGGGCCGGTGATGAAGATGATGCGTTCCTTCAGAAGCCGCGAGAAAATGTCGTAGGCGCGCTCGCCGCGATTGGTCTGCTCGACGACCATCGGCACGAGGTTCATCGCGGTCTGCACTGGATCTTTCATTGGCATTCCCTTCCTGGAGGCCGTCCGGCCATTGGCGGGCCGGAATCGGCCGTTCTCCTGTTGCCGCTAGATAAGTCGCCCACTCCTTATAGTGCAAGGGCTGCGTATTGCTTCCTCCCCCAAAAGGCAGGAATGGTTTACGCCGTTTCGGCTCGCAGCCAATTCATCAGGCCGGCAAAATCTCCGGTCTCGGCGAAGCCGGCCACCCGCCTGCCGACGGCGGCCCCGAACTTGTAGCCGTGACCGGAACAGGCCGACACGATCAGGCATTTGTCGCGCTCGCGGGCATAAAAGCGCTCATCGGCGGTGAATGTGTAGGCGCAGGTGACGACCTCCTCGACCTCGTATTCATCGGTCCGTGCAAGAGGCGGAGAAAACAGGTCGCGGATCGCCTCGCCCTCGCCGTCTTCGGGACTGCGCCAGGCATCGGCGTCCGCAGACGGAAAGCTGTGCTTTCCTGCGCCGAATTTAAGCCCCCCGTCACCCGAAGGCGGAATGATGTAGCCGTCCGTGTCGCCGCCGACGTCGAGCACGACCGGCGCAGTTGTCCAGGCCGACCGCAAGTCCGGCGGCGGCGTGAGATAGACCACCGCGGTGCGTTTGGTCGTCAGATCGGCAACCAGTTCCGGAAAGAGCTTCGTCACCCAGGCGCCGGCCGTCACGATCACGCGATCGGCGGCGAGCTGGCCGCCTCCGGCCAGGCGCACCATGCCGGCCTGCGTGTCGACGGTCTCCACCATCGTTCGCTCGATCAACGTCGCACCCGCCTTTCGCAGCCACGTCGCCATGTCGGAGGCAATCCGGCGACAATGCAGCGCACCGCCTTCACGAGAGAAATAGCCAAAGCGGACATGGCGCGCGTCGATGAACGGCCAGCGAGCAGCCGTTTCCTCGGCCGTCAACAGTTCGTATGGAAATCCGCCCCTCTTCAAGCCCTCCAGGTAGTCCTCGGCTTCGTCGCCCGCCACGCGCGACACCGCCATGAACCCGCGCGCGTCGAGGTGGCAGACGCCGAGATCGCGCCATAGCTCCTCCCACGCCTCATAGGCCTCGGAAATGGCGCGGCCATAGCCGCTGGTCGAACCATATGCGCGGCGTATGATGCGGTGGTGGTCGCCGGAGGCCGCGAGCGGGTTGGGGATCGGCCCCTGCTCGATCAACGTGACCGCATGGCCGCGCTTGGCGAGCGACCAGGCCGTCGACAGCCCCGCGATTCCCGCTCCGACAATGATGACCTTCATGTGTTCCTTCCAGGGAAACGGGCCCGGCGAACGGCGGATTGACCGGAGGTTGCACACCGGGCCGGGCACAGGCTGTGCACGAGCGCGGCAATGTAGAGCATGGCCCTGCACAGACAAGCGGGATATGGATCGCGCATGCAATCTGCCATCCGACCCTCCTATCTCGACCTCACCGCCCAACGCGTGCGTATCGATCCTCATGACGATGCGTTCGTGCAGGACCCATATGCGGCCTATTCCTTCCTGCATGCCAACGCACCGGCCTTCTTCTGGGAGGAATACGGCATGTGGTGCTTCGCAGGCTACGAAGCTGTGAACAGGCTCCTGCGCGACCGCCGTTTCGGTCGCGAGAACCGCTGGGGACCGCCGCATATCATCGGCGGCGACCGGGCGCATCTCGCCGATTTTGACAGGGTGGAAGCCCATTCCATGCTCGAACTGGAGGCGCCCGTCCACACCAAGCTACGGGCGCTGGTCAACCGCGCATTCGTGTCGCGACAGGTGGAACGGCTGCGCCCGCGCGTCGAAGCTCTCGCGCACGAACTGATTGATGGCTTTGCGGCAGAAGGCGAGGCCGACCTGCTGCCCGCCTTTGCCACGCCGATTCCCATCACCGTCATCGCCGAAATGCTGGGCGTGCCGGTCGAGATGGGGCAGCAGCTCGTCTCCTGGTCGAACAGAATGGTCGCCATGTACATGCATGGCCGGACGCGCGCCACGGAGGACGATGCCAACGCCGCAGCGCGCGACTTCGCCGACTTCCTGCGCACCCATGTTGAAAAGCGCCGCCTCACGCCCGGTGACGATCTGTTGAGCCTGCTCATCGCCGCGAGCGAGGACGGCGAACGGCTGAGCGAAGACGAACTCGTCTCTTCGGTCATTCTCCTTCTGAACGCCGGCCACGAAGCGACAGTTCACCAGACAGGCAATGCGGTGCGCACGATCCTCGCCCAGGGCGGCGATCCGCGCCGCTTCTTTGAAAGCCCCGAGCTGACAGCCGCGACGGTCGAGGAATGCCTGCGCCTTGACCCGCCGCTGCACATGTTCACCCGCTACGCCTACGAAGAGGTCGAGATCGAGCCGGAGCTTGTGATCAAGCCGGGCGAGCAGATCGGCCTCCTGCTCGGCGCGGCGAACAACGATCCCTCGGCATTTGAATCACCTCGGTCATTCAATCCGGAGCGCGGCGACCAGAAGAATGTCTCCTTCGGCGCCGGCATCCATTTCTGCATCGGCGCGCCACTTGCCCGGCTGGAACTGCAGGTTGGGCTAAAAGTGCTGTTCGACAGGCTGCCGCACCTGCGTCTGGCCGAGGAGCCGCGTTACCGCGACGTCTATCATTTCCATGGATTGGAGCGTCTCGTGTGCACATGGCGCTGAGCGCTTAGGCCCGAACTAACGGGAGCCCAACGGCTCAGCTCCCTCACGCCGCGGCGAGGAGAATTCCGAAGCCGATCAAGAGCGCACCAAGGCCGCGAGTCATCCAGTCAATCAGGCCCGCATTCTTCGCCATTGCGCCTGTTTGTGCTCCCAAGTAGGCATAGCAACCCGCCGCAACGCACTCGAGCGTGAGCGAAAGCACAACCATGCGGGCAAAGAGCTGCGGAAAACCATCCTGTTCCGGAGTGATGAACTGGGCATAGAAAGCCGTGGCGAAGATCACCGCCTTCGGGTTCGTCATGGCGACGAGGAATTCACGGCGCATGTAACCCGCCATGCGGCCCGAAGTCGCCGCTCCGCCGCCCGCCACCGTGGTACCGTTCGACCTGGCGGACCGGATGAGGCGGTACCCGGTCCAGGCAAGATAGAACGCTCCAATCCACCTGAGAGCGGCAAAAGCCACCGGCGACGCGCTGAGAACCGCGCCGAGCCCCAACCCTGCGGCCAGAAATATCGCCAGATAGGCGGGGTAGCGGCCAAGCGAACCGACGTGGCCCGCCCGATAGCCGCGTGCCATCCCATGCGATAGTGCCAGAACATTGTTCGGTCCCGGCGCAAAATGAACCGGCAGCGAAGCAACGACAAATGTCAGCCAGAGCTCGGGAGACATGGCCATCTTTCCTTATGAAGCAATTGGAGCATGCACCAAATGTCCCGAGCATGTCATTGCGATTATTGCTTCGATATGCATGACTATTGGCATGAATTCGCAACATTGATCCGAATTGAGCCATGACATGCCAATCGACCTGGATAGGACCGACCGCAAGATATTGCTGGCACTGCAGAACGACGGACGCCTGACCAATGTCGAACTGGCCGAGCGGATCGGCCTTTCGCCGTCACCGTGCCTGCGGCGGGTCAAACGGCTGGAGCGGGAGGGCGTGATCCGCGGCTATCGCGCGGTGGTCGACCGCAGGGCCGTTTCCCTCGGTCTGACGATCTTCACCGAGATCAAGGTGGGCCGGCACAGCCGCGCCAACGCCGATGCCTTGCAGGCTGCGCTCGAAGCCATTCCAGAGGTGGTTGCCTGCCACATGGTCTCCGGAGCGCCGGATTTCATCGCCGAGGTCGTGGTGCCTGATCTCACGGCATATGAAGCGCTGCTCTCCAACGTGCTGCTGGAATTGCCGATGGTTGAGGATATCAGGTCGAACTTCTCGATGCGGACGATAAAGACGGATGGGCCCCTGCCCTTGCCGGAACAGTTGTGATGCAAGCTCCAAAGCAGAGCCAGCAACAAGGAAAGCACTGGGATCGCTCCCAGTGCCTCCCTGTTCAGATCAGGATCCGCCGCATACGCCAAAATGGATCGCATACGATCCGTTCCAGATTCTGAGCCGGTCTCAGCGGCGTGTTCCGCGAAGGTTCACGCTCCTCGACCCCCGCCTGAGCAACCACCGTGGGATGGTTCCCAGACGCACCATCGAAGGCTTGCCCGGCCTTCATGGCAGCATCGGTCCGCCTTTGGCGTTCCAGACCGCTTCGGGCGCATTCCGCTGGACACCCGGTCCGGTTCCTGCTTTGGCGGGCCAAGCCCGCCGCCGCCCAACCAGGCCGGCGCGGCTCAGACGGTCCCTCCAGCGTTCACCCCACTGTCCCTGCGGGCACTGTCAGGCATCTGAGTTGGGTTAAGCATACGACTTACAATGACTTGAAGCAACGCGCCACGGCTTGTGAATAGCGTGAATATCGGGGACGGACGACAAATAACTTTTCCTCTCCCGATCAGGAATACTGATGATCCGACTACGCGCGGACCACATATTCCTTTCGGGTCGTTTCGACAACCTCCCAGAAGCCCTTGAAGCCGGGGCGGATAACAAAGCTGTCGCCAGCCTTGACAGTACGCGTCTCACCACCGTCCTCACTGATTTCGGAAACTCCCGACAGGATGTGACAGAACTCCCACTCGTCATATTCGATGCGCCACTTGCCGGGCGTGGCTTCCCAGATGCCGGCAAAGAGGCCACCCTCGGCCTCCTCGACGTTCCAAGTGCGGAATTTCGGATCACCGGAAATCACACGGTCAGGGGGCGGTGCGCCTTCCTCCGGCCCGATGCCGGAGGTTGTCAGCGCGGCGAAGTGCGTCACGTACATCGCACCCTCCCTTAAGGGATCACAGTTTGGCGAGCGCCTGCTCGAGATCGGCGATGATGTCGTCGACATCCTCAATGCCTATCGACAAGCGTACCACGTCGGGCCCGGCGCCGGCAGCAATCTTCTGTTCGTCGGTAAGCTGGCGATGCGTGGTCGATGCCGGATGGATGACCAGCGAGCGCGTGTCTCCGATATTCGCCAGGTGCGAGAACATCTCGACACCCTCGACGAATTTCACACCCGCTTCGAAGCCGCCCTTCAGTCCGAAGGTGAAGACCGCACCGCCCCCTTTCGGCGAATACTTCTTCATCAGCCCATGATTGGGATCGGAAGGAAGACCCGGATAGGAAACCCATTCCACAGCAGGATGGCTGGAGATCCACTCGGCGACTTTCAGCGCGTTGTCGCAGTGGCGCTGCATCCTCAGCGGCAGGGTCTCGACGCCCTGCAGGATCATGAACGCGTTGAAGGGCGAGATCGAAGGCCCGAAGTCGCGCAGACCCAGCACCCTGCAGGCTATGGCGAAGGCGAAATTGCCAAAGGTCTCATGCAGCACGATGCCGCCATACTCGGGACGCGGCTCCGACAACATGGGATAATTGCCCGACTTCGACCAGTCGAAGGTGCCGCCATCGACGATCATGCCGCCCATGGAATTGCCGTGACCGCCGATGAACTTGGTCATCGAATGGACGACAATATCCGCGCCGTGCTCGATGGGCCTCAAGAGATACGGGCTCGCCATCGTGTTGTCGACGATCAGCGGCAGGCCATGCTTGCGTGCGATCTGGGCGATCTTTTCGATGTCGACGAAGACCCCGCCCGGATTGGCAAGGCTCTCCACGAAAATGGCGCGCGTCTTGTCGTCGATCTGGCTTTCGAAGCTGGCGATATCGTCGACATCGCCCCAGCGAACCTCCCAGCCGAAATTCTTGAAGGCATGGCCGAACTGGTTGATCGAGCCGCCGTAGAGCTTCCTGGCGGCAATGAAGTTCTCGCCTGGCCGCATCAGCGTGTGGAAGATGAGAAGCTGCGCGGCGTGGCCGGACGCCGTTGCCAGCCCCGCCGTCCCGCCTTCCAGCGCGGCGACCCGCTCTTCGAGCACCGCCTGGGTCGGGTTCATGATGCGGGTGTAGATGTTGCCGAACGCCTTCAGCCCGAAGAGCGACGCCGCATGGTCGACATCGTCGAACACATAGGAAGTCGTCTGGTAGATCGGCGTGGCGCGTGCGCCGGTGGCAGGGTCCGGCTGTGCGCCGGCATGAATGGCGAGCGTGCCGAATCCGGGCGTGCGTTCGGTCATGTAGTTTCCTCCTGAACCTGGTTGTTTTCTCTATACGACTGATTGCAAAGGCAAATGACAAAGGCAAAGAAGAATTTTCTTCGGATGACTGAAACGGGAGTTATTTCCCGCGTATGCCGAAGCTCTGGAAGCCTTTGCGAAGCAACGGCTTCTTCGAAGAAATGACCCGGCTGTTGACTCCGTTCCAGCCGATCTCGCCTGAAAGCCGCGCATATTCGATCTTCGGGCAGCGGTCCATGACCACCTTCACGCCCGCCGCCTCCGCCATTGCCGCCGCGGCGTCGTTGCGCACGGAAAGCTGCATCCAGATGACCTTCGGCAAGGGATCGAGCGCAAGCGCTTCCTCGACAACCGGCATCACCGCTTTCGAGGCACGGAAGATGTCGACCATGTCGATCGGCTCGGGAATGTCCGACAACCTTGCGTGGACAGGGCGACCGAGGATCTCTTCGCCGGCGCGCCCCGGATTGACCGGATAGACAATGTAGCCCTTGTCTATCAGGTATTTGGTGACAAAGAAGCTCGGCCGGACGTCATTGGCGGATGCGCCCACGATGGCGACCGTGCGAACCGAATTCAGGATGCCGGAGATGTAGGCGTCGTCGTATGTGTCGTGATTCATTCTGGCAGCGAAATTCTTCCATCGGCGTCGATCGGAAAGTCAGGATTGTGGGCGACTTCCCAGAGATTGCCTTCGGTGTCGGTGAAATATCCCTGAACGCCGCCCCAGAAGGCGCGGGTGGCCGGCTTGAGGATCCGCCCGCCGGCTTTTTCGACCTCGGCGAGAACGGCCGCCACCTCGTCTTCCGTCCGGGTGTTGTAGGCGAAGGCGACGCCGGCACGATCGGGTAACGTTCCTCCCGGTTGCCTCGGGGAAATCGCAAGACCCGCATCTTTCGCCAGTTCCACGCGTGGCCAAAGTGCCAGGATCATGCCGCCCATCTGAAAGAAGGCCACGCCCTCGGTCAGCTTGCGATTGCGCTCAAGCCCCATCGCCTCATAGAAGCGCGCCGCGCGGTCGAGGTCGTCGACGCCGAGCGTGATAATGGAGATACGGGGCTCGATCTTCATTCCCCCGTCCACTCCGGCTTGCGCTTCTGGATGAAGGCGCCGATGCCCTCCTCCGCGTCACGCGCCATCATGTTTTCCACCATCACACGCGCCGTATAGTCATAAGCTTCGGAGAGCCCCATTTCGGCCTGGGCGTAGAACGCTTCCTTGCCGATCTTCAGCGTCAAAGGCGATTTGGACGCAATGGTTTGCGCGTATTTCATCACAATCTGATTCAGATATTCCGGTGGCACGACCCGATTGACCAGGCCGAATTCCCGCGCCGTCGTCGCCTCGATCAGTTCACCCGTCAGAAGCATCTCCATGGCGTGCTTGCGGCCTATGTTGCGCGACAGCGCCACCATCGGCGTAGAGCAGAACAGCCCGATATTGACGCCCGGCGTGGCGAAAGTCGCCTCCGTCGACGCGATCGCCAGATCGCAGCTCGCGACAAGCTGGCAGCCTGCCGCCGTGGCCGTACCCGCGACCTCTGCAATGACCGGCTTCGGCAGGCGCACGATGGTCTGCATGAGCCTGGCGCAGGTCTGCATCGTTTCTTCGTAGAATGCGCGACCACGGTCGGAATCGGCACGATGCGCCGTCAGTTCCTTCAGATCATGTCCGGCGCAAAAGACCTTGCCGGCGGCATCGATCACGACGACGCGCACAGCCGGATCGTCCCGCGCGTTATCGAGCGCACCCTGAAGCGCGACCATCGTCGCCATGGACAGCGCATTGGCCGGGGGGTTAGACAGGGTCATCCGCAGGATGCCGTCAGCGAGAGCAACCGAGACGGGCCCGACCGCATCGCCCTGTTTCATCGCCACGATTTCGGCCATCGGTCATCCTCCTGTTCCACTGCCGACCCAACATGTCTGCATCGGTCCGGTCGGCGCCAAGGAGTAGCACGTGCGGGCTTGATGAACAGCCGTGAATTGTCGATTGTGATTGACGTTTACGCAAAAGGAAGCAGCGCCGAATGCCCGGCGCGACCGGGAGGATGGGTTTGGCAAAGGTTCTCTACGAAAAGGACGGGCGAATTGCGCGCATCACGCTCAATCGGCCTGATGTCCTGAATGCGATCGACGACGATCTGCCGCGCGAGCTGGAGGAGTGCGTGGCCAGAGCCAATGCGGAAGACGGTGTGCATGTGATCGTCCTGTCAGGCGCCGGACGCGCCTTCTGCGCCGGATATGACCTCGCCTACTACGCGCAGGCCGATGAAGGCCATGGCCACGACATGACCCAGGACATGCCCTGGGATCCGATGAAGGACTACGCCTTCATGATGCGCAACACCGAGCGCTTCATGTCGCTGTGGCGCAGCTACCGCCCGGTCATCGCCAAGGTGCACGGATTCGCCGTTGCCGGCGGCTCCGACATCGCGCTCTGCGCCGACATGATCGTCATGGAGGACGAAGCGGAGATCGGCTACATGCCGGTGCGTGTATGGGGTTGTCCGACCACCGCCATGTGGGTCTACAGGCTGGGCGCGGAGCAGGCCAAGCGAATGCTGTTTACCGGCGACAGGATCAAGGGCAAGGAAGCCGAACGCATCGGCCTGGTGGCGAAATCGGTTCCCGCGGAGGGACTCGACGCCGAGGTCGAGCGGCTTGCCGAGCGTATGGCAACCGTTCCGGTCAATCAGCTGATGATGCAGAAGCTGGTGATCAACCAGGCGATCGAAGCGATGGGACTGAAGCAGACCCAGATGTTCGCGACGGTCTTCGACGGCATCACGCGCCACTCGCCGGAAGGCCTCAATTTCAAACACCGCGCCGAAGAGGCGGGGTGGAAACAGGCCGTTCGCGAGCGCGATCTCGGCACATTCGACTGGACCCAGAACCGCCCGATCAATTCCTCGCGAGGCTGAAGGATGGACGCATCTCCAACAAGGCACGACATGAACCCGGTGATGACCGCCGACGAGGTGAACAGGTTCCTCAAGCAGGTCTATCCGCAACTCAACGACGAGTTTTCCGACTATTTCGCCGTCGAGGTCTTTCCCGGCGGATGCACCGTGCGGCTCAATGCCGATCACCGACATCTGCGGCCGGGAGACACGGTTTCCGGCCCATCGCTCTTCACCCTGGCCGACATAGGGGGCTATGTGTGCGTCCTGTCGCATGCCGGGCCGGACGCATTGTCGGTAACGACGAATCTGAACATCAATTTCGTGCGCAAGGCGCCTGCCGGCCCCGTCGACGGCCATTGCCGCATCATCAAGCTCGGCAAGAGCCTGATGGTCTTCGAGATCGACATGAGAGCCGGCCCGGAAGGCTTGACTGTGGCCCACGCAACAGGAACCTATTCCATCCCGCCCCGGCGATCATGACCACGGCGGAAGGCCCGATGGTTGACGTTTTGGGACGACGCAATGAGGTAATATAATACCTTATTTTTAACTCATTGTTTTTGTTATATATTTTTGCGCATCCAGCACAATGAACGACTTGACGGTCTTGCCGCCCTCCCCTATAAGCCGCTGCAAGCGTCGGCCCTTGTGGCCGCCGTTTCATTTTCGGGCAGACCATCCGATCCGAAGCCAAGCAACAAGAAACGCCTTCCTGCGGGAAGGTTCGAACTGAAAGCACGAAACCATGAAAACCTTTTCGCAGAAGCCTGCGGATGTGGAGAAGAAGTGGGTGCTGATCGACGCCGAAGGTCTCGTCGTCGGTCGCCTTGCCTCCATCGTCGCCAATCGCCTGCGCGGCAAGCACAAGCCGACCTTCACCCCTCACGTGGATGACGGCGACAACGTGATCGTCATCAACGCCGACAAGGTGGCGCTTACCGGCCGCAAGTACAACAACAAGAAGTATTACTGGCACACCGGCCATCCCGGCGGCATCAAGGAGCGCACGGCGCGTGACCTACTGGAAGGCCGTTTCCCGGAGCGCGTCGTCGAGAAGGCCGTCGAGCGCATGATCCCGCGCGGTCCGCTCGGCCGTCGCCAGATGAAGAATCTTCGCGTCTATGCCGGTGCCGAACACCCGCATGACGCCCAGCAGCCGGTGACGCTCGACGTTGCCGCGCTCAACCGCAAGAACAAGAGGGCCTGATCATGGCTGAACTCAACTCGCTCGAAGAGCTTGGCGCAGCCACCGGCGTCGTCGCCACCCAGCCGGAAGCGCCCGTGCACGTGCAGAAGCTCGACGCTTACGGCCGTGCCTACGCGACCGGCAAGCGCAAGGACGCAATCGCCCGCGTATGGGTCAAGCCGGGCTCCGGCAAGATCACCATCAACGACAAGGATTTCGAGCAGTACTTCGCACGTCCGGTGCTGCAGATGATCCTCAAGCAGCCGATCGTCGCGGCGGCCCGTGACGGCCAGTTCGACATCGTCGCAACCGTCACCGGCGGCGGCCTTTCCGGTCAGGCCGGTGCCGTTCGGCACGGCATTTCCAAGGCGCTGACCTACTACGAGCCGGCACTGCGCGGCGTTCTGAAGCGCGGCGGCTTCCTGACGCGCGACAGCCGTACCGTGGAGCGCAAGAAGTACGGCAAGGCGAAGGCCCGCCGTTCGTTCCAGTTCTCCAAGCGCTAAGCTGCGGCAATCCGCTTACGGGAGGGCGGGCCTTCGGGTCCGCCCTTTCTTTTTGGATCATACGTCCAGCGCGTGAGACCGCTAATTGGTCAGATCGTACGGGATCCGATAGCCGTGCTCCTGGAGCCATTCGATCGCCCGCGCCGGAGCATCAGTCTGTATCATCGTCGCGCCTTCCTCGGCCCAGAAACCGTACGTCTCGGCCGGCATCCCGGCGTCAACGGCCAGTTCGTCGCCTCGGCCGCCAGCCAGAAATCCGGTCGGCTTGCCCTCGATGACGATGGTATTGACCCAAAGATGCCAGTCGCCCCGCGCGGCGACTGCCCTGGCCCGGGCCCCGAAGAGAACTCCACCCTCATCGGCGATACCCATGCCTTGCCTGCGCCAGTTGATCATCTCGACCGCGTCGGGCGCGAATGCACGCGTCGCCTGTTCCAGAAAGGCGACGTCGCGCACTGCGTCGTCTGCGATGATCGGCATGAAGCGCAGGCCGTCGCCGATCCGGTCCATGACCGTGCGCATCTCGGCCACCTTGTCGGCGCGCCACAGGTTCTGCTTGACCAGCACCTCGCCCTCCGCGCCCACGGCCCGCACGACCGCGGCCATGCCCGGCAGATCGTCGATGCTCAACTTGTTGTCGAGGTTGACGAGGATGCGCCCACGCGCATGTTCGAGCATGGACTTCAGGCTGGGCACGGTCTGCGAAGCAACGCGTCCGCTACCCTCCACGACCAGATGACAGTCCTTGAGCTCGGAGAAGCTTCGCTCGATGACCGGGCCGCGGCACGTCGTCGTTCGGTCCAGACGGTCATCATGCAGCACGACATAGACCCCGTCTCGTGTCTTGCGCACATCGATCTCGACCATCTCGGCGCCGGCGCCGACCGCGTGCTCGATTGCGGCGAATGAATTCTCGGGAAAGACCGATCGCCCCTCCGCAACGCCGCCCCCGCGATGGGCAACCACCATCACGTGGTCGCGCCACTGATTGGCGTTTTCCAGACGATCGAGAATCTGCGCCGTGCGGCTCGGCTGATCGGCGAAGACTGCGCCGCAATTCGAGGCGATCAGGGCCGCGAGCACCGCGATGAAGCGCATCGGAATCACTCCTGCTGCGTAAGACCGTTCGCTGGATAGGCGGAGCGCGTGACAGCCGAATGAAATGAAGCCGGCGCGGTATTCCTCGATCCGGGGTCGCAAATCGGCAAAAAATGTCGATTATGAGGACCGCTGCACCACTCGGCCCAAGGGAACGCCATGCCGTCCAAGTCCATCGACCACGCCTTCACCGCACGCACCAATCTTGGGGCCGCGAGCGATCCGACCTATGCAGGAGCGCTGTCATTCATGCGACGTCGCTACTCCAAGAACATCAAGGGTGCCGACGCCGTGGTGTGGGGAATTCCCTTCGACGCGGCGGTGAGCAACAGGCCCGGCGCGCGTTTCGGCCCGCAAGCGATCCGCCGCGCATCCGCGATTTTCGACAACGATCCGCAATACCCGTTCCACCGCGATCTCTTTGCCGAACTCACGGTCGTGGACTATGGCGACTGCCTGCTCGACTACGGCAATCACCAAAAGACCCCCGGCACGATCGAGCGCGAGGCCGCGAAGCTCATCAAGTCAGGCGCATTCCTGGTGACGCTCGGCGGCGACCATTTCGTCACCTGGCCGCTCCTGAAGGCCCATGCAGCGAAATACGGGCCGTTGGCCCTCGTCCAGTTCGACGCTCATCAGGACACATGGTTCGATGATGCCAAGCGCATCGATCACGGTTCGTTCGTTGCGAGAGCCGTGCGCGACCGCGTGATCGACCCTGCCCGCTCGATCCAGATCGGCATTCGCACCCATGCGCCGGAGGATTGCGGCATCAAGATCCTCTACGGCCATGAAATCGAGGAGATGAAGGCAGCCGACATCGCGGCGGCGATCATCGAGCGCGTGGGAGACGCCAGGACCTACATCACCTTCGATATCGATTGTCTCGACCCCGCCTTCGCACCCGGTACGGGTACGCCTGTCGCCGGCGGACCATCGACGGCCAAGGTACTCTCAGTGCTGCGGCAGCTTGGCCGCCTCGACATCGTCGGAGCGGATGTCGTGGAGGTCTGCCCACCCTATGATCACGCAGACATCACCGCGATCGCTGGGGCAACGGTGGCACAACACTATCTGGGTGTGCTTGCCGAGCGCAAGGCCGACCGCTGACCCCATCGAGCGCGGATGCCCTTGCCGCGGCTCAACGTTCGAGCATTGATTCAAGGTGTTGGCGAATTGAATCCGGCATTCGCAGCAAGCCATTGAAAAGGGATTCGTTTTGGGCATAGAAGAAGCCATGAAACCGAAAATCTTCATCGACGGCGAACACGGCACCACCGGCCTCCAGATCAGGACGCGGCTCGCGCGACGCGACGACCTTGAAATCCTGTCCATTCCCGAGGCGGAGCGGCGCAACCGCTCCTTGCGCGAGGACATGCTCAAGGCGGCAGACATCGCCATCCTCTGCCTGCCCGACGACGCGTCACGCGAGGCCGTGGCGATGCTCGACGGTGTGAATTCGACGCGCATCATCGACACCTCCACGGCGCACCGCGTCCATCCCGACTGGGCCTACGGATTTGCCGAAATGACGGCGGGGATGCGGGAGACGATTGCCCGCGCTCGGCTGGTCGCAAATCCGGGCTGCTACCCGACGGGCGCCATCGCTCTCATCCGGCCACTGGTCGAAGCCGGCATCCTTCCCCCAGACTACCCCGTCAGCGTCAATGCCGTGTCGGGCTATACGGGCGGCGGCAAGCAGATGATTGCCCAGATGGAAGATGACTCGCGCGAGGATCATATTGCTGCGCCGCACTTCCTCTACGGCCTGACGCTCGGCCACAAGCATGTGCCGGAAATGCAGACCCACGGTCTTCTGGCGCGTCGGCCGATCTTCTCCCCCAGCGTCGGCCGCTTCGCGCAAGGCATGATCGTGCAGTTGCCGCTGCATCTGGCCGATCTCAACGGTGCGCCGAAATTGGCCGACCTGCATGCCGCATTGAAGCGGCACTATGCAGGCCAGGACATCGTCGAGCTCGTTCCACTGGAGACGAGCGCGAAGCTCGCACGCCTCGATCCGACGGAACTTGCCGGCACCGATCGCATGAAGCTCTTCGTCTTCGGCACAGAAGGCGCAGAACAGGCCAATCTGGTCGCGCTGCTCGACAATCTCGGCAAGGGAGCGTCCGGGGCTGCGGTCCAGAACATGGACCTGATGCTGAGCCGGGCGGCAGCCTGAGAGCGGCAAGCAGAAACGCCTGACCCGTCACTCGTAGACGATGGCCGGCGCTCCCGCCATCTGACGTTCCTCGCCGATACGCTCCCAGATGCGCCGCGCGATCTCCCTGAAGATCGCCGCGTGCGGCCCCTCGGGACTTGCGACGACGACCGGTGTTCCGCCGTCCGAAGTGGAGCGGATCTCCATGTCGAGCGGTACTTCACCCAGAAACGGCACCCCGATCCGTTCGGCCTCATGCCGCGCCCCTCCATGGCCGAAGATGTCGTGTCGGCCGCCACAATCGGGGCAGACGAAATAGCTCATGTTCTCGACCACACCGAGTATCGGAACGTCGACCTTGCGGAACATGGCCAGGCCCTTGCGCGCGTCGATCAGCGCGAGATCCTGAGGCGTCGAGACAATCACCGCGCCGGCGAGCGGCACGTTCTGGGCCATGGTGAGCTGTGCATCGCCTGTGCCGGGCGGCATGTCGACGACCAGGATGTCGAGTTCGCCCCAATCGACCTCGCGCAACATCTGGGTGAGCGCCGACATCACCATCGGCCCGCGCCAGATCATCGGCGTTTCCTCGTCGACGAGGAACCCCATCGACATGACTTTGAGCCCATAGCCCTCCATCGGCTTGAGGATGCGCCCGGTGACGGTCTGGGGCCGCCCCGCGATACCAAGCAGGCGCGGCATCGAGGGCCCATAGATGTCGGCATCGAGCACACCCACCTTGAGCCCGTTGGCCTGCAAGGCCAAAGCCAGATTCACGGAGGTGGTGGATTTGCCAACCCCGCCCTTGCCGGATGCGACCGCGATGATGGAGCCAATTCCCCGGACGCCCTGCTTCTCCAGTGAAGGCGGCGCGGCGGCGGCACGCGCAGCCATGGGCGGCGGCAGATCCGGAGCCTGCGAGGCACTCGGCGCGGGCCGGACGGGGCGCGTAGCCTCGCCTGAGCGTCGCGTTGCCGTGAGCACGACCGTCGCCCTTTCGACCCCGTTTACGCGCAACGTCGCCTTTTCGGCCGCGGCGCGCAGGGGTTCGAGCTCCTCGGCCCGCTCGGACGGCACCGTCAGGGAAAAGAACACCGACGTTCCAGAAACGACGATTTCCGACACCAAACCGAGATCCACGATGTTGCCGGTCAGGTCGGGTCCCTTGACCTTGCGCAGCTGCTCCAAGACGTCGCTTCTTTCTATGCTCACTACACCGCCCCCAAGGCTGCTGCTACTCATCCGCAGCCTTTCCCGCCACGGAAGGATTGTCCAGTTGATGCGGCCAAAGGCATGTCAGCCTTGAAGCCTTTGCCGGATGGACACACGGCGACGGGTCGGAACGGCGGCTTCTTCGGCAACGCTGTCCTCGCCCGCCGCAACGGACGCCTCGTCTACGTCATCGGGCTCGCCCTGCCCCTGCGCCACCGGTGTTTCCGCAAGATGGGCTTCGACGGCGCTTTCGTCGTCGTCTGTCGTTGGCACGCCGGCCTTCTGTTCCGCTGCCGCGCCGTCGTGATCGCGCTCCCGGCTCAGATACCCCTGTCCGGCCTGCCACAGCGAAACGTAGCGATTGGCGGCCGGTGCGTTGAAATCCGTGTCGTAGTCGTTGAGCCCGTCGAGATTGGCGAGCACGGGGTTGGTGCGCCAGAGCTTACGCAGCGCCTTGCTGCGCAGAGCCCTCGGCACCCCACGTTTGAAGAAGACCGTGAAGTCGTCGCCCTTGCCCAGCGCGTCGATATCGACCGCTTCGGCCGCAAGCCTGTTTGCCTCCAATTCCTTCCGTTCCGCCTCGTCGTCCTGTTCGCTGGGCATCGCGGCGGGCACATCGGCGCGTTCTTCCTGGAAATCGCGCTTCTCCATGCCAGCATCGCGTTTGCGCCGCGACCAGCGTTCCAGAAACGCTTCGCGCCGTTCTTCAACCATCGAGCCGGCCTCCGTTCGGCCGGGATCGATTCAGGAAGATCGGTTCCTTGCCGAATTTCTGCGCCTCGACGTCAACGCGGTCGCGCCGGCGCTTCTTGAACGTCTCTTCCTTGTGGAAGAGCGCCATGAACTTGCCGATGGCATCGGCAATTTCAGGCGGCATGGCAACACGCTCGACAATGTCCTCGCCGATATCCTCATGGTCCTGCGCCTGATAGGGCGAGGCCGTCACGAGGTGCACGTACCAAGGCAGCGGATGGCTCTTGTCCGTGTCACGCCGCAATACCACGAACAGGGCCGGACTGCGGCTGTTGAAGTTGTGGAGATAAGCCTCGGTCTCCGCCGCATGGCAGGTCAGTTCCGCAATCCCCATGAAGTAACGCGTCATGCGATCGTCGCTCACGATCACATCGCCCGGAAAAAAGCTGCCGACCACCGGCGTAACGCCGACGGGGACCCAGACTTCGCTGGCCCATCGCGATACCGCCTGGCGGCGTTCAGCCATGACGCCGACCATCATCGTCAGTTCGCGTTCCAAGCCTCTACCCGTTCGTTGCGCACGCGGTTGCAAGACGCACCTGAAAGAATAAGGTGATAGTGTGAAGGCAACAAGGGCAATGCAATGAGCTTTCCGAACCGGCGCCTGCTGGTGTGCAATTGCGAAAAGTCCATGACTATGCGCGGGGCGACGCTCGCCCAGGCATTCGGAGTGGAGGATCTGCGCGTCCACACGCAGCTTTGCCGCAGCGAGATTGGCACCTATGAGGACGCGCTGAAGGAGGGCGAAAGCCTGTGCGTTGCATGCACGCAGGAAAGCCCGCTCTTTTCCGAGATAGCCGAGGAAGCAGGCCGTGAGGCCCCCGTCTACGTCAACATCCGCGAGATGGCGGGATGGAGCGCAGACAATGCCGATCCCTCGCCCAAGATGGCCGCGCTGATTGCGGCAGCCGCGATGCCGGCGAAACCTGCGCGCCTGCGCACCATCGAAAGCGACGGGCTCTGCCTCGTGGCGGGAAGTGGACAGGCCGCACTGGATGCGGCGCAGTTGCTGAACCGTACATTGTCGGTGACGCTCCTGCTCAGTGACTGGGAGGACATCGTCCTGCCGTTCGTGCTCGACTTCCCGATCTTTTGCGGACGCCTGCGTTCGGCCAAAGGATCGCTGGGAGGCTTCGACGTCGTCGTGGATGAATATGCGCCGATGTTGCCATCGTCGCGCAGCACACCACAATTCGCCATGCCCCGAGACGGCGCAACGTCGAACTGCAGCGTCCTGTTCGACATGTCCGGTGCGCCCTCGCCATTTGCGCGGCCCGACGGACGGGACGGCTATTTTCGGGCCGATCCAGGCGATCCGTCCGCCGTCATGCGCGCAATCTTCGAGGCAAGCGCCTATGAGGGCGAGTTCGAGAAGCCGATCTATGTCGGCTACGACGCCTCGATCTGCGCCCATGAGCGCTCCGGCAAGACCGGCTGCACGAAATGCATCGACAACTGTCCGCATGGCGCGATCTCCCCCACCGGTGACACGGTAACGATCGATGCGGGCATCTGCGGCGGATGCGGCAGTTGCGCGGCCCACTGCCCGACCGGTGCGGTCGCCTATCAGTACCCGCCGCGCGACGAGACCATTCAGCGGCTCCAGATCATGGCACGCACCTTTCTCGACGCGGGCGGCGAGGCGCCGGTGCTGCTCATTCACGATGCGGAACACGGCATCCCTTTACTCAGTGCCATGTCACGCTTCGGCAGAGGCTTGCCGGCCAATGTCATTCCGTTCGAAATGCATTCGGCGACCTCTGCCGGCCACGACATCCTGGCAGCAGCCCTGACGGCGGGTTTTCGCTCCATCACGATCCTTGTCGATCCGCGCAAGAGCGGCGAGCTCAATGCGCTGAACGAGGAAATCCAGCTGATCGACGCACTTCTCGACGGTCTCGAACTGGAAAGCGGGCGCATCAGGCTCGTGCTCGAAAACGATCCCGACGGGCTTGAAAACGTCCTCTATGCCGGCAGAACTCCCGCCGAGATCGCACGCTCCACGTTCACCCCTGTCGGCAGCAAGCGGGACGTGGCGCGCGCCGCGATCACCCTCCTTGCACGTGCCGGAACGCCTCGCGGTGAGGTCATCGCGTTGCCCCAATCTGCGCCATACGGCGAAATCAAGATCGATACGACCACCTGCACCCTGTGCCTCGCCTGCGTCTCCGCATGCCCGGCAGACGCTTTGCGCGACAACCCCGACAAGCCGCAACTGCGCTTCGTCGAGGCGGCTTGCGTGCAGTGCGGCATCTGTGCAGCCACCTGCCCGGAGGATGCGATCGCCCTCACGCCGCGCTACAATCTTGCACCCGACGTCATGCAGCCCGTCACGCTGCATGAGGACGAGCCGGCCGAGTGTGTGCGATGCGGCAAGCCCTTTGCAGCGCGGGGCGTGCTCGACCGCGTCAAGCGCGATCTCGGCGGAAAGCACTGGATGTTCCAGTCGGAGGAGCGCGTGGCGTTGATCGAGATGTGCGACGCCTGCCGGCTGGAAACGCTGTCGGAGGGAGGCCGCGACCCCTTCGCAATTGCGTCCCGGCCGCGCATGCGGACCACTGACGATTACATTCAGGCCGAGAAGAGAGGTCTGTCGATCGAGGATTTCCTCAGCGAGGATTAGACGCGTTTCGCTGCACGCACAGAGACCGGGCCCGCTGCAAGGAAAGACGCGCGGCATCCTCATCCATCAGCCCTTCGTTGATCAGCGCGTTGATCTCCGCTGTACGCTCATCGATACAATCGGAAACCGCCTGCGGCGTGCCCAGCGCCGGCAGTTTTTCGGCGGCGGGCGTGGCCGTTTGGTTACGCAATTGGGCATTCTGCCAGACGAACCATCCAGCGACCGCCAGCAGAAGGGCGAGCACCAGGGCAACAAGGCGCATCCACGGCGCATTGGAGATCTTGGCAGCAGTATCGGTCATGCGGCTATCTTCCTTCACTGTACCGGGTTCTTCAAGGGAAGGTTCGTCAGCAGGTTCTGGGGTTTGAGCCTCACGCGCTCGTCGTTCGTCATCGCCAAACCGAGATAGGCGGGCTTGCCACGCATCGTCTCGATCAGACCGTCCTGTTCCAGGAATTCGAGACGGAAGAGCGCAAGCAATCGTTGCAATGCCGCCTCTTCGATCGGCATGCCCGCATAGAGCGCGTTGAGGATCGCGGTCGCCTCGGCGTCGACCCCGATATGCCAGCTCCAATGCTCGTCGGCAATCGAGCGCATCGCCTGGACGCGCACGGGAAGCGCCAGGAAGTGGTCGAGCCAGCGTTCGATCACGCGCGCCAGCGCATCCTGGCCCGGCTGCGTAAATCGGAAATCGAGTGCGAAATTGAACTGGTCTGCGCGATCCATGTAAGAGGCGGCATTCTCCTGGCCGAGAACGTCGAGAGTGACTTCCCGCATGGGCGTTCCGGCTTCCGTGAGCAAGGCGCCGAGACCGCCCAAACCACCCGTCTCGGAATACATCTCGACCACTTCCGCGTCAGCCAGCATCAGTTGCCCCTCCATGAGGGTCACCTTCTGTTCACGGAAAAAGAGCTCGGCGGCGCGCAGAACATACGCATCGTCCTCGCCTTCGAAGATGTTGCAGATGATCAGATGCACAAGCTGCTCGATGAACATCGCCGGCACATTTGGCGCTCGCGCGCCGAAGAGCGCCAGATAGCCCGCTTCCACCGAACCGTGGCGCAGAAGGTGGTCTCGATAGGAAAGCAGCAGCCGGTAGTTTTCGGCCGCGTCGGGATCGGCGATCCGATCGATCTCGTCAGGCGAGACCAATGCGTCCGGCGCGTGCATCAGCTTCTCGAACAGGCGGTGCTCGTTGCCGCAGCTTTCGTCGATCGGATGGATTTCCGGGCGCGTGTAATAGGCACGCAGCAGGTCCGGAGATACGGCAAGCCAGCCATTGGGGAGCCTATGTGTCAGGTGCACGCCCGCCGATTTCCAGACGGGCCTGGCACCAAAGGCAATACCGTCACCCTTCGCTGACTTCAGATCCATGATCAGTAGCGCTCCAACGCCGATGCCAGGGGAACGCTGACCGTCTGCCCATCACTGTCGAGAATGATGCCGCCCTCCTCATCGAGCCCCTTCATTATGCCGCTCCGGCCTCCGCCTGGATATGCGCATTCGACGGATCGGCCCATGTCCTGCGCCCTCATCATCCATGCCTGCCGCAAGGGAGCGAAGCCCGTCTCAATCCACGTGTCGATCCATGCCAGGAAATGTCTTGCCACCGCGCCGATCAAGGCCGCGCTGTCGATCTCGCCGCATCCCTCCTCGTGAAGTACGGTGACGTCAGGTTCCAGGCCCGGGTCGACAATATCGGCGGGAAACCGGATCGCCAGATCGAAGCCGACGACGAACTGGCGCGGAACATCCGACAATTCACTCCCACGCGGAGCAAAGGTGGAAATCCGCCCGATCCGGCCGCCATTGGCGAGCACCGTGGCAGGCCAACGGTATGTCACCGACAGGCTGGGCGGACCGAGCGAACCAAGCGCATCGCCCACCGCCACCATCAGTGTCGGTCCCATTTGAACGGCGCTGGAAAGAGAGACCTCCGGCTCCAGAACGACCGCAGCCGCCGCCCGATCCGCACAACGCGACCAGAAGACGTCACCCGCACCGGCCTCTCCCGCCATGGCGGCCGCAATGGCCGCCTCGACGGGCAGGTCGCCTGCCTCGACCGCATGCCCTGCAAAGGCAGGCGGAAACATCGGTTCCCGCGGGTTGGTCGCAAGAAATATCAAGGCAGCTCGATTTCTCCGGTGACGACATGGTTGAGCGACGTTCCCTCTGCCGTCAGGACCATCTTGACCTTCAGCTTTCCGTTCGATGTCTCGCCGGAGCGCACGATCTTCTCGATCTCGCGCTGCGAGGTCACGCCAACCTGTTTGAGAAACTTGCGCAGCGCCATGTTGAATGCTTCTTCACTCATATCCCTGTCCTCGGTGCCTTGCGTCCTGCCGCCGCACTCAGTTGAGGCGGACATTGTCACTCTTGAAGGCCGTACCGGCCGACGTCTCGAACTGCGAATGGAGCAGATATCCGGCCCCCAGTGCGACCACCAGCATGATTGCCACGCTCAATAGGAATGCTTTCATCGCTGCCTGAACTCCCGCCTGATCGGCTCGTCACACGATTGGTTCCAATGCGCCATTGTCCGTCATTGCTCCTCCTCATCGGCCACATGGCGTCCGGGCGGCGGCGTGCGGCCGTCGGGCGCGGTCGCCTCGCGAAGATAGTCGATCAGCGCATCGCGCCTCTCGACGCTTTTCAGCCTCTGGATCGGCATCTTGGTGCCCGGCGTCATGACGTCAGGCCCTTGATCGAACAGAAGCGCCACCGTGTCCGGCGTCCATATGATATCCGAATTTGCAAGCGCATTCGAATATTCGTAGCCCTCGACGGTTCCGGCCATGCGGCCGAACAACCCGTAAAGCGTCGGCCCTGCCCTGTTGCCGCCGTCCACTGTCAGGGTGTGGCATACGGAGCATTTGCGCAAGAACTCCATCTCGCCGGGGTCATCGGCTTCGTTCGCCTGAAACCGCCGTGGATAGTCGGAATGCACCGGCTCCATCGGCGTGCGCGGCCGGATACGCCACCGCATTGCGAAATCGTCCAGCCCGACGCGATAGAGAGTACGACCGTCCGGCGTGAACGCGAGCCCCCACACGGGACCGTAACCGTCCGCGTACTCTTCCACGAGGGTCTCCGTGTCGATATCGAGGACCTGGATGTGGCCATTGGCACTTCCCGCGGCAAACCAGCCGGCGCGCGGGGACACAGCGATCGACAGGATGGGATGCGCCAAAGAGGAGACCTCGACGCTTTCCAGCGTCTGAAGGTCGATCAGGCCGACAGCACCGCTGATCGTGCCGAATGCAAGCAGCGATGCGCCCGGCAGAGATGCCAGCACGTTGACACCCCAGCCATAATCGAGAAGCAGCCGCGGCGATCCCTCTATCACTCCCTCGCTCAGCGTCCAGGCCAGAATGGTGCCGTCCTGGGAGGCTGAAAAGAGGGTACGACCATCGAGCGAGAAGGCAACCGCATCGACATTGCCGCGATGGCCTTCCCCACGGGCGATCTGCTTCTTGCCCGCGATATCGAATACACGCACGGTGCCATCCCAACGTGCCACCGCCGCGAAACGGCCGTCCGGGCTGACGGCCACGTCGAGCACCTTGACCGGGCTATCCTCGATCAGCGCCAACAGAGCGTGATGTTCCAGATCCCAGACGGCAAACGCCCCGTCGTCGCCAACCGAAACCGCCAGTCGCGTTCCGGGCACGAAGCCGACATCGTTGACCGCCGCCTTGTGCCCGATCAGGCGCGCGAGAACCTCCCCGTCCGGCCCATTCATCCGCCAGTGGATGATCGAGTAGTCGAAGGATGCGGTGAGCGATTCCCGGCCGTCTTCTGAGAGCACCACGGCCTTCACCGGCCCGCCATGGCCGACAAGACGTTCAGGGAAGTCGGCACCGAACACAGCGACCACCGGCCAGACAATGAGCACCGCGGACATCATCGCCAGACGGACCGTCCGCGCCATGGCTCGACACCCCGGCCTATTCCGCCGGCTGAGGCTTCGCGCCTGGGGACTGGCCGGACTGCGTCTGCTCCAGCTGCTCGACCCAAAGCGAGTGATGCTCCTTGGCCCAGTTCTTGTCGACATCGCCACTGCCCATGGCGTCGAACGCGCCTTCCATCCCGATCGTGCCGATATAGATGTGGGCGAAGATCAGGCAGATCATGAGAACGGCCACAATGGCGTGCCAGACGGCATTGTACTGCTGCTCCTGGATCGCCGTGTAAGGCGGCTCCGGCATTCCGAGCCAGGACGGGACATCAATGCCGATGGACGAGAGAGCGACGAACGTATCGGTGAAGAAGTGATGCTGGAATGGAAACAGCAAAGCCCAGCCGGAAAGACTGAGCGACAGCCCGCCGATCATCACGAGCCAGAATATGATCTTCTGTCCGGCATTGAACTTCCATGCCGGGGGATGGACGCCTCTGCCGATCAGCCCCCCGCCCTTGGCGAACCAGACGAGATCCTGCCGGTTCGGGATGTTGTGGACGACCCACATGACAAAGGCCATGGCGAGCCCCAACATGAAGGCGAAGGCGACGTAATTGTGGGTATGCTTGAGAAACCACGCCATCGGGCCGAAGGCTTCCTTGCCGATCAGCGGCATGATCAACTCGCGGCCGAAGGATATGTTGAGTCCGCTGATGCCGAGAATGATGAAGGACAGCGCCATCAGCCAGTGCGCAGTGCGCTCGATCGTGCCGAAACGCTTGATCCTGACGCCCGACAGGCCGTGCTCGACCCTAATCCGCCCGCGAATGGCAAAAAAGAGCGCCAGTAAGACGAGCGTGGCAATCATCACGAGGCCCAGATAGTCGAATAGCGGCCCGTTGCGCAGGAGCCGCCACGTTTCTCCATCGGACTGAACCAGAACGGCCGCCTTCTGGTCCGGAATCGTCACCGTTCCGGAAACGCCCCGTCGTACGGCGCGCCACATTTCGGCATCCGAAGTTGTGCCAAGGGTGTCGCCGGGCACGGCGCCCCCTGTCGGCCCGCCGGACGTCACCGCCCCTTCCGGCGGACGCACCGAACTTTGCGCCATGCCCGCGCCAGTCAGCGAGAGCGTTATTGCAACGGCACAGCACAGCACCGGCAGAAACGGGAAGAGACGCGCAAGCGGGATGCACATTGTCCTCAGACTGGACATCTTGCTTTCCTCCAATGCACGAAAGAATTGTGCCGTGTGACGGCATCAGGCGCAAGCTTTGGGGATTGTATGAGGGCTTCGCCCTTCCCCCGAGAACGGCGGGCGCCATGCCGCCCGCCAAAACGAGACGCCGCCTCACTCAACCGCCCGTCTTCTGCTGGTAGGCCGTGCCCCAGCCCCAGGCCCCGGCGCCGAACCCGCGCGCCACGACACGCTGGCGGTAGATGTCCGAGACGACATCGCCGTCACCGGCCAGCAATGCCTTGGTCGAGCACATCTCGGCGCACAGCGGCAGCTTGCCTTCGGCCAGGCGGTTGCGGCCGTATTTCTGGAATTCGGCCGCGGAGTTGTCCTCCTCGGGACCGCCGGCACAGAAGGTGCACTTGTCCATCTTGCCGCGCGAACCGAAATTCGACGCCTGCGGATATTGCGGTGCGCCGAAGGGACAGGCGTAGAAGCAGTAGCCGCAGCCGATGCACAGATCCTTCGAGTGCAGAACCACGCCGTCGGCCGTCTGGTAGAAGCAGTCCACCGGGCATACGGCCATGCACGGCGCATCCGAACAGTGCATGCAGGCCACGGATATGGAGCGTTCGCCAGGCTTGCCGTCATTGATCGTGACAACGCGGCGCCGGTTGATGCCCCAGGGAACCTCGTGCTCGTTCTTGCATGCGGTGACGCAGGCGTTGCATTCGATGCAGCGTTCGGCGTCGCAGAGGAATTTCATTCTTGCCATGGTTTCATTCCTCCCGGTTATGCCCGCTCGATCCGGCAAAGCGTGCTCTTCGTTTCCTGCATCTGCGTCACGGAATCATATCCGTAGGTCTGCGCGGTGTTGCAGGCTTCGCCCAGCACATAGGGATCAGCGCCGGCAGGATACCTGTCACGCCGGTCCTCGCCCTGGAAATAGCCACCGAAGTGGAAGGGAGTGAAGACGACGCCCTTGCCCACGCGCTCGGTGATCATCGCCATGACCCTGATCTTTCCGCCCTCCGGACTGTGCAGCCACACCAGGTCGCGGTCGCGCAGGCCCAGATTGTTGGCGTCGGCCGGATTGATCTCGACGAACATGTCCTGCTGCAGTTCGGCCAGCCAGGGGTTGGACCGCGTCTCGTCGCCGCCACCCTCGTACTCGACCAGACGTCCCGACGTCATGATCATCGGGAAGTCCTTGGAATAGTCGTTCTTCTGGATCGACGCGTAGGCCGTCGGAACCCGCCAGAACGTCTTGTCCTCGTAGGTCGGATAGTCGGCCACCAGATCGTAGCGCGGCGTGTAGAGCGGCTCGCGATGGATGGGCACCGGGTCGGGGAACGTCCAGACCACCGTACGCGCCTTTGCGTTGCCGTAGGGGGCACAGCCATGCTTGATCGCAACGCGCTGGATGCCGCCTGACAGATCGGTCTTCCAGTTCACGCCTCCCACCTTTTCCTCATAGTCGGACGGCAGGTCACCAGTATGCGACGTCTCGCCGATCTCCTCGTCGGGGCTCGGACGCTGGTCCGCGAAACCCGCAACGAAATCGATGTAGCGTCTCTCGTAGGGTGTGAGATCCTTGTCCCATCCGAGTTCCTTCAGCATCGCGAAGGTGAACTCGGGATAGCCGTCCTCGATCTCCGAGCCGACGGGCCAGGAATTCTCGGCCAAGAGGTTGTCGCCGTCGCGCTCGACACCGAAACGGGCCCGGAAACCCATGCCGCCTTCGGCGACCGGGATGGACGTGTCATAAAGGTTGGCCGAGCCGGTGTGACCCATTTCGGGCGTGCCCCAGCACGGCCAGGGCAGGCCGTAGAACTCACCGTCATGCGGCCCGCCGCGCGCCCGCAGCGTCGTCTTGTCGAAGGTCTGCTGATGCGCCATGTGGGACTTCAGCCGCTCCGGCGACTGGCCGGTATAGCCGATGGTCCACATGCCGCGATTGTATTCGCGAGTGAGGTCCTCGATCAGCGGTTCCTCGTCGTTGACCTCGATGTTGCGGAACATGCGGTCGGCAAAGCCGAACTTCTGCGCGAACTTGTACATGATGGTCTGGTCGGGCAGCGATTCGAACAGCGGTTCCACCACCTTCTCCCGCCATTGCAGCGACCTGTTCGATGCCGTGACCGAACCGGAGGTCTCGAACTGCGTCGCCGCCGGCAGCAGATAGACACCGTCCTGGCGATCCTGCAGCACCGCAGTCATGGTCGGATAGGGATCGACGACGACGAGCATGTCGAGCATGCCCATGGCCTTCTGCATCTCCGGCAGGCGCGTCTGGGAATTGGGCGCATGCCCCCAGAACACCATGACCTTCGTGTTGTCGGGTTGCTCCAGGTTTTCCCTGGCTTCCAGAACGCCATCGATCCAGCGAGACACGGGGATGCCGGTCTCGTTCATCATCGGCTTATCCTCACCGTCCTTGCCCTTCATCGTGGCAAAGCGGCCCTTGAGCCAGTCGAGATCTTCCTCCCATACACGCGCCCAGTGCGCCCAGGCGCCTTCCGTCAGGCCGTAATAGCCCGGCAACGTATCGGCGAGAACGCCGACATCGGTGGCGCCCTGAACGTTGTCATGGCCTCGGAAGATGTTCGTCCCGCCGCCGGCCTTGCCCATGTTGCCCAGTGCGAGCTGCAATATGCAGTAGGCGCGGGTGTTGTTGTTGCCGGTGGTGTGCTGTGTGCCGCCCATGCACCAGATGAGCGTGCCGGGCCGGTTCTCGGCCAGGATACGGGCGACGCGCTTGAGCTGCGAACCGGGCACCCCGGTCACGCGCTCGGTTTCCTCGGGCGTCCACTGCGCCACCTCGGCGCGAATCTGGTCCATGCCCCATACGCGGTTCTGGATGAACTGCCGATCCTCCCAGCCATTGTCGAAAATATGCCAGAGGATGCCCCACACCAGCGCAACGTCGGTGCCAGGACGCAGGCGCACGAACTCGGTTGCATGAGCTGCGGTGCGCGTGAACCGCGGGTCGCAAACGATGAAGGGAGCGTTGTTCTCCTCCTTGCATTTCAGCAGGTGCTGCAACGAGACGGGATGCGCTTCGGCCGGGTTGCCGCCGATGAGCAGGATCGCGCGCGAATTGTGAATGTCATTGTAGGAGTTGGTCATGGCGCCGTAGCCCCATGTGTTGGCAACTCCGGCAACCGTCGTCGAATGGCAGATGCGCGCCTGGTGGTCGACGTTGTTCGTTCCCCAATAGGCAGCGAACTTGCGGATCAGATAGGCCTGCTCATTCGAGTGCTTGGCAGAGCCCAGCCAGTAGACCGAATCGGGACCGGAGGTCTCGCGCACCTCCAGCATCTTGTCGCCGATCTCGTTGATCGCCTCGTCCCAGCTGATGCGCTGCCACTGGCCGCCCACCAGCTTCATCGGATATTTCAGGCGCCGCTCGCCATGCGCGTGCTCACGAACCGACGCGCCCTTGGCGCAATGGGCGCCGAGATTGAACGGTGAATCGAAGCCGGGCTCCTGGCCGATCCATACGCCGTTGGACACCTCCGCCAGCACGGTGCAGCCGACTGAACAGTGCGTGCAGACCGATTTCCTGATTTCGACGTCCGCGGCGGCCGCAGCCGTCTGGGCATCCGCCTTGCGCACCATTCCACCGGAAAGGCTGGAGATCGCGGCCGCTCCGCCGATGGTGAGACCGGAGCGCTTGAGGAACGTCCGCCGGTCAACCGAATTGCTCCCCAGCGTCGGCAGCGCAGATGACAACCGGGGGCCTCTCGTTGCTCCATTTGCCTTTTTTCTCAACATGGCCGTCTCCGTTTGCAGGCAGTCGCCCTCATGGTTGATCGTCGGCGTCTCAGAAGCGCGCCGACTTGTAGTAGGCTTTGACGTGATCCGTTTCCCGATAGCCGTCGCCGGCCGTCGCGGCGCTCGTCTCTGCGGCTTCGCTCTTCTCGCCCGTGACGAGCGCGGCACCGCTCGCGACGCTTCCCAGGCCCGCGAGCTTCAGGAAGGAGCGACGATCCGTTCTGGATTCCTCAGCCTTGGCCGTCATGCTGTTCTCCCTTTCGTGCCCCATCTGCATGATCGTTCCGGCTGGGGCGTCGCCGGAACCGCTGTCCCGGAAGGGCGCTACATGTCGAACGCCATCTCCTCGATCTCCAGATACAGTCGGCCAATCCGGCCGACCGGACGATAGAGGCGCGCCGAACGCGCCTGCTCCAGATCGGCAAAGAAATGCGGCATCCACGAGCCGACATGTTTGGCGAAGAATTCCTTCTGCACGGCGAGAGACTGCCGCGCACCGAAGGTGCCACCGATCAGTCCGGCCATCATGTCCATGAGCGCACCGGCGTGATCTTCCGGCTCCCGCGTATCCGGTGAACGCGCGATCCCGAGAGGCTGCATGTCGCTGCGCAACCGGGCGAGCGGCTTCTCGTTGAGAAATCCCGTCAGATAGTAGGAACCGTAAGGAACGAGTTCGCCCCGCCCGACACCGATGAAGAGATCCTGGAACTCCTGACGCGCCTCGGCCTCGGAAACGGCGCCGGCCACATCGGCAAGCTCGCCGAAGGCGTCTCCCAGATCGGTTCGGTCGCCGACGAGGCCGCGCAGCAGGTGGAGCAAATCCGCATCCGCGGGCGCGGAAAGGAGCCGGGCGAGCAATCGATAAAGATCCGCTCGCAAGCGCTCCGGTTCGGCTAACACTTCTGCCTGAGCAAGATTCCGGTTCGGCAACACGTACCTCCCGGCATGATTAAACCAACAAAACACGCGCTTTACAACGGCGATTGGAATTAATTCGTCAGTCCAAGGCGGACCAATATTATCTTGAATTTCATTGTCATATTTTTTTCTGCAGCAACACACAACCCTGACTGGCGCGAATGAGTCTTCAACTGGAAAACACATCTGTTTGCCGCCGTATTTTCATCCTGTGGACTCACTGTCTCTTGTCCGGCATAATTTGCGGAACTGCTCCTTCGTTCGAAAGAATCAGAGCAAAATGCAGGATTTTGCATCTTCGTTGCTTCTTTCATTGCGCCTGATCATATCGGGTGACGCGGAGCTCTGGTCGATCGTGCTTCTGTCGCTGCGCGTTTCGCTGACCGCCGTCATCATCGCCGCCGTGATCGGCATGCCCACAGGTGCTGCCCTCGCCGTCGGCCGGTTTTCGGGCCGGCGCGCGGCGATCGTCCTGATCAACGCGCTGATGGGCCTGCCGCCTGTCGTCGTCGGCTTGCTGGTCTATCTTTTGTTGTCCAACAGCGGGCCGCTCGGCGTCCTGCAGCTTCTCTACACGCCGACGGCGATGATCATCGCGCAGGTCGTTCTGGTGACCCCCATCATCGCCGCCCTGACCCGGCAGGTCGTGGAAGACCTCGATTGCGAATATGCCGAACAGCTGCGCTCGATGGGCGTTTCGCGGATTGCGTCGGTCCCGACCCTGCTGTGGGACGGACGCCTGAGCCTGGTCACGGCACTGCTCGCAGGTTTCGGCCGGGCGATTGCCGAGGTCGGTGCCGTGATCATCGTCGGCGGCAACATCAACCACGTCACGCGCGTGATGACGACGACCATCGCGCTCGAAACCTCAAAAGGCAATCTCGCGCTGGCCCTGGCTCTGGGAACGATCCTGATCGTCATTGCCATACTGGTGAATGCCGCGCTCGGGATCCTGGGCACGCCCTCCCAGAGGATCGCCCATGCGTGATGTCGCCACCGCCTTCGATGCCGAAAACGTCCTTGCCGGCGCGGCGTCCCACACGCCCAGGCAGGCCCAATCCATTCTTCCGATCAGCGTACGCGACCTCGCCTACACCGTCGGCGCAAAGCAGCTCGTGAAGATCGACCGGCTGACCCTGACCCCGGGTGCGCCGACGATCATTCTGGGACCGAACGGTGCCGGGAAAAGCCTGCTTCTACGGCTGATGCATGGGCTCATCGAACCGACGACAGGAGAAGTTCTGTTTGGCCACGAGCCGATGAACGCGCGAATCCGGCGGCGTCAGGCGATGGTCTTTCAGCGCCCGGTTGTCTTGCGCCGTTCCGTGCGGGCCAATGTCGACTACGCGCTCGCGGCACACGGCATGCGCGGGCGCAAACGGCGCAAGCGCCTCGAAGAGCTGCTTGAGATGGGTGGTCTTGCGCCCATGATGCGCCAGGCGGCGCGCTCACTCTCTGGCGGAGAACAGCAGCGACTGGCGCTGGTGCGGGCGGTGGCGGCAGGACCGGAACTTCTGTTTCTCGACGAACCGACATCGAGCCTCGATCCCGGAGCGACGCAGCACATCGAGGCACTGGTGCACCGGTTCGCCGAAAGCGGCATGAAGATCGTCATGGTCACGCACGACATCGGCCAGGCCCGCCGCCTCGCTGGCGAAGTCGTGTTCATGCATCGCGGGCACGTCGTTGAACAGTCGCCGGCCGCAGAATTCTTCGACAAGCCCAAATCGCAAGCCGCATGCGACTTCGTCGCTGGCCGGCTGCTTGCCTGAACCATCAAACTGACCGGGAGAACGAGATGAACCGACGTTATCTGATCAATCTGGTCGCCGCGGCCGCCGCCATGATGCTGCTACCCTTCGGCGCTCTGGCGCAGGACAAGTTCATCGTCGTCCAGTCGACGACGTCGACGCAGAATTCAGGTCTCTTCGACGCGATCCTGCCCAAGTTCGCGGAGAAGTCCGGGATAGAGGTTCGCGTCGTCGCCGTGGGCACGGGCCAGGCGATCAAGAATGCCGAGAATGGCGATGGCGACGTGCTTTTGGTGCATGCAAAGCCGGCGGAGGAAAAGTTCGTCGCAGAGGGCTGGGGCGTAGAGCGTCACGACGTGATGTACAATGACTTCGTCATCGTCGGACCGGCGGGCGATCCGGCCGGGGTGGCTGGATCGAACGATGCGGTGGCATCCCTGAAGAAGATCGCCGAGAGCCAGTCGCCCTTCGCCTCGAGGGGCGATGATTCCGGCACGCACAAGGCCGAACTGCGTCTGTGGAAGGAAGCGGGCACCGATGTCGCTTCGGCCTCCGGCGGCTGGTACCGCGAGACCGGCTCGGGCATGGGCGCCACCCTCAACACGGGCGTGGGCATGGGTGCCTATATCCTGACCGACCGTGCCACGTGGATCTCCTACGGCAACAAGCGGGATTACAAGGTGTTGGTGGAAGGCGATCCGAAGCTCTTCAACCAGTACGGCGTCATCCTCGTCAATCCCGAGAAGCATCCCAATGTGAAAGCGGAGGAAGGGCAGGCCTTCATCGACTGGCTGATCGGACCAGAAGGACAGGCCGCGATCGCCGACTTCAAGATCGACGGCCAGCAGCTCTTCTTCCCCAACGCGGATTGAGTGCGGCGGGCCCTCTCGTCAGACGAAGCCATCATCTGCGGCGCGGGACTATGCCGCGCCGCCGTTGAAGTGGACCGTTCCAAGCCCGGTGACGTCATAGCCGGCAAGTTCCTTCGCGCGCTCGGCAAAGGCCGGCGTCGCGGCAAACCGCACGAAGGCCTGGAAAGGCCGCTCGAAATAGTCACGGCGCCAGACCAGAATATCGAACCTCTCCTCGAGAAGCGGCACGAAACCCAGCCGGTAACGTGCAGCCATTGCCTCGAGCCCGAAGGCGGCCTGCGCCCTGCCTTCATGGACAAGCAGCGCGACATCGTCCTCGGTACGCGCCGGCGCGCCCGGCCCGGCCAGTGCCGCCGGATCGATGCTCGCCTCTTGGGCCAGCGTCTCGAACAGGCGCTGGCTGCCGGCGCTCGATTGCCGGCGCGCAACCCTGAGCCCCGCCAGATCGCGCAGCCCGCTGACGCCTTGCGGATTGCCCTGGGCGACGATCAGGCCCCTTTTACGCCTTGCAAATTCGACCAGAACCGCCGGTCGGCTACCGACCGTCTCTCGCACCGCCTCCCGGTTCCATGCCCCTTCGCCTTCGTGAATGTGGAGGCCGCAGGCGATTGCCTCGTGACGCGAAAAGCGCGACAGGCCATCAAGGCTTCCGTCGAAAAAGGCAGCAATGCCGCTGCCCGATTCCCTCAATGCCCACTCAAGAAGCGGGTCGTGGCTGCCGGCCAGGATAAGCGGCGCCTCCGGCATGGCGGCAGCGGGCCCCGAGCGGGCGGCGGCGATCCACGCGTCGATCTCGTCTCGCGGAAACAGGAGCTTGCCGACAACGCGAATGCAGGGCACCTCGCCACCGGCTGCCAGATCATAGACCTTGCGTTCCTTGATGCGCAGAAGATCGGCCAGTTCGCGCGTCGTCAGATACTCGGCACCCGTCATTTCACCGCTCACGCGACGCAGCCCTTTCTATAAGGAAGACGATCTGCTCGCCTTCGCGGCGCGTATCCATCAGCCGGTCGCCCGTCTCGTTGAGCAGATTGGGAATGTCGATCGTCGCCAAGGGGTCGGTGCAGCGCAGTTCCAGCAAGGCTCCGGTCGGCAACCGGCCCAGCACCTTGCGCGTCTTCAACGCCGGCAAAGGGCATTTCAGTCCAGTGAGATCGAGAAGTTCTGTCGGCATCGGCGTCACATCAAATCATGCTGGTATAGGGAAGAAAGCGTACGAGGTCGCCCGGACGCACCTCGACGGTCTCCTCGCCGAGTTCGACCAGACCGTCGGTATCGACGAGAGACGTGAGAATACCCGCGCCCTCCTTGGGAAACTTGACGGCCTCGACCGTTCCGTCGTCGCGGCGGCGCAGACTGGCGCGCACATACTCCCGCCGCCCCGGCTTCTTGCGGTAGCCGAAGGCGGCTGTCAGCGGCGTGAAGAGCGCCGGCTCGTCTGTTGCCCCCGCCAATGCCAGCACCGCCGGCCTGGAAACATGGACGAAGGTCACGAAACTGGCCACCGGATTGCCCGGCAGCCCGATGAACGGAACGCCGCGCACCACACCCATCGCCACGGGACGGCCGGGCTTGATCGCCACGCGCCAGAAGACCAGAGAACCCGAGCTTTCGACGCTCGCCCTGACGTGATCGGCCTCTCCCGTCGAAACGCCGCCTGAGGCAAGGATGAGATCGCATCCAACCGCGGCCTTATCCAGCACGGCGGCGATGCGCGCCCTGTCATCCCCCAGGATACCGAAATCGCTCACATCGCATCCCAGCCGACGAAGCATGGCGGCGAGCATGAATCGGTTGGAATCGAATAGTTGGGCCGCATCCCGTTCCGACCCCGGCTCGACGATCTCGTTGCCGGTGGAGAATATCCCCACCCTGACAGGGCGGCGTACGTCGAGCGCATTCTGCCCAAGGGCGGCCGCCAGCGCCACGTCCTGAGGGCGTAGCCGTTGCCCGGCCCGCAGCGCGGCATGCCCCGCTTGGATATCCTCCCCGGACGGGCGCACATTGGCCCCGCGCTTGAGGCCGTCCGGCAAGAGAACGCTGCCGTCATCCAGTATCTCGACGTCTTCCTGCATGTAGACCGTGTCTGCGCCCTGAGGCATCGGCGCGCCGGTGAAGATGCGCACCGCCTCGCCGGGCCCGATCCTCACGCGCTCGGATGAACCCGCCTGGAGCCGCCCCGCCACCTGGAAGGATCGCGCCGAGCCGCGCGGCATCTCATCGCCGGCCAACGCATAGCCATCGACGGCGGAATTCGTGTAGGGCGGCAGCGGGATCGGCGCGACGACATCATGCGCCAGGACCCTGCCGTCGGCGGCGGCAAGCGGAACCCGCTCGATCTCCTCCACTCGATGAAGGCGCGAACGAATGAGCCCTACGGCCTCGTCCACCGGCATCAGTGCACCGCCAAAGGCGAAACAATCGTCTGTAAGCTGCGCCATGGGCTCAGGTCCCCAGCCGGCGTTTGCCGTCGGCGTCCCCATTCAAGGTGGCATGCACGCGTTCTGTCATACGGCCTTTCCCGATAATGGCTGACCCAGACTAGCAAACCCTGTAGTCTCGTCGATAGTCATGCGGAGGTGATATGCACGTACCGGACAAGTGGGACACGCTGGAGGTGATGCCGCAGCCCGAGGACCCGCGCCTGACGGAGACGGTGGCGGGAATCGATCACACGGGCGCAGCGGTCGATGTCAAGGTGCCGGTCGAGCGCGCCCTGACGCTCTACCTTAATTCTCAGGAGATCGTCACCATGATGACGATCAACGATTATCCGGAGTATCTGGCCCTCGGCTATCTCCTGAACCAGAACATGCTGAAGCCGGACGATGTTGTGACGGGCGTCGATTACGACGAGGACATCAAAGTGGTGGTGGTGCGTACCGAGCGCAACACGAACTACGAACAGAAACTGAAGAAGAAGACGCTGACCTCCGGCTGCGCCCAGGGAACGGCCTTCGGAGATCTGATGGAAGCGATCGAGAATATCGTTCTGCCACAGGCGGAGCTGCGCACATCGTGGCTGTACGACCTCACACGGACGATCAACACCATGCCGTCGCTCTATCTGGAAGCAGGTGCCATCCATGGATGCGTGTTGTGTCAGCGCGGCCGCCCGATCTGCTACATGGAAGACGTGGGACGCCACAACGCCGTCGACAAGATTGCCGGCTGGATGTTTCGGCATGGCGTCGATCCGTCCGACAAGATCCTCTATACGACCGGTCGCCTCACCTCGGAAATGACCATCAAGACGGTGAGGATGGGCATTCCCATTCTCGTCTCGCGATCCGGCTTCACTGCGTGGGGCGTGGCGCTTGCCCGAGAAATCGGATTGACCCTGGTCGGTCGCGCCCGCGGCAAACGCTTCACCGTACTTTCCGGCATGGAGCGGATTGTCTTCGACCTGGATCCTGGGACGATCGAGGAAGAAGCGCTGCGTCACCAGCGCAAGGGAGCCCAACATGACGCATAACGCCATGCCGGTCGGCGTCATACTTGCGGGAGGGCTGGCGCGCCGCATGGGTGGCGGCGACAAGCCGATGCGGACGATCGGCGGACGGCCCATCCTCGAGCACATCATCGACCGGCTCGGTCCGCAGGTCGGAGACCTCATCATCAACGCCAACGGCGACCCGGGGCGCTTTTCCTCCTTCGGGCTGCCAGTGGTACGCGACAGCATCGCCGACTTTCCGGGTCCGCTGGCCGGCATTCTCGCCGCACTCGACTGGTCCGCGGGCAACCGGCCCGGATGCGACTGGGTCGTCAGCGTCGCCGGCGACTGTCCCTTTCTGCCGCTCGATCTCGTGACGCGCCTGAACGGTGTGCGCCTGGAGAGCGATGCGGAGCTGGCCGTCGGGGCATCGAACGGTCAGCCGCACCCGGTTATCGGGCTGTGGAAGGTCGGCTTGCGCGACGACCTGCGCCGCGCGCTGATCGATGAAGAGATGCGCAAGATCGACAGGTGGACGGCGCGATACCGTCTGGCGCGGGCTGACTGGCCGAGCGAGCCCGTCGATCCGTTCTTCAACATCAACACGCTCGACGACCGGGCGGAGGCCGAACGTCTGGCGCGGATGGTACTGCGCTGATCAGGCGGGTCGGAAGCCGGCCTCTTCCAGGGCGCTTCGACATTCCGGAGAGGCGAGTGCGTCGAGAAATGCCCTGACCACTGGTCTGTCCCTGCGGGCCTTGACGAGCGCGAAATCATAATGCTCCTCGGTCAGGGGAATGAAGCCGAGACCGGCGGCAGCGGCGACAGGGGCGATTGCGACACCCCAGTCGGCCCTCTGCCGGGCGACTGCCGCGGCAACGGCATTGTGCGAACGCGGCTGGTTCCAATAGCCTTCGGGCCGTGCCTGGCCAAGCAGCCGGTCAATGAGAATGCGGGTTCCGGCGCCCTGATTGCGATTGACCATGACACATGCCGGATCGGCCAGCGCTTCCCTCACGGCTTCACCGGCATCACGCCCCTCGAAGCGCCGATCGCCCTTGCGATAGACGATGCCCTGCATGCGCCTCCAGCCCGGCACGAGTTCCAGGTCATCGGAGAGAAACGGTGCATTGTAGATCTGCGTTGTCTCGTCAAGCAGATGGATCGGCGCAAGATCGCACTCCCCCCGCCTTGCCGCGGCTAGTCCGCCGAGGCTGCCGACGGCAATCGACCGCACGGCGATTCCCCGCCGCACGAGCGGGGTCAGGACGCGGTCGAGCCCCGAGCAATGGCTGCCGATGATGGCGAGGTCGGCCATGCGCAGATGGGGCGACAGCAAGGTGATATCGGCCTGCGCGCCTTCTGCCATGTGGTCGGCCAAGGCCTCGATGCGAAGAAACCCGTCCGCCTGCGCGAAAGACGTGATGGCGCCAGAACCCTTCCCGGTCGGGTAGGCAACGACGCCGTCCCTACCCTCCACCAGCGACACCATGACGAATTCGGTGCGGCCGAGTTCGGACGGTATGCGCACAGGCACCGTCGCGCGCACATGCGCTTCGCTTCGCGGCGGCAATCCGGCCATGCGGCGCAGGACCGGCGCAACCATGGCGTGATAGGTAAAAATGGCCGACGTCGGAAAGCCGGGCAGCACGACCACCGGTTTGCCGTCGCATACGGCAAGGCAGAGCGGCTTTCCGGGCTTCAGCGCCACACCATGCACGAGAATGCCGGGCGGCCCGAGACGTGACAGAATGCGATGGGTGAGATCGCCCGCCCCCTTGGATGTGCCGCCTGACAAGATCAGCATGTCGTGTTCGGCCAACGCCTCACGCATGGCAGTTTCGAGTGTGTCCTCATCATCTGGAAGGGCGCCGAGAAAGCGGCCTTCGGCACCACACTCCGTCACGGCTGCAGCGAGGATGGCGCCATTGGTGTCATAGATTCCCGCTTCCGGCAGAACGTCCCCGGGCGGCACGAGTTCGTCCCCGGTGGACAGGATCGCGACACGCGGGCGTTTCACGGCGTCCACCGTGGCGATTCCGCAGGCTGCGAGCATGCCGATTTCGCGCGCGCCGAGCAGCGTTCCGGCGCGCAGCAGGGTCTCTCCACGCGCCATATCGGACCCGGCAAAGGCAACGAACCGGCCGGGAGAAACCGCTCGTCGCACCTCTATCGCTTCCTCGTCGACCGGGTCGGTATGCTCGATCATCACGACGGCATCCGCCCCGCGCGGAAGGGGACCGCCGGTCGCAATCGGGGTCGCCGTCCCGGGAGTGACGGCCAGCCTTGGAACGACGCCGCAGGCGATGCTTTCCCCGTTCAGCTTCAGCCGGCACGGATTTGCCTCGCCTGCATGGGTCAGGTCCGCAGAGCGAACCGCAAATCCGTCGACATTGGCGCGGTCGAAGGGCGGCACGTCGACAGGCACGGCCACATCCTCGCCCAGCACCGCCCCCAGCGCGTCGGAAAGGGCCCGCGGCTCGCAATCTTGCCTGCGGGGAAAGAGCGCCGCCTCGAAGCGGGCCAGCGCCTCTTCGGGCGAAACCACATCGAGAAACTGTTCCTGTTGCCGCAGATCCGGATGGCGTGGAGTGGAACGTTCCGTCATGTAAAACCTGTGACATGCAGGGGAAAGGCGCCAACCACCGTGCCGGCGGAATAGCCTTCGCTGGTGGCGGCGAGGATCAGCCAGGCATCGGCCACACTCAGGCTCACCAGCGGCAGATCGCCGGCTGCGACCGGCATCCAACCCTCGTCCTGCAATTTCAACAGGGCGATTTCGGCGATGCCGACCGTAGACGAGATCTTGCGAGCCAATGGCAGGGCAATCGGCCATGGTTCGGCCGCACCCGAGAGGCGGCGCAAGGCGGGGGCCACGAGCCCAAGGCATCCGGCAATTGCATGCGAAGCCAGGGCGGGCAAGGCAATGACAGGACGATTGCCGGCGCGCGCGACGGCAGTCATTCGACCAGGGCTCAGGGCGATGCCATGCGCAATCAGCGTGCCATGTGCGGCAAGCGCTTCGATCGCCTTTCGGTTGTCGTGCGCGCCCGTTCCCCCGACCAGAACGACGAGATCGGCCTCGCTCGCCTGCAGCGCACCGGCAATGGATTGGGCATCGCAACGGCAGGTCTCGACCGGCAGGCAGCGCGCACCCTGGGCGTATGCCCACTCGGCAACGAACTGTGCCGTAGCTTCCGCGGGCGCGAGTTCGAGGATCTGCACCACCGGACGACGTACACGCAGGGACGAGAGGCCATGGCTACGTGCGAGAAGGAGATCGGCCGGCGAAATCCTGCGACCGGTCTCGAGAAGATGTTGGCCGGACGCGCAATCTTCTCCGACACGGCGAATCCCCTGCCCCGGCACCGCATCGCCGATCACCTGCCATTGCGGCCCGACAGGCTGGACCAGTGAGGGCTCGAGGAGACAATCGCAACCATCCGGCAGCGTCTCGCCCTCCGCAACCCATGCCGGTTGGGCCGCAAGCATGACAGGCGAAAATGCCGACGCACCGCTGAGGTCGATTGCCCGGAACGCCCAGCCATCGATTTCCGCCCGGTTGGCAGGCGGCAATGGCGGCATGGTGAGCTGTTCGTCGGCTGCAACGCAGCCGCACGCCTGATGCAGAGCAACCATTTCCGCGTTCACCGGCGAAAGGCCTTCGAGAAGGCGGTGCAGTACGGTGTTCAGCGGGGTCAGGGCGCCAATGGCCGCATGCTGTTGCAACATGCCACTACACTGCGCAATCCCGAGCCATTTGCAAGCCGGCGCGATTTGCCCCGCCAGCGGGCGAACGCCCGGAGACGCTGATCAGCTTCTGATCTCGACACCCGTAGGGACCGGATAGCTGCCTCTGGTGCCGCGCCAATGAGCGGCGGCGAAGGCCAGCACGACGAGCGCGCCTGCCTGATGGAGCAGCCCCCAGCCAAGCGGCACCACAAGAAGAAGCGTGACGACGCCGATCGCCGCCTGCAGCAGAACCAGATGGAAAAGCACGAAAGCGCGGCGCGCATGCGTCGTGCCCGGCTCTGTCCGCCGGACGGCGATCATGTGCCAGAGCGCCAGGAAGAGCACCAGATAGGCAACGCAGCGGTGGACGAACTGCACCGTCTTGGGATTTTCGAACAGGTTGAGCCAAACCGGCTGGATGACGCCCAGTCCGCCGGGAACGATGGCACCGTCCATCAGAGGCCAGGTGTTGTAGGTATAGCCCGCATCAAGGCCGGCCACGAGACCGCCGAGATAGATCTGGACGAGAACCGCAGCCAGAAGAATGCCCGCGAACCGTCGTGTCTCGGTACGGGCGGGATCCGCCGTGTGGGGCGCCAGTCCACGCGCCACCACGACCGTCGCCGCAAAGATCAGGCAGGCGATGGTGAGATGTGTCGCCAGCCGATACTGGCTGACGTCGACCCGGTCAACGAGGCCGGAAGCCACCATCCACCAGCCGATCGCTCCTTGCAGACCGCCCAGCGCCAGAATACCCAGCAACTTGGGTCCCAACCCCTTTTCGATGCGCCCAGTCAGCCAGAAAAAGGCCAGGGGAAGGGCGAACACGAATCCCACCCCACGCGCCAGCAGTCGGTGCGCCCATTCCCACCAGTAGATCGTCTTGAATTCGTCGAGGCTCATTCCCTTGTTGATCTGCTGATATTCGGGGATCTGGCGATACTTGGCGAGTTCCTCCTGCCATTCAGCCTCGCTGAGCGGCGGGATAACGCCGTGGATCGGCTTCCATTCGGTGATCGAGAGGCCTGAGTCCGTAAGCCGGGTCGCGCCGCCGACGAGGACGAGCGCAAACAGCACCAGCACGACAAGATAGAGCCAGCCACGCACCAGCGCGCGGTTGCGTTCTGTTCGTGCGGTCACGTCACGAAGATCGGGCGCAGCGGTAACGGCCATGCTGTCTCTGCCTTGGAAAGATCAAATCGGGCGGATAGGTGTACCATTGCACGCGCCCTTGCAAGCTGCCGGGCCGCGCGACACGCCGTCGCGGCGCGGCAATTCGGCAAAACATGCTTGCCATCTCCGGCCGGGCCGGCAATACCGGCGACGAAAGGAATCCGTCCATGCCGCTCAGGCTGAAGAAGCTGATCGGCACCATTCTTCTGGTGCTGCTCGTCGTCATCTACGCCCTGCTTGCCACGGCCTTCGCCACTGCGAAGCTCGGCAACGCGGGGGCCCTGGTGCATCTGGCCTATTTCCTCGTCACCGGGCTGTTGTGGATCCTGCCTGCGATGGCGATCATCAAATGGATGGTCGGGCCGCCGCCCAAAGCATGATCGGCACCGCGGGGTACACTTGCCTTACACAGTAACGACGCGGCGTCCGCGGTTGGCCATGGGCGTGGTGACGCCCGACAGCATCGTATCGATATGACGAAGGTTCTGGTGGCGTCCGTTCACCGAAATGCGCGGCAGCGCCTGCAGATAGTCGATGTGTTCGGCCTGTATCAAACCGTGCCGCGTGGTCACGCCCGTCTCAAAACCGGCCTGGCGGGCAAGCTGCGCCTCGCGTTCGCCGGCCGCCGACGCATAGCCATAGGGAAAAGCCAGGTGGCGCGGCGCATGACCCAGCCTGTCCTCCAGAATGGTGCGGCTGTCGACAATTTCCCGCAGCGCGTCCTCCTGGCCCAGACGTTTCAAATTGCAGTGATGTACCGTATGAGCGCCGATCGTCACCAGCGGATGGCGGGCCATCGCGGCAATTTCCGTCCAGTCCATCAGCCGCCCGCGCATCAACCCGGCGCAGTCGATGCCCACTGAGCAGGCGATTTCGCGGACCGTCGCCTGAAAGTCGGGTTCCGCCACCTGCCGGGTCAGATAATCATGCAGAATGCGATTGGCCTTGCACTTGCCCGCAAGCGTGGAGCAGTCGAGGCGGAAGATACCGCCAGCCGCCGGCACCTCAACCCGCTGGCTGCGCGTGACGATCTCTTCGACCACTTCCCACCACAGAACCGCATCCCCGTCGATAAGACCGGGAGCGACATAGATCGTAATTGGCGCTCCGTGCCGCTCCAGCACCGGCAGAGCTTCGACAAGATTGTCGCGATAGGCGTCATCGGCCGTGAAGGCAACGAACCGCTGATCGCGATTGCCTGAACGGATACGTTCGACGACCTCGTCCATGGTGAGGAAGGCATAGCCCTGTCGCTGCAGGTGAGACAGAAGCCGGTCGAGAAAATCAGGCGAGATGACAAGGTGGTCGTTGAGGCCGATGCGTCGGGTGGGCTTTGCGGTCACGCTGTGCAGCATCATGATCGCGCCGAGACCGCCAAGTCGGCGTCGAGCCAGAGACGCCAGGCCGCTCCTCCCGGCCACGCCGAGCGCCATTTCGTGTAACAGTCTGCGCCCGTCGATCATTCCTTCACCTTTAGCGCCTAGCTTCCCGCCAGCCCGCCGTCCGGCGGCAGGTTCAACCCACCGACTACACGGGAAGGCTGAATGCATGGTTGACGCACAAGCGGCGCTGACGGCTCCAAGAACCGGAACGACCAGCGCCAGAGCATTGCCTGAAAGCCGCTCAGGCGAGGTGAGCGTGGAAGTGGCCTCGGGTCTGCCGGCCCTTGAGGCCTATCGCGCCCTTGCGCGCGACGCCGTCTTTGCGCCACCGCAAAGCCCGCACTGGGTCGAATGCTGGACACGGGAAGTCAACGGCGACTGCACCGTAGCAACCGTTATGGTCGATGGCAGAGCGGCATTCGCATTGCCTCTAGAAATCGTGCCCTTCGGCCCGCTGACGATCGCCCGCTTCATGGGCGGCTCCCATGCGAATGGCAATTTCGCGATGACCGCCCCCGGCACGGCGACGCCTGCACCTCAGACACTCAAGTCTGCGCTGGTCGCTGCGTTTCGCCATGCGCGCCCGGATATCGACATGCTTTGCCTGGAGCGCCAAGCCCCTGCCCTGCATGGCGCGGCCAATCCGCTTGCTGTACTCCCTGCGGGCCCAAGCCCCAATCCGGCACTGGCGGTCGACCTGTCCGGCGGCTTCGAGGCCGTGCTTGGACGGAGCAACGGCTCGCGCAAGCGCAAAAAGCACCGCTCGCAAACGCGCAAATTCGAAGCGGCAGGCGGCTGCGCCCTTGTCCGGCCCGGCAGCCGCGAAGAGTCCGACAGGCTGCTGCGGGCCTTCTTCGACATGAAGTCGACCCGATTCGCCGACAAGGGCATCGACAACGTCTTTGCCGATGCGAAGGTTCAGGCGTTCTTTTTCGACCTGTTCGGGCAGTGCGCCGGGCAAGAGCGCCCGCAATTTCTGCTCCGCGGACTCGAGATCGGCGGCAAGCTGCGCGCGGTAAACGGATGCAGCCGCACGGCCGACGGTCTCGTTTGCGAGTTCGGCACCTTCCGCATTGACGAGCTTGCCTCGGCGAGCCCCGGCTCCTTCCTCGATTTCGAATGTATTCAGGCCGCCTGCGCGGAAGGACTGTCGATCTATGACTTCAGCGTCGGCGACGAGCCATACAAGCGGCAATGGTGCAACGTGGAAACCGAGCATTTCGACATAATGCTCGGGCTGTCCGCCAGAGGCCGCGTGGCTGTCACGCTGATGCGTACCGCTTCAAGCGTGAAGCGCCGCGTCAAGTCGAACCCGACCCTCTGGTCCCTGTTCAAGAGGCTGCGCAGACTCCGGGGAGCCTGAACGACGCCGACCGGCGGGCTGTCGTGCCAACGCCGCTTACGTCTCCGCCGAATGCCATGCGCCCTGCCCCTCACGCGGCGCAGCACTTGCGTTTGCGCCGGGCATGACCATTGGGGCCCTACCGAAGCCTGCGGCATTCAGCGCCCGCGCCGCCGCTTCAACCGAGACGTCGAACTCGTCGATGGCGCTGATCAACAGTTCGGTTTCCTCGCCGGCGACCACCCGCCGCAAACGCTCCACATCCAACGGCCCGCATTCGATGACGACCAGATCGTAGGCTGTCGTGAGTGACTGCAGAACGATCGGCAGGCGATCGATTGCCCGCATCGCTCCCGAGAGATCGGCTCGGCCGGTGGGGATGACGTGGCATTGTGAATAGAGATCGGCGTGTATGATCTCGCCAAACGAAGCCTGGGCGCACAGGAGATCGGCAATTCCTTTCGGGGCAGCGCCATCGAGCATGGCGGACGATGCAGCGCCGGATGCCGTCAGGTCGAGCAGCACAACGCGCCGCCCGGCATCCGCAGCCTCGCGCGCGACCATGGCCGATGCGGCAGCGGCCTCGTCGCCTTCCGGCGATACGAAGACAGCGCGCCGCGCAGCCGTTTCGAGAATACGGCCCGCCGCGCCAGCAACGGAAAGGCGACCGGCCGCAAACTCGACCTCTTCGCCGGTATGCGCAGCGACAGAAGGTAGTGCGGGCGGCATCACGATCTGTGCGGCGGCGGGCCGAGGCGCGGGTCGCATCGCGCGACCGCTGAACAGTTCCACCAGCAGCGTCGCGACCGCCATCAGAAGCAGCGATCCGGCAAACGCCGCCCCGGCGATCGGCACAGGCTTGGGGAAATAGGGCTCGGCGGGCGTCGTTGCCCGCGAAAAGATCCTCGCATCGACGGGATAATAGTTGCGGTCGATACGCGATACGGCTTCGCGATAACGTCCGAGATAGGTTTCGAGAAGTTCTCGCTGGGCGGTCGCCTCGCGCTCCAGCGCCCTCAGTTCAACCTCCTCCTGCGCGACCCGGTTCGACTCCGATTTCATGCGGTCGAGCGCGGCGACAAGTTCGGCTTCGCGCAATGCGGCGGCCATGGCCTCTGTCTCAAGCCCCTTGAGAACCTTGTCGGCCTCGGCGCCGATCTGCCGATCAAGATCGGAAAGCTGTGAACGCAGGGCCCGGATCCGCGGATGATTGTCCAGCAGCGTGGCCGACAAGTCCGCGATTTCTGCCCTCAGCTGCACCTGGCTTTCGCGCAGCCGCTGGACGAGCCCGTTGGACAAGACTTCAGGCATGGAATCGATTGGCGCTCCGCTGGCCAACGCCTCGCGGAAAGCGCGCGCGTCCGCCTCCACCCCAGCGCGGTTGGCGCGCACGCGCGAGAGCTCGCTGGACAATTCCGAGAGCTGCTGCGTGGCCAGCGCCGAATTGTTGTTGCCGACCAGAAGGTCGGAGCTCGCACGAAATTGCGCCACTTTCGCTTCCGCGTCCTTCACCTGCGCCCGCAGATCGGCGATCTCTGGCTGCAGCCATTGTGTGGCGCTGGCGCTGGATTGCAGCTTTGCACCACGCTGCATCGCCAGATAGGCATCGGCAACGGCGTTGGGAACTTGCGCAGCAAGTTCAGGATCCTCGGACGAGAATTCGATGACGATGACCCGCGATCCCTCAACCTTGTAGACCGTCAGATTCTCGCGGAACGCCTTCAGCACACGTTCTTCTTCCGGAACATCGGCCGCCCTTTCCTTCAGCCTCGCGACGACAAGAAGACGGGAAAGTACGGAATTTCCGTTGCCCGCATTGAACTCGTCACGCGAAGCAAGGTCGAGGTCGGCGGCGACCTGTTTCAGCAGATCCGTCGAGGTGATGATCTGAACCTGGCTCGTGACACCCTGATCGTCGAGGACCGGCGATGCGTTGCCGGTCGCGTCCTGGAGACGGGTGAAGACAGATTCTCCCGTCTCGATCACGATGCGGGTTTCCGCCTTGTAGTGGCGGGTGGCCATGTTGGCGAGCATGAAGGCCACGACCGATACGCTCAGCGTCACGACCAGAATGCGCAGCCAATGCGCGCCCAGGCTGGCAAACAGCGCCTTTACGTCGATGTCGATGTCCTGGTCTTGGCTTTGTACGCCGGCCATGCGGTCGAACTCCTGATAATCGCGCGAAACCCTAAGCAGGTATGGTAACCGCGCGGTTAACCGTCGGCCCTCCCCCTTCCCACATGCAAGGCGCTCCCAAGTCATCTGCGACCACCCTGTCCTTTTACTGCGCGTTAACCCTAACGATCGGATAACGGCAGCACGCGGTCCGGGGGTGGCCGCACAAGTCAGAGGTAGGCAACGGTTGACCATGCGCCCAACAGTGAGATCGGCAGCGCTGCTGGCTTTGCTCGTGCTATCAGCGTGCTCGGGCTACCGGCCTGCACCGGCAGCTTTTCACGAATCGCTCACGCAGCCCTACGTCATCGATTCGGGCGACCGCATTCGCGTCACCGTCTTCGAACAGGAAGGCCTGACCAACAGCTATAATGTCGACCAGGCCGGCTATGTCGCCTTCCCACTAATCGGATCGATTGCTGCGCGCGGCCAGACGGCCAAGCAGGTCGAAGCACAGATTGCAGCGAAACTGCGCAAGGGATATCTGCGCGATCCCGACGTATCTGTGGAGATCGACCGCTACCGTCCCGTCTTCGTGATGGGCGAAGTGGGCGCTGCCGGCCAGTATGCCTATGTTCCCGGCCTCACCGTGTACAAGGCGGTCGCGATGGCCGGAGGCTTCTCGCCCCGCGCCAACCAGGCCGATGTCGACATCACCCGCGACATCAACGGCAAGGTGATGAACGGCCGGGTTGCGACATCCGACCCTGTCCTGCCCGGCGACACCATCTATGTCCGCGAGCGCCTGTTCTGATTGCGGCGAGGTAAGGGCAAGTGGACCGGAAACTGCGTATCGTACATTGCTTCCGTTCGCCGGTCGGCGGGATCTTCCGCCACGTGCGCGATCTTTGCGCGGCGCAGACCGCTGCCGGTCATGAGGTCGGCATCGTGTGCGATTCGTCAACGGGCGGCGCCTATGAAGAGGCGTTGTTCAAGCAGATCGAACCGACCGTTGCACTGGGCATATGGCGCACCCCGATGCAGCGCCAGATCGGCCTTGGCGACCTCACGGCGGCGCGTCGGACTTACAAGATCATCAAGCAATTGCGACCGGACGTCTTGCACGGACACGGAGCCAAGGGCGGCTTCTACTCGCGCTTGTTCGGTTCATATCTGCGGGTATCCAGGTGTCGCGTAGCCCGCCTCTATTCCCCCCATGGCGGCAGCCTGCACTACGATGCCGCAACGTTCGCCGGCCGCTTCTACTTCCACCTCGAGCGCATGCTGGGCCGGATAAGCGATCACGTGCTGTTCGTCTCACGCCACGAGATGGAAACCTATCGCCGCAAGATCGGCGCCCCGGCCTCGCCGTACAGCGTGGTCTACAACGGTCTGGCCGCCGAAGAATTCATACCTGTGACGGCGACGCCGGATGCTGCCGATTTCCTCTACATCGGCATGATGCGCGATCTGAAGGGGCCCGACATCTTCATCGAGGCGCTGAAGAAGGCACAGGATGCGACGGGCCGGACCCTGCGCGCGGTCATGGTGGGAGACGGCGACGGACTGCCGCGCTATGTCGAAAGAGCCAAGGAGCTCGGGCTTGCCATCCGGTTCGAAAAGCCGATGCCGGCGCGCGAAGCATTTGCCCTGGCGCGAATGATCGTCGTGCCGTCGCGCGCCGAGGCGATGCCGTATATCGTGCTGGAAGCCCTGGCGGCGGGCAAGCCGATGATCGCCAGCGCCGTCGGCGGCATTCCCGAAATCTTTGCCGATTGCCCTGCCGGGCTGATCGAGCCGGATATCGAGGCCCTGCGCTCGCGCATGGTGCAGGCACTTTCCAACGAAGACGCTTTCGCTGCAGCAATGCCGCCGGCGGCAAGCCTGCGGGCGCGTTTCGGGGCCGACGTCATGGCGGAGCGCATCGAAGACGTTTATGTCCAAACGCTTCGCGGTCTGTGGCCGAACTCCGCGCAACGGCTGCAAGAAGCTTCGCAGCCGGCCGAGTGACAATGCGTAAAATACATCGCTCGGAATTGATCGACGATTAACCACCCTTCGAGATCGCTCTTCGAATCCTGCCCACGGGGCCCGTTTCCCTGTGGCCATCAATGTTTTTTTAGAGCGTATGAAATTATGCCACCTTGGCGGACGCAACGTATTCACGGCCATTCAGGCGGGCAGGCCGCGTTTGCCGCGGGGACAATCAGGTGGGGCACATATACACAAGACAAGAGCCGACGCTCGGGACAGCAAGACGACATCCCAACAGCGAGATCGGCCAATGAACAAGATCGATCCGGCGGCACGGTTCAAGCCAGACGGCCAGCTTCATCACGACAATGACGACTTGGTTGCGGATGACGGAGGGCTGAGCCCGGTCGCACGCCAGGTGGCGCAGCAATACTGCAGGGATACTCTGTCACCGCTCATGGTCAGCGGCATGCTCAGGCTCGCAGAGCTTGCCCTGTTCCTGCTCCTCGGCGGGATCATCCGCGCAGCCTATGTCGGCCCTGTGCCCGAGATGGCACTGGCCTATACGATCGCGATATGCGTCGGTTCGATGATTGCGGTCTTGCTGCTGCAGTCGATCGACGCCTATCAGTTGCCGGCCATGCGCAATCCGATCGGCCATGCGGGAAAGATCTCGCTCGTCTGGACGGGCACGTTCGCACTGCTGGCGCTGCTCGGCGTGCTGACCAAGACGTCGCAGGAATTCTCCCGGGTGTGGTTCGCCGGCTGGTATCTGTCGGGGCTGTGCGGCCTGCTCGCAATCCGCCTCGTCCTCTCGATCATCATCCGACGCTGGGCGCGCAACGGCCGAATGGAACGGCGCGCCGTAATCGTGGGCGGCGGGAAAGCGGCCGAAGCCCTCATCCGCTCGATCGAAGGCCAGCCCTTCAACGACATCCGCATCTGCGGCATCTTCGACGATCGCGACAACCGGCGCTCCCCCCCGGTCGTTGCCGGCTATCCCAAGCTCGGCAACATCACCCAGCTCGTCGCCTTCGCCCGCATCGCGCGCATCGACATGCTGATCGTCTCCCTGCCCATCACGGCGGAAGCGCGGGTGCTGACCATGCTGAAGAAGCTGTGGGTGCTGCCGATCGACATCAGGCTGTCTGCCCATTCAAGCGAACTGCGGTTTCGTCCGCGTTCCTATTCCTTCATCGGCGCCGTGCCGCTGCTCGATATTTTCGACAGGCCGATCAACAACTGGGACTGGGTGGCCAAGCGCGCTTTCGACATCGTCTTCTCCCTGCTCGGGATCGTACTCTTCTCTCCGGTCATGCTGGCCACCGCCCTCGCCATCAAGCTCGACAGCCGTGGTCCGATCCTCTTTCGGCAGAAGCGGCACGGCTTCAACAACGAGACGATCGAGGTCTTCAAGTTCCGTTCGATGTATGTCGACCAGTGCGATCCGAGCGCCAGGCACTCGGTCACCCGAGACGATCCGCGCGTCACGCGGGTCGGACGGTTCATCAGAAAGACCTCGATCGATGAGCTGCCGCAGTTCTTCAATTCACTGCGCGGGAGCCTGTCTCTGGTCGGCCCGCGTCCGCACGCCATCGCGGCTCAATCGCACAACAGGCTCTATGCCGAGGTTGTCGACGGCTATTTCGCCCGCCACCGGGTCAAGCCGGGCGTGACCGGCTGGGCGCAGATCAACGGCTGGCGCGGCGAACTCGACACCGACGAGAAGATCCGCAAGCGCACGGAGTACGACCTCGACTACATCGAGAACTGGTCCCTGTGGTTCGACCTGAAGATCCTGTTCCTGACGCCAATCCGGCTGGCGAACACGGACAACGCCTATTGAGCGCGGGCCCTTGAACACAACGAGCCAATATCTGCCGCGCCAGGCTGTCGACGCCAAGCTCGTCTCCATGACGGCAGCGGCAGCTCTCGGGCTCGGCGTTCTGCTGTCCGGCTTCGTCATTTCGGAACCCGCGCCCTACGAACTCTACATGGTCGGCCTCATCGGCGTGTGGTCGCTGTTCGGCCTCAAGCTTTCGCGCGCAGCGACGCCGCTGATCGTTCTGCTTGTCGTGTTCAACATCGGCGGCATGGCAGCCATGACGCAGATGAGCGCGCTTTATGAAACACCGCTCTATCTGGCCGTCTCGCTCTTCCTGGCCGTCACGGCAATTTTCTATGCCGCTGTCCTCGAAACCAGACCCGCCCTGTTTGCCACCGTCGTCGCGGCGTGGACGATCGCGGCGGTTGGAACCGCGTTTTTCGGCATCCTGGGCTATTTCCATGCGTTCCCGGGCGCGGAAATGTTCACCAAATACGACCGCGCGGCCGGCGTGTTCGAGGATCCGAATGTCTTCGGCCCATTCCTCGCATTGCCTGGCCTTTTTCTCCTCCATCGCGTCCTGACGGGACCGCTTGCCCGCATACCGCTCTATCTCCTTCCGCTGTCGATTATAGTATTCGGGCTGTTCCTGTCGTTTTCGCGCGGCGCCTGGGGCCTCTTCCTCTTCTCTGCCGTCGTGCTGACCTTCGTCCTGCTCGTCAGGCACCGCAGCGGCGCCTTCCGTGTGCGCATCCTCGTCATGGGCCTTGTTGCCGCACTGGTGCTCGCTCTCGCCCTCGTGGCCGCTCTCCAGATACCGGCGATTTCCGATCTGTTTCTCACGCGCGCCCAGCTGGTCCAGGACTATGACGGCGCACGGCTCGGACGCTTCGCCCGCCACGTCATCGGCTTCCAGCTCGCCATGGAACGGCCACTGGGCATCGGCGCCCTGGATTTCGGCCGAATGTACGGCGAGGACACGCACAACATCTGGCTGAAGGCGCTGCTTGACTATGGCTGGAGCGGATTTGCGGCCCATTTCGCCCTGATCATATGGACCCTCGCCGCGGGAGGCCGAATCCTGATGCGCGAACGCCCATGGCAGCCGCATCTGCTGTGCGCCTATATCGTGCTTGTCGGCCACATCCTGCTAGGCACCGTCATCGACACCGACCACTGGCGTCATTTCTATCTGCTGCTGGGTATGGTGTGGGGCGGCATTGCACTGGAAGCGCGCTACCAGCGGACCTCCTTCCACGGCCCCCTGCCCGCACCCGCCTGATCTGTCGCCACGCCGAAGTGCGCGGAGGGCAGACGGTTCACAAACGCCATTACATGCATTATCATGTAAATTATTGTTCCGTCTCGACAGGCGAGACAAACGCAGCACCTCTCCTATACATTGCTCGTCGCGGGGCCGACGGCTAAGCACCATCAACATAATCTTGGAGGCAGAACCATTGGCCACCGGAAGCGATACAAAAACCGGCAAGATCGAAATCAAAGCTGCCCCCGGAGATTCCGGACCCGCCGACGTCACCATGACGCCGGATGCCGTCAGAACGCTCGGCGAGCTTGGTCTGCAACAGTTCGCCCCCTATCTCATGAACCGGATCATGGGTCGCTACAACCAGACGCTGCGCGATCAGCTGAACAAGGAAGGGCTGACCACGCCCAAGATGCGAACGCTCGCTGTGCTGTCCGTTCTTGACGGGCTGAAGATCAACGAACTCGCTGTCTACGCCGTGGCTGAGCAATCAACCCTCAGTCGCGTTCTGGACGCCATGGAATCGGAAGACCTCATCCGCCGCCAGGCAGCACCCGACGACAATCGGGTGCGCAACATCTTCATCACCGAGCGGGGCCGCACAACGTTCAACGCCTTGTGGCCGACAATGCTCGCTTCGTCGGAAGCCATGTTCGTCGGCATCGATGACGAGGAGCGCGAACGCTTCGTCGCCACCCTGCAGAAGATCCTGCGCAACATCCGCAAGCACGAGATCTGATCCGATCAAGCCTGCTTGACGTGATGGCCCGTTCAAAATAATATGCAAATGCATATTATTCTAGGCACCGGATCGCCACCCCTCGGAAGTGCGTCGCAAACCATACAGCGTATCTCCAGCGGGCCGGCGCGACGGCAACCGACGGAACGAGACGCATGGCCGAACGCTCATTCGCCAAAGAAGTCCAGAAGCTGCGCATGGGCGCAGGCGAGACCTTCCACGGTGAAGGCATCCTCGCCATCACCAAGGCACTGCTCGAGAATGGGGTCGGCTATGTCGGCGGATATCAGGGCGCTCCGATCAGTCACCTGATGGACGTGCTGGCCGATGCACAGGACATCCTGGGCGAACTCGGCGTTCACTTCGAGGCCAGCGCATCGGAGGCGACAGCGGCAGCGATGCTCGCGGCTTCTGTGCACTACCCGATCCGCGGCGCAGTCACTTTCAAATCCACGGTCGGCACAAATGTCGCGTCCGACGCACTGGCCAATCTCGCATCCGGCGGCGTGACAGGCGGCGCCCTGGTGATCGTCGGCGAGGATTACGGCGAAGGCTCCTCGATCATGCAGGAGCGCAGCCATGCCTTCGCCATGAAGAGCCAGATCTGGCTGCTCGACCCGAGGCCCAACCTTCCCTCGATCGTCAAGGCGGTCGGAGACGGCTTCGAACTTTCCGAGGCCTCCAACACACCCGTCATGCTCCAGGTTCGCATCCGCGGCTGCCATGTCCACGGCCGCTTTGCCGCCAGGGACAACGTTGCCCCGGCCATGAGCGTGCGCGATGCATTGGAGAATCCGCGCCGCGACACACGGCGTATCGTCCTGCCGCCGTCATCCTTCATCCACGAGCACGAGAAGATCGACAAACGCCTTCCGGCAGCCATTCGCCACATCCGCGAGAACCAGCTCAACGAATTCTTCGGACCGGACGATGCGAAGATCGGCATCGTGCTGCAGGGCGGCATGTACAACGCCGTCATCCGCAGCCTGCAAAGGCTCGGTCTCGCGGACATCTACGGCAATACGCGAGTGCCGCTGTATGTCCTCAACGTCACCTACCCACTGATCGACGCCGAGTTCCTATCCTTCTGCGAGGGCAAGGATGCCGTGCTCGTCGTCGAGGAAGGCCAGCCTGACTATATCGAGCAGGCGTTCGGCTCCATGCTCTACAAGGCCGGCGCAAGGACACGCCTCGTGGGCAAGGGTCCATTCCCGATGGCCGGCGAATATACCGGCCAGGTGATGACGGACGGCATCCGCTCCTTCCTTTCGGAGCAGGCCGCCGATCTTCTGCCCTCGCAAGGCCGGGCACCCAATGCGCCTCCGCCGGCCCAGATCGCGCCCGACCTTGCCAATGTCGTGCCCGTTCGTCCGCCGGGCTTCTGCACCGGCTGTCCGGAGCGACCGATCTTCGCCGCCACCAAGCTGGTGGAAAACGAGCTCGGCAAGCATCACATCGCCTCCGACATCGGATGCCACCTGTTCTCGATCAACGCCCCCTTCGAGATCGGTGCGACGACGATGGGCTACGGGCTCGGACCGGCCTCCGCCTCGGCCTTCAACGACAGCCGTGCCAAGCGGCGATCCATCTCCTTCGTGGGCGACGGCGGCTTCTGGCACAACGGCCTGACCTCCTCGATCGGCAATGCCGTCTTCAACCAGAACGACGGCGTCATCGTCGTGGTCGACAATTACTATTCCGCCGCAACAGGCGGTCAGGACATTCTGTCCTCGCGCGCCGAGAACAAGACGAAGTCGACCAAGCACCCCATCACCGAGGCCGTACGCGGCATGGGCGTGAAATGGGTGCGTCAGGTCGATCGCACCTACGATGTCGGAAAGATGCGCGACACCTTGCGCGAGGCCCTGACGACACCTGAGAAGGGTCCCAAGGTGATCGTCGCGTCGTCGGAATGCATGCTCAATCGACAGCGTCGTGAAAAGCCGCTGATCGGCGCCGCGATCAAGAGCGGCCAACGTGTCGTCAAGCCGCGTTTCGGCGTCGACGAGGACGTATGCACGGGCGATCACGCCTGTATGCGGCTTTCCGGCTGCCCGTCTCTCTCGGTCAAGCAACTCGACGATCCCCTGCGCGACGATCCTGTCGCCAGCATCGACCAGAGCTGTGTCGGCTGCGGCAATTGCGGCGAGGTGGCCGATGCCGCCGTTCTGTGCCCCTCCTTCTATCGCGCCGACGTGGTCCATAATCCCACGCGCACCGATCGCCTCGTTCACCGCGTCCGCCGAGCGGTCATCGGATGGCTGCAGAGACGGCGCGAATCCGGGCGCCTGAGGCTCGTGGAGCAATGAAATGAACGTCCACAGACTTCCCGACCTGCCGACACCCGGCGCGGACGCAACCGCATCGATCATCAAGATCGCCATTCTTGCCGTTGGCGGCCAGGGTGGCGGCGTTCTGAGCGACTGGATCACGGCGCTGGCCGAAAGCAACGGCTACCGGGCGCAATCGACCTCGGTCGCCGGCGTTGCCCAGCGCACAGGCGCGACGATCTATTATGTGGAGATGGCGCCCGATACCGGCGGCGATCCCGTCTTTTCGCTCAGCCCGTCGCCGGGCGACGTCGACATTTTGATTGCGGCCGAGCTGATGGAGGCCGGACGCGCCATCATGCGCGGCTTCGCCACCCCTGACCGTACGACATTGATTGCATCCTCGCACCGCATGCTGGCGGTCTCCGAGAAGATCGTGCCGGGAGACGGCCGCGCCGATGCACACGCTGTCATGACGGCGGCGACGGCAGCCGCCCACCGGCTCGTGTGCTTCGACATGGAGAAGATCGCCGTCGAGGCAGGAAGCGTGATCTCGTCCAGCCTGTTCGGTGCGCTGGCCGGGTCGGGCGCCCTGCCTTTTTCGCGCGAGGCCTTCGAGGAGACGATCCGGCAATCCGGCCGAGGCGTTGACGCAAGTCTGCGCGCATTTGCCGCCAGCTTCGAGCGCGCGGGCTCCGGCGCAAGCGACACCGACGCCAAGAACTCCAGCCCGGTGGCCCCCGCGGCGGCAGCGGTCGAGGGGCCACGCCATCTTGTCGAGGCATGGAACGGATTGTGCGACCGAGTTGCCGCGATGCCCGAACCGGTGCGCGACATGGCGATGCACGGTCTCAGGAAGGTCGTCGACTATCAGGACGTTGCCTACGGGGCGGCCTATCTCGACCATCTCTGGCGCGCATTGGCCGCCGACAGGGAAGAGCATGGGTACGAATTCTCGGTGCAGGCCGCCAAGTATCTGGCCAACGCCATGGTCTATGATGACATCGTCCGGGTTGCCGACCTCAAGACGCGCAGCAGCCGCGAAATGCGCCTGCGCAAGGAACAGGGGGTCGATGCGGATGCGGTCGTTCATGTGACCGAATATTTCCATCCCCGCATGGAAGAGATCTGCGGCACCCTGCCCGCCGGACTCGGACACTGGATCGAAGCGCGCCCGAAGCTGTTCGCGTGGTGCGATCGACGCATCAACAAGGGACGCCGCATCCGCACGGACAGCCTGCGCGGCCATCTCATGCTCTGGCTCATGGCTTCGCTGCGTCCATGGCGCCGCAAATTGCTGCGCCATCAGGTTGAGGAAGCCCACCTGAAGGATTGGTTCAACACGGCATTGCGCCAGCAGGAGCGAAATTACGCGCTGGGTGTGGAAGTCCTCAAGTGCAGGCGGCTCATCAAGGGCTATTCCGACACGCACGCCCGCGGGCATTCGAAATATGCCCGTGCAATCGCCGCACTGCCATTGATCGAACAGCGCCCGGATGGCGCCGACTGGCTGCGCAGGCTGCGCGATGCGGCCCTGCTCGACGAGAACGGCGAGGCCCTTGACGGCGCATTGAAGACGGTCGCCACCCTTTGATGGGTGGCGGGTTCACAATTGCCTGTGATGACGTTACCGCCGGGGCTCAAAGCCCCTTCGGATGCGTCATGAACTCCTCGATGATTTCGGCCGGCGGCTTCACGTAGTCCGATGTCCGGCTGATGCCGAGCCCCGTCAGCCGGCGCAGCTTCACGGCCGCCTCCGCGAGCTTGACGACGATGGGAATGCCGTTGATGACCGGCGCGCCGTCGACGCGATGCCCCTGAAGCTGCGAGAACAGGAGCATCGGAATGCCGCCTCCGGGTATCAGCACATCCACTCCGTCCCTGACCAGCGGCCGCGCCTGATCCTCGAACAGATCCGCCACCATCTGCAGCCGTTCGTCCGAGCCGAAAGCGGCAAGGATCTGTCCGGGCTCGAAATCCATGGCGTGGACTCCGCTCACCCGCTCCTTCAGTCCGTATTTTCCGATCTGGTGGTGGAACCAGGGAATGTAGCGCCGGTTGATTGTGACGATGCCCGAACGCTGACCCAGTTGGCAGGCGTAGAGCATCGAAGCCTCCCCCATGCCGAGCACCGGAATGTCGACCACCGAGCGCGCTTCGTAGAGGCCCGCATCCTGGAAATGACCGAGAATGAAAGCGTCATAGCCTTCGCGCTCGGCCTTCACCGCGTTGCAGATCACCTCGCGGGCGCACCTGAACTCGACGATCGCGTGGGCGTAACTGTCATGGGGCGTGATGCCCTTGATGTCGACCGTGGTCCCCGGATCGACGATTGCGTCCAGATGCTTGCGCAATTCGTCCCAGTAGTTCGCGCCATGCTCGTAATCGACATAGCTTTGATACCAGATCTTCATGCCGTCAGCTCCTGATCATGCCCGGCAACCAGAGTGCCAGTTGCGGGAAAAGCGTGAGGATGAGGACGAGAAGCAACGTGCAAGCGATATAGGGGATCGCGGCACGCGCGACGTGGCCTATCCTCGTGCCCTGCGGGCTCACCCCGACCATAACGAACAGCAACAGTCCGAAGGGCGGCGTGACGAGGCTCAATTCGAGCGCGAGGAGCATGATGACCCCGAACCAGATGGGATCGAAATTGTAGAGCCCGACCAGCGGCATGAAGATCGGCAGCGTCAGCATCATGATCGAAAGCTGATCCATGAACATGCCGAGAATGATCAGCACCAGGAACATCGCCAACAGGATGAGATAGGCGTTCAGTTCGAAACCGGTCGCGAATGCGATCAGTCCCGAGGATGCGCCCGAAAAGGCGAGGATCTGCGAAAATGTGGTCGAGCCGACGATGATCATCAGCATCATCGCCGAAACGGTGAGTGTACCCTTCATCGAGCGGACCACCGCATCCCAGCTCAGCTTGCCATAAAAGGCAGCAAGCGCGACCACGGAGAATGCGCCGAAGGCTGCCGACTCCGTCGGCGTCGCCCAGCCCAACAGGATCAACCCGACCACGGCGAAGACGACGATGCCCATCGGCAGGACGTCGACGACCAATGCCCTGACGATTTCGGAAAACGATGCCCGCTCCGCCGCATATCCGGGTGCTGCTTCCGGATCGGCCGCGATCTGCAGGCGAATGGTCGCGGCAAACATGAGCGCCAGGATCAGACCCGGAATGAGACCGGCAATCAGCAAAGCGCCGACGTCGATGCGCGCCAGCGAACCCAGGAGCACCGCGAGGGACGAAGGCGGTATGATCATCGCCAGGCCGCCCGTGGCCAGGATCGGCCCCATGATCATGTGAGGCTTGTAGCCACGCTTGATCATGTCCGGCATCAGCGTGGTACCGAGCATGGCGGTGTTTGCCATGGAGGAACCGGAAAGCGTTGCGAAGATCGTCCCACCACCGACTGTCAGGTACGACAACCGCCCCTTGATGCCGCCGAAGCACTTGTCGAGCGCGTCGAAGACGCGGATGGCAAGCCCGGTGTGGAAGAGCAGTTCGCCCATGATGAGAAAAAGCGGTACCGGGACCAGCGCGAAACTGGTCACGGCCGTCGTCGCGTTGGCGACGAGCTGGTCGATGCCGATCATACCGCCCATGAAGATGTAGACGCCGACAATATTGATCGCCAGGAAGGCGATCGCGACCGGCATCCCGAAGAACATGAGAAACAGCAGGCCGCCGACCATCAGCAATGCGGCTTCATACCAGGCCATCAGTGTCCGCCTCCCGTACCGGTATAGATCTCGCCGCGCAGCAGCAGGCGCAGGAACTCCAGCGCCATCAGCCCGAACCCGCCTGACAGCATGGCGTAAAGAACCCAGGACGGAATGTTGATGGACCGCATGTCGACGGCGCGCGAGGCGACCATCTGCATGCCGACCGCTGCCGATCGCCAGCACAGCAGCCCCAATGTGACGATTGCCGCGATCACAACGACACGTCCCGCCAACTGTCTGAGCGGCCGCGGCAGCATCTCCATGAAGGAGGAGATCGCGACATGGCCGTTGGTGCGCACCAGCCACGGCGCGGCAGCCATGGTGGAAAACAGCATGACATATTCGACGACCGCACTGGTCCACTGAAACGGCCGGAAGCCGGTATTGCGAAGGACGACGTCAACAATGATTGCAATGGTGATCAAAGCGAGACTGAGCGCGCCAGCCACTGCCAGCCCGATGATGAATCGGTCGTAAAATCTGAGAGGAAGCACTGCCTTGGGCCTTTTTGAGGAAAGGACGGCCGACCCATTCGTGGCCGGCCGTCGCAAGTCCGGATGCGAGCGTCAGCGTTTATAATATGCCTCTCTCAGCGCGTCGTAATATTCCGACCCCGCATCCTTCATACGCTTCCAGGCGCTTTCATACGCGAGATCGAGATATTTGGTCTCAGCTTCGCCTTCCAGCGCAATGACTTCCATGCCGTTCTCGCGAACGGCCTTGTCCGTCTCAGCGGCCATTTTCTGAAAATTCTCGTAGGACGTCTTCTCATACTCGGCCGCGGCTTCGTTGAGCACCTTCTTCGCCTCGTCACTCAACGCGTCCCACTTGGCCGGATTGACGACGACGGCAAGGTCGGTCTGGAAGAAGCCGGGATCGATGCGATACTTGAGGAACTTGTCCCAGGAGAGATCCTGGATGCCGATGATCGGCCATCCGGAACCGTCGAAGGTGTTGCGCTCGAGACCGGTATAGACGTCAGGCACGGGAACCGAGACGGGAATTGCCCCCAGGGCCTCGAAGAAGGAATTGTAGATCGGTTGGGCACGGATGCGCATGCCGTCGAGATCGACGCTTCCATCCTCTGTGCGCTTGGGCTCCTTCACGGTGTAGATGTAGAACTGGACACCGGTGTCGAGGTGCGCAAGCAGATTGACGCCGAGCTTCTTCGAGAAGGCCTCCTGCATGATGGCGAAGCCGCCATTCTCGCGCGCCTCGGCCGCCGTCACGGTCGAGCCGACCCACGCGTCGGCCTCGGGCATGGTGCCGAGATAGTAGGTGGCGGGACCGTACTGCATGTCGATCACGCCTCGGCGCACAGCATCGACCTGCTGGTTCGGCGGGAACATCTCCGGACCGCCGGCATAGTTGATCTGGATCACGCCCTTGCCGCGTTCGTTGACGAGGTCGACGAAACCCTTGAAGCTCTGCGAGAAGGCGAGCGACGGCGGGAAGGCCGAAATGGCCCGCAGCGTCTCCTCCGCGTTCGCCTGGCTGGCGAATGCGGCCATGCCGGCCGCACCCGCCAGAAGCGTCATCCTGATCTGCCTGGCGATCGATCGTGTCTTAGCTTGGTGCATCTTGTAGTCCTCTCTGGTTGTCCGGCTTATCCCGCACGGTTCGGTTTCAACGATCGCTCTCCAATACCGGCTCGCGCACGAGTCCGGCATTTCCGAGAGCCTTCAGGAACGCCGCCATGCGCTGCCGACGATAAGCGTCGACGTCCATGTCGGCATAATCGAAGAAGCCCGAACCGGTCTTCAGGCCGATCCGTCCTTCTTCCATGTTTCGGGCGATGATATCGGGTGCGGTGTAGCGCGCATCACCGAATGCATCCGTCAGATAGCGGCTTGCGTAATAGAGAATGTCTCCGCCGCCCCAATCGATGAACTCCAGAAGGCCGAGAACACCGAAGCGCAGCCCAAAGCCGTAAGTGACGGCCTTGTCGACATCCTCGGCGCTGGCCACGCCCTCCTCCACGATACGCGCCGCCTCGTTCATGGCAAGCGCCTGGATACGCGGCACGATGTAGCCTGGAGCCGCCTTGCAGACGATCGTCACCTTGCCGATGCCTTCGAGGAAGTCGCGCACGAAAGCCAGCGTCCGTTCACTTGTCTCGTTTGCCGGGCTCAACTCGACGAGCGGCATCAGGAAGGCCGGGTTCAGCCAATGCGCGTTGAGGAAGCGCTCCGGATACGCGGTGAGGCCGGCAAGGTCTGTCGACAGGATGGTCGAGGTCGTCGACGCCAGCACTGCATCGTCGTCGGCATGTGCGTCGAACAGCGCGAAAGCATCGCGCTTGGCGTCCATCACTTCGGGAACCGCCTCGAAGACGAGCCCGGCGCGGGACATCGCCTCCGCCGCCTGGTCGCGCGGGTGAACGCTGACGCGCGTCATGATTTGAGGAATCGCTCCCGCATCGAAGCCGCCGAGATCGGCAATCGACACCAGGCCCTTGCGGATCTCGTCAAGCGCTTCCTCACGCAGTGCTTCAAAGGCGGCCGCGTCGCGCGTCTTGGCATCGATCAGCCTGACGGGGTGGCCGGCATAGGCGACGCATTGGGCAATGCCCCGCCCCATGCGCCCGGCACCAATGCATGCAATGGCGGTGCGCGCCATCGTCACAACCCCTCGCGAAGCATGGTCTGCACCATGTCACGGCTTTGGTCTGCAAGACCGATCGCTTCCATCGTGCGGCCGTCCTTGCGGAAATCGCGTTCGGCGACCGCGCCGGCAATAGACAGAAGCCCCGTCGCAACCGGACACGGCACACCCGCCCAGTCGCCGACCGACACGAGAAAGGCCAGCCCCAATCCGATATCCTCGAGCATATAGCGGTGCGACTTCAGGTCGAGCTTTTCGTGCCAGTCGCCCGACCCCACCAGCTTGTCGTGCGCCAGGTTGCCATACATCCAGTTGCTCGTCTCGTAGTGATCGGCAAGCGGAAAATGCGGAGCTCCATATCCAAGCGCCTCGCGGATGGCGATGCGCTCGTTGTCGAGGGCCGTGTGGGTGCGGCGGATGGCCGGCTGTGTCCCTTCGTTGTGAATGTCCCAGCGATCGAAATGCTCGATCGGGCCGGCATTCATCAGGATCAGCGGTGGGTGAATGATCGGTCCGGCGTTCATGAGCGCGCCGGACAGGGCATCCTCGAGTGGCTCGATTGCAGCCGGAAACGCCTCGGAAATAACGGCGATGGCGCGCTCGGTATGCCGTGCCGGCAGAACTCCGGTCGGCAGGCGCGAGGCCCGCGTCGTGACGCGCACCTCCAGAGGCCCCTGCTTGCGCGTCAACCAGGGCAAGGTGCCGGTCTCGGCAATCGCCACATCGGCAGTCGAGCCCGCGTCACGAATGCGCTTCATCATGATGTAGGAGCCGAACGTGCCCGGCGGCAGATAGATCACCTGCCCGTCGGCCAGGTGCGGCGCCAGGCGGCCCGCGATGTCCTCCTGTGCGAAAGCCGGCGTCGGCGCCACGACCAGATCGACGCCGTCGAGGGCCGCGCCGAGGTCGTCGGTGGGCACAACCGCAACCTGACGGCTGCCCTTGTGGTCGGTCAGCGTGATGCCGCCGGCAGCCGCAATCTCGGAATAGCTGTCGCGATCGCGACGCCACCAACGCACGTCATGCCCGGCCTCCGCGAAATCCGCGGCCGCCGCATAGGACCCGTTTCCGCCTCCGATTACCGCAATTTTCATACCCGTTCTGCTCCCATTCAACTGCAAAGTCACCCTCGACCGCGCGACGGCGCGCGGCCGGATCATTCCCGCGCCTGAGCGAGCAACACCGCCGTTGCCTCGATTTCCACCAGCGCCTGCGGTTCGACCAGGCGCGTGACCTCAACCGTGGCCATCGCCGGGAAACACCGGCCAAACACATCCCGATAGGCCTGGCCGAGCCCCTTGGGGTCGGCCAGGTATTCCTCGATGCTCGTGACGTACCAGGTGAGCCTTGTGAGGTGTTCAGGTCCGGCGCCGGCCACGGCCAGAACGTCGCGGATGTTGCGGAACGTCTGGTGCGCCTGGGCGACGAAGCCCTCGGGGAACCGTCCTTCCCGGTCCCACCCGATCAGCCCGCCCGTGAAGATCGTGCCGCCATCCGTCATGACGGCATTGGCGTATCCTTTCGGCAATGGCCATTCTTCCGGCTGCAATACGCGATGAACAAGCTGCGTCAGGTTCCCGGCTGGCAGGGCGGGGCTTTCGGTCGTCATGCTGGTGTCTCCAATGGTCGCGCCTCCGCTCCGCTGCGGTAGAGCGCATTGATGCGTTTCAACCCCTCTTTCAGCATTGCGGCTTCTCCCGGCCGCAATCGCTCTATGATCGAATTTTCATGGATCCTGGCCGCCGCGACGATCTCGTTGCCCAGAGCTCGTCCGGCCTCGGTCAGATAGACGCGCACGCGCCGCCGGTCCTTCGCATCGCTGCGTCGTGTGACCAGGCCATTCCGAGACATCTGATCGATGATCTTCGTAAGGTGCGACTGCTCCATGAGAGCGAGCTGGGCGAGTTGCGTCACCATCTGACCGTCCTCGTCGCCAAGGCAGGCAAGAATTCGCCACTCTGGAACACGCAAGCCCCGCGCACGCACCTGGGCGTGGAATTCCTTGCTGGCCGCGTCGCTTGCTGCGGCGAGCAGGAAAAGCAGGTAGCCAGCGACGAAGCCCTCGCCTTTCGCCGCGTCCTTCTCTGCATTGTCGCGTACACGGATGTTCATGGCGCCCCTGCTACATGGAATTGGGAATGAGCAACGCCATGGCCGGCACCGCGATGAGCAGACCGAGCCGCACGATATCCATCGCCACGAAGGGGACGATGCCTGCGAATATGCGCTCTATCGGAATGTCGGGAGCGACGGTGCGCATGACGAACACATTCATTCCGATGGGCGGGGTGATGAAGCTGAGTTCGGTGGCGATGACAACGAAAATCCCGAACCAGATCGGATCGAAGCCGAGAGCGGTGACGATCGGAAAGAGGATCGGCACCGTCAGAGTGATCATCGAGATGCTTTCCAGCAGACAGCCGAGCACGAGATAGATGATCACGATCATGAAGATGACCGCATAGGGCCCGACGCCGAGTGCGTTGATCCAGCCGCGCAGATCGCCCGTGAGCCCCGAGAAATTGACATAGTTCAGGAAGTAGAGCGCGCCGAACAGGATGAAGAACATCACGGCGGTCGTCTTGGCGGTGTCGAACAATGTCGTTAGCGTATCGCGCAGGGTCAGCCTGCCCCGCATGAACGTCAGAAGAAACGCGCCGCCGGCGCCCATGCCGGCGGCTTCGGTCGCCGTGAAGACGCCGAGATAGATGCCGCCGAGCACGAAAACGAAAAGGCCGAGCGCCCAGACCACACCGCGCAGTGCGCGCAGGCGTTCCATGAGCGGCAGCTTCGGCTGGGTTTCGAGATGTTCGCCATAGACGACAAGCGAAAGCCGTACTGCGATCATGTAGCCGATCACACCGACGAGCCCCGGCAGGACGCCGGCGAGGAACAATTTGCCGATGTTCTGCTGGGTCAGGATGCCGTAGATGACCAGAATGACGGATGGCGGGATGAGGATGCCCAGCGTCCCACCGGCCGCGATCGAGGACGCGGCAAGCCGATCGGAGTAGCCGTATTTGCGCATCGCCGGCAGCGATATGCGCGCCATGGTCGCCGTCGTCGCCAGCGAAGAGCCGCAGACCGAGGAAAAGCCGCCGCAGGCAACGATGGTCGCCATTGCAAGACCGCCCTTACGGTGCCTCAGCCAGGCGTTGGCGGCTGCGTAGAGGTCGCCCGCGACGCCGGACTGCACCACCAGATTTCCCATCAGAAGAAAGAGCGGCACCACGGAAAGCGTGTAGCTGCGCCCGCTGTCGAAATAGACCTGTCCAACCATCGACAGGGCAGGCTGCCAGCCGATGATCGATACCACGCCGACAAGCCCGACAGCGGCCATGGCAAAGGCGATCGGCACGCCGGCAAAGATCATCAGCAGCAATGCCGCCATGCCGATCGGCCACTCCATCACACGCCTCCGCCGTCGCCCTTGGGCAACCGCTTGATTGCCATGAAGAACGTCACCGCCGCACAGACACCCGCAATGACCGCGGTGGCTCTGGCGAAAGGCGCGAGCGGCGCCCTGAGATAGACGGTGACCTCGTTGTAGCTCGCCAGTTGGGCTGCATGCTCCCACAGCTGCCATGCAACGATGGCCAGCACCGCCGACACGATCAGCCGCGCCACGATGGTCTGCACCTGCTCGGCCAGTCCCCGCAAACGCGAGGTAAAAAGATCGACGGCAATATGGCCATCATCGAGACAGACGGCCGGCAGCCCCATGAACACGATCGCCATCAGCAGGATCTCGGTGTATTCGGCTGCGCCCGGCAGCGGATGAGACAAGAGGTATCGCCCGACCACATCGGCGACCGTGACCAGCGTGAGGGCGACGAGCGCCGCGCCGCAAAGCACGGCGGTCGCCATCCGCAAACGCTGCCTGATCCGCATGGCGGCGTCCTCCGGCGCCGGAGCCATTACTGCCCCGCCGCCGCAACTTCCTGCTTGAGCCTGGCAAGCATCGCATCGAAGTCGATGCCCTTGGCCTCATAGGCGGCGGCCAGCCCATCAAAAATCGGCTGCGCCCTTTCCTCAAGCTCCGCCATTTCTTCCGGCGTGGCATCGTGGAAGTCGACGGTCGAGCCTATGACGTCCATTCCCGCAGCGTCGGCGGCATCCCATGCCTTGCCGGCCATCCGCGCGAACGCTTCGCCGGACACCTCCTCGATTGCCGCCTTATCCTCATCCGACAGGCTGTCGAACTTCGCCTTGTTCATGACGAAGAAGAAGGAAACATTGTAGAGCCCGCCTGGGACCCGCAAGGCCGTATCAACCAGCCCATCGAGCTTGAAGAACGGCACGGATTCGACCGGAAAGAAGATGCCGTCAGCCACGCCGCCCGAAAGGATTTCATAGGATTGCGGCGACGGCGCCTGGATGGACACCATGTCCATGGCCTCGGCCAGCTTGTTCGTGATGTTACCGGCAACACGGATCTTGGCGCCCGACAGCGAGTCGAGCGGCGTCACCGGCTTGCCCTTGGTGAAGAGCAGACCCGGACCATGGGTGAAGACGCCCAGCACCTTGGTGCCGCGATGCTCGTCAGCCTTCGACAACTCGCTTTCGAAAAGCCGCCAGAAGCCGACAGACAGGCTCTCGGACGTGTCGGCAAGAAAGGGCAGCTCGGCAATCTCTGTCAGCGTGAACCGGCCCGGCGTATAGCCGTGAACGCCATAGGTCAGATCGACGGCGCCATTTGCGGCAAGATCGAAATGTGCCGGCGGCGGACCGACCGGGGCATCCAGGATCTGGACTTCGATACGCCCGTCGCTGGCCTCTTTCAGCTTCTCCGCCCACGGAATCATCATGTCCTTGACGATCGGATGCGACGGCGGAAGCCAGTTCGACATGCGAAGAACCGTTTCCTGAGCCAGCGCACTGGCACTCATGGCAAGCGTGATAATAGATGCAGATGCAATTAATTTTATCATGTTCCCCATCTCGTTTTTCCTCGTCGATGGTTGCCTCCAACTGGGATGCTTCCACAGGTTCAACCTCTCTTCAAGCTTAAAAAGATGAAAATGCACTTTTTTAAGCATGAAGCTTGACAGCCAAAAACATGCCAATTCATATTCTTCCCCTGCTGCGGGAGATGGCCCATCCTACGAGGCCGATAACGATCCCCGCGCGATGATGGAGGGGTATTGCCTATGAGCGAACTCAAGCTGAAAGTGATCGAGACGGGCGCCCCGACCGCGCAGATCCGCGCACTCACCCTGGCGGCCGAGGATGGAGCCCCCCTGCCCGGCTACACCGCGGGAGCCCACATCCGCGTGAAGCTGGCCGACGCCGACGAGCGGCACTATTCGTTGATCAATTGGGTCGCCGAGCCCGCAGCCACGGACGCACCGACGGCCTATCGGCTGGGCGTCAGGCTGGAAGAAGACAGCAAGGGCGGTTCGCGCTACATGCACGGCCTGCGCGAAGGTGACGTGATCACGGTATCGCCGCCAAAGAATGATTTTTCACTCCACGAAAGCGATGCGCCGGTCATCCTGATCGCCGGCGGAATCGGCGTGACCCCCATCATCTCGATGGCGGCGGAACTGAAGGCACGCGGACGCCCCTTCGAGTTTCATTATTGCGGACGCTCGCGCGGTCTTATGGCCTTCCTGGACGAACTGGACGCACTGTGCGGCGGCGCGCTCCGCATCCATTGCGACGACGAACCGGAGAGCTGCGTCGACCTGAAGGCACTGATCGGCGCTGCATCCGCACACAGCCACATCTATGTCTGCGGTCCCCGCGGTATGATCGAGGCCGTGCGCGAGATCGCCCATGCGCGTGGTTTTGCCAAGGATCACGTGCATTTCGAACTGTTCGACGCACCGGCGGCCGACTCCGGCGACCAGTCCTTCGAGGTCGAGATCAGTTCGACCGGCCAGGTCTTTACCGTGCCGCCCGACAAGTCGATCATCGAGGTTCTGGAGGCGGAAGGCGTCGATCTCATCTACGATTGCCAGCGCGGTGATTGCGGGATCTGCCAGACGACAGTTCTGGAGGGCATTCCCGACCACCGGGACGTGATCCTGACCGACGAGGAGCGCGCCGCGAACAACGTCATGCAGATCTGCGTCTCGCGCGCCAAATCGGCCCGCCTCGTTCTCGATCTGTGATCCACATGGAACGGCACAAGCAAGGGAGCCTCCCAGCCATGAGCCAGTCAGCCCGCGACCGCCAAACCATCGAAGCCCTCGTGCGCCCGACCGAGGTGCATCGCGACATCTATACCGACGAAGGCGTGTTCGAACTGGAGATGAAGCACCTGTTCGCCAACACCTGGGTGTTCGTCGGCCACGAGAGCCAGGTGCCGAACAAGGGCGACTACTTCACCACGGAGATCGGCACCCAGCCGGTCATCATGGCGCGCCACACCGACAACGAGATCTATGTGCTGCACAATCGCTGCCCGCACAAAGGCACCAAGATCGCCATCGACCGGTCGGGCAATACGGGCAAGTTCTTCCGCTGCCCCTATCACGCCTGGTCGTTCAAGACGAACGGCTGCCTGCTCGCGATCCCGCTGCGCAAGGGCTACAAGGACACCGGCCTCGAAGAGAGCGAGTCCGTCAAAGGGATGGCGCCCGTCGGCGCGGTGAAGAACTATCGCGGCTTCATCTTCGCGCGCCTCAATCCGGAAGGCGTGGACTTCGACAGCTTCTTCGGAGAATCGCTGAGCTCGATCGACAACATGGTCGACCGCTCGCCCGAAGGCCGGCTGGAGGTCGCCGGGCCCCCGCTGCGCTACATGCACAAGTGCAACTGGAAGATGCTGGTCGAAAACCAGACCGATACTTGTCACCCGATGGTCGCCCATGAAAGCTCCGCCGGGACCGCAATTGATCTGTGGGAGAAGATGGACAAGCCCGAGGGGACGAAGAAGCCGATGGCGATGGAGGTCATCGCGCCCTTCATGAGCCCCTACGAATTCTTCGAGAACATGGGCATCCGCACCTGGCCGAACGGCCACGGCCACACCGGCGTGCATCATTCGATCCACTCCGACTATTCGGCCATTCCCGGCTATTTCGAGCAGATGGTCGAGGCATACGGCGAGGAGCGGGCGAAAGCGATCCTGGGCGAGAACCGGCACAACACGGTCTATTTCCCCAACATCATGATCAAGGGGCCCATCCAGCAGCTGCGCCTGTTCAAGCCGGTCGCCGCCAACAAGACCCTTGTCGAGAGCTACATCTACCGGCTGGTCGGCGCGCCCGACATGCTCCTGGAGCGCACCGCGATGTACAACCGCATGATCAACGCGCCGACCTCGATGGTCGGCCACGACGACCTCGAAATGTACGAGCGCGCGCAGGAGGGCCTGCATTCCGACGGTCTCGAATGGGTCAATGTGCAGCGCCTCTATACGCCGGGTGAGAACTTCGACGAGATCGCCGTAGAGAACGGCACGACAGAACGGCAGATGCGCAACCAGTTCGATGCCTGGAAGAAATACATGACGATGACGATGGAAGGAGCCGAGTGATGGGCTTTCCGACCCGTGAAGACCTGATCGACTTCGTATATGACGAAGCGCGCATGCTGGATGACGGCCGGTTCGACGAATGGCTCGATCTGTGGACGCCCGACAGCTACTACTGGATGCCGCTCGACTACAATCAGCAGGACGCCAAGCATGTGACGTCGCTGCTGCACGAGGATGCCTTCATGCGCAAGCTGCGGGTGGAACGCTTCAAGGGCGAGCGGACATTCTCGCAAAAGCCCAAGACCCGCTGCCACCACGTCCTCAATCGTCCCTTCATCGACCAGATGGACGAAGAAAAGGGCGAGTATGTCACACACACGGCCTTTCACTATGTGGAGACGCGGCTCGACGAGCAGATCCTGCTCGCGGCAACCGCCCGCCACGAGTTGAAACTCGTCGACGGCGCTCTCAAGATCGCACACAAGCGCGTGGATCTGCTCAACTCCGACGCCGCCTTCGGCAATATCCAGATGTTCCTCTGACAGGGGTTGTGCACATGACCGCCGAGACACCGCCCCACGAAACCGTCTTCGCCGCCTTCGAGGCATCCGCCAGGCGCTGGCCAGACCGCCCGTTCCTTTGCGTTCTGGAGGAAACGGCGGATGTCTACGGAATTCCCGCCGGAGAAATGTCCTATGGCGCCGCCCTGACGCAAATCGACCGGCTGCGCGCGGCGTATCACGCTGCCGGATACAGACAGGGCATGCGCGTCATGCTCCTGATGGAAAACCGCCCGGCGTTTTTCCTGCACTGGTTCGCCCTCAACGCGCTGGGCCTGTCGGTGGTGCCCGTCAATCCGGATCTGCGGTCCTCCGAACTCGAATACATGGCAGGCCATTCGCGTCCCGTGCTGGCCGTGGCGATTGCCGCGCGGGTCGGCGATCTGGAAGAGGCCTCGAAGGCGTCGGACGTCAACTTCCCGGTCATGACTCCGGATGCCCAGCCACCGCGCCTGATGGACGCGTTTTCCAGCCAGAGCGCAGGGACCGGGACGCCGCTCCATCGCGAAGCGGCGATGCTCTACACCTCCGGCACGACAGGCAAACCCAAGGGCTGCGTCCTCTCCAACATTTATTTCCTGCACTCCGGCCGCTGGTATGCGCAGTCCGGCGGGATCTGTGCGATGAACGAAGACGGCGAGCGCATGATCACTCCGCTGCCGATCTTTCATATGAACGCGATGGCCTATTCCCTGATGGCCATGGTCACGGTCGGCGGCTGCCTTATCGCGCTCGATCGCTTCCATCCGCGCACGTGGTGGAAGAGCGTGCGTGACAGCCGCGCCACCTGTCTGCACTATCTCGGCGTGATGCCATCCATGTTGATGAAGGCCGAGCCGACGCCGAAGGATCGCGAGCATTGCGTACGCTTCGGCTTCGGTGCAGGCATCGACGCGAAGCTGCATGGCCCGTTCGAAGAGCGCTTCGGCATTCCGCTGGTCGAGGGCTGGGCGATGACGGAGACCGGCGCCGGCGCCGTGATCGTCGCCAATCACGAGCCCCGCAAACGTGGCACCAACTGCCTGGGACGCCCCGGACCGGATATCGAGGCCCGCGTGGTGAGCGAGGACGGCGCCGATGCCGCGCCCGGCGAGCCCGGCGAATTGCTGGTGCGTCACGCAGGCGAGGATCCACGTTTCGGCTTCTTTTCCGAATATCATGCCAACCCGGAGGCGACTGCCGAGGCTTGGGAAGGCGGCTGGTTCCACACCGGCGACATCGTCATGCGCGATGCCGACGGCGACTTCTTCTTCGTCGACCGCAAGAAGAACGTGATCCGCCGCTCCGGCGAAAACATCGCAGCGGTGGAGGTCGAATCCGTTCTGATGCAGCATCCCGACATCAAGGCAGCCGCTGTCGCCGCAGCGCCCGACGAGATGCGCGGTGACGAGGTCTTCGCCTGTCTCGTCGTCGATGGCGAGCGATCCGAAGCCCGCGCACGCGCGATCGCCGAATGGTGCCTTTCGCGCGTGGCCTACTACAAGGTGCCGGGATACATCGCCTTCGTCGACGCCCTGCCCCTGACCTCGACACAGAAAATCCAGCGCGGGGAACTCAAGACCCTCGTCCAGCAATTGCTCGAGGAGCCGTCAACGGTCGACACCCGCGCAATGAAGAAAAGGCAGGCGGCCTAGTGACGCGTTCATCCTCCCGACGTCTCGGCTATGACGGCATCGTGCTCGCCGCGCCCGTCACCGTGCCCTATCAGCGCTTTTCCAAGGAAACCGCGCATTGGTGGATCGCGCGGGCTCTGCGGGAGACCCTGACGACCGCCGGCATTGCCCCGCGCGAACTCGACGGGTTCTCCGTTTCCAGCTTCACGCTGTTTCCCGACACCGCGGTCGGCCTGACCCAGCATCTGGGCCTCACGCCGCGCTGGCTGGACCACATCCCGATGGGTGGCGCCAGCGGAGTCGCGGCGGTGCGCAGAGCGGCGCGCGCGGTCCAGGCAGGAGATGCTGACGTCGTCGCCTGCGTGTCCGGCGACACCAATCACGTCGACAGTTTCCGCCGCATGCTGTCGAGCTTCAGCCGCTTTGCGCAGGACGCGTCCTATCCGTACGGCTCTGGCGGACCCAATGCGTGCTTCGCGCTTCTGACCGACCATTACATGAATGCCTACGGCGCCATGCGTGAGGATTTCGGACGCATCTGCGTCGCCCAGCGCGACAATGCGCTGAAGAACCCGCACGCGATCATGAAGTCGCCACTGACGCTCGAGCAGTATATGGGCGCGCGAATGATCTCCGATCCGATTGCGCTGTTCGACTGCGTGATGCCGGTGAGCGGCGCCGAGGCCTTCCTCGTCATGCGCGAGGAGGACGCCCGCGCGACCGGCATTCCCTATGCCCATATCCGCAGCACCATCGAACGCCACAATGCCTTTCCCGAGGACGCGATCCAGATGCGCGGCGGCTGGGTGATGGATATCGACGAGCTCTACGCCATGGCCGGCGCTCAGCCCGACGACATCGACCTGTTGCAGACCTATGACGACTACCCGGTCATCTCGATGATGCAGATTGAGGACCTGGGCTTCTGCAAGAAGGGCGAAGGCCCCGAATTCGTGCGCGCCCACGACCTGACGATTGCGGGCGATTTTCCGCACAACGTATCGGGCGGGCAGCTTTCGGCGGGTCAGGCTGGCGCGGCCGGCGGCTTCATCGGGCTGGTCGAGGCGATCCGCCAGGTCACAGGCACTGCCGGACCAACGCAGGTCAAGGATGCAAGGACGGCAATGGTCTCCGGGTTCGGCATGATCAACTTCGACCGCGGGGTTTGCTCCGGGGCAGCCATCATATCTGGAGATGCCGCATGACGACGCCCATCGTGCCGCCGCCGAAGAAGGACCCGCAGAAGCGCACGCGCGTGCCGACGCGTCCATCCGAACTGCGCAGCCGCGCAGCACTCGGCCTTGCGGCCGCCGCGGCCGAGGGCCGTTTCATGCTGCAGGTCTGCACCGAATGCGGGGCGGTGCAGTATCCGCCGCGCGATGCCTGCGCCGCCTGCCTTTCGGTCGATCTGCCATGGAAGGACGTTTCGCCGAACGGACGCATGATCGCAGAAACGGCCGTGCGCACCAGCACCAACGTCTATTTCCGCGAGCGCACGCCATGGCGCATCGGCACGGTACGGCTCGACGCCGGGCCTTCGGTCATGTGCCATGTGCATGGCGATGTGGAACGCGGCGGTGCCGTGCGCATCATCAACCGGCTGGACAAGTCCGGCCAGGGCGTGTTCTTCGCCCTGCCGAGCGAGGGGACACCTGCCATGGAAGACGACCCGCAGTTGCGCGAAATGACCTGCGACCCGAAATTCCGCCGGGTGCTGATCACCGACGGACGCAACGAGAACGCCGTGGCGCTGGCCAAGGCCTTTTCGGACGCACAGGCCTCCATCATTTTTGTCGGGGAAGCGGAAAGCTGGCGGGCCTATCCCCACCGCGACACACTAGCGGCGATCCCGAATGTCGAGATCCTGCCGCTCGACGTCACCGACACGCAGTCCGTCACCGAACTCGCCGGCGAGATCGGCGGAAAGACCGACATCCTTGTCAACAACGCCCGTTTCGTTCGGCCGGGCGGCATCATGGATCGCGGCGATACCGTCTTCGCGCGCGACGAGATGGAGGTGAACTTTCTCGGCCTCATGCGGCTGGCCCAGGCCTTCGGCCCCGCCATGCGCGGACGCGGCGCAGACGGCCAGAACAGCGCCGCCGCATGGGTCAACCTTCTGTCGGTCTATGCCTATTCCAACATGCCTGCCTTCGGAGCCTTCTCCGCCTCGAACGCCGCCGCGCATTCGCTGTCGCAATGCCTGCGGGCCGAAATGCGTGCGGGCGGGGTGCGGGTGATGAACGTCTACACCGGACCGACCGACGACGCCTGGCACCAGCCGTTGCCGCCGCCCAAGGTCGCGCCGACCGCTCTCGCCAGGGCAATCATCGCCGGCCTGGAGGACGGGCTGGAGGACGTCTTCGTCGGCGATGTCGCAAAGGACCTCATCGAAAAATGGCGCGCCGGGGCGAAAGTTCTCGAGCGCGAGATGACCGAGGCCGCAGGAGACTGAGCATGACACTTCACGCACCGAGCCCCTCGGCACTTCTCGGCGACCTCGCCGTCGCACTCGCCACCGGCACGATTGAGGTGGTCGATCTTACCCACACGCTCGACCAGGACTTTCCGGTCATCGTCCTGCCGCCCGAATTCGGCCAGTGCGGCCGGTTCCGGATGGAGGAAATATCCGCCTACGATCATCGCGGGCCGGCGTGGAAATGGCACAATTTCACCTGCTGCGAACACACGGGCACGCATTTCGATGCGCCCTCCCACTGGATATCCGGACGCGACATCCCCAATGGCAATGTGGACGAGATCCCGGTCGAGCGATTCATCGGTCCCGTCTGCGTCATCGATTGTTCAGAAGGTGCGACGGCCGACGAGGATTTCGAGCTGACGCCCGCGATCATCGAGGAATGGGAGGCCGAGCACGGGCGCATTCCGGAGGGAACCTGGGTCCTGATGCGCACCGACTGGTCGAAGCGGCGGGGGGCGGACTACCTGAACATGCGCGGGGACGGAGCGCATTCGCCCGGACCAACGCCCGACGCCATGAAGCTTCTCGTCCATGAGCGCGGCATTCGCGGTTTCGGGACCGAGACGGTGGGTACCGACGCCGGTCAGGGTTCGCATTACACACCGCCCTATCCGGCGCATTTCTTCCTGCACGGAGCCGGGCGCTACGGGCTTCAATGTCTCAACAATCTCGACCGTCTGCCGGCCACGGGTGCGATGCTGATCGCCACGCCGCTGAAGATCAAAAAGGGCACCGGCAGTCCGCTGCGCGTCGTCGCCCTCGTCCCGCGCGAAGGAGCGGTCTGATGGAACAGGAATTCACCGCCGTCATCACGGGCGGCAACAAGGGCATCGGCGCCGACCTTGCAAAGCGCATGCTGGACGAAGGCTACCGCGTCGTGTCCGTTGCGCGTCGCCCGCCGGACTTCTCACATGAACGGCTGAGTTCCGTGGAAGCCGACCTGCTCGATGCCGATGCCGTGCGGCAGACGGCGCAGGAGATTGCCGCCAATCACGACGTCACACATTTCGTCCAGAATGCCGGGCTCATCTGGCCAAACCTGATCGAGGAGGCAAAGCCCGAGGACATCACCGGGCTGGCGCAACTGCATCTGGGGTCCGCCCTGACGCTGCTGCAAGCCTTTCTGCCGGCGATGAAGGAGCGGCGCTTCGGGCGCGTCATCTTTAACGGTTCGCGCGCGGCACTCGGCGCAAAGACGCGCACCGCCTACGGCGCCTCGAAGGCCGGCATGATCGGCATGGCCAGAACCTGGGCGCTTGAGCTTGCGCCGCACCAGATCACGGTCAACGTAGTGGCGCCAGGTCCCATCCTCACCGACAATTTCTGGGGCATCATCCCCAAGGGAAGCCAGCAGGAGGCCGACCTCGCCACCCGTATTCCCGTCGGCAGACTGGGCGAGGTCGAGGACGTCACCAACGCCTTCATGTTCTTCGCCGATCCGAAGTCGGGCTTCGTCACCGGCCAGACGCTTTACGTCTGCGGCGGCGCCAGCGTCGGAAGCCTGCAACTCTGACGCCCATTCGCGCCGGATATCATCAGGCCGCACGAAGCCTTGGCATCGACGGCTCATCGATTTCCGCCCTCGCCATGGCCGCGAGAACATCGGTCTGGGTTATGACGCCCAGAACCATCTTCTCTTCGTCGATGACGATTGCCCCGTGATGCTCCTCGCTGGCGAGACGCGGAAGAATGTCCGCCACGGTCTCGTCCGGCCGCACGACAGTGGCTGGGACCATGACGTCTCCAATGACGCCCGTTGCCGACAAAAGCTGACGCAGCCCCACGGATCCCAGAAGCCGCCCGGTCGCATCGGTGACCGGCAGCATCCGGATGTTGTGCCGGATCAGCAGTGCCTGCGCGTCGCTTGCCGGCAGGTCGGCAGTCGCACGGACAACGTCGCCCGACATCACGTCGGCGCAGGCGATGCGCCCTCCCGTGCGCACGAATGCGCGCCACTCAACCTCCGAAAGAAGCCTGACGAGATCGTCGCGGCCGATATCGAAACTCTCGCCCACCGCCTTGAGAGCGCCATCCACGTCCTCGGCCGTGACGACGCTGCGCAGCCGCGCCGGAGCGTCGCTCGTCTTGTACGCACCCGCCGGCGTGGGCCGGTGGGGATAGCGATGCCCCGAAACAAGATGAAACGTCCAGCCAGCAATGAGCAGAACGCCCGCATTGAGGGCGACCGGGACAAACGGAAACAGGAATCCCATGTCGCTGACGGCCTGACCGCCGATCACGGCCGTCAAGGCGGCCGCGCCGCCAGGAGGATGCAGCGAACGCGACAGTGACATTGCCAGGATGGCGAGGCAGACGGCGAGAGATGCGGCAACGGCGAGCGGCAGGTCGGTCTGTGCCACGGCCACACCGACGAGCGCGGAGATCGTGTTGCCGCCGACGAGCGGCCAAGGCTGCGCCATCGGCGAGGACGGCACAGCGAACAACAGCACCGCCGAGGCTCCCATCGGAGCGACAATGACCGGAAGGCCGGAGTGCAGGCCAAGAACGAGGATGGACAGCCCGGCCGTGATCGCGATCCCGATCAGGGAGCCGAGGCAGGCAACCGATCGATCCCTGAACGTCGCTCCCGCCACGATCGGCGAAAACAGCGGAAATTTTCCTCGAACCATGTCACCCACACCCTTCGGCCAATGCGGGTGCACTATCTCGCGGCAGGCCTGCCTGCAATAGTGGCAAATTGCCCAATTATTAGTCGGAAATGGAAATGCAATTCCACGACGATCACAGCCTGGCCGCAAGGAGCCGCAAGCAGGCATACCGCGAGACTTTTGTTCCCCAAGGCCTGATTTTGGCCTTGCTTCCGCCCCCCCCGGAGACTATAGGGCTTTGCGCGGTTCGGAGCGTAGCGCAGCCCGGTAGCGCACATGGGGGAAAACGCCGTCTATTCGGTTTTCTTCCTGCATTTCAATGCTTTGAACCAACCTGCTCTCTTCTTACTGGAACTCCCCGTGGTACTTGCTGCTTCAAGCGCCGCCAGAGCGTCGCTATCGAGCGCGTGAGCGTACTTGGTAGTAGCCTTCAGGCAGACGCGCGCTCACTTGCCCCCCCCCGCGCCGCCGCAAGCCGGATTGCCGCTGCCATGGACGACACTCCGGCAGTAATGACGAATGGTCCGTGCCAATGCGGCGAGACGACCCTTGTGCGCACGATGGAGGAGTTGGGACACATCTACGTCACCCTTGACGACGACACAGCGCTTGCAGCCGCCCAAGCTGACCCGACGGGTTTCGTGCGCGACCTAGATCGCGTGATCATCGACGAAGTTCAGCGCGCATCGTCTGCGCAATATTTGTGGATGCCTCCTTCGTGAAAAAGGCCTGGCGGCCGAGGTCCGCCTCCTCCTTGGGCCGAGGCTACTGATGTCGCCCTCTTTCAGTCAACGGATAACGGCCTGCGCCTACATCACCGCCCCACGGCTAGTGTTGATCAGCATCATGGCGGGCTTCAGGAGCGGAAGCGTCTCGGCCCGAATCATATGATGTGTCTCCGGCGTGAGCGGGCAATGCAGGCTCAAGATGTCGGGCTCAGCGAATTTCTCCTCGCGCTCCACACAGGCCACACCCGACAGTCGCCGCGCGGGCCCGGTCAGGCAGCCCTGGAACAGCGGATCAAAGAGATTTGCCAGACGCGTGTGCGCTTCGGCTACCGGCGCGTGCATGCCCTGCTGCGGCGGAGGGCCAGCACCTTCGTCGGCAGAAGCTCGGACGAGGAGGCGACATAGCTGGCCGCCATGTTCGATTATATGTTGACAATTGGCCTCTAGTTTAGTTGGTAGCCTACCAACAACATTGAATCTGGGTGGGTGGCGATGCGTATTTCGGGTCTCTTGTATGCGGGATGCATGGCGGCGTTGGCGCCGACGGGAACCATGACGGCCGCACATGCACAACAGTCGGATGTGACGATGGAGACGGCCGGTCACGGCGAAGTACATGTTCTGGAGATGATCACGGTCACGGCCCGCAAGGTCGAGGAGGATCTCAACGATGTTCCGCTTGCCATCACGGTAGTGGACGAACTGGAGCTGCAGGACGCGCATATCGAGAACTCGCAAGACCTCTCACGCTGGGTTCCCAACTTCAATTTTACCGACAGCGGTCTTTCCTTCGCCAATATGCTCAACATCCGCGGTATAGGCTCATCGTCAGCGCTGATCGGGCCGTCAGTGAATTACTATGTCGACGGTGTGCCGGTGCCGGTTCGAGTATTCGACCAGCGCTTTCTCGATGTCGCGCAGATAGAGGTTCTGCGCGGTCCCCAGGGCACGCTCTTCGGTCTGAACTCACTCGCCGGCGTGGTCAACATAACCACCATGGACCCGGCAGACAGCTTCGGCGCAGAGCTTGGCGTGGAATTCGGCTCCTATGGCCACAGCCAAGTATCGGCCATGGTCGAGGGCCCCTTGAGCGACACCGTTTCGGGGCGCTTGTCTGGTGAATTTTACGGCTTCGACGGAGACATCCGAAACTACACCTTCGATGCGACGCAACAGGTCATCAGCGACGATCGCGAAATTAGAGAGGAGCGGCTCGGCGCGTTGTCCGGAAAGATCGTCATCACGCCCGACGCTGGCACGAAAGTGACGTTTTCTGGCCACTACCGCCATGACGATCAACAGCCAACGACGGGCGTGCTGCTCGACGACCAGGATTTTCCGCGCAACGCATTCAATCCAGTGCCCGAAGAAACGATCGAGACGACCGGATTGGGCATGACCGCGGAGCACGATCTGGGCTGGGCGAACCTGACCAGCGTCAGCGGTTTGCAACACTACCGGATCGATCTCGAGGCTGACATCGTGGACGGCTTCATTGGCAGCGCGCAAACCGGACTGCCACCCTTCGGCTTCCAGGGGAGCGGCCTCAATGTACGCAGGATAGAAGAGCGCAATACACAATTTACGCAGGAACTGCGTCTCGACGGCGAGACCGAGCAAGGAACGCTCTGGGTTGCCGGCGTGAGCGGCCTGTTTGCCCAGTTCGAAAGCACGACGGACATTACCAGCGTTGCGTTGGCGAATGGCGCCTATGCAGCAGATCAGAAAACGACAAACGTCGCGGCCTTCGGCGAGGTGACCCTCCCAGTCACCGAAAAACTGCGCTGGATCGGTGGGTTGCGACTGACCTTCGAGCGACAGGACTTTGACGGGCTGTTCGTCGGTGACAATGGAGCGATGCCGCGCTTCGAGGATGGCGGACGCAACGACTATGCGTTCGTCACCGGACGCACGGGCTTGAGCTACGATATCAGCGAAACGCTAACAGCATTCGCCACAGTGGCGCGGGGCGAGAAGGCCGGAGCCTTTCCCATATACAATCAGTTCGCCTCGCTGGGAATTCCTTCTGCCCCCTATGGGCAAACCTCGACCTGGAGTTATGAAGTCGGCGTGCGCGGACAGCCATTGACCGACTGGTTGGATGTCAGCGCCTCGCTGTTCTTCAACGACACGGCAGACGCGCAGCTTTTCTCCTTCAATCCTCTCGCCGGCCGCTTCAGCGTGCAGAACGCAGATACGCAAACCTATGGCGCGGAACTCGAGGTCAAGGCGCAACCGACCGAACACTGGTTCCTGGCCGCGAATTTTGCACTCCTGCACGCAGAAATCACGGGCGGCGACAATTCCGGCCTGATCGGCAATGACATTCCTTACGCACCATCTCTGGCTGTCGGATTGGCCGCAGAATATCGCCGTCCATTCGCGATTGGTTCAGCCGAAGGATCAGCCTTCGGACGCATCGAGTATCAGCATTTGGGCAGTCGGCAAATCGACCCCGGCAACAGCCGCAGTCTCGATCCATACAGTCTCGTCAACCTGCGCGCCGGATGGCAGGGCGAACGGTTCGACATCTATGGATCCGTGGAAAACCTCTTCGACGAATCTTACGTCCTCTCCGCTTATCAGGTGGGTACAGGCACTGCTGGCGAGCCAGTTCTGGCAGGCGTTCCCGGACAACCAAGAACGTTCTACCTCGGCGCACGCTGGCGATTTTAGGGTAGCGGAATGGTGCGAAAACTCCGAATGCCGCTTGTGGCCCTGTTCCTGGCCCTGACCGGCAATGCCGCCGGTCAGTCCTTCTTTCTCGTGACAATTCCTCCGTTGGGAAGGCGGCTTGGCTTCTCCGACTTGCAAGGCGGCCTGCTTGTCGGGCTCTCCGCGTTACTGCTGGTCATCTCGGCGCCTGTCTGGGGCTTTGCCAGTGAGAGGATCGGTCGTCGCCGCGTGCTTCTCGTCTCGCTCACCGCCGCAGCGCTGGCGCTCGCCGGTTGCGCTCTCGTGATCCACCTGCGATCGGCTGAAATGCTCGCAGCGGGCACCGCCTTCGTTTGCCTCTTCGTCGTGCGGCTATTTCAATCGGCCATCTCGGGTGGTCTTCTGCCTGCGGCTCAGGCCTACATGGCGGATACGACTGCACCGGGCGAACGTGCCCGAGGAATGGGGATGCTCGGCGCCGCATATGGCGTGGGGGCTATCCTTGGCGCGGCAGCCGCCTGGCGCCTCGGAGGGACCGCACCTGTCCTGGCCCTTTCGTTTCTGGCTGGTGTAATCGCCATAGGTCTGTTCCTGGTGGCGCTGTTTCTCCAAGAACCATCGCGGCCTGTCGATGCGCGTGCAGACGATCCGACGCATCTTCCCCTCAATCACCTCTGGCCGTTCTTCACGGTTACGCTGCTGGCGCTCACTGTCTACAGCGTAATCCAGCAGACGATCGGCCTGCGCTTCGAGGATTCCTTCGCGATGTCGACAGCTGCGGCCATCTCGCGTGCCGGAGCGGCGGTGATGGCTGCGTCTGTCGTCATGACACTGGTGCAACTCGTCGGGCTACGCCTGCTCAATTGGAAACCGGAGCGCCTTCTGATGTCAGGAGCAGTCCTGGCCATCCTTGCCCTGGCGTTGCTGACGCTTGCCGACACCCTGCTCATGGTCTTTGCCGCTATGGTCATTCTCGGCATCGCGCTTGGATTGATGTTGCCGGGCAATCTTGCATGTCTCAGCCTGCGAGCCGGCCAGTCGTCACAAGGAAAGGCCGCCGGCATCAATGCGGTCGGGCAAGGATTCGGCATGGCTGCGGGACCGATACTGGGCGCCGGTCTGCACCAATTGGCGCCCGTTGCGCCATCGGGTGCCGCACTCGGTCTCCTGTTCGCGATCGTCCTGCTCGCATGGTTCGCCACGAGACCGACTTCAGCATTAGGCGCAAAGGGTGCAACAGCATGACAGCATTTCCGGATCACGCGGCGACCGACTATGACACGCGCGTACCTCGCCTGGTCCCAGGCTACGACCTTGCACAGCATCTGGCCGCGAGTCTTGCCGCGACCCTCATTGCAGCCGACTCGACGATCCTTGTCGCCGGATGCGGAACGGGCAACGAACTGATGCTGCTTTCGCAGACCTGTCCTTGCTGGAATTTCGTGGCGATCGATCCCTCTGCCGGAATGCTGGCAAAGGCGCGGGCCAAGGCAGAGGAAGCCGGTATCGCAAATCGCGTGACATTCCAATGCGCTACGCTGGAAACCGCCCCCGTGGATCACTTTGGTGGCGCGGTGTCCTTCCTTGTAACGCATTTCCTGGCCGACGACGGCGCAAAGCTCAGGCATCTCAGAGCTCTTGCGGCGCGTCTCGATCCGAATGCACCGGCGTTCTTCTTCGATTTTGGCGCAACCGCCCTGCCCCAGGACGCCTATGCGCACTGGATGCGCAGCGGTGGCGCGAACGAAGAAGCCGTGGAAGCCGTGCGCGCCCGCATCGAGAACGATTGGCATCCGGTATCCGGGCAACGTTTCGAAACCTTGCTGGAACAGGCAGGCTTCCAGCGCATCGGTTGCTTCTTCAGCGCACTCGGCTATCGTGCCGTCCTCGCCTTCAAGGCAAGTTCAGACAGACATGACAGGACCGGACGGGATTTGTAGACTCCTGCCATCTTTAGAGGCACCGGAGACCAATCGCCTTGGCGGCAAGTGATCTAAGAGAGCGTATCCTGGAAACGGCCTTGGACATTGTCGAGGCTCAAGGAATCCAGGCCCTGACGCAACCGAGGCTCGCCAAGGCGGTGGGCCTTAGGCAGTCGCACCTGACCTACTACTTCCCGCGCAAGGCCGACCTCTATATCGCCCTCCTGGAGGCCTCTCACGCCCGCGCGCATTCACACAACAAAAGCAGTGGGGCTGCGCCCGACTTCGAGGCCATGCTGCAATCGCTGATGTTCGACCGCAACCGCATGCGCTTCTTCCTTGGCATCGTGATCGCGGTGAGCGAGGAGCCGGAATTGCGGGCGATCTTGCGCCAACACACCCATCACCTCCTTCAAGCAATTGCAGCCCATTATGGGCGTGAGCCGAGCGATCCGGATGTCATCATGTTCGTCGACTGCTTGCGCGGTGTTGGCTTGAGGCACCTCCTCGAGCCCGACAATCCGATCGATACCGCTCCATCGGTCGGTGAATTGGCCGCCCGGTTCGGACTGGAGATATCTTCGCCGGCGTCTTAGTCCCGCGCATTTCCTATTTGTGTTTTGGCCGCAACATCTCAACAGCGATGATCGCAGCCGTCGCAACGACGATTAGCATGTTGGCGATCACCGCTATCGAAGGCGTCATCTGCTCGCGAATGCCGCTAAACAGTTCCTGCGGCAGCGTTCTGACGCTTGGGCTGCCGAGAAACAGAACCAGGACGATCTCATCGAACGAGGTCAGGAAGGCGAAGATCGCTCCGGAAAGGATGCCGGGTGCGATGATCGGCAACATGATGTGCCAGACGGCGCGGCTCGGAGGAGCACCGAGGCTTGCGGCAGCCATCATCAGTCGCTTGTCGAAGACGTCGAGGCTGGCAAGCACCGCGATCACAACGAACGGCGCGGAAATGGTGATATGCGCCAAGATAATGCTGAGCATCGTTCCGCCGAAACCGATCCTCGCATGGAAGACAAACATCGCCACCGCCGCGATGACGCCGGGCGTCACGATCGGCACACTGATGAGCGCCAGCGCTATGCCCCGGACCTTAGGCACCAGTTGCCAGATGCCGATCGCCGCCGCCGTTCCCATCACGACACCCGAAAGCGTGGTTATGCAGGCTATGATCAGGCTGTTGCGCAGGGCGTTGAACCAGATTGGATTGTGAAGGACATCCTCATACCAACGGACCGAGTAGCCGGGCGTCGGCAGGACCAGCAACGTGCCAGCGCTGAATGAAATCGGGATCAGCACCAGGAGCGGCAGCAGCAGGAAGGCGAACACGAGGGCAGCCGAAAGCCACACCAGCAAGTTCCAGCCCATTGGGCGACGGCTCTGTTTAGGTGTGCTCATGTGGCCCTCTTGATCATCGGTCCGACGATGCGTTGGCCGAACATCACCAGGACCAGCATGCCCGCCAGGAGCCAGGCGCTCAACGCCGCTGCCAGGGACCAGTTCACCGACTGGTTGGTATAGAATGCGATGAAGGAGCTGATCATCTGATCGCTCGGACCGCCGACCAGCGCTGGCGTGATGTAGTATCCGATGGACAGGATGAAGACGATGAATCCTCCCGCCCAGATACCGGGAACAGTCAACGGGAAAATCACGTGGAAGAAGGTGCGTAACGGCGAAGCACCGAGATTCGCGGCGGCCTGGAAATAGCTCTTCGGGATCGCCCTGATCGCATTGCACAGCGGCAAGACCAGAAATGGCAGCATGACATGCACCATGACCAGAATCACACCGAAACGATTGTAGATCAGTTGCAAAGGCGTCTCCGCCAGCCCGAGCCATATCAGCGCGCTGTTGATGGGTCCGTTTCCTTGCAGGACAATGATCCAGGCCGCAGTTCTTGCCAGGATGGACAGCCAGAACGGCACAAGCACCAGCAGCATGAGCCAGGCGGCCCTGCGCGGGCGCGCCATCGCGATGACCCAGGCGACCGGATAGCCGATGACGATGCAGCTTAGCGTCACCGCAAGCGAAATGACCAGCGTGCGCCCATAGATCGGCAGGAACACCGATTCCTCGTCCGACTGGAATGAGAGCGCTTCGCCATCACGACGCACATCGATCGCGGCAAGCAGGAACGTGCTGGTGACCAGTGCTGTTTCGCGTTTGAGCAGCTGCCACACGGGGGAACGCCCCCACAGCGGATCAGCCTGGATCAGCGCGGATTTCGCCTCCTCCGGCGACGCCGCATCCAGCTTGCGGGCAACCGAGGTCGCCTTGCGCACGGTCGAACGCATGCCAGGCTCGATGGCGTTCAGCCGCCGGCCGAGAATGGCGGCCGACTGGGCGGAAGCGCCGAGGTCCTGCACCAGTGTCGCGTACACCTCGGGCGCCGGAAGGCCGAAACCATCCCAGCGGGCAAGTTCCGCCGAGGTCGCGGGAATCGTGTCACTGATGTCCGAGGTACTGATGCCACGCAGCAGGAAGGATGTGATCGGATATGCGTAGAAAACCAGAAGGAAGACGAACAGTGGCGCGATCAGCAACAGGCTGACTGCGGTTCTACTGCGCATCGTCTGAGCGAAAGCTACCACATCTTCCTCCTGAAAGTGGCGGCGACGTCTAGTCCGTCGCCGCCCAGCCCCGGCAAGCTCGCCAAGACCGGCTGCCTTTGTCTGGCCGCTACTGGGCCATCCAGGTGTTGAAGCGCTCCGTCAGGCTGTCGAGGTTCTCCACCCAGAAATCGTCGTCCACCTGAACGGCGTTTTCGAGTCGCTCGGGGATGAGGGGCAGCTGCTCCTTCACCTCGTCGGACAGGTAGTCGAGCGACGCAAGATTCGTGGAACTGTAGAAGGTGCGCTTCACATACTCCGCATGGAGTTCCGGGTGCGCGTCCATGAACGCGATATAGTCCATGGCCTGCTCCACGTTGGCGCTTCCCTTGACGATCGCAAGCTGATCGGTCACGTAGGTGTAGCCCGCGTCCCAGGCGATCTTGAAGTTCGTCTTGTCGCTCAGATTGGTTGTAGAGATGCGTCCGTTCCAGGCAACCGTCATCACATATTCGCCCGAAGCCAGGCGGCTCAGAAACTCGGCGCCCGAGTTCCACAGAAGGATATCCTTCTTGATCGTGTCCAGCTTGGCAAAGGCCCGGTCGATCCCCTCGGGCGTGCGCAGCACCTCATAGACCTCCTGCACCGGCACCCCGTCGCCCATCAGGGCCACTTCCAGAGCGCCCTTCGGGGTATTCCACAAGCCCCGCTTGCCGGGGAACTTGGCCGTATCGAAGAAATCCGCCCAGCTCGCAGGCGGGTCCTCCGGAAACCGGTCGCCGTCATAGGTCAGGATGTTGCCGGCCGTGTAGAAGCCGTAACCACAATCGCTGTGCACGCCATCGACATACTGCTCGCCCTTGATCCGGCTCCAGTCGATTTCCTCGAACAATCCCTCCTCGCAGCCGATGACGGCCTCCGCCGATTCAAGATCGACAAGGTCCCAGGTCACATTGCCAGACTCGATCATGCTGCGGATCTTTGCCAGCAAGGGCGTCTGGTCCTCCAGGACCGTCTTGCCGCTCGCCTTCTCGTAGGGGCCGAAGAACGCCTCTCTCTGCGCCTCCTGGCCCACACCACCCCAGGCGACGATGGTAAGGTCGCGGGCCTGGGCTCCGACCAGCGGTGTCAGTGCCAGGAATCCGGCCGCGCAAGCCACTGCGAATGCATGTCTGCTCATAGTATGCTCCCATTTTCCCCGATTAAATCGTTATGTTTATCAAACAAAGAATGCCACAAATAATCAAACAGGTCCAGTATTGTTTAATATTTTCTACAATCCTTCAGCCGACAGCGGAAGGACGCGGCAATCGAGACCGGACCAGTAAAGAGATGTCGGCGAACCCTCATGCGGCTCCCTGAACGCAATCCTGTTCGAGATTTTCACGGTGATCTCTTCGGAATTGCTCAGCCTGCAGCGCAACCGGCGATGATCGCCCAGATAGATCCTCTCAAGCACCTCGACATCGAACCTGTTCGGAAGCTGGGGAATGGGGTGATCGAGCACGGCATTCTCCGGCCGGAAAGCGACGAGAACCGCACTGTCGATTTCGTGCAGTACATCGGAGACCGCATGAACCGTGACGCCGTTGCAGTCGATCTCGTATACGTTGCCCGAGCGCTTCGTCACGACGCCGCGCAGCCGGTTGTTGTCGCCGATGAAATCCGCGACGAAGGCGTTGGCGGGATTCTCGTAGATGTTCGTCGGGGAAGCAGCCTGCTGAATGCGTCCATCGGCAAAAACCGCGACACGGTCGGACATCATCAGGGCCTCGGACTGGTCATGCGTTACGTACACAACCGTAATGCCCAGTTTCTCGTGCAGGTGCCGGATCTCGAGCTGCATGTGCTCGCGCAGCTGCTTGTCCAATGCTCCGAGAGGCTCATCCATCAACACGAGGCTCGGCTCGAAGATCAACGCCCGCGCCAAGGCGATGCGCTGCTGCTGCCCGCCGGACAGCTGAGAGGGACGTCGATCGGCCACCTCCGGCAGGCGCACTGTCTCAAGGATGCTCGTGACGCGCCGCTTGCATTCGTCGCGCCCCACGCCGCGCATACGCAGCGGAAACGCAAGATTCTGCGCGACCGTCATGTGAGGAAACAACGCATAGTTCTGGAAGACCATACCGATATTGCGCTGATAGGGCGGTATTCCGATGATCGACCTTCCGTCCAGTTCGATCGAACCGGCAGACGGCTGCTCGAAACCGGCCAGCATCATCAGCGTCGTCGTCTTGCCAGATCCGGAAGGCCCCAGTAGCGTCAGGAACTCGCCCTGATAAACGTCCAGATTGAGGTCGGCGACCACGCGGGTTCGCCCGTCATACGACTTGTTGACCTGTTTGAAGCAGCACAGGATACCCCCTTGGACTCCCGCCGCCGTCTGGGCCGGCTCCACGAAGTCATGTGCTTGCTTTGGCAGTCCCGACATTCAGGCCCTCCTCCAGGGCGATCTCAGAGAAGATTCCCCTTCTTCAAGAGATCACGCATAAACAATGCCTTGGATCATGAGTGGCGCTTCAACATGCGCCGTCACGGTCCAGGCCAGACGGTCCCCGAGCGCGGCGTATCAATCCTGAAATCCGTCGCACGGAGCTTGAAAAGATCGGCGCCGATCCGGCGCGCCTGCGCGAGCGGATCGGCGGGGTCGTTGTCGATTTCGCCCCGGCGGTTGCCCACGGCATTGAGGACGGCCACCAGCGAGCCTCCCGTATATCTGCAGAAGTCCGACATTTGCTGGATGATTCCGACGCTCATTCCGTGGTTGCTCTCCTCGGACGACAGAAGCAGTGCGTACTTCTTGCCACGAAGCCGGTCCAGGACCTCGCCGGAGGACGGGTAGGACCGGCTCGTGTAGCAAACCAGACGATCGATCACGCATTTGAGCTGAGCAGGCAGTCCGTACCAGTAGACGGGCGAAGCGATGATGATGGCGTCCGCAGGCAACATCCACTCGAGCAGGAGACTGCGATAATCGTCGTCGATGCTGCATTCGCCATCGCTGCCCCGACAATCCCTGCAATCCCTGAGGAAGCCGGCGACAAAGTCCGCGATGTGAAGGGTTTCGACTCCATAACCCGTCAGTGTAGCGCCCTCGGCCAGAGCGCCTGCCAACCGACTGGAATTGCCGTCGCGCCGCGGGCTCGCCACCAGGCTGCATATGCGCTCCACCGGCATCGCCGTCAGCCCACCCCGCCCTTGAGTCCCAGCGTCTTCCGGGCCTCTGCGGGCGTTGCTAAGTCGAACGACAGTTCTCTCAGGATGCCGGCGATCTTCTCCACCTGCTGTGCGTTGCTCTCGCAGAGCTCGCGGGCGGAAATGAAAAGGCTGTCCTCCATACCGACCCGGACGTTGCCGCCCATGATGGCGCCCCCCGCACCGATGCGCATCTGCTCCTTGCCACCCGCAAGGACGGAGAACCGGTAACGGTCGCCAAAGAGCCGGTCGGCGGTCGTCTTGAGATGCACCAGTTCTTCGAGGGATGCACCAATGCCGCCCAGAATGCCCATCACGAACTGGATCGCGTATGGCGCTTCGATCAGGCCTTCGCGCTCGAAGAAGGACAGCGTGTAGAGATGCCCCACATCATAGCACTCGAATTCAAATCGGGTACCGAGAGGCGTCAACAGCGATATGGTATCCTCGATATCCTTGAAGGTGCTCTTGAAGACGAAGTCCCGGCTCTCCTCGATGTATGGCTTCTCCCAGTCATGCTTGAACTCCTTGTACTTGCGAAGGAGTGTATGCATCGGAAAATTCATCGAGCCCATGTTCAGCGAACAGATCTCGGGCTTGAGTTCCAGAGCGGCGGCCAGGCGCTGTTCCACGGTCATATTGTTTCCACCGCCGGTGGTGATGTTGATCACCACGTCGCAGGCATCGGTGATGCGCCCGATGATCTCGCGGTAAAGGGAAACGTCCGAGGCTGGCTCGCCCGTCCTGGGATCGCGTGCATGCAGGTGAACGATGGCCGCTCCCGCGCGGGCCGCACCGATCGCTTGTTCGGCGATCTCCTCGGGCGTTACGGGGAGATAGGGCGACATGCCTGGCGTGTGGATGGACCCCGTGATCGCCGCCGTGATGATTGTCTTTTTCTTTTCGATCATGACGCGAAGGCCTACCGCCCGGTCCACACCGGCGCCCGTTTCTCAACGAAGGCCTTCGGACCCTCGATGAAATCCACCGACGACAGCATTCTCTGATGAACCGGTAGTTTGAGCCTCTCCAACCCGGTCAGGGCCTCGCGATCGCTCAGCGTTTCGGTGGCTCGCACCACCTCCTTCGTCGCCTGGATGGAGAGGGGGGCGCCTTTCGCGATCTCGACCGCGAGTTTCATCGCGCGGTCCATCAGTTCGCCGCTTTCAACGATCTTGTTGATCATGCCCCAGTGTTCGGCCTCAATCACCTCGAACCAGCGCCCGGTGAGTAGGATTTCCATCGCGATCCGCCTGGGCAGCATGCGGGGAAGCCGCTGAACGCCGCCGGCATCCGCGATGAACCCGCGCTGGACCTCGGGAAACCAGAAGCGTGTGTTGGGCGTGGCCAGAACCAGATCGCAGGCAAGCGCGATCTCCCACCCGCCGCCGATGGTCAATCCGTTGAGCGCGGCGATGATCGGCTTGTTGCAGTCGAGCAGTTCGTGCAGGCCACCGAAACCGCCGACGCCATGCTCCTCGTTGTCCTTCACGCCGCTGGCAGCTTCGTTCATGTCCCAGCCGCCGCAGAAAAACTTCTCGCCGGCGCCCGTGACGATCGCTACCGCAGCATCCTCATCTTCGCGAAAGGCCCGAAATGCGGCGGAAAGCTGCTCGCTCATCGCAATATTGATTGCGTTGGCCTTTGGGCGGTCGAGCGTGATCACGCAGACCTTGCCGTGCCGATCCGTTCTGACGAAATTGTCCACGTATTCTCCTCCTACGACTTGTATGGCCGCGTAAGTTCGCGAGCGATCATATGGCGCTGTATCTCCGACGTTCCGTCCCAGATGCGTTCCACTCGGGCATCCCGCCAGAAACGCTCGATCGGAAGCTCCTGCATCACTCCCATGCCGCCGAATATCTGGACCGCATTGTCGGCGACCCGCCCAAGCGTTTCGCTGCCGAACATCTTTGCCATTCCCACAAGGGCCTCGGTCCCTTCGCCCCGGTCCATCTTCCAGGCGCATTGCAGCATCAGCAGCCTCGCCGCCTCGATCTCCGTCGCCATGTCCGCGAGCTTGAAACCGATGCCCTGATGCTCGGCAATGGGTTTGCCGAATGTCTTGCGCGTCGCGGCCCACTGGAGCGCCATCTCCAGAATGCGCTCGGAACGGCCGACGCAGTTGGCCGCGATGGCGAGCCGGCTGGCAAACAGCCACTCCTTCGCGACATCGAAGCCGCGATGCACTTCCCCGAGCACCTGGCTTGCGGGCACACGGCAATCGCTGAAGAACAGCTCGCATTGATGATAGCCGCGGTTCCCGACTGCCCGGCCCATGCGCCGGACCTCAAAACCGGGCGTTCCTTTGTCGATGAGGAACGACGTAATCAGCTTGCGCGGCCGCGGACCGTCGGACATGCCGCTGACCGCAAAGACGATGGCGAAATCCGCGACATCTGCGTGGCTGATGAAGTGCTTACTTCCATTCAGAACGAAATCGTCGCCCTTGGCCGACGCAACGGTCGCGATATTGTTGGCATCCGATCCCGCCCCCGGCTCGGTGAGGGCGAAGCAATCAACCCGCTCTCCCCGGATCGTCGGCTTGAGATAGCGCTCGACCTGCTCGCCCGCACATGCCTTGAGAATCGGCGCCGGACGCAGCACGCAACTCGCCAACGGCAGGCTGACCCGCCCAAGTTCACGCTCCAGAAGCGCCAGCTCGACATTGTTGAGGCCGCCTCCGCCTACCTCCTCCGGCATGTTGGCGGCGTAAAGGCCGGCCGCGATGGCGAGCCCCTTGATCCGCTCGCGCAGTTCATCCGGCACCTCGCCTGTTTGTTCGATATTTTCTTCATGTGGCATCAAATGCTCTACGACAAATCTCCGCGCCGTATCGACAATCAACGCCTGCTGGCCTGTAAGCTGAAAGTCCACCGAGTCCTCCCAGAACCTCGTGTGTTTGATTTATTCTACAATACACACTTAAGAGGGCGTGTCTACAGCGGAACTGCACGGTTGGGAAATTCCCAACAGACACATTGCGGGTTGCCGATTGGCGATTGATTGGCATAGTTGAGTGGAAGCAATGAACCAGAAGAGCAGACGACAGTGAGCGAATCGAAGAAGACTGACGATCCGGACGGTGTCGGCGAGCGCATCGCGGCTTTGCGCGCGGCTTACGGGTTGTCGCAGCGCGAACTGGCACGCAGGGCCGGCATCACAAACGGCACGATCTCCCTGATAGAGCAGGGAACGACCAGCCCCCAGGTGGCATCTCTCAAGAAGATACTCTCCGTCTTCTCCATCAGCATCGCTGACTTCTTCTCCCTCGATACGGACAACGTATCCAGCGTTTTCTTCACCAAGGAAGATCTGGTCGAAATCGGCGGAAACGATATTTCCTTTCTTCTGGTCAACGGCCGGAACCGGAACCGGAAAATCCAGATGGTAATGGAGCGTTACGCGCCCGGCGCCGACACCGGCGTTGAAATGTTGCAACACTCCGGCGAGGAGTGCGGCATCGTCCTGAAAGGCAGCATGGAAGTCACGGTCGGGATCGAGCGGAAAGTCCTCAAGAGCGGCGAGGCCTATTATTTCAACAGCTCGCTCCCGCACCGTTTTCGCAATGTCGGCAAGGACACCTGCGAGGTCATCAGCGCCGCGACGCCGCCATCCTTCTGAATAGCCTCTCAATGCACATATGAGGCGCCATTGATGTCGATCGTTGCGCCCGTCGCATAGTCACCCAGACCCGAAGCCAGAAAAGCCACCATGTTTGCAATATCTTCCGGCTTCCCGAAGCGACCGGCAGGGATTTCGGCAAGCCACGGCTCGCGCCCGCTGGTCGCAAAAAACTCCGAGGCCTGATCCGTTTCGATAATTCCCGGCGCCACCACGAATGCCTTCACCCCGTCGCCGCCATGGTGCCGGGCAATCTGCCGCGAAAGCGAGACCAGGCCGCCCTTTGCCGCACCGTCATATGGACATGTCGGCGTATCACCACGAAAAGCGGGACGGCTGGCCATATTGATGATCGAGCCCCCTCCCCGCTCCCGGAAATGCCCGATCGCCATCCGTGACAGGTGAGCGGGAGCGATGAGATTTACATCAAGGACTTTCCGCCAGGCTGCATCCCATTCCGCATGCGAGGCGCCCATATCCAGATCGATGCGGATCGATGCGTTATTGACCAGAACATCGATCCCGCCTTTCCACTCGACCGCACTCTGCCACAACCGTTGAACATCGCCGAGGTCGCTCAACTCCCCCTGCACGGCAAAGCAACGCTCCTCACCGAGTTCCGCGCGAAGCGCCATCGCGGCATCCGCACTGCGCCCATAGTGAAGCACGACGTCTCCACCCGCAGCATGACATGCCTTGAGAATGGCTCGCCCAATCCCGCGCGAGGATCCGGTAACGAGTATCCTCTTCCCACGCAAATCTATCATCGAGTCAGTTCCTCCCTGAAGAGCCGGCCAATCGGGGGAACGGCACTGCGGCGATCAACACCGCAGACCTACAGGGCACCATGTACCGGCCCAGACGTACAGATGCCACCCCGCATTTCAAATCCAGTTGCCGCGCCTTCCCGATGCCTTGACACTGAGAGTGCCCTGCCGATCCGGCAGACCGCCTCATCGGCACAGGTCGGCGAACATCCGATTTCATGATTCTCCCCGTATCATTTCTTAGTGTTGATTTTTTCAAACATTTATGGATATTTTGAACCTCAGGGCAAGAGGATTTATTCCATGCCGCCATACTTTAATAAACGACCAGCCGCATTCTGTGGCTCGGCGCGCATTTTTGGGGACCTCCTTTGATCGACAATTCCCACCGCACTGCCGTACTTGAAACCGTCGACAGATTTTGCAGGAATTCCGTTAGCTCGTCCGTTGCGGACATGGAGCGCACCGCCGCGTTTCCGACGGAACTCTACCGGCGCGCCGGCGAACTCGGTCTCTTTCGGATCGATGTCCCGGAGGAATTTGGCGGTCTCGGCCGCGATCCGGTACTGCCTCTCCTGGCGGCCGAGCGGATTGCCCGCGTCAGCCCTGCCTTCGCGGTCACCTTTGCCAATTGTGCCGATGTGCTCACCCCTCTCATCGCGAAGGCATCTCCGGGGGTCGCCCGGCGCGTGGTTCCCGGCATCGCAGCGGGAAATCTGATCCCCTGCATTTCCATGTCGGAACCTTTTGCCGGCTCTGACGTGGCCGCCATGCGCGCGAAAGCCGAGAGGGTCGAGGGCGGCTACCGGCTCAATGGGCGCAAGATGTGGTGCACCAACGGATCGGTCGGGGACGTTTTCGTGATCTTTGCGAAAACCGATCCCGATGCAGGGTCGCGCGGCATCTCCGCCTTTCTGGTCGAGCAGGGCACTGAAGGATTCGAGCGCGGCCGGGATGAACCATTGACGGGTCTGCGGGGCAATCCGACCACCGAACTCGTCCTCGACAACGTCTTCGTTCCGGAAGACCACCGCCTCGGCCTTGAGGGAGAAGGCTTCAAGATTGCGATGCTGACGCTGGATTCGGCCCGGCTCAACGCCGCCGGCATGGCGCTCGGCACGGCGACCGCCGCGCTGGAGATCGCGCGCGGCTATGCGCTCGAACGCCAACAGTTCGGCAGGCCGATCTTTCAGCACCAGGGCCTCCAGTTCCTCATCGCCGACCTCGCGGCGGAGATCGAGATGAGCAAGGCTATCTGGCTCAAGGGTCTGGATGCGTTGGGCCGCGGCGAGGCGAAGGAGACGACGGAACTGGCTTCGGTCGCCAAGCTGCTCTGCACCGAAATGGCGGTACGGGTGACCACCGAATGCGTGCAGGTCATGGGCGCAAACGGCCTGTCGAAGGAGAACGCCGTTGAACGGCTGATGCGCGACTCGCGTGCCTTTCAGATATTCGACGGCACACCCCAGATCCAGCGTCTCCTGGTGGCGCGTCATCTCGTTCGCGATGGCCTCATGACGTTCTAGGACGGCGGCACGGCGTAGCGGACAGTGAACGCGCCGGCGACCGATCGGCTCAAGTGGGCCGGCTGCCGGAATATTAGTCGACAAGGATCAAGAATGCTGCAGAACACCGCCCCACCAGAACGCAACTCATTGGAGCGGCTCGAACCTGTGGAAATACGCAGACTGCAGTTAGAACGGCTCAAATCGCTGCTCAACCATGTGTCTGCAAACAATGCGTTCTATGCGCGCATCTGGCGTGAGCACGGCGTTGATGTCACGACGATCAGGTCGCTGGAGGACTTCACCGACCGGGTGCCCACCGTCGAGAAAAGCGATTTCATCGCCGATCAGGAGGCCGAACCGCCTTACGGGAGCCGGCTGCGTCATATCGTTGAACGACACGACCCCCTCATGCTGTTCACCACCAGCGGCACCTCCGGACAGGGCCAGGAATTGCACGCACAGACCCGGCGGGAACTGGAGGGAAGCTCCGCGGTCTACGCCTATATGTACCGCTGGGCGGGCTTGCGGGCCGGCGATACGGCGCTCTTGACCCTTCCGATCACCATGCTGGGCGGCGGCCGGCTTGAGTATCACGGTGCGCTGGACTACGGATTGAATGTCCTTCCCGCCGGCAACTACGAGGCCGCCCGCAAGATCGGGTTGGTGGAGCGCTTCAAGCCGAAAGCCATGATCGGCACCACCTCCTATTTCTGGCACCTCGCGGCTGTCCGTGAAGCGGAGTCGGACCTGTCCAGCGTCGAAACGCTGTTCTGCGGCGGTGAAGGCGCGTCCCTGCGCTGGTACGACCGCCTCCAAAGCGAATGGAACGCGCGCGTTTTCGACCGGTACGGCTCCACCCAGTCACGCAACGACCATATGTTCACCTGCGAGGAAGGGCCTGGCGATGAACGACGGCCGGGCATGCTCCACAACATCGATCCCTATGTTCTCCTCGAGGTGATCGACCCAGCGACCGGCAAGCATGTTCGCGATGGCGAGAAAGGCGAGGTCGTCATCACCAGCCTTTACCACCTGGACACGCCGGTGATCCGTTGCCGGATGAAGGATCTGGCCGTGTATCATGCGGCGTCCTACTGCCAATGCGGTCGGCCCTTCTGCGGCATCGAGATCGGCTCGATCAGCCGGCTCGACGAAATGTACCGGATCAAAGGGATCAACGTCTGGCCGCAGGCGATCGAACAGGTAGCGCTGGCGTTTCGGGAAGTCGACGAATACGAGGTCATTCTGTCGACAAGGGAAGACGGCTCCGACAATGCCGAACTACGGTTCATGTCGAAGAGCGTGCTGACACCCCAGAACAGCGCGGCGCTTTGCGAGCGGATATCGGGTGAGATCAGGAAGAAAGTGGCATTGCGCTTCCAGGTGACGTCGCTGACGCCGGACAGCATTCAACGCAGCCAGTACAAGGCCAAGCGCTGGCGCGACCTGCGCGCGCACATTTCCGACGCTGCGCGGTCTGCCAACGAAGGCTGAGGACGTCGCAGGGATCGTACGGCGCTGATGCCCAGCGGCCAGTTCAGCGTTTCGCGGAAACGCCGAGCTGGCCAATCTCCTTGTTCTGCCGGAATTGCGCGGACATCGGGTGCCCCCTGACCGCAAGAAGCTCTACTTCCTGAGCGTGACGAGAACATCCAGCGGAACGCAACCGTTCGGCGTCGCCAGCAGCGGGTTGACCTCGATTCCCGAAACACTGTCGGCCATATCGGCCAGCAGACAGGAGAAGGATCCGATGAAGCGCACGATGGCCTCCATGTCGGCCGCTTCGGAGCCGCGCAGTCCGGAAAGGATAGCCGCAGCCCTGAGCCGCCCGAGAGCACGCCTGATCTCGTCGTCAGAGGCCGGCGCAAGAACGAAAGTCACATCCTTGAACAACTCGACCAAGACCCCTCCCGCGCCGATCATGACGATAGGGCCGAACTGCGGATCGACAAGGCCGCCGACAATCAGTTCGACCCCCTTCGGTGCCATCTCGACCAGGATGGCCTCGCTGCCCAGCCGGGAGGCCATGTCGTCATATGTGGCGCACACGGAGGCGCGATCCCTGAGATCGACCGCAACGCCGCCGACATCGGATTTATGCAGGATGCCGGGGACCGCGGTTTTGAGGACCGCCGGCAGCGGGAAGTGGTCCAGCTTCCGTTCGAGCTCGTCCCGCCCGTCGATCCTTTCATGGCGCAGCGTGGCCATGCCCCAACCCTCCAGCAAGGCGTAGCCTGAAGCCTCGTCGAGGGCGCCACCGGCCGCACCAGCAAGTCTGCATTTCCAGTTCCGAATCAACGCGGCGTCGGTCGGAGTGGCCGGGGCGATACCACGGGTCGAAGGTGAACCGGCCATCGTCAGGTGCCTAACTGCCCGCAGGGCGGTTCCCACCCCGTCGATCAGTGGAACACCCGCCACCCGCAGCCGCTCCGCCAGTTCGGTGCGCGGCAGCTTGCCGAAATTGGTGGCCACGAACATTGGTTTATCCGTGGTCTTCGCCACGTCGAGACAGGCATCGACAAAACCGCGGGACAGAGGATCCTCAAGGCCGATGTCGAAAAGGAACATGCCGACGCCGGTTGCCGGATTGTCCATCAGCGCCTTCAGGCAGTCACGATACACCCCGACATAGTCGCGGCCGGAACCCCAGGCATCCAGGGGATTGACCGGTTCCAGCCCGTAGTCGAGCCGGTCACGGAGGCGGTCCTCCGTGCTATCGTCGATCGGTGCGAACGAGACCGCTTCCTCATCGGCGAGGTCGATCAGCAATCCCCGTGCGCCGCCGGAATCCGTAATCGCTGCGAGCCCGCCACCAACATACTTCTTCGGCGCAGCGAGCAGCGTCGCCGTGGCGGCCAGCTCGTCCACCTCCCGCACGCGGATGACTCCATAGCGCTGGAACAGCGCCTCATAGGCAGCGTCATTGCCGGCGATGGCGCCCGAATGGCTCTCGGCCAGCTGCGCGCTCCTGGTGGTGCGGCCAACCTTGATCGCGACGACAGGAACGTCGCGCTCCCGCGCCTTCTCCAATGCCGCGATGAAACCGGCGGGATCGCGAACCGTTTCCAGGAACAGCGCGGCGACCCGTGTTTCCTCGAGATCGAGCGCATAGTCCAGATAGTCGGCAACCGTTGTCGTGAGTTCCTGCCCGGCGGAGACGGCTAGGCTGTATCCCAGCCGCCGATCGAGCCCGAGCAATGCGGCGAAAACGGCGCCCGAATGGCTGACGAACGCGATCGGTCCCGATGACAGTTCCTCTATGGGGAACCAGCTCGCCGAGACCCTGTGGGCCATGTTGTAGAAGCCCATGCAGTTCGCCCCGCAAAGGGCCATGTCGTTGCCTCGGGCAAGCCCGGTCAAACGTTCGACCAGCTTCGGAGTGCCGTCATTTTCGAGATAGCAGCTCGCGAAAATCGTCGCCGCCTTGATGCCGCGTCCGGCCGCCTCGGCGACCGCCGCTTCCACGAGGTCGTTGTTGACGGCGATGACGGCATGATCGGGAGCCTCGTCGAGAGATGCCAGATCAGGCACGCAGCGGAGTCCCGATATTTCCTGATACTTCGGGTTCACCGGCAATATGCGCCCGGTGAACCCCATCCGACGCAACTGAACGAGCGTATCGTGTCCCGGCGTATCCGGACGCGGCGATGCACCGACAACGGCGATCGAGCGCGGGGACAGAAGCGCCGCCATTTTGTCCCTGGACGCCGCAGTGCCGGCCGTATTCTGATCCACGCATTGTCCTCCCTCTAGAGCAACTTCAGGAAAAGTGGGGTCCGGTTTCCCGTCCGGTATGGCACAGATTGCCGGAGCATTCCGATGTTTCACACGCAGCAACGGAAGTGCTCCGGATCCGCGTCAGTTCTTGTACTTGGCGACGCCCTGCTCGACGGCATCACTGCCCAACTGGTTCATGTCGGCAAGATACTCCATGTGCCGCCCGCTGCGCGCCGGGATGCCGTAGCCGAAACTCAGCAGATGTTTTGCGATCGACACCGTTCTGCGGTCATGGTCCGCAGCAACTTTATGCGCCAGCGCCATGGCCGTTTCGACGGCGGTGCCGTCATCCACCGCTTCAGCAACGAGCCCCCAGCTTGCGGCCTCGCTACCGCTCAGCATACGGCCGAACAGAACCAGTTCGCGTGCGCGGCCGGCACCGACGATCCGTGGCAGACGAACGGTCCCGCCCCAGGATGGCAGGGCATTGATCGCCACTTCGGGCAGGCCGAGCGTCGCGCCACGTCCGGCAATCCGGTAGTCGCAGGCCGAAGCCAGTTCCAGCCCGCCTCCCAGGCAGTATCCCTCGATGGCGGCGATCACCACGGCGGGATGGGCCTCGATCAGGTCGCCGATCTCCTGCCCCAGTTCCGTGTGCAGCAAACGCTGATCGTAGTTCTGTTCCGCCATTTCCTTTAGATCTGAACCCGCACAGAATGCCTTCGTGCCTTCGCCGCAAAGGACAATGGCACCGATCCCGCTCCGCTTCGCCTTGATCAGGGCGTCGCGCAAGGCTTCCATTGTCGCATCGTCGAGCGCGTTGCGGCGGCGCTCGCGACGGATCATCAATCTCGCTACACCGTTCTCGAAACGGCTCTCCAGGCCCGCTGCTTCGGTCATTGTCCAAAACTCCTGCTGATATCTTCTTCGATCAAAGTCCGAAAACGCGCTGTGCCGTGCCGTACAGAAGCGAGGCCTCTGCTTCCGCCTTCAGGCCAAGCGCCTTCACCTGCTCGATGGACTCCTTCTGCATGATCAGCGGAAAGTCAGTGCCCCACATGACCTTGCCCTTGCCCCAGCTGTTGATGAACTTGACGAGTTGGGGGGACCAGTTCTTTGGCTTATAGGCGGATGTGCCGATGTAGACATTGGGGTGCTTCCAGGCGAGCGCGATCGCCTCATCGACCCATGGCCAGCCGGTGTGCGCGCAGACGATCTTGAGATCGGGAAAATAGAGCGCGATCTTGTCCAGATGGATCGGCTTGCCGTTCTCGATCGGCATGAGATCCACCGTGTGCCCCATGGAGATGACCACGGGAACGCCGAGCTCCTCGCATTTGGCATAGAACGGAAAATAATAGGCGTGGTCCGGTGCGAAACCGAAACCGTGTGGATGGATATGGATGCCGCGGAAGTCGTGTTCGCGCACCAGCCGCTCCAGTTCGCGCACGCCCTCCATGCGCTTCCGGACATCGACGCCATACAGGCCGAATATTCGATCCGGCGCGCTCTTGCGGATCTCGATCACTTCCTCGGGGGTCGTATGCTCCACCGGCTCCGAGCGCCAGTAGGACCAGGTGACGATCGACGGGATCAGCAGCTTCTCCACGCCGATTTTCGACATCTCGGCGAGGAAGACCTCCGGATCGTTTCCGACCAGATTGTCGGTCAAGCCGATCTGGGCGAAACGCGCCGCCTCCTCCTCGTTGTGGAGATAGTTCTTGGCGATGCTGTCGGCGGTGAAATGATTGCACAGAAAATCGATGGCCATGCCTAAAGTTCCTCCAGATTGTTTCCGCGACGGATCAGATCATCGTCAGGCCACCGCTGACGCTGTAGACCTGCCCGGTGATGAAGTCGGAATCGGCGGAGCAAAGGAACGAGATCATCGCGGCCTGTTCGGACGGCTTTGCGAAACGCCGGAAGGGTATGGCCTTCACGACCCGTCCGATGACGTCGGGATCCTGGGCCAATTCAAGGGCGGTCTCCGTTGGACCGGGCGCCGTGCAGTTGATGTTGAGGCCGTATCGGGCGTTCTCGCGCGCCAGGCTCTTGGTCCAGGCAATCACCGCCCCCTTCATTCCCGAGTAGACCGCCTCTCCGCTCTGCCCGACCTTGCCGGCATCCGACGTGACGTTGATGATCTTGCCCTTCTTGCGCGCAATCATCTCGGGCAGTATCTCGTGCGTCACGTAAAGCAGTGCCTCAAAATTGATGGCGATCGTCTTGCGCCAATAGGCAGAATCCTCCTGCACGAACGGCTGCGTGCCGAACCAGCCGATCAGGTTCACCAGAAAGTCGATCTGCCCGACGGCCTCCCGCGCCTTTCGAACCGCAGCCCTGGCTTCCTGCTCGTCCGTCAGGTCGGCTCGTATAGTGTGAAGCGCCTGCCCCGAATGGCGCTGCGCCAGCGTATCGAGCCCTTCCTGGCTAAGATCGACGGCGACCACGGTGTAACCGTCCTCAAGCAGTCGCGCGACAGTCGCCTCCCCTATGCCGCCGGCGGCGCCGGTGGCAAACACAGTGCCCTTGTTCATCCTGTTCTCCCGTTTGATGCGATTATTCGGCCGCGATCCCCAAAGCCGCGATCTCGTCATGCGAGATCTCCGGCAGGCCGTATTTCTCCAGATGCCGGCCGATCAGCAGTTTCTGGATCTGACTGGTGCCGTCGAACACCTCGAAGGGCTTGCAATCGCGCATGAAACGCTCGACCGGATAAGCCTGCGACAGCCCATTCGCCCCCATTGCCTGGACGCATTCCGTCGTCACGCGCATGGCGGTTTCCGTGCATAGGAGCTTTGCCATCGCGGCGAGCGTGCTCGCCTCACGACTGCGCTCGCGTTCGAGCATCGACATGGCGCGCTGCCAGATCGCCCGCGATCCGGTCAACCGCGCGGCGCAGTCGGCCAGCAAGAACGCCAGTCCCTGATGCTCGATGATCGGCCTGCCGAACTGAACACGTTCCTTGGCGTAGTTGAGCGCGCAATCGAGAGCGCCGGTGGCCGCCCCGAGCGCCATCGCCGAACAGTTGAGGCGCGCCTCGTCCAGGGTCGACATGGCGATCTTGAAGCCGCGGTTCTTTTCGCCCAGCATGTTCTCTTCAGGCACGAAGACGTCCTCGAACACGAGCTCCGTGGCCGGCGCCCCACGCAGACCGATCAGATCTTCGTTGCGGCCGACTGTGAATCCTTCCGCGCCACGCTCGATAATGAACGCCGAGATACCCTTGTTGCCCGCCGCCGGATCGGTTTTCGCGAAAACCGTAAAGACATCACCGACAGCGCCATTGGTGATCCACATCTTGCGTCCGCTGATCCGGTAGCCGCCGTCCTCACTCACGGCTTGAGTGGTGATCGAGGCGGCATCCGAACCGGCGCCGGGCTCGGTCAGGGCGAAGCATGGAATGCTCGTGCCGGCCGCGATGGCGGGCAGATAGCGGCGGCGCTGCTCCTCCGTGCCAAAATTCACGATGGGCGTGACGCCGTCGCCGCAGTTCGAGAACACGAGCGCGAAGCTCGGACTCACACGTGCGATGAGATCCGAGATCAGCAGAGGAGTGACCATGTCCGGCCCGATCCCGCCATATTCCTCCGAAACCCAGAGACCGAAGACGCCCAGTTTCGCAGCCTCCCGGTACAGATCGTCCGGGAATGCGTTGGAGGCGTCGATAGCCGCTGCACGCGGGGCTATGTGGTCGATTACAAAACGTTCGACACTGTCGAGAATCTGTTTTCTGTATTCCTGATCTATGGACATGCACGGGCCCCGTTCGTGAATTTTCCGAACCATAGGATAGTTTGATTTTTTAAACAATACCCCTTTACGAAATCGTGATGCTTGGATATTTCTCCAATGAAAGTCTATTATTATAGACAAACCGGGTGAGGACATTGGATGAAGGCACTGGTGACCGCAAAGAGGGTGATCGACCCGGAGGTGAAGATCCGGGTTAAGCCGGACGGTTCGGGTGTCGAGCTTGCGAATGTGAAGATGTCGATGAACCCGTTTGACGAGATATCCGTTGAGGAGGCGATCCGCCTGAAGGAGGCGGGCAAGGTGAGCGAGATCGTCGCCGTTTCGATTGGCCCGGCGCAGGCGGCCGAGACGATCCGCACGGCGCTGGCCATGGGCGCCGACCGCGGCATCCTGGTCAAGACGGACGAGGTGGTCGAGCCGCTGGCGGTGGCCAAGATTCTCAAGGGCCTTGTCGAAGAGGAGAAGCCGGAGCTGGTCATCCTGGGCAAGCAGGCGATCGACGACGACGCCAACCAGACCGGCCAGATGCTGGCCGCGCTTCTCGGCTGGAGCCAGGGCACCTTCGCCTCCAAGGTCGAGCTTGGCGAGGGCAAGGCGACCGTCACCCGTGAGGTCGATGGCGGCCTGCAGACGGTGGAGATCAAGCTGCCGGCGATCGTCACCACGGACCTGCGGCTGAACCAGCCGCGCTACGCCTCGCTGCCCAACATCATGAAGGCGAAGAAGAAGCCGCTGGACGAGAAGGCGCCGGCCGATTTCGGCGTCGACACCGCGCCGCGGCTGAAGGTCCTGAAGACCGAGGAGCCGGGTGGCCGCAAGGCGGGCGTCAAGGTCAAGGACGTGGCCGAGCTGGTCGACAAGCTGAAGAACGAAGCGGGCGTGCTCTAGGAAGCGGAAAGAGGAGTAAACGAACATGGCCATTCTACTGGTTGCAGAACACGACAACGCTTCCCTTTCCGACCAGACCGCCAAGGCGCTTTCGGCCGCGTCCAGGATCGGCGGCGATGTCGACATCCTGGTCGCCGGCAAGGACGCGAAGGCGGCGGCGGATGCGGCGGCGAAACTTGCCGGCGTGCGCAAGGTGCTCCTGGCGGAAGCCGACGAACTGGAGCAGCGCCTGGCCGAGCCGACCGCCGCGCTGATCGTCTCGCTGGCCGAGGGCTACGACACGTTCGTGGCGCCGGCCACCACCATGGGCAAGAACGTCATGCCGCGCGTGGCAGCCCTGCTCGACGTCATGCAGCTCTCCGACATCATCGAGGTGGTCGACGCCAGGACCTTTCGGCGCCCGATCTATGCCGGCAACGCCATCCAGACCGTGGAGACGAGCGACGCCAGGAAGGTCATCACCGTGCGCACCGCTTCTTATCCTGCGGCCGGCGACGGCGGCCAGGCTCCGGTCGAGCGCGTCGATGCGGCGGACAATCCGGGCCTGTCGAGCTTCGTCGAGAACAGGCTGTCGGAAAGCGACCGGCCGGAGCTGACCTCGGCGAAGATCATCATTTCCGGCGGCCGTGCGCTGGGCTCGGCGGAGAAGTTCCAGGAGGTCATCCTGCCGGTGGCCGACAAGCTGGGTGCGGCGGTCGGCGCATCGCGCGCCGCCGTCGATGCCGGCTATGCGCCCAACGACTGGCAGGTCGGCCAGACCGGCAAGGTGGTCGCCCCCGAACTCTACATCGCCGTCGGCATCTCCGGGGCCATCCAGCACCTGGCCGGCATGAAGGATTCCAAGGTCATCGTGGCGATCAACAAGGACGAGGA
>CAWZZC010000015.1:0-67049 GCA_963966365.1 Mesorhizobium sp. | reverse complement strand
CGCCTCCTCAACGGATATCTCGTCAAACGGGTTCATCGACATCTTCACATTCGCAAGCTCGACACCCGAGCCGTCCGGCTTAACCCGGATCTTCACATTGTAATCGACGACCCGCTTCACCGGTACGAGGACTTTCATGCGTGCATCTCCTATTCGAATTCCAGAATGGGTTCGTCGACCGCCAGGCTTGCGCCGGCCTCGGCGGCAATCCGCTTGACCGTCGCCCGGCGCTCTGCGCGCAGAACGTTTTCCATCTTCATGGCTTCCACGGTGGCCAGAACCTGGCCAGCCTCAACGGCCTCGCCTTCGGCAACGGCAATTGCAGTCACCACGCCGGGCATCGGGCAAAGCAAGAGCTTGGACGTGTCGGGCGGCGCCTTCTTTGGCATCAGGCGCGCCAGTTCGGCCACGCGAGGACTGCGCACATGGGCGACAAGGTCCATGCCCCGCCAGCGCAGGCGGTAACCCGTGCCGGACCGTGCCGTCTTGATGGGAAGACAATTATCGCCGACTGCAAAGTCCGCATGCGATCGCCCGGGCTTCCAGTCACTGGAAATGTTCAGACACGATCCGTCTTCGAAACCGATGACGGTACCGCTTTCACCGTCCCGTACGGTGAGAGCAAACGCGTGGTCGCCAAGCGTGACCACCCAATCCGCCGACACCTTGCGGCGATGATTGTCCATCGCCCCGGAAATGAGGATATCACGCTGCTGGACTTTCCAGTTGACGTGCGCCGCCACAGCGGCAAGCGTTCGCGCATCCGTGTCATCGGGGAGCACGCCTGAAAATCCGTCGGGAAATTCTTCGGCGATGAACGCGGTGCTCAGTCGACCCTCCCGGAAGCGCGGATGATCCATCACAGCCGAAAGAAACGGCAAGTTGTGTCCGATGCCCTCCACCTCGAAATCGTCCAGCGCCGCCCCCATGGCGCGAATGGCCGAAAGCCGGTCGGGAGCCCGGGTGCAGAGCTTGGCGATCATCGGGTCGTAGTGCATGGAAATTTCCGAGCCCTCGACCACGCCTGTGTCGTTGCGGACCAACGAGCCATCCGCGCGCGCGCCCTCGACAGGTGGCCGGTAACGCGTCAGGCGTCCGATCGAGGGCATGAAATTGCGATACGGGTCCTCGGCATAGAGCCGGCTTTCGATCGCCCAGCCGGTGAGCGCCACGCTCTCCTGGCCGAAACGCAGCGTCTCGCCTGCAGCGACGCGGATCATTTCCTCCACCAGATCGAGGCCGGTGACGAGCTCGGTCACCGGATGCTCGACCTGGAGCCGGGTGTTCATTTCGAGGAAATAGAAGTTGCGGTCGCGGTCCACGATGAACTCGACGGTGCCCGCCGAATGGTATCCGACGGCCTTGGCCAAGGCGACGGCCTGTGCACCCATCGCGTCTCGCGTCGCCGCATCCAGGAACGGCGATGGCGCCTCCTCGATGATCTTCTGGTTGCGGCGCTGGATCGAGCATTCGCGCTCGCCGAGATGGACGATGTTGCCGTGCGTGTCGCCGAGCACCTGGATTTCGATATGGCGCGGCTCGGTGACGAATCTCTCGATGAAGATGCGGTCGTCGCCAAAGGAGTTCTTCGCCTCATTCCGGGAAGACCGGAAGCCTTCGCGCGCGTCCTCCTCGTTCCAGGCGATCCGCATGCCCTTGCCGCCGCCGCCTGCCGATGCCTTGATCATGACCGGAAAGCCGATGTCGCGGGCGATCCGCACCGCCTCCTCGGCATCCGCGATCAGCCCCATATGGCCCGGCACGGTGGAGACGCCGGCGGAGGCGGCGATTTTCTTGGACGTGATCTTGTCGCCCATCGCCTCGATGGCGACCGGGGGCGGCCCGATGAAGGCCACGCCCTCGGCCTTGAGCGCTTCGGCAAAGTTCGCATTCTCGGACAGGAATCCATAGCCGGGATGAACCGCATCCGCTCCGGTCGCCTTCACGGCGTCGAGGATGTTCGCGATACGAAGATAGGACTGGGCGGCGACGGCCGGGCCGATGTGAACAGCCTCGTCGGCCTGTCGGACATGCAGGGCGTCGCGGTCGGCGTCGGAATGAACTGCGACGGTGGCAATGCCGAGTTTTGTTGCGGTCTTGATCACCCGGCAGGCGATCTCGCCGCGATTGGCGATCAGGATCTTCTTGAACATTGCGTCCCGTACTCAAAGAGGAATGGTGTCGTGCTTCTTCCAGCGCGTCTCGACGCTCTTGCCGCGCAAGGCTGCAAATGCGCGTGCGATCCGCCTGCGCGAGGAATGCGGCATGATCACCTCGTCGATGAAGCCGCGTTCGGCGGCGATGAAGGGGTTGGCGAACCGCGCCTCATACTCTCCGGTCCGCTCGGCAAGCCTTTCGGGGTCGGCAAGTTCGGAACGGTAGAGAATCTCGGCGGCACCCTTAGCGCCCATCACCGCAATCTCGGCGGTCGGCCAAGCATAATTGACGTCGGCGCCGATATGTTTCGAGGCCATCACATCATAGGCGCCGCCATAGGCCTTGCGGGTGATCAGCGTCACCATCGGCACGGTGGCCTGGGAATAGGCGAAGAGCAGCTTGGCACCGTGCTTGATGACACCGCCAAATTCCTGGGCGGTGCCTGGCAGGAACCCCGGCACATCGACCAACGTCAGGATCGGCACGTCGAAGGCATCGCAGAAGCGCACGAACCGGGCGGCCTTGCGCGCGGAATCGATGTCGAGGCAGCCGGCGAGCACCATCGGCTGATTGGCCACCACCCCCACGGTCCGACCCTCGATGCGCATGAATCCCGTAATGATGTTTCGGGCATAGGCGGCCTGAAGCTCGAAGAAATCGCCCTCATCGGCAAGCGCCAGGATCAATTCCTTCATATCGTAGGGCTTGTTGGCACTCTGCGGCACCAGCGTGTCTAGGCGCGGCTCCAGCCTTTCGGGATCGTCGTGGAACGGTCGTACCGGCGGCTTCTCGCGATTGTTGAGCGGCATGAAATCGAAGAGCCGACGCACCTCTTCCAGCGCCTCGACGTCGTTCTCGAAGGCTCCGTCAGCGACCGACGATCTTTGCGTATGCGTCGTCGCGCCGCCGAGTTCCTCCGCCGTCACGATCTCGTTGGTCACCGTTTTCACCACATCGGGGCCGGTCACGAACATGTAGGAGGAATCGCGCACCATGAAGATGAAGTCGGTCATCGCCGGCGAGTAGACGGCCCCGCCCGCGCAGGGGCCCATGATCACGGAGATCTGCGGAATGATGCCCGATGCATCGACATTGCGCCTGAACACCTCCGCGTAGCCGGCGAGCGAGGCGACGCCTTCCTGAATGCGCGCGCCGCCAGAATCGTTGAGGCCGATAACCGGAGCACCGTTTCTCACCGCCATGTCCATGATCTTGCAGATCTTCTGCGCATGGGTCTCCGACAGGGAGCCACCGAGGACCGTGAAGTCCTGGGAATAGACGTAGACGAGACGGCCGTTGATCGTGCCCCAGCCCGTCACCACGCCGTCGCCGGCCACCTTCTGCTCGCCCATGCCGAAATCGGTTGCGCGATGGGTGACATACATATCGTATTCCTCGAAGGAACCCTCGTCGAGGAGCACTTCGAGCCGCTCGCGGGCGGTCAGCTTGCCCTTGGCGTGCTGGGCGTCGATGCGCTTCTCGCCACCGCCGAGCCGGGCCTGCGCGCGGCGCGCCTCGAGTTGTTCGAGAACGGCCAGCATCATTTCTCTCCGCCTGCGGGCCGCCGCCGAGCCGTCGGGATCACCATCGTTTCAAAGAAGTCCATCTTCGCCCCCGCTGGATCACAATTGCAAGTCGGCACTACCATCGGCGGACGATGCAAAGAAGGATTGAAGAGGCACAATTGTATATTGTACCAATATGAAAAATGCGAATTGCGAATTTGTGAAATGGCAGGCGGAAAACTCTATATCGGCCGCAAGGTGCGCGAAATCAGACAGGCCAACAAGGCGACGCAGGCGGCGTTCGCCGAGCGGCTCGGCATCTCGACCAGCTATCTCAACCAGATCGAGAACAACCAACGCCCCGTCTCGGCTGCTGTCCTGATATCGCTGGCGGAGAACTTCCAGATCGACATCGGTGCGATCTCGGCCGGCGACAATGACCGCCTGTTGTCGGCGCTCATGGAAGCCTTGGCCGATCCGCTCTTCGAGGGCTACTCGCCGAGCCTTCAGGAGCTCAAGCTGGTCATCCAGAATGCTCCCGGCTTCGCCCATTCCCTGATCAGCTGCCATCAGGCCTATCGGCGCAACAGCGAGCAGCTTGCAAGCTTCGACGACCAGTTCGGACGGACATCTTCGTCAGCCGAACCGACCGCCTACGAGGAGGTTCGCGACTTCTTTCATTTCGTCGACAACTACATACACGATCTCGACCTTGATGCCGAGCAGTTAGCGACGAAGCTCGGCATCTATGAACGCGACGCCGGTGCCGTGCTTGCCGAGTATCTGGTAGAAAGACATGGGGTGCGCGTCATGCGTGCCGCGCCCGGTGAGGAATATCTGAGGCGCTACGATGCTGCCGCACGGGCGCTGTTTCTCAATTCCTACGCGCCGGCGGCGACAAGAACGTTCCAGATGGCGTTCCAGATCGCCGCGCTGGAGCAGCAAACGCAGATGGACGGCATTCTCAAGCGCGGCGACTTTCGAACCGCAGAGGCGGCCGAAATCTGCAGGATTGGACTGCAGAACTATTTTGCCGGCGCCCTGGTGCTGCCCTATCAGACATTCATGTCCGCGGCAAAGGAACTGCGCCACGACCTGGAACTGCTTGCCGCACGGTTCGGCGCCAGCATCGAGCAGGTCGCGCACCGTCTGTCGACACTGCAGCGGCCCGGCCAAAAGGGAATCCCGGTCTTCTTCGCCACCATAGACCGTGCCGGCAACATCACGAAACGCCACAGCGCCGCCAAGCTGCAATTCGCCCGTTTCGGTGCCGCCTGTCCGCTATGGAACGCGCATCAGGCATTCGAAATGCCGGGACGCATTATCCGACAGCTCGCTGAAACACCGGACGGAGTTCGCTATCTCTCGATCGCAATGGAAGTCGTGAACAGGGGCGGCGGCTTTCATACGCCGCATCGCCGCTACGCCATCGCGCTCGGCTGCGAAATCTCGTACGCGCAGCACTTCGTCTATGCCGATGGCCTGGACCTCACCAATCGTGCAGCCTTCGATCCGATCGGGATATCGTGTCGTATCTGCGAGCGGGCGAACTGCCCTCAGCGTGCCGTTCCGCCACTCAAGGCTCGGCTCAAGATCGACCACACGCGCCGTTCGATACTGCCTTACGTAATATCGTAGGCTCCATAGGCTGCCTGCGGCACGATCGCCGTACCGTGTAGCGGCTTTAGGCGCCGCCGCCGAAGCGGCTGGAAAGGTGATCGCCAAGGAAATCGTAGACTGCCCGCAGGCGCGCGCTCTGGCGCAGCTCCGGCACTGCGGTCAGCCAGATGTCCTTGCGCAGAAAGACTTCCGGGAGGCAGCGCAGCAGATCGGGATCGGCGTTTCCAAGCAGGTCGACGACCGGCCCGATGCCCAGACCAGCGCGGATAGCGTGATAGGTCGCCATAAGGCTGTTGCACAGAAGCACATGCCTGTTGGCGGAGAAGATCTTGTCGGTGAGAAGTGCGGTGGGCGTGCTTCCCAGCAACCCCACGGCCTTGAAATGCCGAGCCTGCTCCGCACTTTCGGGAAGGCCGTAGCGGGCGGCATAGGCACGTGCCGCGTATAGAGCGATGTCGAACTGGCCAACCTGCTTGGCGATCAGATCGGCTTGGTGAGGCCGGAGCAGCCTGATGGCAATATGGGCTTCGCGGCTAAGAAGGTTGATCATCGCGTTTTCGATGACCAGTTCGACCTGAATGTGCGGGTAGAGTTCATTGAACTCCCTGATCAGCGGCGCAAGCCAGGTGATGCCGAGCGATTCGGTGACCGTGATCCGCACCGATCCGCGCAGCGCGACATTGCCTTCGATGATTTCGTGCTCGACCTGATCCAGCTTCTCGCGGACGTTTTCGAGTGTGCCGAGCAGCCTGTCGCCGGCAGCCGTTACCGCCAGACCGGTCGGTGTACGGATCAGCAACCGCAAGCCAAGCTGTTCTTCCAGAGCCGCAAGTCGACGGCTCAATGTCGGTTGACTCACGCCCAGCTGACGAGCGGCTCCGCTTATGCTGCCGGCGTTGGCTATGGCAAGGAAGTCGAGATAGGCATTCCAATTGGCCATACGCGTCATCTATACCCCATATGCATATTTCTCGAATTCCATGCACCGTATGCATAGCATAATCTTCGAGTGCCAACCTGCACAAGGTCGGCGACTCAAGGGAGGACGAACATGAGATTTTCAGCCGCGTGCCTTGTGGCGACACTTGTGGCGGGAACTGCAAACGCCGGCGATTTGCCGGCTCAAATGAAATGGACGGCATATCCCAGCGATACGTCCGGCTATGCCCAGGCCATCGCCATTGGCAACATGCTCAAAGACAAGGAAGGTACGCGCATCGCCGTCCTTCCTGGCCAGAATGACATCGCACGGCTCACCCCGATCAAGAACGGCCAGGCCGAATATTGCATGTGCGGGGTTGCCGCCTATTTCGGCGCGGAAGGCGTGACCAATTTCGCGGCGCCCAACTGGGGTCCGTTACCGCTTCGCATGATCATGGCGAAGATCGATGGGTCCGGCGTCGGCTTTGCCACACGGGGCGATGCCGGTATCGAGACGGCTGCGGATTTGCGGGGCAAGCGGGTGCCATTCGTGAAGGCTGCCGATGCGCTGAACCTTCCGCTCAATTCCGCGCTCGCGTTTGGCGGCCTCACTCGGGACGATGTCGAGACGATCGAATATTCCGGGTTTTCCGCCATGTGGGACGGCGTGATCAACGACCAGTCGGAAGTCGCCTTTGCGACGACATTGACACCGAAGTCGGCGCAACTCGCCTCCGGCCCCAACGGAATCCACTGGATTCCACTGCCGTTCGATGACGAAGAGGGCTGGAAGCGCCTGCAAGAGAAGGCTCCCTATCTCTCCAAGCGCGTGGTCACCGACGCATCCGGCCTCGAACAGGGCAAGAGCTTCGAAGGTGCCGGATATCCCTATCCGTTCCTGGTCACCACGGACGCGCAAAGCGAGGCGGAGGTCTATGCCCTCACCAGGGCGATGGTCGAGAACTTCGACGACTACAAGGATGCCGCGCCGGGCGCCGAGGGTTGGGCGCTGAAGGTCCAGGAACTGGAGTGGGTCATTCCTTTTCACGAGGGCACAATCAGGTACTTCCGCGAGGCCGGGATCTGGACCGATGACGCCGACAGGCACAATCGAAATCTCGTCAAGCGCCAGGATGTTCTGAGGCAAGCCTGGAATTCCTTCGACAAGGCTTCGGCTGGAGAAGGTGAGGAGTTTGCCACGAAGTGGCTCGCCCACCGCGCCGTAGCCCTGAAAGCAGCGGATATGCCCGTCATTTTCGATTGATTGGTAGCAAGCCGGCCCGTCTCCGCCGCGTCTGAGCGGTCGGAGGCGGGAATTTCCAAAACGCGGACCGTCGGGCTCATCACATGCCGGATACCATACCAACACCCACCGCACCCAGCGGGCGGCAGAAGATGCTGCGCCTCGTCGCCGCCCTCGTTGTAGCGGGCGCGGCCTATCAGACCTTCAATCTCGGTCGCTGGGTGGGCTATGTGCCACTCAGCAATCAGTTCATGTATGGCGTGCTGGCGCTGTTGCTGCCGTTTTCGTTCCTGCTGTGGCCACGCTGGCGTCCCCTCGACGCATTGCTGTCGATCGCAGCCTTGATTGCATGCGGCTATTTCACCGCCGTATCGGAGAACATCGTGATGCAGGGGTGGGAATACGCCGCCCCGCCTGTGGCGCAGTGGATGTCGGTGCTGCTTTGGGTGCTTGTCCTGGAGGCTGGCCGCAGAATTGGTGGCAATGTGATGTTCGCGGTCGTCGCGCCACTGTCTCTATATCCGTTGCTTGCCGACCGACTGCCGCCCGTCCTGGCCGGCTTTTCGCTGCCTCCGCTCGATGCGGCGTCCTTTTACGCCATGAGCAACGAAGGAATTCTCGGTGTGCCAATGCGCGCATTCATAAATCTGGTGCTCGGATTCCTCATCTTTGGCGTCGCTCTTCAGCGGACCGGCGGTGGTAAGTTCTTCCTTGACCTGGCTTTTGGCGCACTTGGGCATGTGCGCGGCGGGCCGGCCAAGGTTGCCGTGCTTTCATCGGGCATGATGGGCTCGATGTCCGGCAGCGTGATCACCAATGTCCTGACGACGGGCACGCTGACGATCCCGACCATGAAGCGTACCGGAATCCCACCCGCGGTCGCCGGAGGCGTCGAGGCCTGTGCGTCCACCGGCGGGGTTCTCGCCCCGCCGATCATGGGCGCGACGGCCTTCGTCATGGCGACCTTCCTGAAAGTTCCCTATCAGGATATCGCCATCGCCGCGGTTATTCCGACGCTTCTTTATTTCCTCGGGCTCTTTTTCCAGGTCGATGCAATGGCCGCGCGCAATGGCCTTGCCGGTTTGCCCAGGGAGGAGTTGCCACAGATCAGGCAGGTCCTGAAGGAGGGCTGGTGGTATCTCGCCGTCTTCGCGATCCTCACCTGGATGCTTCTTGTACTCAACCGGGAGTCCTGGGCGCCGTGGTTCGCCACCGCAATCCTCCTGCTCATCAATCAGATGCTGCCCAGTCACCGCTGGGGATTGAATGACCTCTTCGGATTTCTCGAGGATGTCGGTCGCCTCTTTGCCGAGATGGCCGGGCTGCTGGCCGCCGTCGGGCTGATCGTCGGTTCTCTGGTCGTCACCGGCAAGATCGGCAACATCGCCAGCGACCTGCTCACGATGGCGGGCGGCAATCTCTATCTGCTGCTTGCAATGGGGGCGCTGACGGCTTTTGTCCTGGGTATCGGCATGACGGTTACGGCGGCCTACATCTTTCTTGCCGTCGGCTTGGCTCCGGCGCTCGTTCAGGCCGGTCTGGAGCCGCTCCCGGTTCACCTGTTCATCCTGTACTGGAGTATGCTGAGCTACATTACGCCCCCCGTCGCCATAGGAGCGTTCGCGGCCGCCACAATTGCCAAGGCCAATCCAATGCGGACCGGCCTCGAGGCCATGCGGCTCGGCGGAGTGATCTATCTGCTGCCATTCTTCTTTGTCGTCGCGCCTGCCCTGTTGATGAAGGGAACGGCCTTCGACGTCGTCCTCAACTCAGGCTCGGCACTGTTTGGCGTCTTCCTGATATCATGCGCGGCGCAGAACTGGTTCATCGGCCTGGGCGCCTTTCCCTCTCGCCTGCCGGGGGGCATTCTCCGCCTGCTGACATTTGGATCGGGTCTCGCTCTGGCACTGCCCGGCGGCGCTCTGACGGGCATACCCGCTGGCAATCTGCTCCTCGCCGCCGCGCTGCTCCTCGCTCCTGTTCTCATCACATTTTTCTTCATCGGGAGGATTTCCATTGAACACCCCAGCCTATGAAACCGATGAACCGGTACTGACCGAGATCAGGGATGGCGTCGCCTGGCTCACGATGAACCGACCGCGCTACAACAATGCGCAGAACTCGCAGATGACCTATGCGCTCGATACGGCGATAAAGGCAGCGAACGATGACCCCGAGATCAAGGTCATGGTGTTGCGTGGCGCGGGCAAGCACTTTTCGGCGGGCCACGATATCGGCACCCCCGGACGTGACATCGGATCAAGCTTCGCACGGATAGGCAACTGGTACGATCATGCCGGTCTGCCGGGCGCGGAAATGCAATTCGTGCGCGAGGTCGAGGTCTATCTCGGCATGTGCCGGCGCTGGCGTGAAGGACCCAAGCCAATGATCGCCATGGTTCATGGCGCGTGCATGGCCGGTGGATTGATGCTGGCCTGGGTCTGCGACCTCATCGTCGCCTCCGAGGATGCGCGCTTCGCCGATCCGGTGCTCAGAATGGGCTTTCCCGGTGTCGAGTATTTCGCTCATGCGTTCGAGCTGCCGCCGCGTGTGGCTCGCGAAATGGTGCTGCTCGCCGAGCCGATTTCGGCGGAGCGGGCCTACAATCTCGGAATGGTCAATCGGCTTGTGGCGCGCGACCATCTTGAAGAGGAAACGGCCGTCATCGCGAAGCGCATCGCATCCATGCCTCGCTTCGGGCTCGCTCTCACCCGGCAGGTATTCAACGCGACCGAGGACATTCAGGGCAAACGGGCTGCCATGGACATGGCCTACGGATACCATCATACGGCGCATGCCCATAACAGCCTGATCAGCACGGATAACCTTTCCGGCATAAGCGGCAAGGACATGGCGCGGATGAACAAGGAGCAGGATCAGTGAGGCTTGCCGAACGGCTGGCGAATTCGAGCCCGGCTGAGCTCTCCGGGCTGATAATCTCGGGCGAGCGGATGCTTTCCCAGGATGAGCTCCAGCATCGCGGAATGAAGATCGCAACCGGCCTCAAGGCAATGGGAATTCAGGAAGGCGACAGCATCGCAGTGGTGCTGCGCAATGACTTCGCATTCCTGGAAACCATGCTCGGCGCCAACATCGCCGGCGTCTATGTCGCCGCCGTCAACTGGCATGCAAGCGCGGAAGAAGCCGCGTATATCCTCGCCGACAGTGGTGCCAAGCTCGTTGTCATTCATGCCGACCTGATGGCGCGGTTCGGGACGGGAATTCCCGATGGCGTGGCCGTGCTCCAGGCCTCAACACCGCCGGAGATCGCAGCGGCCTTTCGTGTCGCCGCTCTACCCGCACCCGTGGAATGCGATTGGGACGACTGGCGCGATAGCCACGAGCCATACGATGGCCCCGCTGCCGCGCCACGGTCCAACATCATCTACACGTCCGGCACGACGGGCAATCCCAAGGGCATCGTGCGTGAACCGGCGGTTGGTGATATGGCCGAGCGCGTCCGTGAAGTTCTTTCCTACTCCTATGGCTTGTCGCCGGACGAGCCGATCCGCACGGCAATCACCGGTCCGCTCTATCACTCGGCGCCGAATGTCTACACGTTCCATGCCGTCCGGTCCCCCGGGGGGATCGCCATATTGCAGCCGCGTTTCGATGCCGAGGAACTGCTGGCGCTGATCCAGGATTACAAGCTGACGCATCTTCATCTCGTGCCGACGATGCTGGTACGCCTGCTGAAGCTGCAAAAGGAGGTGCGTGACAAGTACGACGTCTCCTCACTGCGTTACGTGGTGCATGGCGCAGCGCCCTGTCCGCCAGAGGTCCGGCGGGCGATGATCGAGTGGTTCGGACCTGTCATCGGGGAATACTACGGAGCATCGGAAACTGGCGCCGCTGTGGCACTTCGGCCCGACGAGGCGGCCGCGCATGCCGACACTGTCGGGCGGCCCACTCCATGGACGCGGATCGAGATCGTCGATACGGACGGAACGCCGTGCCGCACCGGCGAGATCGGCGAGATCTTCGTAAAGATCGACCGGTATCCGTCGTTCGAATACCGCAACCGACCCGGGGCGGCAGACAAGGTGCGCCGTGGCGATCTCGTCAGTGCCGGCGACATCGGCTATCTCGACGCCGAAGGTTACCTGCATCTTTGCGACCGCAAGTCGGACATGATCATTTCGGGCGGCGTGAATATCTATCCGGCGGAAATCGAAGCGGCGCTCATCGACATTCCCGGTGTCCGCGATGCTGCCGTTTTCGGTGTTCCCGACCCCGAATTCGGCGAATCGGTCGCCGCCTGCGTGGCCACCGAACTCGATGTGGGCGAGCTGCGCGAACAGCTCGCCCGCCGCCTCGCCCGCTACAAGATTCCGCGCACCTTCCGGCTGGTCGAGTCTCTTCCGCGTGAGGACAGTGGCAAGATCCGCAAGAAGAAGCTGCGCGAGGCATTGCTGGCGGAAACTGCGAAATAGCGAGTGCAGCAATGGATTTGATTTACACGCGAGAGCAAGAAGACTTCCGCAAGGAGGTTCGGCAGTGGATGCAGGAGAATGTGCCGGCGGAAGCTCTGTCTTCGTTTGATGCCTCGCGCGAGGGCTTCGAGGCGCATCGGACGTGGGAGGCCCGGCTCAATGCGGGCCGATGGGGCATGGTTACATGGCCTGAAGCCTATGGCGGCCGCGGCCTTGATCTCATCCGCTGGCTGATCTTCGAGGAGGAGTATTTCCGGGCAGGGGCTCCGTTGCGGGTGAACCAGAACGGCATATTCCTGCTTGGGCCGACACTCATGGAGTATGGCAGCGACGCGCAGAAATCGCGGTTTCTGCCGACCATGGCGTCCGGCGAGGAAATATGGGCGCAGGCCTGGTCCGAGCCGCAGGCCGGTTCCGATCTGGCTGCCGTGCGTTCGACGGCGCGGCGGGACGGAGACGACTATCTGCTCAAGGGCCACAAGATCTGGTCCTCGCGGGCGGTCTATGCCGACTGGGCATTCGGCCTCTTCCGCACCGATCCTGACGAGAAGCGCCACAAGGGTCTCTCGCTGATCTTCTTCCCGCTCGATGCCCCAGGGGTGACGGTGCAGCCGATCGCGCAGATCGATGGGGAGACCGGATTTGCCGAAATCATGCTCGATGATGTTCGCGTGCCCGCGTTCAACCGGCTTGGCGAGGAAGGGCAAGGCTGGTCGATCTGCATGACGACGGCGGGCTTCGAAAGGGGGCTCATGCTGCGCAGCCCGGCGCGATATCAAATGGCGGCGGCGCGTCTGGTGGCCTTGTGGAAGCGGCTGGGAGACGACGCACCGCAGTCTGCGCGAGAAGGCGTTCTGCAGGCGGTCATGGATGCCGATGCCTATGCGCTGGCGATCTACAGGACGGCGTCAAAGCTCATGGCGGGTGGTCATATCGGGGCGGAAGCATCAATCAACAAGATCTTCTGGTCGACGATGGATATGCGCCTTCACAGGACCGCGCTCGACCTCCTCGGTCCGCTCGGTGCGCTGACCGAGGCGGCGCCGGCCGCTGAAGATGGCGGTGCTTGGCTGGACGGCTACTTCTTCGCGCTTTCTGGACCGATCTATGCAGGTTCGAACGAGATCCAGAAGAACATCATCGCCGAGCGGGTGCTTGGCTTGCCAAGGGCATAGGTGACGAGATGGATTTCCGCTTTACCGAAGAGCAGGAGATGATCGCCGAGACGCTCGAATCTCTTCTCGGCGACATTTGCTCGACGGCGCATCTGCGCAAGATGGTCGATGCCGGCCGAACCTATGAGGCCAGCAGATGGCAAGCGCTGGCCGAACTCGGCCTTTGCGGTGTGCTGGTTCCAGAGGAACTGGGCGGATTGGGTCTGTCGGAGATCGAGTTCGTTAGGATCGCTGAAATTTGTGGCGCCTTTCTGCTTCCCGAGCCGCTCGTCGAAAGCGCCGGTGTTGCGCTGCCTCTGCTGGCGCAAATTTGCGGAACGGATACGGCTTTGAAGGACATTGTCGCGCAACTCGCGGTCGGCGAAGGGCATGCGGTGCTGTTTCATCCCGCCATGCCCCTCGCCTCGCATGCCGATACGGCGCGCTTCGTTTTGAGGTGCAATGGCCAACGGATCGACTACGGTCGGCCTGCCGAGATGGGCATTCTGGCTCAACCGGCGGCCGATCCGCTGACGCCGCTTTTCTCGATTGCCGCCGGTGGGGGCTGTTCAGCCTCCCTGCCGTCGGAGCAAGTCGACAAGGCTCTCGCCGTCGCGCATGATCGTGGGGCCTTGTTCGCGGCCGCCCGGATGACGGGGATAGCTCAGAGTGCGCTTGATCAAGCCATGGCCTACGCCAGAGAACGCGAACAGTTCGGCAAGCCTATCGGCAGCTACCAGGCCGTGAAGCATCTGCTGGCGGAAGTGCAGGTCGCCATCGAGTTTGTCAGACCCGTTCTCTACGCCGCTGCGGCACTGGTTGCCCGCGGCGACGATCTGGCGCGCGCACATGTCGCTCATGCCTGGCTGCGGGCCGGGGAGACCGTGAGGCTTGCAACGGAGCGCTCCGTCCACGTCCACGGGGCCATGGGATATTCATGGGAGGCCGATATCCATCTGTTCCTCAAGCGGGGTCTTGTCCTGTCGCGAAGCTGGGGGAGCCGCGACCAGCATCTGGAACACGTTGCAATGCGGATGACTCGGCATGGCGCGCTCGACGCCGAACGTCTCTTCGGAAACCCGCGCTGATCGGAGCATCGGCAATAAAATAGGCGCGCTTCATCTCTGCACGATGTGCCTCCACGCATCGCGATACGTCGACGTGGAACAGTCTGGAGACGGCTGAGATATCGCATGGTCAGGCACGTCTTCAGCATTGTTGCTCCTGAGCTTGGTTGCCATACCCCCCCCCCCCGCAATCCTGATGGAGTGATGGCTGTTCCCGTTGCGCAGATTGGCCGGCTATGCCGGCTTGTTTCCGGCAAGCGCAATGGCGACCCGCCCATGGAATAGCCGTTCCAGCGAGCCTGATTGCCTCTTCGACGAGTGCCTCTGGTCGGCCAGTGCCGAAGACAGGTTGGGAATCCCCAAGGTGGATTCGTATCGCGTCTGCCAGAGACCTGCCGTGAAGAGGTGGACTTTCGGCCTCCATGTTCATTTAATTGATTTTGTTTCATTAAGAGCAAGACTCGCTGGAGGAGCGCCCTTTCGATGCATTCATTCCTTTGAGAAGATCCCGAGAATTTCTCATTGCAAAAAAAGAATGGGACGCGCTTGACGAAATGAGTGCAATTCATTTGAATGCGATTCAGAGGAACGAAGGTTGCCGTGAACGGGCGGCCGGGGAGGAGATCATTGTCCGCTGCGCTGACAAACACGGCGGCGGGCCGGCGGGCATCGCCTGCGGCCCCCGCATTGCGGGCCGGGATTGCCGGGGCGGGCGACGCCACTGTGCTCTCCTGCGACGGTATTGAGCGCTCCTTCGGTGGGCTCAAGGCGCTCAAGGGCGTCACGCTCCATGTGGATGAAGGCGAGATCTTCGGACTTGTCGGACCCAATGGTTCCGGCAAGACCACCATGGTCAACGTCATGACCGGCTTCTATCCGCCGAACGCAGGCAGTGTAACGCTGTTCGACCAGGACGTTACGGGCATCGCACCTCACCGGATTGCCTCGCTCGGCGTGTCGCGCACATTCCAGAACCTTGCTCTCTTCAAGGGCATGAGCGTCCTCGACAACATTCTGCTCGGTCGGCACACGCACATGCGGCCCGGCGCGCTGGCGTCCCTATTCTATTGGGGATGGGCGCAGCGCGAGGAACTGGCCAACCGGCGCGTGGTCGAGGAAATCATCGAGTTCATGCAGCTGGAGGACATCCGCGACGAACCCGTCGAGGTTATTCCCATCGGCCTGCAGAAGCGCGTCGAACTGGCGCGTGCCCTTGCGGCCGAACCGCGCTTTCTGATTCTTGATGAGCCGATGGCAGGCATGAACCAGGAGGAGAAGGAGTACATCGCCCGCTTCATCCTGGACGCGCGCGACGAACGCGGCGTGTCCATTCTGATCATCGAGCACCACATGGACGTGGTCACGGCAATCTGCGACCGCGTCGTCGTGCTGTCCTACGGGGAAATCATCGCCCAGGGCGAGCCGAAGTCGACGATTGCCGATCCAAAGGTAGTGAAAGCCTATCTCGGCGAACGCGCCGCTGCCCGGCAGGCGGGGCGCGCGCCATGACCGCTCCGGCTGGCGGTATGGGAAGCGTGAAGGGATGGGCCGTCCGCGACGACGGGTTTCCCGCTACGCTGGTCGATGCGTTGGTGCGCAACGCGGGTGAAATCGGAAGCCGAACGGCCTTCCGCGAGCGGCAATACGGCATCTGGCGCGAATGGAGCTGGCGTGAGGTTCGAGACGAAGTGCTTGCGCTCGCCGCCGGCCTCGATGCCATCGGGCTGGAGCGTGGCCACGCGCTGACCGTCGTTGGCGACAACCGCGCCTCGATCTACTTCTCGATGCTCGCCGCCAATGCGCTGGGCGCGTTCCCGGCACCAGTCTATCCAGACGTGCCGGTCGACGAATTCGGCGCCTATATGCGCTTCGGCGGACCGCGCATCGCACTGGCGGAGGATCAGGAACAGGTCGACAAGCTGATCGACCTGCGCGCCCGAACGGGCCAGCCGCAGTTGATCCTGTTCGACGACCGCCGCGGAATGGCGGCCTACGAAGCAGACGGAATCATGGCGCTGGAGGTGGTCCGCGACAAAGGCGCGGCACGACTGGCGGGAGAGCCGGGACTGCGCGAAGCCATCGTCGGGCGCGCCAAGCCGGACGACATTGCCGTGCTGCTCTATTCCTCCGGCACCACGGGCATGCCGAAGGGCATTCCGCTCCGGCACCGCAACGTGGTGGGCGGCATCCGCAATGCCGAGGCAGGCGGCTATTTCGGCCGTCGCGAAGAGCTTTTCGCCTACCTACCGACCGCCTGGGTCGGCGACTTCATCTTCACCCTGGGCGCGGGCGTACTCCTGGAGGCGACGATCAACATCCCCGAACGGCAGGAGACGGCGCTGCATGACCTGCGAGAGGCGGCGCCGACATTCTATCTGGCGGCGCCGCGCGCGTGGGACAACATGCTCACTCGTGTGCAGGTTGGCATGGCCGATTCCACGCCGCTCAAGCGGCGCCTGTTCGACTTCTTCATGCCGCGCGCCATCGCGCATGAGCGCAAGCGGCTGGCAGGCCAGCGGCTGGGGCTCGGCGACCGACTGATCGACCTCTTCGGCGAAGTGCTGGTCTACGGACCGATCAAGGATTTCCTCGGCCTGTCGCGCGCGCGCCGTGCCTTCACAGGCGGTGAGGCGATGGGCGAGGAGACCTTTCTGTTCTTCCGTGGCCTCGGCATCCGGCTCAAGCAGTTCTATGGCCAGACCGAGACCTGCGCCCTGTCGGCTGCGCAGACCGAAGGCAAGGTCAAGCTGCACAGCGTGGGCTGCGCAATGCCGGGCGTTGATGTCCGTGTCGACGACAGCGGCGAGATCCTGTTGAAATCGGAATCGGTGATCGATGCCTATTATGACGACCCGGAGGCAAGCGCGACCGCGTTCTCGGATGGTTGGCTCAGGACCGGCGACGCCGGCTATCTCGATGCCGACGGCGATCTCATCGTGCTCGGCCGCGTCAGCGAGGTCGTCAGGACGGCTGCGGGCGAGCGCTTCATCCCCAATTTCATCGAGAACCGGATCAAGTTCAGTCCCTATGTACGCAACGTCGCCGTGGTTGGCACCGGCCGCGACAGGCTGACGGCGATCGTGTGCATCGACTACGAGGCTGTCGGTCACTGGGCCGAACGGCGCGCCATCGCCTACGGGTCTTATGCCGAGCTATCCCAGAAGCCGGAAGTCCTGTCTCTCATCGAAGACGTACTGCTGCACGTCAACACCATGCAGCCCGAGGATCTGCGCATCCGCCGATTCGTCAATCTGCACAAGGACTTCGATCCGGACGACGGCGAGATCACGCGCACGCGAAAGCTCAGGCGCGGCGTGATCGAAGAGAATTATGCGCCGCTGATCGATGCGCTGTACAGCGAGACGGAGAGCGTCGGTTTCGAGGCGACGATCGTCTACGAGGACGGGACGCGCGGCGTCTTCAAGCGCGACCTGACAATCCGGGAGGTACCGGCCTGATGGACATGCTTCTCGTCGCCGAACTGTCGATCAACGGCGTTTTCGTGGGTCTCATGTACGCGCTGGTCGCAGCCGGCATCGTGCTGATCTACAAGACGTCCGGCATCGCCAACCTCGCGCAGGGCGCGCTCGCCATGGCGGGCGGCTATGCGGCGTGGGCGTTCGCCTCGCTTGTCGGCCTGCCGATCTGGCTGTGGCTGCCTGCGGCGCTCGTCGCCATGTTTGCGGCCGGCATGCTCTTGGAGCGGTTGGCGCTCAGGCGCATGGTCGGCCAACCGATCATCATGGTGATCATGCTGACGCTCGGCATCGAGATCATGCTGCGCGGCATCCTGCCCGGCGTCTTCGGCTCGGCGGTCAAGCGGCTGGACGTCGGCATTCCACCCACGCCCTTGTTCATCGGCGACCTGTTTCTGAACAAGGCGACGCTGATCGGCGGTACGATCTCGCTGGCGACGATCCTGCTCGCCATCCTTTTCTTCAATTCGCGCCTTGGCATCATCATGCGTGCCGTCTCCGATGACCAGACGGCCTCGTGGTCGGTCGGCATCAAGGTCGAGCGCGCGATCGCGCTGGCCTGGGGCATGTCGGCGGTGATGGGCACCATCGCAGGCGTGCTGTGGGGCGCAACTCAGGGCGTCGACTGGTCGCTGTCGCTGCTGCTCATCAAGGCGCTGGCCATCGCGATCCTCGGAGGGTTGGATTCGCTGCCGGGTGTGATCATAGCGGGAATCCTGGTCGGTCTAGCCGAAAGCCTTGCGACCGGCATCCTCGATCCGATCGTCGGCGGCGGCACACGGGACGTGGTTGCATCCGTGATTATCGTGCTGACGCTGATCCTGCGGCCGCACGGCCTGTTCGGCCGTGAACATATCGAGAGGGTGTGATGTTCTATCGCCGCGCCGGCATCCGTCATACGCGATACCAGAGCGAGCGCCAGATCTGGCCATTGCCCTTCGATCGTGGCCTCGTGATTGCCGTCTTCCTTCTGGCACTGGCCGCGCCGTTCCTGCTCGACCGGCTCTATCTCGTCGGCTATCTGCTGCCGTGGGTCATCTGGTCAACGGCGGCGCTTGGCCTCAATTTCCTGATGGGCGGGGCGGGGCAGATCCATCTCGGCTATGGCGCGGTGATCGCCATCGGCGCCTATGGCTCGGTGCATATGGTGCGCGCCGGCGTACCGTTCGAGCTGGCCATGATCGGCGGTGGCCTGCTGAGTGCGCTGGTCGGCATTGCGTTCGGCGCCGCGGCGCTGCGCGTCAAGGGTCTCTATCTCGCCATGGCGACGCTTGCCATGCAGTACATCGTCGACTTCGTCATCGTTCATTTTCCTTCGATCAGTGGTGGCACACAGGCAACGATACAGGTCCCGCGCGTCTCCTTCCTCGGCATGCCGGTGGTCGGCGATGCGTCCGCCTATTACGTGGCGCTGTTCGTTTGCGTGGTGGTGACGCTGTTCATGCTCAACGTGAAGCGATCGAGCCTCGGCCGCGCCCTGGCGGCGGTGCGCGAGAAGGACTACGCAGCGGCCGTCATCGGCGTGAACACCTTCCGTTACAAGCTGCTGGCCTTCTGGGTATCGTCCTTCATCGGCGGCGTGGTCGGCTCGGTGCTCGCCGTCTGCTACTACCGCGCCATCTCGCCCGACCAGTTCCATCTGGAACTGTCGATCCAGCTCGTCGCAATGGTGATCGTGGGTGGGCTGGGCAGCGTGCTGGGCTCCTTCTTCGGGGCAGCGCTGATCCTGTTTGCGCCGATCCTGCTCAATCAGGCAATCGGCCTGATGGCGAGCGGCATGGGTTTCGACATCTCGGCCGATCTTCGCGCCCACCTGCCGCTGATGCTCTACGGCGCGATGATCATCGGCTTCCTTTTGTGGGAGCCGCTGGGTCTCGCCAAGATCTACGCCAACATGAGGAATTACTTCTTGGTCTGGCCGTTCCGCCATGCCCGGCAGTGACGCATGCCCAAAAAACAACGACTTGGAGGAGGAGACGACTATGAAACGCAGGACTTTTCTCTCGGGAAGCGCGGCCGCCGCCATCGCGTCCCAGTTTCCGATCCGGATCGCCTCTGCGCAGGACAAGGTGATCCATTTTTCGATGCCCCAGGACTTCACCAAGGTCTACACCTTCGTGACGGCGGAGTACAATCAGGGGCAGCGCGACTACCTTACGCTGGTCAACGGCCGCGGCGGCATCAACGGATACCAGATCATCGCCGACGTTTCCGATCACGGCAATGACTTGCCGCGTGCCATCGAAGCCTACGAGAGGGCCAAGTCGGAAGGCGCGGTCCTGATCGATCCGCTGTCGACGCCGGTCGCGCGTGCACTGGTGCCGCGGGCGCTGGCGGACAAGGTCAACATGATCACCGCGTTCTCCGGCCGCAGCGACGCGGCTGACGGTTCGGTGTTCCCCTACGTTCTGCCGCTTTCGCCCAACTACTGGACGCAGGCCGGCCTGCTGATCGATTTCTTTCGCCAGAAGGACGGGGACCTCTCCGGCAAGAAGATCTGTTTCGTCCACATCGACACGCCTTTCGGCAAGGAGCCGCTGCCGATCCTCCAGAAACTGGCGGAACAGCAGGGCTTCGAACTGGTCGCCTTCCCCTACACGCCGCCTGGCAACGACCAGTCCGCGATCTGGCCGCAGGTGCGGCGCGCGCGGCCCGACTGGGTCATGTTCTGGGGCGCGGGCGTAGGGCAGACCGTGGCCCTCACCGAAGCGATCCGCAACGGTCTGCCGATGGACAGGATGTCCTCCAGCGTGTGGATCTCCGAATCCGACATGGAAGTCGTCGGCGCGGAACAGGCTGCGGGCGTCATCAAGGTCGAGCCATGTGCATCGGGCCGCGAACCCAAGCTGATCCAGGATATCCTGAGTGAAGTGGTGGCCGCCGGCAAGGGGGCCGGGCCTGAGGAAAAGGTGGGTACGAGCTACTACAATTACGGTGTCATGCTGGCCTCTCTCATGGTCGAGGGGGTTCGGGTCGCCTTCGAGAAGGCTCCGGACGGACCTGTCTCCGGCGAATGGCTGAATGCCGGCCTGCGCGGGATCACCGACTTCGACGCGGAAGGCCTGATCCCGCCGACCACCGTCACGCCCGAGGATCACCAGGGCGGTGGCAAGGCGCGCATTGGTCGTTGGGATGGTGGGAAATTCGTCGCCGAGACCGACTGGTTTTCAGCCAACCAGGACGTAGTGTGGGAGGAAATCCGCAAATACTCGGCCGAGTTCAAGGAGACCGGCAAGTAGCCGCTTGTGAAGCATCGCGCGAGGCTCCACCACAAAGCCTCGCGCGGCACGAACCCTGCCGGAGTTCCCGATGTCCCTGCTGACACTCAACAATATCGAGGTCGTCTACGACAAAGTCTTTCTCGCCGTGAAGGGCGTTTCGATCGAGGTGCCTGACGGCGGTCTGGTGGCACTACTGGGCGCGAACGGTGCTGGCAAGAGCAGCATTCTCAAAGCGATCAGCGGTCTGCTCAAGCCTGAGCGCGGGCTGGTCACGCGCGGCCAGATCCAATTCAAGGGCGGGGACATTCTGGCGCTCGACGCGCCAGACCGCGTTCGCCGCGGCCTGGTTCACGTTCTCGAAGGACGGCGGGTGTTCGAACATCTGACACCGGAGGAGAACCTGCGAGCGGCGACTTCGATGCACAGCGACAGGACGCATGTCCGGCAACTGGTCGACGAGATGTTCTCTTTGTTTCCGCGGCTGGCCGAGCGCAACAAGGCCAAAGCCGGCTATCTATCGGGCGGAGAGCAGCAGATGCTGGCGATTGCCCGCGCCCTGATGACCGAGCCGAAGCTGATCCTGCTCGACGAGCCGAGCCTCGGGCTCGCGCCGTTTCTGGTGGACGAGATATTCGACACGATCCGCCGCATCAATGCCGAATCCGGCACCGCCGTGCTGCTGGTCGAGCAGAACGCCGTCGCGGCCCTCGATGTCGCGCAGTCGGCCTATCTGATCGAACAGGGACGTATCGTCATGAGTGGAACCGCCGAGGTGCTGAAATCAAATCCCGATATCCAGCAGGCTTATCTCGGTAGCGGCAGCGCTATCGACTATCACGCTGTCAAGCACTATCGCCGGCGCAAGCGCTGGCTGGCGTGACGGTCTTCTTCATCCAATCGGTCTATTCGGAAAAACAGAGGCGGCGGCGTTTGCACGCTCGCCGCCAGTTTGTTCAACGCGCAAAGCGCCAGAGCAACGGGAACACCAATGCGGCCAGCATCGACTTCACGAGGTCGCCGAGGACGAACGGATAAAGACCGAATTCGAGAACGGGTTTGTCGAAGCCGATGACCGTGCCCAGCCAGAGCAGGCCCGTCGGGTAGATCGAGGCGGCGGCGACAAGGGCGGCGGCCAGCGCCATCGCTGGCTTTCGATCCCATCTGCGACCGGCCAGCATGCCCGCGACCACGGCCTGCACCACGAAGCCGACGAGGTAGCCCCCGGTTGGCCCAGCCATATAGGCCAGCCCGATGCCGCGCTCCGGCGATCCGGCAAACACCGGCAAGCCCGCAGCGCCTTGTCCAAGATAGATCATCACGGCCAACGCCCCGCGCGCGGGGCCGAGCGTCAGGCCGAGGCCAATCGCGACGAACGTCTGCATCGAGAGCGGAACGGGATAGAAGGGGACCGTGACTTTGGCCGCGGCCGCCATCAGGAGTGAGCCTGCGAGGACCGCTGCGAGATCGACAGCGCGCGCCAAATCGTGCCGGTCAGCAAGTTCGCGATGGAATGTCTTGTAGAGCGTCATTTCTTGGTTCCCTTGTATGTTCGGGCATGTCGCATAAATGCGCGTTCGCTGCTCATTCCATTTCGATGGCGAGGGCTATGCCCTGTCCTCCGCCTATGCACATGGTGACGAGGCCGTAGCGGCCGCCGGTGCGCTCCAGGTAGTTCAACGCCTTGACAGTGAGAATCGCCCCGGTCGCTCCGACAGGGTGACCGAGCGCGATCGCGCCGCCGTCGGGGTTGACCTTCTCGGGGTCAAGGCCGAGTTCGCGGTTCACGGCGAGAGCCTGTGCGGCGAAGGCTTCGTTGGATTCGATGACGTCGAAATCGCTGACACCAAGGCCGGCTCGTTCGATCAGGGAGCGCACCGCCGGCACCGGGCCAATCCCCATGATACCTGGTTCGACACCTGAATGCGCATAGGCGACGATGCGTGCGAGCGGCTTGACGCCGGTGCGCTTGACGTAGCTTTCCGAGGCCAGGACGACGGCCGCGGCACCATCGTTTATGCCGGAAGCGTTGCCGGCCGTGACCACGCCGTCCTTCTTGAAGGCCGGCCTTAGCGAAGCGAGGGTCGCCATCGTCGTGTCCGGCTTCGGGTGCTCGTCTGTGTCGAACGTGACGGTCTTGCGTCCGATCGAAACCTCCAGCGGCAGGATCTGCGAGCGGAAATGCCCAGCTTCGATGGCAGCCGCCGCACGGCGCTGGCTTTCGACCGCGAAGGCATCCTGGTCCTCGCGGGAGATGCTGTATTTCTCCGCCACGTTCTCGGCGGTGATGCCCATTATGCCGTGGCCGAAGGGATCGGTCAGCACACCCGTCAGCCCGTCCAGCATGGTGACGTCGCCCATCTTCTGGCCGAAGCGGGCCGACTGAATGTAGTGCGGTGCCCGGCTCATCACCTCCGCGCCGCCCGCGAGCGCGACATCGGCGTCGCCGAGCATGATGTTCTGCGCCGCCGAGATGATCGCCTGCGCGCCACTGCCACACAGCCGGTTGAGCGTCATCGCGGGCGCTTCCTTCGGTATGCCGGCGCCGATTGCGGCCACGCGGGCGAGATAGGCGTCCCGCGGCCCGGTCGGGATCACATTGCCGTAGACGACGTGGCCGATCTCCGCCGGATCGACGCCCGCGCGCGCCATCGCCTCCACCGCGACGGCGGCTCCCAGCGTGGCGGGCTCCGAGCCCGACAAGGCCCCGCCAAACGTCCCGATGGCCGTGCGCGCGCCGGAGAGGATGTAGGCTGCTTGTGTCATGTTGCTGTCGTTTCCCAGTTGATCTGTTCAGTTTCTCGCGCCGGCCGTGCGCGCGCGTTCTTCGTCCAGCGCCTTCAACATGCGTGGATAGGCGGCGCGCATCTCTGTCGCGAAGGTCGCGTAGGGCATGTCATCGAACTCGCCGATGAAGTCGAGATACTCCATGTGCCGACGCCCCTCCTGATCGAAGGGGTGGAAGATGGAATCGGTCCGTCCGTCGAAGTCGAGCGGCTTCACTCCGTGTCGCTGACAAAGGCCGATATCGAAGGCCGGCGTCGCCTTGACCCATTTCCCGTCAAGATAAAGGGACGTATAGGCATGCCAACGAAAGATGTCGTCGTCCATCAAGGCTTCGAGCCTTGGAGACGTCAGATGGTTGCGGACATTGGCGAAACCCACCTTCGAGGGGATGCCGGACGCCCTGGTCACCGCCGCCAGGGCGATCGCCTTGGGCACGCAGAAGGCTGATTTCGCTTCCAACACGTTCGATGCGACGAACTGTTCCTCGTTCAGCCCGAACGTGCGCATGTCGTAGGGAATGGCATCGCGCAGCGCGTAATACAGCTTGACCGCCTTCGACCGGTCGTCTCCGGAGCCGGCATGGCGCGCAGCGAACTCACGAACCGCCGCATTCTCTGCGTCGATGAAGCGCGTCGACTTCAGGGTATCGTCCAAGACCTATCCTCCGATGGCGGCCGCCCGTGGCCGGAATACCTTCCAGATGCCGCTGCAACTCGCGATAACGCGACCACCGACCATGCATTCGCCGCGCATGAACATCAGCGATGGGGTTGCACGCGTGATTTGGGGTGCGATCTCGATGAGATCGCCGATCGAACTTGCATCGATGAACTGGCAGTCGAACCCGATGGTGAGGAGGCGGTCGCCTGGTCGTCTGATATGCGCAGCGAGGCCGAGTGCCTCGTCGCAGAACGCCATGATCATGCCCCCGTGCGGCCGGTCGACGGTGTTGTCGTGCTTGGGATCGACGCGGAAGCAGAAGCGGACCTGATCGCCGTCGAAGCGGTGCAGGATCGGCCCGATCAGCCGGGTGAAGGCGCTGGGCCGGATCGGCTGCCAGCCTGCTGCGGTCAGGCCCGCGTGTTCTGCCGCTGCATCACCGCCCGCGCCGCCTACCATAGAGCTAGCCCTTCCGCTTGGCGAAGAAGGCCGCGATATGCGCCTTCATCGCCGGCGTGCGGCCTGCCTCGCCCTGCAGGTCGCGTTCAAGGTCGAGCTGTTCACGAGCTGCGAAATCGGCAGCGCCGGCGATCAGACGTTTTGTGGCGGCAACGGCCGCGGCATCGAGGCCGGCCAACCGCGTACAGATGGCCGCGGCGGCAGGTTCCAGCTCTGCGTCATCGACGACATCCCACAGGAGGCCCCACTGCAGTGCGCGCTCGGCCGGAATCCGATCTCCGAGCAGCATCATGCCGGAGGCGCGCACCCGTCCCAGCATCCGCGACAGGAACAGAGTGTTGCCTGCGTCCGGCACCAGGGCGATGCCGACGAACGGTTCGTAGAAATACGCCGAACGGCCGGCGATGACGATGTCGGCCGCCAGTGCGATGCCGACGGCGGCGCCCGCGCAAGGCCCGTTGACGGCGGCCACGATCGGCAGCCGAGAGCCGCGCATGGCGGTCACGAGTGGATTGAAGTGCTGTTCGAGCACGTCATCCAGTGCAGGAACCTCGTCGGGCTGGATGGTCGACAGGTCGTAGCCCGAGCCGAAGGCACGGCCTTCGCCCGTCAGATGAACGGCACGAACCGTACCATCTGCCTCGGCCCGCGCGAGCGCGGCACGCAATTCATCCGCTGTCTGGTTACGGTAGGCGTTGAGCCTGTCGGACCTGTTGACGGCGATGCGCGCGATGCCGTCGGCGGCGCGATAGCTGACGTCTTCGAAAACGTTCATTCGTTTCCTCCTCCCGAAAGGAACCAGCGAAGCTGCGGCAGCCTGTCTGCCCCGAAGAAGTCCTCTCCGTCGACCGTAAAATGAGGTGATCCGATTATTTTTTCCGCGATCGCCTGTTCGACAACCTGTTCCAGGTGCGCGCGCCCCACCGGGCCCTTCATGCCTTCCTGTGCTGCCTTGGCGGAGATCCCGGCATCGGCGGCGAGGTCGACCAGCACCGGTTCGTCGGAGATGTCCTTGCCTTCCACGAAGAAGGCTCGGAAGAGCCGCTGCGCGAGAGCGGCCGCCTTGTCCGCGCTTTGCTGTCCGGTCGCATAATAGAGGCGCGCCGCCAGATGCGAGGAAAGCGGCAGCTTCACCGGCTCCTGATAAGGTAGGCCGAAGAAGTCGGCGGAGCGCTTCATGTCGTGGAGGAAATAGGCACGCTTCGCAGGCACGTCCATCGGCGGCGCGATGCCGTGCGCTTTGAGTACGGCCCACAACAGCACCGGACGCCATTCCACCGTGCGGCCGAATTCCGCGCCGATCCTGTCAATTTCAGCTGACGCGAAATAGGCATAGGGCGAGGCGAAATCGAACCAGAAGCGGATCGGTCCTGCCATGCTCAGAACCTGAAGACGCCGTAGCCGGCCTCGCCGAGCGGGGCATTGAGCGAGGCAGATATGGCGACGCCGAGCGCGTTGCGGGTGTCGACGGGATCTATGATGCCGTCGTCCCAGAGCTCTGAGGTGGAATAGTAGGCTGAAAGTTGCTCCTGATAGGCTGAGCGTGTTTGCTCCCACAATTGTCGTACCTCCTCCTCGTCGACCGAACCACCGTTGCGCTTCATCTGGTTGACCTTGACCTCGGCAAGCGTGTTGGCCGCCTGGTCGCCGCCCATCACGCCGATCTGGTGGTTCGGCCATGTGAACAGCAAGCGCCCATCGAAGGCGCGCCCGCACATGCCGTAGTTGCCGGCTCCGAACGAGCCATTGCACATGACGGTGAACTTCGGCACCCGCGAGCAGCTTTGCGCCATGATCATTTTGGCGCCGTCCTTGGTGATGCCGCGACGTTCGTATTCGCGGCCGATCATGTAGCCGGTGATGTTCTGCAGGAACACCAGCGGCGTGTTGTTCTGGTTGCACAGTTCGATGAAGTGACCGCCCTTCAGCGAGGAATCGTTGAAGAGCACGCCATTGTTGGCAAGGATGCCGACCTTGTAGCCCCAGATGTTGGCGAACCCGCAGATGAGCGTGGTGCCATAGGCCGGCTGGTACTCGTGGAAGCGACTGCCATCGACGATGCGGGCGATTACCTCGCGCATGTCGAACTGCTTCTTGATGTCGTCGGGAATGATTCCGTAGAGCTCTTCGGGATCGTAGGCGGGATCTTCGGGCGTTTCCTGTTGGCAGTCCCATTTCTTGGGACGGTCCCACTGCGCCACGATCTCGCGGCCAAGGTGGATCGCTTCCTCTTCGCTGGCGGCAGGATAGTCGCAGGTGCCGGAGATGCTGGTGTGCATGTCGGCGCCGCCCAGTTCCTCGACCGTCACCTCCTCACCGGTTGCGGCCTTGACCAGCGGCGGTCCGCCGAGGAACACCGCGCCGGTGCCACGCACGATGACGCTGTAGTCGGAAAGTCCCGGAATGTAAGCCCCGCCTGCCGTGCAGTGACCGAACACCAGCGCGAGTTGCTTGACGCCCATTTTCGACAGGATCGACTGGTTGCGGAAGATGCGGCCGGCCATATATTTGTCCGGGAACACTTCCGACTGGAGCTGCAGGAAGCCGCCGGCCGAATCGCACAGGTGGATCACCGGCAGCCGATTCTCCATCGCGATATCGAGCGCGCGCACGATCTTCTTGGCCGTCAGCGGATACCAGGCTCCGCCCTTTACGGTAGGATCGTCGGCGCGGATGACGACTTCGCGCCCGGAGACGACCCCGATGCCGACAATGGAACTGGCCGAGGGCGAGTCGCCATCATAAGCCATGTTTGCGGCCAGCGAGGATAGTTCAAGGAATGGAGTGCCGGGGTCGAGCAGTTTTTCGATGCGCTCGCGCGGACGCATCTTGCCCTGCTTGGAGAGCCGTTCGAGGTCGCGCTGTGGACGGGCGTGGCGTGCCGTCTCCTGCCTTTCGCGGAATTCCGCGATCAGCCGGCGGTTGTGAGCCTCGTATCGCCGGAACTCGACGGACGAAGTGCTGATCATCGACTGGATCTTGCGCATGGATCAGGCGTCCTCCGTCTCGGGTTCCAGTGTCGCGATCACCTCTTCCTTCTCGAAGGTCTCGCCTTCCGTGCGCAGGACGGTGGAGACCACTCCGTCGCGTGGGGCGGGCAGGGCGGTCTGCAACTTCATGCTTTCGATGGTGATGAGCGGTTCGCCGCGCACGACCTTGTCACCAGGCTGCCGGTGGACTGCAATGACCGAACCAGGCATTGGTGCCTTCAGCACATTCTGCGCTCCGCCGGCAGCTCCCCCCTTCGAAAATGGATCGACAAGACTTACGTCGAAGGTCCGCCCGCCGAGGCGTACGATCTGACGGTCGCCGAGGGTGGTGCGGGCAAAAGCGACCTCGTGGCCACCGATCGACATGATGCCGCGGCCGTCGCCAGAACCGGGCAGGCGGGTGATCTCGTGTTCCTCACCGTCGATGACAAGAACGAGGTGCGGATGCCGCCGCAGGATGGTGACGTGATGAACCTTGTCGTCGAGACTGAGGCTGATGCCCATGGTCAATTTCTCCATCCGCCGATCGCGGCGTAAGGTTGGGGCGTGCCGAGCGCAAGCTCCTGGAATTCGTGGAAGCCGAGTGCAGCGGCGGCAAGCACCTGCGGCAGCATCGCCGCCGGAATTTCGGGAGACGCCAGCGCCCCGCCGTGCTCGCTGACGAAACCGGTATGGAGCTCTCCGGCACGGAACGCGCCGTGATCGAGCACACGCGCGAGGTAGTCGATATTGGTCTTGATGCCGAGAAGCGCGAGGTCGTCCAGCGCGCCGATCGAGCGATCAACGGCTTCCTGCCGGTCCTTGCCGTGTATGACGAGCTTGGCCAGCATCGGATCGAAGTCCGCGGTCACCTTCTGGGCTTGGTCCAGCGCACTCTCGAAGCGCAGCCAGGCCTCCTCCGGAACGCCGAGATACTGCACCTGCCCGGTCTCGGGCAGAAAGTCGCGGTCGGGATCTTCGGCGCAGATGCGGCACTCGATCGCGTGGCCATTGGCCCGAACATCGGACTGCGCGAGCGACAGGCCTTTTCCGGCCGCGAGCTCAATCTGAGCGCGCACAAGATCCAGCCCTGTGATCATCTCGGTCACGGGATGCTCGACCTGAAGGCGTGTGTTCATTTCAAGAAAGAAGAAGCGTCCGTCGGCGCCGAGAATATATTCGACCGTGCCGGCGTTGCGGTACTTCGCTGCCGAGGCCAGCCTTACGGCAGACTGGCAGATCGCCTCGCGAAGTCCCGGCTCGAGGCGGGCGGCGGGGGCTTCCTCGATGATCTTCTGGAACCGCCGCTGCACGGAGCACTCACGTTCGAACAGGTGGATCGCGCCGCCTTCGCCGTCGCCCAGCACCTGCACTTCGATATGACGCGGACGCTCCACATAGGTCTCCGCGTAGACGCGGCCGTCGCCGAAATAGCGCTGCGCCTCGCTTGCCGCGATGCGGGCGGCCTCGGCCAGATCGCCGGCCGAGCGCACGATCGACATGCCCTTACCACCGCCGCCGGCCGCGGCCTTGATGAGAAGCGGGAAGCCGATCGACTTGGCCCGGGCAACGAACACGTCGAGATCGTCGGTCGGCATCACGGAGGGCGCGACCGCCACGCCGTTTACTTCGGCAAAATTGCGGGCGGAGATCTTGTCGCCCATAAGAGAAATGGTGGCGGCGTCTGGCCCAATGAAGGTGATCCCGGCGGCGGCGACAGCCTCGGCGAACCGGGCGTTCTCCGAAAGAAAACCGTAGCCCGGATGAATGGCGTCAGCCCCGCAGGCCCGGGCCGCGGCCACGATCTGCTCGATGTCGAGATGCGCAGCAACCGGCGTCTCGCCGGTGATTTCCACTGCTTCGTCCGCCATCTGCACATGCCTTGCACGCGCCTCGACACGGTGATGGATGGCGACGGAGGCGATATCCATCTCGGCCAGCGTGCGCATCACGCGGCAGGCGATCTCGCCGCGATTGGCCACCAATATCTTGCGGAACAGTGGCGTGGTCATGCTGCAGGCTCCTTGTTCCAGCCTTCGAGCGTCCCGCCCTTGGCAACCCATGACGCAGGTATCTCGACTGGAAAATCCATCATGATCTGAGCGAGCGCCTTACCCTGCGGGTCATGGCGCAGCGAGGCGATGCCGCCGCCGCCGAGCCCGCCATGCAGCATGAAGTTCAGCCCGTTCAGGCCGGGCCAGTCAAAGCGCTCGACCTTTCCCCTGACGAAATGGGCGAAGTAGCGTCCGACCGCCTCGGGCGTGGTGCTGCGGCGTATCCATGGCAGGTATCCGGCCTTGCGGGCGAGGATGCCGATATTGCCAATGTCGCCCTTGTCGCCGCTGCGCCCGTGGGCGAGCGCGATCAATGGCACTTCGGCGAGGGCTTCATCCACCGAAGGCATCTCGATGCCGATCGTCCCGGCTTCCAGCTCCGGTTCCGGTGCGCCGGGCAGATGCGGCGCGACCTTGTGCACCTTGCCGTCGAGTTCGAAGCTGACGTCGGCATCGTCCTTGGGGGCGAGAAATGAGAACAGCCGCACAACCGGCTGCGGCGACGGGCGGCCGCCGGCAAACCCGGTAAGGCTCTGCGCCATCGCAGTTGCCGCCGGATAGATCTCGCGGGCGAAGATCTCGAGGGCGTCCTTGCTTTCATGCCTCACTGCGATTTTCAGGACGACCTCGCGCGTTTGCGCCGCTCTCGACTGCGCCCCGTAATTCGCCTCGCTGCCGAGAACCTCGACCGAGGTGTCGTCGAAATCCGCGAAGCCCGCGGCCCGCATCAGCCGCTCCGCCCGTTGCAGGATCGCGTCGGCGGTGGCGCGCGCTTTCGCGACGGCCTCGCGACCCGCGATCATCATGGTCACGCTGGCGCGGTAGCCGTCCGCATAGGTGGCGCTGACCTTGTAGCTGCCGGTCGGGGCTCTCCCGCGCGCGCCGGAGACACGGACGCGGTCCGGCCCGATCTGGTCGAGCCGGACCGCACTCCAGTCGGCGATCACGTCCGGGAGAATGTAGCGCGTCGGATCGCCGACTTCGTAGACCATCTGCTCGGCGACCGTCGCCGTGCTGACAAGGCCGCCGCTACCCTCAGGCTTTGTGACGACGAAACTGCCGTCGGCGGCGCATTCGGCGATGGGGAAACCCATGTCGTCCCAACCAGACACGTCTCGCCAGTCGGTGAAGATGCCGCCGGTGGCCTGCGTACCGCATTCGACGACATGCCCGGCGAGGCTGCCTGCTGAAAGGAGGTCATGATCGGTCGGCTGCCATCCGAACTCGTGGATCAGCGGACCGAGCACAACCGCCGAATCGACCACGCGGCCGGTGATGACGACATCCGCGCCCGCATCGAGCGCGGCGGCGATCGGAAAGGCCCCGAGATAGGCGTTGACGCCGGCAAGACGCTCCGGCATCGGGGCGCCGGAAAACATCTCCGTGACGCCTTCGGCACGGTAGCGAGCGGCTTGCGCCGACAGGTCGTCGCCGCGTACCACGGCCACCTTGAGGTCGACGCCCGCTTCCTTGAACACGGCAAGCAGCGAGTCGCGACAAGCTTCCGGGTTGACGCCGCCGGCATTGGTGACGACGCGAATGCGCTTTTCGGCGATCTCGCGCGCCAGCGGCTTCATCACCATGGTTATGAAATCGGCAGCATAGCCGAGTTCCGGGCGTTTGGCTTTCATGCGGGCCAGGATCGACATGGTGATCTCGGCCAGGTAATCCATCACGAGATAGTCGACATTGCCTGAGCGAACGATCTGGGCAGGCCCTTCCGGGCTGTCGCCCCAGAAGCCCGCGCCGCAGCCAATGCGTACGATCTTGTCCATCGTGCTCATTCTGCCGTCCAGTTCGGGGTACGCTTCTCGTTGAAGGCGGTCATGCCTTCGCGCGCATCCTTCGTGCGGCTCATGTTGGCCAACATGAACTGCGCATATTCGAGTGCGGCGTCGGTCGACATTTCACGGATCTTCGCCAGCGCCTGCTTGCCGAGCCGGATACCTGTCGGAGATTTGTCGGTGATGCGGCCAAGCAGCCAGTCAAGCTTCGTGTCGAGCTCGGCCGCCGGCACCGCGTAGTTGACGATGCCCTCGGCGACGGCGTCCTTGCCGGTGATGAGATCGCCGGTCAGACACAGTTCCATCATGCGCCGGTAGGAGACGGTCCGCAGCAGATAGGGCAGAATCATCATCGGGAAGATGCCGACTTTGACCTCCGTGACGCCGAGCTTGGCGTCATCCCTAGCGACCACCAGGTCACACGCACAGACCAGGCCGAAGCCGCCGGCGAGTGCCGGCCCGTTTACCCGGGCAATGAGAGGAAGACGGCAAGCGTCCATGCGCCGGAGCAGCCGGGCGACGTAGTGGCGCGGATCGGCTGCGTCGATGGTGAACGGCGTTCCGTCCGCCTGGAGCTGAAGGTCGCCGCCAGCACAAAACGCCTTGTCGCCGGCACCGGTCAGCACAACGGCGCGGATGTTGCGGTCGCTCTCGGCCGCGTCGAGGCCGGCGTGGATGCCCTCGGCAACGCTCTCATTGAGCGCGTTGCGCCGGTCCTCACGGTTGATGGTGATCCGGAGGATGGCGTCCTGGCGGCTGATGATAACCTGGTCTTTCACTGTCTCCCCCACGGGCCGTCAGAATGAGCATGCCATTAAATGATTTCAATTCATCAACTTTGTCAACCGATCACGACGTACTCCGTGGCAAAAACGATTTTTGGAGCGACATCCGTTTTATTCATGGGGAAATATTGACATTGCATCCGTATCCTGATGATGAAATGATCTCATTAGTGGCGTGGCCATGAGCCCGCGGGCAAAAATGTTTCGGGAGGATGAGGATGCACGACATGGCAGCGCACAATCAGGGACCGGGCCTCTTCGATCTCGACGCCGATCATCGGATGATCCTCGACAATGCGGACCGGTTCGCGCGCAACGAGCTTTATCCGCTCTGCGAGCGCATGGACAACGAGGAATGGTGGCCGGACGACGCCTTTCCGAAGATCGGCGACAATGGGCTGTTCGGCATCACGATTCCGGAGGAATATGGTGGAGCGGGCCTCGACCTCGTCGCCGCGGGGCTGGTGCTGCAAGGGTTCTCACGCTGGAACCACGCGATGGCGCTGGCCTGGGTGGCGCACGATAATCTGTGCGCCAACAACATCTATCGCAATGGCAATGACGAACAGCGCCGTCGCTATCTGCCCGGCCTGTGCTCAGGCCGCAAGATCGGTGCGCTAGGCCTCACGGAGCCGGGCGCGGGATCGGACGCGATGGGTTCCATGCGCACCACCGCGCGCCGTGAAGGCGACCATTACGTGCTCAACGGCTCGAAGATCTTTATCACCAACGGGCCGGTTGCCGACGTCCTGCTTGTCTATGCCAAGACAGACCGGGAGAAGGGTGCGCACGGCATTTCGGCCTTTGTAGTGGAAAAGGACACGCCTGGCTTCAAGGTGGCGCAGAAGCTCAACAAGATGGGCTATCGCGGCAGCCAGACCGGCGAACTTCTGTTCGAAGAGTGCCGTGTGCCGGCGGAGAATCTTGTTGGGGGCGAGAACCGCGGCGTCGCCGTCGTCATGAGCGGCCTCGATCTGGAGCGGGCGATGATCGCACCGATATGCCTCGGTATCGCCGAGCGGGCCTTGGAGCTATCCATCGATTACGCGCAGACGCGCAAGCAGTTCGGCAAGCCGATCGGCTCGTTCCAGATGGTGCAATCGATGCTGGCCGACATGTACGTGCTTGTGGAGACGATCCGCAGCTTCACCTACCGGGTTCTGGCTGCGGCCGCGCCGCTTGAGGTCGGCGGCGGCGGGCGCGGCGACATCCACATGCTCACGGCGGCGTCGGTGATGTATGCGGCGGATGCGGTGCACAAGGTCCTGGATCTCGCCGTACAGATCCACGGCGGCAGCGGCTATATCTGGGAATCGGAGATCAACCGCCTGTTCCGCTCGACCAAGCTGCTGGAGATCGGCGCAGGTACCACCGAGGTCCGCAAGATGATCATCTCCGGCGAGCTGTTGAAGGGCCTGGAGCGGTGAGCGCCCCTACAGAAGAGCGCTTTGGACTGACCGACGACGAACTGGCAACACGGCGCACGGTCTACGCGCCAGATGCGCTTGCAGGCCAGGTCGCTGTGGTCTCGGGTGGCGCAGGCGGCATCGGTCGCGCGACGGCGTGGCTGTTCGCCCGCCTCGGCGCGCATGTGGTCGTTGCCGGGCGCAGCGAGGACAAGATTGCAGGCGTGGTTGAGGCAATCACAGCCAGCGGCCTGAAATGCAGCGGTCATACGGTCGACGTGCGCGAGCCGGAAGCCGTGGCCGACTTTTTCGACCAGGTCTGGAACGAACACGGGCGGCTCGACATCCTCGTCAACAGCGCTGGCGGCCAGTTTCCTCAACCGGCCATCGATTTCAGCGTGAAGGGCTGGAACGCGGTCATCAACACCAACCTCAACGGCACCTGGTTCATGATGCAGGCAGCGGCGCGTAAATGGCGCGATGCCGGCCAGCCCGGCTCGATCGTCAACATCGTCGTGGTGACGACGCACGGGCTCTACGGCGTCGCGCACACGATCGCCGCGCGCTCGGGCGTCATCGGTCTCAGTCGCAGTGTCGCTGTGGAATGGGCGCCGCTCGGCATCCGCATCAACTGTATCGCGCCGGGCGCGATCGAGACCGATGGCTGGAAGGTCTACACACCGCAGGCGCGCGCTGCCTACCCCCGCTCCAACCCGATGATGCGCGCGGGCGACACGTGGGACATTGCGGAGGCCTGCGTCTATCTCGGCGGACCATCGGGCAAATTCGTCACTGGAGAATTGCTGACGGTGGACGGTGGCGGTCAGCTCTGGGGCGAGACATGGACGACAGGCAAGCCGGATTATTTCAGGGAGCCGCAATAGGCACGGCTGTCGTGCAGACACATTTGATACCGGGAGGCAAGACATGATTCCCCTGACCGTTGGCCACACGGCCGTCACGCCCGGCCGCACTATCGGCGAGGGCGACGTCAACCTTTTTGCCGGGCTGGTCGGCGATTTCACGCCGATTCATGTCGACGAGACCTTCGCGCAGACCTCGCCGCACAGAGCACGTATCGCGCATGGGCCGCATTCCATGGCGACAGCCATCGGCATGGCGACCATGACCGGACTGTTCGGGGAGCGCGTCGTCGGCCTGGTCAATCTCAACTGGGATTTCGCCGGCGCCGTGAAGCTCGGAGACACGATCCGCTCGCGCGTGACCGTCGAGGCGCTGCGGCCCACGTCCAAGCCTGACCGCAGCCTTGCAACCTACGGCTTCGAGGTGATGAACCAGCGCGACGAGATCATCCAGCGAGGACGCATGATGGTCATCGTTCGTTCGGAACAATAACCATACGCATCAGGTTCCGGCCTTCAGCCGCGCTTCCATTTCGTGGCGCAGGATCTTGCCGGTGGTGCTGCGCGGGAAGTCTTCGAAGCGGATGAAGTGCACCGCCTTGGGGCGCTTGTAGCCGGCCAGTTGCTTGCGGCACAGCGCCTCGATCTCCATTTCCGAAAGGCTGTCGTCGCTGCGCGAGATGAAGGCAACGGGGACCTCGCCCCAGCGCTCGTCCTTGCGGCGTACCACGATAGCGTCGCTGACACGCGGATCCGAAAGCAGGACCCTCTCGATCTCGGCGGGATAGATGTTCTCTCCGCCGGACTTGATCATGTATTTGGCGCGGTCGACGAAATCGTAGCTGCCGTCCGGGTTGCGGCGGAACAGGTCTCCCATGCGGAACCAGCCGCCGCTGAAGTCGCGCGCATTGGTATCCGGCGCGTTCCAGTAGCCGCTGAATACGGTCGGCCCGCGCACGGCCGCCTCTCCGGGCTCTCCGTCGGCGACCTCGTTGCCATCGGGATCGACCAGCCGTAGGTCGCAGAAGGCACTACGGCGCTTCGAGAGTGTTTCGGGCAAGGTCCCGGGCGGAATGAGCCCGGCTGAAGCGGGCGGGAGGCCGGTTTCGGTCGAGCCAAAGCTGTTGAGGTAGGGCGCACCCGTCAGGCGCGAGAGATCGGCGATGAGTTGGTGCGGAACAAGGTCGGCCATGGCACCCACCGCACGGATGCCTTTGGCCCGACGGCCGGTGCGCTTCAGGATTTCCACCACCGGCTCGATCGAGCCTGGCATCAGCAGCATCCAGCCGATTTCGTGGCGTTCGATGATGCCGACAATGGCCTGCGCATCGAAGCCGTCGATCATGAACACGGTTGCGCCGGACATCAGCGCGCCGAGCACCTGATCAGTCGAGCCCATGTGGAACATCGGCGCCCAGGCGACGAAACCGTCGCTCTCCCTGGCGTTCATGTCGACGCGCAGAACCATGTTCCGCGCTATCTCGGCGCGGTGGCTGATGAGCGCACCCTTCGGCAGTCCCGTAGTGCCGCTGGTATAAAGGATAACCAGGCCGTCTTCCGGGTCGACGTCGGGAAGCGCATCGAGCGGCGCGGCCTCGGCCAGCATCGCCTCATAGTCGCGCTCTATGACGAGCAGCGGCCTGCCGCGCAGGTCGAGGCCGCCGGCCGTGCTTTCGAAGCGGTCCGAGACGATAATCAGCGCCGGCTCAATGAGATCGATGCAATGTTGCAGTTCGCCCGGCGCAAGCCGCCAGTTCTGGCATGCGATGATGGCGCCGAGGCAGGCGGCCGCCAGTTCGAGCTCGGCATATTCCTGCCTGTTCTCCGAAAGCAGTGCGATCCGGTCGCCCCGCGCGACGCCTTTCGCCTGCAGGGCTGCCGCCAGGCGCAGCACCCGCGCGTCGAGCTCGCGATAGGTGAGCCGCGCCGTGGCCGTCTGGATTGCGATCGCCTCGGGCGCGCGCCGCGCGCAGGCATGGAACAGGCCATAGACGGTCAGTCGGCCCGCAGCGGCGACGCCGTCGCGCCAGTGTGTTTGCGATGATTGCATCCGTTTCCTCCCATCGGTGCAGCCATGAAGGGCGCGTGTCAGCCTGTCTTGTCGCCGGCCAGTCTTTCCAGGCGCTCCACCGCTTTCTCGATGCGCGTTGCGACATCCGTTCCGGCGTCCTCAGGTCGCCGCTTCCTCAGGCCGCTGAGGACGAGTTCTGCGATCGCATCGGCCGTCTGGTCCGGGTCGAAGTCTCCCTCGCCGCGGAGATAGGCCCAGGTCCGATGCTCGGTGCAGCCGTAGATCATGTCGCGCACCAGCCGCAGCGAAACGTCATCGCGCAGTTCGCCTGCGTCGATGCCCTCCTTGATGATGTCCAGCGTGCGGCGCGTGTACTGGCGGTTGAGCCCATAGACACCGGTCTGGCTGTAGTCCCTGCCGGTGCGCAAGACCTGGAACATCAGATTGCACAGCGCCGGCTCCTCATGGATCGTCTTGAGGTGGCGCCAGATCATGAAGCGGAGGCGGTTTCGCGTACCCTTGATGCCGGAGAGCTGCTCGTCGTAGTCGGCCAGCATCGACTCGTACCAATCCTCGATGACCTTGACGAGAAGATCGCGCTTGTTCTCGAAGTAGCGATAGATACTGCCCTCTACCACATTGGCTCGCTCGGCGATGTCCGAGAGTGGCGCATCCTCGTAACCCTTCTCGCGAAACACCGAGCGGGCCGCCGCCATGATGTCGGCAACGCGGCGTTCCTTCGATAGCCTGAAGACCTGTCGGCGCTCAGTTCGGTTGCTCATCACCCCTCCATCTGGAAACTTGCGGGTCGCTTCTCGACAAAGGCGGCCATGCCTTCCCACCACTCGGAACCGGCGGCCGCCGCGGCGACGGCGTCGAGCGCGATCCTGTCCGCTTCTTCCGCCGTCGCTGTCTCGCAGCGGTACAATGCACGTTTGGTCTCTGCAATGGAAATGGGACTGCACACAAGGATGCGCCGCGCGATCGTGATCGCGGCTTCCTCCAGTTGCGCGGGTGGATGGACAGCGCCGACCAGGCCGGCGGCTTTGGCTTCGGATGCGCTCAACTGCTCGCCCAGTAGCGCGATCTCGAGCGCCCGCGAGCGGCCAACCAGGCGCGCCAGCATCTGCACGCCGCCACCACCGGGGACAGCCCCCAGACCAACCTCGGGCAGGCCGATGCGTGTTCCCTCGGCCATGAGGCGGAAGTCGCAAGACAATGCCAGTTCGCAGCCGCCGCCCAGGGCAAAGCCGTTGATCACCGCGATCGTGGCGAAGGGTGCGTGGCGCAGCTTGCCGAGAACCCGGAGGATCGATTGCACGTAGTCGTGCCTTATGGCGCGCGGGTTTCTGTGAAGGGGCGAATCCGCGTCGGTGAAATACCTTATGTGCGCGCCGCCACAGAAGGACTTGCCGGAGCCCGTCACAAGAAGCGCGCGCGCACCTTCCACCGAAGCCGCTTGAAGCAGCCGCTCGAACTCGGCGAGCAGGTCCGTCGTCAGCGTGTTGTGCTGGTCGCCGCGTGTCAACGTGATGCGGGCGACCGCTTCAATCGGCCAGTCGAGCCGTGCGGGCGGGTTTGTATCGTTGTCGGGCATACCATGCTTCCTCGGCTCAAATTCTCGATTGACAAATTCATCAACGCCAATCTTAATGAAGACAATTCATCATTTTGTCGTTTGATGCAAGAGAACAAAGAAGCAATCATCCGACAGCGCCAGGAGGAGGCGGAACAGCTTTGATCGTACAGGTTTTTTGCTGTCACGGGCTTCGTATAGGATCTCGCAGAGGCATGGCATGCGGGAGTTCTGTTGCGCCATCAGGGCGCTTCATGGCGCCGGAGGCGCTAATTGATAATCCAAATTCATTTACCTGACGGCGCCGCGAGATGCTTGCACTCAACAACCTTCAGGTACTCTACGACCGCGCAATCGAGGCGGTGCGCGACGTGTCTCTGGAAGTGCCGGCCGGAACGATCGTCGCCCTGCTCGGATCCAACGGGGCCGGCAAGACCACCATCCTCAAGGCGATCTCAGGCGTCCTCTATCAAGAGGACGGGGAGATCATGAGCGGCTCGATCCATCTGGAATCCGAGAAGATATCGGGCCGGAATCCGGGCGACATCGTCCGCAAGGGTATCATGCAGGTACCCGAGGGCAGGGCGCTGTTCGCCACGCTCACAGTTGAAGAAAACCTTATGATGGGCGCGTTCACCCACAGCCGGGCAGAGGCCAGCGAGGGGCTGGAGCGCGTGTACGGGCTGTTTCCTCGGGTGAAAGAACGGCGTGGACAGATCTCCGGCTACCTCTCCGGCGGCGAGCAGCAGATGGTGGCGATCGGTCGCGCGCTGATGGGCAGGCCGCGGCTGCTGATGCTCGACGAGCCGTCACTGGGCCTTGCGCCGCAGATTGTCGAAACGATTTTCGAGGCGATCGTCGGACTCAACCGCGACAGTGGCATGACCGTATTGCTGGTCGAACAGAACGCGCAGCTCGCGCTCCAGACCGCCTCATACGGCTACATCATCGAGAACGGGCGCATCGTGCTGGATGGCGAAGCTGGGAAGCTGCGCGCCAACGATGACGTGCAGGAATTCTACCTTGGCTTCTCCGGCGGGGAGCGCAAGAGCATGCGCGACGTGAAGCACTACAGGCGGCGCAAAAGGTGGCTGTCATGACTGTGTTTCTCGAGCTGCAGGCCGTGACCCGGCGTTTTGGCGGCCTCGTTGCGGTCAACGATGTGAGCCTGACGGTGGAGCAGGGAGGCATCTACAGTCTCATCGGCCCGAACGGCGCGGGCAAGACCACCTTGTTCAACCTCATCAGCGCCGTGTTCCGGCCGACCACCGGCCGTATCCTGTTCCAAGGGCACGACCTGACGCGCCTGCCCACCCACGCGCTGGCGCGCCTCGGCATCGCCCGCACCTTCCAGAACCTCGCTGTCTTCAAACACGAGACTGTGGTGAACAACCTGCTTGTCGGCATGCATTCGCACCTGCACTCGGACCCGGTCTCGGCCGCGATCTTCTGGGGCAGGACCCGCCGCGAGGAGATGAAGGCGCGCGAACGCGTCGAGGAGATCATTGATTTCCTCGAGATCGAGGACATTCGAGACCATCCGGTCGGCACGCTGTCCTACGGTCAGCAGAAGCGGGTGGAGCTAGGCAGGGCTCTCGCCATCTCGCCGAAGCTTCTGCTGCTCGACGAGATGGTCTCAGGCATGAACCAGGAAGAGCGCGAAGACATCGCGCGCTTCATCCTCGACCTCAAGGACGAACTGGGGATGACCGTCTTCATGGTCGAGCACGACATGGGCATCGTCATGGACATTTCCGACCACGTCTGTGTGGTGAATTACGGCAGCAAGATCGCGGAGGGATCGCCTGCTGAAGTGGCCGCGAACCCGGCCGTGATCGACGCCTATCTCGGCGCCAGGGGGGATGCGGCATGAACATCGGCCTCGACTTCGCGGCGCTCACCATGCCGCAATTGCTGAAGCATCGCGCCGACACGCAAGGTGCGGACCTCGCCCTGCGGGAGAAGCAGAAGGGGCTGTGGCGCCGCTTCACCTGGAGGGACTACTTCGAGACGGCGCGGCTGACCGCGATCGGCCTTCATGCGCTCGGTTTCAGGTCAGGAGACCGGCTGGCGGTCGCCGGCGACGACAGCCCGCAATGGCTGTTTTCTGACCTTGGGGCGCAGATGGCCGGCGGCGCATGTCTGGGCATCTATCCGACCAATCCATGGCCGGAGTTGCAATACATCGTGCGCCATTCGCGCGCGCGCATCGTCGTCTGCGGCGACCAGGAGCAGACCGACAAGGTGATCGAGGCACGTCGCCACGAAGGTGGACTGCCGGATGTCGAGCACATCATCTGCGTCGACATGAAGGGCATGCGCCAATATGACGAGCCAGGGCTGATGTCGTTTGACGACCTCGTCGAGCTCGGCCGTGAGAAGGAAGCCCAATTCGGGCCTGCCGTGGATGCGCAGCTTGCTGCCGGCAGGCCCGATGATGTCGCCATCATCGTCTACACGTCCGGCACCACGGGCATGCCCAAGGGCGCGATGCTGACCCATCGCAACATGCTGCATTCGGCGGCCCAGGTGGTCGGCATCCATGGACTGAGCCGCGAGAGCTATTCGGTGCTATGCTACCTGCCGCTCTGCCACGTGGCGGAGCGCAGCTTTTCCACCGTGATGCAGCTCGTCACCGGCTGCACGGTCTCCTTCGCCGAGTCGGTCGACACCGTCGTCGTCAATCTGCGCGAGATCGCACCCAGAGGCTTCCTGGGTGTGCCGCGCATCTGGGAAAAGATGCAGCAGAATGTGCTCTACCGGGTGAAGGATACCACACCCTTCCAGCGCCGCGTGTTCGAGACCTGCATGCGTCATGGTCGGCCGATCGCCGAGCGGCGGCTGGCGAATGGCGGCAGCTTCGCCAGCCCTTCGGACAGGCTGATGTTCCAGCTTCTTTCGCTGGTCTGCTTCCGCGGACTGCGCACTTTTCTCGGCATCAACCGCGTCCGCACGGGCTTCTGCGGCGGAGCAAGCATCTCGCCCGAGGTGCTGCTCTTCTTCTGGATCCTCGGCGTGCCGGTCTACCAGATCTACGGAATGACGGAGAGCGCAGGCGTTTCCCATACCCAGCGCCGCGGCGCCACCACCCTTGGCCGTTCCGGTCCCGTCATCTCCGGCGTCGAACAGAAGATCGCGCCGGACGGCGAGATGCTTCTGCGCGGCCCGAGCGTCTTCAAGGGCTATCTTTTCGACGAGGCGGCCACGCAACGCGCCTTCTCCAATGGCTGGCTGCATACCGGTGACATCGTCGAGATCGAGGCCAATGGCGAAGCGCACGTCCTTGATCGCAAGAAGGACATCCTGATCACCTCCGGCGGAAAGAACATCACCCCGTCGCTAATCGAGAACGCGTTGAAGGATTCGCCGTACATCCGCGAAGCGATCCTGCTTGGCGACGGGCGCAACTTCCTGTCGGCGCTCATTCAGATCGACCTCGATACCACCGGCAAGTGGGCCCAGGAGCAAAGCGTCCAGTACACGACCTACCGCACGCTGGCGCAGAACGAAAAGGTGCGGGAGCTGATTTCCGGTGAGGTCAAGCGCGTCAATCTGCGCTTCGCGCGCGTCGAGAACGTGCGCAGTTTTGTGATCCTGAGCAAGGAACTCGACCATGACGACGGCGAACTGACCGCCACGATGAAGGTGAGGCGACGCATCATCGAGGAGAAGTTCGCCGAGGAGATCGCTCTAATCTATGGGAGTGCCGCCTGATGGAGTTCCTGCTTCTGCTTGTCTCCTCTGGCCTCGTGGCCGGTGCGGCCTACGGGCTGATCGCGATGGGCTTCGCGCTCGTCTACAAGGCCACCGGCGTCGTCAACTTCGCCCATGGCGAGCTGGTGATGCTGACGTCCTATATCTCGTTCACGCTGTGGACCACCTTCGATCTGTCCTTCCTCCCGCTGATGGCGATCACTATCCCCATCTCGATGGCCATCGGCCTGACGCTGGAGCGCGCCTTCATCCGGCCGATGCTGGGCGAGCCGGTGTTCTCGATCGTCATGGTGACGGTCGGACTGGCGGTGATCCTGCGCGGCGTAACCATCATGATCTGGGGCCCGGATCCCTTCAACTTCACAGCCAATATCCCGACAGGCATCGTCCGCATCGGCAGCGTGCCGTTCTATCCGGCGCAGATCTATCTGATCGTGGCGCTGGCCGTCATGGCGCTCGCCGGCTGGGCTTTCCTGCGCTTCACGCGGATGGGAGTGGCAATGCGGGCCGTGGCCGACAACGAAACCGCCGCGCTGCTGGTCGGCATCAGTGTCAGCCGCATCCACGCCACAGCATGGATGCTGTCATCGGCGCTCGCTTCGATCGCTGGCGTGTTGTTCGCCGTCAATTACCGGCTTGTGCCTGACCTCTGGTTCCAGGGCCTGAAATCGTTCCCGGCGGTAATTCTCGGCGGAATGGATTCGGTTCTCGGCGCTGCCATCGGCGGCATCGTCATCGGCGTCATCGAAAGCCTGTCGCAGGGCTATGTCGGCCAGGGGGTGCGCGAGATCGCCGGTTTCATCGTCATCATCATCGTGCTGATGGTCCGGCCATACGGCCTGTTCGGCAGCCGTGAAATCGAGCGGGTCTGATCATGCGCACAGGACATTTCAAGGAATCCTACGGCCAGCTTGTCGCCTTGAGCGACAGCCCGGTGGCGTGGAGCTGGGCAGGCTTCGGCATTGCTCTGCTGATCGCTGCTCCGCTGGTGGCCCACAACTACTTCCTCACGCTGATGGTCGCCGCCATGATTGCCGTCATCGGCGCGGTGGGACTGAACATGCTGACAGGTACCACCGGCCTCATCTCGCTCGGCCAGTCAGGCTTTCTCGCCGTCGGTGCCTACACCAACGCAATCCTGATGATGGACTACGGCTGGCCGGTCCTCCTCTCCTTGCCGGCGGCTGGTCTCGTGGCCGCACTGGTCAGCTTGCTGGTGGGCGTTCCGTCGCTGCGGCTCAAGGGCCTCTATCTCGCGATCACCACACTCGCATTCGCGTTCATCATCAACCACCTCATCCTGCATAATGAGTGGCTGACGCATGGGCCGAACGGCATCTTCGTGTCTGGCGCCAAGATACTGGATCTTGAGATCCAGCGCGGTCGCCCTCTCTACTATTTCGTCCTCGCCGTCACCGTGCTTGTCATCGTCTTCGCACTCAACCTGCAGCGCAGCCGGATTGGCCGCGCCTGGCTCGCGATCCGCGATCACGACATCGCCGCACGGGTGATGGGCATCGACCTGGTGCGTTACAAGCTGCTGGCATTTATGGTCAGTTCCTTCATCGTCGGCATCGCCGGCGGGCTGATCTCGCTGCAGATCCGCTTCATCAACATTGACGTCTTCGCCCTGATCCTGTCGATCGAGGCACTCGCGATGATCATCCTTGGAGGACTCGGCTCGATTGCCGGCGCTGCGCTTGGCGCTGTGTTCCTGTCCTTCCTGCCCGAGGCGATACGCTACGTCTTTGCTCTGTTCGGCGATCCCAACTCCACCGTCTACACGACCTACGTCTACGAGATCCGCGGAATCAGCTACGGCGTCGTGATCGTTCTCTTTCTCCGCTTCAAGCCGGACGGCCTCATCGGGCTCTGGCGGGACGCGCGCAAGTACTGGAGCAACTGGCCGCTCGCATACTGAACAATCACACAGGCCAGGACCGACAAAGGAGGAACGTCAATGCGTATGCGAATAATCGCCCTATCTGCCGCCCTGCTGGCCTCGAGCGCCGTCTTCGCGGCCGATCCCGGCGTCACCGACACCGAGATCAGGATCGGCGACGTCAACATCATGACCGGTCCGGCTTCGTTCATCGGCAGGGCGGTTTCCCTGGGCTCCAAGATCGCCGCGTCGGAGATCAACGCCAATGGCGGCGTCAATGGCCGCGATATCGTCATCGTCACCGAAGATGACGGCTATGTGCCGTCGCGTTCCTTTCAGGCGTTGACAAAGCTGATCGAGGTCGACGAGATCTTCGCGCTCAATGGCACCTCGGGCACCGCCAACGTGTTGGCGATGATGCCGCTGATCGAAGAAAACAATCTGCCGACCGTCGTCACGACCGCGCCCAACGAACTGATCTACAACCCGGTCCGACCGTCCGTCTTCACCATTGGCGCAAGCTACGAGGACGCCTTCTTCGGACAGCTCAAATATATCCACGAGAACCTCGAGCCGGAGAACGCCGTGTACGGCATAATTCGGCAGGAGGACGATTTCGGTGTAACCGTGGAAGCGGGCTACGATCGCGCGGTGCGCGAATTCGGACTCAAGGATGGCATCCGTCTTCACTACACACGTGGCACGACCAACTTTGCCACCGAAGTGGCGCAGATGAACGCGGCAGGCGTAAACGTGCTCGCGAACGGCGCGATCATCGCGGGTGCGGCCAACGTCTTGAGCGAGGCGCGCAAGCTCGGCATGGAGGCGCAGGTCGCCGCGGTATGGAGCGAGAATATGCCGCCCTCGGTAGGTTTGAGCGCACCTGCCGGCTACGACTATCTGGTGGGCGACTATGTCGCTCTGACGGGACCGGCCGTCGACGAGTTTCTGGAGCGCGCGCGCCAATACGTATCCGAAGAAGAACTCGCCGGACTCAACCGCTACACCTATGTCACCTATATCGGCCTCAAGGTGCTCGCTCATGCGATGGAACAATGCGGACAGGAGTTGACGCGTACCTGCACGGTCGAGCAGTTGCGGCAGATCCGCGACTTCGACACCCAGGGCCTCAGCGGCGCGATAAGCTTCGACAATGACGAGCAGCTTTCCGGCACCGCCATTGCCATTTACCAGCTCAATGCCGCCGACAAGACATTCAAAGCGCTCACCGACTTCGTCGAATACTGAGCAAGATGCGAGCTTGCCGGTATCGGCAGGCTCGCCATTCCGGAGGGATGGTGATGGCGCTTCCACAAACCTGGCAAGGCCGGCTGAGGCTGCCAGCGATTTCGGCACCGATGTTCCTCATCTCGGGGCCGGACCTCGTCGTGGAAGCCTGCAATTCCGGTGTCGTCGGCAGCTTCCCCGCGCTCAACCAACGCACGAGCGAAGGCTTTCGCGACTGGCTGGACGAGATCGCCGGACGGCTACAGCCGCAGTCCGCGCCCTTCGGCGTCAACCTCGTCGTACATCGAAGCAATCCCAGGCTTGAGGCAGATCTGGCGATCGTCATCGAGCGTCGGGTTCCGCTGGTCATCACCTCGCTCGGCCTCAACCGGGAGCTGATCGCGGCGGTGCAGGCCTATGGCGGGCTGGTCTTCCACGATGTAACCAACCTGAAATTCGCAAGGAAGGCGGCCGAAGCCGGCGTGGACGGCCTGATCGCCGTGACCTATGGCGCCGGCGGCCATGCCGGTCTCATCAGCCCCTTCGCCGCCCTGCACGAAATCCGCAGCATCTTCGACGGCACCTTGGTCCTGGGCGGAGCAATATCGACAGGTGGGCAGATCGCCGCCGCGCGCCTCATGGGTGCGGACATGGTGTACATGGGCACACGCTTCATGGCGACGGTCGAAAGCATGGCTGTCGGGCGCCAGCGCCAGATGATCCTCGACGCCCAGGCCAGCGACATCGTCTACACGCCTGCAGTCAGCGGCGTGCCGGGCAACTTCCTGCGTGCCAGCCTGGTCGAGGCCGGCCGCGATCCCGAAGATATGACGCCGCCGGACAGGCTCAATTTCGGCACGACCGACGCCAAGGCCTGGCGCGACCTGTGGGCTGCCGGCCAGGGTGTCGGCGCCATCGACGACATTCCCTCCGTCGCCACATTGATTGCCCGGCTCGAGCAAGACTATCTGGCCGCGCGATCCACGCTGGAATGAGCCAATCCCAGCTACTTCATGCCGCGATTGTTGGCAGAACCCGATCGAAGGCTTCCACGATCTCGTCGACGTCTTCGGCGCTCATGGCCGTGGAAAAAGCGACGAGTCCATTGCCGGCGATGATCACGCCTACATCGAAAAGACCTTTTGCAAGTGCTGCAACGCGCCTGGGTCCATCGCCGGCGGCAAAAGTGGAGCGAAAGTCGCTCAAAGCCCCCTTGCTCATATGGATGCGGCGCAACGAGCCGAGACCGGTCACCTGGCCGTCCACCCCGTGTCGGCGGAAGCACTCTATCACCCCTTCTTCGAACTGCTGACCGAGGCGTTCGAGATGGTCGAAGGATTGCGGCGTCAGATCTTCCAGGGCAGCGATACCGGCAGTCATCGACATCGGATTGGCGCTGAAGGTCCCGCCATGGGGGACCGCCGGCGCACCAAGGGTCGGATCAAAGACCGACATGACTTCACGACGTCCGCCCACCGCCCCGATCGGGAAGCCGCCGCCGATGACCTTGCCCAGTGCGGTCAGGTCCGGGTCGACAGCGAACCGTCCCTGGGCGCCGTTGTAGCCGAGACGAAAGGTGATGACCTCGTCAAGGATCAGCAGGGCTCCGATTTCCCGTGTCACACGACGCAGCACTTCAAGAAACTCCGGCCTGGCAGGCACGAGGCCGGCGCGATTAGGCATCACGTCCACAAGCACGGCGGCAAGGTCATTGCCGTTGCGTCTGAGAATCGCCTCTGCCACGGGCGCATTGTTGAACGGGATCACCACGACATCATCGAGCACGCCTTGCGGCGTGCCCTTGGCCGTTGGCACGGACACTGGACTGTCGATGTCGCCCCAGTTGTCCGGCCTGGCTTCCTGGCTGGTTTCGGCCGGATCGTAGGTTCCGTGATAGGCGCCTTCGCATTTTGCAAAGCGTGACCGCCCCGTGTAAGCACGGGCAGCCTTGATCGCATTCATGACCGCTTCGGTGCCGGAATTGGCATAACGCAACTGCTCGACAGAGGGCAGGCGTTCGCAAAGGATTTCCGACAGGCGGATTTCGCTCGGCGTCGGCATGCCGAAGCAGAAGCCGTCCTCGATCTGGCGCCGCGCGGCATCGCGCACCCGCTCGCTGCCGTAGCCGTGGATCAGTGCCGTGAAGTTGCCGACCGCGTCGATGCGCGTATTGCCGTCAACATCGACGATCCGGCAGCCCTGGCCGCGCGACGCATAGACCTGGTGCGGCGTGCGATAGACCGTATGGCGCGTGTTGCCGCCCGGCATGACGTGTTTCGCGCGTTCGTAGAGCGCGGCTGACGTGGCTGTTTTCGGTTCAGGCATGAATATGCTCCGGGAAATCGGATTGGGACGCACCAGTGCGACGGCTCAGGTCCTGTCGCCGCCTTCTGGGTAGTATGACTGTAGTCGATCATGCTCCGCAGACGCCGCATCGCGTTCGACGGCAGGTCCGTAGCCGCCTCCGCCCGGCGTATGGACCTCGATCCAGTCGCCGGCGCCGAGCGCATAGTCTTCGCCCTTGGAAAGATGTTCAGGCTCGATGACCACCCCGCCGCAGCCGATGGATATCTTGTTGGGGGCGCCCTCCTGGCCGCCAAGAATTCCGGGGGGTCCGAACCGGCCATGCTCCATCAGGAACGATGCCTTGCCACGGCCACGCAGCAGCCGCAGCCGATAGCTGACGCCAAAGCCCCCACGAAAGCGCCCGTGGCCGCCTGATCCTTCACGCAGGGCATAGGTCTCGAACAGGATCGGATAGCGCTGCTCGAGAATTTCGATGGGCTGGCTCTTGGAGATGCCGATCGTGGAGCAGCCATTGCTCAAGCCGTCACCACTCCACCAGCCGCCGTATCCACCGCCGGAGAAGTTGTACATGATGTAGTTCTCGCCGGTTTCGGGGTCATGGCCGCCCAGGCTGAGATTGCCGCTTGTGCCTGCGGGAGCGGCGAAGAGCCGATCGGGAATGGCATGTGACAGCGCCAGGAATACGGCCTCCATAACCCTTTGCGAAACCTCGGCGGCGCATCCGGCCACGGGCCGCGGATACTCCGCGTAGATAAACGTGCCCTTGGGCTCCTTGACGGTGATCGGCTCGAAACACCCCGCATTCATCGGCACATCGGGGAAGATGTGCTTCAGTGCCACGTAGACGGCGGAAAGCGTGGTCGCCCACACCGAATTCAAAGGTCCCTGGCAAGGTGGGCTCGATTTCGAGAAATCGAATTCGATCTCGCTGCCCTTGACTTGGACCGAGACATGGATCTCGAGCGGTTCATTCACTACGCCGTCACTGTCCATGAAGGCGCTTGCTTCATACGTCCCGTCCGGAATGGTGTCGATATGAGCACGCATCATCCGCTCGGAACGCCGTTCGAGTTCGGCGATGGCCGCCTCCACGACATCCTGGCCATATCGGTCTAGCAACGTCGTCAACCGGCGCGCGCCGCTCGTCAGGGCGGCAATCTGTGCCTTGATGTCGCCGATGCGCTCTTCGGCCACGCGAATGTTGGCAAGCACCATCCTGACGATGTCGTCTTCCATCCGTCCGCGCCGCACGAGCTTGACGGGAGGAATGCGCAGGCCCTCCTGATGGATTTCCGTCGCGGTGCTGTTGAAGCCGCCCGGCACCATGCCGCCGGTATCGGGCCAGTGGCCGGTGTTGGCGAGGTAGCACCACAGCTTGCCGCGATAATAGAACGGCCGCACCATCTTGACGTCCATGAGATGCGTGCCCCCCAGATAGGGGTCGTTGACGAGTACGACGTCACCGTCCTCCATATCGTCGCGTGCCGCGATCACGCAGCGTGTCGTCTCCTGCATGACTCCGAGAAATATCGGAAGGCCGAGTTCGCCCTGAGCAATCATCCGACCGTCAGCCAGTCCATAGATACCGTTCGAGCGGTCGAAGGATTCGGAGATGACCGGGGAGAACGAGGTCTTCTCGTGGACGAGATCCATTTCGGAGCAGACTTGCTGCAGCCCCTTTTCGATGACCGTCAGCGTCACCGGATCCACCGGCCTGGTTGCGGCGCCTGGCTTCTTTTCCTGATGAAGCATTTCTATCCCCTTCAATATCCGGCTGCGCCGTCTTGAGCGACTGACCGCTCGGCGATGGTGACCACGATGTTGCCGAACGCGTCGACAGAGGACGATGTGCCGGGATCGAGGACGAGCGTCGAATCCGCCTGCTCGACGATGGCGGGCCCCTCGATCACGGCTCCGAGCGGCAAGCGATCACGCGCATAGACGTGCGCTTCCATCCATTGGCCCGCGAAGTACACGCTCCGTGTGCCGATCGAGGCGTCCGGCAAGGCGCCTTCGGCCGGACGGAATATGGTGAGATCGATCTTGCGGCGCCGTCCGATCACCGTGGTGCGTACATTGGCTAGAACCGGCACCATCTCCGGGAGGTCGAGATCGAAGCGCTCCCGATAGGCGCTCATGAAACGGTCGAGCACGGTATCGGCGACGAAGCTCTCGTCATCCAGCGGCACCCGCAGGACATGCGACTGGCCCTTGAACAGAAGGTCGAATTCATATGCTACGTCGATCGTTTCGACCTGAACCTTCTCTTGCGCCAGCAGCGCACGCCCGTCAGCAGCCTGGTCTTTCATGATGGCGGTGATGCTATCCTGATCGATGCTCGCAACCGGAAGATTGACCGTCTGGACGAAGTCGTGACGCACGTCGGCCATTGCACACCCCAGGGCGGAGGTCAGCCCCGGGAAGCGCGGCACGAGGACCCGGGGAATTCCGAGTTCGCGGGCAATCGCCACCGCGTGGAGCGGACCGGCGCCGCCGAACGGCATCAGTGCGAAATCGCGTGGGTCATGGCCCTTTTCGATGGAGATGAGGCGGATCGCACCGGCCAGTTCGGCGATTGCGACGTTCACGATAGCCGACGCTGCCTCGACCGGGTCGAGCCCCAGCGCGTCGCCGATCTGGGCAAGCATGGCCTCCCGGATACGTTCGAGAGGCGCAGGCTCGTCGGACCCCGTGACCGCGTTGGGGTTCAGCCGTCCGAGCAGAAAGTTCGCGTCCGTGATGGTGACCTGCTTGCCGCCTCGATTGTAGCCAATCGGTCCGGGGAACGAACCGGCGCTTTCCGGACCAACGCGCAGCATGCCCGCCTTGTCGATATGGGCAAGACTGCCACCACCCGCGCCGACCGTATGCATGTCGATCATTGGAATGCGGATTGGAACGCCATAGGCGAGATCCTTTTCGGACGTGATCACGGGGACACCATTCACGATGAGCGCCACGTCAAAACTGGTTCCGCCCATGTCGCCGGTGATGATGTTGTCGAAACCGGCGGCCTTGGCGATCTCGGCCGAGGCGAGAACGCCGCCCGCCGGACCGGACATCACCGTATGCGCCGCGTGATCGGCGATCAGCGCGGAAGACATCATGCCGCCATTGGCCTGCATGATCAGCAGTTCGTTTCGAAAGCCCTTTTCCTTCAGCTGGTCGGCAACGCTTGTGATGTAGCGGCTGACAATCGGACTGATCGCGGCGTGGATTGCAGCGGTGCTGCCACGCTCGAATTCCCGCATCTCGCGGATGATTTCGTGGCCGGCGATGACATGCCGGTTCGGCCACATCTCACGCGCGATACGCACGGCCTCGATCTCGTGATGCGGGTTGAGGTAGGAATGGAGAAAGTGGATGATCAGCGATTCCACGCCGGCCTCGATCAGCTGCGTGACGGCGGCGCACACCGCATCCGTATCGAGAGGAGTCACGACACGGCCCTGCGCATCCATCCTTTCGCTGACCTCGAGGCGATAGCGGCGTTCTACCAGAGGCACGAAATTTCCCGACAGCCCGTAGGCGTTGGGACGTGTGCGCCGTCCCAATTCGAGGACGTCACGGAAGCCCGCCGTGGTGATCAGTCCCGTGCGCGCGCCCTTCCGCTCCAGAACCGCATTGGTTCCGGCAGTGGTTCCATGCACCAGCCAGTCGATGGCTTGTGGGCTGACACCCAGTTCGCCGATCCCCTGCAGGAAGCCACGCGCACGATCGTCCACGGTCGTCGGCACCTTCGCCGTCGTGAAGGTGTTCGTGACGGAATCGAGCATCAGGAAGTCGGTGAATGTTCCGCCGACGTCCACACCCACGCTGATGGTCATTCAATCCCCACTTGCAATGTTTCGTTTTTCGGAATATTATCTCGATAATTGATATTCAACAGTGGCCGACTGCGATTGTCAAGCGGTGGCCTGGCGAATGAGATGCAACTTGTCGCTGCCGGGCCCAGAAGGCATAAGGCGGTACCGCGCCGGAAATCATGGAGAGAAGGCTGTGTCAGCAAACGGGTCCGGACCCATTGAGCGATATTTTCAGATCGTCGAAATCCTAGCCGCATCGCAAAACGGCTTGACGCTCACGGACATCGCCCAACTGACCGAGTTGCCCAAGCCGACGGCGCACCGGCTGGTGCGGTCCCTGGTCGACCTCGGCATCCTCACCAGCGATGACGCCTGGTACAAGACGTTCCGGGTCGGTCCCCGCATGTGGCGCATGCTTCATCTGGGAATCGAACCCGACAAGGCCAGCGCCTATGCACAGATCGTCGTCGACGACCTTGCCGCCCGGTTCGGCGAGACGACTTATGTGGTCCGGCTCGATCACGAGCACGTCCAGTCGATTGCGCGCTCGGCCCCCGATCAGGGTCACCGCCTGCATGTGCTGCCAGGCGAAAATCTTCCCGCGCATGCGGCGGCCTCTGCAAAGGCCATTCTTGCCTATCAGGAGCCCGAAATCATCCGGCAACACCTGCATGAACCGCTCGAACGCCTTACCCCCTATACCAAGACCGAAGTCAGCGCCGTATTGGAGGAGTTTCAGGAGATCCGCCAGAGGGGCCATGCCGTCTGCTTCCGCGAGATCGACGAAAACATCATGGCTTATGCCTGCCCCGTGCCGATGGAGCCTGTTGGAGTGCTTTACGCCATAGGCGTGACCGGACCCGTCACGAGACTGCAGAAACATCCGGTCGAGCACTGGCTTGATCCGATGAAAGCCGGCGCCAAGCGGCTCGCCGCAATGTTGACGACGCTGGAACACCGCTAGCCCGAGACCTAAGAGTTGCTCACGCCTCCCGCATTCAGTCACGGCCCGTCGATGAGGCCGTGACCGACGGAGCGAACACTCAGAATACCGCGTTGGGCAGGATCAGGATGATCTGCGGGAACGCCATGCAGATCGCCACGGCCAGAAGCATCAGCCCGATGAACGGCAGCACCGATCGATAGATGTCGGTCATGCGCACCGAGGGTGGTGAGACACCGCGCAAATAGAACAGATTGTAGCCGAAGGGCGGGGTGAGAAAGCCGATTTCCATCATGATGATGAACAGGATGCCGAACCAGACCGGATCGAACCCCAATGCGAGAATGATCGGCACGAAGATCGGCGCAGTGATCATGATGATGCCGACTGTATCGAGCAGCATGCCCATCACGAACAGGATGGCCAGCATCGCAACCAGGATGATCCAGCGATTGATCTCGAGGTCGAGCACCAGCCCTTCGATCAGCCGCGATGCGCCCATCGCGGTGTAGAAGGTCGAAAGGGCCGTCGCGCCGATGATGATCCAGAAGATCATGCAGCTGAGTTGCAGCGTTTCCTCGCAGGCTTCGCGGGCGCTTTTCCAATCCAGACGTCCGAGGATAAGGGCACAAAGAAGCGAGCCCCCGGCGCCTACCGCGCTGGCTTCGGAAACACTGGCAACGCCGGACAGGATGGACCCCATCACCGCCACGATGAGCAGCACCGGCAGGACAAGGCCCTTGAGCGCCACGCCCTTTTCGGCCCAGCTCGAACTGCGCAGATCCCGCCCGCCGCTGATCTCCGGCTGCAACCTGCCGCGAATTACGAGATAAGCGACGAATAGCGCGGCAATCAGCAAGCCCGGGAGCAAGCCTCCGGCATAGAGCTTGCCGATCGAGGTGTTGGCCACGATACCATAGACGATCATGGTGACGCTGGGCGGAATCAGAATTCCCAGAGAGCCCCCGGCAGCAATCGAACCCAGGGCGATGTCCTTGCCGTATCCACGCGCCAGCATGGCCGGGATTGCGATCATGCCCATGGAAATGGTGGCCGCACCGCTGATGCCCGCCATCGCGGCAAACAATGTGCATATCACGATCGTGCCGACGGCAAGTCCGCCGCGCAGCCCGCCAAAGAAAGTCTGCATTGTATCATACAGGTCCTCCGCGATGCGGGACCGCTGCAGCATGGCCGCCATGAAGATGAACAATGGGATCGCCACATACTCGAAACTTGAGGCGGTCGCGAAAGCCCGGATCGGCACCATGTTCAGGGCCATCGGGCTCCAGAAAAAGTAGATCATGCCGATCGACAGACCGCCAAGCGCGATCGCGATCGGCACGCCGAGCGTCAGGAACGCCATCATGAGAATGAAGAGAAGGCTGGTCGTCAGCACCGGATCGGCTGTCATCGCGCGCCCTCCCGATCCGCGAGCGCATCCCGCCATGCCTTCAACAGGTTGAGGAGCCAGGCGACCACCAAAAGCGCGGCGCCTGCCGGAAGCATTGCTTTCGCCGCCCAGACCGGCCCGGCCCAGCCCCCCGTTGCCGAGCGTTCGCCCATGGCAAATGACTTGAACGCGAAGCTACCCCCGAATGACACAAGCACCCATATCAGCAATGCAAACAGGGCGGTGGAGAGCACCGTGTCGACGAGGGCTTTGACGAGCGGAGGAAATTTCTCGAATAGCGCATCCACGCGGACAAAGTTGCCGCGCGCCATGGCCCAGGGCCCACCCAGGAAAATGAATGCAACCAGTAGCCAGGAGCTCAAATCGCTGGCCCAGCCGACGGATCGGCCGAACAGCCCGCGCGAAACCATCTCGTAGATCATCACGGCGATGATCACGAGAACGAAAAGCGCCACGACACGGCCGATGGCCGCAATCAGGCGCTCGATGAAGTCTATCATTGTGTCGAGCATGTCGCCTCGCCGAAAGAGGGCCCGGATGATGCCATCCAGGCCCACGGTGCTTCTTATTCCTCGTTGGGATCGAGGCGCCCGAGGTCGATCAGGAAGTCGTTCAGAAGCTCGACGCCGCGCGCGGACAGATCGTCCTTGTCGGCATAGGCCTGCCAAAGCGTGCGGGCTTCGGCTTCCATGGCATTCCACTCGTCCTCCGGGATGGTGGAAATCTCGACGCCGGCGTCCTGCATCTGCTTCATCGCCTTGGCGTCATTGTTCATGCTGATGAGGATGTAATCGAGCGACGATGCGACGGCGGCCTCTTCGAGTATTGTCTGCAAGTCCTCCGGCAATGCCTCCCACGCCTGGCCGTTGACGGCAAAGAAATTGTTCGGCACCGGCATCGGCGATGGCTGGACGTAGTACTTCGCGACTTCATGGAAGGAGTTGTTCATGTTGCCCGCCGGGCTTGCCCAGCGTGCCGCATCAAGCACGCCGGTGGCGAGCCCCGTGTAGATTTCGCCGCCGCCCATGAAGACCGGAGAGGCGCCCATCTTCTCGTACCATTCCGCCTCGAGACCGAAGGAGCGTATCTTGAGACCCTCGAAATCGGCTTTCGAGGTGATCGGTCGTGTCGCCATAATATCCCAGGCCGGCGACAGTTGCGGTCCGAGATAGAAGACGCCATGCGGCTGGTAGGCTTCTCGCGCCAGACCGAGGAAACCGCGCTTGTAGAAGAAGTTGAAACGCTCCAGAGGCGTGCGCAGCGAGCCAGGTACGCCGCTTTCAAGGCTGGCGATCGGCCCGAGCTTGCCAGCATAGTAGCCGCCCGTCAGAACAGCCATCTCGGTGACGCCGGCGCCGACCGCTTCCAGTCCATCGGCGATCGGAAAGAGCGCGCCGACAGGATAGATCTCGAATGTGATACGGCCGTTCGACATATTGGTCGCCAGGTCCGCGAATTTCTCCTGCAGCGCCACGTATCCCGGCTCGCCGGCGTTGAGATTGCTCTGGATCCGCCAGTGGATGGTGTCTTGCGACCAGGCCGCACCCGTCTGGCACCACCCGGCGACGGTGAGGGCCGCAACGGCTGTCAATGCTTTCAGGAAATGTTTCATATCTGTCCCCTTCTTCATAGATTTCGATAATTGAGATTTTATCTTATTATTCGAAACTTTGCACAATGAGGAGCGATCCGTCAAGCAGGAGAAGGATGAAGTGGGTTCTTGAGAATGCGGGCTGACTGAACCCATCGGAGCCCTACGAAACCATGAAACCTGCGGCAACCGAACCGACGGTCAGGGACGCATCAGCGTATTCACGTACCGCTCCACCGCGTTTTGCACCACCGGTTCGGCATCGTCAGCGTCACGCGTCGCCGCCGTACATGTGCCCGAAGTGTGATCCCAGGACTGAAGACCTCTCGCGCAGGCGGCTAATTAAATTCTCCGCACGCGCTTGTGCCACGTCAAAATGTATGTACAGTTGACTGGACAACTTGAGGAAAGAGATGTCTGGTCGAAGCCGCGCCCGCAGAGAACCGCTCTATGTCCAGATCGCTGACGAGCTCCGTGAGCAGATCGGATCGCTCGGATCGGGCGCGCGCATCCCGAGCGAGCCGCAGATCGCCAAGGATTGGCGCGTGAGCCGATTCACGGTCGCCAAGGCAGTCGAGCAACTCGTCGACGAAGGATTGATCACGCGCCGGCAGGGCAGCGGCACATTCGTGGCGGAGGCGCCCTTGCGCCGCGCTCCAGGCTATCTGCTGAGTTTCACCGAAGCCGTCGAGGCTGCCGGGCACGAGGCCACGCACAGGCTTCTGGCCTTCGAGCCAGCCGAGTGGGAATCGGGTCTGCCTTACCCGCAGAATGAAGCGCTTCTGCGCCTCGATCGTCTGCGCATGGTTGATGGGAAGGCAGTCGCGCTGCACCGCTCAACGCTGTCGCGCAAGCTTGTCGACAGCCTCGGATTGACCGAAGAAATAGCCCTCCGCCCGACATTCTCCCTCTATCGCTTCTTCGAAGAGCGCGGACATTCCGTCCATAGCGCCAGCGAGCGCCTGATAGCCTGTGCGGCTGATGTGGAAGATCGAAGACTTCTGGATCTGAACGAGGGGGCGGTCGTCGTTGCCGTCACTCGTCACTCCTTTGCAGCTGATGGCGCGCCGCTCGACGCCGTCAGCGCCATCTACGATGCCCGCCGATACTCCTATGAATCGCGGCTCGTCCGGCAGCATCAAACGGGGAACACACCTAAACGGGAGAACCAAGATGAAAGCAGTTCTGAAAACCGGCCTGACCACATTGGCCCTCGCCTCGGCCCTTGGGGCGACCAGCGCGAGCGCGGCTGACCTGCCGGTTGCGCTCATAATCTCGCAGGGCGGGCTGGGCGATCAATCCTACAACGACCTGGCCTATGCCGGTTTCCAGAGAGCGCTCGAAGAGACCGGTCTCGAGGGCCGTCCGGTGGAATCGAAGGATGTCGTCGCCCAGGCGGCGGATATCCTGCGCCGTGCGTCGGATGCCGATTTCGGCCTCGTGGTCGATCTCGAATATTCCCATGGTGAACCGATGCTTGCCGTCGCCACGGACTATCCGCACACGCAGTACGTTGTACTCAATCAGGTGCGCGAAGCCGACAACATCACGTCGGTCCTGTTCCAGGAACAGGAGGGCTCCTATCTGGCCGGCACACTCGCAGCACTCGTCACAACCGACACATCGATCAAAGGCATCAATGAGCAGCCGATCATCGGCGTCATAGGTGGCACCAAGTCCGCCGGCATCGACAAGTTCATCGCCGGTTACATAGAAGGGGCCAAGGCCGCCAATCCCAATGTCGAGGTCAAGGTCGCCTATTCGAACAATTTCGGCGATCCGGCAATCGGTCTGCAAATGGCCAAGGCGATGTTCGAGGAAGGCGCCGACATCATCTATCAGGTCGCAGGCGGCACCGGAATGGGCGTCATCCAGGCGGCCAAGGAAGCCGGCCACTATGCCATTGGCGTCGATACCGACCAGGACGGCATCGCCCCGGGCGCGGTCCTGACCAGCATGATCAAGCGCACGGATGTGGCAGTGGAAAGCGTCGTCAAGAGCTATGCCGACGACGAACTTCAGGGGGGCGAGACACTGACCTTCGGTCTCAAGGAAAACGGCGTCGGCCTGTCCGAAATGAAGCACACCAAAAGCATCATTCCGGCCGCGACCCTCGAAAAGGTCGAGCAAGCCAGGCAGGACATCCTGTCCGGCAAGATCAAGGTCTGGAACGTCGTGGAACAGGGCTATCCGGACTATCTCAAATAGTCCGGATCTCGAGGTAAGCGTTCATGTCGGCCGAGCACACCATATCCGATCCTTCGATCCGTCTCGGGGCGCACGGCGTCACGCGGCGGTTCGGCTCCCTCGTCGCCAACGATTCCATCAACTTCCGCGCCCGACGCGGAACTGTGCATGCGATCGTTGGCGGCAACGGAGCAGGCAAATCGACACTTATGCGCATCCTGCAGGGTATGGACCGCCCGGACGAAGGCGTCGTGCTTGTCGACGGCTCTCCAACCGTTTTCCTTGGAACGGCCGATGCATTCGCCCGTGGCATCGGCATGGTGCACCAGGAATTCATGCTGGTGCCTGGCCTGACGCTTCTGGAGAATCTCGTTCTCGCCCATGAGCCGACAGACCGGCTTGGCAGGATCGACCGCGAAAAGGCACTCGAGGAAGCGCACAAACTCGAAACGCTTACCGGCGTGAAGCTCGACTGGGATTGCCCGGAAGAGGATGCACCGGTTCACGTGCGTCAGATCGTAGAGATCCTGCGGCTCATCTATCGCGGCGCGGACGTGCTGATCCTCGACGAGCCGACTGCGGTTCTCGCTCCAGCTCAGATCAGCGAACTGATGGCGCTGTTGCGCAAGTTGCGCGACGAGGGGCGCACCATCCTGTTCATCAGCCACAAACTCGATGAAGTGCTGGCGATCGCGGACGATATCACCGTGATCCGCAATGGCAGGGTGATCGGCAGCATGCCGGCCGCAGAGGCAAGCAAGGCCAAGCTGGCCGAAATGATGATCGGCGAGATCCTCGCGCGACCGGAAGCCCGCAAAGGGACGGTTGGCGAGCCGATCCTGACGATTGCCAATCTGACGGCGCGCGACCGCCGGGGCAATGTCGGGCTCACCGATTTCAGCCTTACCGTTGCCGCCGGTGAAATCGTCGGCATCGCCGGTGTCGCAGGCAACGGCCAGGACGAACTCGCATCCGCTCTGACCGCCGTTGGCCGGGTCGATGGCGGAACCATCCGCATTGCCGGAACGGACGTGACGCACATGACATTGCGCCAACGCCGCGCAATCGGGCTCAGCTATCTGAGCCCGGACCGGGCCGCTGAAGGTCTGTGTCTCGCAGCTCCCATCGAAGAGAATGCGATCGCCGGTCATCATCGGCGAGCGGACCTTTGCAGCAGGGGCGTTCTGAAGCAGGCGGCGATCCGCGAACATGTTGATGCGCTCCTCGATCGATATTCCGTCAAGCGCAGCTCCAACAGTCTGCCGGCCTCCAGTCTGTCCGGCGGCAACCAGCAGCGCGTGGCGGTTGCACGCGAGCTCGACGGCAATCCTTCGATCCTGCTTGCCTGCCAGCCGACGCGCGGTGTCGACATCCGCGGCATTGCCTTCATCCATCAATGCATCCTCGATTTCCGTGATCGCGGCGGTGCGGTGCTGTTGATTTCGGAAGAACTCGAGGAGTTGATCGCCCTGTCTGACCGTATCGCGGTTCTCTACGGCGGGCGCCAAAGCGGCGAGGTCGACCGGGGATCCGCCGAAATCGAGAAAATTGGCCGCATGATGCTGGGCGGGGCCGACGCATGAGCGATACGACAGCAATTCCCGGCAACTCGATGCAGATGCGCTGGAAAGGTGCCACTGAGGTCATTGCGCCACTCGCCCTTGCGCTCGCCGTGGCGGCGGTCCTGCTTCTACTTGCGGGGCACAATCCGGTCGAAGTCTACCGTCTGCTGGCGATAGAATCGCTGGGTAGTGTCAAGCGCGTCGCGGCGACATTGGCCGCCGCCACGCCATTGATCCTCACGGGCCTGGCGACCGCGATCGCCTTCCGCGCAGGCGCTTTCAATGTCGGCGTGGAGGGCTGCGTCTTTGTCGGCGGCCTGGCAGCCGCCTATGTCGGGTTCACCTATATCGGGCTGCCCTCCGTGTTCCTGATCTCATTGGCCGTTCTGGCTTCGGTTATCGCCGGCGCCCTCTGGATGCTTGTTCCCGGTGTTCTGAAGGCACGGCTCAACGTCGATGAGGTGGTGACCACGTTGATGCTGAATTTCGTCGCCATCAGCCTGACGGCCTATCTTGTCAACGGACCTCTGCTGGCACCGGGTTCGGCGAACTCCGCGACACCCATGGTCGCCGAAACGGCTCGTCTGCCGCGGTTGTTGCCGCCTTCGACACTCAATCTCGGCTTCATCATCGCCGTCCTCCTGCTTGTGCTCTATTGGCTTTGGGACAAACGGACCGCGCTCGGATTCGAAACACGCATCGCCGGGCTCAATTCCCGTTTCGCGACCTCGTCCGGTATCGACGTGCCGATGCTCATCATCAAGATGATGCTGCTTTCCGGCGCCATCGGCGGCCTCGCCGGCGGGATCCATGCGCTCGGAACGGTGGGCCGGTTCGTCTCCGGCTTCTCGCCCGGCTATGGCTTCACCGGCATTGCTGTGGCATTGCTCGGCCGCGGATCGGCCGTCGGCATCTTTCTTGCCGCCATCCTGTTTGGCGCACTGGCCACATCCGGTGCCACCATTCAGCTCTTCAGTGACGTACCGATCGAGATCGTCAGCATCCTGCAGGGCATGGTCATGATCTTCGCGGTGGCGCGCTTCGGCTGGATCTTCACCAAGAGGCGAGGCGCGCGATGATCGACAATGTGATCCATGCCGCGCTCGTCATGACCACGCCGGTGCTGCTTGCGGCTCTCGGCGGCCTGATCAACAGGGTTGGCGGGCTGGTGAACATCGGCCTCGATTCAATGATGCTGGCGGGTGCGCTGATCGGACTGATGCTGGCTTCGATTACAGGAAGCTGGGCTGGCGCGCTGCTCGGCGCGGCAATGATCGGCGCTGTCCTCGGACTTCTGATGTCACTGGCCGTCACCAGACTCCAGGCCAACGAGATCATTGTCGGCCTCGGATTCAATATTGCCGTGGCGGGTCTGGTGCGGTTCTTCATCAAGACCGTCTACGAAAGCTCTGGAACGCTGGCCCTTCCGGATGTCGCGCGCCTTCCGCGCATCGATATCCCTTATGTCGCCGACATCCCGCTGCTCGGAGCAATCCTTTCGGGCCACGATCCGCTGACCTGGGCAGCATGGCTGATGGTGCCCGTGACCGCGTGGTTCCTGTCGAGCACCCGGGCGGGACTTCGTCTTCGCGCCACTGGCGCTGCCCCGCAAGCGGCGCGCGCGCTCGGCCTCAATCCGTTGACCATACGCGACGCCTCGACCGTGTTTGCCGGCCTGATGGCCGGTCTTGCCGGCGCCTATCTTTCGATTGGCGTAGTGGGCATTTTCAACGAGGGCATAACGGCGGGCAGGGGCTTCATCGCGCTGGCCGCGTTCTATTTCGGACGCAACCGGCCCTGGCTGACGGCTCTGGGTGCACTGATCTTCGGTTTCTTCGACGCCTTCCAGATCCGACTGCAGGGCAGGGGAATCCCGGCCGAACTGGTACAGACGCTGCCTTATCTGATGGTGATCGTGGTGTTGACGTTGATGGCACTGGCCGTGCGTAGCGCCCGCTCGAAAGGAGCATGACAATGACCGGCGAAAAGACCGCGCTGATCCTCGTCGACGTGATCAATTCCTTCTTCGAGGAAGGGCAGCCGAACTACTATCCGGCAGCGCGCGAGGTGCTGGATCCTCTTCAAGCCCTGCTGTCTGCTGCCCGTAGCTCCGGCACCATCGTCGTTCATGCAGTCGAGAGACATCGCCCTGAGTTCGCGGACTTCGAATGGCGGAAATTGCCTGTTCACCATCTCGAAGATGCCCATGACGCCGACTTCTTCGAGGAATTCCGGCCCGAGGGCTCGCGCGAGACGGTGGTCTACAAGCGCCGCTTTTCCGCGTTCTTTGCCACAGACCTTGCTCTTTTCCTGCACGAACAGAAGGTAACCCGTCTCGTCATAGCCGGGGTCAAGACGAATGTCTGCATCCGCGCCACGGCACAGGATGCTTTCGCCAACGGCTTTCAGCCGGTTGTTCCGCGCGAAGCGACCAATTCCAATCGGCCGCATCTCGCGGAGGCCTCTCTCGAGGATATCGATCGCTACATGGGGCGCGTCGTTCCGCTGGATGAAGCGATCGGGATGCTGTCGTGATCCGGGTCGCAATCACAGGCTATGCGAGCCTTGATCATGTGGCCATGCTGGACGGTACGCCCGGCGCTGGCCGGACGACGACGATCATCGACCGTCCGGACGGCGCATGGCCGCGCCTTGGCGGGAGCCCGGCATTCGTGGCGAGAGCTCTGGCAGGGCAGGGAATCCGCGGCGCCTGTCCGGTGAGTTGGATCGGCGACGACGAAGCCGGCAGGACCTATCGCCGGCAGCTCGAGAGCGATGCGATCGACGGCACGGGACTGGAGCAGATCCCCGGCGCCCGCACACCGATTGCCATCCTTGCATACGAACCTCTGGGCGGATGCATATGCCTCTACGATCCGGGCATGCCGGATGGGTTGCGGCTTTCGGCGAGCCAGCAGCGGATAGTGGAAGAAGCCGACTGGGTCTGTGTGACGATCGGGCCATCCGATGCAACAATGGGGGTCCTCGACGTTCTTCGAAAGGACCAGAAACTTGCATGGGTGGTCAAGCATGATCCGCGCGCCATCTCGCCGGAGCTTGCGGCACGCCTTGCCGGACGGGCCGACCTGATCTGCCACAGCCAGGCGGAAAGCGAATTCCTTGAGGCGGCATTGGCCGCATCGGGAGACAGGGACGCCGACAAGATACTGATCGAAACCCGTGGCGGCCAAGGAGCAGTCTTCCGGCGCGGCGAAGAAGGGCTCCTTGTTCGGTCCGACCCGCTTGCCGTGACAGACCCGACAGGGGCAGGGGATACCTTCGCCGGTGGCGTTCTTGCCGCATTGATCAAAGACGAAGCCGATCCCACCAGAATCGTCATGGCCGGTCACGCGGCAGCGCGGGCGCTGCTTACGGCACGCTGCACACGAACTGATGAAAGTGCATGAAACAATGAAGAAGCAGGAACAGTCGAACAGCGCCTGGTACATCGGTGCCAGGCGCGAGGAAGTGGGCGAGGCAGCGATACTCATAGGTGATCCGGCCCGCGTCGATCGCATTGCCGAGCACATGGTCGATGTGCATCGCGTGCACGAGAACCGGGGTCTGCGGACCATCACCGGAACGCACTGCGGAAAGCGCGTCACCGTGGCGGCCTTCGGTATGGGTGCGCCGATCGCCACGATCGTCATGCATGAGTTGTTCGCGCTTGGCATTCGAACCTTCCTGCGTATCGGCACCGCCATGGCGGTTCCACCGGCGAAACTCGGGGATTTCATCCTGGCAGATGGCGCAATGCGAGCCGACGGGACGTCGAACACCTACGCCCCGCTGGGCTTTCCCGCGATCGCGGACTTCGATCTCAACACAAGCCTGCGCAACCGGCTCGCTCGCGCCGATCGCAAATGGCATGCGGGCATCTTCGGCACCTATGACGGCTTCTATACCGAGATGTTCGACCTTTCCGGCGAGCGGCGCGAGATGATTGGTGCGCTCAAGCGCGATATCGAGCGGATGGGGCTGATCGGTACGGATATGGAGACCTCGGCGCTCCTCACGGCCGCGCGCATTCTGGGCGCCCGAGCTTCGACCCTCTGCGTGGCAACGGTCGATGCCCACAGCCAGGAAAAGATCGGCGATGACGCCATGGGAGCCGCCGAGAAGGATCTTTTCGAGACCGCGCTCGACGCGATCGCCGCCTGTCCCGCATGAGCACCACGACAACAAGAAAGACGACGAGATGACGACACTGATCGACCGCTACTTCAATACGCTCGCCGAGCGCCTGGACAAGGTCCGTTCCACACAGCGCGCTGCCATCGAGAAGGCTGCGGAACTGTGTGCGAAGAGCATCGCCGCCGACAAACTTGTCTTCACATTCGGTACCGGCCATGGCGCGCTGCCGGCTCTGGAATGCTTCCCGCGCACGGGCACCGTCGTCGGCTTCCGGCCGATCGTGGAAAGCACCATGATCTCCTTCCACCATGTCTGGGGCGACATGGGTGCGCGGCAATACCGCTTCATTCATGCCCAGGAAGGCTACGGCAAGGCCATCATCCGATCGCACCAGATGGACCAGGCCGATACGATGATCCTGTTCTCCCATTCCGGCATCAACGCCGTGATCATGGATATTGCGATGGAATGCAAGGAGCGCGGCATCGCGCTGATCGGCGTGACCTCGCTGCCGCATTCCTCCGCCACCCCGTCGCGTCATTCCTCCGGCAAACGCCTGTTCGAGGTTGCCGATGTGGTGATCGATACGGGCATCCCCCTGGCGGATGCCTCGCTCTTCATCGATGGGCTGGAATCTCCGGTCGGAGCCAGTTCCACAAGCGTCACCATCGCCGTGGCGCATGCAATCGTTTCGGCTACGGCCGAAAAGCTCGTGCAGCAGGGCATCAAGCCGCATGTCATGGTGAGCCCCAACACGACCGGCAAGGAGGCCGCCAACAAGCAGAATGACGAGAACTACGAAGAGCTGTGGAAGCGGCTCAGGGCACGGTGAACATAATGGACCGCAAGCTCTTCATCGCCGGCAAATGGTGCGACGCAAAGGCCGCTGAACGCATCACGATCAACGATCCGGCAACGGGCGAATTTGTCGGGTCCAGCGCGCTGGCTGGCCGCCTCGATGTCGACATGGCTGTCGCGGCGGCAACTGCCGCCCTGCCGCTGTGGGCCGAAACCCATGCCGACCAACGCGCCCGGATCATGCACCGTGCGGCCGATCTGGCCACCGAACGTGTCGATGCCATTGCCGAAATGCTGACGCGTGAGCAAGGCAAGCCGATTCCGGATTCGCGCAAGGAAATCCTCTTCGGCGTCGAGGTCATCCGCTACTACGCTGAAGAAGGCAGGCGGCTCGGCGGTTCGATCCGCCCTTCCGCGCGTTCCGACATCCGCAGTCTCGTGACGACAGCGCCGGTGGGCGTCGTCGGCGGCATCGTGCCGTGGAATTATCCGGTCGACCTCTATTGCTGGAAGGTGGCTCCGGTGCTTGCCGCAGGCTGTACGCTCGTCGTCAAGCCGCCGCATGAGACGCCGCTCGCCATTGCCATGATGGTGCAGTGCTTCATCGACGCGGGCCTGCCAGAGGGTGTGCTGAACGATATTCCCGGAACCGGGCCGGGGGTCGGGGCCGCGTTGGCCGAGCATCCCGATATCCGAATGATCACCGCAACGGCGTCCATACCGGCCGGGCAGTCGATCATGCGCGCGGGGGCGGCCACCTTGAAGCGAATGTCGCTCGAGCTCGGCGGCCAGTGTCCCTTCATCGTTCTCGACGATGCCGATGTGGAAGAGGCGGCGGCGGCGGCCGCGCGCAGGTCTTTCTCGAACATGGGTCAGATCTGCATCGCTGTGAACCGTATCCTGGTTTCCAGCCAGATCCACAGCCGCTTTGTCGATGCGCTCGTCGCCCAGACGAGAAAGATCGAACTCGGCCATGGCGTTCAACCGGGCGTGCTCTACGGACCAGTGCTCCATGAGGGCGTACGTCGGCGCGTCGGCGAGCATGTCGCGGACGCCGTCAAACGCGGCGGCAGACTGCTCGTCGGCGGCGCTGCGCCCAAGGGCATCGAGTACGAAAGGGGATTCTATTTCGAGCCGACGCTTGTCGACGACGTGCCGGACGACGCTTTGGCGCTCACACAGGAGACATTCGGTCCCCTTGCGGCGATCCGCGTCGTGGCGGATGACGCGGAAGCCCTGCGTGTGGCCAACGCGCTGCCGTTCGGTCTCGCGGCCTATGTCTATTCGGGTGATCTCGAACGGGCCTGGAATTTCGCCGACCGCATCGAGGCCGGTGCTGTCGGCGTCAATGTCAATGACACCAGCGAGTTGCAGGCTCCCTTCGGCGGCTGGAAGATGAGCGGCGTCGGACGCGAACTCGGGCGCGAGGGGATCGAGGCATTCCGTGAATCCAAGCACATCAAGATGCGCGTGCGCAACAGGATCGTCGGCGTGTGACAACATTTCCGTGTTGCGTCTGCCTGCTACCGCCACGAAATTGTCGGCAGACGATCATTGCAACGCAGAGATTTGGCTGTTCGTCCGCGACGGCACGCGGAACATTGCCGTCTGCGGTGGGAGCGCATAGTTGTCGAGGCTGAGAGAAAGCAAAAAACGTCGCTGGATCCATTAAACTGTTCGGGCATGCGTGCTACGAACGCCCCTCTGTGGCACGGAACAATCAGGCAGGGCTTGGTCATGTCGATCACAAAGCAAGGGACGTCACCCGCGAAGCTCTTTCGCCACCTTTCGGCCAAGTGGCCTGAGGCGTTCAATCCGGGAGCCCCCCGACCTTTGAAGATCGGAATCCATGACGACATTCGCGAACGCGACCACGAGTTGTCGGACGAGGATCTGAGTAGAGCGCTGCGCGCCTACACCCGAACGAGCCAATATCTGGCGGCTCTTCAGGCGGGAGCAGCGCGAATCGATCTCGAGGGCAACCCGTCCGGCGAAGTGTCGGACGATGATGCAGCCACAGCCAAGGCGCTGCGGCGCGCCCGCAGGGCCAGGCAGGAGGCCACTCAATCACCGGACACGAAAGCACAGCCTGAACCGCAACCCAAACCGGAACCAGAAAAGACGCTGACGTTGAAAGCCGGTCGCACCAGTGACAAGCTCGCGGGTGTCGTTGTGGAAACCAAGCGCCGCCGCTCATTTCGAAAGCCGGCGGCCTGATTCGCCACGCCAGCACTACTCCACGTGCCACCCCACCAATCAATCGAGGCAAGCCTAAAAGAGCGGAATTTCCCCGATGCGTCAGTAGGTGATGCTGTATTGCGCAGCCCACATGGCCGAGTTTCGCGCAATATTATACACTTCTATAGATCGATCAATATCTCGCTCTCATTCAATATATAAATCAAGACACTCCATCTTTGTTAGATATCCTTTCAATTGGAGCAAGGATTCATGGCTCGGATCGTCATACTTGGGAACACGGCAGGTGGAAAATCCACGCTTGCCCGGACGCTCTCAAGGGTGAGGGGGCTGCCGTGCTTCGAGATAGATCGGCTCTACTGGCAATCGGATTGGTCGCTGGCTCCCAAAAGCGACTTTGAACAGAGGCATGCGGAGATCATCGAGCGGGACAAGTGGATTGTAGACGGTGGTGGCGATCTCCCGTCGATCCGCATTCGCGCCGAGAGAGCGACGGAAATCATACTTATAGACATGCCCCTGTGGGTTCACTTCTGGCTTGCAGCCGAGCGCCAGGTCGCCTGGGCGAACGGCACAATCGAGTATCCACCAGCCGGGAACCGGACCATGCCGCCGACCAGGGACCTCTTCAAGATCATCTGGACGGTGGATCGCGAGTGGATGCCCCAATTGAGAATGTTGTGCGACGAGCATGAGGCGTCTGGAAAAACCGTCACGCGGCTGGAGTCCTTTGACGAACTCGATGCCTATTGCCAGTCCGACTAGCGGCCATCGGTGATGTTGCTCTGGACGCGAAGAACGCAATGTCAAAACGACAAGCCATCAATGTGAGGATCGCGCCGCCGGTGAACCTCAAGGACAGGCCTAAGCTGCCATTGGTACACCAGGTGCGTCAGTCGAGCTCAACGGTAAATCGCACTACGCACGCCATCAGACAACGAAGCTCTATTGTTCCATAATGTTTATTATGGTGCTTGGGCATTGTAGCCGGTGGGTTCTAGAGCGGTTCAGAGCTTGATTGAATCGCGAGGGATTCCGGTTTCGTTGATTTTGTGATTCAAGATGCTGGCTGGGAAGGAGGCCGGCATCTGATGACAGCACCTTTGTCCAATGATCTTCGTGAGCGTGTGGTCGGTG
>CAWZZC010000014.1:0-19769 GCA_963966365.1 Mesorhizobium sp. | reverse complement strand
AATGGGACCGAAAGTCGAGGCGGCACAGGATTTCGCCCGCGCTACCGGTGGCCGCGCAATCATATGCGCGCTCGCCGATGTGCCGGCGGCCCTGCGCGGCGAAAAGGGCACCACGATCGCTCCCGATGCGGGTGATATCGCACTGCATTGACGGGCCTGCCCGTCAGCAGGACCGTGTCTTTTGACGCAAGACTGCATTCGTATTGGAGGAGGATATTGGCGGCGCTACGCTATTGGGAACCGGAGCCACTGCGTCGCCGTTGCCAAACATAGACGGGAATACCCAGGAGCAAGAGGACCAGGCCATACAATACCGGTTCTGCGCCGCAGCCATAGAGTGTGAAAACCGCGAATACAAAAGCCACAAGCTCAATCATCGTCACGCGTGGAACACGCGCACCGCCGCTTACGCGCGCGGAAACAAGGGGCGCTGCAAGAGCGCAGAACGCATATGGAACGACCGCTGTCATCGTACTCAGCCCGACGATGAGCGTATAGATGGCCGCAAAGCCCTGCGTGCCGGCTGCTTGAGCCAGCACAAGCCCCGTGGCGAGGAGTGCCGAGACAATAATTCCAGCGGCCGGTACATTGCGTGCCGAGAGCCGGCCGAAAACAGGTGGAAACAGGCCGTCGCGCGCTGCGGCCATCGGTACTTGGCCCATCAAGAGCGTCCAGCCGTTGAGTGCGCCAATTGACGATAGAACCACGGCAATCGCAATCGCAATCTCCCCTGGTCGCCCCCACATGATCCCGGCTGCGTCAGAGAAAGGCGCGACCGAGTTCACTAATTCCTCGCGCGGCACCAGCCCCATCACGACCACAGTACCGAGAACATAGAGCGTCGCGGCGATCGATATGCCCAACACCGTTGAACGTGGAATAGTGCGTTCCGGATCGCGCACATCTCCTGCCGGTACCGTTGCCGACTCCAGTCCGAGATATGCAAACATTGTCAGTGGCGCGAGTGCTGCGCTGGCTTGCAAAACTGGCAATCCGCTTGGGTTGAATTCGCCGAAGTGCGACGTGTCAATGAAGAGCAGTCCAAGGACTGCAACGGCGCCGAACGGAATCAATTTCGCATAGGTGGTTATTTCTGCAAATAGTCCAGCAACCCCCACGCCACGCAAATTGACTATCACGACTGCCCATATTGCGCCGAGCGTCAACATTACAGCGTTGGCCCGTCCCTGCAGGGGGGGGAACATGTCAATCACGACACCGGCAAAGGCCACCGCGATCACCGGCAGAGACGCCCAGATCGAAATCCAATAACCCCAAGCGATGAGAAAGCCGGGGAAGTCTCCATAGGCCAGTCGAGTATAGGCGTAGGGTCCACCCACAGAGGGCGCGAGCCTGGCAAGCTTGGCGAAGGTCAAGCCAAGGCAGATTGCACCACCACCCATGATGATCCAGATGAAGATTGCGAGATTTCCGTAAGGAGCTACCGCTGCCGGCGACAAATAGAAGCCCGAGCCAACCATGTTGCCAACGACGATTGCCGTACAGGCCGCAACACCGAGACTCTTGCCATTTTGCGGGACGGGCATCGCTTCACCCATCGAGGGTTGTATAATCGTCCGTCGGCTAACAATTTCCGACCGTGCCCGGCACAGCCAGGGCCTAAACTATCACCTTCCTGATAACCAATCTCTCACTTCAGACCAAGCGGTGTCGACGGAAATGGTAGCCACAACCCGCGCATCGCAGCCGTCAGAAAACCCACTTCGGAACACGCATTCATCACCAGAAAGATCAGTGTCCCAGTAACGCAGGTCGAGAGTCAACGCTTTCCAACTATAGGATACACCAGCCGTCCAGGCCAGTTGCTCAAATGCCTGCGGGTCTTCAAAGAACTGGTAGCCTACACCGGCATAGACCGAAAAATCATGGGGTAGAGGAACCTTTACACCGCCTGCAACCCACGTTCCGGTATTGCCGCTCTGACTGTAGTCGGGAGCAAAATAGATGCGTCCACCAATGGTAAACAGGTCGTCGAAGTTATAGTCGGCCTTTGCGAAAATCTCACCATAGTCCGGACTTACATCTTCTGACACATAGAAGTAGTGAACGTAGCCGATATCAAATGACAGGGGGCCAAATTCCGGCCGCAAGCCTATCGCGACGTCGATTTCTGCGCCTTCAAAGCCGGCGCCATAGTCCACATTTGATGACCAAATGTTCACATAGGCAGAACCGATGTTCGGTATCTCGATGCTTGGCTCGATGTATCCCTGGATAGCCGGATTGCTGTCCGAATTGGTAATCCCCCGCGAAACGTAATCGGTGGTGAATGCAATGCCAAATGCGATATCGAATGGAATTCCCGGCGTGGCAGCGAGAGGTTGCGTTTCAGGCGGAGCAGTTGGTTCAATTTGCTGATCCAATGCCAACGCATCTCCTAGCGAAAGTGCCAAGCAAAAGGAGGTTGCGATGGCCACCGATGAAAATACATTCAACCCGTAATCTATTTTTGTCATAATGACGTCCCCTCAAGGTTGTCAATTGAATCCGTCTACAGAATACCTTCTTGGAATTTCAACCAAAGAACAATCTTCAGATTTCAAACGTCTTTTTTCGTGATTGTGTCTGATCAGCAACATTGCGCATACTCAGAATATGCATCGTTGATTCCGTTTCCTAGGATGCAATGGTATCGTCTTGTCCATTGCGTCGAATTTGCCGTAGACTGCATCCAGTCAAGTGCGGCCTAACAGGAGCATCTGCATGCAAAATCTTGTGCAACGATGCTTTCTTCCAATTCGAAGATTGACGGTTCGAACTCTCGCATGCGCAGGTTTCACCGCATCGGCCCTGACGTCTAGCGCAGCTCAGATGCTGGTCGGCGACGGGACTGTATCCTGTGGCACCGTCTATGTCGTAGAGAGCGGCGACACGCTCAGCCGGGTGTCAGCCCGAGCTTACGGTGATCCGCAACTTTACGGCTTCATCGCTGATGCGAACTGGGAGGCTCTGGGTGGCAACCCTGAGAGTATTGCCGTTGGCATGTTTCTCAAGATTCCCTGTGTCGATGTGACCGGCCAGTTCGTAACGCCTGAGCAGGCCGCCGAGGTGACTGCGTCGATGGATGCGGCGGTCGCAGCGGAGGGGATTTTATCGCCTGATGAACTCGATACGTTGTTCGGTCCCGTAGCGCTCTTTCCCGACCAAGTGCTTACGCCGGTGCTGGTGGCCGTGACCTTTCCACTTGATGTCGTAAAAGCTGGGCGATTTGTCGAGGAGACAGTAGACCTCTCGAATGAGGAGCGCGCGGATCAGGCGGCAAAACAGATGTGGGACGACAGCGTGCGCGAACTCGCCGCCGGGTTCCCCGATCTCCTGACTCGGATGAGCGATCACATTGAATGGACCGAGCAGGCCGGTGAGGCCGTCGTTGCCCAAACAGACGATGTTCTAGCTTCGATTCAACGGCTTCGAACTAAGGCGCAGGAGAACGGCTATCTCGTCGACAACAAGGCCCAGACGGTGGAGGAAAAAGGTGACACGATCGTCATCTCGTCCGCAAGTCCGGGCGTCGTCTACGTCCCCAACTACGATCCGCAAGTGGTCTACACGACCCCGGTCGTCGGCACCCCTGTCTACCATTACGGCTACGACTACGACGACAATTGGGGAGGATGGGACGATGCGTTGGTGGCGGGCGGGATAATCCTCGGAAGCGCGATCATTCTCGACGAGATTTTTGATGACGATGACTGGGGCGGGTGGGACGTCAATGACGACATCGACTGGGACCGCGGCGACATCACCATCGATCGCGGCGATGTCAATATTGACCGTGGTGACAGAGGCGACATCAACCTCGATCGAGGCGATCGGCCACGGCTCGGTGATGGAGACCGGGCGCAGATCGGTGGCGGCGGCCGTATCAGCATAGGTGAAAGCGATCGACCCCAGATCGATCGCGGCGATCTTTCCAACAGACGTGGCAATGCCATCCGTCACCGGCCGCAAGCCGGAACATTGCCGGCGAATCGTACACCCATTTCCAATGCTGCCAGCCGCGATATCGCGCGGCAGAAGATTGAGGCTCGTCGGTCGGCTGGAGCAAGGCCCGCAAATTTGCCGTCCCGCCCGCAGGGCGTACGGTCGGGTTCTGGGACACGTGTCTCGGGGGTGCCGTCGTCAAGGCAGGCTGCAACCCGGCCTGCGGCAAGGCCTAACGCGGTGAGACAGAATCGACCCGCGTCCAGAACGGGCCACATCTCCAGGCCGGCAGCCCATCGCGCCCCTGCGGTGAGGGCACCGGGACGTTCCAATGCGTTCCAAAGGCCATCGGGAGGACACCGAGCCGTCTCGGCGGCCAGTCGTGGCGGCCGGAGCATGAGCGGAGGTGGGCGCCGAGGCGGGGGTGGCGGTCGAAGGGGACGTTGAGATGAGACTTTCAGTGCATTTGGGCATTGCGCTCGCCGTGCTGGCTGCACCTGCGGTAGCGCAACCCCTCAGTTTTGCAACACCAGATGCCGCAGTGGCCGCTCTTGTTGCTGCCCTTGAGGCTGGCGACAAGGGAGAAGTGCTTCGCATCTTCGGTCCCGAGAATGAGGACATCGTGTCGACCGGCGATCGGGAAGAGGATCGCGAAGTCTGGAGCAGCTTCCTTGCCGATATGCAACTGACCAAACGAATTGGAAGGGAAGCCGATAATCGCGTCATCCTCTATGCCGGTCCCGATCTCTGGCCGTTTCCTGCTCCACTTGTCCTTAACAACGGAACCTGGAACTTCGATGCCGAAGCAGCCCGAGAGGAGGTCCTTTTGCGTCGCATCGGCCGAAATGAGCTTGAGGTCATCGACATCATGCGCCGAGCCAGCAGTATCCAAATGGCCTATCGCCAGACCGACCACGACGGCGACGGTGTTATGGAGTTCGCAGCATCAATCCTGTCGACCCCTGGCACGCGTGATGGCCTCTACTGGCCCAACGAGCCTGGCGCCGAACCGAGCCCGTTCGACGACACCATCGCTCGTGCAAGCTTCTCGGGCTACAGTCTTGATGGCGAGGATCGAGACCCAGAGCCATACCAAGGCTACTATTTCCGGATTCTTCAGGGTCAAGGTGATGCCGCACCTGGTGGCGCATACAGCTATATGGTCGCAGGCAACATGGTCGCAGGGCACGCAGTGGTCGCGTATCCCGCCGTATATGGCGATACCGGCATCATGAGTTTCATGATCGGTGAGCAGGGTATCGTTTATGAAGCTGATCTTGGTGAGGAGACCCTCTCGCGTGCCATGAAGATCGATGTGTTTGACCCAAACGAACAGTGGACCCCTTTGGAATGATGGGACGGATCGAGCGGAGACCAACGCTTGAGCTGGTGGTATATTCGTTATGGCCGCGACGAGATTGAGCGGTCAACAACGCGTCCGCGGGAAAGAATTCGGATTGACTTGGGCCAGAAGCCGCAAACTTTCGTTCCATGATGGCAGGTGTAGCTGGGTGAGCGCGCAATGAACGAAATTGAGTTGAACTCGTGATCAATGCAGAAACATCGCGAGAACTGTGGACACGCGCCGTCGCGGTCCTGGATGTCAGCGGCATGGACGACGACCCATGTGGCCGAGCGTCTCGGTGACGATGTGGCGCTTGCGGCCCATGACCTCCTTGCCGGCGTCGCAGCCCCGTATTCCGCCACTTTCGGTGGTCTTGACCGACTGACTATCGATAACGCCGGCGCTGGGAAATGCCTCGCGACCTTCCCGTTCGCGCGCCGCCATGACCAGTTCATTGATGATGGCGCGCAGCAGGCCATCGTCGCGCCAGCGCCAGAAGTACTTCTGCACCGTCGAGAACAGCGGAAAATCCTTCGGCAGAAGCCGCAACGCGCCTCCCGAGGAGGCCATGTACAAGAGCGCGTTGACCACCTCGCGCAGGTCCGTCTTGCGCGGCCAGCCGATGCGGTTCGGCTCAGGCATCAGCGGCGCGATCAACGCCCATTCCTCATCCGTCAGATCGCTTGTTTAGCGCGGGCAGCGGCGCTCATAGTGCGGGCGGGTGATTTTAGTCCAGGGCATCGTGACCTCTGTCAAATCTCAGCAATCCGACATAACCACAACCGCTGAAATCACTCACCTCTTTTTGGAACGGACACTAAGAGACGGCATCGCCGGGCTTGCTGTCCGGGCAAGACCTTTGGGGCGATTGTGTCATTCCTTGAGGGCATTCAGAATGGGTGCACGGTGTTGCCGGCGAAAGCGGCGAATGCTGTCCGCCTACGTTTCGCCGCCATCCGGCTTTTCGTCGCGCGCCTGGCTTTCAACCCGGTAGAGTTGGTCGAAGAACCGGAGCGCCTTTACGGTGCCCACTGAGGATATTTCCTTTGCAATAATTCTACAGACGTTACGTAATCCCAAATACAGAATCGGCAATCGCATCTGTTCTTGGGAGGTTGAGAATGACGAAGCGATCGTTGTGGCGGGTGTCAGCGCGGCAATCCTGTTGCACGTCACGCGATCCGGAAGCCAACTCGGAGTGGTCCAGCCAGCCGCAGCGGCCCACTAAGCGGTGACGGAAATGGTCGACAATACAAACAGATACGTGACATGCTCGGCCCGCTTCTGATCGGCGGCGCCATGGTCGTGGGCAACATGGCCATCCAGATCGCCGTGATGATGTTTGTCATTCGCTTGCTGCTGTATCATCTGGAGGCTAGGACCATTCGCGGCTGGGCGGTTCAGACACGCATCCTGGGTTGGGTCGTGCTGGTACTGTTTCTCGGCCATGTGCTTCAATTCGCCACTTGGGGCATCTTGTTTATGGCCTTGGGCGAGTTTAGCGATTTTGCCACAGCATTTTATCACTCAGGAGTCAATTTCACCTCACTGGGCTACGGCGACATTGTGATGAGCGAACGCTGGCGGTTGCTTGGAGCCTTCGAGGCGGCGAACGGCATCTTAATGTTTGGTCTCTCCGCAAGTGCGATCCTGTCGGTGATGACGCGTCTGCTGCATCCCATTCCGAAAGACCGCGATCCAAACTCAGGTCGCGGACCAAGGTAGGAGGAATCCATGCACGAACAACTGGCAGTCCTTGCCATCTTCGTCTTCCTCTACAGCCTCGTCTCCAAGAAGCTTGAAAGCACTGTTATCTCCGGCCCGATAATTTTCGTGGCTGCTGGTTTCGTCATGGGGCCAGGGGCTCTTGGCTGGTTTCCAGGAGAAGATCCCGACCCACTGCTACGGATGCTGGCGGATCTGACACTGGCATTATTCCTGTTCATCGACGCAGCGAATGCCGATCTTCGGACACTGAAGATACGCTACGCGATCCCCGGAAGGATGCTGTTGATTGGCCTTCCGGGAGCAATCCTGATGGGGTTCATCTTGGCATTCTTGATGTTCAACGCGCTCAGCATATACGAGGCCGCCATGCTGGCCACGATGCTGGCGGCGACCGATGCAGCGCTTGGCAAGGCCGTCGTGACCAACCCGGCGGTCCCGTCGCGCCTGCGTGAGGGGTTGAACGTGGAAAGCGGACTGAACGATGGGCTGTGCGTGCCGTTTCTATTCCTCTTCATCGCCCTGGAAATGGGAACCAGTGAAGGGACTGGATACGGGTTGACCCTCCTGGCAGAGGAACTGGGCATAGGCCTGGTTGTGGGGCTGGGGGTGACAACGATCGGCGGCTTCCTATTGCGCATCTGCTGGCGTCGAGGCTGGGTGTCGGACACCTGGGTGCAGATGACCACAGTCGCGCTGGCCATCGCATGTTTCGCGGTGGCGCAAAGCCTGCACGGAAGCGGGTATATAGCGGCATTCGCCGGCGGCATGCTGTTCGGCTTCATCGCCCGCGACAACACTCACAAGCTGGTTCATGCGGCCGAGGGGATCGGCGAGACTCTTGCCCTGCTGACCTGGCTCCTGTTCGGTGTTGCGGTCTTGGGAGACGTGCTGGACCAAGCGACATGGGCCGTGGTCCTCTACGCGGTTCTGAGCCTTACATTGGTGCGAATGCTTCCGAACTACGTTGCCCTGAGCGGCACAGGCGAGTCTTCGGCCAGCCGTCTGTTTCTCGGCTGGTTCGGTCCGCGCGGGCTTGCTAGCATCGTCTTCGCGATAATTGCGCTGCAGGAAGGGGTGCCGAATGGTGAGTTCATTGCATTGATTGTTGCCTGTACCGTCGCCCTCAGCCTGATCTTGCACGGGATCTCCGCCAATCCGCTGGCAAAGTGGGTTGCCGGAAAAGAATGAGAGCAAACGCCATAACGCCCGATCATTCCTTGCGGACAGAGGCGCGATGGTGCGCCTGACGGGCCATCAATCGTTCAGGCGCGCCATTCAGCCTGTGCCTGCCGTGTGGGGCCGATAGCGACAATTCGGGAGCCAGAGAAATCGTAGAGCACCGCGTCGCGTTGGCCTGTAGGTTCCGATCCCTGAGTGGCGAGCCGCGTCACCTTCGGCGTGTATGCGTATCGAACTCGGCCGCCGGAACGTTGACGACGCGGATGGCGGTGACGGCCTGCCGCCGGGACATGCCGGCGGCTTTGCCCGCAACGTTGCGGCTCTGAACTTCCGGCCCGTAACCGACCGAAATGTCCTGATTGGCTCCGCGCGCCGGCTCGATCTGCTTGAGCGGTTGGCCGGCCCAGCGGACCCGGTCGCGGATGTGCGCCGCCATTACCACAAGGGCGTCGATGAGGGCTTCCCAGTCGTCTGCCTGGACAGCAGGCATGTCAATGCGGCGTCGAGCGCAATGACGGTGAAGACGAACCGGATCGCTGTGGTCACGCTTATGCGTAAGCTCATCGTAATGGCCAACACACTCATCAAAGCCGACCGCCTATGGGTCGAAAAACGTGCTTGAACACAACGGAAACTAATCGCCTTTGTCAACGAGTTCCCGTCTTTGCGCCACCGGGCGATGGTGTTGGCCCGGTGCTGGTCCGGAGACGTGCCTGTCGGCATCAGCTATCACCGTAGATGCGTGCAGATCCGTTACAAGGGACTGAGCGCCACGGCTTGAAGCTTGAGCATGCCATGCCGGGTCAGGGACGGTTCTCCGGGTTCGCCGTGGTTGCGTCCGGCGGTCCGCGCGGCTGCCTCCATCGCTCGAACATTTCGATGACGATCATGCGTCTGCCACAGCAGGGACATGGCGGCCGCAGGTTCTCTTTCGGGGCTCGTCGACGGTCGGCGCAGCGATGTCCAGCAGTTCGCGCGCCCCGAAGAAGCCGAGCCGACCGGCGTCGTGCAGCGCGACCAGCCGGGTCAGGAACAGACGACGTAACAGCTTGCCGAGCACGCGCACTGGAAGCAGGAAGGCCGGGCGTGAGGATAGCGGCGCGGACCAAGCTCCGTAAACGCAGCAGCGCGCCTAGTCCGAACTCCAGGCGACTTGCATCGGGGTTATACCCCGGATACCCGTGTAACCTTTCGGCGTCGGCGGGCTGCCGACCAGCCTGAGCGACGGTAGCCGCTGAGCAAGCACGATCAGAGCTTCCTCCATCTCGGCGCGGGCCAGTGCTTCACCCAGGCAGCGGTGGGGCCCCATGCCGAAGCTCACACTCCAGCGGGGGTGGTCGGTGCGGGCGATGTTGAACACCTGCGGCTCAGCATACACCGCGTCGTCGCGTTGCGCGGAAAGAATGGACAGGTTCAGCATAGATCCGGCCTCGAAGGGGACTCCGTCAACATCAAGCGGCTCCGTAACGATGCGGCCGATGGAGCCGATGGACGGCTCGAAACGTAGCGCCTCCAACACCGCACCAGGGGCCAGTCCTGGGTCAGAGCAAAGCCTTTCCCACTGTTGGCGATGCTGAAGCAGCAGCGAAACCATGGCGGTAAGCCCGAACCGCGTGGTGTCGCTTCCACCAATGATGATGCTCACGATCTGAATGAGCGTCTCTGCATCGGACAGTTCACCCGTCTCGCCCACTGTCCGCAGATAATCCGAAAGAAAATCGTCGCGCGGCGCACACCGTCGCTCCTCGAGCAGGCCTTTGACATAGACTGTCAGGTTCGCGGCTGCCGTTTCGATGGACTCCAACTCCGCGGGCCGAATGCTGCCCAGCCCCCTGGCCATGGTGTTGACCATGGCTGCAAAGGCGGGCGCATCTGTCTCCGGAGCACCGATGATCTCGGCTATCAGCCGTGACGGCAGCGGCGAGGCAATCGTTTCCAGGAAGTCGGTCTCCCGCTCGGCAGCGACGGTGTCGATCATGTCCGATACGAGCGTGCGAATTCGCGGGCGCCATGCCTGGATGAGCTTGAACGCAAAGGCGCGGGCCGCGGGCCTGCGGCGGCGCACATGTGCGGGCGGGTTCGATACCAGCATGCTGTTGGCATAGAAGGTGTGCAGGGCGCCAGCGGTGATCCCCTGCATTTCCAACGTTTCCGTCTCCATCTGCCGGGTGCGCGGATCGGTCATCAGGGATACGACATCGCCGTGCCGCGTCACGATCGCCGTCCCACCGCCAAGGTCGATCACACCGGCGATGGGGCGGTATTTGGCAAAACCGACGTGCGGGTCGGGTCTGAATTCGTCAGGATCCGGGGCAAGCGGGCGTTTGGCTGGTCTCTTGATGGTCGCGCGCATCGATACCTCTGTGAAATACGTTGGGCAGTTCGGTCGCGAGGCCGGCACCCAAATTTGGGCTCAGCTCAGGAGTGGGCACTTGAATTGAATTCAATTCAATACAAATATCCTTTACTGTCAAGACCAATCGCACATGGAACGGAAAACCCAATGACGCAACCAACGCACAGCAAAGCGCGCATCCTGGCGGCGGCTCGGGAGGCGTTTGTCGCCGGAGGCGGCGAGGTTGAGATGGGTGACGTGGCGAAGCGGGCCGGCGTGTCGATCGGGCTCGCCTATCATTACTTCGGTTCCAAAGCCGGGCTGATCTCGGAGGTGGTCATAGATTTCTATGAACGCCACGACGCGATCTTGCAGCAGCGCTTCGACCCGACGCTCACGTGGCCGGAGCGCGAATGTCTTCGCGTATCGCGCTTGGTGGAGTTCCTTTTCGCCGACCCGATAACACCGATCTTGCTGGGCCGCTTGAGCGCCGGCGCCGAGGTAGTGGCGATCGATGCGGAACGTCGGGAAAAAAACATCGAGCGGGCGGCCGGCAGCATCAGCAGGGCCCGGCAGAGCGGCGCGGTCGACCCGGGGATCGATGCCGACATGGCCGCCGCCATGATCTATGGCGGTATGCGGCAGGCGATTGCAATGGCGCTCGCGCAGCCGGATCGGCCCGACGCGGTGGCATTCGCCCGGCGGATTTGGGAGATGGTCGCGGGCATCCTGGCACTGCCGACAACAGCAAGGGTTTCATAGGGCGTCGTCGCCGTGAGACACAACGGCCGCACTGGCCATCGCCTGTGTTCTGACCGGCCTCACGATCCTCTGTCCTGTCGCCCTGATCTTCGTGGCTCATGCCGCCTTCGACAGGAACCTGGGATACGGGCTGAAATACGCTGCCTGCTTCCGCCACACCCATTTGGGGCCGATCGGCAAATTGTCCGGGGCGGCGGCTGGGTTCGCTCAACAGGGAGACGCATGACGGTGTCGTCTTCCATCCAATCCGGTTCCACGAACATCCAAACGCGTGGCTTGCCGGGTAGAACGGCAATTCGCCTCTCCGGTTCGGATGAAGAACCAGCGAGATCGGCACCCCGACGGCAGTCCCGGTGCCGCGCGGCACTCAAACGATCGCTAACATCAAAGCACTCAACGCTGCTTTTCCCGCCCGCGCCCGGGCAGGCGGTGGCTAGAAATTGGACTCGGGATGGCAGCAATTCGGCGCGCTTCTAACCGATATTCGATCTTGTATCGGATCGGCTCGCGGCTATCTCAGTTTTCCAGCCAGAACCGGTCAGTCCGTAACCGGCCCCCAAGCCGGCGTTGTGAAGGGTATCACTACTTCTCCCTCTCGTCCGCTAGTCTGATTTCACACAGTCCTTTTGCATCGCGCATTTCGCCGAAATTTGCGATGCGTGACTTCAGATCAGCGCTTTCTGCTCACGACGACTGAGCCGAGCCAGGCGCGCGATCACTCCGCCGCCTGCGGAATATCGGGGACAGGCATGCGCATCCATATCGCCGCGATGGCGAACCCCGCGGTGAGGTGGATGACACCCCAGAGAATGGAAGTGATTGCGACGCCGGCCAGGTCGGGGAAGAACGCCACGGCCAGGCCGATCGCGAGCGCGACGTTCTGGAACGCGACTTCGAGGGTCACGGCCCGACGATCCGCCGTTACAATGCCCGAGGCGCGAGCCAGCCCCCAACCCAATACGACGGCTATCGCGAAGGTGACGAGAACCGGGGGCAGCGCGATGCTGGCGAAGCTGCCGAGAACGCTGATGTTGCCCAGGAGCAGAATCGCAACGACGACGGCGAAGACAAGACCGGCAAAGCGGCGTACCCGAAGCCGGATCCTGTCGGCGGTTCCCGGATTTCTGGCGCGAATGACCATGCCCGCCGTGACCGGGATGATCAGCATAATGAGCAGCACCATGACCACCCGTGTCGGCTCGATCTCGATCCGTGCGATCACTGCTCTGGTGGTAGGGTTCATCGTGGCCCAGAACGCGAACAGCAGGGGGGTGACCACGATGCTGAGCAGTGTCGAGATCGCCGTCATGCTGACCGAGGTGGCAACACTCCCCCGCGCCACGCCGGTCAGGTAGTTCGACAGCGCACCGGCGGGACAGCAAGCCACCAGCAGCAGACCGAGCGCGATGCTCGGCGTCGCCGCCATCGACATGCCTATGCCGAAGGCGGCAGCCGGCAGGATAAGGTACTGGGCCGCGAGTCCTATGCCAGGCGCCTTGGGGTTCTTGAGAACCCTGCGGAACTGGTCCCAGGTTAGATCCAGCGCCACGGCAAAGACCAGAAAACCAACCATGACCGCGACGGCCAGCCCGGCCCTTGGGCTGAAATTGAACAGAGCCTGATCTATCGGTTCCATGGTTTCATACCTTCCTCGAGGCGGCGATCCAACCCGCGACGCGGCGCGCGTCTCGCCCCACACCCGAAACGAGCGGCGATGACACCGCGTATTGGAAAGGAAGTCCGGTGAAGTAGAGCCCGTCCACGTCGGTCGCCTTGCCGAACCGCTGGCGCGGGTCGCCGTGGTCGTCGAGGACCGGCAGGTCGATCCAGTCGAAGCCGGAATGGAAGCCGGTGCACCAGATCACGCTGTTGAATGGCACCGCCTTGCCGTCGTCGGAGACTGCCTTGCCGTCCCTGATCGCGATGACCTTGCCGATGCGCCGCACACCGGCGCGCTCAAGCTGGCCCGGCCGCGTGCGGATCAGCGGCATGCCGTGGCCATGCATCTTAGCTCGGAACTTCCGCCCCAGCGGCGTGCGCATTGTAAGGACGCGGTGGAACATGCCGCGAATGACGAGGCGGATCAGCAGCTTCCGCGCCATAAAGCTCGAGATGTCGAACGGAACGTGCCCGACATCGCGACCCGCCAGATAGACCTGGTGCGTCCGGGCCAGGTCCATCGCGATCTCGGCGCCCGAATTGCCTGCGCCGACGAGCAGAACCGGACCATCCGGAAGCTGGGCGGGGTTCCTGTATTCGTGCGAATGCATCTGGAAGACTTGCGGGTCCACATCGTTGGCGAAAGCCGGCAGGCGTGGCTTCTGGTAGCTGGCCGCCGCGACCACCACGCGGTCCGCCTCATAAACGCGATCCTTGGTTTCCAGACGGAAGCCGCCGTTCCCCTTGCGCAGTCGCCTGACCGACTCGTGGACGCGCACGGGAAGATCGAACTTCGCGGCATAGGCTTCGAGGTAGTCCGCCATCTCATCCTTGGTGGGGAAGGTGTCCTTGTGCGCTGGGAAGCGGTAGCCGTCGAGCGAGTCGAACTTCGCCGGGGTGAAAAGGCGCAGCGAGTCCCAGCGGTTGCGCCAGACGTCGCCAATGCGGGACGCAGCCTCAAGGATGACGTGTTCGATGCCTCTCCGCTTGAGGTGGTAGCCGACGGATAATCCGGCCTGGCCGGCGCCGATCACCACGACGTCGTGGCGTTCGGGCCATGCTTCGGCCGATCGCTGGGGGGCTTCCGCCGAGAATGTGTCGGGTTGGGTCCTGATCAGATTGCCCGTTTCCACCAGGTCGGCGGGATGGCGGCCGGTGCGGGCTCTGTCGGTCGTGTATGTGTCGGCCATGGCTCTTCTCCTGTCGTCGTCGACAGGAGTCTAAGCCTTCGACCACCCGGCTTTCATCGTACGCATGACCCACGGCGCATATTTCCGATTGGGGTGTTCTACCCACTCCGGCGCGCGTCGATCGAACCAGTTCGCAGACCCTTGGCAACGGCTGCGGCGCGCGAGGAGACCCCGAGCTTGCCGAGAATATTCTCGACGTGGCGGTTCACCGTCTTGGGGCTGATGTTGAGTTCGTTCGCAATCTCGCGATTGGTGCCGCCGTCGGCAACCAGTGCCAGCACCTGCCGCTCACGCGCTGTCAGGTTGTCGGCCGCTACTGGCTTCGAACTCGCCCGCATCTCGAGCACTCGAGCCAGATCGGGTGCCGCGCCGAGGTCCTGAAAAATTTTCTCGGCAGCGCCAAACTCCCGCTCGGCGCTTTCGGTGTCGCCGAGCTCCGCACAAGCGCGACCAATGTCGACGCGCAGGCGTGCAACGAGATAGGGCGCACCGAACTCCGACCAGTAGCGCCGAGCACGGATGAGGGAAGGAACGGCGTCGCTGAACTCACCTCGTGCCACGGCCAGCGAAGCTCGCCCTTGATCAGCCACGCGGGCGAGGATCTCCGTACCGAAGCGCTCCGCGATCTCCGACATTTCGCTACACAACCGTTCGGCGACGTCCAGGTCGCCGCAGGCGATGAAGATCTCGATGCCCGCGGGCAGAAGCGCCGCCTTGCGGGGCAGGTCGCCGGCCGTTTCAACCGCACGCCGAATCCCGGCAATCGCTTCCTCGCGCCGACCCTGTGCAAGGCGCAGCAGCGCGAGTCCGGGCTGCGGGTCGATCCCGATTTCGCCAGCCAGACGGTATTCGGCGTCGGATTTGTCGAATTCACCGCGCAGGCGCAAAATCTCGCCGCGCCGGTAGGCAGCACTGGCCATGGCGGTGTGCTCGGCCGTTCCGATCAGGCCGTCTCCGGCGCGTTCTGCCTCCTCGAAAGCTTCGACCCAATGGCCCTCAAGCTGCAGCACTTCGGCCCGGTGCACCTGGCAGACACCGTTGAAGGCTTTAGCCTGCGGATTGCGCTGGCACCAGTCGGTCAGGATCGAGGTCCATTCGCGCGCACGCACCATTTCAAGAACGCGGCAGCATGAGGCGACGATCTCACAATAGACGACGCCGCACACCACCGGCGAGAGCCGCCGGCTGTTGGCCAGCAACATCGCCTCGTCGATCGGCACATACCCCTCTTCGACGCGACCGAGCCGGAAAAGGATGCAGCCCTTGAGACTGCAGGCCATGGCGATCAGGTCGGGATCGCCTCCGTTCTCAGCGATGGCGATTGCCTCGTTGGCAAGTTCGATCGCCGTTTCGTAGTCGCCTTTGCCGCGGTGCAAGTAGACCCGAGGCAGGAGCAGATACCCGCGCTGCACGCAATCCGGCGCGGTCTGTTCGGCATGTTTGGCCGCTCGCCGAAGCCAGCCCGATGCCAGCCCGACCTCTCCGATCAGCATGTTGCGCAATCCGCACCAGAATGCTGTGCGCGCGCATTCGACATGGTTCCCGTTGGCGGAAAAATACCCGTAAAGGCGCTCCAGCCCGTCGAGCATCACCCGATCCTGCGCCGAAATCCCCGCTGCCCAGACCAAAGCCTCGAGGTCGTCGAGATCCAGTTCCATTTCCGCGTCCGCGGTTAGAAACAGCTCAGTCGCGTCGGCCCAGGCACCGCGGTCGTAGGCGGCCCGCGCAGCTTGGATTGCTTTGGGCGGGTTGGGTGACATCTCGCCAGGAAGGGTACACCACCGCTGCGGAATACAGAAATTCGATGGTCGATTTCAGATGCGGCATTGTTGGGCGGCCGTTGCAGCTGACGCGGGGGCCGGCTAATACGAAAGACCTTATCTTCAATGTTGCCTAGGCGCTGCCCTGAAACGGCCGCTCCCGAACCTTCCTCGTTCGCCGCAGCGGGAATCGCTGATCCGAACAGTGCGGCGAGGGCGAGTGTCGAAAGCTGCAGTATCGTGGGTTTCAGCGTCGTGAGACTTCTGTGTTGTCATGGCCCGATCATCGATTGCTTAGCTTTCTGCCGAAGCCCCGAAGCCCCGAAGCCCCGAAACTCTTGCTCCAGCTACTGCTTCCGCGTTCTTACGATGAGCGACGGCATGTCAAACACGATTCTCCCGCCATCGATCACGAACGGCTTAAGTGCCGTCTCTGATTCCTCGAGAAGCCGCTCGAACTGTTCGTTCGTAAGCACCCCCCCGAGCGTCCACACACACGCTCGTTCGGTCGACACCATCGCGTCGATGGACTCGAAGCGCACCTTTTCGCTGCGCTGCACAACCTCGGCATCCTCGATGCCCGCTTCGCGGCAGACTTCGTGTAACCGGTCGGCATCGCCGAGGCGGAAGGGGGCGCGGAAGGAATCACCCACCTGTCGTCCGAAAAGCCGATCGAGCAACAACGCAAATGTGCCGTAACCTGGGGAGTTCTCGACAGCATCGCACACGGCAACCGCCAGCCTTCCACCCGGTCTCAGAACCCGCATCATCTCACGGAGTGCCTGCGGCTTGTCCTCGAAGAACATCAACCCGAACTGGCTAACGACGGCGTCAAAGCTCTTGTCCGGCAGCGGTAAGGCTTCGGCCCTACCTTCCAACCATTCGATCTCTACGGGATTGCGCCGTGCTACCGCGAGCATCTGCGGATTGGCGTCCAGCCCGATGACGTGACCATCCGGGCCGACGATCTCGGCCACGGCGAGCGTCAACGCACCGGTGCCGCAGGCCACGTCGAGCACGCGGTCACCCTTGCGCACTTCCGCTTCGGCGGCGACAACCGGCCCCCATTGGGCAAACAGCGCCGGTACGAAGCGGGCATCATAGATTTCGGCAGGATTGCGGACCTCGTCGAGTGTGGTCATGGTCTTTCCTCCAAAATGGCATAGCCGCTGGATAAGCGGGTGCGTGCAGGTTATCGTTGCTGCATGCCGCAAGCCCATGACCGTACGTCTTCATCGCTTGCCGCATCGTCCATGGTGTTGGATGCGGAATGGCCGGTTGACGTCTCGACGGCGGATGAGCCGCCAGCTTCATGCAGGACGCGGGGGACCGACCCGCTCTCGGACGTGCTGCGCACGGTCAAACTGACGGGGGCGCTGTTCTTTCTAGTCGATGCGTCCTTTCCCTGGGGCGTGGAGGTACCGCGCGCCGATGCGTACTCGCCCATCATCCTGCCCCGTGCGCAGCATGTGGTCTCCTATCACATCATACTCAAGGGCGCGGGATGGGCGAACGTGCCCGGCATCGCGTCGACCTGGTTCGAAGCGGGCGACGTGCTGGTGTTTCCGCACGGCGATCCTTATTCCATGCTCAGTCAACCCGACCAGCCGCCCGAATTCGACGCCCGTGCGACCATGGACTATTTCCGCGAGATGGCGGCAGGCAGGCTGCCCTTCGTGAGCAAAGAAGGCGGCGGCGGCGAGCCGCGCAGTGAGTTTGTGTGCGGCTTTCTCGGCTGCGACATGCGGCCATTCAACCCCGTGCTTTCGACGTTGCCGCACCTCCTGCGCGTCAGGTGGTCCGGAACCGGAAGCGACGGCCTGCTAAGCCACCTTATCAATCTCACCCTACTCGAAGCGCGTCGGCGGCGGGTCGGCGGCGAGACCATTCGGTTGAGGCTGAGCGAGTTGGTCTTCGTAGAGGTGATGCGCCGGTATCTTGAGACCCTGCCTGCCCATGAGACGGGATGGTTGTCCGGCCTGCGCGACCCGTCGATTGGCAAGGTCCTGATGATGCTCCATGAACAACCCGCATTCCCGTGGACACTGAATGAGCTGGCGAGCCGCGCCGGCATGTCGCGTGCGGCCTTGGCCGCTCGCTTCACGCATCTCATCGGGCATGCCCCGATGCAGTATCTGACGCTCTGGCGCATGCAGATCGCTGCTCGTCTTCTTGCCGACAGCTCAACCAAGGTCGCGGCGGTGGGACGGGAGATCGGGTACGAATCCGAAGCGGCCTTCAGCCGGGCGTTCAAGAAGACCGTTGGCTCATCCCCTGCCGCGTGGCGCGCCAGCGTCGTCACAACAGGCTGAGCGTAACCGCGGGGATGAACGTCTGAATTCGTGTACCGCCTACAAGCGGAGGGACGGCTTGCGGCCCCGGAAGTTCCGGTTCGGGGCGATCCAAAGTCGGGTAGCACGTCATAGTCGCGGAGTGCCTGATTCAGTTCGGCGCTGACCGTGGGGGGCCTCCGGTGTTGTAGCGTTCTTCGGCTTGCTCTTTTATGCGCAGTGCCGGTCCTTGCAGCGTCATCAGGTGACGCCGAGGATGGTTCCTGAACCAAGAGCAGCAATGGCGATGATCACACCGCGTTTGAAGCGCACGGTGCGGCGCGGCGTTTCCCCGACGCACTTTGGCGCGATGTCGGCCAGCTCGAACGGCGCGCATGGCTCCAGCACAACGCCTCCGTCACGGGTCCCGGCTTCCGGTCCGAGAGGTAGAGGCTGTAGCGGGAGGCGAACAGATGATGCAGACAGTCTATCGCGCAGTCACAAGCTGACCGAATTCCGAACAAGCGGAAGCTACGCGCCAAGGCACGCCGTCGAGGTGCAGGATTGACGCTCCCACGGCGAGCCTCGATAACACCCGGATGACGATGCTTATCGATATCAAAGCCTTCCTGGTCACTGCACGAACAGGCAGTTTCTCGGCGGCGGCGCGCGCGCTCGGCCTTGCGCCCTCGGTCGTTACCAAACGCATCGGCAGGCTTGAAGACGAGATTGGTTCGCGGCTATTCACCCGTTCGACCCGCAATCTTGCGCTGACATCGGAAGGGGAGCGCCTGCGTCCGCGTCTCCAGGCACTCGTTGGCGAACTCGAGGAAGCACTCCATGGCGTGCACGACCCCTCGAGCAGCATAAGCGGGCATCTGCGGATAAAGGTGCCTACGACGGTCGGCTCCATGTTCGTCGGCCAGTCGATAGCAGATTTTCGGGCCGCGAACCCGAACGTGACGATCGAACTGATGCTAATGGATCGTTCGCTCAATCCGTTGGAGGAGGGCGTCGATATCGCGCTGGGCGCGTTGCCGCAATCCTTTACCAGCGTGCTCGAAACGCCGTTGTGCCATTATCCGAGGGTTCTTGTAGCCTCGCCGAACTACCTGCAGCGAAGTGTTCGGCTGCAACACCCAAGCGACCTGGCCGAGCACGATTGCCTCGCATTTGTCGCGGTCGGCCCAACATGGTCTTTCGAGACGGCAAGAGGCCGCATTCATGTCGACGTGCGCTCGGTCTTCACCACTAACGACAGCCGGGTCCTTGTCGCCGCGGCCGAACGCGGCCTGGGTATCGCCATAGTCGCCGAGTTTCTGGCCCGCAGATCGCTCGCGCAGGGTAGCCTCGTGCGGCTCCTGCCGGAGTTCCCGACCGCCCCCTTGTGGTTCAAGGCGATGGTGCCCCGCAGCAAAGCTCACAAGCCCGAGGTGGTCGCCCTCGTCGAACATCTTAGAGCCTTTCAGTTTTTGACGGAAGCGTATCCTGCATTTTCGAGATAGTTGCTGCATTCGGTTGGTTGGATTGTCGAGACGAGATGGCCAACGTGGCGCCAAGTATCCTCGATGGTGCGCTTCTGGGCTTGGCGCATGC